>CAVXAD010000018.1:0-69251 GCA_963759625.1 uncultured Thermoleophilaceae bacterium | reverse complement strand
GGTTCCAGCAGCCGGTCGCGCAGCGCGTCAGGGATCGGCACCCTGCGCCTCCCCAGCTTCGATTTCGGCGGCACCTCCCCCTCGCACTGGTCCCAGCCGCGCTCGACGCGGATCACCCCTGTTGCTAGGTCCACGTCCCCGCGATGGAGCGCCTGCAGTTCACCCCGGCGCAGCCCGGCGTAGAGGGCGGTCGCCCACAGCGCCCGGTCCTTCGGACTGTCGAGCCGCGAGAGCAACGCCTCGATCTGCTCCACGGTGGCGAAGCGGGTCTGGCGCCGGTTGATCGACGGCACCGACAGCCCCGAGGTGGGGTTTGCCTGCACCTCGCCCAGCTGGCGGGCGCGCCTGTAGATCGCCCTCAGCGGCGTCATGGTGGCGGTGATTGTTGCCGGGGCCAGGCCGTCGGCGGCGAGCCCGTCCACGAACCGCTGCAGCTGTGGAAGCGTCAGCTCGCGCAGCCGCTCGCGCCCCAACTCGGGCAACACCCGCCGGTCGAGGTTCTGCCGGTAGCCGCGGAGCGCCGCAGGCTTGTAAGCCTCTCCGGAGCGGTTGCGCACGATCCCCGCGCGAGCGGCGTCGAGCCAGTTGGCGGCGGCGTCGGCAAGCGTCGGGCCGCGGGTCAGTGCCCGTAACCACTTCGTGCTCACGTTCCGAGCAGGGAAGATCGTCCCCTACCAAGAGTTCTACGACGAGCAACAGGCCCTCGAAGCCGTGGGGCTGTCGGAGTAGCCGATGTCGCAGGAGCACGTGGAGACCACACGTCGGCCTGTAACCGCACTCGGCCAGCGGCGCAGGGCTTCGAGATCGGCTCGGAGGACGGGCGCCGGAGACGATCTACGAATGCTCTCTTCGAGCCCGAGGCTCGCTGCGTCCAGTGGCTTTTTCGTGCGCGGCTAGCGCGCTACAGGAACCCAGCCCTGGGGTCTCTATCAGCGCTTGGTGAACGTCGCGGTGTAGGTGAGCGTGCTTGGCGGCGCCGTGATCTGCGGGTGGGTGGCGGTCGTGACTCCATCCGACCAGGAGCGGAACACCTGCTTGCCCTTCACGTTCTGAGGCGTCGGCGCGCTGAACGAGTTTCTCGAGTTCACGATGACTGTCCGCGAGAATGGCGCCTTGGCGTTCGAGCCGTTGAACGTGAGCGTCAGCCCCGTCGGGTTCGTCGCGAACATCAACGTGGTCGTCGCCGGGAGCAGCCGGACGCTCGCGGTATTGCTCAGACCGCGAGCATCGGTGGCCGTGAGGCTGAGCTCGAGCTCGGACGGGTAGTCGTGGTCGGGGGTGGTGAAGCTCCCTGTCGCCACGCCGCTATAGGTCTGGAGGAAGTGCTCGTGGCAGTCGGGGCACGCTCCGTGCTTAAGCACGAGTCTCCAGGTCAGATTCGACGCCGGGATGGTGACGCCCTGGCTGTCCCTCGCCGAGCCCGAGAAGGACACGGTGTCGCTCACCCTCCAGCGGAGGCTGGCTGTCGGCGCCTGGATCGTCACCTGCGGACGCCCGACCCCGATCGTCACCGCGTCGATTGCCGTCCCGCCCCGGCCGTCGCTCACGCGCAACGAGACGCGGTAGTTGCCGGCTGCGTTGTAGGTCCAGCTCGGCCTGACCGCCGTCGAGTCGTCGAAGGCACCGTCACCGTCGAGGTCCCAGGCATAGGTCAGCGGGTCTCCGTTCGGATCGCTCGAGCCCGAGCCGTCGAAGTTGACGGTCAGGCCGATGTCACCGCTCGTGGGAGTTGCCTGCGCGACCGCGACCGGCGGCTGGTTCACGCCGGCCGTGTACTCGATCCGGCGGATCGTGCCGCCGCCGAGATCGACGTAGTACAGGTTGCCTTCGGGCCCTATCTGCAGGTCCACGGGGTTTGCGGCACCGCCGACGAACCCTTTGATGTTCGAGGGGCTCGGCAGAGCTGTCCCGCCCTTCTCCATCGCCCAGATGCACTTTCGGGTGTAGTCCGAGAAAAACAGCGTCCCCTGGTACTCCCCGGGATAGGGCCCGCCGGTGCGGGGGCGAAGGCCAGCCCGGAGGTCGAAGACCCTCCCACGGGGCAGGACTCGCTGGGGATGACGTGATCGGAGTGCTTGTACGTGAAGTACGGCGGGGAGGTGGAAGTGCTTTGTCCGTAGATCGTCTCGCAGATGGGGAGGTTCTGGCTGTCATAGCCGGGCTGCCGGCCGGTGCCCTCGTAACACGGCCAGCCGAAGTTCTCGGCGGCGGCGTCGCCTGCGTCGGCCGCTCTGTTGATCTCCTCCCACTCGTTCCAGCCGACGTCGCCGACCCACAGCTCTCTGGTTCCCGGCCGGAAGGTCATCCGGAAGGGATTACGCAGCCCGAGTGCGATGATGCGCCTGGAGTTCGCGTCCGTGCTGCTCTCGAACGGGTTCCCAGCGGAGCCGGCGCCCGTCTCGGGGTCCACGCGCAGCAGCGCACCGTCGAGCGTGGTGGGATCCGTTGATGTCCGCCGGTCCTGGCTGCGCAGAGCACCGCCCTCGTTCGCAGGGTCGACGCAGCGGTTGATCACGCCGCCGCCCTGCCCGTAGTCCACCCAGTTGAAGCTCGCGCCATCACCGCCGCTGACGTACAGCTTGCCGTCCGGTCCGAAGGCGAGGGAGCCAATCGAATGGCTGGGGTACTGCTGGCACCAGTCCTCGATCATCACCTGCTCCGACCCATCGGACAGGATGCGCGACAGTCGCCCGCTCACCTTGCAGCCCGCCCCAGTCGGATCGCCGCACGTGTCGTTGTAGACCGGAGCGGTCCCTCCGATCGGCGCGTCGTGCGTGTAGAGCGCGTAGATGACGTTCCTGGTGGGGAAGCTCGGGTCCAGCGCAAGACCGAGCAGCCCGCGGTCCCAGTAGTCGTGGACCTTGGTGCGCAGATCCGCGTACACCCGCGGCGTCGTGTCCGTGAGGCTCTCGAACTCCTTGATCAAGCCGCTCTTCTCCGCCACGAACACGCGACCGTCGCCCGAGAAGCGCACGGCGGTGGGCTGGGTCAGCCCGCTGAACACCGTTCTCTCGGAAAAGCCGGCGGGCAGAGTCGCCGCGCCGGCGGGCGAGGCCAAGGACAGCGCGACCAGCAGCACGAAGAAGAGCGGCGCAAATGCCCGCACAGGCACCCCTACAAGTCGCTCGCTTCCCCTGACGCCGTCCTCCTTAGCCTTGTGTCCACCGTACACCCGCTTTAGGGCGCCGTCCACGCACACCTTCAAGTCGTCAAAGGTCTGCAATGTCGTGGCTCCCCAAAGCTACTCAGTGACCACTCCGGTCGGATGACTCCGCTGCAGGGGAAGGCCCGCCACGAGCGAGGATGAGATCGGGGCGCTCGACAGCTCCGTGGATACGACGAAACTCGGTGTAGACGAGGTCCGTGCCGTGCTCGGAGAGGGCGACGAGACACGCATCAAGGCCGCTCGCAGCTACGAGCGCAAGCACAAGAACCGTGCTGGCGTCCTGCAGGCCACCGAGCGCGAACTCGCCAACAGCTAGCCAGTAGACCCATGTTCCTCTTCACCAAGCGGCCGGGCGAGCGGGCTCAGTTCCGCTTCATGCCCGGCTGCCTGGTGACGTCCCTGCTCCGGTCGCTCACGCTGACCGTGCTGGTCAACATCCTGATCCGCCTCTTCTAGGCGACCCCACGCGCCGGTCAGCGAGCTCTTCGAGCTCCTGAAAGATCGGATCCACGGCAGCAGGCCGCGGCAGCCGGTGATGGGCCAACAACACCTTCATGGCGGACACGCTGCCGCCACGAGCCGCCTCGCTGAGCAGCACGAGCATCTCGTGCTCATCGGCGACGGCCGTCGCGTGCTCGGGCACCGTGGCCTCGACGATCGCCGCCTTGATCGCAGCCGAACGTGACACCTTCCGGGCCTCCGCCAACCCGTCGATACGGGCCACCAGCACCGGGGACGCCCTGAAGTTGATGTTCTCCTGCATTACCTATTCACACTCCCGGCGCGCGCGGAAGCTGTTCTCGCCGATCCCTGTGCCAGGGCGGTTTGGGGGTCCCCCCACCTGGGTTGGGGTTGTGGGGATCTCCTCGCCCTTTGGGCCCCTTGCTTCGGGTGGCTGGTGCTGGTAGGCCACGCTGTACAGGGCACTGGACCCGGCCGAAAGGGGTGCCCGATGTGGAGAGCTCTGCTTACGGTGCTTGGCGCGGTGGCCGTTTTCGGCGCGGTACCGGCTGCGGCGGTCGCCGCTCCGACCGTGACGATCACGCCGGACTGCGACAGCCCCACTACGCCGTACGGAGTCTCCGTCGTTATCAGTGGCCTTCCGCCTGGAGCTCGCTTCGAAGGCAGAATCACGTCTTCCGGGGGCGTTCTCGGGCCTGCCTTCCTGCGTGCCGATGAGAATGGAGAGTTTCGAATAGATTTCGCAGGGAGTAGTCCGCTCGGCCTCGTTACGGTGAGCGGCTACCACGACGTCGACGGGGACTTCACGCAAGACCCCGGGGAGCCCGGCTTCGAAGCGAGCCTCGCGAACCCCTGTGCTGAGCCGCCTGTCCCTGGGGGCTCGGTTACCGGCGCGGCCGACATCGTTCTGTTTCAGGTGCTCGGGAGCCCGCGAGTGCGCCTGAGTATCGACGCGCGAAGCGGGCCGGTCGGTCAAAGCCCGGCCGGGACCGTCCTTATCGCGACGCCGGACGGCGAGGTGACCGGCACGGTCACGTGTGTCAGCGTCAAGGGTGCGCTGGCCACCGTTGGGGTACGTCTCGATCGAGCGCTGCCTGGCGGCGTGTCCGCCGCGCTGATCGACATTGCGGACTACTCGTCTGTGCCGAATTCGGGACTTGAAGACTTCGTCGCCTTCACGCCGGTCGCAAGCGCACCGTCGCAGTGCGCGTTCCCGTTGTCGCCGAACCTGGGCTACAGCGAGGCAAGCAATGGAACCTTCATCGTTGCTCCTGCCCCTGCACTCCCCACCTCCCAGGACCAGTGCAAGGCCGGCGGCTGGCAGAGCTTCCCCGGTTTCAAGAACCAAGGGCAATGCGTGAGCTTCGTGCAGCGAGGAGCGAAGGCCTAGCGTGCTGGACTCGGCCGAAGGGGGTGCCTGGTGAGCCGGTCGCTGTTGGTCGTTGTGGTCGTTGGAGCAGTCCTGGCCGGGGGGTGTTATGGCTCGACGGAGCCTGCTACCGACATCGGTGAGGACAGCGCCACGCTGAACGCGCGTGGTACGGCCAACAAGGGTCCGGCCACGACCCGGTTTGAGTACTGGGCGGACCGGGACCTCGGTGATTTGACCCCGGACGTGTCGTGGCCGGCCGGGGTAAGCGGGCCGTTCTCCGAGAAGGTCACCAAGCTGTTCGTCGCCACGCAGTACTCGTTCCGGCTCTGCGGCTATGACAACAATCGGCCATCTCTGGTCTGTGCTCAGACCCGCACGTTCAGCACGCCCCCATTCGCGGGTGACTACGTCCAGGGGAACTTCTATGTCCCGCAAGCAGCCTCGGGGAGGCGGTTCAGGGCCCGAAGCGGACCGGCGGGCGAAAACGCGAGGGGAGAGGTCAGATTCAGCTCGGGTGGGACCTTCGTGGTGTTTTCTGATGTGACGTGCCTCAAGGTCTCGAACAACCGCGCCATCGTCGGTACGGCCGACGCCGGTTCGTCCCTCCTGTATGCCGTCCAGGACGGACCGGATAGCTACGCCTTCCGCCAAGCGCCCACTAACCCGCCGAACTGCTCCAGCTTCACCTTCGAAGAGATCGGGCAGCAAGGCACCCCGAGTGCCTCCGACGTCGTGATCATCCATGACGAGCCCTGACGCGCCGTAGGGCAGCCGACCGGAGACCTCGCGCCTAGGCGGGATACTCGGCGGGCGATGTCGCAAGAGAACGTCGAATCGTTCAAGCGGGGCGTCGACGCTTGGAACCGCAACGATTTCGAGACGTGGATCGACCAGTTCGATCCGGACCTCGAATGGTTCGCCTTGATGGAGACGTTTCGCGGCCATGCCGGAGCCCGGCAGGCTTGGGAGACCTTCAAGGGCGACGCGCGACTCAGGGTTCGCTTCGACGACATTCGCGACCTCGGGGAATCCGTGCTCGCCCTCGGGGAGCTGAAGTTGGACGGAGCGAGCACCCGGTTGAAATTCAGTGGCGAGCTTGCCCAGCGGGCCACCTATCGCGACGGCAAACTCGTCCGCTTCCGGGATTTCCCCAGTCATGCGGAAGCCCTCGAAGCCGTCGGGCTGTCGGAGTAGGCGATGTCGCAGGAGAACGTGGAGGTCGTGCGAGCCGTATACGAGACGTGGAACGCGGGGGACATGGATGCCTTTCGTGATCTGTACGACCCCGACGTCGTCATGCGACCACCGGAGGGTTGGCCGGAGCCGGGGCCATTCGTTGGCAGGGAGGCGGTCATGCGCGAGTGGGAGCACGTCCGCGAAGCCTGGAACGCCGACGTAGTGGAACCGATCAGCGACTTCATCGACGCCGGCGACCGAGTTGTCGTGAGACACATCTGGCGTGTCGCAGGCCAGGGCCCGGAGGTGAACCTGGAGGTCACAAACGTCCTTATGGTGCGCAAGGGCAAGGTCGTCTACCAGGAGTACTTCTGGGATCACGCGGAGGCCCTCGAAACCCTGGGGCTGTCGGAGTAGGCGATGTCGCAGGAGAACGTGGAGATCGTGCAGGCCGCTGTTTCCGAGGCCTGCGAGCCCGGAACACGGGCCTCCAAGGCCCCGGCACTTAGGACGTTGGGTCCGCCCGGGCGGGGTAACCCTAGGAAGCGGGGACCCGGCCGTCCTGCGACGGCTGACTGTGGGACCCGCGTTCCGCATGCCCGGACCGTGGGTTCACCGCGGTTCCCAGCCGCGGCCGTAGAGCTCACGCTCGGCATGTGCGACGGACGGGTTGGGCACGGGTTGAGTCGGATGGCCGGCGGGCCAGGCATCGCGCTCTCCTGTTCCTCGAGTTGCGGCGGCGTGCTCCTCGGTCACTTCGGCGTGTGCCCGGGAGACCCCCCATCGGGGTCTGGACCCTGTAGCGGCAAGTGCCCTCGGGCGGGCAGATCGACATCGGGCGGCGAAGACGGGATGCCCTGCCGACCAGCCGCTTGAGCGCGTGCGGAGCTGGCCGAGCTCATCGGTGCTCGATCTCGGTACGGCGTCGCGGCCCTGGCCGGCACGAGCAGCTCGCGATCTCGCCCTCGCGGTTCTTGCGGTGACGGCTCCATGAACTCATGGCCGCCTCGATGATGCGCTGATTGATCGCGATGGCGTCGGGCTCACGGGCCTTCATGAACTCGGCCATGACCATGCATCGTTCCAAGGTACGCGCGACACTCTCCGGCGCCCGGGTGCGCTGCAGTCGCGCTGCAGTTCCACCCGTATCCCAGCGGTTTCAGCGGCCCCCAGCTTCCGCTTTGCGGCAAGCGGAATTCCGCTCTACCATCGACCCGCTGTTAGATGTAGTACATCTGCGCGCCGGCCGCCTGGGCCTCGCGCTCCGCCAGCTCGGCGATCGTCGTGCCCGCCAGCACGGTGCGCACGGCTTCGACCGCCTCGGTCCAGATCGGGCCGGAGTCCGCCGCGTCGGCGCCCAGCTCGCCCTCCAGCAGCTCCACGATCTCGAGCACGGTCACGTCGGCGGGCGGGCGGGCGAAGTTGTAGCCGCCCTTGACGCCGCGCTGGCTCTGGAGGATCCCGGCGCGGCGCAGGGTCGCGAACAGGCCCTCGAGGAACTGGACCGGGATGTCGCGGGCCCTGGCGATCTCGCCGATCGGCACCGGCGCCCCGCGCCCGCGCCGGGCCAGCTCCGCCAGCGCGCGGACCGCGTACGGGGACTTCGTGGTGATGACCAGCACCGGCGCCCCACTCTACGGTATGCGCATGTCCCTCAATCGCGGCGTGGGCCTCTGGCTCCCCCCGGTCGCGCTGATGGCGCTCATCTTCTTCTTCTCGGCCCAGCCGGACCTGAGCTCCGGGCTCGGAACGTGGGACCTGGTGCTCCGGAAGATCGTGCACTTCGCGGAGTACGGGCTGCTCTGCTTCCTGCTCTGGCGCGCGCTCCGCACGCGCATGGACGATCGCCGGGCGGCGCTCGTGGCGCTCGTGATCGCCTCCGCCTACGCGGCCACGGACGAGTGGCACCAGACGTTCGTGGAGGGACGCCACGGCACGCCCGTGGACTGGCTGATCGACACCGCCGGAGCCGGCCTCGTGGCCATGCGACTGTCGTGCGCTCGAGCGGCGGCGGCAGGTCGACCTCGTGATGCCCCGGCGCCTCTCGATCGAGGCGATCCCTCCGGTGATGGTGTTCGCGGCCGCCCGGCTGGTGCTCTCGCTGGCCGGGCTCGGCGCCGTGGTGGTCACCCACTACGAGGGCTGGGAGAACACCGCGCTCGTGATCGGCGGCCTCGTGGTGCCCTGGTCGGTGGCCGTGCTGGTGCTCGCCCTGCACCGCCCGGAGAGCGCGCTCGGCCCGCTGGTCATGGGCGGCGACCTGCTGGTCGCTGCTCGCCGTGGAGCTCGTGACCCCGGACGCTTCACGAGGCGTGCGCTCCGCCGCCACCTTCCTGATCGCCGCCCACGCCCACTTCCAGGGTGAGCGGCGCGGGCGTGGCCCTGGCGGTCATCTGGGTGGTGGTCCTGGTGGCCGGCTCCGTGATCCGCGGGGGCTCGTCGCTCGACTCCCACGTCATCGCCTTCCACGACACGCTGTTCGCGCTCGCCACGATCTCCACCGGCCTGGTCGTGGGCCGTCTCCGCACCGCCGAGACGGCCTCGCGGCTCCTCGCACGCGACCTCTCCCGCCACACGATGCGCGCCGAGGCGGAGGTGCGCCGGCACCTGGCGCAGTCGATCCACGACGGCCCGGTTCAGGACCTGATCGGGCTCGACATGATCCTGTCCACGCTCGGCGGCGAGCTCGAGCGGGACGCACCCGACGGGCGGCCCGCGAGTTGCTCACCGACGCACGGGAGCTGACGGCCCGGAACGTCCGGGCGCTGCGCGACGAGATGGTGGACCTCGGCCCCTACGGCTTCGAGGAGGTCACGCTTGCCGCCGCCATCGAGGCGCTCGGTGCCGGCCTGGAGCCGGCGCTACGACGTGGAGATCCACCTCGAGCTCGACCTCGAGCTGATGCCCTCCGAGGTGGCGGGCGAGCTGTTTCGCATCGCCCAGGAGGCGGTGATCAACGCGGGGAGGCACGCCAATGCGTCGGACGGTGTGGATCACGCTTCGCTGCGACGAGGAGAGCGTGGAGCTGCGGGTGGCCGACGACGGGAGTGGCTTCGAGCTCGTCCGGTCCGAAGCCCGGCCACCTCGGGCTGGCGAGCATGCGCGAGCGCGCGGAGCTGCTCGACGGGGACCTCGACATCCGCAGCTCCGACCGCGGAACGGTGGTCACGGCGCGCGCTCCCGTGGGGCCGCGCGACGCTGCCCGCTAGCCGAGCGCCATGCCCGGCGCCACGCGTACCTCCACCAGCGAGGGTGCGCCGGACGCCAGCCCGGCCCTGAGCGCTTCGCGCAGCTCCTCGCCCGCCGTGCACGCTCCGCGCGCTCAACCCGTAGCCGGCGGCCACCGCTGCCACGTCGAGGGCGGGCAGGTCGAGCCCGGGCGCACCGGTGACCGCCTCGAGTGAGGCGAACCACTTCAGGATCGCGTACTCCTCGTTCCGCAGGACCAGGAAGGTGACCGGGACCCCGTAGGCCGCAGCAGTCCAGAACCCCTGGATCGCGTACTGCGCCGACCCCTCCCCCAGCACGCACACGACCGGGCGCTCCGGCTGAGCCAGCTGCACGCCGATGGCGGCGGCCAGCCCGAAGCCGAGCCCGCCGCCGGCGCCGAAGTAGTAGCTCCCCGGGCGTGAGAGGCGTAGCCGGTTGCGCACCGCGAGCGTGCTCGAAGGCGACTCCAGCACGACGATGCCGTCGTCGGGAAACACGTCCGCCAAGGCCGCGGCCGCCGCTGAGGGGCTCATCGGATCGGACTCCGGCGGCGGCTCGGGGCCCGGGCGCGCCGGAGGGGGATCCGCCTCGGACTGTCCGAGGTGGCCGAGCAGCGCCTCGAGCGTCAGCGCCGGGTCGGCCACGAGCGCGTCGCCCATCGGCGCGCGGGCGGCCTCGTCCGGGTCACTCGTGATCGCAACGAGGGAGGCGCCTTCCGGCAGCGGCGGGCCGGGGATGTTCGGGTAGTACGGGAACACCGACGACCCGGCCACCAGGACGAGGTCGTGCCCGGCGAGCGTCTCCGCCAGCGGACCCACCGCCGGCGGCAGGATCCCCTGGAACGCCGGATGGTCCTCGGGAAACCCGAGCCGGCCGCCGCCCGTGGCGGGTGTGGCCCATACCGGGAGGCGCAGGCGCTCGACGAGTGCCACCGCGGCGTCCCAGCCGCCACGCGAGTCCAGGTCGGGCCCGGCCACGAGCGCGGGGTTGGCCGCGGCAGCGAGGCGCTCGGCCAGCTCGCACGACCGCCGCCGGGTCCGGCTGCCACCGGCCCGTCACCGTGCGGCTCAGCTGGTGGGTCGTGGCCTGCGCGTCGGTCTCTGCGCCCCAGTCGTCCATCGGGATCGACACGAACACCGGCCCGCGCGGCGGCAGCGAGGCCAGGTGCGCTCCACGCGCCAGCGCGTGTGGCACGTCCTCGGCGCGCGGCGGCTCGTAGCTCCACTTGACGAGCGGATGCGGCATGCGCGTGGCGTCGCGGTTGGTGAGGTTGGCCTGGAGCGTGATGAGCGAGCGCGCCTGCTGCCCGGCGGTGACCAGCAGCGGCGTCTTGTTCGCCTGGGCGTTGAAGATCGCGCCCATGCCGTTGCCCACGCCGGGGGCGGTGTGGAGGTTCACCATCGTCGTCCTGCCCGGACGCCTGGGCGAAGCCGTCCGCCATCCCCACCGCCACCGTCTCGTGGAGCCCGAGCACGTAGCTGAAATCGTCGGGGAAGTCCGCCAGCATCGGCAACTCGGTCGAGCCCGGGTTCCCGAACACGGTCGTCATCCCCCGCTCGCGCAGGAGGTCCAGGGTGGTCTCGCGCACGCTCGCCATCGGCGCGCGGCAGCATGTCAACCGCGGCGCCCACTTGCAACGACGTGGCCGCCGGGTCTAGATCCAGCCGCGCTCGGTGGCGATCAGCACGGCCTGCGCGCGGTCCACTGCACCCAGCTTCGAGTAGGTGTTGTGGAGATGCGTGCGCACCGTGCTGGTGGAGAGCTCGAGCTCCTGGGCGATCTGCTTGTAGACCTTGCCCTCCGCCAACCGCTTCAGGACCTCTACCTCGCGCCCCGACAGCGGGCACGGGTCCACCTGGCGCTTGGCACCGCTGGTGCCGTGGGGAAGCTCGTACATGACCGCTCGCAGCTGCGCGGTGGACAGCCCACAGGCCTGCGCGGCCTTGAGCAGCTGGTTGGGCGCCACCGCCTGCGCGTGCGCGTAGTGGGCAAGCATGTCGGCGAGGCGCACCAGCGCCGGCCTCGCCCTCGGCGTCCTCGGCGTGGTGGCGCTCGATGGCGAGCGGCCAGGCGGTTCGGCAAGCCCCAGCGGCGGGCGAGCACGCCCCCCACCAGGGCGTGGTCCACGCCCAGCTCGAGCCGCTCGCGCCTGATCCGCGCCTCCGGCGTGCGTGCCTCGCCGTGGATCTGCTCGGGGTAGCCGGGGTAGGCGTGCGCCAGCACGAGCTTTCCGATGTCGTGGAGGAGCGCGCTGCAGAGCAGCTCGTCGCGATCCTCGTAGTCGAGCTCACGGGCGAGCCGGTCGGCGGCGGCCTGCGTGGCCACGGCGTGCAGACGGAAGCGCTCCGGCATCAGGTCCCAGCCCGGGGTGCGCTCGAAGAAGTCGAAGGTGGCCGCCTTGGCGGCCAGCGCCTCCACCCCGTCCGGCGTGAGCACCTCCACCGCCTCGGGGATGCTCGCGATCTTGCTCTTCTTGCGCTGAACGGAGCGATTTGCGATGCGGAGCACGGCGATCACCAGCGCCACGTCCGATTCCACGGCGGCCACAACCTGCCCCACGGAAGCGTGGTCTTCCCGGACGACGCGCAACACCCGGTTACGCGACTCGGCGAGCGCCGGAAAGGCCTCGAGTGCCTCGAAGGCGACCGTCAGGCGCCGGCCGTGACCCGCGTCGGGGTTCGGCAAGACGACTTCGGGGCTTTTCGGCGGCGTTATTGGTACGGCTCGCACTCTGAGCATTCCTGCCTGGAGCTGGGTGAAGCAAGGTCTCGACGGGTAGCCCGCGCATCCGGCGCGGCGCTCCACGTCCCGTCCGCTATCGGCATCAGCGCGGCAAAGGTTGAGTCGGCGGGAGCCTACGAGCGGGGCGCGGGCGCCCGCTCCAGAGCGGTTTCGACGCGCCGCAGAGTCTCGTCGCGGCCGAGCGCCGCCACCGACTCGAAGATTCCCGGAGACACGGTGGTGCCGCTGATCGCCACTCGCACCGGCTGGAACACGTCCTTCGGCTTGACGCCCAGGCGTCTCCACCACCCCGCGTAGCGCGCTCTCCACCGCGGCGGCGTCGAATGGATCGACCGGAGCCAACGCGTCGCGCGCGGCCCGGAGGCGCTCGACCCCGTCCTCGTCCATCACCTTGCTCCATGCCTTCTCGTCGACGGGCTGAGGCTCCACCAGAAAGCCGGCGAGCGGCCAGAAGTCGGCGAGCGTCTGCATCTTCTCCTGGCTGATCGCAACCGCCTCGGTGGAGAGCTTGCGGCCGAGGCGCTCCTCGAGCAGGGCGCGCAGCTCCTCCACGGGCAGTTCCCGCAGGTAGCGGCCGTTCATCCAGCGGAGCTTCTGCTCGTCGAACACGGCGGGGCTTCGCGACACGCGCCGCAGGTCGAAGGCCTGCACCAGCTGCTCCGTCGTGAAGAACGTGCTCGAGTCCTCGTCGCCCCAGCCGAGCAGCGCGATGTAGTTGCGCACCGCCGCGGGCAGGTAGCCCCGCTCGCGCAGCTCCTGCACAGAAGCGGCGCCGTGGCGCTTCGAGAGCTTCTTGCCGTCCGGGCCATGGAGCAGCGGCAGGTGGGCGTAGACCGGCCGGGGAGCGCCGAGGGCCTCCAGCATCAGTGCCTGGCGCGGCGTGTTCGACAGGTGGTCGTCACCGCGGATCACGTGCGTCACGCCCATGTCGCGGTCGTCCACCGCCACGGCGAGGTTGTAGAGCGGGCTGCCGTCGGAGCGCTGGATCACGAAGTCCTGGAGCGAAGAGAGCGGGAAGCGCACCTCGCCGCGGATCAGGTCCTCCACGGCGATCTCGCCCTCGTCCGGCACCCGGAAGCGCACCGCGCCGTCGTCCTCGTATGCGCGTCCCGCGTCGAGCAGCTCCCGCGCAGCAGCGGCGTGCGCCGGCGCGCGCTCGGCCTGGGAGTACGGGCCCTCATCCCAATCGAGCTCGAGCCAGGTGAGTGCGTCGAGGATCTGCTCCACGTTCTCGGGCGTGGAGCGCTCGCGGTCCGTGTCCTCGATGCGCAGGACGAAGGAGCCGCCCGAGCCTCGGGCCGCCAGCCAGTTGTACAGTGCGGTGCGCGCCCCGCCGATGTGAAGCACCCCCGTGGGGGACGGCGCGAACCTGACCCTCATCTCGCCTTTCGAAGTTATGTCTCGATGCTAATCGGCGCCCACGTGTCCACGGCGGGCGGCCTCGTGGCAGCGCACACCCGCGGGCTCGAGCGCGGGTGCGAGGCGATCCAGGTCTTCAGCCAGTCGCCGCGCATGTGGCGCCCCACGAGCTGGAAGGAAGACGACATCGCCGAGTTCCGCGAGCTGATGGCTTCGGGCCCGATCGAGTCGGTGGTGATCCACGCCGTCTATCTCATCAACTGCGCGAGCGAGGACCGCGAGATCCGCCGCAAGTCGATCGCCTCGCTGGTGCACGCCCTCCGGATGGGTGACGCGATCGGGGCCGACGGCGTGGTGCTCCATCCGGGCTCTGCGCTCAAGGGCGCCAAGGACAAGGCGCTCGCCCGCGCGGGCAAGGCCCTGGGCGAGGCGCTCGCCGACACGGATGGCTGCATGCTGCTTCTGGAGGACACCGCCGGCGCCGGAACGACGCTCGGTCGCAGCTTCAGCGAGCTGGCCGAGTTGCTCGAACGCGCGGGCGGCAACGGCCGGCTCGGGGTCTGCCTGGACTCGTGCCACCTCCTGGCGAGCGGCTTCGACGTGCGGACGGCCGACGGCCTCACCGCGGTCTTGGACGAGTGCGAGAAGACCGTCGGCTCGAAGCGCGTGCGCTGCCTGCACGTGAACGACTCGAAGACGAAGCTCGGCTCGAACAGCGATCGCCACGCACCGCTCGGCACCGGCGAGCTGGGCGCCCGCGGGTGCGCGGCGTTCCTGTCGGAGCCCCGCTTCGAGGGCCTGCCGACCCTCTTCGAGGGCCCCGGCTTCGCGGGAAAGGCGCCCGAGAAGGAGGACATCCAGCGGATGAGAGAGCTGCGCCGAAATGGCCTAGCGAGCGCCGAAGAGCGCCGCTAAGACGGCTAACCAGCGCGCTCGCGCACCGCAGCGAGCCCCGCCCTGGGCAGACGCCAGACCGATCGCGAAGATCGAACTCCTCGGCCACCGGCACGTCGAAGAACCCCGGATTGACGCAGTCGAAGGCCTCGGAGTAGCCGTCGTAGGCGCGCTCGACGGAGGCGTGGCACTGCGGTAGCGGCAGGCCGCTCATCTTGACCCCGCCGAACCCCTGGCGCGTGCGCTCGGCCTGCTCGAACAGCTCCACGTCGATCTCGCCGCGGAAGACCTTGTTCATGCAGCCCATGAAGCGGCGGCCGGTGTCCTCGTCGTCGTAGAGGTAGAGGTACTTGCAGCCCGACTCGATGCAACCCGACGGGTGGACCACCCGGTCGCAGAAGGCGCAGCATTGGCGGCACTCATGAAGCTCCGCCCTGTGCGTGGGGACTGACTGCACGCGGTCAGTGTAGAGAGACTCAGGGGCTCAGGCGACCACGCGCGCAGCACCGTGCAGAGCGCTCAACTCGCTTCTACACGCGCTGTTCGCGGACACCCGAAACTCATCGCCGAGGAGCAGCCGGCGCTCGCCCACCGCGAGCAGCAACTCGTGGTCGCCCGGGTGGTGGGTCACCACCTCGCGGAGGTCCACCAGGAAGCCCTCCGGAACCCCCGGCGAGACGTGCAGGGTCAGCCGCTGGACGATCGGCTCGGCGGCCGCTCGCTCGGCCGCCACGGCAACCTCCTCGGGGGTGGGCTCGAAGGCCTCAACCTCCTGGGCGACGACCTTGGTCTCCCCCGCCTCCTTGTGGTCCACCCGGCCACGGACGAGCACGACGCGGTCCACGTCCACCTGCCCCTCGTTCTTGGCGTAGGCCGAGTTGAAGATCAGCAGCTCCACCTGGCCCTCGAGGTCGTCGAGGGTGGCGAACATCATCGGCTCGCCCTTCTTCGTGCGGATCCGCTTGCACTCCGCGATCATGCCGCCGACGGTGACCCACTCGCCGTCCTTCTTCTGGCCGACGTCGGCGAGCGAGCAGTCCACACGCGCACGCAGAGCGGGGCGCACCTCCTTGAGCGGATGGCTGGAGAGAAACAGCCCCAGCGTCTCCTTCTCCCAGCCGTTCAGCTCCTCGCGGTCGTCGGGAAGCGGCGGCACGGGGAGATCCCGGTGCACTGCGGACTCCACCTCCGAGTCGCCCATGTCGAAGAAGGAGCCCTGCCCGCGCTGGGCATCCTGCTGCGTCTGCTGGCCGGCGCCCTGGGCCTGAGCCAGAACCTGCATGGTGCCCGTGCGCGTGCCCGGCATGGAGTCGAGCGCCCCGCACTTGACGAGCGACTCGATCGCCTTCTTGTTCACGGCGCGCGCGTCCACCCGCCGGCAGAAGTCCCAGACCGAGGCGAACGGCCCGCCCTCCTCGCGTGCGCGCACGATCGCCGCGACGGCCTGCGAGCCGACGTTCTTGACCGCGTCCAGGCCGAAGCGGATGTTGCCCGCGACGACCTTGAAGTCGTGGCCCGACTGGTTCACGTCCGGGGGCAGCACCTCGATCCCCATGTCCTCGCACTGGACGACGAAGAACGGGACCTTGTCCTTGGTGGACATGACGGAGCTGATCAGCGCCGCCATGTACTCGGCCGGGTAGTTGGCCTTGAGCCACGCGGTGCGGTAGGTGATGAGCGCGTAGCAGGCGGCGTGCGAGCGGTTGAACGAGTAGTCGGCGGCGGCCTCGTTCACCGACCACAGCTCCGCGATCACGGCCTCGGCCGTGCCGGTGGAGCGCGCGCCCTCGAAGAAGCGGTCGCGGAGCGCGGCCATGCGGTCGCGTTGCTTCTTGCCGATCGCCTTCCGCAGGTCGTCGGCCTCGGGACCGGAGAAGCCGGCGATCGACTTGGCGATCTGCATCGACTGCTCCTGGTAGAGGATCACGCCGTAGCTCGACTCCGTGATCGGCCGCAGGCGCTCGTCGGGATGGTGCACCGCGTCCGGGTTGCGCTTGTTGCGGGCGTAGGTGTCGATGTAGCGCATGGCGCCCGGCCGGTAGAGCGCCACCAGCGCGACCAGGTCGTTGAACTCGGTGGGCTTGACCTTGCGCAGGGCGTCGCGCATCCCGTCCGACTCGAACTGGAACACGCCGATCGACTCGCCGCGCTGGAGCATCTCGTAGGTGCGGAGATCGTCGAGCGGCAGGGCGGTCATGTCCGGCCGCTGCCCCGACGACTCCTCGACGATGTCCAGGGCGGCCTCGATCACGTCGAGGTTGCGCAGGCCGAGGAAGTCCATCTTCAGCAGGCCGATCTCCTCGATCGGCTTCATCGAGTACTGCGTGACCGTGCGGTACGAGCGCTCGCCCTCGGCGTTCGCGGCCACGCCGCGATCCTCTGCGAGCTGCAGCGGCACGATGTCCGTGAGCGGCCGGTCGGCGATCACCACCGCGGCGGCGTGGATGGAGGAGTTGCGGACGATCCCCTCGAGGCCCTTCGCGGTCTCGATCACCTGGCGCGCCTCGGGCTCCGAGTCGTACACGCGGCGCAGCTCGGGCTCCTCGACGAGGTACTCGTCGAAGGTCTTCGAGCGGCCCATGACAGGTTCCGGGATCAGCTTCGCCAGGCGATCGCCGGTGCCGTAGTCGAACCCGAGCACCCGCGCCGCGTCGCGTGTGGCGGCGCGCGGGAGCATCCTGCCGAAGGTGACGATCTGCGCAACCGACTCTCGCCCGTACTTGTCCGCGACGTACTGGATCACCCGTTCGCGGCCCTTGACGGAGAAGTCGATGTCGATGTCCGGCATCGAGATGCGCTCGGCGTTCAGGAAGCGCTCGAACAGCAGGTCGTACTCGATCGGGTCCACGTCCGTGATCCGCAGCGAGTAGGACACGATCGAGCCGGCCGCGGAGCCGCGACCCGGGCCGACGGCGATGCCGCTGTCCTTCGCGAAGCGCACGAAGTCCCAGACGATCAGGAAGTAGGCGGCGAAGCCCATCTTCTCGATCACCGACAGCTCCAGCTCGAGCCGCTCCACTGCCTCGGCGGGCGGCGGGTCCCCGTAGCGCGAGCGGAGGCCCTCGTGGGCCAGCCGGCGCAGGTATTCCGTCTCGGGCTCGCCCTCCGGCGTCTCGAAGCGGGGGATCAGCATCTTCCCCAGCTCCATCTCCAGCCGGCAGCGCTCCGCGATCTCCACCGACGTGGGCACCGCCTCCGGCCAGGCGGCGAACGACTCGACCATCTCGGCCGTGTCCTTCAGATAGAACTCGTTGGTGTCGAAGCTCAGCTTCGGCTCGGCGAGCGTGCTCTTGGTCTGCACGCACAGGAGCGCGCGGTGGTGGTCGTAGTCGCCGCGACCCAGGTAGTGAACGTCCGCGGTGGCAACCACCGGCCGGCCGACCTCCGCCGCGACCCGCACGATCCCCTCGTTCGCCTTGTCCTGCTCGGCGATGCCGTTGCGCTGGAGCTCGAAGTAGACGTTGTCGGGGCCGAACAGCTGGAGCAGGTCGTCCGCGTGTGCGCGCGCCGCCGCCGGCGAGCCTTCCACGAGCCGGCGGCAGAACCGCGACTGCAGACAGCCGGTGAGGGCGATCACCCCCTCGGAGTAGCGGCCGAGCAGCTCCAGGTCCACGTTGGCCTTGCCGCGCCGGTACCCCTCGAGGAAGCCGGCTGAGCTCAGCTTCACGAGGTTCCGGAAGCCCTCGTCGTCACGGGCCAGGAGCGTCAGGTGGTTGCGCTCGTAGCGCACCGCGTCGCTCTTCAGATCGTCCACGAGGTAGGCCTCGACGCCGATGATCGGCTTGATCCCGTGCTTGCGGCAGGCCTTGTAGTGCTCCACCGCGCCATTCATCACGCCATGGTCGGTGAGGCCGAGCGCCGGCTGCCCGAAGGACGCCGCGCGCTCCGCCAGGGCGTCGATTCGGCAAGCGCCGTCGAGCACCGAGTACTCGGAATGCACGTGAAGGTGAACCGCCGTCACAGGGCCCACGAATATAGGGTCGGGACCGGACCGCTTCCGGAGCCCGCTCCGCTACTTGCGGACTGTTCGGGAGGCGGCCCTCGAGGGCGGCGGGCGTTCACGAGCCCTGCCGTTGATCGGCCTCCGGCCCAGCTCCCGAGCGGCCGCGACGAGAGCGGCGGCCACTGCCTCGACGGCCAGGCGGTCCTCGGTACCGGCCGCGACGCGCAGAAGCCGTCCGCGCTCGCTCCGCGCGACCCGCGGCGCGTAGACGCGGGTCACATCGAGGCCGAAGCTGGTGCCGGCGGCGAGCGGCACGCCCGCCGCCTCGGCCTGCGCGATCGCCCGGCGCACGAAGCGCTCCTCGGTCCCGGCGGCGCTGGCCGGGCACAGGTCGATGGTCAGATAGCCGCCGCGGAACGGGAGCGGGCGCCCGTAGGCGTGGTGGTGGCGCAGCGTGGGGTGCGACACGCGCGCCGTGGGGCCGCACGCGCTGTGAAGGCGCTCGGCCAGGAGGGTGGCATTGCGCTCGATCCGGCCCAGACGGCGGCTGAGCGCCTGGCGATCCGGCCAGGGCAGGGTATGGACCGAGTGGTCGAGCACGTTCGTGCCGAGCCGCTCGCGGTGCTCCGAGAGACGCTCCACCCCGTCGCCCGCCGCGGTGATGATCCCGGCGGTGGTGCGGTCGAGCCCGAGCTGCGCGTACTTGGTGAGGCTCTCCACGACGACGATGCGCAGCCTCCCGAGGCGCCGCGGCGCACGCGCCAGCGGTTGATGGAGCGGCGAGGCGCCACTGTTGTCCACCACCAGCCAGGCGTCGCGCCCCGTCGCACCGAGGCGCCGGATCACGGGGTCGAGGTCCGGCACCGGCATCCCGCTCGAGTTGCCCACCGAGTCCAGGAACACGGCGCCCGGCGCGTGCTGGTCGATAGCCGCGCCGAGGGCCGCGTCGCTCGTCTCGTCCACCGTGGCCAAGGGGCGGCCGCGGGCGCGCTCGAGGAGCTCCTTGGTCTCGTGGTAGACACCGCGGCCCACGACCAGCCCGCCCGCGAGGCCGCCTTCCTCGCGCAGCCAGGCGAGCACGGTCGTCACGGCGGCCATGCCGCACGCGGTCATGAACGCATGCACCGCGCACGGCGGGTCGGGCAGGTGCTGGCGCAGGTACTCGCGCTCGTACGCCGCCGCGTCGTGGTGGCGATCGCGCTTGTAGTCGCTCGAGTGGGGAACCACCGCACCGGTGAAGCGCCCCGCCGCCGAGCGGCCGGCGTGGAGGTACGAAGGCGACTGCCAGTCGTTCGCCGTGATCACCGCGGCGATGCGTCCGCGCTGGGCGCGCAGCATGGCGGCGTGGTCGTCGCGCCGGTCGCGGAGGCGCCGCGTGAGCCCATCGCCGGCGGGCCATGCCTCCGCCTCGCCGCGGAGGTCGTCGAGCTGCCGGGACCAGCGCTCGTGGCGGAAGAGGAGCGCGCCCAGCTCGCCGGCGGTCAGGCGAGCGGCGGCGTCCGGCAGGTGAGCCCGCGTGGCAGCGAGCTGCGCGCCGAAGCGCTCGAGCTGAGCACAACCGGAGCGCGCAAGGGCCGCGAGGTCCGCGAGGTCGGCCAGCACGTCCTGCCGCGCGGCCCGGGAGAGCTCGGCGTTCGCGGCCACCCCACCTCTACGGGTGTCCCCGGCGCCGAGGTCCCTGCGCCGCTACTCGTCGTCGCCGGCGCGCGCGGCGAGGATGCCGCCCACGAGCACGAGCGCGATGGTGGCGGCAGCGCCGAGCTTGACGCGGCTCTGCGTCATCTTGTACTTCGCGACCCGGAGGCCGAGCTGCCACACGATCCAGCCGAGCACGGTGTATCCGCGTGAGTTCATCTATCCCTCTCTTCCCGATTCCGTACGGCGTAAGCCATGCGTGACTGGAGGCTCCAGAGCTCGATGAAGCCGGGGCTCGCCTGCTGGGAGAAGAGACCGCCGGACTCGCCGAAGCCTGCCAGCGCCTGATCGTAGAGCGCGTTCGGCGACTGCCGGGCGACCGGGCGGGCGGAGCCCTTGTAGAGGCGCATGGTCACCGAGCCCGTGACCTGCTCGTTCACGGACTCCATGTACGCGTTCAGATCTCCCAGCAGCGGCTCGTACCAGAGGCCCGCATAGACGAGGAAGGCCCACTGGTGGTCGAGCTGCGGCTTGAAGTTGTTCTGGTGGATGGTGCACACGAGCTTCTCGAGCTCCTTGTGCGCCGGCAAGATCAGCGCCGCTGCCGGCACCTCGTACAGGTCCCGGACCTTGAGGCCGACGATCCGGTCCTCCACGTGGTCCACGATCCCCACGCCGTGGCGGGCGCCCATCGCGCCGGCCCGCTCCAGCAACTCCACGAGGCCGAGCCGCTCGCCGTCGAGCGCCACGGGGCGCCCGCGCTCGAACTCGAGCACCAGGTCCTCTGCCTGGTCAGGGGCGTCCTCGGGCGGGGTGAGAAGCTGGAAGACGTCGTCGTGGGGCGGCTCGGCGAGGTCCTCGATCGGCCCGCCCTCCGACGAGCGGCCCCAGAGGTTGTCGTCGATCGAGTAGGGCGGCGCCTCGGTGCCGCCCTTCACCGGGATTCCGTGCTTGCGCGCGTAGGCCACCTCCTCCTCGCGCCCCATTCGCCAGCCGCGCACCGGTGCGATGATCTTCAGCTCGGGCGCCAGCGCCAGCACGGTGGCCTCGATCCGCACCTGGTCGTTGCCCTTCCCGGTGCAGCCGTGGGCGATCGTGTCGCAGCCGGACTCGCGCGCCACATCCACGGCCAGCTTCGCGATCAGCGGGCGGCCGAGCGCGGTGAAGAGCGGATAGCCGCCGCCGTAGAGCGCGTTCGCCTTGATGGCCGGGAGCACGTACTCGGCCGCGAACTCCTCACGCGCGTCCACCACGTGGCAGTCGAGCGCGCCCAGCTGCAGCGCCTTGCCACGCACGACCTCGAAGTCCTCGCCCGGCTGGCCCAGGTTCACGGTGAGGGCCACGACCTCGGCCTCGTACTCGTCCTGGATCCACTTGAGCATGACGCTCGTGTCGAGCCCGCCCGAGTAGAGCAGCAGCACGCGACCGACTTCGCCGGGCTCGGCCTCGTACGAGCCGGTGGTCCGCAGCGTTGTCCGCTCCTCCGTCATCGGGCGCGCACGCTACCGGCAAGGACCGCCTCGAGCTTCGCGAGCCACTCCTCCGGCAGCCCGCGCTCGCGGGCGCCGCGCAGGACAAGCGCGGCGTACTCCGGCGTGGCCGGAGGCGCATCCGGATCCTTGTCGATCACCTCGTAGGCCACCGCCTCGCGCGCCTGGCCGTCGAGCTCCAGGGTCACAGCCCGCCGCCGGTAGGCGAAGCCGGCGCCTTCCTTGCGGTCGAGCAGCTCGAGCGCCGCCTCCGGGGCGTCGTAGGCCGCCCCCCACACGACCTCGCCGGGCGCCGCCGACACGTCCACCACGCCGCCGCCCCAGCGAATCGAGCGGCGGCTCAGCGCCAGCTCGTAGTCCCGGAGCACCGCCGGCCCGAGGAAGCGCGCGCCGGGAGCCACCTCCTCCGCGGCGAGGTTGCTGCCGTAGGCGAAGAGGATCACGCCTCAGGCCACCAGCCTGCCGATGCGACCGACGGCGTCGTCGATCTCCTCCTCCGACACGGTCAGCGGCGGCAGGAGCCGCACGGTGTCGGGCCCGGTGGCGTTCATGACGAGCCGCTCGTCGAGCAGCGCCCGCCGGACCAGCTCCGGCCCATCGGCGGCCGCGAACGCGAGCATCAGGCCGAGGCCACGCACGTCGAGCCCCAGCTCGCGCAGCCCAGTGGCGAGTCGCTCTCCCTTCGCCACCACGGAGGCGAGGAAGGCATCGTCGGCGACCGTGTCGACCACGGCGTTGGCGGCAGCCGCCACCACCGGGCCGCCGGCGAAGGTGGAGCCGTGGTCCCCGGGCTGGAGCACGTCCGCGTACGCGGGGGCGGCCACGCAGGCGCCGATCGGGAGCCCGCCGCCCAGCCCCTTGGCCACGGTCATCACGTCGGGCTCCACGCCGAGCTGCTGCCAGGCCCACAGCGTCCCGGTCCGGCCCATGCCGCACTGGATCTCGTCGAGCACGAGGAGCGCGTCGTGGGCATCGCAGGCCTCACGCGCCTCAGCCAGCAGCTCCGGGCCGAGCGGATGGATCCCGCTCTCGCCCTGCACCGGCTCCAGGATCAGCGCCGCCACGCCGTCGTCGAGGGCGAGCGGACCGCCGCGCGGCGCCGCCGTGAACCCGGGCACGAGCGGGGCGAAGGGCGCCTGCTTGGTCTCCTGCGGGGTGGCCGACAGCGCCCCCATGGTGCGCCCGTGGAAGCCGCCCTCGAGGACCACGAAGCGCCCGCCCGGCTTTCGCCGCCTGGCCAGCTTGATCGCACACTCGATCGCCTCGGCGCCCGAGTTGCAGAAGAACACCTTGCCGCCGATCGACACCTCGGCGAGCCGCCCCGCGAGCCGCATGCCCGGCTCCGTGTAGAAGAGGTTGCCCGTGTGCATCAGGCGCCCCACCTGGTCGCGCACCGCCTCCACCACCCGCGGGTGGCAGTGGCCGAGCTGTGTGACCGAGATCCCGCTCAGGAAGTCGAGGTACTCCGCGCCGTCGGCGTCCCACAGCCGCGTGCCCTCGCCGCGCACGAACTCCACGGGCTGGCGGGCGTAGGTGCCCATCACGGCGTCGTGCTCGAGCCGCTGTAGCGCGTCTAGGGCCACAGCTTGGTCCCGCTGCCCTCGTCCGTGAACAGCTCGAGCAGCAGCGAGTGGGGCTGGCGCCCGTCGAGGATGTGGGCGTTGTCCACCCCGGCGTCGAGCGCGTGGAGGCAGGCCTCGAGCTTCGGGCGCATCCCGCCGCCCACCTCGGGCAACCGCCGCCGCACCTCGTCGGCATTCGCCTCCGAGATCCGGGTGGCGGGATCCGCCGGATCTGCGCGCCAGCCCTCCACGTCGGTGAGGAACACCACCTTGAAGGCGCCGAGCGCCTGCGCCACGGCCGCCGCGGCGGCGTCGGCGTTCACGTTGTAGGAGCGGCCTTCGGCGTCGGCGCCCACCGACGCCACCACAGGGATGTAGTCCGCGGCGATGTGATTGAGCACGGCCGGGTCCACGCGCTCGATGTCGCCCACCATTCCCACGTCGGTCGTGCCGGCAAGCCGCTTGCGAACGGTGAACAGCAGGCCGTCGTCGCCGCACAGGCCCACCGCGGGCTGGCCGTGCCTGTTGATGCGGAGCACGATGTCCTTGTTCTGCTTGCCCACCAGCACCATCTTGGCCACCTCGACCGTGGCGTCGTCGGACACGCGCAGGCCATCCACGAAGCGCACCTCCATCCCGAGCCGCTCCATGTAGCTCGTGATGTCCGGACCGCCGCCGTGCACCACCACCGGATTCATGCCCACGTACTTGAGGAGCACCACGTCGCGCGCGAACTCCTCCTTCAGCTCCGGGTCGGTCATGGCGGCGCCGCCGTACTTGATGACCACCGTCCTGCCGTGGAACTCCCGGATGTACGGGAGCGCCTCGAGGAGTGTTGCTACGTCCCTCATGACGTGTAGGTCGCGTTCAGCCGCACGTAGCCCTCCGACAGGTCGCTGAAGAACACCTCGGTCTCGCCGCCCTCGCCGGGAAGCGTGAGCGCGAGCTCGACCTCGGGCGCGGCGAACGCCGCCTCCAGGCGGCGCCACTCCTCGCCCCCGAGATCGAGCGCGTCGCCGGCGGACACCACCTGCCGGCCCTCGATCTCCAGATCCGCCACGAAGGCCTCCCCCTGTGGCCAGACCTGGCCGGCGGCCTGGAGCACCCGCCCGAAGTTCGGGTCCGCGCCGTTGAGCGCCGTCTTGACGAGCGGCGAGTTGGCCACCGCGCGTGCCACCGTCTCCACCAGGTCGGGCCGGCCGCGGACCACCACGCGGCCGATCCGCTCGGCGCCCTCCCCGTCGCTCACGATCTCGATCGCCAGCTGGCGCAGCAGCGCGTCGAGGGCTTCGCCGAAGGCGATCTCGTCCGTGGTCTCGGGCTCGACCGCCACCCCGGACGCCCCGCCCGCCTGCACCACGACGGTGTCGCTCGTGGACAGCTGGCCGTCCACGCTGATGCGGTCGAACGAGCGCTTGACGCAGACGCCCGTGAGGAGGTCCACGGTCTCGGGCGCGAGCCGGGCGTCGGTCTGCACGAAGCAGAAGGTCGTGGCGTAGCGGGGCGAGATCATCCCGGCCCCCTTCGCCTGGGCCGAGAGCCGGACCGTGCCGGACGGAAGCTGCACGTCGAGGCAGGCGCGCTTCGGCCAGCGGTCGCTCGTGATGATGGCCTCGGAGAAGGTACGGGCATCCGAGCCGAGCTCCGCGCAGGCGGAGTGGATCCCGGCGAGCACCGGCTCGCGCGGCAGCTCGGTGCCGATGACCCCGGTCGAGGCTACGACCACCTGGTCCGGCTCGATGCCGATCGCGTCTGCCGTGGCGGCCTGCTGCGCGAGTGCGGTCTCGAGCCCGCGCCGGCCGTCCCCCACGTTCGAGTGGGCGGCGTTCGCGGCCACGGCGCGCAGCCCGCCGAGCCGCGCCTGGCGCGACACCACCACGGGCGCGCCCACGCGGGCGTTGGTGGTGAAGCGCGCGGCCGAGACCGTGCCGGGCTCGTCACTCACGAGCACGCCCACGTCGAGGCCCTCGGGCTTGAGTCCCGCCGCCACGCCCGCCGCCCGGAAGCCGCCGGGGAGCAGCGTGGGCTCGAGCTCGGTCACGTGCGCCGGGCGCTCGACCCAGCGCGAGCGGAAGAAGCTGTCGCTCCGGTCCGGGCCGAGCCCGGCCCCTCGCGCACGGCCGCTCATTCGAGCCCCTCCGCCTCGGGCAGGCCGAGCATGAGGTTCAGGTCCTGCACCGCCTGTCCGGCAGCGCCCTTCCAGAGGTTGTCGATCGCGGCGAACGCGATCGTCCTGTCGCCGACGACCGTCACGTGCACCCGGCAGCGGTTCGTGTCCTGCACGTGCCGCGTGTGAGGCGGCTCGTCCACCACGTCCACGAAGGGCTCCGCGGCGTAGGCCTCCCGGTAGTGCGAGGTGGCCTCCTCCTTGGTCAGCCCCGGAACCGTCAGGTAGCAGGTGGCCAGAATGCCCTGGTCGAGCGGCACCAGGTGGGTCACGAAGCTGAAGCGCCGCGGCCAGAGCTCCTGCTGGATCTCGGCGCTGTGGCGATGGCCCTCGACCTTGTACGCGTTCACGTTCTCGGCTGCGGAGGAGTAGTGGGTCTCCTCGGTGGCCTCCCGGCCCGCGCCGGACACGCCCGCCTTGATGTCGAAGACGGCATCCTCGATCCGCCCGCGCAGCGGCAGCGTGGCCAGCAGCGCGGCGGTGGAGTTGCAGCCCGGGCCGGCCACGAGCGAGGCGGTGGCTATCTCGTCCCGGTGCGCCTCGGGCAGCCCGTACACCGCCTCGCGGAGCAGCTCGGGCGCCTCGTGCGGCTGGTACCAGCGCTCGTAGACCTCGCGTTCGAGCCGGAAGTCGGCCGAGAGGTCCACGACCTTCAGGCCGCGCTCGCGCAGTTGCTTCACCGCCCGCGCCGCCGTCTTGTGCGGATACGCCACGAGCGCGGCGTCGGCGCGCGCGGCCACCGCGTCCGCGTCGAACGCCTCCAGCACCTGCCGCACGCCGTAGCGCGGGTAGAGCTCGTCGTGGCGGCGGCCGGCCTCGGCGCGCGCGGTCGCCACCGTGAGCTCGAGCGACGGGTGCCGGTCCACGAGCGCTGCGCAGAGCGCGCCGCCGAAGCCGGTGGCGCCCAGCACGGCCACGCGCGTGGCGGCCTCAGGCACGGAGGCTCCCCCCGAGCGTCTCGATCTCGCGCTCGATCGCCACGCGCCGCTCGGCCACCTCTTCGTCGGTGAGGGTCCGGTCGGGTGCCCGGAACTCGAGCCGCAGCGCGAGCGACTTGTGGCCCTCCCCCACCTGCTCGCCGCGGTAGAGGTCGAACACCCGGAGGTCCGCGAGCAGCTCACCGCCGCCGGCGCGCACCGCCTCCGCCACCCGGCCCGGCGGGCACCTCGTCCGGCACCACCACGGCTATGTCCTGGCGCACCGAGGGATAGCTCGGGACGTCGCGATAGCCGTCCCCGAGCGCGCCGGCGAGGTCGGCCAGCGCATCCAGATCGAGCTCGAAGGCCGCCACCGGGCCCTCCAGCTCCCAGGCGCCCGCCACCTCCGGGTGGAGCTCGCCGATGAATCCCAGCTCCTCGCCGTCGCCGCCCTGGACCCGGGCCTGCCGGCCGGGATGCAGGAACGCCTGCTCGCCGGGCTCCGGCCGCCAGGGCACGCCGGCCGTCTCGAGGAGCGCGTCCACCAGCGCCCGTGCCGAGTAGTAGTCGGCGGCGAGGCCCGGGGAGCGCCAGCCGGCGGGCCGGCCCAGCGTGAGCACCGCACCGAGGTGGTGGCGCTCGTGGGCGGGCGTCTCCCCGCCGGGCGAGCCCTCGGGAGCCTCGTCGAGCGGCCCGGAGGGCCGGAACGTCCGCGCCGACTCGAACAGGGCGACCTCGTCGCGCCCGTGGGCGCCGTTGTGGGCCGCCGCGTCCAGGAGGCCGGGCAGCAGCAGCGGGCGCAGCAGGCTCTGCTCCTCGCTGAGCGGGTTCTCGAGGCGCAGGGGCGGCGTGCCGTCCAGGCGCAGCGCGGCGAGCGCGCGCGGCGAGGTGAACGAGTACGACACGGTCTCGCTGAGCCCGCGGTCGCGCAGCGCGTCCTCCAGCCGCCGGCGCAGGCGCTGCGCGCCGGTGAGGCGGCCCACGGCAGACCGCCGCGCCGGCAACGTGGTGGGCAGCTTGTCGAGCCCGTGGATGCGAGCGACCTCCTCGATCAGGTCCACCTCGCGCTCCACGTCGCTCGCGCGCCACGGCGGCACCCTCCAGCCCTCGTCCGGGACCAGCTCGAACCCGAGCCGGGTGAGGATCTCCTCCACCTGCGCCGGCTCGATCTGCTCGCCCAGCAACCGCTCCATCCGGTCGTGGCGCAGCGGTATCACGCGATCCTCCTTCACCACGGGGTACTCGTCGAGCGTGCCGGGCACGAGCCTCGCTCCGGTGAGCTCGACCATGAGCCGCGCTGCGAGGCGCTGAGCGGCGATCGCCTGCTCGGGGTGCAGCTGCTTCTCGAAGCGGGCGGAAGCCTCGCTGCGCAGGCCGAGCGCCTTCGAGGTCCGCATGATGTTCGGCCCGACCCAGGTGGCCGCCTCCATCAGCACCCGCGTGGTGTGGTCGGAGACCTCGGAGATCTGGCCGCCCATGACCCCCGCGATCCCGCTCGGCCCTTCGGCGTCGCACACGAGCGCCATGTCGGAGGTGAAGGTGCGCTCCACGTCGTCGAGCGTGGTCATCTTCTCGCCGTCGCGGGCGCGCCGCACGACGATCCGCCCTCCCCGCACGCGGTCGAGATCGAAGGCGTGCAGCGGCTGCCCCGTGGTGAGCATCACGTAGTTGGTGATGTCCACGACGTTCGAGATCGGGCGCTGGCCGGCGGCCATGAGGCGCTGCTTCAGCCAGAGCGGTGAGGGCCCGACCTCCACGTCCTCGAACACCCGCGCGGTGAAGCGCAGGCAGATCTCGGGGTCGATCTCCACGGAGGCATGGTCGGCCGCGGAGTCGGATCCGGCGGGCTCCGCGTCCGCGGCGGCCGGATCCTCCGCCAGCGGGGCGCCGGTGACGGCGTGGAGGTCGCGCGCCACGCCGTAGACGCTCATCACGTCCGGCCGGTTGGGCGTCACCTCCAGCTCGATCACCTCGTCGGCGATCTGCAGGTGGCCAGCCAGCTCCGCGCCGGGCACGAGGTCCTCCGGGAGCACCATGATCCCGGCGTGGTCGGTGCCGATGCCCACCTCGTCCTCGGCGAGAATCATTCCGCTGGAGCGCACCCCGCGCAGCTTCGCCTCGCCGAGCTCGCTGCCGTCCGGCATCGTGGCCCCCGGCAGCGCCACCGCCACCGTCTGGCCGGCCGCCACGTTCGGGGCGCCGCACACGATCGTGCGCCGCTCGCCCGAGCCGTCGTCCACCACGCACACGCTGAGCCGGTCGGCGTTCGGGTGGCGCTCCGCCTCGAGCACGCGGCCCACGACAAAGCCCGACGAATCGGGCACCCCGAAGCTGTGCAGGCGCTCGAGCTTGTCACCGGACATCGTGAGCGCGTCGGCGATCGCGGCCGCGGAGGTGCCCGGGTCGCAGTACGAGCGCAGCCACGCGACGGGCACCCTCACGGCCCGGCTCCGAACTGCTCGAGCAGGCGAAGGTCGTTCTCGAACAGCATCCGCAGGTCCGGAACCTGGTGCACGAGCATCGCGATGCGCTCGATCCCCATCCCGAACGCGAAGCCCTGCACCCGGTCGGGGTCGTAGCCCCTGCCGGCCACGTAGCCGAGCACGTTCGGGTCGACCATCCCCGAGCCGAGGATCTCGATCCAGCCCTCGCCCTTGCACGTGGGGCAGCGCTCGCCGCCCACGTAGCCGCTGCCCGCACAGCGGAAGCACGACACGTCCACCTCCACGCTCGGCTCGGTGAAGGGGAAGTAGCCGGGGCGCAGCCGCACCTCGGTGGCCTCGCCGAACATCTGGCGCGCGAAGGACAGCAGCACGCCCTGCAGGTCGGCCAGGGTGATGTCCTCGTCGATCGCGAGGCCCTCGAGCTGGTGGAACATCGGCACGTGCGTGGCGTCAGGGGTGTCCGGCCGGTAGACGCGCCCAGGCACCACGATGTAGATCGGCGGCTCCTGAAGCTCCATGGCGCGCACCTGCATCGGCGAGGTGTGCGTGCGCAGCAGCACGCGCTCGGCCAGGTAGAACGTGTCCTGCGGCAGCCGCGCCGGGTGCTCGGGCGGGTGGTTGAGGGCCGTGAAGTTGTAGTAGTCGTACTCGATCTCGGGGCCCTCCAGCACAGAGAAGCCGAGGCCCACGAAGATGTCCTCCATCTGGCGGCGGATCTGCGATATCAGGTGCAGGTGCCCCACCGGCAGCGGCGGGTCGCCGGGCAGCGTCACGTCGATACGGTCGTCGGCCAGCCGCCGCTGGAGCTCCGCGGAGTCGAGCTCCGAGCCCTTCGCCTCGATGAGGCGCTCGAGCGCCCGGCGCACCTCGTTGGCGCCCTGCCCCACCGGACCGCGCTCCTCGGGCGGCAGCTCGCCGATCGAGCGGAGCACCTGGGTCAGGGCCGCCTTCCGGCCGAGATAGCGCACCCGCAGCTCCTCGAGCGCCGCCGGCTCGGCCGCCGCGCCGATCGCTTCCTCCGCCTCCTGCCGGAGCTCCTCTAGGTCGGGACGCACGGGGAGCTCAGGCATGGCCGGCCATCCTATTGGCGAGCTCGTAGAGCGCGACCGTGGCCGCCATGGCCACGTTGAGCGAGTCGGGTCCCCCGTCGCGAAGCGGGATGCGAGCGCTGTGATGCGCCCGCTCGAGCAGTTCGGCCGGCAGCCCCTCGCGCTCGGCGCCCAAGCAGACGACGAGCGGCGAGCCCTCCAACGCGACCTCGGCGAGCGGGCGCTCCGCCCGCGCGTCGAGCGCCAGCAGCGTGCCGGGGAGCCCGTCGGGGAGAGCGCGGCCGGGTGGCCTGGCGAAGAGGGAGCCCATGCTGGCCCTGACGGCCTTGGGCGAGAACGGGTCGGCGCAGCCCGGCCCGAGGAGCACGGGACCGTCGCAGAGCCCGTGCGCCGAGCGCAGGATGGTGCCCACGTTGCCGGGGTCGTCCACGGCGTGCAGGTAGACCATCACCCGCCCGCCGGGCTCCGACCAGCGCTGGCGATACACGCCGATCACGCGGCTGCCGGAGCCGAGAGTGCTGACCGCATGCAGGAGCCGGGGCTCGACGTCCTCGCCGGCGCGCAGCAGATGCTCGGGCTCCCAGCCCGCGGCCGCGGCGGCGTCCACGAGGTCCTCGCCCTCGGCGCTGAACAGGCCGAGCCGCTCGCGCCAGCGCCGGTCCTGGAGCTTGCGGATCGTCTTCAGCTGCTCGTTGTCGGGTGAGGTGATCAAGGGAACGAAAAAGGGCGCCTCGCTGGGCGCCCGGGAAGTGTGTTCTGCGGTCCGCTCTCGCGTCAGGCAGCGGCCGCCTCCCGGGCGATCTCGGCAAAACGTCGGAAGGTCTCGGGGTCGCGCACCGCCATGTCCGCGAGCACCTTGCGGTCGAGCTCCACGCCGGCCTCCCCGAGGCCGTGCATGAACTGCGAGTAGCTGAGCCCTTCCTGGCGCGCCGCGGCGTTGATGCGGACGATCCACAGGCGGCGGAAGTCCCGCTTGCGCGTGCGCCTGTGCGCGTAGGAGTACGAGTCGGCCTTGAGCAGCGCCTCCTTGGCCCGCTTGTAGCTGGACTTGGCCTGCCCGCGGTAGCCCTTCGTGCGGTCGAGCGTGGCGCGGCGCTTCTTGCGCCCGGCGGTTGAGCGCTTGACGCGACTCACTTGTGCAACAGCTCCCTTACGCGCTTCTCGTCCGGCTTCGCGACCACCACCGGACGCCCGAGCCGGCGCTTGCGCTTGGCGGCCTTCTTCCCGAGGTTGTGGCTCGTGAACGAGTGACGCGCCCGGAGCTTGCCCGTGCCGGTCTTGCGGAAGCGCTTCTTGGCGCCGGAATGCGTCTTCATCTTGGGCATGAGCAGCGCCCTATTGAAGCAGACGCCCGGCGGGGCCCAGCTAGGTGGCCGCGACGGCCGGCTCGGTGCTCTTCTTGTTCGGCGCGAGCAGCATCGTCATGTTGCGCCCATCCTGCTGGGGCGACTGCTCGACCGTGCCCAGCTCCGCCACGTCCTCGGCGAGGCGCATGAGCAGTGCCTCGCCACGCTCCGGATGGGTCTGCTCGCGCCCGCGGAACATGATCGTGACCTTCACGCGATCGTCGCCCTTGAGGAAGCGGACCACGTGGTTCTTCTTGGTCTCGTAGTCGTTGTTCGCGATCTTCGGCCGCAGCTTGATCTCGCGCACGTTCACCTGCTTCTGGTGGCGGCGTGCGGCCTTGGCCTTCTGCTCCTGCTCGTACTTGTACTTCGAGTAGTCGAGCACCCTGCACACCGGCGGGCGGGCCTCCGCGGCCACCTCCACGAGGTCGAGGTCGCGCTCCTGGGCGTACTTCAGGGCCTGGGCGGTGTCCACCACCCCGATCTGGTTGCCGTCCGCCCCGATGAGCCGCACCTGCGGAACCCGGATCCGCTCGTTGATGCGGGTCTCGTCGCGCTCCGGAGGGCGCCGATCGAACTTACGCGGGATCGGCACTAGCTACGGGACCAGCTGGAGCTCAAAAGGCGTCAGGTCGTTCGGGTGAGAAATGGGCACTGGGCGCTTCAGCGGTTTCCTGTGCGCGAGAAATCTGTGCCCTTCATTCGCGGCGAGTATAGCGTCGGATCTAGGCCCGGCGCTCGATCTCGCCGGTCAGTCGCTCGGCGAGCTCGGTCACCGGCATCGCTCCGAGGTCGCCCTCGCGGTGGCGGCGGACCGCCACCCTGCTGTCGTCCTCCTCCTTGTCGCCCACCACCAGCATGTAGGGCACCTTCTGCAGCTCCGCGTCGCGGATCTTCCGGCCTACGGACTCGGTGCGATCGTCCACCTCGCTCCGGATCCCGTGCCGGCGGAGGTCGGTGTCCACGAGGTGCGCGTAGGGCACGTGCCGGTCCGCGATCGGGAGCACGATCGCCTGGACGGGCGCCAGCCAGAGCGGGAACTCGCCCGCGTAGTGCTCGATCAGGATGCCGATGAAGCGCTCGAAGGCCCCCATCAGGGCCCTGTGGATCATCGCCGGGCGGTGGTCGGCGTTGTCCGCGCCGGTGTAGGTGAGCTCGAACTGCTCGGGCATGTAGTAGTCGAGCTGGACGGTGCCCAGCTGCCAGGAGCGCCCGATCGTGTCGGTCATGTGCAGATCGATCTTCGGCCCGTAGAAGGCCCCGTCGCCCTCGTTCAGGTCGTACTCGAGCCCGCGGCTCTCGAGCGCGCCCTGGAGCGCGTCCTCGGCCCTGTCCCACATCTCCTCGGTACCCACCCGCTTCTCGGGGCGCGTGGACAGCTCGAGCCGCGGCTCGAGGCCGAACTGGTCGTAGATGAAGAAGCCGAAGTCGAGGCAGCGCAGCACCTCCTCCTCGATCTGCTCCTCGGTGCAGAACACGTGGGCGTCGTCCTGGGTGATGTGCCGCACCCGGAGGAGGCCGTGGAGCGTTCCGCTCGGCTCGTGGCGATGCACCAGCCCCTGCTCGGCGTAGCGGATCGGGAGGTCGCGATAGGACCGCGAGTCGCGCTTGTAGATCTGAACGTGGGCCGGGCAGTTCATCGGCTTCAGGCCCATCGGCTGGCCCTCGACGTCCGTGAAGTACATGTGGTCGCGGTAGACGTGCCAGTGCCCGGACTTCTTCCAGAGCTCGACGTCGTACAGGATCGGCGTGCGCACCTCGGTGTAGCCGCGCTCCACGTTGCTCGTGCGCCAGAGCCGAGTGAGCTCGTTCCAGATGTGGGTTCCCTTGGGCAGCCAGAACGGCATGCCCGGCGCCACGTCGGAGAGCATGAACAGGCCCAGCTCGCGGCCGAGCTTGCGGTGGTCGCGCGCGCGGGCTTCCTCGAGCCGCTTCAGGTGCTCCTCGAGGTCCGCCTTCGACAGGAAGGCGGTGCCGTAGATCCGGGTGAGCATCTTCCGGCTCGAGTCGCCGCGCCAGTAGGCGCCCGCTACCGACGTGAGCTTGAAGGCCTCGATCCGCTTCGTGCTCGGGCCGTGCGGCCCGCGGCAGAGGTCGGTGAACGGGCCGTTCCTGTAGAGCGAGACCGTGTCCACGCCCTGGTCGCGGACGAGGTCCTCGATCAGCTCCACCTTGTAATCCTGGCCTTCGCCCCGGAAGCGCTCGATCGCCTCGGCCGCCGGCAGGTCGGCGCGCTCGAACGCCTCGTCGGCCTTGACGTGCTCGCGCATGCGCTCCTCGATGCGCTCGAGGTCGTGCTCGGAGACGCTCATGCCCTCGGGAAACTCGAAGTCGTAGTAGAAGCCCTCCTCGATCGGCGGGCCGATCGAGACCTTGACGCCGGGGTACAGCTCCGTGACCGCAGTGGCCAGCACGTGCGCGGCGTCGTGGCGGATGAGCCACAGCGGCCCCTGGCCGTTCTCGGGGGTCTTGGCCGTGACGATCTCGATGCCGGCCCCGTCGGCCAGCGGCGCGGAGAGGTCGCGCAGCTCGGGGCCGGAGCCGTTCTCGGTCACGCGGATGCCGAGCGCCGCCCGGGCCAGGCCCGTGCCGATCGCGCGCGCGGCGTCGGCGCCGGTGGCGCCGTCCGGAAGCTCGAGCGGGTTGCCGTCTGGGAGGAGGACCTTCACGGCACTCCACGGTACCGACCGCCGCCCCCGGATCGCAGGCGCGCGGTGAGGCCCTCAGAGCAGCTCTGCCAGCGCGCGCAGCTCGCGCTCCGCCGCGGCGGTCACGAGGAACCGCTCGCGGACGCGCTCGCGGCCGGCTCGGCCCATCTCCACGGCCAGGCCCGGGTCCCGGACGAGCCTTACGAGGTGCGCGGCCGTGGCTTCGTCGTCGTCCGTGATGAACCCGTCCACGCCGTCGCGAACCGTGAGGGCGAGGCCGCCGCCGGTGCCGCCCACGACGGGGGTGCGCTTCCACAAGGCCTCGCACGGCGAGAGGTCCAGCCCTTCGCCGAATGAGCGTTCGAGCACGACGCGGGCCAAGTGCTGGAGGGCCCCAAGCTCGAGGCTTCCGAGCGACTCGTAGGAGGTGATCAGGATCACGCCGGGGGTGTCCCCGGCGTAATCGGACACCTCCTTCGCCGCATGCCACTCCTCGCTCACGGCCGCGTCCAGCTTCGCCGCAAGCACCAGCTGGAGGGAGGGCTCCTCCGCGCGTGCGATCCGGAAGCACTCGATCGCGGAATGCGGGTCGTCCCAGCGGTCGAGCTCGAGCGACTGGAGGCAGAAGGGCCTGTCGAGGTCCACGCCCAGCGGGCGCACCACCCGGCCCGGCAGGCGTGACTCCAGCTCGAGGTTGCGCGGATCGAGCGGGTCGATCCCGGGCGGCGCCTCCCCGATCGCGTCGTGCGGGAATGCAGCGGGCAGAAATGACCTGTCGGGCACCAGGACGAGATCGCAGGCGGCCACCAGCGTCGTGACCCGGGTCAGGGCGTCCTCCTCCGGAGTGGCCGCGTTCGTATGGCACCTCCATGCGACCCGGCGCCCCTCGAGCGCGGGAGCGAGGCCGAGCGCGCCCGGGTCGTGCAGCACCACCAGGTCGTGGGCGCCGTCGAGCTCCTGCGCCACGCGTGCGCAGGCCGCCGTGTAGGCGCGCCAGTCCGAGTCCGCGATGGCGCTCTCGCCACCCCGCAGCCCGCCGCGCAGCGCCCCGGCCACCCGCCTCACCTCGGCATCGCCGAACAGGACCCGCCACTCCACGCTGACGCCCGCGCCGGCCTCGATCGAGAGCAGCCCGCCGAGCAGGTGGGGGATCCGCCCCTGGGATCCGGCCACCGTCACGTGCAGGATCCGCGCGCCGCGCAGGTCGCGCGCCGCTTCGTGCACCGCCTCCACGGCGCGACTGCCCGCGGCCGGCGCGTAATCGCCCGGCGGCCGCGGGGCCACCGCCATCGGCTGGAGGTCCGCCGCCATGGGGGCGCAGCGTACTTCGGGGCCGTCCGAGGGCGCGGGGCGTTGTGTGACCGCGGTCACACTACGAACGTTCGTTCGCACCTAGCGTGCCCCGAGTCAGTCACCGGCGCAGACGGTCCGTTAGCGGCCGCGCCGGTCGTTTTGCGGAAGCACCCGGCTCGGCCGGGTGCGCCCCGATGGTTTTTGCGGAAGCACCCGGCTCGGCCGGGTGCGCCCCGATGGTCTTGCCGCGCCCTCCGGGTGCGGGCCGCCACGCAGCCGGCGGCATTCGACACGCGGAGGTGATTGCGCGTGCGCAAGCTGCTCGTAACGATGTTCCTGGCCATAGTCGTCGTCGTGCCGGCCGCGTCCGCCGCGGTCGGGCCGCTCCCGCTCGCGCCGGAGGAGGGCGACGGTGCGAGCGCCACAGAGACGGCCGGCCGCGGCGCCCGGGCCGCCATCCAGCGTGAGGCCCGGGCCCAGCGCCGAGCCGCTCTCCGCCGCGCCAGGCACAAGGCGCGGCCGGCCTTCGCGGTGCCCCCGCAGCTCCAGGCGATCGCGCAGTGCGAGTCGGGCGGCGACCCGCGCGCCATCGGCGGCGGCGGCGCCTACAGGGGCAAGTACCAGTTCAGCTACTCGACCTGGGCCGGCGTAGGCGGCACGGGCGACCCGGCCGCCGCGCCGGAGGCCGAGCAGGACCGCCGCGCGGCAGCGCTGTACGCGCGCAGCGGGGCGGGCCAGTGGCCCGTTTGCGGAAGCTAGTCGCGGCTGACGGCGCTGCCGGGCACGATGTCGTCCCGGCCGTCGTCCCACCGCACCCAGGCCTTGTGCCCGCCGTCGTAGTCGGGCGCCCAGAGGACGAGCGTGGCCTCGTCCTCGCCCACGCGGCAGCGGTCGGCCGACTCGGAGTCAAGTCCGCGCCAGACGCGTACGAACGCGTTGTTCTCCCATTCCTCGCCGATGGTCGTCGGATCGGTGTGGCCGGGCCGCACCACGGTCTCGGGCGGAAGCGCCATCAGCACGTCCATGATCGATCGCTTCAGGTCCGCGAAGCTCGTTGAGCCCGGGGCGCGCACGCCGCCCACCGAGCCCTTGAAGAGGGTGTCGCCGGTGAACACCTCCCCGCCGACCACGAAGTTGAGCATGCCGTCGGTGTGCCCCGGGGTGTGCAGCGACTCGATCCGCAGGTCGCCGGCCTCCACCGTCTCGCCGGGCTCGATCGTGCGGTCCACGTCGAGCAGCCGCGCCGCCTCCAGCGGGTGGGCCACGATCTCGACCCCGTGGCGCTCCTTCCAGACGTCGTTCTCCGCCACGTGATCCATGTGATGGTGGGTGAGCAGCAGCAGCCCGACGTCCAGCCCGTGGCGCTCCGCGGCCTCGAGCAGGGGCCCCGAAGGACCACCCGAGTCGATCACGACGCCGGTGCCGCCCTCGTGGTCACCCACGAGATAGGCGTTCGAGAGCCAGTCCGGCTGCATGGAGCGTTCGACGATCATCGGTAGGGCCGAAGCCTAGTATCCGGCCGCGTGAACGAGCTGCGACGCGAGTTCCCGGTGCTCGAGCGGCTGATCTACCTGAACGCGGGAACGAACGGCCCGGTCCCGGCGCAGGCGCTCGAGGCCACTCGGACCTCGCTCGAGCGCCAGACTCGCGAGGGCCGTGCCGGCAAGGCGCTGTTCGAGGCGCTGCGCGCGCGCATCGACGAGCTTCGGGCGCGCGTGGCGGGCTTGCTCGAGTGCGATGTCTCCGAGCTCGCGCTCACCGGCTCGACCACCGACGGAGTGAACGCGGTGCTCGCCGCGCTGGGCCTGCGCGAAGGGGACGAGGTGGTCACGAGCGACCAGGAGCACCCCGGCGTGCTGGCGCCACTCGCGGCCGTGAGGGAGCGCTTCGGCGTGCGCATCCGCGTAGCGCCGTTCCGCGAGCTGGCCGATGCGATCGGAGAACGCACCCGGCTGGTGGCCTGCTCCCACGTCTCCTGGATGACGGGTGACGTGGTGGACTCCGGCGCGCTGGCGGCCACCGGCGTGCCGGTGCTCCTGGACGGCGCCCAGGGGCTCGGAGCACTGCCCGTGGACGTGCGCCTGCTCGGGTGCGACTTCTACGCGGCCTCCGGCCAGAAGTGGCTCTGCGGACCGAACGGGACCGGCTACCTGTACATCCGCGCCGAGCGCGCCGCCGAGCTGCCTCCCCCCTGGCCCGGGCTACACGACGCTCGCCGAGCCCTCCACCCCGCTCCAGTCCGGCTTCCACGAGGATGCGCGGCGCTTCGACCTCGGGTTTCCGGCCGACCACCAGGTGGCGTGGGCGCTCGCAGCGCTCGACGTGCTCGAGGGACCGGGCCTCGCGCGGCTTCAGGCAGGTGCCGCGACGCTGGCCGGCGACCTGGCCGAGCGCCTCACGGCCACGGGCCGCGAGGTGGCGCCGCGGGGCGAGTCGACGCTCGTGTCGTGGCGCGCGGAGGATCCGTCGGCACTCGTGGCCGCGCTGAGCGAGCAGGGCTTCGTGCTGCGTGATCTCCCCGGCACCTCGTACGTACGCGCTTCCGTAGGCCCGTGGAACGACGAGGGCGACGTGGACGCGCTGGTGAGCGCGCTGGGCAGCTAGTCTTAGGCCGCGTCCTCGTCCGCCCGTTCCGGGAGCCCATGGCGGGCCACCACGCGGTCGTAGTTGAGCCGCAGCAGGTCGATCACGTCACGGACGTCGGCGTCGTCCTCGATCCGGCGGGCGCCGAAGCCGGGCCGGCCGGGGAAGACGGGGTGGTAGTCGATGCGACCCTGTTCGAACAACGTCGTCCACACGTCCTTCGGGAAGCCGAAGTGGGCCGCGTGGTCGCCGTGCAGGTGACCGATCTCGCGCCGGCCGACGCGGAAGGCGAACTCGCCGCGGCGGCCCGTGCCGGCCTCCACTCCCGGCCAGGAGGTCGCCTCGTCGGTGATCCGCCGGCTTGCGGTCGCTGGCTTGGTCGTAGTCATGGAGGCAGGCTACAAGTTCAAGTGCACTTGAAGTCAAGGGCCGGACGTGCTTCGCTGCCGGCATGGCCACGACACTCACCATCGGGGAGACCGCCAAGCGCAGCGGCGTGGCGGCGTCGGCGCTGCGCTTCTACGAGGAGCGCGGCCTGATCGCCTCCGAGCGGGCCGGCTCCGGCCACCGCCGCTTCCCGCGGCCCGTGCTGCGGCGGGTCGCGTTCATCGTCTTCGCGCAGCGGGTCGGGCTCACGCTCGACGAGATCGGCGCCGAGCTGGCGAAGCTCCCGCCGGACCGCGCTCCGACCCGCCGCGACTGGTCGCGGCTGTCGAGCAAGTGGACGGCGCGGATCGACGAGCGGATCGACGAGCTCGAGCGCCTGAAGGCGGGCCTCACGGAGTGCATCGGCTGCGGCTGCCTGTCGCTGGACCGCTGCAGGCTCGCGAATCCCGACGACAGGGCCGCCCGCCTCGGCCCCGGGCCGCGCTACTGGGTGGGCGACCCGCCCGCGCGCGGCGCGGCCAAGGAGGCGTAGCTACTTGTCGATCATCACGAAGATGCCGAACACGAGGGCCCCCACGACCGCGGCCGCGCCCACGAGCCCCAGCAGGCCGTAGGCGGTGGCCCCAAGCGGGCGGCCGGCACGACCGAACTCCACCGCGCGGTCGAAGCCGAGTATCGCCAGCCCGTAGGCGGTGGTCACTCCCACTCCGGCCAGAGCCGCCGTCCACACCACCGTCAGGAGCTCGCCGGAGTCGATGAACGCGAGGAGCGCCATCACACCTCAGCCGCCGCGGAGGTGGGCGAACCCTGCTGCGCGCGCCGCACGAACAACAGGGTCGCCACGGCGACGATGGCGGCGGACACGACGATGGGGCCGAGGGCGCCGGTGCCGAAGATCCGAGTGACGCCGTAGGTAAGGGCGCCGATCAAGGCCGCGGCGGGCAGTGTAAGCACCCAGGCGACCACGATGTTGCCGGCTACGCCCCAGCGGACGGCCGATAGGCGCTTCGCGGCGCCGGAGCCGATCACCGCCCCGGAGATCGTCTGGGTCGTGGAGAGGGGAAAGCCGACATGGGTCGAGGCCAGGATCGCCGCCGCGCCCGCACCCTGAGCGGCGAAACCCTGAGCGGAGTCCATCTTGTGGATGCGGCTCCCCATGGTCCTGATGATCCGCCAACCGCCCACGTAAGTGCCGAGAGAGATGGCCGCGGCGGCCGAGATCACTACCCAGTCGGGCACGTGAAAATCGTTGCTGGCGATCGTTCCGTTGGCCACCAGGGCGAGGGTGATCACCCCCATCGTCTTCTGAGCGTCGTTCGTCCCATGCGCGAGGGCGAGCATTCCTCCCGACAGGATTTGGCCAAGGCGGAAGCCCCGCGTGGCGCGCGCGGGCCGCAGCCCGCCGGCTATGCGATACAGGATCAGGATCGACAGCCCCCCTATCGCGAAGGCGAGGATCGGGGCCACCACGGCCGGGATCATCACCTTTCCGAGGAGCCCGTCGTAGAAGTAGACGGCGCTGGCCCCGTCCGAGACCAGCACCGCTCCCACGATCCCGCCGATGAGCGCGTGTGAAGAGCTGGACGGCAGACCGAAGTACCACGTGATGAGGTTCCAAGCGATCGCTCCCACCAGCCCGGCGAAGATGGCCAGCAGGCTGATCGCGTCGGGGTTGACCACGTCCTGCGCCACGGTCGCGGCCACCTTGAGCGACACGAAGGCGCCGACGAAGTTGAGGATGGAGGCATAGCCGACGGCGAGGCGCGGCGCCATCGCGCGCGTGGAGATCGAGGTGGCCACCACGTTGGCGGTGTCGTGGAAGCCGTTGGTGAAGTCGAACGCCAGCGCCGTGGCTACCACGATCACGACGATGACGTCGCTGTCCATCTCCTTCCACCTCCGACCGCTGCCTAGGAGTTCTTGATGACGATGCCCTCGAGGATGTTCGCCACGTGCTCGGCGGCGTCGATGGCTTCCTCGAGGCGCTCGAAGATGTCCTTCCAGCGAATCACCACCATCGGGTCGATCCCGTTGTCGAAGAGCGAGGCGATGGCCTCCCGGACGATCCGGTCGCCGTCGTTCTCGAGCCGGTTGATCTCCACCGTGTAGTGCGTGATGTCCTTGAAGCCGCGGAGACGCGGCATCGCCGCGGCGATCTGGCGCCCGCACTGGTGGAGCACCTTGGCGAGCTCCTGAGCCTGCGACATCGGCGCCTCGATCTTGTAGAGGCCCAGGTAGTCCGCGACCTCCTCGGTGTAGTCGACCACGTCGTCGAGCGCCGAGGAGAGCTCGTAGATGTCCTCGCGGTCGATCGGCGTCACGAACGTCTGGTTGAGCCGCCGGATGATGTCGTGCGTGATCCGGTCGCCCTCCTGCTCGCAGATCAGGATCTCGCGCGCGAGCTCGTTGCGCTCGGGGTACTCGAGGAGCATCTCCTCGAGCAGACGGGCGGCCCGCTCGATGTTGCCTCCGGCTTCCTCGAACAGGTCGAAGAACTCGCGATCCCGCGGAGCGATGACGCTAGAGAGGCGCACCGCGGGGGCACGCTAGCAAAGGCCGCGGCGTGATCCGGCCGCTCAGCCGGCGTCGAACCGGGCCCGCTCGATGCGGCGGGCGGGCGTCTCCCCCGCGCCTCCGAGCACCTCGCGAACAGCGCGGGCGCTGGCCAGATGGTCGTATGCCACGCGGTGCTGTTCGAGCGCGCCCTGGCCGTCCACCAGCGCATAGGCGGCGCGGTGATCGCCGTCGAGCGGCATCCCGACGCTGCCCGGGTTCACGAGCTCCGTTCCGCCAGGACCCGCGCGCCTGAAGGCCACGTGCGTGTGGCCGAACACGAGCCGCGCCGGCGTCGCGCCCGCCATCAGCTCGGCGTCGGCGTCCGCCGGCTCGGGCAGGAAGCTCCTCACGTCCGAGGCCGGCGAGCCGTGCACGTAGAGCACCTCCCCGGCGCTCATGCTCTCGGGCAGCCCGGCGAGCTCGTCGGCCACGGCGTCGCCCAGGAGCTCCCGGCAGCGCGCGATCGCCGGGCGGGCGGCTTCGGGGGCCTCCTTCCGGCGCAGCCGTCCAGCGGTCGACGTTGCCGCGGATCCAGCGTGCCTCGAGGCCGCGGAGCCGCTCGACGGTCTCCGCAGGCCAGGCTCCGAAGAGCGCGTAATCGCCGCCGAGCACGAAGCTCTGTGCCCCCTTCGCGCGGGCGTCATGGAGCACCGCGTCGAGGGCGGGCAGGTTGCCGTGAATGTCGTAGAGCACGGCGAGCACGGGCTGGAGGCTACGCGGCCGGATGTTCGATGTTTCGCTCTGCCCAGGATCGGAACGCTCTAAGGGAACGAATTCGATCCTCGGGGAGGAATGCACTCGATGAACGAGCGCAGAGAAAGGCGCGATCGCGCCCGCCGTCCGGCGGACCCGGAGCGGCGGGAAGCGCCGCCCACGTGGCGGAACACACAACCGCGCGGCAACCCCGCCACGGACACGCGCGACCTGGCGCGCAGCATCGAGCGCTTCGAGTCACTGCTCGGGCGCTGAAGCCCGCCTAGACAGGGCCCCACTCGGGCCGGTGGGTGGGAGGTGACAGCTCGCCGGGGTCGGGCCGATGTGGCTCGGCCCCGAGCCCGGTCTTCAGTTCCTCACGATCGGCATGGGGCGCGCTGAAGCGCACGACGCTCCAGTCGCCTGCGTCGTCCTGCCGCACCGACCAGCGGAAGAGGTGCCGCTCGGGGCTCTCGTGGTTGAGGCGCTCGGCCTCGCGTTGCGCAGTCGCCTTGTCCACCGAAGGCGAAGCATAGGTCCGCCCGCATCGGTCGGGAAGGGTTTCCAGCCGCGGGTGCGTGGATATGAGGCCGGAACGGGCGCCGCGTGCGCCACAGCGAAGCTGCTCAAGGAGGCGTCATGGTGCCCATTGCGATCGCCGGCACAGGACTCGGGCTGATCGGCCTGCTGGTCGTGATCCTGCTCGTCATCCTCATCGTGCGCGCGCTCTAGCGGGGCCGGGTAGGGTCCTTTCCCCTGCGCGTAGGCGGCGCAGGCGTCCGCCTTTTCAGGTCCCGGCTGTTGGTGCCGATCTGTGAGTAGTGGGTGGGGACGTGCAGCAGCCGGAGCGGTCTGCGCTCCGCCATTTCTTGCGCAAGCGCGAGGATCCTTACGCAGGGGCTGACATGGCGCCTGCGGTGCGGATGTGTGTGCCGGCCTGGCTGATCACCGCAGCCGTGGCTGGGGTCTCGCTCGGCCTCGGACCGCCGTCCCGGCTCGGGACGTTTGGCTGGGTTGCCGCTTGCACCGCGGTTTTGCTCTTCCTGGTCGTCGGCCTGGTAGTGCGCACGCGGGGCGAGCGGACCAGCAACGACGAGCTGCTGGCTTTGAGCTACCTCGCGGTCGTGCAGATCGCTCTGCTCCAGTGGCTGACTGCCGGGAGCAGCTCGCCGCTCGGATCGGTGCTCCTGCTCTGGGCGGTCTACACCGCTTGTGTGCACCCGCCGCGTCGCACGCTGCCCTATCTCGGCTTTGTGGCCGCGGCGGCCGCGTCGCCGTTTGCCTACCAGGGCTGGGACCCGCTCGCCGCCGCCCAGCTCGCGGTCCAGCTGGTGCTCTGGTTCGCGCTCGGCATGTTCGCCACTCACTGGACTGATGACGTGCGCTCGAAGCGCCTGCAGATGCAGCAAGAGGGCGACGAGGCCCGCGAGAGCGCCCGCACCGATCGCCTCACCGGCCTTCACAACCGCCTGGCTCTGGACGAGATGCTGGCCTCGGAGCTCCAGCGGGCCCGCGTCGGGCGCCAGCCGCTGAGCATCGTCGTGGCAGACGTCAACGGCTTCAAGGAGATCAACGACCGCTTTGGCCATCTCAACGGCGACGAGTGCCTACGCGACGTCGCGAAAACCCTTGAATCGGGCCGGCGCGGGCTCGATCGCTGCTTCCGGTGGGGCGGGGATGAGTTCGTGATCGTCCTGCCTGATACCGACCACGCAGGCGCCGTGGACTTGGCCGCCCGTCTGCGGCGAACCGTCCAGACCCACTGCCTCAGACCCGACGCCACCCCGCTGACGATCTCCACCGGCACCGCCGAGGCAGGCCCGAGCATGGACCCTGGGGAGCTCCTCGGCATCGCCGACCTCGCCCTGCTCAGCACAAAGGCCCGCAGCCGCGCGACCCTCTAGAGACCAGAGGGACCCGGTGAAGCTTCCGGGTGCCGGAGTAGCGGTATCGAGGCCGGGGCCATACCAGCCGTAGCGATGCTGTGGCAGGCGAACTGGGGCCCGACGCGCTGGCCGGACCCCTGTTCACTCGGTGACGTCTCGGGTCGTGTGATGGTCTACCGGCCCCGCGGGCCACCCTGCGCCTTCACGGCCGTGACCTCGAACTGCTTGTTCACGAGCACCTGGACTTCGCTGCCGTCCGGCTTGCGCACGTGCGCCTCGTAAGGGGAGCCGAAGTCGACATCGGTCTCGACGCGCTCGACCGTCCCGGACACCTTCTCGAGGGCGGCAGCCTTCACCTTCGCCGCCGTTTCGCCGGTAAGGGGCTGCTCGCGCTGGCCGTGGCTGCCGACGTGCCGGCCATGCGAACGCTCGCCATCCTTCGGGCCCTGTGCGCTCGGGGCCTGGCTGGTCGTGGTGTTCGATCCTGTCGACGCCGCATTGGCGAGCGCCGAAGCACCCACGGCCAGCGCCGCCAAGGCAGCGACCGTGAGGCCGATCTTCTGGATGTTCTTCCGCATGTGGTCCTCCTGCTAGGGGTTTCTGCGTGCGAGCGCCATGGTGGCCCGACAGGCTGGGCGCAGCCTGAGTTGTGGCTGAGAGCTGGCGCACGCGGGATACACAGCGAGCGATGTCGCAAGCCCGGGTTGGCTGAGCCATGCGTAAAAGCAGAAAACCCCGCTGTAGCGGGGCTTTCCCAACGGGCCGTACTGGTCAAATTCCGCTCTACAGAGCGGCTCAGAGCAGCTTCAGCACTCCGGCCAGGCGCCAGCCCATTTGCTCCGCGATCACACGCGGCGGCAATCCCAGCTCGGCGTGCATGTAGTGCACGCAGCGGTGCTTGGTCGCCATGTAGAAGTCGAACTCGACCTGCGCGCGCGCCCGCACGAGACGCCAGTAGCCGGACAGCGTCGCCTGCGTCAGCCCCCGGTCGGCCTTGCCCCGGAACACGAGTCCGCCCTCAGCGCGCGAGCACAGGCCAAGCAGCGCGTCGACGCTATGAACGACAGTTGGTTGTCTCCACGTCCTGGGTGTTTGGTTCGGCGGTGTCGAATCCGTGGATTGGACCGTTGCCCCCGTGCGCTATCCCTGGATTGTCCCGATACGGAGCCCGTTGTTCGCCCGATGGATCCGCATAGCCAATCGCGGAATACGCATTTCGCTGACCCGCAGCACAACCCGTCCCGCCCCCGCCACTGGGCGGACTCGCTGGAGCAGCAGGTACCACGACGAACATGGCGGTCATCAGGGCCGCTACCGACAGAACGATGAGCGTGCGACGCAACATAATGCTTCCTTCCCAGTCGCTTGCATCACGACCCTAACCGACCCATCTAGTCCCGTGTTATCGCAGCCCTCAGCGGGTAGATCCCTGGGCGAGGGAGGAGGGTGTACCAATTTCCCCACCGAGGCCCCGCTGCCGTCAACTTCGCGGGGTCTCGGTCTGTGACCGTTCACGTGCGCTCCGCGGGTGGCCACACGGCTGCCCCTAGGGGTTTGGCGGAATGGGCCACCTGACGGGGTGGACCTCCGAGCCGGACCGCCTGTTAGCGCTTGTCCTCCAAAGCAGCAGTCGCGACGGCGAGGCAACGGCACGACTGCTTGTCCATGCGGACCTCGGATGCGCGTCAGCTGGCGGGTGGGGCCGGCGTGAGGCCGTGTCGGCGCATGACCTCCGCGACCCTCGCCAGGTCCGGCGGGCCTCCGGGATTCGACGCCAACACGTCGTGGACCTCACGGAAGTAGTCCGGCCCCATGACGCCGGGGGTGGCCACCGCCAGGACCTTGGCGTCTTCAGTCCCGTGGTTGCCGAATCCGTGGACCGCGCCGCGAGGTATGCAGACCGCCTCGCCAGGGCGAATGTCGAGCGTCCGGGTGTCCACCGTCCAAGTCGTGACACCTTCGAGCCCGTAGATCGTCTCCTCGAAGGCGTCGTGACTGTGTGGTGCCGGCATCTTGCCATCGGCCGGAACGAAGCACTCGAACACGCTGACACTCCCGTTCGAGTCGGCAGCGTCAACCACGAACCGCACCCTGAGGGCACCCACCTGAATCATGTCCGTCGAAGCTGAACTCATCACGGCTCCTTTTCGATGGCTTCCAGGGCGTCAGCTTTCGTCGCGAAGTTGCTCCACCGGATGCAGTGTCCGTCGCGCCACAGCATCGACTGCCACCACGTCTCGACGACGGGCGCGCTGCTGGCAGCGCCGCGTGCCCGGCCCCGGATTTGTCCGAGCGTCATCTCCTTGAGGTCCTGCACTTCCACGAGTTCAGCCTTGTAATCGGGAAGAAGCCCGAGGAGGTCGCTCCACCACCGGCGCACTCCCTCGTGCCCGCGATAGTCGCCCTCCAGCGCCCCGAGGCGCGGCCCGATCTCGACCTCGTCGTGCATAAGTCCCAGCAGCGCGTCGAGGTCACGGCGGTTGAAGCTCTCATACATGAGCAGGGCCAGATCGACATTCTCGCGCGACATCCTCGAGCGCAGTATCGCGTGGGCCACTGGCTAGCGCTTTCCCTGCGTAGCGGGCACCCCGAGTGCTCGCGCCGGCACTCGAGAGCCTACGCACGTCCCAGGTGCGCCCCTATTCGAACCGGCCCCGCAGTGCAGAGCCGGTTTGCATCGCTATGCACCCCTGTGCGCACCGGGGTGGAGATGGGCCGTACTGGGCTCGAACCAGTGACCTCCGGCTTGTCGAGCCGGCGCTCTCCCAGCTGAGCTAACGGCCCGGGCAGCTAGGCGGCGACTCTAGCACCGGGCTGCGGGGCCTCGGCGGGCTGCGCCGGAGCCATCTTTCCATGCTTGCGCATGGTGATCTCGAAGGTCTCGCGGCTCGAGTGCGCGGGTGTCCACTCGAGCGTCCGCTTGATCTTCTCGTTCGAGACGATCCATGGATACAGCGCGAAGTCGATCTGCCCGGGTGGCGCCTCGGACGCCCGCAGCCGCCACATCAGCCGCGCGAGCGCACGGTAGGCCCACAACGGCAACTTGCGCACGGGCGCTTCGATCAGCTCGCCGCACTCGCGCATCGTCATGAGCCCGTCGCCGGCCACGTTGAAGGCGCCGCCGTGGCGGCCGAGCAGCAGCCCGGTGACGGCCTCCACCACGTCGTCCTCGTGCACGAACTGGATCTGCTGGTCGAGCGTGCCGACGTCCGCGGTGAACGGCGTCTTCGTCCAGAGCCGTACCAGGTAGTTGTCCACGTTGGGGCCGAAGACGATGCACGGCCGCACGATCGTGACGACCCGGTCTGGATTCTCATGCGCCCAGAGCTGGCAGATCCGGTCCGACTCGGTCTTGTCGCGCGCGTAGGAGAAGCGCGGGACCCCGCGCACCGGGTCGTCCTCGGTGAGCGGCACCGGGTTGTCCGGGAAGGCGCCGTAGGCCACGGCCGAGGTCGTGACGAGCACCTGGCCGACGCCGGCAGCGGCTGCCGCGTCGAGCACGTTGCTCGTGCCGTTGACGTCCACGTCGTACATGAAGGCCTCGTCGTGCGATGGATTCAGGATGAACGCGAGGTGCACGAGCACGTCCGGCTTCGCCCCCTCCACAGCCGCGCGGACCGCCTGGCGGTCGCGGACGTCGACCTTCTGGAACTCGCTCTTCGGCACGTAGGTGCGCGGCGGGGCCACGTCGCAGATGACGATGCGCTCTGTGTCCTCCCGCCGGGACAGCCGGTCCACGAGCCTGGTGCCGATGTAGCCGGATCCGCCGGTGATGAGATAGCGCATGAGTAGATCCTCCGTCCGCGAGTTAGGGCGCATGCTAAAGCCAAGCGTCCGCGCGCACCGATGACCGAGCCAGGAAGGCCGACGGGCCGGGGGTGCGGAACCACCGGCGGTACGTCTCCAGGAAAGGGTGGGGCCCCGCGAGGGGCCCCCTTTCTTGGTCTTGCTCAGACGGCGTCGTCGTCGGCGAACTTCGCCTCGAGGTCCTTCATCACTCCCGGCTCGCGGAGCGTGGTCACGTCCCCGAGCTCACGGCCCTCGGCGATATCGCGCAGCAGCCGCCGCATTATCTTCCCGGAGCGCGTCTTCGGCACGTCGGCGGTCCAGATGATCCGCCTGGGGCGCGCCAGCTTGCCGATCCGCCGCGCCACGTGCTCGCGCACCTCCTGCTCGAGCTGCTCGCTGCCCGCCAGCTCCCCCTCCAGGATCACGAAAGCGCTGATGGCCTGGCCTGTGTCCTCGTCCTGCTGCCCGATCACCGCCGCCTCCGCCACCTTCGGGTGAGAGACGATCGCCGACTCCACCTCGGCCGTCGAGAGCCGGTGCCCGGACACGTTCACCACGTCGTCCACGCGGCCGACGATCCAGAAGTAGCCGTCCTCGTCCTTGCGCGCGGCGTCGCCGACGAAGTAGACGTTGTCGCCGAACTTCGAGAAGTACGTCTCCTGGTAGCGCTCGTCGTCCTGGAAGAGCGTCCGGAGCATGCCCGGCCAGGGGCGCGTGATCGCGAGCAGTCCCTGCTCGCCGTCGGGCACCTCGTTGCCCTCCTCGTCGAGCACCACCGGCTCGACGCCGGGCAGCGGCCTGGTGGCCGAGCCGGGCTTTGCGGAGACCACGCCCGGCAGCGGCGAGATCATGATCTGGCCGGTCTCGGTCTGCCACCAGGTGTCCACGACCGGACAGCGCTCGCCGCCGATCACCTTCCAGTACCAGAGCCATGCCTTGGGGTTGATCGGCTCCCCCACCGTCCCGAGCAGGCGCAGCTTCGACAGGTCGTGCTTCTGGGGGTGGTCGAGGCCCCACTTCATGCAGGCCCGGATCGCGGTCGGCGCCGTATAGAAGAGCGTCACGCCGTTGCGCTCACACAGCTCCCACCAGATGTCCTTGGCCGGATAGTCCGGCGGCCCCTCGTACATCACCGAGGTCACGCCGTTGATGAGCGGGCCGTAGACGATGTAGGAGTGGCCGGTGACCCAGCCCACGTCGGCCGAGCACCAGAACACGTCCTCGTCGGGCTTCATGTCGAACACGTGCTTCGTGGTCCAGGCCACGCCCGTGAGGTAGCCGCCGGTCGTGTGGAGGATGCCCTTGGGCTTCGCGGTGGACCCGGAGGTGTAGAGCACGTAGAGCGGATGCTCGGCGTCGAGGGGCTCGGCCGGGCAGTCCTCGGACGCCGCTTCCACGGCCTCGTCGTAGAAGAGGTCGCGCCCGTCCTTCATCGCCACGTCGCTGCCGGTGTTGCGAACCACCACCACCGTCTCGATCGATGGCACCTCGTCGAGGAAGGCGTCCACCTCCGGCTTGATGTCCGCCACCTTGCCCTTGCGTCGCGCCGAATCGACCGTGATCAGGGCCTTCGCGTCGGAGAACTCCATGCGCTCCTTGACGGAGTCCGGCGAGAAGCCGCCGAACACCACGTTGTGCGGTGCGCCGATGCGCGCGCAGGCCAGCATCGCCACTGCCACCTCCGGGATCATCGGCAGGTAGATCCCGACCACGTCGCCGGGGGCCACGCCGCGCTCCTTGAGCACGTTCGCCAGGCGCTTCACGTCGCGCAGTAGCTCGGCGTAGGTCACATCGCGCGTCTCGCCCTCCTCGCCGTGCCAGTGGTAGGCCACCTTGTCCCCGCGGCCGGCGTCCACGTGACGATCGAGCGCGTTGTGCGACGCGTTCAGCTTGCCGCCGGTGAACCACTTGTAGAAGGGGGCCTCGGACTCGTCCAGCACGTCGTCCCAGGTCTCGAACCAGTCGAGCGCCTCGGCCTGCTTGGCCCACCACGCCAGCGGATCGCGCGCCGCCTCTTCGTAGACGGACTCGTCCTTGATCAGCGCATTGCGAACGAAATCCTCGGGCGGGTCGAACGTCTCCTGGTCGAGCAGCTCGCCCAGCTCGCGCTCGATCTGGTCCGCAGAGGCCTTGGTGGTCCCTTCCATCCTCCCCCTCCTGGTCGACTCTCTCCAGAGGGTTCTACCCGAACGCGGAGGGGCGCACGCCGCGCCCCTCCGCCCGGGTTGCGGTTACGGCCGCGGCAGAGTGCTGATCGCCGCGGTGGCCGCGCCGGTGCGAGCGCGCCCGCCGCCGAGCTTGAGCCCGGTGGCTCCCTCGGCGCCGATGGCGGTCTCGGAGCGCACGTAGAGCTCGCTGAACTTGCGCTCGGCAGTCGGCTCGCTGCTCAGCATCGTGCCCAGCCAACAGCCGATGAAGCCGAGCGGGATCGACACGATGCCCGGGTTCGCCAGGTCGTAGAAGCCGAAGGCCCCGCCCTCGGAGTCCGCGCCCGGCCAGACCTTCGGGCTGATCACGACCAGCAGCACCGAGCTGATCACGCCGGTCAGCACCCCGACGATCGCTCCCGTGGTGTTGAAGCGCCGCCAGGTGAGTGCCAGCAGCAGCGCCGGGAAGTTGGCGCTCGCGGCGACCGCGAACGCCAGACCGACCATGAACGAGACGTTCAGGCCCGCGCCGCCGATCACGGCGACGACGATGGCCAAGGCGCCGATGGCCACGGCCGCGATCTTCGCGACCCAGACTTCCTCCTTCTCGGAGTCCTGGCCCTCGCGCACCACGTTCGACCAGATGTCGTGCGCCACCGCGCCCGACGCCGAGAGCACGAGGCCGGCCACGACCGCGAGGATCGTGGCGAAGGCCACCCCGGCGATGATCGCCAGGAAGAACTCGCCGCCGAGGCTGTCCGCCAGGTTGGGCAACGCGAGGTTGCCGCCAGTGCCGGCGGCCTCCTCGCCCGCCTTGCCGAGGATGGCGCGCGCCCCGAATCCGAGGAACGTGGTCATCAGGTAGAAGGCGCCGATCAGGCCGATGGCCCACATCACCGACCCGCGCGCCGCCTTGGCGTCGGGCACGGTGAAGAAGCGCATGAGGATGTGCGGCAGTCCCGCCGTGCCGAGCACCAGGGCCAGCCCGAGCGACACGGTGTCGAGCGGCGAGGCCAGGAAGAGCCCCGGCTCGAGGTACTTCTGGCCCTCCGCCGACTGCCCGCGGGCGTCCTTGAAGAGCTGCACAGGGTTCGCACTCGTCTTGGTAATGACCCAGACCGTCATGACCGCAGCGGCCGCCATGAGCATGAATGCCTTGATGATCTGCACCCAGCTGGTGGCCAGCATGCCGCCGGCGATGATGTAGATGACCATGAAGGCCCCGGTGATGATCACCGCCAGCGAGAAGTCGATCCCCACCAGCGCCTCGATCAGTACCCCGGCGCCCACCATCTGGGCGATCAGGTAGAAGGCGACCACGGCAAGCGTGCCGAGCGCGGCCGCCGAGCGGGCCGGCTTCTGCTTGAGCCGGAACGCCAGCACGTCGGCGATCGTGAACTTCCCGCTGTTGCGCATCCGCTCGGCGAGCAGGAAGAGCACCGTGAGGAAGGCCACGAGGAAGCCGACGGAGTACAGGAAACCGTCGAATCCGAACAGGTAGATCAGGCCGGCGATGCCCAGGAACGAAGCCGCCGACATGTAGTCCCCTGCGATCGCGAACCCGTTCTGTGGCCCCGTGAGGCCACGGCCTGCGGCCCAGAAGTCCGTTGCCGTGTGTACACGCTTCGACGCGAGATAGGTGACTACGAGAGTGATACCGACGACCCCTGCGAAGACCGCGAGGGCCGTCTGGTTGACCGATGCGACATAGGTCATTGGGTCACCACCTCACCCGTGGCCGCTCTGCGAGCGGGCAGCGTCGGGCTGACGCTGCTCGGCTGCAGGCAGATCGCCCTCGAGAGCTCGCTGCGCCACGCGGGCGGCGAGCGGATCGAAGACCCGGTCGGCGCGACGGACGTACGCCCAGCCGAGCGCCCAGACCATCACGAATTGGCTCAGCGCCAGGACGTAGCCAACCGTCAACCCGTCGGCGATGAACTCGCGGCCCATGAAGTCGGGCGCGTACCCGGCCAGCACGATGAAGCCGAAGTACCAGGCGAGGAAGAACACCGTGGCCGGCACGACGAACGCCTTCCTGCGGGCTACGAGCTCGCGGAACTCCGGCGTGCGCGCGAGGCCCTCCCAGTCGACCTGCGGCTCGCCGGCACCATTGACCCTGGTGCCTGGATCTCCATTTTCGGCTGCGCGTCTCTGCGCAGTTGCCATATCTCCTCCTTCTCCCAAGGCCCCCGCCGCCCCCACAGCGCGGACCGTTCGGTCGCCGAAATACCCGGGACCGTGAGAGACCATGCATGCACGCATACCCCCACCAGGCGACATACTCGACGGGCGATGTCGCAGGAGAACGTGGAGGTGGTACGGCGGGTGACAGACGTGATGGACGCCGAGGGCTTTGAGGCCGCGTTTCCGGTCTTTCTCGATGCTGCCCACTCGGACCTGGAATGGCGGGAAGATCCGGCGTGGCCTGGCTCCGCGAACTACCGAGGTGTCGAGCAGGTCCGGCAGGTGATCCGGGACCGCATGGACACCCTGGACTTCGACCAGCAGACCGAGGACCTGATCCCCGTGGACGACAAGGTCCTCGCGCTGGTCCGTTGGCGTGGCCGCGGGAAAGCAAGCGGTGCGCAGGGCGAAATCTCGCTGGCCATCGTCTGGACGGTCCGAGAGCGGGCGATCACCAGACTCGAGTTCTTCCTCGACCGCGCCGAGGCCCTCGAAGCCGTGGGGCTGTCGGAGTAAGGCGCTGTCGCAGTCAGGAAACGGACGGGTCGGTCAGTCGGACCACATCGGGGACACGTCTCTCCCGTGTGCCCTTCGGATTACGCTCTGGGACTAAGGCCAGCGGTCTAAGTGCCGCTTGGCTCCTAGAGCGCACCTGAGGGCGCGCTGTAGCGATCCTCAGGGCGTCGGACCTGGCTCGCCCGCGTCCTTGGTCAGCGGCGCGAACGCCTGGGCCCGCGCATAGACCTTGTACAGCCGCAGCTTGTCGGAGAATTCGGCAGCGCATGCGTGTTGGAAGACCCTGTAGGCCGCCTCGTCCGAGAGGTCGGACTCGGCCGTTCGCGAGCTCTGGGGAGTGAGCTGCCCGCGGATGTCCTCGATCGTCGCGTAGCGCCGCTTCACCGATCCCAGGCGCCAGTCCCCGCAGTTGGCGAACTGGGCCGTGGAATTTCCACGCATCAGGCCGACGCCCCGGATGTCGACCGGTGCGCCCTGGTTGCGGCCTTGGCTGTCGCCGTCCGCTCCGCACGCCGGCAGCGCGACTGCTGCGGCGACGAGAGCTACCATCGCCAGGCCGCTGCGGCTGATGCCCGTCAAGGCCTCAGCTCGGCGACCCGCTTCCTCAGCGCGTCGGCCTCGGCCGACTTTGCGAACGCCTGCGCCGCCCTGGCCCGGCTCAGGCTCGCGCTCTGTGCAGCCGCGGTGCCCGGCTTGGGCGGCAGGCTCCACCAGTCGCAGTCCGTCGGCCCGGTGTCCTCGTCGGGACCGTTCCCGCAGTCGATCAGGTAGACGAGCTTGGCGAGGTCGGTGTTGCCGACGCTGGTGGCGCAGTTCGACGGCAGCAGCTGGGGCGGATCTCCCGGGAGGCGCCCGGCCTCGCCCGGACCGGTGACGCTGGCCGCGGTCCCGTCGAAGCCCGTGTTCGCGAACCAGCAATTCCCGGTGTTCGACGTGAAGAGCTCGCTCCACCAGAAGTCGTTGCCGTTCGGCTTCTTCGGCCTCGCGTCGTCGTGGGCGTGCACGTTGCCGAACATGTCGATCGCATCCGGGTAGCGGAAGCCGTTCGGCGACCTGCCGACGTGATTGCGGAAGAACTGGTTGCCGCACGAGGTCGAGAACCCGTTCTGCCGGCGCGCCCGGGCATGAGACTCCGGGGAAGATGTCGCCCTCGGCACCGCCGCCGTTGGTCAGCCCGTCCGGAACGGCGAAAAGCATCGCGCCGTCGCGCCAGTTGTCGAAGATCCAGTTGTCGTGGACCCTGGCGTCGTTCATGCCGGCGTAGAGAATTCCGGTCCCGATCGGCACTCCCACGAGGGGGTCGACCGGCGGGTCTTCGGTGTAGAGGTCGAGGTTGTTCGCGTAGATGTAGTTGTGGTCTATCTCCGAGCTGTCGGCCGGGAAGCCGGGATGACCGGCGGCCGAGAGGGTGTCGCTCGAGATCCCGGTGGAGTTGCCGTAGATGTGGTTGTTGGTGATGCGGACCGCGTTGCCCATCGAGCCCGAGTAGGCGAGCGTGGAGCCGTGCAGGTCGCAGTTCGTGATGACCGTGTTGGCCCGCGGCGCGTCCGGATAGAAGTCCGTCGCCTGGGAGCCGGTCTCGGGAGCGGCGCCCGGGTACACGGCCGCGTCGCCAGCCCCCAACCCCTCGCAGTTCTCGACGAGGTTGTGATCCGAGGTGAAGGAGAGGTGGCCGTAGTCGGCGCCCCAGAAGAACTTCACCCGGTCGAGCAGGATGCCGTCGACCTCCTCGTTGTAGAAGGTGTGCTCCTCCGCCCCGCGCGTCAGGAAGTTGCGCCCGACGAAGCCATCGGCACGGTCCACTCGCAGAACGACGTCCTTGGCGTAGCCGCCCGGCTTCGCCGCCGGCCCCGTGCCCTCATAGTCAGTGCCCGCGTCGAGGATCACGTCCTCGGGCTTCGGGCCGGTGCCCTCGATCTGCAGGTTGCACCGCAGGCACGGGCCGAGCTCCTGCGCCGGGATCCCCTGGCGGTTTGAGAGCGGCGGCTCTATCGGGTTGCCTGCCACGTCCCGCCCCTGCACGTAGATCAGGTTCTGGTCGTTGGGGCAGGTGACCTGGTACTCGTAGCTCGGGGTCAGGTCGCCGCTGGCGTCCTCTTGGAGCAGGCTGGGGTTGCAGGTTGGGTCGTTCTCCGGGGCGCTGCGCGAGTCCGGTTCGGTGTAGCGGCCGGGCAGGATCAGGACTCGGTCGTTGTTGCCCGCGTCGAGGATCGCCTGCTGGACCGAGTCGTACCTACACTGCCTCGCCAGCGCGGCGTTGATGGTGAGCAGCCGGTCTGCCTCGTGCTTCGAGAGCTTGATCTTCGGCTGGCTAGGACGGAGGCGATAGCCCGTGACGTGGGCCTCGCGCACGGACGCTGCGTAGGTCAGCCAGCGACTGCGCCCCCTGGCTGCCCTTGCAGACGACCAGCACGTCGCCCGGTCCGGCGCCGCTCGGCGCCGAGTCCAGCGAGCGCGCCGTCGGCACCTGGCCGCCCGCCGCTGGGGTGACGGTGTTGTCGGGGGCGGGGTCGGGCCAGTAGGAGGGCCTCTCGAGGTGGGCAAGGGCGAGCGCCGGCAGGCCCAGCATTACGGCTGCAACCGCTGCGGCCAGCGACACCGAGCGCCTCGACAAACGCCGCTTCCACGTTCCCCTCGTCATCAGTCACTGACCTCCTCGGTCGCGACGTGGGCGGACGTCCAAGTCCGCACCCGATCGGCGGAAGCACGACCTTTTCAGGAACTGGCACTCGCCGCTATCGCCTTTTCGGGCCCAATTTCTCCACCGATCCGAGGGATCTGTCGAACATCGGGGGGATACGGACGCTGATTTCGGGTTAGCGGATGGTCGAGGAGTCCGCTAGTGAACCCCGACGGGGGGCGCTGCATTCCGCTCTGCGACTGAAGGCGCCGACCGGAATCGAACCGGTGTAAACGGCTTTGCAGGCTCCCGCTTGCGTGCGTTCTGCTTCTCAGAGCGGTTCAGGTGCGCTCAGTTGTCTCTCAGTTCGCCCGAATCTGCCGGAGTTCGGGACACGGTTCGGGGACACGGCATCGCCGCCGAACGCCTCTGCGAGCGCCGCGCGTCCTCGCGGCCGCGGCTTGTGGTGCAGGTAGCGCTGCGTCGTCGAGTAGTGCTGGTGGCCCATGTAGGTCTGGACCGCGTACGGGTCGAGCTTCGTGATCGCCGCCGAGCCGAACGCGTGCCGCAGGTCGTGGAACCGGATCCGCCGCAGCCCGGCCCGCTCGAGCGCCTTGTAGTAGCGCGTCGCGCAGCGCGAAGTGGTCCAGGTGCTCGCCGACCGTGCCGAGCAGAACACGAGGTCGTCGTCGTCGGTGAAGTGCTCGCGCTCCTTGAGCCGGGCGAGCGTGTCGATCGACGTCGCGGCATCATCGGGACGCTACCGGACCCGCTTGCCCTTCGGCACCTTCTCGCGCCGTCGGTGTAGTTGCGCCGGACGTGGAGCAGCCCGCCGACGAAATCGACGTCGCGCCAGCGCAGCGCGAGCAGCTCCCCTGGCGCAGCCCGGTGAACGCGGCCATCTTGTAGATCGCGGCGTCCTGCGTCGTCTCGCGGCGCGCGCCGCGAGCAGCTCGATCTCGTCGCGGGTCGAACGTGTCGAACTCGCCCGTGTAGACGACCTTCGGCCGCTCGACCAGCTCGGCCGAGGCCGGGTTCTCGGCGAGGCCCCAGACCCGCTTCGCCCGCTTGAAGATCCCGTGCAGGACCGTCAGGTGCCGGACGATCGTCCGGTTGGACAGCCTGCCCCTCGGCGATCAGCGTCTCCTTGTAGGCGTCGATCATGTCCGGGCGTGATCGCCTCGATCGGCTGGTCGCCGAACTCGTCGAGCAGGTAGCCGTCGATCACGCCCCGGTAGTCGCGGAGTGTCGTCGCGTCGATCTTGCGGACCTCGCCGACGTAGCGCAGGTACTCGGCCGCGGCGTCGGCGAACGTCGCCTCGCTCGTGCTCGCGCCGGCGAGCGTCCCGCGGCGGGCATCGGTGAGGATCGCGTCGAGCGCCTCCCGGCGGTCCGCTCCGTGTAGTGGCCGGCGGGGGCACCGGCCCCGCCCGGTGTGGGCGGGACCGAGCTTGCGCTGTACCTGCCGGCCGTCCGCGAGCCGGTACTTCACGTACCACTGCGGGCCGCTGGTGCGGTCGACGGTGTAGACGTGGCCGGTGACCCGCTTGTCCGGTAGAGACGGCCGGTGCCGTAGGAGCGTCGGGCGGCCATCAGCGGCCTTCCTCGTCGCCCGTCCTGGACTGCAACGCGTGGAGCAGCCCTCGCGACTTACGATTGTCGTGCATGGGAGTGTCTCCTCCTGTGCCATGCCCCGGGACGTTCAAGCGTCGCCGGGGCGCTTGAGTGTTGGGACCACTCTACGCCGACCACGTCAACAAAGTCGACCTGTCTTGCTGGGACGTGATCGGAACTGGCGCGATCGCGCGGGTTTCCGACATGGCACGCAAACACCTCCGATCACGACACCCGGCTATCACGAGCCTCGACGAAGGTCACACGCAGCGTGAGAGCGGCGGGATGGCGCTTGGTCCCGATCGTGAAGTCCAGCCCGGGGTAGCGGAGACCTTCGGTCCGGCACACGCCCTCGACGTGCTCGCCGCCGAACGGGAAGGCGAACCCGTCGACCATGAATTCGCCGGCGTAGTCCTCCTGGCCCAATAGTCGCTCGGCGGTGCTTCGGCCCTCCTCGCGCTCTTCCTCGCTGAAGTAGAACATCTCATTGGAGCCGCTGGCCATCTCCATGAGCTGCCGCCCCGTGTGGCCCAGCACGCCCGACCCGCCGGCCCACGGCACACCCCCGGGCAGCATGATCCCGATGGCCACCTCCTCCCCCACGTGGTCGAGCAGCTCGAGCGCCGCGGCGTCGGCCGTCAGTACCTCGGTCATCTAGTCCTCCTCATCGGGCACGTTCGGCAAATGCCTGATCCAGATGCCCTTGCGCTCGGGCACCCGTCCGTCATGGCCAGGTAGGCCTCCACGACGGCAGTCGGGCGGCGGCTTCGGGCGCGAGCATCGCTCTGTCCCGGTCTTCCAGCCGTCTGATTTCAACCCCGTCAACATGCTCGGGGAGGACGAGCACCTCGTCTTCCTGCCGCCCCAGGAAGACAGCGATCACGTCCGCCTTGTCCACCTGGCCGCGAGCGACGAGCGGCTCGTCGCCGTCGAAGGCGAACCGCTGCGCGAACCAGCTTGCCCGGTCCTCGCTCAGCGTCCACGACATGCCCTCGCTGCCGTCGAACTCGTCGTCGTGGACGTAGCCGCGGTAGACCGGCACGGGGTCCGGCAGCGCCCCGTGACGTGCGCGCTCGTCGTCGTCCATGAGCCCCTCCCGGCCGGGGCGTTCACTGGTCAGCAGCCGACACCAGGTGAACTCGCGATCCGATGGCCATTCGGTGTCCACCCAGACGCCGCCGAGCAGCTGCCAGTACTCCTCGTCGGGCAGCTCTTGCGCGATCTTGGCGAAGGCCTCCACGCGGTGCGGGCGTTCGTGGAGGAACACGTAGCTGTGCCACTCCCCCTTCCACGTGCCCATTGAAGTGAGCAGCGCCTTCGGCGAATCAATCGGGCCGGCTGGTGAGCAAGGGCAACCAATCCTCTCCTCCGCTAGCGCGTCTCGTCCAAAGCAGCAGCCGGCCCGTCGCCGGGCTCGGTGTTGCTGTCACGCGAAAGCGGATAGCGCGGTCCGCTGGCGCCTGCGCTCTCGCGGCTCGTCCAAAGCACTAGAGCGGCTGGAGTTGTATCAGCGTGAATGCGCGATCGGCGCTGGGGTTGACTTCGGTCTGCCATCCGACCACACGCCGTCCCGTCGCCTGCTCGATTGTCGCGCGGCACTCGTTGGCCACGCGCCCGGTGAGCACTTGTCGCGCTTCACTGACCAGTTGCTCGTGTCCGTCTTGGACAAGCGTTCTCTCGAGTGTCGTGAGCATGTCCTGCACGATGACCGCTACGTGGTCGTGCGTGCTGTACGCCTTCACCTTCGTCGGACCTTTTCCAGAGCTCCGCTTCAGCGCCCCTGTTATGGCGTTGCAGATCGCCATTGCAGCCGGGCCGTCGGTGGTGTTCCGCTCCTGGTTCGGAGAAACGAGGTTCGTCTCTGTCTTGCGGCCTCCACTTGGGACGCCGCCCTCCGGCTTTGTTGTGCTCACGGAAGGTCGGGTGACAAGCGCCATACGGACTCCTTTCTATGTGGCTCGGCGCGGCAAGGGCCGGGACGGCTCCCGAGCGACGCGATGTCCAACACGGCCGGTACAATAGCGCAATAGCTATTGCCGCAACAGTAGTTGCTGCAATCCCAGTTGCCGCAATAGGAGTTGCCGCAATCCCAGTTGCTTTTGGGCCTTTCCAATCGCCGCGACCGAAAGGAGCCGATGGCCGAAGACGAATTCCTTACCGCCCTAACCACGCTTGAGGACGTCCTCGCCGACAACGGCAGGCGTGCAAGCCTGATCAAGAAGCGGATCGCCCAGCTCCGCCGCTCGCGCTCAAAAGGTGCGTCGTACACCGAGCTCGTCTCCGGCGATGACAGTCCGCTCATCGTCCAGCTGCTCACCGAGAGCTCAAAGGCACTGGACACCAGCGGCGCGAACGTGCGCCGAGCGGAGGCGCAGGCGCTACACGCCGAGGGCATGACGATGGAACAGATCGCGGACCGCTTCGGTGTCACACGGCAACGCGTCTCGACGCTCCTACGCAAGGCCCGGGAATGACCCAGCCGGCGCTCGCGAACCGCCGCTTCCCATTCACAGGAGCACCGGTGGACCCGCTGCTGCTTTGCGCGAGGAGCGACAGCCGTGTAGGTGGTGGGCTCCGCTGCGCTTTCCATGCGAAGCGATAGCGATCGTCGAGACCTATGCGCGCTTTCGCCCGCCCGACCTCAACCCCCAAGCGGCGGGGATCCGGCGCGCTCCCATCAACAAGATGGACCCCAATTGGACCCCTGGGGACCCAGGTAAGGCACGCCACCGAACGGGACGAAACCCCCGCGTTAGCGGAGGGCTTCGTGGACGCAGACCCGACAGGATTCGAACCTGTGACCTTCAGGTTCCGTAGAACCAGCGCCGACCGAAACGAACAGGTGACGACGGACGACGACAGCAACACCCGTAATGCCACACCCGGAGCGGGGTTGCACCCTAGTCAGACCCGCAGGACACCAAGCGGAACCCGTGTGGCGCGAGTCCCGGACGTAGTGGCGTTGTAGTGGCGTCGGCGCCGCGCCTGGCGCCCCTGCGTTGTCCACCCACGGCGATAGCTTTGGTATGCAATGCACACCTTTAGCGACAGGCTGCTCACCGTGCACGAGGCGGCACTCCGGCTGCGCTGCTCGCCACCCACCATCTACCGGCGCATCGCGACCGGCGAACTTCCAGCAACCAGGCTCGGCAACGGGACGGCGGCACTACCGGATTCTCCGAGCGCGAACTCGACACCTGGCTCGAGGACAACCGGACCACCGACCCTCCGCGCGACGGCATGAGCCGGCTACTTCCGACAGCCCCACGGCTTCGAGGGCCGTCAGCCCCGTACCCCAGAAAGTAGAAAAGAGCTCGTCGATAAGCGACTTCCTCGACGCGGCACGCCGCGAACACGGTCACCTGGCCAGGGAGTCCCACTTCCTGCTCCCCCTCCACGGTCCACAAGAGTTTTGAATCACTACCCAGATTGACGTTCCAGCCCTTTCCTTCAGGCAACATTCCACTGCTCCTGGTGGCCCCAGTCCTCCTGCGCCCCTCATCCCAGCTCGTGGATCACTGCCTCCCGCCCCTCGAACCGCACCGCCGTCCGAGCCAGCCCGGCGGAGCGACAACCAGCACCACGTCGGGCGTATAGAGCCTGGCCAGCCCAGAAAGATCACCGAGCCCGCGAACCGGCGGAACCGTTACTCGCGCACGATCTCCAAGTTCTCCTGCGACATCGGCTACTCCGACAGCCCCACGGCTCGAGGGCCTGCGCGTGGTCCGCAGGAGAAGTCCATGCGCGGGATCCTGCCCTTGCGCACGGCGTAGGCGGGCGTCAACTCCATGTTCGAGGTCGAGCGCCGTGGCCTCGCGCCACGCCATGTGCCCTCGATGGCAACTCGGTCGGCGGCGTCGATGAAGTCGCTGATCAGTTCCAGGTCGTCGGTGTCCCAGGTTCGCGCATCTGCTCCAACAGCGCATGACCGCCTCCCGACCTTCGAAAGGCCCCGGCTCAGGCCAACCCGCCACGGGCCGCCAGACTGATTCCCGGGTCGAACACGTCGCGAACGCGTCCATGTCCCCCGCGTTCCCGCCTCATAGGCCCGCCGCACGATCTCCACGTTCTCCTGCGACATCGCCTACTCCGACAGCCCCACGGCTTCGAGGGCCTGTTGCTCGTCGTAGACTCTTGGTAGCGGACGATCTTCGCCGTCCTCGGAACGTGAGCACGAAGTGGTTACGGGCACTGACCGGGGCGTCACTAGAGCTTCCGCGTCCGTGCTCGACGCCGACGACCAGCACACGGTCCCCGTGGTCGACTGATGCGCTCGACCTCAAAGCCGTACTCCTCGAAGTTCTCGAGCCACCGCTGCCAGGACTCGCGCACACCCTCGTGGCCACGGTAGACGCGACCGTCGGCGCGTTGTGGGTCTTCCACCCACTCGATGTCCGGGTCGCAGGTCTGTTCGATGAAGTCAGGAAGGGCAGCGATCAGCGCCTCCTTGTCGAGAGCCTCCACCCCTGCGAAGAGACCGACGAGGAAATCCACGTTCTCCTGCGACATCGCCCGCCGAGTATCCCCCGCTTCAAACACCCTGGCGGTTTAGACCCCATAGCCGGGGCTAGCCATGCGGAGCGTATGGACCCGTTCATCGGATCGTTTTCTTCGCGGTGTTCTTCGTGCTCGCCCTGCGCCTGGGTCCCGTTCGTCCAGCTGCTGAGGACCCCAGTCCAGCTTTCCGCTAGGCCGAGACCGCAAGCCGCGCCGCATGGTCTGAGAGACGCCGCGACCCCGCAGCACACCCCGCCCGCTAGGGCCGGGGCGAGCGGGCTACTCCGACAGCCCCACGGCTTCGAGGGCGTCACTCGGCTCCTGGTACCCGATCACGCTGGCCACCCGACCGTCGCGCAGGGTCCACACCGTGCCCTGACGCCACTCGGTATCAACACCGGAAGCCTTCCCCCGTCCTTGCCATGCGGCGATCACGACGACCTGGTCTCCGGCGTCAACGACTCGCTCGGCAACCATCGACATGTTGTCGAAGGTCTCGAGCCAGTTCAGCATGAAGGTGCTCATGTCTTGAAGTCCCACGGTTTCCGACGGCGCCCCCACGGCGTCGAGCCACCTGATGCGAACGTCCGGCTCGAAGAACTCGGGCACCCAGAAGTTGCCGCGCTGGAACTCGGCAAACGCCCGCTTCACGATCTCCACGTTCTCCTGCGACATCGGCTACTCCGACAGCCCCACGGCTTCGAGGGCCTCGTCGCTTCGTCCTGTACTCCCAGCCTCGCACGATCCAGCCCTTCACGCAGCGTGCAGACGATGACGTACGGACCGTCAACATCGGCGCCGCTGGCCGTCCCACGGGCACTGCACCGGAGTCGGCATCACATGCTCGTCCCGCATCGATCAACTCGCATACTCGCGTACGCTGTCGGGCAAGTCTCGAATCTGGCCGCCAGTTGCCGAAAGCACCGCGGCCGACGGTGCGGCGCTCGCATCGGGCCGAGTCCGCGCGGGGTGGTAGTCAATGCCGGGTGATCAGCCGGAAATCGGCTCGACGTCTTCCACGCCTCGGCGCGAGCTCGCACGACCTCCACGTTCTCCTGCGACATCGCCCGCCGAGTATCCCCGGCAGGGCCCCTACGCGCTAGGGCAGCAGCTGGGCGGTGTTGAAGCCGGTGGTCTGGGTGGAGCCGGGGAACTTGCCGGGCGGGGCGGCCGGCCGTCGAAGAGGACGTGCCGGGGGGTCCGCGTGATACTGATCCGCGCGGAGTCGTTCGTGCCGCCGGCGCCGCCGTCGACGAACTTCCACTGGATGCGTCAGCCGGGCCCCGCCGCGGTGAGCGGGCCGTGCCGATCCCGGTCTGGGTGTCGAAGCCGGCCGCCGGGGTCGGCACGGCCGGATCGTCCGTGCAGTTCACCGGGCAGTCGTAGGAGCCGGAACCGCTGCGTGCCGAAGCGCACCTCGAACGGGGCATTCGTGCTGGCACGAGTCGGCAGCTGACGATGTAGGCGTAGGACGCCGTCTCGCCGCCGGCCGGTGATGGCTCCCTTGCCGACCATGCGCCCGAGCGGGCAGCTGACGTTCAGCGACTTCACCAGAGTCCCTCCGGACCACTCCACCGTTGCCGTCCAGGCGCCGGGACCGGGCTCGAGAAGGGCCCGATGTGAACTTGCCGCGGACGTCGGTGGTGAAGTCGGCTTGGGTCCGTCCGCTCGGGGCCAACGATGCTGCCGTGGAACGGCGTATCGGGCGGGAAGCCGCTCAGGCTCAGCCGACTCCATTGGAGCCCGCGCAGTCCTCCTGCAAGGTGAGGGTCGGCTGCGCGGCGGCCGTAGCCGCAGGCAAGACGAACAGCTCCACGCTCAAGCGCGAGCGCGGACGAGCAACGCTTCTCATCGGGCACCCCTTTCGGCCGAGTCCAGCACGCTAGGCCTTCGGTCCCCGCTGAACGAACGCGACGCACTGCCCCTGGTTCTTGAAGTCGACCGAAGTTGCGCCAGCCGCCGTTGATGCACTGGTCCTTCGAGGTCGGGAAGGGCTGCCAGTCGGGATCGCGATCGTTGCCCGGCGAGCTCACGATCGTCGCTTGACCGGTTCCATCGGCATTCATCACCCAGATGTCTGCGTTGCCGGTATCGAGTCCTCGTGCGAACAAGATTCTCGCACCGTCTGGCGACCAGGCGGGGTGCTCGTCAATTCGCGCGTCGCGCGTGAGCCGCAGCTGCCCGCTACCGTCGGCGTGCATGGAGTAAATCTCGTAGTTGCCGTCACGGTTGCTGAGAAACGCCAGGCTCGTGCCGTCTGGCGACCAGTCGGGTTGGAAGTCGCTGAACGGCTGATTGGTGAGTCGCGTCGTGACCTGATCGGCGAGATTCGTGGAGTAAATCTCGAAGTTGCTGTCGCGATCGCTGTAGAAGGAGATTCGGGAGCCGTCCGGAGACCATGCGGCTTCCCCCTCGAGCGCCGGACTCGAGGTCAGGTTCGCCGTCCCGGTACCGTCGACGTTCGTGGTGTAGATCTCGAAGTTGCCGTCACGATCAGTCGTGAACGCGAGCCTGACGCCGTCAGGCGACCAAGTGGGATCGAAGTCAGCAGCCGCATCTCTGCTCAAGTTCGTGACGCCGGTGCCGTCGAAGTTCATGATGTACACCTCGAGGTTTCCGGTGCGATCGGATGCAAAGGCGATCCTCCTGCCGTCCGGCGACCAGACCGGGTCGACGTCGAGGCTCGAATTGTTCGTCAGATTGGTCTGGCTAGTACCGTCGGCGTTCGCCACGTAGATCTCCGAGTTACCGTCGCGTTCGCTGACGAAGGCGATACGTTCATTCCCAGCGGCCAACGACGCCTGTGCCGTCGGGGTCGATACGGCAAGCGCCACGAGCAACGTGGACCACGCCAAGGATCGCCTCACGCACGCCCCTTCCAGGTCGGGCCAGGTGCGCGTCAGTCCTACCACCAGTCCAGCAGGGGGTCAAGGCGATCGCATCCAGCGAGAGCAGTCCTCAGGAGAAGAGACGGCGGGGGGTACCCCGACACCGCCCTGGCACAGGGACCGGCGAGGACCGGCCCGGGACCCGGCGTTCCTGGGATCCCCCACTAGGGCTGCTTCTTGCCGCCGGTCGCGACGAAGCTCACGCACTGCCCCTGGTTCTTGAACGTGGACCCGAAGTTGCGCCAGCCACCGTTCTTGCACTGCTCCTTGGTGGTGGGCAGGGCGCGGGTGCTCGTCACGGCGACTGCGTCCGCCGACGCATTGAAAACGCCTGATTGTCGACTTCGGCGAAGCGGATCCGCACGGTTGTGCCGGCGAAGCCGCTCAAGTCGACGCTGACGGGCGTCGGGGCCAGGCTGCTCGGATCTCCGACGTTGGTCTGGAAGACGTTCGCGAGCACGTCGCCGGGGGCCACCGAATCGACCGGGGCAGACGGTCTCACGATGTCGACCCGATACTGCTGATTGGGAAAGACGTTGTAGTCCAAGCTAGGCGGGGTCGCAAACGTTCCACCCTGGTTCTCGTAATAGACCTGGAGCGACAGCATGTGGTTGAACCCGGGCTCGAGCGCCACGTCCTGGTAGAGAACGTGAGAACCCGGCCCGGTCTGGTCGGTAACGGCAGCGTAGGTGCCCTCAGGCGGAGCGGCGATCGGGGAATCCGTTCTACAGGAGAGCTGGTCCCGCTGTAGACGTACCAGTCCCCGGATCCCCGGACTGGTTGACGACCGTCCAGCCGCTGAAGCTGCCGGTCTCGAAGCCGCCGTTGACGACCGTCGCAGCCGCCGAGACGCCAGGCACCGCCAAGAGCGCAGCCACCCCCAGCCCGAGGATGGTCAGGAAGAACCTGCTTCTCATTGGGCACCCCTTTCGGCCGAGTCCAGCACGCTAGGCCTTCGGCGCCCCGTTGCACGAAGGCGACGCACTGCCCCTGGTTCTTGAAGGTCGCACCGAAGTTGCGCCAGCCGCCGTTCTTGCACTGGTCCTTGGAGGTCGGGAAGGGCTGGAGCGTCGTGGACGGCGATGTCGCCCCGTCCTGAGCGCTCCACGATACCAGCCCTCGCCAAGATGTCGCCCCCCAGGTCAGGGGCGAGCAGGTAGGCGGCGCGGCGTACAGCCGCGATCCCCGAAGAGGTCGCCAGACGCTGGGGTCGTCGACGGCGATTAACCTTGAAGTAGGGAAAATTGGCGCATGACCGAGTTCGGAGCCAACCGGATCAACATGAACGTCGCAGGTGTCGTCAATGACCGACAGGCAATTGACCATTCGGTAGCAGTGAACGCCGCGTCACCGAGAATACGAACGACAAAGGGAAGCGGCTCCCGACGGGTTCTCTCCCGGACGGGCCACTACCAGGCCTAGAAGTCAAAAAAGACGGAGCACCTTTGATATCCGACCCTCCCTCTCCGCTAGCCCCACCACAGAGTCCTGCGCGATCGCGAAGAGCGGACAAAGACAGCGAGAGCATCCAGCCGCCAGCGTTAGAGTCCCAGCCCCAGGCGGGAGCGCCTGTCCTCATCGGGCACTCCTTTCGGCCGAGTCCAGCGCCCTTAACGCGTGGCCTACCAGCACGAGCCACCCGAAACAAGGGACCCAAAGGGCGGGGTCCCCACAACCACAGCGCAGCGGACCCGGAGTGAGCAGTGCCCGGCAAGCGAGGGGGGGGGTCCCAGTCCTGTCCACACAGGGACCGGCGAGGACAGTCCTCGCGCGCGCCGGGCTGGCACGTGGGTCAAGGTCAAGGTGGCTGTAGGTGAGCCTAACGGCAGCCACTGCGCTCTTCGACGAGGCGGGGCCGGGGGTGTGGCGGCGCTGGTGGCCGGCTTGTCGGCCGCCGACGCGGCGCGTGAGCATGGTGTCAGCGTGGGCGCGGTGAAGGGCTGGCTGCGCCACGGCCGCGCCGACCCGGGGTCGCGGTACGGCCCGTTTGCGCGTGAGGTGGATGCCGCCCGCGCCGCACGGGAGTCGCCGGAGCGTGACGGTCTGGTCGGGGAGCGGGAGGTGCTCGAGCTGCTGAGCTCGGCTGCGAGGGCCGGTTAGGTGGCGGCGATGCGAGAGCTGCGGGTGCACTGGCGGGAGAACAGGCCCGAGCCGGAGCAGCCCCGGGACATTTTCGCCGAGCTGGACGAGCTCGCGCAACAGCGCGGACCGGGGGATGGATGACTGGGCGCGCGAGCGCCGAGGACGTGGCCTGGCTGCGTGCCCGCTCCCGTCCTGCCCGCGCGGGCATCCTCGCCTACATCACCGACGGTGAGGCGGTCGACTGGCAGAGCTCCATCGACATCGTTCTCCGCGCCGCTTCGCGGAGTACCACGACCTTGAGGGAGCGTTCGGCCTGCGATCGCACTCCTTCAGGTTGACGCCGCCCTGTCGAAGCGGAGATGCTTGGCGACCAACCGATTCGAGAGCGAGGTACCGCATGACGACCGCAAGTTCCGCCGACGCACGTCGTGACGAGCTGGTCGAGCGGCTCTTCGGCAGCGCGCTGGGGGCCATGGATCTTCTCTGCGTCTACCTGGGCGATCGGCTCGGGCTGTACAGGGCACTCGCGGACGCGGGCCCGTCGACGTCCGCCGAGTTGGCGAGCGCGGCCGGTGTGAACGAGCGATACGCGCGCGAGTGGCTGGAGCAGCAGGCGATGACCGGCATCCTCGAGGCGGTGGACCCGAACGCCTCGGACGCCGAACGCCGCTACGCCGTGCCCGCCGGCCACGACGAGGTCCTGCTCGACGGGGGCAGCCTCAACCACATGGCCCCGATGGCGCAGCTGGTCGTCGCATGTGCCCTGCCGATCCACGCCGTGCTCGAGGCGTTCGGAACCGGCGACGGGGTCCCGTACGCCGACTACGGCGCCGACCTCCACGAGGGCCAGGCGCGCTTCACCCAGCCGCTGTTCGACAACCTCCTCGCGACCGATTGGTTCCCCGCGGTGCCGGCCATCCACGATCGCCTCAATGGCGATCCGCCGGCGCGTGTCGCCGACGTTGCGTGCGGGCTCGGCCGGTCGAGCATCGCGATCGCCCGCGGTTACCCCAAGGTCACGGTCGACGGGATCGACCTCGATCAGGCCTCGATCGCGCGAGCTCAGCAGCTCCTGCCCGGAAGCGGTGTGGAGGACCGCGTGGCGTTCCACTGCCGGGACGCCGCGGATCCCGAGCTGTCCGGCCGCTACGACCTCGTGACGATCTTCGAGGCGCTGCACGACATGTCGTACCCGGTTGACGTGCTCCGGACCGCGCGTGGGCTGCTCTCGGACGGCGGTCGCGTGCTCGTCGCCGACGAGAAGACCGCCGAGCGCTTCGCGCTGGACGCCGGAGACGTGGAGCGCCTCTACTACGGGTTCAGCGTCCTGCACTGCCTCCCCGTCGGCATGGTCGGCGAGAACGCCGCGGGAACCGGCACCGTCATGCGCGAGGACACCGTGCGCGGCTACGCGGAACAGGCCGGCTTCGCGGACTGCGAGGTCGCGCCGATCGAGAACGACTTCTGGCGGTTCTACCTGCTGACGCCGTAGGAGTGCCCCCCGCCCAGGACTGGTCTCGGCGGTAGGCGATAGAAACGCCGCCGCGGGCGGAGCCAGAGTCTTCCTTACCCATGATCCAACACTCTGTCGACCGCCGCGCGGTAGTCGGTCCTCTAGAGCCTGGGGCTCGCCCCTGACCGGCTTAAGACATACGAGCACGCACGCGAGTAGCAGAAGCAGCTCCGGCTTCGCTGAAGGTGGCGAGCGAGCGCTGCACGCGCTGCGGCGGGACCGGGCTGGTGGTGGTCGCCGAGCCCGGGCGAGCAGAAGCCCGACGGGCACGAGCCGCGCCGGCTCCGGCGCGCGGAGTAGAGCTGAGGCAGACAGGGCGCGCGAAACTCGGAGTCAGCATCCGGGGGAGACCCGCGAGTGGTTCACGGTGCGCCCGATCCGCGGCTCCAGGGCTCCGCGCTCTCCTATTGCTCCTGCGCGGCCTCCTGCGAGCCGCTCGTGGCGTCGCCGGCGCTGTAGGAGTGGGCGCCGGTGCCGGCCAGCTTGCCGCCGTCGACGATCAGGTACTCGTCCGGGATCGGGCGGTCGTCGAACCAGCACTCGAGGATCTCGCGGGTGCCGGCGGCGTAGCGGGCCTGGGCCGACAGGCTGGTGCCCGAGGTGTGCGGGGTCATACCGTGGTGGGGCATGGTCCGCCAGGGATGATCCTTCGGAGCGGGCTGGGGGTACCAGACATCGCCGGCGTAGCCGGCGAGCTGGCCCGACTCGAGCGCCCGCACGATCGCGTCGCGGTCGCAGATCTTGCCGCGCGCGGTGTTGATGAGGTATGTGCCGCGGCGCATTGTGCCGAGGAGCTCGTCGTCGAAGAGCCCCTCCGTCTCTGGGTGCAGCGGCGCGTTGATCGTGACCACATCGCACTCGGGCACCATGTCCTGGGTGCTCTCGTGGTAGGTGAGGCCGAGCTCTCGCTCCACCTCCTCGGGGAGGCGGTGACGATCCGTGTAGTGCAACCCCACCTCGAAGGGCTTGAGCCGCCGCAGCACCGCGGAGCCGATCCGCCCTGCTCCCACGGTCCCGACCTCCATGCCCTCCAGGTCATAGGACCGCGACACGCAGTCGGCGATGTTCCAGCCCCCGTCGATCACCCACTGGTACGACGGGATGTAGTTGCGCACGAGCGCGAGAATCATCATCACCACGTGCTCGGAGACGCTGATGCTGTTCGAGAAGGTCACCTCCGCCACGGTGATGCCGTTCTCGATGGCCGCGTCGATGTCCACGTGGTCGGAGCCGATCCCCGCCGTCACCGCCAGCTTGAGCTTAGGCGCCTTTGCGATCCGCTCCGCGGTAAGGTAGGCGGGCCAGAACGGCTGCGAGATCACGATCTCGGCCTCAGGAAGCTCGCGATCCAGCACCGAGTCGGGCCACTCCTTGTCGGAGGTGACGATCAGGTTGTGCCCGCGTCCCTCGACGAATTCGCGTAACCCGAGCTCGCCCGACACGCAGCCCAGCAGCTCCCCCGGCGTGAAGTCGATGTGCTCAGGAGACGGTGTGTTCTGGCCGCCGTGGTACTGCTCGATCGTGGGCACGGAGTCGCGCGCATAGGACGGCGGATACCCGCTGACGGGGTCGTTGTAGAGAACGCAGATGATGTTCGTCATGGGGGTCCTTTCGTCGGTCTCGCCTGGCAGGGCTGGTGACGCGTCGGCGCCGCTCCTGATCGCCCACGGACGCGACGGGGCGCCGTGATGCCGGCTCCTCGATCGCGTGGGCCGTTCTCAGCGTCATGCGCCGCCCAGCGCTCGGAAGTGGCCCTCCACGGTCTCGCGGTCGAGATGCCGCGACTCCATGATGATCAGCGGGCCAATGGCGTCCTCGGGGACGAACGCCAGGTCGAGCAGTACATCGCGCGCCTCCTCGGGCGTTTCCGTCCGGACGGCGGCGTCCGGGTCCGCTCGGCGCAGCCGCTCGGCAAGACGCAGGGCGTCCGCCTGCTCCGCGAAGCGGAACGCCTGGCGCGGCGGCCTCGCTAGCTCGACAATCACAAACGACGTTGGCGCGGTCTCGGGGACTTTGCTCACGGTGCCCACCTCCTTGGTCGCTGCCGGATCGTCCCCCCACGCCGCCCGGTTCAGCACGCGCCTCGCCCGATCGCTGCGGTCGTCCACGGTCGGCCGCTCGCCGCCGTTTCCCTCGCGGCGTAGGCGGCTTGCCTAGTCGTGCGAGGCCTCGAGGTGGGTGTAGCGAGGATCTGTACCGCCGAGCTCGCGGCCGTTCAGCCAGGCACGACCAACTCCGCGGGTAGCCAAGTCGTCGCGGGCCTTGATGGCCTGCCCAACCCGGCGGTCGCCAGCGGCGCGGTGCAGTCCACCCCGCCGTCGCGCTGCCCCCTCGGCCACGGAGTCGCCCATTGCTCGTCATCGCTCCTCAAACCTTCCTGGTCCCTCTATGGGGTAGCGCGAGAGGAAGAGAGAGAGTGAG
>CAVXAD010000017.1:0-722736 GCA_963759625.1 uncultured Thermoleophilaceae bacterium | reverse complement strand
CCGCGCGCGTCCGCTCGCCCATCGTCCGGACGCCGGTGGGGGTGAGCAGGACCGGGCAGGGGCAGGAGCGCATGACCCGGATCGCCGTGGTGCCCGGCCGCACGCCCGCCACGGGCCTGACGCCCGGCGACGCCATGACCAGCAGGTCCAATCCCCGTTCAGCCTCCCGCAGGAGCACTGCGGCGGGCCGGCCCTCGAGAGGCGGCCCTCGCACGTCCATTCCGGCGGGAACGAACTCCATCGCCCCCTCGAGCACGTGACCGAACGAGCTCGAGGTGGTGCCGCTCCACGTCGCCGCGGCTGTAGCCCGCGTCCACGCCGGCGTCGAGCGCCCAGGGAGCGAGCGGCGGCACGACGCAGAGCAGCCTTAGGCCGGCGCCCAGCGACTGGGCGAGGCGGACGCCCTCGGCACGGCGCTCGCAGCCTCGCCCTCGGCCTCGAACGCGATCGCCACCACGCTCGGGTCGGCGGTCGGTCGCGGTAGCCCTTCGGCGCCACGGCCACCGGGCTCCGGCAGCCGGACAACAGCCGCCGCCCGACGGGGCCGGTGAGCGTCCGCCCGGCTTCGCTGCGGTGGGAGGAACCGAGCACGAACAGGTCCGCGCCGGTCTCGTCGACGAAGCGCACCAGCCCCTAGGCCCCGCCGCCCGCGCCGAGGCGCTGGGTCCGCAGCCAGGGAGCCGTATCCCTCGCCTTCGCGGAGCCGCGCGAATGCCCGTTCCAGCTCGCCGCGGGTCGGTCCGACGGCGCGCAGACCGCCGTGACCACGCCCTCGCGATCCCTCAGAACGCCGGCCAGTGCGAGCGCGTCACGCGCCTCGTCGCTGCCGTCATATGCGACGACGATGTTGCGGTACATGGTCCCTCGCCCGCGCTTCCCGTCAGGTGCTTGCCGCCACCGGAAGCAACATGCGCTCGGCCAGCTCCACGAGCCGGGTCGAGTAGCCCCATTCGTTGTCGTACCAGGCCACGACCTTGACCAGGGTGCCGTCGATGACGCTCGTGAGAGGGGCGTCGAAGACCGCGGAGTACGAGGACCCCACGATGTCCGTCGCCACCATCGGCTCCTCGCTGTAGGCGAGGATGCCCTCGAGGGCGCCGGTGTCGGCGCGCTCGCGGAACGCCGCGTTCACCTCGTCGACGCTGGTCTCGCGCTCAGCCTCGATCGTGAGGTCCACCAGGGAGCCGGTGGGCAGAGGAACGCGAACGGCATAGCCGTGCAGTCGTCCCTCCAGCTCGGGGATCACGCGCCCGACGGCCTTTGCCGCCCCCGTCGAGGTCGGGACGAGGTTGATCGCCCCTGCCCGCGCCCGGCGGAGGTCCGTGTGCGGGCCGTCGAGCAGGTTCTGGTCCGCGGTGTAGGCGTGGACCGTGGTCATGAGCCCATGGCGGATGCCCACGGTCTCATGCAGGACCTTCGCCACGGGCGCCAGGCAGTTCGTGGTGCACGACGCATTGGTGACGATCCGGTGCCGCTCGGGGTCGTACACCTCGTCGAAGTTCACCCCGAGCACAAGGTCGGCGTCCACGGGCTCGCTGCCCTTGGCGGGAGCGGAGATGATCACCTTCTCGGCGCCGGCCGTGAGGTGTCTGCCCGCCGCCTCGCGGGTACGGAACCGGCCGGTGGACTCGATGACCACCTCCACACCGAGGTCCGCCCAGGGCAGTTGCTCCGGGTCCTGCTCGGACAGGACGGGTATCTCGGCCGCGTCTACGGTGATGGCCCCGTCGGTCGAGCCGACCTCGCCGGGGAAGCGGCCATACACGGAGTCGTGGCGCAGGAGCGCGGCCAGCGTGGCGGCGTCGGTCACGTCGTTGATGGCGACGATCTCGATGCCGGCCCCGCTCTGGTGCGCCGAGCGCAACAGCGCCCTTCCGACGCGGCCGAAGCCGTTTATGGCGACGCGAATGGACACTTGCCTTCTCCTTGCCGAGGTCAGGGAGACGACCGTACGATGCGGCGGCACAGATGCCATCGGGGGCCAGCCGCGGGCCGGTCGCGGGAAAACCGCAACCGGCCGTCAGGTTGCCTGCCCTGCTCGGCAACCGGCGGATGGACTGGGGGATTCTCGCGCGGTACGCTCGCTGCGAAGTGCCGGACTCCAGTGGCGACATGGCCCCCGCCCACGATCGGATCCGGCTCAGCGAATCGGAGCTTCGACGGCTCCTCGACGTTGGCCGAACCCTCGTGGCAGAGCTCGACCTCGAGTCGGTGCTCGACACCGTGCTTCGCACGGCGCGCGAGCTCACTGGCGCCCGTTACGCGGCGATCGGCGTCCTCGACGACAAGAAGGAGCAGCTCGCCCGCTTCCTCTTCGTGGGCATCGACGAGGAGCAGCGGGGCCGCATCGGCCCGCTCCCGCGCGGCCACGGGCTGCTCGGCGAGCTGATCCGAAATCCGGAGCCCCTGCGCCTGGCCGACGTGACGGCGCATCCCCGCTCGTACGGATTTCCACCCCAGCACCCGCCGATGAAGACGTTCCTGGGCGTGCCGATCCGGATTCGCGGCGAGGCCTTCGGCAACCTCTATCTCACGAACAAGGAGGGCGGGGGCGAGTTCGACGAGCGCGACCTGGAGTCGGTCGTGGTGCTCTCCGACTGGGCGGCCATCGCGATCGACAACGCTCGCCTGTATACCCGTTTGCAGAGCAGGCAGGCGGAGTTGGAGCGGGCGGTGCGGGGGCTCGAGGCCACGGCTGTGATCGCCCGCTCGGTGGGCGCCGAGACCGATCTCGAACGAGTGCTCGAGCTGGTGGTCAAGCGTGGCCGGGCGCTCGTGGACGCCCGCTCCCTCGTCGTCGTCCTCGAACAGGATGGACGGAAGCGAGTGGCGGCCGCCGCCGGTGAGGTCGGCGAGGACATGGTGGGCCACGAGGTGGCGAGCACGGGTACGCTCGCCGCGGCCGCTCTCAGCGAGCGGGTGCCCGAGCGCATCGCCGACCTCGCGAACCGAGTTGGCCATGGCTTGGGGAAGCTCGCCGAGGGCGCGACCGCGGCGCTGGTCGCGCCGTTCTCGTTCCGCGCGGGCACCCGGGGTCTCTTGGTGGCCTTCGACCGCATGAGCAACGGCCCCGCGTTCGCGGCCGACGACGAGCACATCCTCACCTCCTTCGGAGCGAGCGCCGCCATCGCCATCGCCACGGCGCAGTCGGTGGAGGACGAGCGGCGGCGAAACTCAATCGAGGCCTCCGAGCAGGAGCGGCGCCGCTGGGCGCGCGAGCTCCACGACGAGACGCTCCAGGACTTGGGAGCGCTGAAGGTCCTGCTCCAGGGAGCCCTCCAGTCAGGCCGGCCGAACGCCGTGACGGCGGCCGTGGACCGGGCGGTGGATCAGATCCAGCTCTCGATCAGCGGACTCCAGGGCCTCATTACCGAGCTGCGTCCCGCTGCGCTGGACGAGTTGGGGGCGGGACCGGCCCTTGATGCCCTGATCAAGCGCACCGCGGCCACGTCGGGGCTCGACATCCGCGCCCGGATCGACCTCGCGTACGAGCAGGGACGCGGCGCGGGCCGCCACGCTCCCGAGGTCGAGACCGCCGTCTACCGGATCGTCCAGGAGTCGCTCACGAACGTGGTCAAGCATGCCGCGGCCGAGCACGTGCACATCGAGGTCACGGAGAACGCCGGCCGTGTGGCGATCACCGTCCGCGACGACGGGCGGGGCTTCGATCCGGCGGAGCGCGGAGAGGGGTTCGGCCTCCTGGGGATGCGGGAGCGGGTCTCGCTAGTGGGCGGCGAGCTGCGCGTGGAATCCGCCAGCGCCGTTGGAACCACTGTGAGCGCAGCCCTGCCCGCGATGCGCGCGGAGCCCGCGAGCGCGGAACCGGGGCTTGCGCGCAAGCCCGCCTGAGCGGTCAGGCGCGCCCGCCGTCGACCGGGATCGCTCGGGCGTGACGGTCCCGGTCGGGGACGATGATCGCCCGCTGCTGCACGCCGTCGGCACCGAGGTGCACCTCAACGTCGATGCCGGCCGGCAAAGGGTCGATCTCCTGGGTGTGGCCCGCGAGGTACGGGGCGATGTAGCGTCCTGCGACCTTGCTGGGCGGCCACCACAGCGCGTCCTTCGACACCTCCCAGTCGTCACCACTCCCGCCGGCCACCTCTGCGCGCAGGTAGCGCGGAACCCCACCCGTGAGCAGGAGCCCGCGCAACACGGGACGAAACGGGCTCGGGTCCACGTCTGCGCCCAACCGCGCGGCGATCGCCTCGGCTGCGGCATCCGCCTGCTGGGCGGCCACGCCGCCCTGCTTCAGCGGGCACGTGGTTGCGTCACCCGCGGCGTACACGTCCTCGAGGCCCTTGACACGGCCATGCAGATCCACGGGCACGAAGCCGTCGCGGTCCTGAGGGAGCCCCCGGATATCCGGCCCGACGACACCCGGAAGGCTCACCACCTGGTCGGCGGGAAGAGGTGCCCCGGGAGCCGTGAGCAGCTCGCCCTTGCGCGCCTCCACCGGCACGCGGTCGGTCAGCAGCTCGATCCCGCGCTCCTCGAGCAGCTCTCGCACCGCGGCGGAGGCCGCCGGCCCGAACAGCTCGAGCGGCTCCGACTCGTGCGTGACCAGCTGGAGCCGGGCCTTGTGCAGCCCCCGCTCGGCCACGTGCGCGGCCGTGAGCAGGGCGAGCTCGTATAGGGGGAGGGGCCAGGAGGACCCTGCAGGTACCGCGAAGCTCACCCGAGTGATCCGCCGCTCGTCGAGCTGACGGAGCACGGTGCGAAAGCGGCTCGTGTAGGCAGGGCCCGTGATCGAGACGCTCCCAGGGATCGCGGTGGTGGCCCGGGCCCCCACGGCGACCAGCAACAGGTCGTAGTCGAAGCGCCGTCCGTCCCAGGTGACGAGGCGGTGCTCCTCGGGCTCCACCGCCTCGACCCCGGCCACGTGCAGCGTCGCGCTCTGCTCGCGGGCGATCTGCCCCAGGTCGAACTGGCGGGCGGTCCCAAGACCGAACGGCTCGGCCACGGCCAGTGGCCGGTACGTGAACTGCGGCGTGGCCGACACCATCTCAAGGGTCGTCAGCCCCGACGCCAGTGAGCGCAGCGCGAGCAGCGCCTCGAGCGCCGCGACGCCGCCTCCCACGATGGTGACCTTTCGTTTGCTCGTGTCGCGCACTACTCCAGGCTGCACCCCGGCGAAGGGCATGTCATCCGGGGGAACAGCGCGATGGCGTCCGTGGTTCCCCGCATCGGCTCGAGGGCCGCGTTAGGCTCGCGGCCCATGAGTGGATTTCGTGTTCTTTTCTGCGGTGGCGGCATCGCCGCCATCGAAGGGCTCCTCCGGCTGCGGCGGCTGGTGGGCGACGACCTAGCGGTCACCGTCCTCGCGCCGAACGAGGAGCTTCGGTACAGGCCGCTCGCGGTCCAGGAGCCGTTCGCCCGCCCCGGTGCCCGCCGCTACCGGCTCCGGCCGATCGTCAACCACACCGGGGGCGAGCTCGTGCAGGACACCCTGGAGTGGGTGGACGGCGACCAGCAGGTGGCTCACACGGCCGGCGGCCAGGCCCTCGGCTACGACGCGCTCCTGCTCGCGCCCGGCGCTCGCGCGGTTTCCACGTTCGATCACGCCACGACCTTCGACGACGCTCATGCCGACGAGACCTACCTCGGCATCGTGCAGGACATCGAGGAGGGCTACGCCAAACGCGTCACCCTGATCGTGCCCGAGGGGCCGGCGTGGTCCCTGCCCGTCTACGAGCTGGCCCTCCAGACCGCCGAGCGCGCCCGAGCGTCCGGCTTCGACGACGTCCACGTCACTGTCATAACGCCGGAGGAGGCGCCGCTGGAGGTGTTCGGGCCCCCCGTGGCGAGCGCCGCGGCCGACGCTCTCCGCGAGGCGGGGGTCAGGATCGTGGCCGGCTCGCGGGCGGAGACGCCGGCGAACCGCCGGGTCGTGATCCACCCGAGCGGAGAGCAGCTCGACTCCGAGAGGATCGTGGCGCTCCCCCGCATCGAGGGCCACGCGATCCGGGGCGTGCCGGGGGCGCATGGCGGCTTCATCCCCATCGACGCAGGCTGCCGGGTGGTGGGCATGGGGGAGCATGTTTTCGCCGCCGGTGACGCCACCGACTTCCCGGTAAAGCAGGGCGGCCTCGGCGCCCAGCAGGCCGACGTGGCCGCGGCGGGCATCGCGGCGCTCGCCGGAGATCACGAACGCGAGACCTTCGAACCCGTTCTGCGCGGCGCGCTGATCGCGGGCGAGCGGACCAACATCTACTTTCAGGCCCGGCTGCTAGACGGCGCGCCGGTCGACTCCGAGATCCTCGACGAGCCCGCCTGGGGCGCCGACGAGAAGGTGGTTGCCGAGGAGCTCGGTCCCTACCTCCGCGCGCTCGACGAGCGTGGCTAGACCCCCAGCGCGGCCGCCAGGACGAGCATCACCGCAGCACCTGCCAGCGCGCCGGCCAAGGCGGCGGGGCGACCGCCCCGGGCCAGCGCCTGAGGAAGCATCTCTACCCCCACGAGGGCCAGCATGGCTCCCGCGGCAAACGCGAAGGACACCGGCAGCAGTCCCGTGATCTGCTCCACGGTCAGGTAGGCGATGACGGCTCCGACCGGCTGAGGGGCGCTGGTGAGGACCGCCGCCCAGAACTGCTGAGCCCGCCCGAAGCCGGCCGCGTCCATCGGAATGGCGACGCTCGTGCCCTCGGGCACGTTCTGGAGCGCGATCGCGAGAAAGACGAACAGCGCCAGGCCCTGGGTTTTCGAGGCGAACGCGGTCCCGATCGCGAACCCCTCCGGGAGGCTGTGCACGAGCAACACGCCGAAGATCAGCAGCGAGCGGCGCACGCCGGCCCCGCGCAGCCCCGCCAGATGTACATCCCGGTGAGACAGCGCTCGGCGGGAGACGAGCAGGAACGCGATGCCGGCCGCCAGGCCGGCCGCGACCTCGCCGGTCGAGCCCTCGTCGATTGCGGGGAGGATGAGGCCCACCACCGAGGCAACCGTCATGAGGCCGACGGTCACGCCCCACAGGAACGGGCGCACCCGTTCGGCCCGCCGGCCGAGGAGGAACACCGGAACAGCGCCCAACCCGGTGGCCAGGGCGGTCGCGCTCCCGGCGAGCGCGAGAACGGCGACCTCCACCGCGCGGCCTAGCGGTCGATCAGGTCGTTGTCCAGCGCGTAACGGACGAGCTCTGCGCGCGTCGAGAGGCCGAGCTTCTGCTGGATGTGCGCCCGGTGGGTCTCCACGGTCCTGACGCTGAGGTAGAGCTGTTCGGCGATCTCGTTGTTGGTGTGTCCGAGCGCGATCAGGCGGAGCACGTCCACCTCCCGCTCGGTCAGGTCGCCGGGGGGACCGCTCGGCGCGGTGGGCGTGGCGGCCATCCGGGCTCCGAGCTCGGGGTTGAGCCAGGTGCCACCGGACGCGGCCGCGCGAATCGCCTGGACCAGCTCGGTCCCGGCCGACTGCTTCAGCACGTATCCGCGCGCTCCTGCCTGCAGCGCCTCACGGGCGAACGCCGGATCCTCCTGCATGGTGAGGACCACGACGTAGGTGTCCGGCGACGCGTCGGCCACGTCCGGGATCGCATCGAGGCTCGACCCGCCGGGCATGTTCAAGTCGAGAACGAGCACGTTCGGCTTGTGGCCGAGCACGTAGCGCTGCGCGGCATCGACGCTGCCGGCCTCGGCCAGGACGTCGATGTCCTCCTCGGCCTCCAGCAGCATCCGCAGGCCGGAGCGGACGACCGCGTGGTCGTCCGCGAGCACGATCGTGATCCGCTCCCCGTCGGCGCGCGCCTCCGTCACCCTCGCGACCTTAGCTGCGCGCAGTCCTCCAGGCGGGCCGCGGTCATGCTGCGAGTATCGATCCGGGCAGCGGCGTGGCCATCCGGCCAATGCCGTGCTCCGTCTCCGTAGTTTTCCCGCACCTCATGAGCATCCGTGTCGCGAACACCGGCTCGAGAAGTTCGTCGACCCGGTCGCGCTCGACCCACCGTGAGATCGAGCGGCTGGGGCCCTCGCCGACCTGGCCCCGCTCCAAAACGGCCCGGCGCTGCGGGTGCTGGAGGCGCTCCGCCGGCTCTGTCCGGCGGTGCCGCACGTGGCCTGCTTCGACACCGCCTTCCACGCGAGCATTCCAGACGAGGCCGCGCTCTACGCACTGCCCTCGGAGTGGATCGACCGGCTCGGGCTCCGGCGCTTTGGCTTCCACGGCATCAGCCACGCCTGGTCGGACTGCGGGGATCTACGGATACGAGATGGGGAGCTGCGCCGATGACCGGCAGCCGCTGCCGGGCGAAGCTTTGCTCATGACCTCAGCGCCGGTCACAACTCACGACGAGGCCTCGAGCCGGCACGCACCCTCTGGTTCGCTCGCCGACGACATCCTCGAGCGCGAAGTCTGCGACTTCATGACGCCGGGCTGCCTCACGATCTCCGAGGACGCCAGCGTGGCGCAGGCAGCCGCGGCGATGTCAGTGCACCGGCTGCACGCGATCCTGGTGGTGGGCGCCTCCAACGGCACGCCGCTGGGTTGGGTCACCGCCCGAGGTCTGCTCGGCTGGCTAGGAAGCGACCGTGCTCTCGCAAGCGCGCGCGACGCGATCACCGAGCAGGTGACGGCCATCCACCCGCATGAGTCCGTGCGCGTCGCCCTCTACGCACTGTCCACGGCCGGCACCACCCGGCTCCTCGTTCGCCAGCGGCCGCACAACCTGGCCGAAGGCGTGCTCACAGACTTCGACCTCGCCGTGGCGGCGGGGCGCTGACCCGCCCGGAAGAGGGCGATACGTGCGCCAGCAGCGACTGTCGCGGGGCCGTTCGCATTGACGACAAGTGCGGGTTAACCCGTACGCGATCGGCGCTTATTCGCTGATGCTGACGCGAGCCCGTGCGAGTAACGTCGACAGCGGCCGGGGAGGTTCCCCGGCCTGGCCGTATGGCACCGAGGGAGGGAACCATGGACAAACGCACCGATGACTTCATCGGCGAGGTAGAGGTCCGAAGTAACGACAGCCAGGAGATCAAGAGCTTCGAGTTGTTCGCTCACGAGTTCCGCGTGAACGAGGCGACAGGCGAGGTCGACTTCCTTGACGAAGAAGTCCGTGACCGCCTACTCCGCCAAGTGGCGGCCGCGGTCCTGCTGACCGTCCGTCACGAAATCGAAGCCCCGGTCGAGCCGGAACCCGTCGCGTAAGGCGAAAGACCTGGAGCCAGCGGTTGGCTGGCCCGCCATGACCGTCAGTTACATAGGCCGCAGGGTCCCTCGGCGCAGGAGCAGCCGGGCAGCGCGTGAGCCGAGCGCTTCGGCCCCCAGCGGCGAACCCAGTCGAGCGCGGTGGGGTCTGTGCGGTCCGACCCACCGCCCGGCCAGTGACGGCGCATCAGCGCGGACGCCAAGCAGTCGGCCTCGGAGTCGGTACGACTGGAGATCGAGTCGACGAGCGCGGCAATGAATGCGTTGGCGGGCTTCTCGTCCACGGGCACGGTGTTTGTACCGTCACCGGCGGACGCTCGAGCGCGACCCGGAGGGCTGCGGTGTCTCGCCGCCGCGGCGAGACACCATCAAGCCCCGTACTAGCTCAGACGGTCTGCGCGACCTTTCCGATCGCCTCCTGGTAGACCTGCATCTGGCGGGCGATCCCCTCGTTGGCGTAACCCTCGCTCACCTGCAGGTCCTTGACCACAAGGCCGGCGTCGACAAGGTTGCGGGTGAACTCCTCGTCCTCGCGCAGCGCGGCGATCTGCTCCGCCGAGCCGCTCACCTCTATGTAGCCGTTGATGCCGCCGCCGTTGGCTCCGAGCAGCACGACGTCGAAGCTCTCCGTGCGGCCGTCCTGCTGCAGACGGCCGTGTAGGCCAATGGCCTCGTTGAACACCTCGAGCCCGCGCTCCTCGCGCCCCGGAATCGGCGAGCCCCAGCTGATGAACAGCACGCGATCCGCCATGCCGTCTCCTTCCACTCGCGGTCCCGACAGAGTGCCGGGCCAGTGAAAGGCCACCCTCCCAGTCCGCATGAGTCGATGCAAGTGCTCGGCTAGCGGCGGGCGGCCGCGGTGCCGAGGTTGGCCGTGTTACGGGCGTCGTGCCCGACCTCGGGCCAGTCGCGCGCGGCGGACGCCGGGGCGGACAGGTCCCAGGCGAGCAGATAGCCCTCGCGGGTGACCGCAACCATCTCGAGGCGCCCGTCGCCGTCCACGTCGCCGATGGCGGGCGTCGTGACCATCCAGCCGCCCGTCATGCGAGGGAACCCCGCCGCCTCCGCGCCGGTGGCGGAGATGGCATGCAGGTCGTACACCGCCGTGCCCTGGAGCGCCTCCTGGTGGCCGTCACCGTCCACGTCGGCCACCGCGGGCGAGTTGAGGAATGACAGGTCGGCCACCCGCCGCGGGAAGGCGGGCAGCTGGAGGCCGGTGCTCGTGTCGAACGCCGACAGCTGGTCGTCCGACTGGGTCTGGTCCTCGGACAGCTGGACGTCGAGCTGCCGGCCGAGCCCGCCTGCAGGTGCGACGAAGTTCGGTTTCCCGCCGGTCAGGCTCCCGAAGGCCCCGCCGCCGAGCGACAGGATGCTCGGCTGATCGTGCGAGTCGGAGCCCGAGCCGAGGTTCGCGTCGAGCACGCGCGGCTTGCCGTCGCCGCCGTTCCCGAGGAACGAGGAGCCGTCGCCACGCAGGAGGTAGCCCGGCCCGGTCGTCCCGAGCACGCCGATCTCCGGCCTGCCGTCGCCGTCGAGATCGGCGAGCGCGGGCTGGCTGCCGACCCCGTCGCCCACGACCGGCAGGATCTCGCAGCCGAGCTGCCCGATCTTCGCCGGGAAGCCGGGCAGGAAGGGTGAGCCCGGGCCGGAGTCGCCGCTCGAGCGGACCGCGTACAGCCGCGAGTTGCAGGCGCCCGCGAGGCCGCCGAGCGTGCTGAAGATCCCGCCGGTGACGTTCATGGGCTCGCGGTACTCCTCGTTCGTGCCCACCACGATGTCGTCGCGGCCGTCGCCGTCGAGGTCCCCGATCGAGGCCGTGTCGATGATCTTCGTGCCCTGAAGCTGGGCGGCGTCGGGCTTGAAGGTGACAGCGTGCGTGGTCGGGTCGATCGACTGGACCTTGGTCGGGTCCACGAGTTGCACCGGGAAGCCGCCCAGCGGCCGTCCGTCGTGGGTCCACGCGTAGAGGTGGCGGTCGAGCCCGCCGTCCACGATCTCCAGTCCCGGCTTGCCGTCGAGGTTGGCGAGCGTCGGGCCCGCGAGGAAGCCGCGGTCGGTGCGGTTGTCCCGGTTCTTGGAGAGCGCCGCCGAGAAGCTCGCGGTCGTGCGGACCGGGAAGCCCGGCAGCACCCGCCCGCGGCGGTCGAACGCGAACACGTAGCCGGACGCGTCGCTGACCACGACCTCGGGCCGGCCATCGCCGTCGATGTCGCCCACCGCCACCGAGCGCGACACGGCGGCGTGCCGCCCTCGGAGGAGGCCGGCGCGGTAGGCCCGGGCGGCGCGATGGGTCGGCAGCAGAGAGGTGTGCACCGGCCAGCCAGGCAGCTCCGAGCGGCCGAAATACGCGCCGCCGCGGTAGGCGTGCACGATCCCGTCGCTCGTGCCGAGCAGGACGTCGTCCACGCCGTCGCCGTTCAGGTCCGCGAGCCGCGGCGAGGTCTCGCCGTCGGAGGGGAGGCGGCGCGGGAAGCCGGGCAACGCGTCAGCGTCCTGGTGCAGGAAGGCGCTCCGGCGGTCCTCGCCGGTGCGATTGTGGTCATCGCGCACCCGGACGCGGATCACGAACGAGAACCGGTCCGGGTCGCCGTTGCCGGCCGGGATGTCGAGTGGCCCGCTCGTGGGCGGGTTCCCGAGCGCCGCGCGCAGGCGTTCGATCGAGACCGAGCAGAGCACCCCGTGACGTGCCGAGTGGAGCCCGCGGCTCGAGCAGAGCGGGTGCATCTCCGACTCGAGCGGCGATTCGTTCGGCGCCCCGAAGCCGGGCGCGCCCGGATCCTTGATCGTCCCGCGCCCGACCGACACCTCGTAGCCGTAGGTGCGCGCATGGCGGGCGTCCACGCGGCCCCGCACCACGAGGCGGCCGTCGGCCGGGGAGACGATCGTGTACCAGTCGGGATCGGTGATCTCGGCCTCGGGCGGGATGCTCCCGCCGGCCACCGCGCGCACCATGCGGTCCGCGTTCACCCGGCCGTAGCCGAAGTACTCGTCGTAGCCGGGGATCGAGGGGAAGCGCCTGCTCGCGACCGTCTGGCTGGTGGCGAAGTTCGCGGCCGGCGCCGGCGGCTTCGCTGTCAGGAAGTCGATGTCGTCGGCCGTCATGGTGAACAGCTGGCGGACCTCGTTGGCGGTCAGCCTTCGCCCGGCGTTGCGGGCGGCCGAGTAGAGCAGCCCCGCCATCCCGGCCGCCTTGCCGGTGGCCTCCGATGAGCACGAGGAGGAGGGGATCGCGACGGCCATGTGCCCGCCGTAGTTCGTGCACCCGTTCAGGAACAGGTAGGAGTGCGGCTCCTCGCCCGAGTCGAACTTCGTCACCGAGTTGACGGTGATCGTGTCGGGATAGTTAGACGGGTAGTTGTGGTGCTTCGCCTCCTCGTCGGCCGCCGAGGCGATCACGGCCACGTTGTGCCGGTATGCGTACTGCACGGCCTCGCGCGCGAAGCTCGAGTTGTTCACCGTGCCGAGGGCCTCCTGCACCACCGACGCGCCGTTGTCCACCGCGTAGGCGACGGCCGGCGCAAAGTGATTCACGTCCGCCACGAAGCTGTCTCCCACCCGCTCCTCGATGAGCATGCAGTTCGGGCAGCTCCCGACGCCGCCCGTGCCGTTGTTCGCCTCGGCGCTCGAGTCCTCGGACTCGCCGGTCCCGTGGCCGTAGCGCACGAGGTCGGCCGGGTCGTTGTCGTCCTCGGCGAAGTCCCAGCCGGAGATGTCGTCCACGTAGCCGTTGTGGTCGTCGTCGCGCCCGTCGGAGAAGGCCTTGATCAGGTCCTGTGGGTCGAGCAGCCCGTTGCCGTTGCGATCACCCACGCGCGAGTCGCCCGCGTAGTCCTGCACGTTGAAGACGCCGTCGCGGTTCTTGTCGTAGGTCCACGAGCCCTGGGGCCTGGGCAGCTCACCGCGGTTGATGAAGAACTTGTTGACCAGGTCCGGGAGCGCCTCCTGCCAGCGGATTCCTGAGTCGAGCACCGAGATGCGGACGTCGGGACGGCCGGTCGTTACCTGCCAGGCCTTGTCCACGCTGGCGCCGCGCACGCCGAACAGCTCCTGCGGGCTCGAGTCGATCGCCGCCTCGCCGGTCTTGCCCGAGCTCAGCTTCCAGTCGTCGCCGAAGTCGTTCGGGACCTCCGGCGGGTCCTTCTGCGGCAGGAAGGCGTAGCGCCCGAACGCGCCCGGGTCGGTGCCGGGTGGCGGTTTCGGATACGGGAAGTCGGCCCGGGCGACGAGCGGCACGAGCAGCACCACGGCGAGCGACAGGACCGCCGCCGCGAGGACCTTCGCTCGTGCACGAGGCGCCGGCATGGGCGCGAGGAGCCTATTCCAGCGGGTAGGCCGAGCGCCAGGGGAAACCCGGGAGCGCTGACCGGAGCCCCGTGCCATCGGTGGTGGAAATCGTGCCCATGCGCTGCCTCCTGGTCCGGGCGTCGACACCGAAACGTGCCCGCTGGCAGCGTAGCCATTCTCACCCTTCTCACGAGTGGCGGCGATGGGCTGGGAGGATCTCGTCATCTCGGCTCCGAGCGATCCACCCTTCGTGACGGGCAGGCCTATGACGCAGACCGCGTTGGCCTGGGCCGACCGAGCTGCACGGAGGCCAGGTGCGGGCGGTGGACCACGCTCCGTTCATCCTGCATCCGCTCGAGGTCGCCGCGCTGCTGAGCGGACGCGGCGCCGACGACGAGGTCGTGGCCGCGGGTCTGCTGCACGACGCGGTCGAGGCAACCGGCGCGAGCGTCGACGAGGTACGCAGGCGGTTCGGCGACCGAGTCGCTCGAATCGTCTCCAGCCTGACGGAGGACTCGAGCATTCGGGACTATCGAGAGCGCAAGGCGGCCCTCCGAGCCGCGGTGGCCGACGCCGGTCCGGACGCGCACGTCGTCTACGCCGCCGACAAGGTCGTCAAGGCGCGTGAGCTGCGGGCTCAAGCGGCGCGGGCCGCGCAACTCCTCGACGAGCCCGGTTTGCAGCGACGGCTCGAGCACTATGAGCTCAGCTTGGAGATGCTTCAGGCGTTGGCGCCCGACCTTGCTCTGGTGCGACAGCTCGCCTTCGAGCTCTGGGCGCTCCACGCGCTGCCGCCACGGGCGTAGCGAAGGCGAGAGGAGGTGAGTGGAGATGGCGGAACGAATCGTCGAGTCAAACGGCGTTGAGCTGTGCACCGAGGTTTTTGGCGACCCGGCCGACCCGCCGATCCTGCTGATCATGGGTATCGGCGCGTCGATGCTGTGGTGGGAGGAGGGCTTCTGTCGGTTGCTCGCGGGCGGCGGGAGGTTCGTGATCCGCTATGACCACCGCGACACCGGGCATTCGGTCAGCTACGAGGTAGGACGCCCCGGATACGACGGCGCCGACCTGGTTGCCGATGCCGCCGGCGTGCTCGACGCCTATGAGATCCCGGTCGCTCATCTCGCCGGTGTCTCGTCCGGCGGGGCGTTCGCGCAGGTGCTCGCGCTCGAGCACCCCGATCGCGTCGCCTCCCTCGCCCTCATCAGCACGTCCCCCGCGCTGCCCGGGGAGCGCAAGCTGCCGCCCCCGAGCGATGAGTTCGGAAGGTTCGTGTCGACCGCAGCGGTCGATTGGTCGGACGCCGAGTCAGTGATCGATTACCTCGTCGACTACTCACGCATGCTCGCGGGAGGACAGCGCCGATTCGACGAGGCGCCGACACGAGACCTGGTGCGTCGCGACATCGAGCGCGCCCGCCACTTCGCGGCCCTGCAAAACCACGACGTGCTGCCCGAGGGCGAGGCCCCGAGCGGAACCCTGTCCGCGATCACCGCTCCGACCCTGGTCATCCACGGCACCGCCGACCCGATGTTTCCGATCGAGCACGGCAAGGCGCTGGCGCGGGAGATCCCAGGCGCGAGGCTGCTGCCGCTGGAGGGAGCCGGCCACGGCGTCGATCGAGCCGACTGGGAGACGATCGCCGACGCCATCCTCGAGCACACGGACGGAGGCGGCTGAGCCGGCCGACACTCACGCCCGGCCGGCAGGCACCGTCGCGTCCAGCCACTCCTCGAAGGTCGGGCCGGCGAGCTTGGCGTCCGGTCCCGGCAGGGCGGCCCCGTTCGCGTAGCGCTCGCTGTCGGGGTCGGAGGGGTCGCTCCGCTCCTCGACCCGCAGGCCCTCGCCGCGACGAGCGGCCAACAGGCGCGCTGCCTCGACGAGACGCCACTCGCGCGGGCCCGCGACCTCCGTGGTCTCGGCCGCATCGAACTCGGGGTCTGGAGCGGTGGCAAGGTCCACCAGCGCCTCCGCGACCGTCCGCGCCGACACCAGTTGCGTGCGCATGTTCCACACGTAGCTCACGTCGCCCTCCGTTCCCCACCGCATGAGCTCTTCCACGAACTCGTGGAACTGGGCCGCGCGCACGATGCGCGCCGGGATCGGCCCCGCCAGGGCGGCCTGCTCGTGCGCGACCTTGGCGGCGTTGTAGCCGCCCGCGAACTCGTCGATGCCGATGATCGACACGACGACAAGCCGCCGCACGCCGGCCCGCTCACCGGCGTCCTGCAGGTTGCGGGTGGCGGTCGTGAAGAACTCCGTCGCGGCCTGCTGATCGGGCGAGGGCCCGGTGGCGACGTCGATGATCGTCTCAACACCGGTCAAGGCCTGGTCCAGCCCCTCGCCGGTGATCACGTCGACGCCCTGCGAGCGCGAGATGGGCACGACCTCGTAGCCGCGTGACTCGAGGATGTCCACGACCTGCCGGCCAACCCGCCCGGTCGCTCCCGCCACTGCGATCTTGGTGCTCTGCTGCATCTCTGTCTCCTTCGTGTGGATTGCAGCCTCACTCCAGAGACACGCCGCGGCACGGAGATGTGACAAGGGCCGATTAGTTTTCGATGCGGCGGCGGTCCACACTTCCATGACGACGACGCACGTGCTTGAAACCGCCGAGGTCGAAATTGCCTATTACGTCGATGGGCCGCTGCCCACGGTCGACGGACGGCCACCGCTGTTCATGATCGGCCAGCCCATGGATGCCAGTGGCTTCGCCACGTTGGCGTCGCATTTCCCCGACCGCACCGTGGTCACCTATGACCCGCGCGGCCTCGGCCGCAGCACCCGCAAGGACGGTCGGGTCGACCATGCGCCCACGGTCCAGGCGGACGACGTGCACGCCGTCATCGAGGCGCTCGGAGCCGGCCCGGTCGAGATGTTCGCGAGCAGTGGGGGCGCGGTGACCGCGCTCGCGCTCCTGGCGGCCTATCCCGACGACGTGAGCACCCTGGTGGCGCACGAGCCGCCGCTCATCCCGGTGCTCCCCGACGCCGCGGCGGCCGAGCGCGCCCGCGCCGGCGTTCGCGATGCGTACGAGGCCAACGGGTCGGGCGCCGGCATGGCGGCCTTCATTGCGATGACGTCGTGGCGAGGCGAGTTCACGGACGAGTACTTCGCGCAGCCCGCGGCGGATCCCGCCCTCTTCGGGATGCCGAGCGAGGATGACGGCTCCCGCGACGACCCGCTGCTGTCCGACCGGTCCTGGGCGGTCAGCAGCTATCGCCCGGACGTCGACGCGCTGACGGCGGCGCCTACGCGCGTGGTAATCGCTGTGGGCGAGGAGTCGCTGGGCACGTTCACGGGACGCACGGCGGTGGCCACCGCCGAGCTGCTCGGTCGGCAGGCCACCGTGTTCCCAAGCCACCACGGCGGCTTCCTCGGCGGCGAGTTCGGATACGCCGGCCAACCCGAACCCTTCGCGCGCAAACTGCGCGACGTCCTGGACGAGGGGTGATCAGCCGCAGACTCGCATCGTGCCTCTCCCGTTGGTCACATTCGCGCTGCATGCGTCAGGGCCTCTGGTAGAACGCGGATCGTGACGATCAACCGGACGGTGCCGAACATAAGGACAGACCGCGCCGCCGAGACGCGCGATTTCTTCACGGAGTTGCTCGGCTTCGAAGTGGTGATGGACCTGGGCTGGGTCGTCACCGTCGCCTCGCCGACCAACCGCTCGGCCCAGGTGACCATCGTCAGCAACGACGATCCTGCCGCGCCCGGCATCTCGGTCGAGGTCGATGACGTCGACGCGGTCCACGCCAGGGCGGCGGAGCAGGGCCTCGAGATCGCCTATCCCCTGCGCGACGAGGAGTGGGGCGTCCGACGCTTCATGCTTCGCGAGCCGGGCGGCACGATCGTGAACGTTCTCTCCCATCGCTCCGACTGACCTCGGAGCTCGGGCTAGGCCAGGGCGCGGCCGGAGGCTTGCGCCCCACGCGCGTGGCCGAAGCCTGAAAGGATCTCGGCGTGGGATTCGACCAGTACCACGAGCCGCCCTCGGAGCTACCGGAAGCGACTCGTACGTTTGCCCGCCTTTGCGCGTCGCTGACCGAGGAGGCGGAAGCGATCGGCTGGTACGAGCAGCGGATCGCGGTCGAGCCCGACCACGAGGCGCGCGGGATCATGCGCGACGCCCAAGGCGAGGAGTTCAAGCACTTCAGCATGAACCTCGAGTTCCTGATGCGCCGAACTCCGCTGTGGCGCGAGATCGCCGCGGGGATCCTGTTCCAAGAGGGCGACATCGTCGAGCACGGCGAGGAGGCCGAGGAGGAGGCAGTCGAGGAGGCGGCCGCTCGGGGCGCCCCACTTGCCGGTTCGGAGTCGCTCGGCATCGGCGCTCTGCGCGGGAGCAAACGGTGAGCCACCTCCTTCGCGAGCATGCCCCGATCACCATGGCCGGCTGGGAGCTGCTCGACACCGAAGCTCGCGAGCGCCTCCAGCCCGCACTCGCTGCCCGCAGGCTCGTGGACTTCTCGGGACCGCACGGGTGGGAGCACTCGGCCACGAACCTCGGCCGGACGGGCGACGTGGCCGGCGTGCCGGGCGAGGGCGTGACGGGACGCCAGCGCCGCGTCCTCCCCCTGGTCGAGCTGCGCGCGCGCTTCTCGGTCACGCGCTCGGAGCTGGACGACGCGGAGCGGGGGGCACAGGACGTCGACCTGGACACCCTCGACGCGGCCGCTCGACGAATCGCCGGCGCCGAGAACGCGGCCGTCTTTCATGGCTGGAGCGCGGCGGGCATCGCCGGCATCGCCGAAGCGGCCACACACGATCAGATTCCGCTCGGCGATGACTGCGAGCGCTACCCGCGTCATGTGGCCAAGGCCGTGGACGCGCTGCGCGACGTAGGCATCGACGCCCCGTACGGGCTCGCGCTGGGCCCCGAAGCGCACACGCGCGTCCTCGAGACCAGCGAGCACGGCGGCTACCCCCTGCTCGAGCACCTGCGCGAGATCGTCGGCGGCCCGATCGTCTGGGCGCCGGCCGTCGAGGGCGGTGCGGTCCTGAGCATGCGCGGCGGGGACTTCCTCTTCGACAGCGGAGAGGACCTCTCCATCGGATACGAGAGTCACGACGCCGAAAGCGTTCAGCTGTACTTGGAAGAGAGCTTCAGCTTCCGCGTGGTCACGCCGGAGGCCGCCGTGCCGCTCGCTCCCTGAGCAAGGAAGTCGCCTCCTAGCCGGCTTCGGCGAGTCGCTCGGCCATCCGGTCGAAGAAGCCGCCCCAGCCTTCCTTCGCGCGCTCGTAGCCCGCCGGCGGCATGTGGCCGCCGGTCTGGGTCATCCGCATCTCGGTGCGGCCGTGGCCCAGGTCTGTGAGCTCGACCGTGACCAGGTCGCGCTCGGGCTCGCCGGGCTGGTCGGTGACGGTGAAGGCGAGCCGCTCGGGCTCGACCACCTCCACGTACTCGCCCTCCCATTGGATCTTGCCGCGGCCCGGCCCGGCCAACATCGTCGCCTTCCAGCCCCCGCCGGGCCTGAGGTCCATCGAGACCGACTCGACCGGCACCTCGAACTCCGGCCCTCCGTACCAGTCCGCGAAGGCCTCGGGCGTGGTCCACTCCCTCCAGACCCGCTCGCGCGGGGCTTCGAAGACGCGGGTGATCAGGAGCCCGTCGCCCGGCTTCGGTGCGTCAGCCATCGTCACCCGATCGGAGCCGCTCGTCCATCCGGTCGAAGCTATCGCCCCAGAAGCGGCGGTACCCGTGGAGCCACTCACTCGCCTCCCTGAGCGCGTCGCCGCGGATGCGCGAGGGGCGGAGCCGCGCCGCCCGGCCGCGCGAGATCAGGCCCGCCCGCTCGAGCACCTTCAGGTGCTTGGAGACGGCCTGAACGCTGATCGGGAATGGCTCGGCGAGCTCATTCACGGTCGCCTCACCCTCGGTGAGCTTCGCGAGGATCTCCCGCCGGGTCGGGTCGGCGAGGGCGGCGAAGGTGTTGCTGAGCTCATCAACAGGCATGGTTCATACACGGCCGAGGATCGTTCAACCGTCTGGTTGAATATAGTGCAGCCGGCGGCGGAAATCGAACAGGAGGAGCGATGGGAACCATCACCGTGACCGAATTCGTCTCGATGGACGGCGTGATGCAGGCGCCCGGCGGCGAGAAGTTCAAGTACGAGGGCTGGACGTTCGAGTTCGACCGCGGCGACGACGGCGGCAAGTTCAAGGGCGAAGAGCTCTTCGACGCCGAGGCGCAGCTGATCGGTCGGGTCACCTATGAGAGCTTCGCCGGCGCCTGGCCCGGGCGAGAAGGCATGAAGGGCGAGCTCGGCGAGTTTGCGAAGCGCATGAACGAGATGCCCAAGTACCTCGTCTCCTCCACGATCAAGGACCCGGAGTGGAACAACACCACGGTGATCGACGGGTCCGGGAACGTCCCGGAGGAGGTCGCAAAGCTGAAGGAGGAGATCGACGGCGACATCCTCGTCTCCGGCAGCCGGCGCCTGGTCCAGGAGCTGCTCGAACACGACCTCGTGGACGTGATCCGGCTGATGGTCTTCCCGGTGGTGCTGGGAACCGGCGACCGGGTCTTCGGCGAGTTCTCCGAGAAGTCGACCTGGAAGCTCGTCGAGGCGAAGCAGGTCGGGTCCGACGGCGTCCTCACTCTCGTCTACGAAAAAGCCTGACCGGCGCGGTCAGGCGGCCGGGTTCTCGAGCACGAGGGCCACGCCCTGGCCGGATCCGACGCAGACGCCGAGCACGCCGTACCGGGCCTGGCGTTCGCGCAGCTCGGTGGCGAGCGTGAGCACGTAGCGGGTGCCGGATGAGCCGAACGGGTGGCCGATGGCCACCGCGCCGCCGTTCGGGTTCAGGCGCTCGTCGGGGACCTCGAACCCGTCGAGCTGGTTGGGCAGCTCGCGCAGGATCGCGACCGCCACCGAGGCGTACGCCTCGTGGACCTCCCATACGTCGATCTGCTCCGGGCTCAGGCCGGCACGCTGGAGCGCCTTCGGGATCGCGAACGCCGGCGCGATTCCCATGATCTGCGGATCGAGCGCGTGGGTCGCCGACGCGACCACCCGTGCCAGGGGCTCGACGCCGAGCTCGTCCGCGGCCTCGGCGCTCGCGAGCACGGCCGCGCTCGCGCCGTCGTTCAGCGGCGAGGAGTTGCCGGCCGTCATCTGGGTGGTGTTCGGCTGTGGCGGGAGCGCCGCGAGCCTCTCCGCCGTCGTGTCGTCGCGGATGCTCTCGTCGTGCTCGAACGTGCGCGCGGGCTGCTTGCGGGTGCCGGGGATCTCGACCGGATGGATCTCGAGCGCGAGCCGCCCCGAATCGCGCGCGGCGGCCGCGTGCTGGTGGGAACGCAGCGCGAAGGCGTCGATCTCCTCGCGCGTCAGCTCGTAGCGGTCGGCGACGTTCTGAGCCGTCTGCATCATCTCGATGTACGCGTTGCGCGCGAGCAGCGCCGGATTGGGCGGGCCGCCGGCGCCGGCCCACATCGTGTCGAGCATGAAAACGGGGCCGCGCGGCATGAACGGGGCGTCGCCCTTCATCAGCGCCCAGCCCGAGCGCGACATCGACTCGACCCCGGCGGCCAGGCCCACGCCGAGCTCGCCTGCGCGAATCGCGTGCGCGATCTGGATCGTGCAGGTCAATGACGAGGCGCAGAAGCGGTTCACCGTCGCGGCCGGGACCGAGTCCGGAAAGCCGGCTGCCAGCGCCGCCCAGCGCGCGATGTCGCCCATCCCCTCGTGCGCGGGGTTCACGCAGCCCGCGGCGATGTCCTCGATCCGGTCGAGGTCGACCCCCACGCGCTCACAGGCCCAGACCATCGCCTGCCCGAGCAGGTCGTCGGTGCGGATGTGCGACAGCGAGCCGCCGTAGCGCCCCACCGGGGTGCGTACGCCGCCGAGAACGAAGGCATCGGTCATTGCGGTTCTCCTCGGTTTGGGATCTGATTGGAGAGCAGCGGCACCACCTCGCCGGCCAACGCCTCCACCTGGCCCGGCGAGGGGTCGACGGGCCAGAACACGACCGTGTCGAAGCCGTCCGCCACGAACTCGGCGATCGTCTCCACCCACCACTCGGCCGGTCCGGCGAGCGGCTCGCCCGCCAGGTAGCCGACCCGAAGCTCGGACCTGGCCGGCGCCGGCCGCTCGCCGATCACGCCCTGCACGTTGATCAGTCGCCGGATCGAACGTGGGTCACGGCCGGCCTTCTCCGCCGCCGCGTCGATCTGATCGTGGCCGGCGCGCAGCTCTTCCCGGCTCAGCACGCCAAGCGACGGCAGCCAGCCGTCGGCCTTGCGACCCACGAGCCGGAGCATCCGCGGCTTGAATGCCCCGAGCCAGATCGAGATCGGGTGCGCGGGTCGCGGGCCCGGGCGCGCGTCGTGGAGCTGGTAGTGCTTCCCCTCGAATGACACCGCGGGCTGGTCGGACCACAACAGCCTGATCAAGTCGATCGCCTCGTCGAGCGCCTCGACGGACTCACCCGGCGTTCGCCGCGGACCGCCGAAGTTCGCGATCACATCGGGGATGCCACCGGCGCCCAGGCCGAGCTCGAAGCGGCCGCCGCTCAGCACGTCGAGCGTCGCGGCGGCCTTGGCCATCACCGCCGGCGGGCGCAGCGGCAGGTTCGCCACGTCGGTGAAGAACGAGATTCGCTTCGTCTCGGCGAGCAGCGTCGGGATCAGCGACCAGGTGTCGAAGAAGTGCCGCTGGTAGGGGTGGTCCTGGATCCCCACGAGCGCGAGCCCGCCCTCGTCCGCGACCCGCACGAGCTCGCGACTCTGGTCCAGCGAGTCGGCATACGGGACGACCGAGATCCCGACCTCCGGCGTTCGGTTGTCCATGCGCGGGAGTCTGATGCCTGCGGCCCGCGCTCGCATCCGGCCGCCCGGCGTGAGCGGGCGGAAGCCCTACGCGTCGGCGCGGTATCGCAGGCCGTCGAGGGCGATTCGCAGGATGTGCTCGTTCTGCTTGGGGTCCTTCGCCGGCATCTTGGCGATGCCGACCACCATCTGGATGACCTCGCCGATGGACACGTCCCGACGTACGATGCCTGCCTCTTGGGCGCGCTTCAAGAGCGGCTCGCCCGCCTCGAAGAGCGACGTCCGGCAGGCCTGGAACAGGGGGGCGTCCTGGTCGAGGTAGTTCTGCAGCTCGGCGGCGAGCGCGCGCTTGGTGCCGATGTAAGCGATGAACCGTCCGAACCAGCCGTTGAGCGCCTCCCAAGGGTCGCTGCCATCGAGCTCGGCGGCTGAGCGGCACATCTCCTCGACCTCACCGACGTAGAGAGCCTCGAGCAGCGCCTGCCGGTTGGGGAAGTGCCGATAGAGCGTCCCGATTCCGACGCCGGCGCGGCGCGCGATCTCCTCCAGCGCGGTCGATTCCCCACCCTCGGCGAACGCCTGTCGCGCGGCAGCGAGCACCTTCTCGTAGTTGCGCCGCGCGTCGGCCCGCTTGGGCCGCTCGATGAGTGTCTGGGCGCCTGTCTCGGTCGTGCTCATGATTTCCTTGACAACCGGAGGGCCCCTCCGTATAGTTTCGGAGGATGCCTCCGGTTGTTGCGGAGGTGGCCTCCACTTTAGCCCCAAATGAGCCTTTCGACAAGTAGGGAGCCGTATGACAGTCGCCTCCGCCTCAGCCGCTGTACCGCAGTCGCCGGCCGATAGCCGCCGCTGGGCCACGCTCGCCATCGTGTGCCTGGCGCAGCTCATGATCGTGCTCGACGTCACGATCGTGAACGTCGCGCTGCCCGCGATCCAGCAGGACCTTCATTTCAGCCAGGGCAACCTCACCTGGGTCGTCAACGCGTTCCTCGTCACCTTCGGCAGCCTGCTGCTTCTCACCGGGCGCATCGGCGACCTCGTCGGGCGAAAGCGCGTGTTCCTCGCCGGCCTCGTCACGTTCACGGTCGCATCGCTGCTGTGCGGAGTCGCTCCCACTCAGGAAGCGCTGGTGGGCGCCCGCTTCCTGCAGGGCGTCGGTGCCGCCGCCCAGGCCTCCGTGATCCTGGCGATCATCGTCACGGAGTTCCCCGAGGCCGTCGAGCGAGCCCGGGCCATGAGCGTCTACGTCTTCGTCTCCGTCGCCGGAGGCTCCATCGGGCTCCTCGCCGGCGGCCTGCTGACCGAGGCGCTGAGCTGGCACTGGGTCTTCTTCGTGAACCTCCCGATCGGCGTCGCCACTTTCGCGCTCGCCCACAAGCTCATCCGGGCCGACAAGGGGCTCGGCCTCGGTCACGGAGTGGACTGGATGGGCTCGTTCCTCGTCACCGCGTCGTTGATGAGCGCCATCTACGCGATCGTCGAGGCCACGAGCCACGGCTGGACCTCAGTCGAGGTCCTTGGCTTCGGCGGCCTCGCCGCAGTGCTCATGGCGGCGTTCCTCGGCCTGGAGGCGCGCATCGAGAACCCGATCATGCCACTGCGGATCCTCCGCCTGCGCGGGCTTGTCAACGCGAGCCTCGTCAGAGGCTTGCTCGTGACCGGGATGTACTCCACGTTCTTCCTCGGCACGCTCTACCTCGAGCAAGTCCGCCACTACAGCGCTCTGCAGACCGGCGCAGCCTTCCTGCCCTGGACCCTCACCGTCGCGGTCCTCTCGCAGGGGATCACCGCGCGACTCGTGGACCGGTTCGGCCCGCTGTCCGTGCTCACGAGCGGCATGGCCACCACCGTCGCCGGGCTGCTCCTGTTCGCCACCGTCGGGCCGGACACCGCCTTCTTCCCGACGATCTTCCTCGCCTGCTTCGCGATTGGCCTCGGGATCGGCACCGCCTTCATGCCGCTGCTCACGATCGCCATGGCCGACGTGCCCGCCGAGGATGCCGGGCTCGGCTCCGGGATCACCACCCTCTCTCAGCAGATCGGCGGCGCGCTCGGACTGGCCGTACTCAGCACCGTCGCCACGAACCGCACGAAGGCGCTGGCAGACGACCACGGGCTCGCCAGCTCGCTCATCGGCGGCTACCAACTCGCCTTCCTCGCCGGAGCACTGGTCATCGGCACCGGGATCGTCCTGGCGTTCGCGCTCCTCAGACCGCACGAACCGCGGCAGGAGCTGCAACTGGCCACCGGCCCGGCTGGAGACGGCGGCCCCCGCCTCCCCACCAAGTTCGACATCGAGGAGAAAGCAGCATGACGCGTCTCAACCAGCTCGCCCCGCACACCACGATGGCCGCCCGCCACCGCGCGCGCCCGGCCGCCCACCGCCCAGCGGGCGAGGCGCGGAAACGGCTGAGCTTCGACGCGGTCCTCGCCTCGTACATCCGCGAGCTCGCGGCCGCCGACCACGCCGCGCCCCGGCCCACAGCCGGGAACCGAACCGGAGCTAGCGGAGCTTGAGCCGAAGCATCACCTCGTCAAACCTGATCTCACCGGTTCGCTCGAAGCCGTAGCGCTCGTAGAAGGTGATCGGGCTGCCGTGGCCCTGGCCGGCGCTCGTGTTCAACACCTCGACTCCGGGTCGGCCACGGAAGTACTCGACGATCAGGTCGAGCGTTGCAGTGCCGAAGCCTTGCCGCTGGTAGCGCTCGTCGATGAGGAGCTTCCACAGGTAGTGCGGTATGTAGGGGGACTTCTGACCTCGTCGGCGATCATCACGAACCCGACCGGGGTGTCCTCGTCATGAACCGCCCAGTACAAGGCGCGAGCGTCAGGGTGCTCGGCCGCTTCGAGCAATGAGTCGGTGACGCTGCTGACGTATTGCTCTTGGCTCGGCGATACGCGCAGAGCCTCGACCGCTTGACGGTTCGATTCGCTGAGCGAACGAAGCGAAACCACGCGGAGACCCTACTCGGCGGCTATCGCTTGCCTCAGCCCGGAAGACAGTCATAAGAGCCGCTTTCCGCGTGCAAGGGGGTGCTCTTCGCTATGCGGAGGTTGGTTGTGCTGTGAGTGTGTTGGTTTGCGCCTGGCTTCGCGCGAACAGCAAGACGGCGACGATGAAGAACGCCAGCCCGATGGGTCCGAAGGGCGGCGGGTGCGCATTGATCAGGAACCCCGAAATGCCGAGCAGCACCGCGACTGATAGGGGAGCGCCGGCGTGGCGGCGGAGGGCGACCCCGGCCGCGATTGCTGCGGTTATCAATCCGAGGCCACCGATGCTGGCGAAGACCCCGAGATCGCGGGCGAGCGGGTTCTCGGCGAACTCACGGACCAGATCTGCCCCGGCCGCCCGTTCCGATTCCGGGCGTCCGTTCACCTCGTGGATGAGGATGCCGTTGCCGATCCCCTGCAGCACCTCCCACGCGCTGTAGAAGATCACGAACGGCACGAGCGCGATCCGGCTGACCAACGCCGCGGTGCCGTCGACGCCGCGCACGAGCAGGTAGAACGCGACAGCCATCAGGGGGATGAAGAGCATTGTCCCGATGTGCACCACAAGCATCGCGGTCACCTCGTCGCGGACGTCTTCGTAGAGGGTCTTGATGTCCCCGCTGGGGTGAAAGAGAAGCAGGACCGCCCAGGCAGCCGGCACGCCAACCAGGAACGCAAGCTCCTCGCGGCTGAAGACGCGGCGCTGCACCGTTGCGACCCTAATCGCCGCATCGAGTTGTGTCGAGGGTCGCGAGCTGGAGGAACCTCGCCGGGCGCTGTCGCTGCTTCGCGTTGAAGCGACAGCGACATGTGAAGAATCAGCTGGCGTTCGGTTTCGGTGATCAGTCCTCGCAGCAGCGGTACGTCACCTTGAGGTCGTCCTGCCAGTCATCTGGTGTGCGGGCCAGCTCCCATTGCCCCACGAACGTGTCCGGCGCCAACGTGGCCGAATAGCGCTGGTCGAACCCGGGCGCGTGGCGCCAGGACCGCAACACCCCGCCTTCCAGCGAGGCGCCGTACGTGCGGCGCACGCCGCGCGAGTCGAAGTACTCCAGCACCAGCCCGTCACCGTCTTCGGGGGCGCCGATGACACTGATCGCGTCGGGGAACAGCTCGTGGTCGTTGTGGGAGCGCTGGACCAGGAAGTGGCCGCCTTCGACCCACTCGAACGTGGTGCGGCCCGGCACGACCGCGTCGAGAGCTGGGTGGGTCGCCTCGGTCTCCCAGGTGCCGACCAGTGCGTCGAAGGGCTCCAAAGCGTGATCTCTATCGGTCATGCACCGCTAAGACCATCCGGAGGCGCGTAACTCATCGGTCGTCGTCGACAGCGCCCTTGCTCATGGTCGTTCCCTACCGCAGTGACTTCTGGTGGATCTCGACGTCGTACGCGGCGGCAAGTAGCGGCGCGAGGTGTGGATGCGTCTCGTCGATGCAGGCCGGCTGCGGACGTATTCGATAGCCGCGCCGTCGTACCGCCCCTTCATGGAACTCCTTCGCTTGGGTGGCGCCAGCCGCGGGGAACCAGCAGCTGGAGCCTGGATCGCTCGCAGCCCACGCTCGCCGCTGTGACGTTCGGTGACGAACGCGTAGCCGGTGTCGCGCTCCGGGATGTCCCGTCCTCGATCCGGCTCGTTCGCGTGAGACGCCGGCGACGACCGCTCCGCCGTCGCCCTCGAGAGCGGCGACCCGTTCCTGCTGCGCTCGCTCGCCGCGCGAGGCTTCGCGACCGCCATTCTCCCCCGCTCGCTCACCGCCCTCGAGGGACCCGGTCCTCGAGCTGCGCAGCCTGCGAGCCGGCCGTACATCTGCCGGTCGCGCTCGTCTGGCGGCGCAAGCGCAACCCTCCGGCCGGGGCCGGCGCGTTCATCGAATTCGTCCGCCGCGAGACGGCCGTCGCCGAGAGTAGAGGGGTGTATGCTCGGCTGTTCGCCTGGCCTCAGACCACCCGCTGGGCGACCTTTATCCGGCTCAAATCCTCGGCCGGCACATGGTGCTCGATCCACAGCGGTCGGGCGCTGAACGAAGCGCTCGGAGCTTGGAGTCCTGCATGTCCACCTCCTCGTCGAAGCATTCGCACAATTACGCGGCCCGCATGGCCGCGTGGAGCGGTCGGCACCGCAAGAAGGCGATCTGGGGCTGGCTCGGCTTCGTTCTCGTCGTCTTCGCCCTCGGTAACGCGGTCGGTACGACGGCGATCTCCGACGTCGATCAGTTCTCGGGCGAGTCGCACCGCGCCGAGAAGGCGCTCGACCGCGCCGGCATGAGGCCGGTCGAGGAGGTGGTGTTCGTCCAGAGCGACAAGCTCACCGTCAGGGACCCGGAGTTCCGGGCCGCGGTCGGGGAGGTGACGGGACGCCTCTCGAAGTTGCAGTACGTCAAGAACGTCAAGTCGCCGCTGGCCGCCGGCGGTGACGTCTCGGACGACGGGCACGCCGCCCTGGTCAACTTCGAGATCGCGGGCGATTCGACCGAGGCCAAGGACCGGGTCGATCCCAGCCTCGCGGCCACCGCCGCAGTGCAGGCCAGACACCCGGACCTGGTCGTCGAGCAGTCCGGCGGAGCCAGCGGCGCCAAGGCGATCAACGCGACGATCACCGACGACCTCAAGAAGGCGGGCGAGCTCTCCCTGCCGGTCACGCTGATCATCCTCACGCTCACGTTCGGCACGCTGGTGGCCGCGGGAGTGCCGCTGCTGATCGGCCTCACCGCGGTGATGGCCGCCCTCGGCGTCGTCGCGCTGCCGAGCTCGATCCTGCCGGTCGACGCCAACCTCCCGGCGGTGGTCCTGCTGATCGGCCTGGCGGTCGGGGTCGACTACTCGCTGTTCTACCTGAGACGCGAGCGCGAGGAGCGCGCCGCCGGGCGCAGCGAGCGCGACGCGCTGGAGACCGCGGCGGCGACGTCCGGGCGCGCCGTGCTGATCTCCGGCGTGACGGTGATCGTCGCGATGGCGGGCATGTTCATCAGCGGCGACAAGGCCTTCATCTCGTTCGCCGAGGGCGCGATCCTCGTCGTTGCCATCGCCGTGTTCGCCTCGCTGACGGTGCTGCCGGCGATGCTGTCCTGGCTCGGGGACCGCGTGGAGAAGGGGCGCATTCCCGTCGTCGGCCGCCGCCGCCGGCCGGCGGGCCAGTCGCGCTTCTGGACGGCGCTCACGACCCGCGTCATGGCGCGGCCGCTCCTGTCGGTGGTGCTCGCCGGCGGGCTCCTCGTGGCGCTGGCGATCCCCGCGTTCCAGATGAAGGCCGTGACCAGCGGCGTCAATGACCTTCCGCAGGACATCCCCGCGATCGCGACGTACAACAAGATCAAGGCCGTGTTCCCGGCCGACGGCGTGGCGGCGATCGTGGTGGTCGAGGCGGACAACGTGCGCTCCGGCGCCGCTGCCGACGGCATCACCGCCCTGCGCGACCGGGTGAACAGCTCAGATGCCTTCCGGCCCGGAACCAAGGTCGACTACAGCCGCGACGGCACGGTCGCCAAGATCACCGTCCCGACGCGCGGCACCGGCACCGACCCCCCGGCCATGAACGCCCTCGACGAGTTGCGCGACCAGATCATCCCTGCGACCGTCGGCAAGGTCCCGCAGACGGCGGTCAACGTCAGCGGCGATGCGGCCAGCTCGGCCGACTTCGCGAGCCAGCTCAACAGCCGGCTGCCGCTGATCTTCGCCTTCGTCTTCGGACTGGCGTTCCTGCTCATGCTCGTCACGTTCCGCTCGATCGTGATCCCGATCAAGGCGATCATCCTCAACCTGCTCTCGGTCGGGGCCGCCTACGGCCTGCTCGTGCTGGTCTTCCAGCAGGGCCACGGCGAGTCGCTCCTGGGGTTCACCTCGAACGACGGGGTGACGAACTGGCTTCCGCTGTTCCTGTTCGTCGTCCTGTTCGGGCTGTCGATGGACTACCACGTGTTCATCGTCTCCCGGATTCGCGAGCTCTATGACCGCGGGATGAGCAACGACGAGGCCGTCAAGCAGGGCATCTCGACCACCGGCGGTACCGTGACCAGCGCCGCCATCGTGATGGTCGGCGTGTTCGCGGTCTTCGTCACCCTGACCTTCATCGACTTCAAGGAGATGGGGTTCGCGCTGGCCGCCGCCGTCCTGATCGACGCAACGATCATCCGCGGCGTGCTGCTGCCGGCATCGATGAAGCTCCTGGGCGACTGGAACTGGTACCTCCCGCGCTGGCTCGAATGGCTACCGCGCGTCGGCGGCGAGGAGGACGCCGCCCCGCCCAAGCAGCCCCCGCCCCCCGAGAAGCCCGGCGACGCCGACTCGCCGCGGCCCGCCCCGTTGCCGGTGTAGCCCGACGCTTGCGGATCGCTCCGGCCGCCCGCGCGCGGCTTATACGATCGTCTGCATGATCGAAAGACTCGACTTCATCGGCATTCCGTCGCAGGATCCCGAGCGTGCGCGCAGCTTCTACGTCGAGACGCTCGGGCTGCGTCCGGACGAGCACGCGCGCTTTGAGGTCTGGGCCGGCGAGACCTGCTTTGGCATCTGGGAGCCCGAGCGCCTCGGCATGCCGTTCACCGCCCAGAAGAACGCTCATCCGGCGCTGCACGTCGAGGATGTAGCGGCGGCGCGCGCCGAGCTGGAGGCCAAGGGCGTCGTGTTCGCCGGCGAGACCTTCGACACGGGGGTCTGCCACATGGCGATATTCACCGACCCCGACGGCAACGACCTCATGCTTCACCACCGTTACGCGCCGCGCACCTGAGCGCCCAGCGAGCGTGATCGCTAGTCGATCAACGCCCCGCAGCTCAGGTTGACGGTGGCGGCCGTCATGCTTCGGGCCCAGTCCGAGGCGGCGAAGACGGCAACGTTGCCGACGTCCTCGAGCGACGCGGCCCGCCCCAGCAGCGTCTGGGCCTCGATCATCTTCGTGATCTGATCGGCCCCGTCGAAGCCGTCGGGGAACGTCTCCGGCACGCCCCCGCTCGCCAGGGTGACGAACCGGATTCCGTGCGGACCGAGCTCGACGGAGAGTTGGCGCCGAATCGTCTCGATCGCGTCGAAGGCGACCTGCGTGCCACCGAGGTAGTAGTCGCGCAGTGGCCCGCTGCGCTCGCCGGGCCCGCCGAACGCGAGGATCACGCCGGAACCGCGGGGGATCATGTGGCGCGCCGCGGCCCGAGCGGTGATGAACGTCGTGCGCGCCGCCACCTCCACCGGTGCCATGAAGTCATCGACCCCCATCTCGTGGAACGGGACGCCGTGCGTGTGCGGGTGGGTGATCAAGTTGAAGGAGATGTCGATGCTCCCCGCTTTCGCCGCGACCTCGTCGGCATGGCGGTCGACGGCCTCATCGTCGAGCGCATCGACGACCGCCGTCTCCGCGCGTCCCCCCGCCGCGCGGATGTCCTCGGCCGCCTCCTCGAGGCTGGCCTCGGTCCGGCCGGCGAGGAACACGCTCGCGCCCGCGCGAGCGAAGGCCCGGGCGACCGCACCGCCGATCGCCCCACCGCCCCCATAGATCACGGCGTTCTTGCTCTCGAGCAGCACGTCTGCCTCCTCAACTCGGGTCTTCCCTCCAGACCGGACCGCAGCCCGAAACTAATCGCCCGGGTGGAGGAGGCGGAGTAGGCTCGGCTGATCACGGCCGACCGCAAGCAGATCGTTCGCGACTCATATGCCGCGTTTGCAGCCGGCGACCGGCGCTTCTTCGAGGAGCATCTGAGTGATGACTTCCTCTTCTCCGCCCCTCCGGACCCGAAGCTCGACCGTGACGGCTACTTCGAGCGGTGCTGGCCCGGGGCGGGGCGGGGCCAGGACTTCGATTTCGTCCGGCTGATCGAGTCGGGCGACGAGGTGGTCGTCACCTACGAAAGCAACGTCTCCGGCGGCGGTCGGGGACGGAACACCGAGGTCCTTACCTTCGACGACGAGGACAAGATCGCTCGCACCGAGGTCTACTTCGGCTGGAACCTCGAGTAGGCCTACGGCACTCAGTCCAAGGCGAGCACGACCTGCGAGGCGCCACGCAGGTCGGCCACGCGCTGAGCCTCCTCCTCGAGGTCCTTCCGCGCGATCCGCCCGAGCTTCTCGACGGTGATCTCAGCCTTCTTCCCCTTGACCTTGAGGCGCCAGAGGCCGGCGAGCCTGCCGTCCTTGAGCACCACGCCGGGGCTTGCAACAGGCCGGAACAGCCGCTTGCGCAAGTCTGCTTCGGGCGCCAGAAGCGGCCGGTTGGGCTTCTGCAGGTAGGGATCGCCGGGCGGGATGAGGCAGGTCCCCTGCGCCTGCGGCGGGGAGTCGAGATCGCCGGCGTCCTCACGCAGCAGCCCGCCCTTGCGCTTCCCGATGGTCACCTCGCACAGGCCGTCTTCGATCGCGTTCCAGAGGCGCTCGGCGTGGGGCTTCGCGACCCCGGCCCACTCGGTGAAGTCCCCCGCGGTGGCGGGGCCATAGAAGTGGAGAAAGCGCTTGACCGCCTCGGGGGCCGCCGGGGCCCGACCGGGCTTGCCCAGCACGTAACGGCGCTCGGAGGCGAGCCGGGCTCCGGCCTTCACCGTCCCGTAGCGCCACAGCATCGGCGCGACGTGATGGCTCTTGCAGCCCTTGCACCAGGGCATCAGATCGGCGCCGACCCGCTGGCGGAGCTCGTCGTGGAGCTCGTTCTTGCTCAATGCGCGGCCGCCGCTCAGCGCCCCCTTTGTCGCCTCCGCCACTTCAGCGAGCGCGTCGGTGGGAGCGAAGCCCTTCTCGGCCGCCAGCCGCTGGACCTGCCGGCCGAGCTGCGCCCCGAGCTCGCCATCGTCGGTAGAGATCAGCGCGCGGCCGTAGAGCGCGAAGTCCTCAGGAGCGAGCGCGTGGATCGCCCCTCGCACGATGTGGGCGACGACGAGATCGCCGCCGTCGGCACCTTCGTCGTATGCCTCCCGCGTGAGGCCTGGACGGCGCGCGGCAAGGGCGAGCAGCGCCGCGTCGCGGGAGAAGTCGGAGGCAGGGCACACCGCCGCCTCGGCGAGGCTTCCTGCATCGCGGCCGGCCAGGCCCGAGCGGGCGAGCCGAAAGGCGAGAATCTGCTCGTGGTCCACCGCGGCAAGGCTAACCGCGCGGTAGCGCTCGGCCCAGCTCGTCGAGCAGCGAGCCGACCCCAGGGCGGCCTGGAGGCGAACTGTCGCGTCGAGGAACGCTGCCCGGCGTAGGCGGAGGCCCGGCCCTGGCCGGACACCGTCCTGGTAGAACCCGGCGGCGATGGACGGGCGGCTGCGCCAGCAGCAGATCTACCTGGACGGAGTGTCGGGGCGTAGGCCCAGGGTCTCGACCGACCTGAGCCGGCTCGAGGCCGAGGCCGAGAAGGTCATGCGGCCGGAGGCGTTTGCCTACATCGCCGGGGGTGCGGGCACAGGGGCCACGATGCGGGCCAACCGTGCGGCGTTCGGCAGCCACCGGATCGTGCCGCGCATGCTGCGCGACGCGTCGCGGCGGGACACGTCGGTCGAGCTCTTCGGGCGCCGTCTGGCCGCGCCGTTCCTGCTCGCGCCGATCGGCGTCGCCGAGATGGCCCATCCGGACGCCGACCTTGCGACCGCGCGTGCGGCAGCCGGGGAGGGCGTGCCGATGGTCTTCTCGAACCAGGCGTCCGTGGCGATGGAGCGGGTGGCGCAGGAGCTCGGCGACAGCCCGCGCTGGTTTCAGCTCTACTGGAGCACGTCGAACGAGCTCGTGGAGAGCTTCGTCTCGCGTGCCGAGCGCTGCGGATGCGAAGCGATCGTCGTCACGCTCGACACCACGCTGCTCGGCTGGCGCACGCGCGACCTCGACATCGGCTTCCTGCCGTTTCTGCGTGGCATGGGGATCGCCCAATACACCAGCGACCCGGTATTCCAGCGGTTGGTGGAGGAGGGGAGCGCCGCGCCGCGGACGGCCGTGGAGGCCCCGCGGCCGCGACCGACTCCGAGCGCCCTCTCGACTCTGTTCTCGCTGATACGCCGCCGGATCTCCCGAGAGTCGGTTCAGCGTTTTGTCGAGATCTACTCGCGGCCCTCGCTCAACTGGGACGACCTGCCCTTCCTGCGCGAGCGGACCCGGTTGCCGATCGTGCTCAAGGGCATCTGCCACCCCGACGACGCACGCCGTGCGCTCGACTTCGGCGTCGACGGCCTGATCGTTTCGAACCACGGCGGCCGGCAGGTGGACGGCGCGATCGCCACGCTCGACGCGTTGCCGGACGTGGTGGAGGCCGTGGGCGGCGCCGTGCCGGTGCTGCTCGACAGCGGGGTGCGTAGCGGAGCCGATGTGTTCAAGGCGCTGGCGCTCGGTGCGCGGGCCGTCCTGCTCGGGCGCCCCTACATCTACGCGCTGGCGCTCGCCGGCGAGCAGGGTGTGCGCCAGGTGCTGCGCGACCTGCACGCCGACTTCGACCTCACGCTCGGCCTCGCGGGCTATGCAGCGGCGGCGGACATCGGTCCGGAAGCTCTGCGGACGACCGCATGAGGCGCTCGGCCCCCGGAAGGAGAATTCGCGGACCATCTGAGTGCTGAACGTCGACACGATCCCGCATTGGCGCAGCTCGCCGTGCTCGTCGAGCGGCACCTCCAGCAGCGCTGCGAGCGCGCGGTAGACGGCATCCCGCGGCGTTTGGAACTTCACACGGGCGAGGTTCTCGCCGGCCGTCCGGAAGGTCTGGAGATAGATGGTGTGGTAGCCGGCAGCCGTGATGTACGGCGTGATGCTCGCCCGGTCCGGTACCACGAGGTCGTAGCTGCCGGTACGCCTGACCGTCGCGCGAATCCCCGGGCGCTCAGCCACGCCGATGGTCGCCCCTCCCAGCCGCACCGTCGTGTTGTTGAACTCATAGGCGATGCCGCGAATGTGCACTGACCGCGCCCACGCGGTTGCCGCCCAGACGCATGAGCACATCGCACAGACCGCCGTGACTGCCAGGACTCGTCCGGTGCGGCGGAGACTCGATCCAGCCTGGCTGCCCCCAGGTCACCCGCCGACCCTACCCGGCCGCGTCGTAGATCGCGCGGCTCATGCTGCTCGGGCTCCGTAGGCTGCGATCAGGTGTTGCCACAGTCCTAGGGCGCGTACGAGGAGCACAGAATCGTGACCGAGCACACTCCAGCCATCGACTTCGAGAACCTGCCCACCCCGAGCGAGGGCTTCCTCGTCACCCAGTTCATCACCGTACGCAGCGTTGCTCGATCCCGCGCGTTCTACTCCGAGGTCCTCGGCGGCCAGGTCGTGCTGGAGGAGAACCCGTGCATCGTCAAGCTCTCCAACTCGTGGCTGATCATGAACCCGGGCGGTGGGCCCACCCCCGACAAGCCCGACATATCGGTCGTCAACTACGAGCCCGGTGACACGGTCTCGAGCTTCATGAACCTGCGCGTCGCCGACATCCAGACGTGCTATGAGCAGTGGAGCTCGAAGGGGGCCGAGTTCGTGACGCCGCCGATCGATCGCGGTCCTGAGATCCGCTGCTACATGCGAGACCCCGACGGTTACATGATCGAAGTCGGCCAGGCCACCGGACTGCTCGAAGGCAGACTCGCCAAGAAGCGACCCGAAGACCTACCGGGCTGAAGGCGATCGGACCGGCATCATTCGAGCCTGTGAGCGCGCACCAGGAGATCGAGCGGAAGTTCCTGGTCACCGGCGGGCTGCCGGATGACCTCGACCAATACCCGTCCGAGGAGATCAGCCAGGGCTACGTCGCGGTCGCTGACGATGGCACCGAGGTGCGGGTGCGGGCGCGCGGAGGCGATCACACGCTCACGGTGAAGTCCGGCCCTTCGCGCGTGCGTGTGGAGGAGGAGATCGAGATCGACGAGCGCCGCTTCGAGTCGCTCTGGCCGCTCACCGCCGGCCGGCGAATCGAGAAACGGCGCTACGTGATCCCGGCTGGCGACCAGCTGTCGATCGAGCTCGACCTCTACGCCGGCGAGCTGGACGGGTTGGTGATGGCCGAGATCGAGTTCGACTCCGCGGACCAGGCCGAGGCGTTCGAGCCGCCGCCCTGGATCGGCAGCGACGTGACCGGGGACGGCGGCTACAGCAACCAGTCGCTCGCGGCGCACGGCCGGCCGCGCGGCTGACCCGCCGCCACGCTCGAGCGCGCGTCGTCGCGAGCATTGGCGGCTTCGCGACAGGTCGATTTACTACGCCGGACGAGGTCGCCACGCTCGTCGTGATCTTGGCGTCTGAGCGGACCGCCAACGTCACGGGCGCCAACTACGTGATCGACGGCGGCCTGATCAAGACGACCTGAGCACAGCGACTGCCTCCCGCCCCGGCCCGTCGAGCGCATGCACATTTCTCATCGTTGGCTCATCGCGCGCGGGTACGTTCGGCGCATGACCAAGCGTGCGAGGACAACAGCAGTGCTGCTCGTCGCGATCCTCGTGGCCGGCGGCACCATCACGGCAATCGCGTCCACCGGGTCGAGCTCGGGAACGAACCCGGCTCCCGTTACGACGCCCTACCACCCGGCCTTTGACGCGGCGAACTTCGGCGGCCCGATCGACAACCCCTGGCTGCCGCTCAAGCCGGGGACCGTCCTTCGCTACAGGGGCGTCGGCGACGACGGCAAGACGCGCGAGCTCAACACGGTCAGGGTGACGCAAAGGAAGAAGCGCATCATGGGACTCGAGGCGACGGTGGTCCTGGACCGGGTCTTCTCGGAGGGCGAGCCCGAGGAGCGCACCTTCGACTGGTACGCGCAGGACAAGGAGGGGAACGTCTGGTACCTCGGCGAGGACTCGAGCAACTTCGAGCACGGGCGCTGGGTGAAGGACGCCGGGTCCTGGCAGGCCGGCGTCGGCAACGGCCAGCCCGGCATCATCATGCTCGCCCACCCGCACCGCGGCGATGCCTACCGGCAGGAGTACTCGCCCGGGCACGCCGTGGACCAGGCCCAGGTGCTCGGCGGCGGCGGCGCAGTGAGGACGCCGTACCGCCTCTTCAAGCGGACGCTGCTCACGCTCGAGTACAGCACGATCGACAAGCAGTACGAGCTGAAGTGGCACGGCCGCGGCGTCGGCGTGATCAAGGAGCAGGCCGTCACGCAGAGCGACGAGCTGTCGAAGCTGGTCGCGATCAAGCGTTGACGCTCGCCGTGTGAGAGGTGCGGTAATGCCCCTCGCTTCGGTCTCACCCTCGTGCCGCATCCGCCCTATCAGCGCCTTCGCGCGCCCTGGCCATCACACGCTTCAATACGGCTGGACCCACGACTCGCGGGGGTGCTGGCAAAGGAGCGAGCCCAGGATCGGATCGCGGAGCTCGTGCGACGCGATTGGCCGCCGCTCACACGCGAGGCGCGATACTCGGCGGGCGATGTCTCAGGAGAACCTCGAGATCGTTCGGCGCGTATCGGACGCCTACAACCGCGGCGACGTGGGAGCGATGCTCGACGACCTCCACCCGGAGATCGAGTGGCACCCCTGGTTGCAGATTCAGTTCGGCGGGGGAGCCACCGTGTACCGGGGGCACCAAGGCGTCCGCAAGGGAATCCGAGAACTTGAAGAAGCCTTCTCTGAGATCCATTCAGAGCAAACAGAGATCCGGGACCTTGGCGAGCGAGTCGTCGCCATCGGTCAGCTCCGGGGACGCGGCAACGAGAGCGGCGCGATAACCGAATCGGCAATCGCTTGGATCGTGGAGTTCAAGAGTGGCAAGGTGATTCGGGTCCGCGAGTATCTCGACCCTAAGAAAGCCCTCGAAGCCGTGGGGCTGTCGGAGTAGCCCCAAGGCGGCGGTACGCTGCCGGCCGCCCGCTATCGGCGACGTGCCCGCGGAAGTGGCTGCCAGTCGGGCGCGAACGAGTCCAACGAGGAGCCGGGGCTGTATTGCCCAGGGGCGAACTCGTAGTCGCGCCGTCCCCTCGCATCCACGATGATGATCCCGGACTCGAAGGAGTGATAGGCGAGGAAGCGCCCGTTTGGAGACCAGGTCACGTCGTCGGCGTCGAAGGAGAATCGCCGCCCACCGACGCGCCGCAGACCCTTGCCGTTCGCGCCGATCACGTAGAGCTTCCCCTTCCGGATGAACGCGATCTTGGTGCCGTGCGGCGACCAGTTGGGCGCGAGCCCGTTCTTGCGCGTGAGCCCGCGACGGCCCGAGCCATCCGGGTTGATCAACGCCAGCCGCCCAGTCGGCAACCTCCCGAGGGCCTCCGAATAACCGGCGACGTAGACGATGCGGTTGCGCGACGACCACGCGGGCGCGGCCCCGCCGGCGGTCGTCAGCCGGCGCGAGGTGCCTCGCCCGAGGTTGTAGATGTAGAGGTCGGGCTCGGTCTCGCCCTCGGCGATGCCCGTGAAGACGAATCGCGTGCCGTCCGGGGCCCAGGCGGGCGCGCCGTCGTTCGTCGTCTGCTGCGGCAGGAGGCGGAAGTCCTCGCCATCTCCCTTGAGGATTGCGATCTGCTCGCCGGCATCCACGAGGAGGAACTCTCCGGTGTGCGAATAGGCCGGGTCGTCATACGAGGTGGCACATTCGGCGTCCTGGGGGACGTCATCGATCCTCCCGCAGCTCCGGAGGCTGAAGCGCTCTCCACCCGAGAAGAGCCCGACCTTGAGTGAGCGCTCGGACGTGGTCGGACCCTCGCCCTCCTCGCCCGCGCTCCCGCTCGCGCGGTGCTCGTATGCGATGTAGCCGTTGCGGCCGGGGAAGGCGCCGTATGCGGCGGGCGCGAGGGCGAGTAGCAACGTTGCAGCGACGGCAACGACGGGCCAAGAGCGCGTCACGTTTGCCACAAACCGCCGACACGCCCGGAGTTGCGCTGGCCGCTGATTCTCATCTCTACGGGACCACGCCGTTGTCGGCGGCGCCGTCCTGCTGGGTCGCATTTAGGCTGCGACTTGTGGCGGCGACGGGCCTGGCTGGGCTCTTGGCGGGATGGGTCGGGGCGCCGTTCGGCCGGCGAGCAGGTTCGTGCCGAGGGCGCAGAGGCCGAGCGTCGCGAGGGCGGCGACGGTTATCGCGGCGCCCAGGGCCGGGGTGATGACGTGCTCTTGAAGTCCGATCTGTACCACCGCGGCGGGGACGCCGAGTTGGGCCGTGGCGATCAGGCCCGCGGACAGTGGCTGGCGCGTGGCCAGCGCGGCGAAGGCGTGGATGACGAGATTGAGCACGATGAGCGCCGCGCTCACGAGCAGCAGATCCGGTTGGTCGAGCAGCGCGCTGAAGTCCAGTCGGGCGCCGAGCACGACGAAGAAGAGCGGGACAAAGAAGCCTTCCGCGATGCCGCGGACCTGAGCCGACAGGCGCTTTGGTCCTCCGATCGCGGCCACGACGAGACCCATGCCGAATCCGGCCAGGAGCACGCTGGTGTCGCTTTCCTGTGCGATCCAAGCCAGACCGAACAGCACGGCCAGTGACAGACGCAGGTCGAGCGCCCACCCGCGTTGCTTGGAGCGCTTGCGTAGCCGGTGGACCCAGGGGCGCGGGCGCAGCGATCGGGCGACGAAGAACAGGGCCAGGGCGCACCCGGCGATGAGCAGACCGCCAACAGCGGCATTGGCGGCCCGCCCGGGCTGGAGCACGAGGGGAACGGCGAGGATCGCCGCCACGTCGGCGACCGTGACCTGTGCGATCACCACAAGCGCCTCTGGGCCGTCGAGCTTTCTCTCGTGCAGTGTCGGCAGCACGACCGCCGCAGAGCCCGAGGCCAGCAGGACGGCATAGACGCCGATATGGCCTGTCCCGGTCAGCTCGGCCACGGCCAAGCCACCGAGCGGCGCAGTAATCGCGACTACCCCCGCCGCCAGCGCGCCCGGTCCGAGGGCCCGGCGCAGACGCCGGTCACGCAGCGGGACGTGCATGCCTACGGTCAGCATCAGCATGGCGAAGCCGGCCTCTGCCAGGAACGACACAGTCGCGTTGTCGACGTCGATGACATCCAGGCCGCTGCGGCCGAGAACGACTCCGGCGACGATCTCTCCGACCACGACCGGGACGAACACTCGCCGGCTGGCCGCAAGCAAGGGGCCGGCGAGACCGGCAGTCACGATCAGCGCGAGGGAGCCGAGGCTCACCGGGCGAGCCTACGCCCAACGAAGCGCCGGCTGACACGTGATGTGGCCCTGTGTTGTAGTAGGCAGGATGAGGCGATGAACGAGGCCGAGCGGCGGGCGCAGATCGAGCGGTTCTGGGAGTACACGGGCAGGGACCCTGAGGTCAGCCACGAGATCTACGACGAGGACGCCGTCCTCGAGTTCCCGCAGTCCGGCGAGCGGTTCGAGGGGCTCGCCAACTTCAAGGAGTGGCGCAGCGAGTACCCGGCGAAGGTCGCCTTGGAGATCAGCAGGATGCGAGGCCGGGGCGACCTGTGGGTCGTCGAGGGCACGATCAGCTACGACGACGGACCGCGCCGGCCCACCGTGCAGATCCTCGAGTTCCGGGACGACAGGGTGATCCGCGAGACGATCTACCTCGCCGAGCCCTGGGAGGCGCCGGAGTCGCGTGCCCGCTGGCGGGCGGCGCCGTAGCGCCGATTGAGAAACACGGGAGTTTCAGAAACGCAGCTGCTGGGTAGGTGCCCTCCCGTGAGGGGGTTGAGGGTTTGGATCGCACTCAGCGCCGGGTTGCTCGCTTCGATGCTCCTGGCCACGCCGGCCTTCGCCGCGCCGTCGTTCAGCGCGCGCGGCAGCGTCGAGCAGGTCTACGTGACCGGTGCCGCACCAGGCGCGCAGATGTCCCTGCTGAACGGTGCGGGGCAGACGGTGGCCACGCGGAAGGCCAACTCGCTCGGGGGCGTGCTGTTCCGCAACGTGACGCCGGGCACCGGCTACCGCGTACGGCCTTCGGCCGGAGGGGAGGCGTCAGGACCGCTGACGGTGCTGTCGACCCAGCCGGCTCCGCCCAGCACCGGCGTCTACAACCAGACGATTCCCTCGAGCGGCTACGGCTATCTGACCACCCGTGACGGCACCCAACTGTCGATGTACGTGCACCCGCCACAGGACGTGGCGAACGCGCTGCCGCTCCCGGACGGCGTTCAACTGCCGCAGGTCGGCTCAGGGCCCACCCCGACCCTGATCGAGTACTCCGGCTACGGGTACGCCGACCCCGCCGGTCCGCAGAGCGGGATCGCAATCCTCGCCAACCTGATGGGGTTCACCGTGGTCGACGTGAACATGCGCGGCACCGGCTGCTCGGGCGGCGCCTTCGACTTCTTCGAGCCGCTGCAGGGCCTCGACGGCTACGACGTGGTCGAGACCATCGCCCGCCAGCCGTGGGCTCTCCACAACAAGGTGGGCATGATGGGGATCTCCTACGGCGGGATCAGCCAGCTGTTCACCGCCCAGAACAACCCGCCGAGCCTGGCCGCCATCTCGCCGCTCTCGGTGATCGACTCCACCCAGACCACGCTGTATCCGGGCGGCATCCTGAACACGGGCTTCGCGGTCGCCTGGGCCCAGGAGCGCATCCACGACGCCCAGGCGGCGTCACCCACGGGTGGGCAGCCCTGGGCCTACAAGCGGGTCCAGGAGGGCGACCAGACCTGCAAGTCCAACCAGGCCCTCCACCCCGAGGCGGTGGACCTGATGGCCAAGATCCGCGCCAACGACCACTACGTGCCCGCCGTGGCCGACCCGCTGTCGCCGGAGACGTTCGTGAACAAGATCAAGGCGCCGGTGTTCATGGCCTGCCAGTGGACCGACGAGCAGACGGGCGGCCACTGCCCGACCCTCGCGAAGCGCTTCACCGGGACGCAGCGCAAGTGGTTCACCTTCACCAACGGCACCCACGTGGACTCCCTCGCCCCGGAGACCTTCAACCGCTGGTACGACTTCCTGCAGCTCTACGTCGCTAAGCAGGCGCCGATCGTGAACTCGGCGCTGATCCACGCGGCCGCGCCGGTGATCTACCAGGAGGCGATGGGCATCACGGGCGTGACGATGCCGCCCGACCCGATCCAGCTGCAGCCCACCTACGCGACCGCGCTGGCGGCGTTCGAGCAGCTGCCGGCAATCCGCATCCTCTTCGACAACGGCGCCGGCGGCCTGCAGCCCGGCCACCCGGCCCCAGGCTTCGAGCGCTCCTGGTCCAGCTTCCCGATCCCCGGCACCACGGCCCGATCCTGGTACCTGGCGTCCGGTGGAGCGCTCGGCGACGCTCCGCCCGCGCAGGCGGGATCCGACTCGTTCACGTGGAACGCCCACGCCAGGCCCGCGACCGACTTCACCGGCGACACTGCGGCGGGCTCGGGCGGCCTCTGGACCGCCACGCCCACCTACCAGTGGACCCAGAACCCGCCCGGCAGCGCCGCGTCCTACCTCACCAAGCCGCTGAGCGCCAACACGACTGTCATCGGCGCCGGCGCCGTGCGCGCCTGGGTCCGCTCCTCGACCCCGAACGTCGACCTCCAGGCGACGATCAGCGAGGTCAGGCCCGACGGCAAGGAGACGTTCGTGCAGGGCGGCTGGTTGCGAGCGAACGAGCGCAAGCTCGACGCCGCCAAGAGCACGCCGCTCGAGCCCGTCCTGAGCCTGCGAGCGGCCGACGTGTCGCCGATGCCGGCGGGTCGCTTCGTCGAGGTCACGATCCCGCTCTACTACCAGGGGCACGTGTACCGCGCCGGCTCGCGCATCCGGGTCACGATCTCAGCGCCGAACGGCGATCAGCCCATCTGGGCCTTCGGCGAGACCGACCCGAGCGGCACTGCCGCGGTGGCCATCGCCCGCTCGCAGCAGATGCCCTCCAGGCTGCTGCTTCCCGTGGTGCCGGGCGTGAGCGTTCCCACCGGGCTTCCGCCGTGTCCGGGGCTGCGCGGCGAGCCCTGCCGCGGCTACCAGCCGTACGTGAATCGCTAGCCCGCTGCCGTCGCGTCTGACGGGCAGCGATGAGTCTTGCCGCCCGGGTCGGTCTAATGCACGACTCCCACCCGACGAAAGAGGCTCCAGATGGCCGGTTACGTAGATGGATTCGTCATGCCCCTGCCGAAGTCGAACGTCGACAGATATCGCGAGGTCGCGTCGACGGCGGGCGGGCTCTGGATCGAGCACGGAGCGCTCGACTACAAGGAGTGCCTGGCCGACGACGTAAAGGTGGGCGAGGTGACCTCCTTCCCCCGCAGCGTCAAGGTCGAGGATGACGAGACGGTGATCTTCGCCTGGATCACCTACGAGTCACGCCAGCATCGGGACGACGTCAACGCCAAGGTGATGAGCGACGAGCGGATGAAGGCGCTGATGGATCCGGCAGGCGAGATCGCCGACTACAAGCGGATGATCTACGGCGGGTTCGAGGTCATCGTCGACCTCTAGATCGCGTCACCCCTGGCGCTTGAGCGCACGCCAGCCGCCGGCTCGATTGTTGGCGACGATCTGGCGGATCATCGCGACGAAGGCGTCCTGCTTGATCTCCTCGCCCTCGTAGACGGCCATGGTGCGGGCGGTCGAGTTGGTGTGGCCGCCGGTGATGATCCCCTCGGGGTCGGGGACGATCGCGCCGTCGTAGAGGAACACGTTGACGTGGTCCTTGGTGGCCAGCAGGGCGCAGATGTTGCCCTCCAGCACGAAGTAGGGCTGGCGCGAGCGCTTGATCGTCTCCGCGATCTCGGGGTCGGCCGAGTGGACCAGCTCGCGGACCTCCCGGCAGATCTCCTGCTGCCATCCGGGCAGGGCGTCGATGTACGCGTCCACGCGCGGGTCGGCAGCTTGCGACACGGGCAGCAGGGTACCCCCGGCGCCCGCGGGCAGGCGGTGACCGCATGAGGCGCACGCCTCCCTCCGCAGGGCAGCCGCGTCTAGCCGGAAGTGCGTGCCGGTCAAGCCCGCGACGCCGACTGCCGATGCACATCGGAACAGCAAGTCAGCCCGCCGGGCTCGGACAGCCCCCTTTGGAGGTGCGTCCATGTCCGGTCTGCAGTCGCCGTCTTGTCGTCTTGGCCTCGCAGCGCTCGCCGGCTGCCTCCTGATCGGAGCCTTCGGGCCGGCCGCTCCGTCCGCCGTCGCCGCTCCCACGACCATGGTGGACCTCGGTGACGCGTCGACCTACGCAGTGTTGAGCGGCGCCTCTATCGGCAACACCGTGAGCGCCCCCGGCGCACCGCACACCAGGCTCCGGGGCGACCTCGGCGTGAAGGCGAACACCCAGCCGACCGGCTTTCCGCCCGGGGTCGTGACCGGCGCGGTGCACATCGGCGACGCCGCCGCCGCGCAGGCTCACGCGGATCTGGTCGCGGCCTACAACGATGTGGCTGCCCGGACGGGCGGCGACGCGCTCGCGGGCGCGCTTGCCGGCGCGACCGTCCTGCCGGGGCTACACACCATCGCCGGCGCCGTGTCGAACACCGGAACGGTGACTCTCGACGCCGGGGGCAACCCGAACGCCGTCTTCGTCTTCCAGGTCAACGGCGCCATGGCCATGGCCGCCGGAAGCCATGTCGTGCTGGCGGGCGGCGCCCAGGCGTCCCGGGTGTTCTGGCAGGTCAACGGCGCCGGCGCCATCGGCGCGAATGCCGATTTCGCGGGAACGCTCATGGCGCTCGACGCGGTGGCCGTCGGTAACGGGAGCCTGGTCAACGGCCGCGCGTTCGCGCGCAACGGCGCCCTCACGCTCGACGCCAACGAGTTCTACAGCGCCCCGCCCGTGGTCACCATCACCGGCGGGGCCAGCGACATCACAACCGACACGACCCCGACGATCAGCGGAACGACCGACGTCGAGGCACCGGCGCTCGTCACCGTGACGATCAACGGGCAGACCCTCACCGCGACCCCCTCGGGCGGCGCATGGTCGGTGACCTCGGCGATCCTGGCGAATGCCACCTATCCGGTCGTCGCCTCCGTCACGGACGGGGCAGGAAACCCGGGGAGCGCCACCCAGCAGCTGACCGTCGACACGGTGCTGCCCGTCGTCACCATCGACGGCGGACCGTCCCTGACGACGAACGACCCGACCCCGACGCTCGCCGGCACCAGCGACGTCGCGGTTGGCACGGTCGTCCACGTGAGCGTGGACTCGCAGGTCCTCACCGCGCTCGTGCAGCCGGGGGGGACGTGGAACGTGACCCCGACCGCGCTGACCGACGGCACCCGCGCCGTCACCGTCTCCGTCTCCGACCCCGCCGGCAACGACGGCACCGACAGCCAGGTGCTGACCGTCGACACCACCGCACCCCCGGTGACGATCGCCGGTGGGGCCACTGCGCTGACCAACGATGCGACACCGGACATCTCCGGGACGGCGGACGTCGCGCCAGGCACGACCGTGACCGTGACCCTCGCGGACGAGACGCTGACGGGGCTGGTCTCAGGCGGCGGGGCGTGGTCCGTGACCGCGGCTGCCCTCTCCGACGGCCCGCATCGCGTCGTCATGTCGGTCTCCGACGCGGCCGGGAACCCGGCCAGCTTCACCCAGATGCTGACCGTCGACACGGTGTCGCCGGTCGTCGCGATCAACGGCGGGGCCGACCGCGACGACGAACGACCTGGACCCGACCATCACGGGTACCTCCGACGCTGCGCCCGGCACGACCGTCACGGTGTCGATCGCCGGCCAGACGATGACGACGCTGGTGCAGGCCAACGGCACGTGGAACGCCACGCCGACCCTCGTCGGCGAGGGCACCTGGTCGGTCGTCGCCTCGGCTCCGGATCCCGCCGGCAACATCGGGAGCGCCGGCCAGACCCTCACGATCGCCGTCAACGGCCCGTCGGTGCCGCCGGCGCCGGCGCCCACGCCGGCGCCGACGCCGACGCCGACGCCGAAGGCGCCGAGATGGCGCCCGGCTCGATCAACGCGGTCGCCAAGATCGAAGGTCGCCCGCGACGGCCGCCAGCGGATCAAGGGCTCCGTCGCTGTCGATCGGCACGAAGGTGACCGCTCCCGGCGAGGGTCGTGTCGTCGCCATCGCGAGCGGCACGGTGAAGATCAAGGGCGCGGGGAAGGCGATCCGGCTCACCAGCGCGACCGCGACGATCGCCGCCGGTAGGAGCGCGATGCTGAAGCTGAAGCCGAGAGGTGCCAAGAAGGCGGCCAAGGCGGCGTTCAAGAAGATCAACACGGCGGTCAAGAAGGGCAGGAAGGTGACCGCGTCGATCACGGTCAAGCTCGTCGACGCCGCCGGCAACGAGCGCGCCGTCAAGCGGACTGTGAAGTTGATGAAGTAGCGGTGCCCTCGTGGACGAGGCGCCTAGGAACGGGGTGGATCGCTCACGCGTGCCCGTCCGGAGCCGACTGAACATTCGATGAAGGCCGCCGTCCCGCTCTGCTCCTCGCGCTCGTCCTCGTCCTGGGGGTCTGCGCAACCGCCGAGGCGCGCCTCCGGCCGGTCAAGCGCCTCACCGCCTCCGCCGGTGAATCGAGCGTGCGGCTGAGCTGGAGAGACCGCTCGCGCGGCGAGACGCGCTACGAGGTCATCAAGCGCCGTGCGGGCAAGAAGCGACGGCACGAGGTCCGGCTGCGAGCGGGGCGGCGGGGATGGAGGGACCGCCGGGTCGCCAAGTCCACCAGGTACCGCTACACCGTCCGTGCCTGCCGCGGCAGGCGCTGCGCCGCCGGCCGCTCGGTGAGGGTCACGACTCGGGGGCGTCCGTCCCCGACGCGGCCGCCGTCCGAGTCGCCTCCCGGCGGCGGACCGCCGGCCGGCGGAAGCGGGCCCATGATCGGCGCCTGCCGTGTCTTTCCCGAGGACAACCCCTGGAATCAGGACATCTCCGAGGCACCGGTCGACACCTCGCACGACTACATCGGCTCGCTCGGCAGCATGACGCTCTGGCCCGACTTCGGCGGGGACGGCCAGTACGGCATCCCCTACGTGAGCGTGCCCTTCTCCCAGCCGCTCGTGCCAATCTCGTTCGACGAACCCGACGAGTCGGATCCCGGTCCCTATCCGACCCCCCTCGACGCCCCGGTGGAGGGCGGTGGGGATCGTCACGTGCTCGCCCTCCGGCAGGGCGACTGCAAGCTCTTCGAGCTCTATGCCGCGCAGCGGGAGGGGAGTGGCTGGCACGCCTACAGCGGGGCGGTCTGGGACCTACGGTCCAACGCGCTGCGGCCCGATGGCTGGACCTCGGCGGATGCCGCGGGCCTTCCGATGCTGCCGGGCCTCGCGCGCCGCGACGAAGCGGACGCCGGGGTGATCCGCCACGCCCTGCGCATCACCGTGCCCACCACGCAGCGGGCATACATTCACCCGGCCACCCACTGGGCCTCCTCGAACACCGATCCCGACGAGCCCCCGATGGGCCTGCGCGTGCGCCTCAAGGCGAGCTACGACATCAGCCATCTGCGCGGCCAGGCGCGCGTGGTGGCCCAGGCGCTTCAGACCTACGGCGCGCTCGTGGCCGACAATGCCGGCTCGCCGCGCGTCTACATCTCGGGCGCGGTGGACACAGGCTGGGTGGACGAGGACCTGGGCGGCCTCAAGGCCATTCCGGCGAGCGCGCTCGAGGCCGTGCGGACGGGCACGGTCGTCCGCGGATACTGAGACGCTCCTCGACGCGTAGGCTGCGGTTTGCATGTCTCCCTGCCGTCTCCTCCGTTCGCGCTCGACCCGACGCCTGGCCGGGCCGGCTGCGCTCGCAGCGCTGGCAGCTCTGGCCTGCGCCTCTCCGGCCGGCGCGAAACCCCCGGCGGGACCCAAGTTGACCGTCGCGCGGGCGAAGCTGGCAGCGGCCTTCCACTGCCCGCGCCCGGTGAGAGACGCGAAGAAGACTCCCGTCATGCTCGTCACCGGCACCGGCGCGACGGGCGAGCAGGCGTATGCCATCGGAAAGGATGCGATCGACGCCTACGGTCATCCGGGCTGTTACGTCGACTTTCCCGCCTCGACCACGGCGGACATCCAGGTGTCGGTGCAGTACTTGGTCTGGGGGCTGCGTCGTGAGGCCGCGCTCGCCGGGCGCAAGGTTGCGGTCTTCGGCATCAGCCAGGGCGGGCTGCTTCCCCGGATGGCGCTGACCTACTGGCCCGACCTGCGGAGCAAGGTCTCGGACGTGCTCGCGGCGGCGGGAACACAGCACGGAACGACCGTCGGGCTCGAGTCGGCCGACGCGTGCACGGCGGAGAACCCGTGCACCCCGGCGGCCTGGCAGCAGACGCGCGGCTCGAAGCTGCTCGCGGCGCTGAACTCGTACCCGGACGAGACGCCCGGCAATGTGTCCTACACGACCGTTCGCTCGCTCACCGACGAGACGGTTCAGCCGCAGGGCGGCAGGCATCCCACCTCGGCGCTCGCGGGCGCCTCGAACATCCTGATCCAGAAGGTCTGTCCCGGGCGGACCACGACGCACATCGGCACCGCGCTCGACTCGGTCACGTTCGCGGCGTTCGAAGACGCGGTCGCTCACACCGGCTCCGGCATTGCGGGAGCCGCCCGGGTCTCGAGGTTGCCGTCCACTGTTTGTGCCCACCCATTCGCGCCGGGACTCGATGAGGCCACGACGATGGGAGTGCTCGGAGCCGCGGGCAGCCTCACCTCGGGACAGAGCGCGGCAGCGCCGCAGGTGAAGGCCGAGCCGAAGCTGAGGGCATACGTGAAACCCCGGCGCCGCTCGCAGCGCTAGGACCCCTCCCGTAGCGCCGCGGCGTAGTCGGCAGCGGCCGCGGCGAGCATCGACCGGCGGTCCGCGGAGCGGAGGTACCCGCGCCGCTCGAGCGTGGTGAGCGCGCGTGCGTAGCGGTCCAGGTAGGTCGTGCGCGTGTATCGCTTGGACACGGTGGCCGGCGTGAAGGGCGTGAAGCCGCCCGAGTTCCCGCAGACGGCCACCGGGCTCGTGGTGAGGGCCGGAGAGAGCGACACCGGCTCGAGGCGCCCGAGCGGTAGCTCCAGCTCGGGAAAGCGGACGCCGCCCCGGGGCTGGGAGAGCCGGTCGGTGCGCGGCACCCGCACGGTCACGCCGGGCAGCCCGTTGAAGCTGGGGCTGGTGCGCGGGCGGGGCCCGAGGGTGAATCGCCGCGAGGCGGGCAGGTGGCGGCGGGCCATGCCGTGCACGAGGGCCCGGAGGTAGGGCCCGTAGCGCAGCGGATTGAGCGGGATCTCCCGGCCTCCGTTGCACCCGAGCCCGCCGAAGACCGCCGCGGGTGAGAAGGACTGGTGTGGGGAGGGCCAGTCGTATCGGCGGACCCCGGGGGGAGGTGGGGTCGTGTCCGTCAGCCCCGCGCGCAGGCGATAGAAGTCGGTGTAGTTGGCCACGTCTATGAGCGTCGGGTCGGTGCGGGCACGGCGGAGCATCCGCCGGTAGGAGAGCGGCCGGCCGTTCGCGCGCAGGTACGCGTTCTGTGCGCCGGCGCCGGCGAGTTGGTTGAGCGCCATCCAATTCCCGGTCCCGTCCACTGTGAGCGCCTGGGCGTAGGCGCGACCCCCGCCGGGAACGGCGTTGAAGCCCTCGGCGATGAAGGTGTCGACGAAGAACGCGCCTTGGCTTACGCCCACCAGCGCTCGCCGCGGGTAGCGACGGGCGAGGGCGCGCCCGAAGTCCCGCACGATGACCTCCCCGAGGCCCTGTGCCGAGGGCGGCACCCCTGCGGCGACACCGGTCTGCCATTGCACGCGCGCGTACGCGAGGCGCTCGGAATGAAGGAAGCGGGCGACCTTGCGCGGGTAGACCGCGGTCGCGGGTGGCCCGGCCGCCGACGACCCCGGGGTGAGCGCGTTGAGTACGAGCGGGTTTCCGCGGTTCTCGGCTTCCACGAGGAGCAGCCGCGGCCGTGGCCCGGCGATCGGCCGGATCAGCTCGTACTGCGCGGTGTAGGCGAGTCCGGCGGCGCGGAGCCCGCGCACCCGCTCGCGGCCGGAGGCGTGGCCCCGGACCGTTCCGTAGGCCCGCTCGTACCCGCGTTCGAGCCCCTGCCGCCCCTGCACCGTCATGGACGTCACCCGCGACGTGGCCGCGACTGCGGGAGGCGCGAACAGCAGCTGGGCCACCACGGACAGGCCCAGCACGAGCGGAGCGCCCCGGCCGTGGATCCGGGGCGAGGGGCTGCGCATGCGGCGAGGTTAAATCGACGGCGCATGCAGGGCTAGTCTGCGCGCGTGGGAGCGGACGTGTACGACGTGGTCATCCTCGGGGGCGGCACCGCCGGATGCGTGCTGGCGGCCAGGTTGAGCGAGGATCCCAGCCGCTCCGTGTGCCTCGTCGAGGCGGGGCCCGACTACGGCGCGCAGGGCGGCGGCGGCTGGCCATCGGAGCTGATCGACGGCCGCGTCGGGCCCGACACCCACGACTGGCGCGACGAGTCGGATGTCCTGATGGTCGCGCGTGTGATCGGCGGCTGCTCGGCCCACAACCTCTGCTTCTGGATCCATCCGCCTGCAGCCGACTGGGACGAGTGGGCCAGGGCGAGCGGCGACAGCGGCTGGGCGGCAGCGGCCATGCGCGGGCACATCGAGCGCCTCGAGTCGGTGATGCCGCTGCGGCGCTTCAGCGGCGACGAGGTCAACCCGTGGCTGCAGACCTGCATCGCTGCTGCGGAGGAGATCGGACTCGGCGCGCTCGACGACGTCAACGACCACTCGCGTGTCACCGGCGCCGGCCCCATGCCGCTGAATGTCGTCGGCACGACCCGCTGGAACGCGGCGTTTGCCTATCTGGATGCCGCGCGCGGGCGCTCGAACCTCACCATCCTGGCCGACTCGCTGGTCGACCGCGTCGAGCTGGACGGAGACCGCGCCGTGGGTGCAATCGTGCGCCGGGACGGCTCCGAGGTACGGGTCCGGGCCGAGTGCGTGGTGGTCACCGCCGGGAGCTATGGATCACCCGCCGTGCTGATGCGCAGCGGCATCGGCCCGGAAGAGGAGCTCGCGCGCCACGGGATCAGCGTCCGCGCGGACCTGCCGGTCGGTCGTCGTCTCCGCGACCACTGCAGTGTGCGCGTGCGGCTGGCGCCGAGCGCAGGCATGCAGGAGCGCATCGACGATCACGCCGCGGGCGGCCTGACCTTCTTCAGCCAGGGGATCGCGCGGGCGTGCAGCTCCCAGGCCCCCGACGGAGCCTGGGACCTCCACCTGATGGTCGGCCTGATTGCTGCGGCCGATGGCGGCTTTCCAGAGCGCACGGGTCATGTGCTCGGGCTCAACGCGGCGCTCCTCGAGCCGGAGTGGACGGGGGCCGTAACGCTGCGCTCGAGCGATCCCGAGCACCTGCCGTTCGTCACGCCGCAGGATCTCGCATCCGACCACGACATGACGGCGATCCTCGACGGCCTCGAGCTGTGCGGCCGGCTGACCGGATCGCGGGCGGCCCACGGAACCTGGGACCACCAGCTGGCACCCGATTCCGCGCTCTCCGCCGACGAGCTTCGGAGCCACTGCGCCGAATCCGTCTCGCCCTACTTTCACCCGGTCGGCACCTGCGCGATGGGCCGTCCGGGCGACGGCCGGTCGGTGGTCGACGCGACCGGGCGGGTTCACGGGTTCCAGAACCTGCACGTCGCGGATGCGTCGATCATGCCGGCCATCCCCCGCGCCAACACCAACCTCCCCGTGCTGGCGGCCGCCGAGCGGATCGCCGCGTGCCTCTACTCGTCCACGGAGTCGATCACCTCGTAGACGCCGGACACGTACTCGTTCTGTACGAACGCCGAGAGCCGGTCCACGCGCTGCGTCTCCTGGGAATCGGCCTCTTCGCGCCAGCGGCGATAGTCGTCTTCGGTCATGTCGAACAGTCCGAACGAGACGATCTCGTCCTCGTCGCGGATGTTGCGCGCGTGGTACGCGCGCTGGAAGCCCGGCGGCCTGGCGTCGCCCGGGTCCCAAGCACGGCGGAACTGCTCCCAGGCGCCTGGCTTGAGGCGCCGCGCGGAAAACATGACGATCATTGCTACCTCCTGTAGTGGGCCTTCACCCGGTGCGCTGTGCATGATGGTGATATCGGCCGGCTCGAGCCTGTCTACTCTCCCGGGAGTGAGGAGCGCGGGATGAGCACGACGGTCGCGCCGGTCACACAGCAGGACGCCGTGCCGGCCTCGCCGGCGGGGCCGTTGCCCGGCGAAGAGCCGCTCCCGCAGCTCCCTCCTCGGGTCGACTTGCCACGTGCTCTGCAGACCCTGCGGGTGAGCGTCCGCCAGATCGAGTTCGTATCGCGTGCCCAGCGCGAGCTGGGTGAGGTGTTCCGCATCGACACGCTCGCGGGCCGGCGCCCGGTGGTGGCCGTGACCTCACACCCGGACCACGTGAAGTCGCTCTTCACGGCCAGGCCCGAGCTGGCGCCGTCGGTCACCGGGGAGTCGCCGCTCCGGCCGATCGTGGGCCCCAGCTCCGTGCTGACTGCCATCGGCCCGCGACACATGCGCCAGCGCAAGCTCTTGCTCCCGCCGTTCCACGGCGAGGCCGTGGAGCGCTACACGAGGATGATCGCCGAGGCCGCCGACCGGGAGATCGACCGCTGGCCGCTCGGCGCGCCCTTCGCGCTCGCGCCCCGGATGCAGGCCATCACCCTCGACGTGATCATGGCGGGCATCTTCGGTATCGAGGGCAAGCCCGCGCCGGGCACACCCGAGCACCGGCTCCGGCGCGCGATCCGCGTGCTCGTGAGCCTCTCCACGCGCCCCGAGGCGCAGCTGGTGGAGCTCGTGAACTCGGGCAAGGACGAGGCCGTCGGGATCACCAGGGCGGCGATGTCCTATCTCGACCGCCACGTGTACGCGGTGATCGCGGCGCGACGTGCCGCCGAGCGGGGCACCGACATCCTCTCGCTGCTGCTCGACGCCGAGACGGAGGAGGGCGAGCGTCTCACCGACCAGGAGCTACGCGACGAGCTGCTCACGCTCGTGCTCGCCGGCCACGAGACCACCGCCAACTCGCTGGCCTGGTCGTTCGAGCGCCTGCTCCGCCACCCGCCGGCCTACGACCGACTGCGCGTGGTGGCCCGCTCGGGCGAGGATCCCGACGGCTACGTAGAGGCCACGATCCACGAGACGATGCGCTCGCGGCCGGTGATTCCGATCATCGGCCGCAACGTGACCGTGCCCTGGCGCTTGGGCGAATACGGCGTGCCGGCGGAGAGCTCGATCCTGATCAGCATCCTGCTCCTCCACCATCGTGAGGACGTGTACCCGGAGCCCTACGAGTTCCGCCCGGAGCGCTTCGTCGGGCACAAGCCGGGCACGTACACGTGGATCCCGTTCGGCGGGGGCATTCGGCGCTGCCTCGGCGCCGCGCTGGCGATGGCCGAGCAACGCGTGGTGCTTGAGGCGATCGCCCGGCGTACCGACCTCGAGGCCCCCGACGCGCGCCCCGAGCGGGCGCGGCACCGCAACGTCACGATGATCCCCGCGCAGGGCGCCCGGGTCACCGTGACGGCTCGCCACCCGGCGCGCTGAGCGGCAGCCGTCGGAGACGGTGTACGGTGGTCCGCGATGGACAGCGACCAGGCCCGCAAGCTGCTCGCCCGCGAGCGAACGCGTGTCGAGCACGCGCTCGCGGGACTGCGCCGCGAGCCTGACGAGGAGCTCTCCCACCTCGATCAGCATCCCGCCGACGAGGGCACGGAGCTCTTCGAGGAGGAGCGCGACGAAGGGCTCGCGGAGAGCTTGCGGGAGGAGCTGGCCGCGATCGAGCGAGCCGAGCACCGGCTCGACGAGGGGACCTATGGCGTCTCCGTCGAGAGCGGCGCGCCCATCCCCGACGGGCGGCTCGAGGCCGTGCCGTGGGCGGAGCGCACGGCGGATGAGCAGGAGCGCTTCGAGAGACGCCAGGGCGTCTGACCCGCGCGGTCAGGCCAGGTGGTGGTTGACCACCTCGATGTTGTTGCCGTCGGGATCCAGGACGTAGGCGGCGTAGTAGCCCGGGTGGTACTGGGGCCGCTCACCGGGTTCGCCGTTGCCGCGATACCCGGCGGCCACGCTGTCTTCGTAGAAGCGCCGCACCCCGTCGTCGTCGCCGGGAAAGGCCATGTGGAGGTTCTCGGTCGCCGGTCCGGGGACGAGGGAGAACGTCCCGCCCGTCGCGCCGCCGGCGAAGGCCGTCCGCTCGGGCTCTTCGGCGCGCAGGTCGAAGCCCGCAGCCGCAGCGGCGATGCGGTAGAAGGACGTGGCCGCGGCGAGGTCCGCGACGCGGATCCAGAGGTGGTCGATGATGCCGTCCCCGCGCCGCAGCGCGTCGTGGTGGACGGCCTCGATGCTGTTTCCGTCGGGGTCGCGAAGGAATGCGCCGTAGTAGTCGTCGCGGTAGCGCGGACGCGGGCCTGGAGGCCCGTCGTCGCGGTAGCCCGCATCGACGCCCGCCTGCCAGAACTCGTCGACCTGCTGAGTCGACGGAGAGACGAACGCGACATGGAGCCTTCGCGTGATGGAGCGCTTGTCGGCCGGCCTCCGTCAGCGAGAAGTCGTGCCACTCGCTGAAGGATCGCGTGCTGTAGGTGGTGTCGATCCCGAGCGGCGCCAGAACCGTCTCGAAGAAGCGCTCCGAGACCGAGCGGTCAGCGACGCGGATGGTGACGTGGTCGAACATGGCTCGAAATCTGGGTGCGCCGCGCTGGGACCGGCTGAACACGCGCGGGCGCGTCACACCTCCAGACGCGACTCCTCGAGGTCGAGCTCCCGCTCGATCCGGTGCATCACCTCATTCGAGATCTCGCCCCCGTTGCGCAGTCCGACGACGGCCCGTCGCTGCGCCGCGTAGAGCTCGTGCATCAGTCGCTGGTAGGCCAGCGAGCGGTCCTCGATGCCGTCTTCGTCCTCGACCTTGCCGGCCCGCACCTTTATGCGCCGCTGGCGGAACTCGAAGAGGCGGCGGAGGCGCTCGATCGTGTCGTCGCGGGTCCACTCCTCCCCGGCCAGCTCATCGATCCGCTCCAGTGCGGCGCGCGAGGCGATCCACCGCGCCCGCATCTCCTCGCTCGCCTCCTCGGCGCCGTCGTCCTGCACCCCCAGGCGACGGATCAGGTACGGCAGCGTGAGCCCCTGGCCCACCAACGTCACGAGGATCAGCGCGAAGGTGATGAAGAGGATCAGATCGCGCCCTGGAAGCGGAGCACCGGCGTGCGGTCTCGAGCGGCAGCGCCAGCGCGGCAGCGAGCGAGACCGCTCCGCGCATCCCCGCCCAGGCCGATACGACCCGCGACGCGTGCGCCCTGCCGCCGCTCCCGCTGCGAGGGCCGGCGATCGAGCGCGCGGATCACATAGGGCATGGTGAACATGAAGGCGAAGCGGGTCCCGATCACCGTGGCGCAGACCAGCGCCGAGTAACCGGCCAGCTCACCGGCCGAATAGGCGTCGAGCCCCGCTGTGATCACCGGCAGCTGGAGCCCGATCAGGATGAACAGCGTGGCGTTGAGCAGGAAGACGAGCATCTCCCAGACGGCGGTGCTCTGGAGCCGCGTCTCCGGCGTGATCAGCTCCGGGGCCCGCCAGCCCAGGTAGATGCCGGCGGTGACCGAGGCCAGCACGCCGGACAGGCCGAGCGCGTCCGCGGGGATGAACGCCGCGTAGGCGGTGAGCAGCGAGATCGTGATCTCCGTCGGTGCGTCGTCGAGCCGGCGCCGGATCTCGGCGACCACGAAGGCCACAACCAGCCCCATCGCGATCCCGCCGGCGGCGACCCCCACGAACTCGAGCGTCGCGTCGAGCGCCGAGAAGCTCCCCCCAACCGCGGCGGTCACCGCCACGCGGTAGGCCACGAGCGCGGTCGCGTCGTTCACGAGGCTCTCGCCCTCGATGACGTTCACGAGCCGGCGCGGGGCACCGAGCTGGCGCATGATCGTCGTCGCAGCCACGGGATCGGTCGGCGAGACGATCGCGCCGAGCGCGAAGGCCAGCGGCCACGAGAGCCCGATCGCCTCGTGCCCGACCACGGCCACGGCCCCGATCGTCAACAGCACGAGCCCGATCGACGCGAGGGAGATCGCGCGCAGGTCTGTGCGCAGGGAACGCAGGTCCGCGAAGAAGGCCGCCGCGTACAGCAACGGCGGCAGGAAGATCACGAACACCAGGTCGGGATCGAGCTCGATCTCCGGGATGCCCGGCAGCAGTCCGAGCACCAGCCCGCCCAGCACGAGCAGGATGGGATAGGGCACGGAGAGCCAGCGCGCCAGCGCGTTCAGGCCGGCGACCGAAACGAACAGCGCGATCAGGACGATCTCGAAGTCCTCCACGGGCCACATTCTCCCTAGCCGCCGGCGAGGAGCTAGTAGGTTCCTGTCTGGTGCTTCCCAGCTCGCACCGTGTTGCGCTCCAGTGGCTCGACGAGGGCCGGCGCGTCGTTGCCGCGACGCTCGTCGAGACCGTCGGCTCGGCCCCGCTCGATCCCGGGGCGGAGATGCTCGTGGACGACAGCGGCCGGATCGAGGGGTCGGTGACCGGCGGATGTATCGAGGGCGCGCTCGTCGAGGAGGCGCAGGGCGTGCTCGCCGGCGCCCCGCCGCGGGTGGCCACGTACGGGATCAGCGATCAGCAGGCAGCCGACGTGGGACTCATGTGCGGCGGCACGGTTCGGGTGTTCGTCCACGAGCTGGGCGAGCGCCAGCGCGCCGCGCTCGCCGCGACCAGAGAGGAGATCGAGCGCGAGCGGCCGGTGGCGCTCACCACGCTCCTCGACGGTCCCGGCGCGGGGGCGCAGATGGTCGTGACCGCGGAGGGCACCGTCGGCGGCCTGGGCGTGACGGATCTCCTCGACCGGAGCGTCGAGCGCGAGGCGCGCGGCTATCTGGACGAGGGCCGTTCGGCGATCTGCCGCTACAGCCGCAAGGGCGAGATGATGGGCTCGGACATCGGGGTCTCGATCCAGGTGTTCGCGCTGCCGCCCAGCATGGTGCTCTTCGGTGCCATCGACTTCAGCGCCGCCCTCGCCAAGATCGCCGGCGAGATCGGCTACCGAGTGACGATCGTGGACGCGCGCGAGGCCTTTCTACAGAGCCCGCGCTTTCGCGAGCACGCGGAGGTGGTGGTGGACTGGCCGGACCGCTACCTCGCCGACAGGAAGCTCGGGGCGAGCGACGCCGTGCTCGTGTTCACGCACGACCCGAAGTTCGACGAACCGGCGCTGATCGCCGCGCTCCAGAGCGACGCCGGCTACATCGGCGCGCTCGGCAGCCGGCGCACCCAGGCCGACCGCGAGGCGCGCCTGCTGGCGAGCGGCGTCGACGGAGGCCGAGCTGGCTCGGATCAGCGCGCCGTGCGGGCTGGACGTGGGTGCGCGCACCCCGGCGGAGACCGCCATCGCCGTGCTCGGTGAGATCCTGGCGCTGCGGGCCGGGAGGCGAGGCGGAAGGCTCGCCGACGCCAGCGGGCCGATCCACGCGCCGGCCGGCCGAGTTAACTCTGCCGCCACCGGGGTAAGAGGGACCAATGGCCGGCAGCGACAAGGAGAAGGGCCGCGCAGAAGCCGAGCGAGCAGCGGGGCGGAACCACGCCGGACGAGAAGGAGGCCCGCGAGAAGGGCGAGTGGGGAGGCACCGCCGGCGAGGGCATCGTCCCCGCCGAGCTCGGCGGGTCCGACGCGCCGCGCGAGATGCTGGCGGAGGACCCGGAGCTCGACAGCTCGGTCCTCGGGCGAACGACCGGCTCGGATGAGCCGGCCACCGAGGAGGGCGTGGACCTGAGCGCGGGCGACGACGCCGACGCCACGTCCGACGGCGGCGCCGACCTGCCGGAGGACGCCGAGCCCGACCTGAAGGACATCGGCGCCGCGTCGCGCCGGGACGACAAGCCGGCCGGCCGGCTAGCTCCAGGCGATATTGTCACGCTCGGGAGAAGCGTGATGAGGAGGAGAACCTGATAGCTGCGTCCACGGGCTGGGTGGTCGGGCTCGTGCTCGGCGTCGTGGTGATCGCGGTCGCCGCGGTGATCGTGATCGTGATCGTGGCCCTGGCGATGCGGATCGCCAAGCAGGCCAAGACGGCCGAGGAGGCGGTCGAGGTGCTCCGCCGGCAGACGGCCGAGCTCGACGGCATCGCGCGGATCAACGACTCGGGCGTGAGGATCCTGCACGCCGCTCGGGCGCTTCGAAAGGCGGCGGTCGGAAGATGACGCTCGTCGCGGTGTCAGGGCACACCTATTGGGCGATCGCGCTGGTCATCGGCCTCGCTGCGGCGCTGGTGGTCGCGGCGCTGCTCGCGATGCTCCTGCGTGCACGTCGGGAGGATCCAGCGATCGGTCGAAGGGCTGCTGGAGATCGCCGGCAAGGTCGGCGCGAACACCGCGAACATCCCGCAGCTCGAGGCCACCGCGCCCGTGCTGGCGCAGATCGTGGACGAGGCCGTGGTGCAGGACGGCTACATGAACGCCCTCACCGACGGGTTCGGCGAGACGGCGTGAGCACCGACGCGTACATCGTGCTCAGCGTCGTGCTCGCCGTGGTCGTCATCGCGGTGCTCGCCGTCGCGCTGATCACGGGTCCGCCAGGGCCTGACCGCGATCTCGGAGGGCCTCGCGACGCTCGCGTCGGCGCTGAGCGGCGTCGAGTCCGAGCACCTGCGTCCGCTCGAGCCCGCGGTCAAGGCGATCAACGCCCAGTTCGACGTCATCCTCGGCGCGCTGCCGGATATCGCCCGCAAGGCGGCGATCGTGGCGGAGAGGAGGCCGCGATGACCCTGCTGGTGGATCGGAGACGTCGTCCTGCTCGCCGTGATCCTCCCGGTCGTCGTCTACCTGCTGCGCGGCGTGCTGGGGGCGGCCAGGAGCATCGTGCCGGCCGTGGACGAGATCGCGACGGTGGCGGCCGCGGGCTCGAAGGACCTCGACGCCACCGCGCTCCTGCTGACGACGCAGGACCAGGTGGCGCAGACGGTCGCCGGCGTCGCGAACTACGGCGGCTCGCTCGACGTGATCCTCGACGACGCGGAGGAGGGGTAGCAGGCGATGGTCGTCGCCGCGATACCCGCTGCCGGGGTGGTCATGATCGTCGCGGTCCTGCTGATCGTGCTCGCCCTCGTCTACTACCTGGTCTCGACGATCCTGGAGCTCCGGCGGATCGCCGCCGGCCTCGACGAGGTGATCGCCGGCGTCGGCGAGATCCTGGAGAAGACCGCGCCCGGTCAACGACGTGGTCAACGCGATCAACGAGCAGCTCGACGCGGGCGTGGACCTGCTCGAGGGCCTGCTCGTGAAGAAGGCGGGCCTGGCCGACGCCGTCGGGCTGATCGAGAGCGTCTACCCGGGGGCCGCGGCGGCCGGGCTGCGGAACTTCCCCGAGAGCACCGAGGTCGCACGCGCCGCGCATCGGCGAGGTCTACACGAAGGGCACGCTCACGCTCGCGAGGCTCGGCCGGGAGGCGCCGATCGCGGCGGCCAGCCCGGCGGGCGAGGTGCTGAGGAACGTGGAGGGCGGCAGCCTGGCGGCGCGGCAGCTCTACCCCTCCGTCCGCCACACGAGCCCGGAGAACCTGCCGAACTCGCCGGTCATCGGCGCCGACGCCCCCGTCCAGTACGAGCAGCGCGACGACATCGGCGCTCCTCGCAAGCGGCACCCGATCCGGCGTCCCTGATCGAGAGGAGCACGTTGCAGACGCCCGCGCCATTCGAGTACGAGCGCGCCACCAGCGTGGAGGGCGCGATAGCGGCGCTCGAGCGGCTCGGCTCCGACGCCCGGATCATCGCCGGCGGCCACAGCCTGCTGCCGATGATGAAGCTGCGGCTGGCCAATCCCTCGCACCTGATCGACATCAACGACCTCGCGGAGCTCGCCTACATCCGCGAGCAGGACGGCGAGGTCAGGATCGGCGCGCTCACCCGGCACGTGGAGCTGGCGGAGTCCGAGCTGCTGGCGCGGCACTTTCCGCTCTTCCGCGACGCGGAGGACGGTGATCGCCGACCCGGTGGTCCGCAACCGCGGCACGATCGGCGGCTCGCTGTGCCAGGCGGACGCCGCCGAGGACCTGTCGGCCGTCTGCTCGGCGGTCAAGGCGCAGGTCGTGATCCGCGGAGCCGGCGGCGAGCGGGTGGTCGGGATGGCGGACTTCCACGTGGGGCCGTTCACCACCGCGGTCGGCGCGGGCGAGATGCTCACCGAGATCCGCCTGCCGCTGCGTCCCGGCGCGGGCAGCGCGCACGAGAAGGTGGAGCGGCGCGCGGGCGACTGGGCCATCGCCGCGGCGTCGGCGGCCGTATGGATCGACGGCGGGACGGTGTCGGACGTGGGCATCGCGCTCAGCGCGGTGGGGATGACGACCGATCCATCTCACCCGCGCCGAGGAGCTGATGCGCGGCAAGCCGCCGTCGGACGAGCTGTTCGCGCAGGCGGGCGAGATCGCCTCGGCCGACTGCTCTCCGAGCGCCGACGGCCGCGGCCCGGTCGACTACAAGCGCCATCTCGCCGGCGTGCTCACACAACGCGCGCTGCGCCGCGCGACGGCGCGCGCGCTGCATCAGGAGGCCTGACACATGGACGTCTCGATGACGGTCAACGGCGAGCAGGTCTCCCGCGACGTCGAGCCGCGCCAGCTGCTCGTGCACTTCATCCGCGAGACGCTCGGCCTGACGGGCACCCACTGGGGCTGCGACACCTCCAACTGCGGCGCCTGCGTGGTGCTGATGGACGGTCAGCCGGTCAAGTCGTGCACGATCCTGACGGTGATGTGCGACGGGCCACGAGATCCGCACCGTCGAGTCGCTCGAGGTCGACGGCGAGCTGGACCCGATCCAGCAGGGCTTCCACGAGCGCCACGCCCTTCAGTGCGGGTTCTGCACGCCGGGGATGCTGATGACCGCGCGCGCCCTGCTGGACGCGAACCCGGACCCGAGCGACCACGAGATCCGGACGGCGATCTCCGGCGCGATCTGCCGCTGCACGGGCTACAAGAACATCGTCAGCGCCGTTCGCTGGGCGGCCGACCACGAAGCCGCCGACGCGGCAGGAGGTATGAGGACATGGCCGTCGTAGAGAACCTCCCGAGCCCCTCCACCGAGCGCCCGATCGGCTTCGGCCGCCTGAAGCGCAAGGAGGACGCGCGCTTCATCCGCGGCCAGGGCACCTACCTCGACGACATCGAGCTGCCGGGGATGGTGCACGGCGCCGTGCTGCGGAGCCCGTACGCCCACGCGCGCATCGTCTCGATCGACACCTCGGCCGCGCTGGCCCATCCCAACGTCGCCGCCGTGGTCACCGCCAAGGACCTCGAGACGCTCGGCCTGGCGTGGATGCCCACGATCTCCTACGACACCCAGGCCGTGCTCGCCGGCGACAAGGTCCGCTTCCAGGGGCAGGAGGTCGCGTTCGTGATCGCGACCGACGAGTACTCGGCCAACGACGCGCTGGAGCTGATCGACGTCGAGTACGAGCCGCTGCCGGCGGTGGTCAACGCCCGCAAGGCGCTCGACCCCGACGCGCCGCTGATCCGCGACGACAAGTCCGGCCAGCGCGACAACACCGCGAGCCCGACCTGGGAGGCCGGCGACGAGGCGGCCACCGAGCGCGCCTTCGCCGAGGCCGACACGGTCGTGACCCGCGACATCATCTACCCGCGCTGCCACCCGGCGCCGCTCGAGACGTGCGGCATCATCGCGGACTTCAACCCGGAGACCGGCCAGCTCGACATCTACAACGGCAACCAGGCGCCGCACGCCCACCGGACCGTCTACGCGCACGTCGCGGGGCTCGCCGAGCACATGATCCGGATCCGCTGCCAGGACATCGGCGGCGGCTTCGGCAACAAGGTGCCGGTCTACCCCGGCTATGTGTGCGCGATCGCCGGCTCGATCGTGGCCGGCGTGCCGGTCAAGTGGGTGGAGAACCGCTCCGAGAACCTTCTCTCCACCGGCTTCGCCCGCGACTACATCATGCGCGGCGAGATGTGCTCGAAGGACGGCAAGATCACCGGCCTGCGCGTGGACGTCATCGCCGACCACGGCGCCTTCGACAGCACCGCCCAGCCGACGAAGTTCCCGGCCGGGTTCTTCCACATCGTCTGCGGGTCCTACGACCTCCAGGCGTCGCACGTCAAGGTCAAGGCGGTCTACACGAACAAGGCCCCCGGCGGTGTGGCCTACCGGTGCTCGTTCCGGATCACCGAGGCCGTCTACCTCGTCGAGCGGATGGTGGACGCGCTCGCGCTCGAGATGAAGGCCGACCCGATCGACCTGCGCATGCGCAGCTTCATCGCGCCCGAGCAGTTCCCGTACGAGACCACCACCGGATGGACGTATGACTCCGGCGAGTACGCCAAGACGATGGGCGTGGCGATGGAGATCGCCGGCTACGAGGACCTGCGCCGCGAGCAGGCCGAGAAGCGGGCGCGCGGCGAGCTGATGGGCATCGGCGTGTCGTTCTTCACGGAGGGCGTGGGCGCGGGGCCGCGCAAGCACATGGACATCCTCGGGCTGTCCATGAACGACGGCGCCGATCTGCGCGTGCACCCCTCCGGCAAGGCGGTGGTGAGCATCAGCGCGCAGACCCAGGGCCAGGGGCACGAGACCACGTTCGCGCAGATCGTGGCCGAGGAGCTGGGCATCCCGCCGGAGGACGTGGAGGTCCGCCACGGGGACACCGACAAGTCCCCGTACGGCCTCGGCACCTACGGCAGCCGCTCCACGCCGGTCTCCGGCGGGGCGGTGGCGGTCGTCTCGCGCAAGGTCCGCGACAAGGCCCGCCTGATCGCCGCGACGATGCTGGAGACGCGGCCCGACGACCTCGCGTGGGAGAAGGGCCGCTGGTACGTGAAGGGCGACCCCGAGAAGGGCGCGATGATCGAGGAGATCGCGGAGCGGGCCTACAGCGGCGAGCCGATGCCGGCCGACATGGAGGGCGGGCTCGACGCGCAGGTGATCTACGACCCGCCGAACCTCACCTATCCCTACGGCGCCTACATCGCGGTGGTGGACATCGATCCCGACACCGCCCAGGTCACGGTCCGGCGCTTCATCGCGGTCGACGACTGCGGGGTGCGGATCAACCCGATGGTCGTGGACGGCCAGATCCACGGCGGGCTGGCCGAGGGCGTGGGCATCGCGCTGATGGAGCTGATCTCCTTCGACGAGGAGGGGAACTGCCTCAACTCGTCGTTCATGGACTACCTCATCCCGACGGCGCTCGAGTGCCCCGACTTCGAGCTCGGGCGAGACGGTCACGCCCTGCCCCCACCACCCGCTGGGCGCGAAGGGCGTGGGCGAGTCGCCCAACGTGGGCTCGCCGCCGGCGATCGTCAACGCGGTGATCGACGCGCTCCACGAGACGCACGGGGTCGAGCACATCGACATGCCATGCACCCCGGCTCGCGTCTGGGCGGCGATGCAGGGACGGCCCGAGCCACCGCAATGATGTCCGCCGCGATGTCCCGGCGAGCGCGGCAGCTCGCCGACCAGGGCGAGTCGTTCGTGACCGCGACCGTGGTTCGCGCGCAGCATCCGACGAGCGTGGAGGCCGGGAACATGGCGCTCGTGCTCGCCGACGGGACGATCGAGGGATTCGTGGGCGGTGCGTGCGCGGAGCAGAGCGTGCGCGCGTACGCCCTTCAGGCGCTCGCAGAGCGGAGAGGCGCTGCTGCTGAGGATCCTCCCGTTCGGCGACGAGGCCGACGGTCGGCCCGCAGGGCCGGGAGGTGGCGAGCGAGGACGGCGCGGTGACGGTCGAGAATCCCTGCCTGTCGGGCGGGGCGATCGAGATCTTCCTCGAGCCCGTGGTGCCCGCCCCGCGCGTGCTCGTGGTGGGCGACACGCCGATCGCCGGCGCCGTCCTGCGGCTCTGCGCCGAGCTGGGGCTCGACGCGGTGGCGGCGGACGGCGACGCGCTCGATCCCCGGCCCGGCGACCTCGCGCTGGTGGTGGCCGCGCACGGGCGCGACGAGCTGCACGCGCTGCGCCGCGGTCTGGAGGCGGGCCTGCCCTACGTGGGCCTGGTGGCCAGCGCGCAAGCGCGGCGACGGCGTGATCGGCGAGCTGCGCGGCGACGGCGTGTCCGCCGAGCTCCTCGAGCGGATCGACGTGCCCGCCGGCCTCGACATCGGCGCACGCACCCCCGCGGAGATAGCGCTGTCGATCCTGGCGAAGGTGGTCACGGTGAGGCGGCTGGCGCAGGCCCGCCACGGCCGCGACCGCCGTCGACCCGATCTGCGGGATGACGGTCGCCGCCGTGGCCGGCACGCCCTCGGCTCAGCACGAGGGCGAGACCGTCTACTTCTGCTGCGAGGGCTGCAAGGCCGAGTTCGAGCTGGCCCACCAGCATGCCGCCACGGACTGAGCCGTTCGTCACCGGGCTCGTGCTCGGCGCCGGCGGCTCGAAGCGCCTGGGCCGTCCCAAGCAGCTGCTCCCCTACGGCGACGGGACGCTGCTGGGACACGTGGTGGCCACCGCCCGCGCGTGCCCGTTCGATCAGACGATCGTCGCGATCGGGGGCTCGGCGCGCCGCCGTTCGCGCGGCCGTGGACCTCGGCGGCACCGATGTGGTCGTGAACGACGCCTACGGAGCGGGCTGCTCGTCGTCGATCGCCGCGGCGCTCGCCGTGGTGGACCCGCGCTGCGAGGTCCTGGTGCTGATGCTCGGCGACCAGCCCGGCGTGACCGCGGGCACGGTGGCCGCGCTGCTCGCCGGCCGCGGGCACATGCCGCTCGCCGTGTGCCGCTACGACGACGGCACGGGCCATCCGATCGCGTTCGCGCGCGCCGTTTTCGGCGAGCTCGCCGACCTGCACGGGGACAAGGGCGTGTGGCGCCTGCTCGACCAGCGCGCCGGCGAGGTGGTGCAGGTGCCGATCGCGGGTCCGATCCCGCGGGACGTGGACACCCCGGAGGACTACCAGGCCGTCCTCGACGCCCTGACCGCCGCATGACCCCGCCCGAGGTAACGGGCGACGCCGCCGGGGAGGTCCGCCGGCTCGTGCCCGACGTCGAGACGCTGGCCCGGCGCCTCGCCGGGGTCGACTACCTGGTGGACGAGGGCCTGGCCACGTCGATGTTCCTCAGCCTGCGCCTGCCCCAGCCGCTGCTGCTGGAGGGCGAGGCGGGAGTGGGCAAGACCGAGGCCGCCAAGTCCCTGGCGGCCGTGCTCGACACGCCGCTGATTCGGCTGCAGTGCTACGAGGGGATCGACGCGGCCGAGGCGCTGTACGAGTGGAACTATCCCCGCCAGCTCCTCAGCATCCGGCTCGCCGACTCGAGCGACTCGACGCTGAGCGAGGAGGAGCTGTTCGGCTCGGACTACCTGATCCGACGACCGCTCCTGCGGGCGCTCGAGCATCCCGGCCCGCGGCCTGCGGTCCTGCTGATCGACGAGATCGATCGCGCCGACGACGACTTCGAGGCGTTCTTGCTCGAGTTGCTCGCGGACGCCAGCGTGACGATCCCCGAGCTCGGCACGATCGTGGCCACCCATCCGCCGATCATCGTCCTCACGTCCAACCGGACCCGTGATCTCCACGACGCGGTCAAACGCCGCTGCCTCTACCGCTGGATCGACTATCCCGACTCGCGGAGCGCGAGGTGGAGATCGTGCGCCGCCGCGTGCAGGGCGCCTCGGAGGCGCTGGCGGTGGAGGTGGCCGACGCGGTCTCGCGCATGCGCGACAGCGACGTGCAGAAGCCACCGGGGATCGCCGAGGCGATCGACTGGCTGGCGGCCCTGAGCGTGCTCGGGATCGAGCAGCTGGACGCGGCGTCCGTGGACCTCACCCTCGGATCGGTGCTGAAGTACGAGGAGGACCAGGAGGTGATCCGCGCGGCCGGCCTCGATCAGCTCGTGCGCAGCGGTGGCTGACGCCGGCGCGCCCGAGCGGTCATTCGGGGTGGAGACGATTCACCTCGACCTGCCGCCGCTGGCTGCGGCGCTCGGCCAGCGGCTGCGCATCGCCGGAGTGCCGGTCACCGCGGAGCGCTCCGCCGCCTTCGCGCGCGCCCTGACGCTCGTGCGGCCGGACAGCCGCCGGCGGCTCTACTGGACCGCCCGCTCGGTGTTCGTGTCCGACCAGTCCCACGGCCCGGCATTCGACGCCGTCTTCCGCTCGGTCTTCGGCGCCCCCGCCGCCGACGAGAGCGCGGAGCCCGAACAGCAGCCCGAGTCCGAGCCCGATCGCAGCGGCTCTCCCGGTAGCTCGAACCGAGGGGGAGCTCGGGGCAGGGGCCGCCACGGCGTCGGGGCGTGCCGGCGAGGACGACTCCGACGGGCCCGAGGCCGAGCTTCCGCTGGCGATGGCCAGCGACGAGGAGCGGCTCGCGGGCAAGCGCTTCGACGCACTCGAGGCGGACGAGCTCGCGCGGCTCTACCGGCTGATGTCGCGCCTGCGGCTCGCCACGCCGCTGCGCCGCACCCGGCGCTACGAGCGCGGGCGCCACGGCGCGCGCATCGACATGCGGCGCACGCTACGGGCCAGCCTGCGAACCGGTGGCGATCCGATCCGCCTGGCGCGCCGGCGCCGGCGGACCGTCCGCCGCCGGCTCGTGATGCTGTGCGACATCTCGGGTTCGATGGAGCCGTACGGCCGCGCCTACCTGCAGTTCCTGGCCTGTGCCGCCGCGAGCGGACCACACGCCGAGGCGTTCGCCTTCGCCACGCGCCTAACGCGACTGACCCGCGCACTGGCCTCGCGCCACCCGGAGCGGGCGATCCAGCGCGCCGCGGTGGCCGCGCCGGACTGGTCGAGCGGCACCCGGATCGGGGACGCGCTCAAGGAGTTCAACGACCGCCACGGGCGACGCGGCATGGCGCGCGGCGCCGTGGTGGTGATCCTCTCCGACGGCTGGGAGCGCGGCGACCCGAGGCTCGTGGGCCGCGAGATGGAGCGCCTCTCCCGCCTCGCCCACCGGATCGTATGGGTCAACCCGCGCGTCAGCGCGCGCGGGTTCTCGGTGCGAGCCGGCGGCATGGTGGCCGGGCTGGAGCACTGCGACGCCCTGGTCAGCGGCCACAGCTTCGAGGCGCTCGGCGAGGTGGTCGACGCGATCGGGGCGGCGTCCTTGAGCGGCCGCGGCGCGCCGGCCGAGACCTTCGGCTGCAGCCGAGCCGACGAGGAGGAGTCGTGGGCCAGCGCGACGCCCGTGCCCGGCAGCTCGGTCGCGATGCCCAGCGGGTACGGCCCGAGCAAGGGCAACACGACTCCGGGATGGGCCGAGCGATGACCGACGGCCAAGACCTGCATCTACCCCGGTTGCGAGCGGCCGGCGGTTCCTCCGCACCCGCTCGGCGGGCCACAGCCCGCCTTCTGCGACCTGGAGGAGCACAACGCGCTGAGCGCCCACCAGGAGCGCGAGCGCCTCGCGTCGCAGGCCGAAGCCAAGGACGAGGAGGGTAAGTGATGGCCGACGAGGCGTACCGAGCGGTGTTCCTGCGCGTGCACCCGACCGGCAAGATGGTGCTCAGCCTGACCACCGAATCCGACGGCAAGGAGGCGCGAGTACGCCCAGCTCGTGGCCACCGAGCTGGGTGTTCCGGCGCTCGACGTCAAGGTCGTCCCCGCGGACACCGACCGGTTCGGGGTGGGTCACGGCTACAACACGAGCCCGTCGGAGGGACGCCGGGGGCGATCGTGAGCGCGAGCGGCAAGATCCGCGACAAGGCCCGCCTCCTCGCGGGCGCGGCGCTGGACACGGACCCCGAGACGCTCGTGTCGTCGAACGGCGGCTGGGCGGCGGGTGACGGCAGCGACCCGGCGCAGGTCAAGACGATCGAGGACCTCGCCCTGTATGCGCACGGCACCGGCGCGCTGCCGCCCGGCGTGGAGGGCGGGCTCGACGCGCAGGCCGTCTACCGCGATTGAGGCCTGAGATCCGTTGGCCCTCGAGCACCACCTCGACCTCGTCCTTGACCTTCAGCGCCCCGAACAGCGCGGAATAGGGCTTCATGCCCCAGTGGTCTGCGTCACGACGGCGCTGCCGTTGAGCGCTCCGGCCTCGCCGATCGCGAGGTCGAAGACGATCGGCTGGGTCGTCGCCGACGATCGTGAGTTCGCCCTCGACGCTGCATCCGCCCGCCGCCGGGGTCGGCCTGAACGCGGGTCGAGCGGAAGCTGATGTCCTGACGCTTGAGGACCTCGTCGTCGATCGTCTGGTGGATGTTCGCCATGTCGTCCTCGCCGAGCGCCTGCATCCCGCCGGTGCCCTCGACCACGCGAAGCGACGTCGCGTCGGCGGTCAGCTCCATGCTGGTGTCGGCCGGATCCTCGCCGACCACGAGCTCCGCCTCCCAGGAGGTGACGCGGATCACGAGGTCGTGTCCGGCCTTTGCCGCGGCGCCGGCCCGCTCGGTCCGCACCGACAGCGTTGCGTTGTCGGGCCCGAGCCGGTAGCTGCCCGGCTGAATCGGCACGCGCCGAGCATATAGCGCGGCACGCTGACCACAAGGAGACCAACCGAATGGCCGTTGAACTGGACCATCGCTTCTCGACGGCGAAGTCGATCGACGACAGCTTCGCCGCGATCACCGACCTCGAGCGCCTCGTGCCGTGCGTCGACGGCGGCCGCGTGATCGAGGCCACCGGGCCCGACTCGGTCAAGGCGGAGATCGTCCTGAAGATGGGGGCGATGTCGATGAAGTTCACGGGCACCGTCGAGGTCGCCGAGCGGGACGACGCGGCGCATCGCGCCTTGTTGCGCGTCAAGTCCAGGGAGGCCGGAGGCCAGGGGCACGCGAACGCCGACGTGACCTTCCAGCTCGAGGAGGGAGGCGGATCGATCCACACCAGGGCGCAGATCACGGGCAAGGCCGCGTCGATGGGGGAGGGCGTCGTGATCGGCGTGCTCGACGCGCTGATCACGGACTTCAGCGGCAAGGTCGGTGAGCTCTGAGCCACTGATGGCGACCGTGCAGATGCGACAGATCCGCGAAGGCGAGGTGCCGTTCGACGGCGGCACCGCGATCCAGGAGGACCCCGATCGCCCCGCATTCCGAGGCAACGGGCCCGACGACTACGTCTGCGTCCGGTGCGGCAACGTCCTCGCCGAGGCGATGCATCCGGTGCAGATGACGAAGAAGGTCCGCGTCCGCTGCGGTCGCTGCTCGACGATCAACGTCGCGGTGACCGACGATCCAGAAGAGCCCGCCCCGGCGCGCTGAGGCCGGCGCCTGCGCCGGCCCCGCTGGCGGATTCGCTCGATCGGACCTACTTTGGACACTCCCACGCGTGCCGCCGTAGGCCGTGTAGGGGCTGGACGACGACATGGATGATCTGAGCACGCTTCTACGATCCCGGCTCGCGCTGGCGGTCATGGTGGCCCTCGCCTGTCTCGGCGGCGGCCTCGGCATCGCGCTGCTCTCTCGCCCGGCCCGGTCCGCCGGAGCGGCCGGCCGGCCCGGCGTGCGTTCGCTCGAGGCCGCGGCGCGTCCGTCGCCCGCCCACGCCCACAGCCGGCAGACCGGTGTGCCCGGCATGAGCGAGCAGGAGCTGCGTGCGTTCGAGACCGCCACGCTGGGTGCCGAGCACGCTCGCCGAGCACGCCGAGATGAGGCGAGGGCTTCGCCTGCACCCGCCGAAGCCCGAGCCCCGAGCCGGGAGCAGGTGCGGCGAGAAGCCGCAGTCGCCGCCGCCGCGGTGGGCACGCCCGCCGAGATCGGGCGCTGGGACTTCGACGCGGCCAGACCCTCCCGATCGTCGCGATCCATGCCGCGCTGCTGCCCACCGGCAAGGTGATGGTCTTCTCCTACCCGCAGGTGCCCGAGTGGAAGAACTCTGCCGAGGCCTACCTGTGGGATCCGGCCACCGGGGAGATCACCCGGAAGGACCCGCCGCTCTGGCTCGACCCGAAGGACGGGGTGCTGAAGCCGGCCAATATCTGGTGCGCCGGCCACACCTTCACCGCCGACGGGAGCTCGTGGTGTTCGGCGGCAACCTCGACTTCGAGAGCGGTCCCACGGGCTGGAAGGGCCTCAACAAGGTCTACACGTTCGATCCCTTCACGACGAGGCAGTGGGACGAGCAGCCCGACATGGCGCACGGGCCGCTGGTACCCGACCGGGGTGCGGATGGCCGACGGCCGCATCCCGATCACGAGCGGTCTGGACGAGAGCGGCACCAACAAGATGGACGAGGACGTGGAGGTGTTCACCCCGGCCCCACGCGCGGTGGGACGGGCACGATCAGCCTGATCGGCCAGACCAGCGACACCGTGCCGGGCCTCCCGCCGACCGGCGGCTACTACCCGCACATGTTCGCGATGCCCTCGGGCCGGGCGTTCGTGGTCGGCCCGCAGCAGCACCAGACCTGGTTCATGAAATCCTGAACGGCGTGCCCGACTGGTGGACGAAGGCCCCGAACATGAGCAAGCGCCGTATCTGGGGGACCGCGGTGCCCCTGCCCGGCGGCACCGGGGGCTCCACCAAGATCATGGCCCTCGGCGGCAGCACCTTCGAGGAGACGCTTCCCTCGAACGCCACCACCGAGGTCTACGACGAGGCGAAGCCGGAGCTCGGATGGCAGACGGCGCCGTCGCTGAACATCGGCCGCGGACACGCCAACACCGTGCTGCTGCCCGACGGCTCGATGGTCGAGGTCGGCGGCGGGGTGGGGCGCGACAACACCTACGGGTCGCCCCTCCACGCGGCCACCGAGGACCAGAAGCAGGTCGAGCTCTGGGACCCGCTGACCGGCGCGTGGCGGCTCGGGCCCGCGCAGCGCGAAAACCGCGCCTACCATTCCACCGCGCTGCTGCTTCCGGACGGCCGCGTGATGTCCGCCGGTGACGAATGGCACGGCGCGGGCGGAGCGACCGGCACCGGCGCCGCCGCGAGCGACACGGTCGAGATCTACGAGCCGCCCTACCTGTTCAAGGGCCCGCGGCCGACCATCGGGTCCGCGCCGTCCACCATCAAGGTGGGCGCGAGCTTCGGCGTCGAGACCCCCGACACGAACGTGAGTCGCGCCGTCCTGGTGGCCCCCGGGTCGGTCACCCATTCGGTGGACATGAACCAGCGGCTGATTCCGCTCGCGCTGACGCCGCGCACGGGCTGCGTGGACCTCGCCGCGCCGCCGAACGCAAACGCCGCGCCCCCGGGCTACTACATGCTCTTCCTGATCAACGACCAGGGCGTGCCGTCGGTCGCCAAGTTCGTGAAGCTGCGCGCCGGCGGCGACGCGCCCGCCGCTGCCGTCGACCCTGCCCCGCCCTCGAACCGCCGGATCCGCCGGACCCGCCGTCGATCCGCCGTACCCGCCGGACCCGCCCAAGCCGCCGGTTAAGCCGCCATCAAGCCGCCGGTCACCCCCCCGGTGCGAACAAGGCCCCGGTGATCAGCCGCCTGAAGCTCACCGGAACCAGGATCAGCCTCCGCCTCAGCGAGCCCGCGCGACTCAAGGTCTCATTCGAGCGCAAGCGCCCGGTCCTGCGCGGCAGCCGGCCCGCTGGGTGAAGCTGAGGACGACGCTGACGGCCAGAGGCAAGAGCGGTACGAACACGATCTCCTTCAACGCGCGCAAGCGTGGCTTTGCGGCCGGGAGCTACCGCCTCACCGTCCGTGCGACCGATCCGCGGGCAAGCGCTCGACCCCGGTTCCGCGCGCTTCCGGGTTACGGCCCGCGCGGGGCCCGTGCGGGTTCGGCCGCGTTCGCCCGGGCGATCGGCGGGCTCGCCGTCTTCGCCCGGCGCTCCTGACCCGGCAAGGGCCGATCAGCCGCGGGCCTCGTCCTCGGCGAGCTTGACGCCGCTGTCGCGAACCCCGTCGAAATGCCGGCGTTGGATGGGCACCGCCCACCCGGCGAGCTCGACCACGGGTTGCTCGCCCAAGGTCTTGGCCATCGCATGGACGATCTCCCAGTGCCCGAGCTCCCCGGCCTCGGCCATGGTGAGGAACTCGAAGCCGTCGAGCGCCTCCTCCTCGCCCTCGAGGTAGGTCTTCATCATCTCCTCGGCCTCGCTCGAGGTCTCCTGCGCCAGCTCACGGATCGCGGTCTTGCGGCCATCGAGCGTGTCGATCGAGGGCGTCGGTCCGCCGCTCGGTCTCCTCGGCCTCGTCGTTCATCCTGTCGAGCTGCTCCTGGAACGAGTCGGCGCCGTCCATCTTCGCCACGTGCGCCGTGGCCTTCTGGGCCGCCTTGGCGAGCCCGAGCACCTCGCTGAGCTTCTCATCGAGTGGGGTCAGTTCGGCCATGGTTCAGCGGCCTCGAGGCCGGCGGCGGCCGGCGCGATCGGGCTGGCGGCCGGCGGCCCAGGCGCTCCTGAACCTGGCGCATCAGGCCGCGGCCCTGCTTGCTACGGGAGAATTCAGTTACTCGCTTTATCAATGAAGGCATGCGTCGCGCATACCCGGCGCGACCACCGCCAAGCAGGGGCACGTGGGATCTCCTCGCTCGCCCGCGAAACCCCCGGCCAAGGACAGCCATGACCTCCAAGCCGCTCATCACCGGCACCGACTTCATCACCGTCGCGACCAAGGACTTCGAAACCGCGGTGGGCTTCTACGGCGGCGTGCTCGGTCTTCCGGAGTCCAAACGCTGGGGGAGCATGCCGGCGGCCGAGTTCGAGACCGGCAACCTCACGATCGCCGTGATGCAGTCGGACGCCTTCGGCCTCGAGTTTCGACCGAACAACCATCCGATCGAACTGCACGTCGACGACTTTCGGGCCGCTCAGGACGAGCTTCGATCGCGCGGCGTCGAGTTCATGGGCGAGACGATCGACTCGGGCGTGTGCTGGCAGGCCTTCTTCGAGGATCCGGACGGCAACGCTCTGGCGATCCACCACCGCTACGCGCCCGGCACGCCCCCGGGCGAGGGCTAGAATCCGGCGTGAAAATGGAGCGCTCGGCCTCCATGAGGCAGGACGTCTCGAACGCGATGGTGGGCCTGATGAAGGAGTTCTACGGCAAGGGCCCCACGGACGCGAAGACCTACATCAACGACAACTACATCTTCTGCGTGATGAAGGGCGGCCTGACGCGCAACGAGGAGACCCTGCTCGACAAGGGCGAGGCAGAGCTGGTGCGCACGTATCGATTGCGCTTCCAGGAGGCGATGGCCGGCCCCATGACCGAGAGCTCGAGCGGATCACGGGTCGTCGGGTCCTGGCCTACCACAGCCAGATCGTGTTCGACCCCGAGCACGCGGTCGAGTTCTTCGTCCTGGATCAGCCGCCCGAAGGCAGCGGCTCTCAGCGTTAGCCCGGGCCGACTTCGGCGCAAGGAGGTTCGCTTGGCGGGCGCCGGGTAGCGAGGACTGTGCCGGGCGCAGGTGGGGCCGGGGACTTCTCCGAGAACTCCAAGGAGCTCCCGGACGCGGGAACTCTCCTAGAGACTTCCAGCGCAGGGAGGACTTCGGCTCCATCGCGCCCGGCTCTACGACAGCGCGGGCATCAGGAACGGGGTGGCTCCCGGCGTCCGAGCGGATGGACGGCCGGGCCCTGGAGCACCGAGCCGTCGGGGGCGAATCGCGAGGCGTGGCAGGGGCAGTCCCACGAGCGCTCGGCGTCGTTCCAGGCGACTATGCAGCCGAGGTGGGTGCAGCGGGCCGAGACCGCCTGCACCACGCCATCCTCGGTTCGGGAGATCGCCACCTGCCGGCCGTGCCGGGACGCCACCTTCCCCTCTCCCGGCGCGAGATCGCCGGCCGAGTAGGCGGAGCGGCGGGCGATCCTGTCCGCGAGGAAGTGAAAGCCCACGTTGGCGTTCTCGGTGGCCAGATCCTTGGCCGAGGCGATGGGCGTGAGGCGGTTCGAATCGAAGAACTCCTGCCAGGGGTTCCGCCTGCCGGCGATGGCGTCGGTGATCATCTCCGCCGCCGCCGCTCCCATCGCGAGACCCCACTTGCGAAAGCCGGTGGCGGCGTAGGTCCCCTGGGAGCGCGGCGTCAGCTTGCCCACCAGTGGCGCTCCGTCCGCCGAGTAGTTGTCCTGTGCCGACCAGCGGTAGGCGATCTCGCGGACCCCGAAGTGCCGGCGGGCGAACTCCTCGAGCGCCAGATAGCGCGGGCTCGTCCGTCCGCCCTGGCCCACCTTGTGGGACTCGCCACCGACGATGAGCAGCTCGCGGCCGCCGACGGGGTGGAAGCGGATGGAGCGGGTGGGAGACGAGGCGCTGATGAACATTCCCTCCGGCGGCTCGCCCCGGAAGGGGGCGGCCGCGCAGTACGAGCGCTCCGCGTGCACGCGGGCAAAGAACAGCCCGCGGTCGGGGAAGGGGAAGTGCGTGGCCACCACCACTCGCTCAGCGGTGATGGTGCCTCCGGTGGTCTTGACCCGACAGGGGGCCCGTCGCGGAGACCGAGGGCCCGTGTGTGCTCGAAGATCCGGACGCCGTCGCGCTCGAGTGCCGCGGCCACGCCCACGAGGAACTTGTGCGGGTGGAACTCGGCTTGGTCGTCCACCCTGATCGCGCCGGCGGTCGGGAAGGGGAGGGGGACGTCGGGGACGTAGGAGGCATCGAGGCCCGCCGTCCTGGCGGCCTCCACCTCACTCTCGATGTCCGCGAGATCGTCGGCCGACGCCGCGTAGGTGTAGTTGGCACGGCGGCGGAGGTCGCAGTCGATCCCCAGCTCCTCGGCCAGTCCCGCGATCCGCGCGAGCCCTGCCTCGTTCGCCTGCGCATACGCTCGCGCCCCCTCGTCTCCGAAGCGCGCGGCGAACTGCGAATAGACCAGCTGGTGGAGCGAGCTGAGCTTGGCCGTCGTGTGGCCGGTTACTCCCGCGCCCACACCGTGCTGGTCGATGACGGCCACCTCGAGGCCCTCGCGCCGGAGCAGGTGGGCACTCAGCAGACCCCCGTGATCCCGCCGCCTATGACGAGGACTCGGTGCCGATGTCGCCTTCGAGCGCCGGATAGGAGGTAGCGGGGCCGGTCGCGAGCCAGAGCGAGGCCATCAGTACCTGCCGTTCCAGATCGAGCGCGCCATCGCCTTCGCTTACCCCACTCGCCGCTGCGATGAACCCCTGTGTCGCGGCCGGTCAGGCTTCGTGGCCCGGCTCCATCCGCCTGGCCCTGTGGAAGGCGAAGGAGCCCTCGCTGGGATCGCTCGCCGCCTCGAAGGGCTCGAGGAGGAACGCGCAGTGGTCGCCGGCGTCCATGCGGTCGAGGATGCGCCCGGCGAACCAGTTGCCACAGTCCTCGAGCACCGGCGTGCTCGCGGGGCCCGGCCGCCAACGGCAGCGCTCGAACTTGTCCACCTCGTCACCGGTCTGCGCCCCGAAGAGCTCGGCCAGCTCGGTGGCGTCCTCCGGAACCAGGTGCACGACCATCACCTCGGCGTCGCGAGCCGCCCGGTATGTGCGGTTCTTGTCCGAGAGGCACACGAGGAAGCGCGGAGGCCCGATGCTGCACTGGGTGGCGAACCCCACGAGGCAGCCGGCGCGGTCGCCGGAGCCGGCCACGGTCACGATGAACATCGGATAGTCGAGCGCGTCGACCAGCTCGTGAACGCTCACGGGACCAGTGCTCTGTGAAGCGAGGTGTCAGATGCACCTCCAGCCGGCGAGCCCGGCGCGTCCTCTGCTACGCGCGCACCGGACTCGAGACCGGTTGGTTGACCCACCAGGAGGCTGCGAGCAGCCTCCGATTGGAACCGGAACCCCGAAGGTATCTCGGCGGCGTCCTCGGAGTCCCGTGCGCGCTGAGGTCCAAACTAGGACAAGCGGTTGAAAAGCGCCAGTCCTAACGCGCCAGGTCGACGCTCGCGCAGGGCACTCAGGCGCGAGGCGCCGGCGTCCGCATCCTGCGCGCAGCGGCGCAGGCCTACTTACGCAACGAAGAGGACCAGCCCGGCTCGCACGAGCCCGGGTGGTCGACCGTGTGCCGACCGGCCCGGCTAGAACCCCGAGCTCGAGCGTGCCATCGGCGAGTCTCACCCTGGTTGACCCACCAGGAGGCTGAGAAGCAGTCTCCGATTGGAACCGGAACCCCGAAGGTATCTCGGCGGCGTCCTCGGAGCCCCGTGCGCGCTGGATCCAAACTAGGACAAGCGCTTGGAAAGCGCCAGTTCCAACGCGCCAGGTCTGACCACATTTGGGAGGGTGACGCGCGCCGACCACTCGCACACCAGCCAGATCGTGCCCGAGGACGCGGAGGGCACGAGCCTGCCCGCCGGTGCGGAGGTGCTCGCCGCACGAACGACCACACCGACCTCTTCGATCTCCTCCGGGGAGGGAGCTAGCGGCGGCACAGGCGGCTCACGGTAATGGTCCAATTTGTACACTCGCCGGCAGGAGACCGGTTGTGCCGGCCGGGCGAGGGAGGACCTGATCAGCGAACCGCCGAAGCGCCGAACCATCTCGACACCAGAGCTTCTCGCCCTCATGGAAGGGCCCGACTACGAGGTCGGGGCGCTCGTCTCCGTGAAGGCGGGCGAAGCGGAGGTCCAGCTCGTCGCGAGCGACGGGCGTCGCTGCACCGTCACCGTGGTCGACGCCAAGCCCTGACAGGTGTCCGGCGGCGTCCGGCTGGGTTACGGTACGGCGTGGTCGAAGACCGTTACCCATTCGCCCGTTCATGGAGGGAGACGAGGTGGCTACGGAAGCGAAGGTCGAGCGGAACAGGGTGCCGCGGCATCCGGAGGACGACTACACGCGCGAGGCCGCCGCAGCGCGCCGGGAGTTCATCGAGGAGAAGACCGGCGCCCGGCTCGAGCACGTCTCGCACTACTCGGTCGATCCTGCCGGCGCGGCGGGGAACATCGAGCACTTCACCGGGGTGGCGCAGGTGCCGATCGGCATCGCTGGGCCACTGCTCGTAGACGGCGAGCACGCCCAGGGCGAGTTCTACGTACCCCTGGCCACCGCCGAGGGCACGCTGGTGGCCAGCTACAACCGCGGCATGAAGACGCTCTACGAGGCGGGTGGGGTCAAGACCACCGTGATGGACGACGCGATGCAGCGGGCGCCGGCCTTCGTGTTCGACTCCGCGCGGGAGGCCCGCGCATTCGGCGAGTGGCTCGAGGCGAGCTTCGACGAGATCAAGAGCGCCGCCGAGACCACCACGCGGTCGGGGAAGCTCCGTGACATCGAGCAGTACTCGGCGAGCCGGATCCTCTTCACCCGCTTCAACTACACGACGGGTGACGCCGCAGGACAGAACCTGACGGGCAAGGCCACCGCCGCCGCGTGCGCCTGGATCACCTCGAACTACGGGGGAATCAGGAGGTTCTACCTCGAGTCGAACTTCGCGACCGACAAGAAGAGCTCCCAGGTGAACATGCTGCGGACGCGCGGCAAGCGCGTGGTGGCAGAGGCGACGATCCCGGCCGGGCTGATCGTCAAGCACATGCATTCGACGAGCGAGCAGCTGTTCGCCGCGCGGCAGGTCTCGAACCTGGGTGGGTTCATGTCGGGTGTGAACAACAACGGCGCCCACTCGGCCAACGGCATCACCGCGCTCTTCATCGCGACCGGTCAGGACGTGGCGAACGTGGCCGAGTCGTCGGCGGCGTTTGCCTACGCCGAGCTCTTGCCTGACGGCGACTACTACTACTCGGTCACCATTCCCTCACTGATCGTGGCCTCCTACGGGGGCGGGACCGGGCTCGCCACTCAACGAGAGTGCCTCGAGATGCTCGGGTGCTACGGCACCGGAAAGGTGCGCAAGCTCGCGGAGATCATTGCCGCCACGGTGCTGTGCGGCGAGCTGTCGCTGGGCTCGGCGATCGTGGCCGAGGAATGGGTCCGCGCGCACGACCTCTTGGGCCGCAACCGGCCCTGACGCGGACGTGGCCTACTGCAGATAGCGCTCCACGGTCTCGGCGTCGCGCACGTTCGCCTGGTCGGGATCAGTGCCGGCGTCCCGCAAGCCCCGGCGCTGGCGCAGGAGGTCCCAACACCGGTCGAGCTCCACCTCCACGGCGCTGAGGCGCTCTCTGTCCGCCGCGAGGGCATCGGCGTCGGGACTGTCTGCCTGCTCACGGCCCCGAAGCTCGTGCTCCTCCGCCACGAGCCGCTCGATCCGCTCGGCAATGCTCTCGTCGCTCACACCCGGCATCGTACGACAGCACGGCGGCCGGGGAGCAGACGCGGACCCCTCTAGGGTTGGACCGGCCCGGCCCGCCCACACCCGCCGGCCTGTCGATCCCCATTGAGTAGCGGCGACCAGCAATCGGATGAGCACGCGTCCGCGGTTTCGGCGCCGTTCAGGGACCGGACCGCGTGGGCGCGGAACCTCGCGGCTCCGGTTCGCGACTTCCTGAGCACGGAGTCGGGCGGTGCGGTGGCGCTGCTCGGCGCGACCGTGGTCGCGTTGCTGTGGGCGAACTCTCCGTGGCCGAGCTCGTACGAGTCGGTATGGACGACTCAGCTGTCGATCCGCCTGGGAAGCCACGGCATCTCCCTCGACCTGCGGGAATGGGTCAACCAGGGGCTGATGACGTTCTTCTTCCTGGTCGTCGGCCTCGAGGCCAAGCGGGAGCTCGACCTGGGTGCGTTGCGGGACCGGCGGCGCATCGCGCTCCCGGTGCTGGCGGCGTTGGGGGGCATGTCGGTTCCGATCCTGATCTACCTGGCCTTCAACGCCGGCGGCTCGGGTGCGGGTGGGTGGGGCGCCGCCATGTCCACCGACACGGCGTTCGCCCTCGGCGTGCTCGCGCTCGTAGCCCCCGGTGCCACGCGCCTGCGGGTGCGCCTCTTGACCATCGTCGTCGTCGACGACCTCGTGGCGCTGCTGGTGATCGCGACGGTGTACACCGACGAGGTCTCGCTCGGTCCGCTGGCCCTCGCGCTCGGGTTCTTCGGTGTCCTGGTCGCCCTCCGCTACGCGCCGGTCACGTGGCGCGGGCCGGCCGCCGCGGTCATGGGCGTGGCGGTCTGGGTCGCGCTGTACGAGTCGGGGATCGACCCCGTCATCGCCGGTCTCGCGGTCGGGCTCGTCACGAGCGCGTATCCGCCCGCGCGTACGGAGCTCGAGCGGGTGACGGAGCTCACGCGCTCCTTCCGTGAGCAGCCCACCCCCGAGCTCGCCCGCTCGGCGCAGCTTGGCGTGGCCTCCGCGATCTCTGCCAACGAGCGGCTCCAGTACAGGCTCCACCCGTGGACCAGCTTCGTCATCGTGCCCGTGTTCGCGCTCGCCAACGCCGGCATCCACATCGACGGGCAGCTGCTCGGCGACGCCGTCACGTCCCCGGTCACGCTCGGGATCCTGTTCGGCTACGTGGTGGGCAAGCCGCTCGGCATCCTCGCCGCCGCGTGGCTTGCATCGCGGTCATGGCTCGCCGGGCTGACCCGTTCGCTGAGCTGGCCGGTGATCGCGGGAGGCGGAGCGGTGGGCGGCATCGGGTTCACCGTCGCGCTTCTGATCTCGAGCATCGCCTTCCACGGGCCGCAACTGGAGGAGGCCAAGCTCGGCGTGCTCGGCGCCGCCCTCCTGGCGACGCTCGTGAGCTGGGCCGCGTTCCGGCTGATTGCCAAGCTGCCCGCTCCGGTACGGGCTCGCCAGATCATCGGTACGGCCGAGGACCTCCTCGACCTGTCGGAGGACGTCGATCCGGACCGCGACCACATCCGCGGGTCGGAGGCCGCACCGGTCACGCTCGTCGAATACGGCGACTACCAGTGCCCCTACTGCGGGCAGGCCGAGGTCGTGATCCGCGAGCTGCTCGACTCTTTCGGCGACGAGCTGCGCTACGTCTGGCGCCACCTCCCCCTGAGTGACGTGCATCCGAACGCGCAGATGGCGGCCGAGGCCACCGAGGCGGCGGCGGCCCAGGGGGCGTTCTGGAAGATGCACGACACATTGCTCGCCCACCAGGACGAGCTGACGCCGCGCGACCTCGGGCGTCACGCGCAGAAGCTGGGTCTGGACGTGGAGCGCTTCTGGCGCGAGCTCCGCGAACGTGAGCACGCGGCGCGCGTGGACGAGGACGTCTCGAGCGCGGACACGAGCGGGGTGGCCGGCACGCCCAGCTTCTTCGTCAACGGAAGGCGCCACCAGGGGGCCTACGACACCTCGGCGCTCACCGCGGCCGTGCGCGCGGCGCGGGGACGGGCACGCCTCGCGGAGACCGCGGCCTCGTAAGGGTCAGAATGCCTACGTGGCCTCGTACTCGGTCAATCAGCCCGCCGTGACCCGCGCTCGAGAGCTCATTCGCGCTCGCCAGTACGTCCTCGACAGCGAGTGGGGAGAGGTCCAGCCCGGCGCAGACGAGGAGAACGCCTTCCTGGACTCACATTCCTGGGAGGACTATGGCGCCTGGCATCTGGGGCTCACGGAGGGAGCAAGCGCGGAAACCAAGGCGCGGTACGGCTTCGTCTACGGGGACTTTCGTCGTGTGCATCGGTCGGCTCTGATTGCGTGTCAGTACCGGGCCGCGGAGTGGCGGCACAAGAGCGTGGAGCTCGCGGCTCATGAGCTGCTGCAGCTTCTCGACGAGGTCAGCGGCTGACCTCATCGGCGCTACTTCCTCGCGTCGGTCGACCGTCTGCGGGAGATCTCCGTGGTCGCGCCGCCGCTCGTCTTGGCGGCGTAGAGCGCCACGTCGGCGCGTCGCAGTAGGTCGGCGAGCTGCTCCGTGCCGCCGTTCCAGGTGGCCACCCCGGCCGAGAAGGCCCCCTGCGGAGGCGTCGCGGTCTGCAGGCGCTGGAGCGCACCGAGCGCGTCGTCGAGCCGTGACTCGGTGAGGAGCGCGAGCAAAGCTCGTCGCCGCCCAGCCGGGCGACCACGTCGGTCGCGCGAAGTGCGCGCCGCAGCCGGTCGCCCGTCTCGCGCAGCACCCGGTCTCCCTCCTCGTGTCCCTGCGCGTCGTTGAGCTCCTTGAGCCCGTCGAGGTCCAGTCGTGACCAGGGCCACGGGCATGCCCGCGCGGCTCGCGCGGGCGAGCTCCCGGCGGGCGGTGACCTCCCAGCCGATCGCCGGTCTGAGCAGTCCCGTGGATCGTCCACCACCGCCTCGCGCCGGGCGATGTCAGCGCGCGTCGTCTCCGGCAGCGTCGGAGTCGAGCCGCTCGACCGCGCCTGCGGAGCGAGCCCGAGGTCGGCTCGCGTTGGCCCCAGCAGCACCGGACGGCGGCGGCCCGATCCCAGCATCGGCAGGTAGGCGCAGCGGCAGCACGAGCACCGGCGACGCACCAGCTCGCGACGGGCCGAGGCCGAACCAGCATCAGGGCATCATCAGCAGCTCCTGAGTCCGGAGCCAGTCCGCCGCTGTACCTGCAGTGCCGCGCATCGCAGGGAGGGCCGCGCGTAGGCCCGCGTAGCAGCAGGCCGGTGCCGGCGAGCCCGGACGAGCATGCAGCGGTGCCGGCGGGCGGCGGGGGCCACGACCGGTCGCGGCCGCGGCGTCGCCGGTTCGGTCCGGACGAAGTCAAAGCGGCCGGAGTCCAGGTCGCCTTACGCCGCGGCCGCGCAGCAGCCGGCTGCCGATGGACGCGCCGGGTCGGCGACCTCGGCTCGCGTTCAGCGGCGGCCGTCCGCGGGCGCACCGAGTCGATCCTTCTCGACGCCGGTCGTCGGCGCAGCTCGGGTCCGGCGCGCGACGGCTCTTCGCAGCGGGAGCGCTCGTGCTCGGAGCCGAAGGTCCACGGCTACTCCGCGCATCGTTCAGGCGCCGCGCTCGGCGAAGCGGGTTCGCTGCGGGGCACACGGACTCACTCGGAACGCGCGCCCGCAACCGCCGACTCGGGCTGACGAGCCCGGGGCGTCTGCCGGCAGCTGCGCCGGCTCGGAGTGCGGGCGCACCTGGCGGGCCGGTCCGCGCGGGGAGGCACGCCCGCGCTCGACCAACGGCACGTGGAGGGGACGCTGGAGCAACCGGCGCGTCGCGCTGCACATCGGGCGCTGAACACCGAGTCTCGTTACCGGCGTTCTCTATAGCGGGCTATCTGTTAGCCTGCTAAGTGATGTCCAAGTCCGCCACGAAGGCCGCGAAGGGCGACGTAGAGGCGTTCACCGCCGGCCTCGACGATTTTCTGCGCGCGCTGCGCACCGCGCGCGGGCGCTTCAATCGCGCCCCCGTCATACCTGAGCTGAGCGTGTCCCAGTTCCACCTGCTCGAGCCGCTCGCGACGAGCGGCGGGCCGATGGCCATGTGCGCGCTGGCCGAGGCCGCGGACGTGGCCGCGCCCACGGCCACCCGCATGCTCGACGGCCTCGTGGGCCGCGGCCTCGCAGAGCGCACGCGCCCGCCGGAGGGTGACCGCCGGCGGGTGGAGATAACGCTCACCGCCGAGGGCCGCGAGCTCGTGGCCGCCAAGCGGGAGCGGATCGCGCGGGCGCGCAAGGAGGTCTTCGGCCGCCTGTCCCCGAGTGAGCGGGAGTCCGCTGCCCGGCTCCTGCATTCGCTCGCCGCGGCCATCGACGACCTGCACCCGTGAGCGCCCCCTCGACCCCCGAGCTCGCCCGGGCGCACCCGAACCGCACCCTGGGCATCCTCGTCCTCGGCGCCATCGCCTACGCGCTCGCCCAGACGATGATCATCCCGGCGCTGCCGGCGATCCAGCGCGACGTGGGTGCCTCGGCGGAGGCCGCCACGTGGCTGCTCACCGCCTTTCTCCTCACGTCGAGCGTCTCCACGCCGCTCCTCGGGCGGCTCGGCGACATGTACGGCAAGGAGAAGGTGCTGCTCGCGGTGCTCGGCGTGTTCGCGCTCGGCTCGCTCGTGTCCGCGATCGGCGGCTCGATCGGGGTGCTCATCCTCGGCCGCGCCATCCAGGGCGCCGGCGGGGCGATCTTCCCGCTCGCCTTCGGGATCATCCGCGACGAGTTTCCGCGCGAGCGCGTGGCCACCTCGATCGGTCTCATCTCCGCGACCTTCGGCATCGGCGGCGGGCTCGGCCTGGTGCTGGCCGGGGTCATGGTGGACCACCTCTCGGTGCAGTGGATCTTCTGGTCCTCGGTCCTCGTGACCGGCATCGCCGCCTTGGCCACGTGGCGCTACGTGCCCGAGTCGCCTGTGCGCGTGGAGGCGAAGATCGACTGGGGCGGGGCCGCGCTGCTGTCGCTCGCGCTGGCCTCGCTGCTGCTGGGCGTCTCGCAGGGCAACGCCTGGGGCTGGGGGTCCTCCGGGGTGCTCGGGCTGTTCGCCGCCGCGCTGGTGCTCGGCGCCGCCTTCGTCAGCTTCGAGCGGCGCGTGCCGGAGCCGATGGTCGACATGGAGCTGATGGCGCAGCGCGCCGTGTGGTCCACGAACCTCACGGCGTTCGCGATCGGCTTCGCGATGTTCGGCTCCTACGTGCTGATCCCTCAGCTCGTGGAGCTGCCCGCCGTCACCGGATACGGCTTTGCCGAGTCCACCACGGTCGCCGGCCTGCTCCTGCTGCCCAGCGCGCTTGTGATGCTGGGCGCGGGGCCCCTCTCCGGGTGGCTGGGCTCGCGCTTCGGCTCACGCCTTCCGCTTGCGCTCGGCGGCGTCTTCGCCGTGGTGGCCTACCTCTGGCTGGCGTTCTTCCACGGCACGCTCGCCGAGATCGCCGTGGGCGGCCTGCTCGTGGGAGCCGGCATCGGCCTGGCCTTCGCGGCGATGGCCAACCTCGTGGTCGAGGCCGTGCGCCAGGACCAGACCGGCGTGGCCACCGGCATCAACACGATCATGCGCTCGATCGGCGGCTCGATCGGCGCCCAGGTGGCCGCGGCGATGCTGGCCGGCAACGTGATCCTCGGCGGCCGCTACCCCGCCGAGCAGGGCTTCACCGAGGCCTTCGCGATGAGCGCCGTGGCCGCCGTGGTCGCGCTCATCGCCATCTCGATCATCCCGCGGCCGCGCAGGCGGGACCCCGTGCCGGCCTCGGAGCCGGAGCGCGCGCCGCGCAGCGTCGGCGCCCGCAAGCCCGTCGGCGCGCGGGCCTGATGGCCGGGGGCCTTCCCCGCGACGTTCGCCGCATCGCGGTCGTCGTGATCATCGGCGCGGTCATGTCGATCCTCGACACGACGATCGTGAACGTTGCGCTCGAGACGCTGCGGATCGACCTGGGCGCACCGCTGTCGACGATCCAGTGGGTGAGCACGGGCTACCTGCTCGCGCTCGCGACGGCGATCCCGCTGACCGGGTGGGCCGCCGAGCGCTTCGGCCCCAGGCGGGTGTGGATGAGCGCCGTGGGCGCCTTCGTCGTGACGAGCGGCCTGTGCGGCCTGGCTTGGAGCGCCGAGTCGCTGATCGGCTTCCGCGTGCTGCAGGGCTTCGCCGGCGGGATGATCATGCCGATCGGGATGATCTCCCTTGCCCAGGCCGCGGGGCCCACCCGCATGGGCCGCGTGATGAGCATCGTCGGGGTGCCGATGCTGCTGGCCCCGGTGCTCGGTCCCGTGATCGGCGGCGCGATCGTCCAGAACCTGTCCTGGCGCTGGATCTTCCTGGTGAACCTGCCGGTGGGGATCGTCGGACTCCTGCTGGCGCGCCGGCTGATGCCGGCCGGCCGCGCTCCCGGGCACGCCGCGGCGGACGGACACGCGACGTCCAAGCTGGACTGGCGTGGGCTCGCGCTCGTGTCGCCGGGGGTCGGCGCGATCGTGTTCGGCATCTCCGAGTACGGCGCGCACCGCACCTTCGCCACTCCGAGCGCCTGGCTGCCGCTCGTCCTCGGCCTCGTGGCGATCGCAGCCTTCGTCGTCCGCTCCTTGCGCGTGCGCTATCCGCTCCTCGATGTCGGCCTGTTCCGCTCCGGCGGCTTCTCGGCCGCGGCGGCCACCGTCTTCCTCACCGGCATCGCGCTGTTCGGCTCGATGATCCTGCTGCCGCTCTACTACCAGATCGCACGCGGCGAATCACCGCTGATCGCCGGCCTGCTCGTGGCCCCGCAGGGTCTCGGCGCCGCCCTCGGGATGAACCTCGGCGGCCGCGCCACGGACCGCTATGGCGGCGGCCGCGTCGTGGTCGTCGGCCTGACCCTGCTGCTGGCGGGCACGGCGATCTTCACGCAGGTCGGGGCCACCACGTCCTACTGGCTGATCGGCGCCGCGCTCGTGCTGCGCGGCATCGGGCTGGGCGGCTCGATGATGCCCGCGATGGCCGGCGCCTACGCCACGCTCACGCGCAACCAGGTGCCGCGCGCGACCCCGGCTCTGAACGTGCTCCAGCGCGTGGGCGGGTCGATCGGCGCCGCGCTGCTCATCGTGATCCTGCAGAACCGCATCATCTCGACGCTCGGCGAGGGCGCGCAGGGCGGCGTGTCGGGGGCCACGCTGCCGGACGCGGCGCGCGCCCGCGTGGCGGACCCGCTCGCCGAGGCCTTCGCGCACACCTACTGGTACGCCCTGGCGCTCACGGCGGTGGCGTTGATCCCGGCGCTGGTGCTCGTACGCGAGGAGGGAAAGGCACGCCGGCGAGCTGTCGCGCCGGCGGCCGAGGGCGCACCGGCTCAGGAGCCGGCGATCGCGCCGACCTAGACGCGTCGTCGCTACGCGGCGACCCCGATGTCGACCGCGATCCTGGGCACGACGCTCCAGGCTAGGCAGCCATCTTCAATCCGGCTGCCCGAGCCGCCGATGAGTACCCGTGGCCGTTCGTGTCCTACTGGCCGTAGCCGTCCTGGGGGGCGCGGGCATCGTCGTCGCGATCCGGGGATCGGCCGGTGATCCGCAGGCGCAGCGTGCCTCGGCCTGCGGCGCGGTGAGCCTCGAGCCGGACGACGTGGGCGTGGAGCAGGCCCGGCGGCTGACCCTCTGCCTGCTCAATGCCGAGCGCGGCCGGCACGGCCTGCCTTCGCTTCAGCGAAGCACGCAGCTCGAGCTGGCATCCCAGCGCCACTCCGAGGACATGATCGCCCGGCGGTTCTTCGAGCACGACACGCCGGACGGCGTGGACCCGCAGCAGCGGATGCTCGCCGCCGGGTATCCCTCGAACAACGCGATCACGGGAGAGAACATCGCCTGGGCCACCGGCCCCAAGGCTTCCCCCGCGGAGATCGTGGATCTCTGGATGCACAGCCCGCCGCACCGCGAGAACATCCTGCGGCCGGAGTACACCGAGATCGGGATGGGGCTGGCGCGCGGCGCGCCTGCGAAGCCGCGTTCGAGTGACACGCCCTGGACCTACACCACCGACTTCGGCGGTCCGCCCGTGCGCTAGCGGCGGCAGGGAGTTCGGCGCTCAGGCCGAGAGCGCCTGCGCCAGGACGCGCACGACGTTCGCCCATGCGAGGAGGTTGACCATCACGAGCGTCGAGCGAAGCCGGACGTTCGCCGCTGCTATGTCCATTCCGGACTCGTTCAAGTGACCCCCGCCGGGACCCGCCGCGCGGAACCCTGAGCCAGTTATGCCCCCCGGGGGCGCCCGCCCGCCAGCCCGGCCAGCAAATGCACGGGGTTCCCTGACGTAACCGCACTGAACCGTCGCCGACTTACTGGCAGACTGTCCCCATGCCCTGCCTCCTCGCCCTGCTGGCCCTGATCTCGCCACGGCTGGCGCTGTTCTTCCTGTGGCTGTTCGGTGACGTCCTCAGCGATGCCTACGACAGCTGGCTCGTTCCGCTGCTCGGCTTCTTCCTCCTGCCCTGGACGACCCTCGCCTACGCGGTGATGTGGGCGTCGGGCACGAACGAGGTGATGGGCCTCGAGTGGTTCCTGGTCGTGCTCGCCTTCTTTGCAGACCTCGGGTCCTACGCCGGGGGGAGCCGGAGCCGCTCGCATGGGGACCTGAGTCGTAGCTCGGGCCGCTAGCCCGGTGCGGGCGTCTGCTGCACGGCCCAGCCGTTGCCGTCCGGGTCGGTGAAGAAGACGAACGAGCCCCAGTCGAACTCCTGGACGTCGCTGACCTCGACCCCGCGCTCGGCGAGCTCGGCGCGCGCGCCGTGGATGTCCGGCACGACGAGCTGCAGCCCCTGGACGGAGCCCGGCGTCATCGCGGACCCGAGTCCGGTCCCGATGGCGATGGAGCACGCCGACCCGGGCGGTGTCAGCTGCACGAAGCGGATCTCGTCGCTGACCCTGTGGTCATGGTCGGGGTGGAAGCCGGCCTTCTCGGTGTAGAACGCCTTCGCGCGGTCCACGTCGGAGACGGGTACCTGCACCAGCTGGAGCTCGAAGTTCACGGCGCGCGGCAGTCTATCCGGGCTCGGGAACGGCCGCCCAGCACCCGCGGACGCCGCAGCATCCGTTGCATGGGGGACATAAGCACGCCCCTTGATGGAGGAGGCGGTTGGGCCCGCTAGAAGGCCGGACGGTAAGCGCCGGACTACCTCGGGAGATCACTTGACTGTCAAGACAATGCTGATGGCCTCCGTCGGCTGCACGCTGGCCATCTGCGCACCCGCTGCCGCGAGTGTGAGCCGCACCATCCAGCCGGGCGAGACGCTCTGGTCGATCGCCGCGGCCAACCACGTCTCGACCGCAGCGCTGGCGGCGGCGAACGGGCTGTCGCCCGAGGCGCACATCATCGAAGGGACGCAGATCGTCATCCCGGCGGCCACCGACGCCGCCGCGTCCGGCCCCTCGACCGGGGCGCCGCCTCCGCTGGGCTCCTACGTCGTCCGCGAGGGCGACACCCTCACGAACATCGCCACGCGCTCCGGTGTGTCGATCGACGCCGTGGCCGCGATGAACGGCCTCGACTCGGCGGGACTGCTGCTCGCCGGGACCGCCCTGAAGCTCCCGACCGGCGCCAGCCTTCGGTCGAGCGCACCGGCGCCCGCCCACCCGGTGGTCCCGGACGCGCCCCCCTACGCGACCGAGGAGCGGCTGAGCGCCGCGACGATCGGCGAGATCGCCGCTCAGCACGGCGTGCCGGGCTCGCTCGCCGCGGCGATCGCCTGGCAGGAGAGCGGCTTCAGCAACTCGGTCGTGTCGACCGCGAACGCGCGCGGCGTCATGCAGATCCTCCCGGGAACCTGGTCGTGGATCAACGGAAACCTGGCGGGCGGGCCGCTCGACGCGAGCTCCGCCGTGGACAACGTCCATGCGGGAGTGCTCTACCTCCGCCAGCTCCTCCAGGACACCGGGGGAGACCCCGCGCTCGCGGTGGCGGCGTACTACCAGGGGCTCGGCTCGGTGCGAAGCACAGGGGTGCTGCCCGAGACCCAGCGCTACGTGGACGACGTGCTGGCCTTGCGCTCCCGGTTCGGCGGGTAGCCGATTCGAGGCGCGTAAGACCGGAGCGCTACGGATGTGACGGAGGGGACTAGCCTCACCGTCGTATGGCCAGCGAGCGGCGACCGGCGATCGTGGCGGTGGATGACGAGCCGGCGGTGCCGGCAGCGGTGGCCCGCGACGCTGCGCCGTCGTGCGTCGCCGCCCGCGCGCGCTGCCACTGACCCAACCCTGAACGGAGGCCACCACATGCCCGTCTGCACGCACCTCGACCAGATCACGGTGACCCAGCTGCCCGAGGCCGTTGACGGCTGCGAGGAGTGCCTGGCCGAAGGGAGCCCGTGGCTTCACCTGCGCATCTGCCTCGCCTGCGGCCACGTGGGCTGCTGCGACGACTCGCCCAACCGTCACGCGTCGGCGCACGCGGCGAGCACGGACCACGCGGTGATCCGCTCGCTCCAGCCGGATGAGGACTGGTGCTGGTGCTACCCGGACGCGGTGGCGATGACCATCCCCGAGATCCGGGGCGTCACGCGTATCCCGCCGTCGCCGCTGGGCGGCTGAGCAGACGCCGGCCGTCTAGCCGCGCGGGTGCAGGCCGGCGAGCTGGAGCTGCTCTTCGATCGCCTCGCCCAGCTCCGGGCGGGAAGCCGAGCCGAGGTGGATCACGTCGTTCACGAAGAACCTCGGCGTGCTGGGCACGCCGCTCCGGGCGCCGCTCTCGTAGTCCTCGCGCACGCGTGCCGCGAGGCCCTCGTCGCCGAGGTCGCGATTGAAGCGCTCGAGGTCGAGCCCGATCGCGGCGGCGTGAGCGCGGAGGTCCTCGTCGCTCAGCTCGCGGCGGTGCTCGTAGAGCCGATCGTGCATGTCCCAGAAGCGCCCCTGAGCGCCGGCGGCCTCGGCGGCGAGGGCCGCCGGGACCGAGCGCGGATGGAGATCCGGCAGCGGCATGTGCCTGAAGACGAAGCGCAGGCGATCGCCGAAGCTCTCGAGCAGTCCTGCGACGACGGGGTAGGCGTCGCCGCAGTAGGGGCATTGGAAGTCGCCGTACTCGACCAGCGTGACCGGGGCATCCGGCGCTCCGCGCACGTGGTCGCGCTCGGGGTCGACTTCCGGGCTGAGCGAAGCGACGCCGGGGTTCATTCCACCTACCTTACTAATCGTAATCCAGAAGCCCGTTAGCTTCCCGCGCCGCGTGACCACTCCGGAGATCTCCCTGGCCGCGCTCCGGCGCCATGTGGTCGCACATCAAGGCTTTGCCGCGCGTCGCCGGAGGGCTCGCGCCGACGCCGTCGAGGCGGCCATCCGCCGGCTCTCGTGCGTGCAACTCGACTCGATCTCGACGGTCGAGCGCAGCCACCGCATCGTGCTCACGTCGCGAATCGGGGTCTACCCGCAGGGCACGGTCACGCGGCTGCTGAGCGAGGGCCGCGTGTTCGAGTACTGGGCGCACGAGGCCTGCCTGCTGCCGGTGGAGGACTTCCCGCTGTTCCGCTGGCGAATGAACGGCGCCGGCCACTGGGGCAGTCACGAGCGGGCACTGCGCGAGCACCCAGAGGTCGCGGAGCACGTGCTTGCGGAGATCCGCGCCCGCGGGCCGCTGGGGTCGCGCCACTTCGAGGGCGAGGGCGGCGGCGGCATGTGGAACTGGAAGCCGGCCAAGCGCGTGCTCGACTCGCTCTGGGACCGTGGCGACCTGTCGATCGCGGCCCGCCAGGGCTTCCAGCGCCTCTACGACCTCAGCGAGCGGGTGATCCCGCGCTCGGTGCTCGACGCCCCGGTGCCCACCGACGCCCAGGCGCTGCGGGCGCTCGTGCTCCGCGCCGTGCGCGCGCGGGGGGCGCTGACCGAGAGCGGGATCGCCGAGCACTACCGGGTGCCGGGCCGCACGGCCGCCGTGCGCCCGCACGTGGAGGCGCTGGTGGAGGAAGGCACGCTGCGCCGGCTCCGGGTGGACGACGGCGGCCCCGCCGTGCTGGTGCCGGGCGACCTGCCGCTCGCCGAGGCGGTGTCACCGGGGGCGACGCTGCTCTCACCCTTCGACAACCTGCTCTGGGACCGTCCGTTCGCGGAGCGGCTCTTCGGCTTCAAGCACGTGATGGAGATCTACAAGCCCGCGCCGCAGCGCGTGTACGGGTACTACGTCCTGCCGCTGCTGCGCGGCGACCGGATCGTCGGCCGGGCCGACCTCAAGTCCGACCGTGCGAGCGGGGTGCTCCGGGTGCTGGCCTTCCACCGCGAGCCGGGGGTGCGCGACTCGGCCGCACTGCGGGAGAGCATGGCGCGAGCCCTCGACCGGCTCGCCCGCGCCGCGGGCCTCGAGGGGGTTGAGGGCTAGGGCCGGATGAAGGTGTCGGGATCCGGGCCGATCCGATCGCCCGCGTCCAGGGCTTCGATCTGCGCCATCTCGTCCCCGCTGAGATGGAAGTCGAAGACCTGGAAGTTCTCCTCGATCCGCTCGGGGGTCACGGACTTCGGGAACACGATGTTCCCGAGCTGGATGTGCCAGCGGATGACCACCTGGCCGGGCGTCCGGTCGTGTGCCTCGGCGATCGCGGTCACGGCCGGATCGTCCAGGACCTCGCCCTGGGCGAGCGGGCTCCACGCCTCGGTGGCGATGCCGAGCTCCTCGTGCTCGCGGCGGAGGCCGGCCTGCTGGAAGCGCGGGTGGAGCTCCACCTGGTTCACGGTCGGGGTCACGCCGGTCTCGTCGATGAGCCTGCGCAGGTGCGCGGGCTGGAAGTTCGATACGCCGATCGCCCGGATCAGGTCCTCCTCCTGGAGCTCGATGAAGGCCTTCCAGGTCTCCACGTACTTGTCGTGCGCGGGCACCGGCCAGTGGATCAGGTAGAGGTCCACGAAGTCGAGCTCGAGGCGGTCGAGGCTGGCGCGGAGCGCGCGCTTGGCCTGCTCGTGGCCGTGGTCGTCGTTGAAGCACTTTGTGGTGATGAACACGTCGTCGCGCTCGAGACCGGACGCCCTGAGGGCTTGGCCCACGCCGGCCTCGTTCCGGTACGCGGAAGCCGTGTCGATATGCCGGTAGCCGGCGTCGAACGCGCGGATGGTCACCTCGGCGGTGTCCTCCGGCGGCACCTGGAACACGCCGAAGCCCAGTTGCGGGATGTCCACGCCGCCCGCAAGGGCTACGGACGGGACCCTCTCGGTTGAAGAGCTCATCCTTCAGGCATGCCCGCGACGCGGGGGGCGAAAACGTTCCCTGGGCGCCCTCAGGTTCGCCCCGTGGCCAAGGACTCCGCGTCCCAGCCGGCCGCCGTGGCGCCCGCCACGTAGGCGCTCTCGTAGAACTCCAGCAGCGTGGCTCGCGGATCGTCGGCGCTGCGCAGCGAGTCGTAGGGCAGGACGGCGAGCGAGCCGTTGCCGGTGTCCTGCCATTCTGCCGCGGCCGGCGCCAGCGGCTGCTCGGCCAGCCCGTCGGGCTCCGGCGCCGTGTACGAGTAGAACGCGGGATAGGCGACGCGGCGGTCGTCGCCCGGCCACCAGCCGAAGGCGATCACCTCATGCGAGTAGGCCTCCTTCGTCACCGGGTCCGCCCCCTCCACGGTCGGGGCGCGGCGGCCGGAGTAGCGCGCATGGGCGAGGTCGAAGCCGTGCCAGAAGAGCTGCGTCGGGCTCGCCTTGCCGTTGAAGCGCGAGGCGAAGGCGGCGAGCGCGCCATGGGTGGACCGGAGGATCGCCCACCAGCGCTCCACCGCGTGGGCGTCGTAGCTGTCGTGGTCCGTGTCGTGGGGAAAGGCCGGGCTGTCGCCGAGGTCGTAGGGCTCGGGGTGGATCTCCACGTCCACTCCGACCTCTCCCAGCGCCCCGAAGAGGTCGCGATAGAAGTGCGCGCAGGCCAGGCGGTCCCGCAGCGGGAAGCTCGCCGAGCGCCCGTCGCTCGCGCGCACCCTCAGCTCGTGGTCCACGAGATCGAACTCGATCTCGGCGGTCCGGCCGCCGGCGAGCGGCATCGGCCCGGTGGTCAGGCCACGCGCCGAGACGTAGAGGGTCACGTGCCACCAGTGGTTGCGGAAGGGCATCAGCGCCATCCGCGTCTTTCCGACCATCTGGACGTAGCGATGAAGCGTCTGCTTCGTCGGCTTCCAGCCCTCGTAGGGAAGCGAGGGCCAGGTCGTGCTCGCTGGACCGGCCGGCATCACCCCCTAATCTACGGCCCCCGTGCACCGGCTCGAAGCGGAAGTGATCGTGGTCGGTGCCGGCCTGGCAGGGCTGACCGCCACAGCGGAGCTGGCCGACGCCGGCAAGCGTGTGCTCCTGCTCGACCAGGAGCCCGAGGTGTCGCTCGGCGGGCAGGCCTTCTGGTCGCTCGGGGGGCTGTTCCTCGTGGACACTCCCGAGCAGCGCCGCTGGGGCATCCGGGACTCGCTGGAGCTGGCCTGGCAGGACTGGCTCGGCAGCGCCGGCTTCGACCGCCCGGAGGACGAGTGGCCGCGCCGCTGGGCGCGCGCCTACGTGGAGTTCGCCGCCGGCGAGAAGCGCGACTGGCTGCGCGGGATGGGCGTGAGGGTGATGCCGAATCCCGGCTGGGCGGAGCGCGGCGGAGGCCACGCCACCGGGCACGGGAACTCGGTGCCGCGCTTCCACATCACGTGGGGCACCGGCCCAGGCCTGATCGAGCCCTTCGTGCGCCGGGTGCGCCAAGCCCAGGCGCGCGGCCTCGTGACCTACGCCCCGCGCCACCGGGTGGACGCGCTGACGCTCACCGCCGGCGCCGTGACGGGGGTCTCGGGGTCGGTCCTGGCGCCGAGTGCCATCGCGCGGGGACAGGACAGCTCACGCGAGGTGGTCGACGAGTTCGCCGCCACCGGGCAGGCGGTGCTGATCTCGTCGGGCGGGATCGGCGCGGACTTCGACCTCGTCCGCCGGAACTGGCCCGAGCGCCTCGGCCCGGCTCCAAAGCACCTGATCTCCGGCGTGCCCGCCCACGTGGACGGGCGGATGCTCGGCATCGCCGAGGCGGCGGGCGCGAACCTCATCGGCCGCGACCGGATGTGGCACTACGTGGAGGGGATCCGCAACTGGAACCCGATCTGGAGCCACCACGGCATCCGGATCCTTCCCGCGCCCTCGTCGTTGTGGCTCGACGCCACCGGCAAGCGCCTGCCCGTGCCCCTGTTCCCGGGCTTCGACACGCTGGCCACGCTCGAGCACATCGGAACGACTGGCTACGACTACACCTGGTTCATCCTCACGCGCAAGATCATCGAGCGCGAGTTCGCGCTCTCGGGCTCCGAGCAGAACCCGGACATCACCGGGCGCAATGTGCGCGAGGTCATCCGCCAGCGCGTTCGCCCTGGCGTGCCCGATCCGATCCAGAAGTTCATGGACCACGGCCCAGACTTCGTGGTCGAGCGCGACCTGCGCGACCTGGTGCGGGGCATGAACGCGCTGACCGACGAGCCGCTGCTCGACTTCGAGGCCGTCGAGCGCGAGATCGTGGCGCGCGACCGCGAGATCGAGAATCCCTTCTCCAAGGACGCGCAGGTCACGGCGATCCGCGCCGCGCGCCGCTACCTGGCCGACCGCCTGAGCCGCGTGGCGGCGCCCCACCGGCTGCTCGACCCGAAGGCCGGCCCGCTGATCGCCGTGCGGCTGAACATCCTCACGCGCAAGACGCTCGGGGGCCTCCAGACCGACCTGGACGGCCAGGTGCTGGACGCGTCGGGCCAGGCTTCGCCGGCCTCTTCGCGGCGGGCGAGGTGGCCGGCTTCGGCGGCGGCGGCATGCACGGCTACAACTCGCTCGAGGGAACGTTCGTGGGCGGTTGCCTGTTCTCCGGGCGGACGGCTGGGCGGGCGCTGGCCGCTCGCGTGGGATAGGTCCGCGGATCGACTGGGGCTCCGATCCGTTATGAGCTGCGGTGCCGGCCCTGGTCTTGAAGGTGCGCACTGAGCCGCTCCGCCAGGGCGCCCACGTGGGGCTCGACGATCGCGTCCACGTGCCCGCCCGGGATCTCGACCACGGCGAGCGGGCCCCCGACCACCGCGCGCCACACCGGCAGGGGGTCACATCTGTGCCGGCTCGCGGTCCCCGGCGAGGAACAGGGTCGCGCTCCCCGGAAAGCGGGCCCGGGCGGTAGCGGGCGAACGCCTCCATGCTGATCCGCTCCAACTGGTGCAGCAGCGGCGGCAGCGGCCACTCGGGCGGCGGCTCGGCCACCGGGGCCCAGGGGGCCACACGCAGTAGGGCCTTCGGCAGTAGCGCGGCAGCCGCCTGCGGGGTGAGCGGAGCGCGGCGGCGATGTAGCGGAACGGCCGGGCCAGCGCGAAGCGCACCCGTGCCGGGCCAGTGGAGGCACGCGTGGTGCACCTGGGCGTCGATCAGCCCGAGCCAGCCCACTCGCTCTCCCTGCCGGGCGAGGATGCGGGCCATCTCGAAGGCCACGAGGCCGCCGAAGGAGTGACCGGCCAGGTCGTATGGCCCGGTCGCCTGGAGCGATCGCACCGTGTGGACGTAGGTCGGCGGCCATCTCCTCGACGCGGGTCTGGGGCTTCTCGCGCCGGGTCGAGCCCGCGCGCCTGGATCCCGTAGACCGGCCGGTCCGTCTCCAGCGCGAGCGCGAGCGGGCGCAGCTGCAGCACGTCCCCGCTGACCGAGTGCACCAGGAACAGGGGGCGGCTCGCCGTTCCGGGCCGCAGGAGGACGGCGGAGGGCACGCGCTGCTCGGCCGGGCTGTCGATCACGGCGGCCATGTCCGCCGGGGTCTGGGCGCGCACGAGCGTGGACAGGGGCAGATCCACCCCCATGTGATCGTGGATCGCCTGGAAGAGGCGCACGGCGGCGAGCGAGCCTCCGCCCACGTCGAAGAAGTTGTCGTCCGACCGCGAGCGGCGCAACGCCCAGCACGCCCTCCCAGATGGCGCGGAGCCGCGACTCGGTGGACCCGCGCCGAGGCATGCTCGGCCGCTCCGGCCAGCTCACGCCTCCGCTCCACGGCGATGGCCACCGCCCGGCGGATCTCGTCCAGGCAGCCGGGATTGGCGAGCGACTCCGCGGTTGCCCGCCGGCAGGCCGTTCACCACGTCCCTCACGGACCGCTCGGAGCGCTTGCCGCTGTGGGTCGTGGGAAGCTCGCGGACCTGGACGACCAGGTCCGGCACGTGCATCGGAGAGGCGTGCGCAACGATCGCGCGCCTGATCTTGACGGTGAGGCGGCCGTCGAGGACTGCGGGCTCGTGCAGCACCACGAGCAGCACCACACCCGGGTCCGCCGAGGCTCCCCGCGGCTCGCTGCTCGACCGCCATCGCCTCGCTCACCTCGGGCACGTCTCGCAGGGCGCGGTAGATCTCGGCCGGGCCGATGCGGACACCGTGGATGTGGAGCACGCCGTCCGAGCGGCCGTGCATCCGGGCCTGACCCTCCGCGTCGAACTCGATCAGGTCGCCGTGGGTCCAGACGCCCGGGTTCGCGCGCGAAGTAGGCGTCGTGGAAGCGCGCCGCCGTCGTCATCGACGAAGCCGAGTGGGCGTGACGGAAACGGATTGCGGCACACGAGCTCGCCGATCGTGGGCCCGGGAGCGCCGGCGCTGGCGTCGACGCGCCTGCACGTCGAGCCCGAGGCTGCGGCACTGGATCCAGCCGCGCTGGACCGGCAGGTTCGGGTTGCCGAGGACGAAGCAGCCGATGATGTCGGTGCCGCCGGAGATCGACTGAAGCGGCACGCGCGCCCACCTTCTCGCGAACCCAGTCGTACTGCCAGTCGTGCAGGATGGAGCCCGTCGAGAGCACCGCCCGCAGGCTCTCGAGCGGCAGCTCGCTGCGCGGGGCCAGATCGCGGTCCTGGCAGAGCTGGAGATAGGTGGGGCTCGTGCCGAACACCGTGACGTCGCTCGGAGGAGACGACCCGCCAGAGCGCATCGGGACCGCTGAGGGGCCCGTCGTAGAGCACCAGCGAACACCCCGAGGCGAGCGCGGAGAGCTGCCAGTTCCACATCATCCAGGCGGCGGAGGTGTGGAAGAGGAGCTTGTCGCCGGGCCTCAGATCCACGTGGAGGCGGTGCTCCTTGAGGTGCTCCAGCAGCGTGCCGCCGGCTCCGTGCACGATGCCCTTGGGCGCGCCGGTGGTGCCCGACGAGAAGAGGGTGAAGAGGGGGTGGTTGAACGGGAACCGGGGCCAGTCCCCGCCGCCGTCGTCCGCTTCGTCCCGCGCGCACAGCTCGGCGAGCCGTTCAATGGGAAGCGGCGTCTGGCGCGGATCGGCGCCATCGTCCAGCGCGATCGCCGCGATCAGCGACGGCAGCCCGCGCATGAGCTCTCCCATCCGGTCGGAGAGCGCGGTGGAGGCCGTCTCCCCACCCTCCACGAGATTTGCCATCAGGATCTTGGGGGCGAGCTGCCCGAAGCGGCTGAGGAGCGCCGGCACGCCCATGTCCGGCGAGGCGCTCGAGAAGGCGGCGCCCACGGCCGTCGTGGCGAGCCCGCCCACCAGCACCTCGATGTTGTTGCCCGCCACGGCCACCACGTTGTCCCCCGGCACGACGCCGCGGCGCCGCAGTTGCCACGCCAGCCTCCGCACGCGCCCGCGCAGCTCGGCGCGGCTGATCGACTCGCGCGGGCCGGTAGGCGTGGTGCGCCACCACCGCCACGTCCTCGTCCCTGGTTCCGGGCTGGGGGCGGAGCAGGTTCTCCGCGTAGCTCAGGCTGACATTCGGGAAGAAGCCGGCGAACTCCACGCGTTCGTCCGTGCAGGCCGGCTCGGCCGATCCCTCGTGGACGAGCTGCGACCACTCGAGGAAGAGCGACCAGAACCGCGGGTACTCGGCCACCGAGAACGCGTGGAATGCCGCGTGGTCTGGAAAGCGCTGCCCGGTCCGCGACTCGCAGAACTCGGTGAAGGCGGTGAGCTGCGACTCCACGTCAGGGGCCGGTGGCCAGGGCCAGCGGGGTCGGCTTCACCGTGCGCGGGGTCGCGGGCTGCGATTTCCGGAGGACGGCGGCCCCGGCGAAGCCCTCGCCGAGGTCCAGGTCCACGAGCGTCCAGAGGGCCGCGTCATCCTCGGCGAGCGAGACGATCCGGGGCGGGGCGGCGGCCACCGTCACCCTGACGCTGTCCAGCCCGCCGGCCAGGCCGATCCCAGTTGCCTTGAGGTAGGCCTCCTTGCGCGTCCAGCACTCGTAGAAGGCCCTCAGGCGCAGCTCACCGGTCAGCTTCATGATCGCGCGGGTCTCCTCGCGGCGGAAGCGGCCGGCCGCGATCCGCTCGAAGTCCGGGAACGCGACCACGCGTTCGAGGTCCACCCCGATGGGGCCTTCCGAGCTGAGCGCGATGAGGCAGCGGCCGGCGCTCGTGGACCGGCTGAAGTGGAGCGCGCGAGTCGTGGCCTCGCGCCAGGGCCGGCTTGCCTTCCGCATCCCGGGTGAACCTGAGCGAGGCAGGGTCGCGGCCGAGGCGCTCGGCCAGGACGATCCGCGAGGCAAGCGCGGCCACGAGGCGGTGCCTGCGGACATCGGGAGTCCCGCGCGCTGCTCGCTCGCGCTCCTCGGCGCCGAGCCACCGGCGGGCCGCCTCCTCCACCCATTCAGGCGGCTGGTCGAGACCTACCTGCCAGACCTCGAGGTCCGGCGCTCTCACGGGGACAGGTTTCGCAAGATGCTCAGGATCTTCCCAGTATTGGCTGCGCGGGGCTCGCCGATGGACGATGATTCCCCGCATGGCCCGCGGCCTCCTCATCATCGACATCCAGCGCGACTACTTCCCGGGGGGCGCCTACCCGCTGGTGGAGCCCGACGGCGCCGCGAGGGTGGCGAGCGGCGTGCTCGCGGCCTTCCGCGCGGCCGGCGAGCCGGTGGTTCACCTCCGGCACGTCTGGGACGCTCCGGAGGCGACCTTCATGCGGCCCGGCACCGAGGGCGTCGAGATCCATCCGCTGGTCGCGCCTGCGGACGGTGAACCGGTGATCGACAAGGCGGCGCCCAACGGTTTCGTAGACACCGCGCTCGAGCACGAGTTGCGCTCGTCGGGCATCGATTCGCTGGTGGTGGCCGGGATGATGAGCAGCATGTGCGTGGACGCGACGGTCCGGGCTGCCGCGGACCTGGGCTTCGACGTGACCGTCGTACACGACGGGTGTGCCGCGCCCGACCTCGAGTTCGAGGGCAACGATATCCCCGGGGCGTCGGTGCACGGCGCATTCATGGCGGCGCTCGGCGACGGCTACGCGACCCTCGTGGCCGGCCGGGACCTGCCCTCGGCCTGACGCGCCGCCGTAAACGCCGGGGCCACAGCCCGGGCGCGGCGCTTCCAGGGGGTGCGTCGTGTTTGCACCGCATGGGGCAAAAGACGACCACCCCCAGTCCCGCGGGCACGGCACCCACGCATCCGCGGTAAGCGCCTGGGCACCAACGTCGCCTTGGGCTAGGGTCGCCCGCGGTGGCACGCGTGACTGGGGAGCCGGCCAGGGCTGCGGACCTGGAGGTCACGAGGATCGGCACCGGCCCCCCGGTGCTGCTCGTGCACGGCAGCATCCTCGGGGCGGCGGTGACGTGGCGCCACCAGGAGCCGCTCGCCGAGCGCTGGGCGCTCCACCTCGTGAATCGCCCCGGGTTCGGCGCCAGCCCGCCGCTCGCGCGCGGCGACTTCGAGCTCGAGGCGCCGCTGATCGCCGAGCTGCTCGGCGACGGCGCGCATCTGGTCGGACACTCCTACGGCGCGGTGATCGCCCTCCACGCCGCTGCGCTGCGGCCCGGCGCCGTTCGCTCGCTCACGGTGTCGGAGCCCGGCGCGCTCGGGCTGGCGGCGGGGCATCCGGTGGTGGACACGGCGATCGAGCACGGCATCGAGCTCTACCGCCACCGGCAGGAGCTCCAGCCGCGCGAGTTCCTGCGGCTGTTTCGCGCGGGCGTGGGCTCCGCTCACCCCATCCCGGACGAGCTGCCGGAGTCGCTGCGCCGTGGCGTGGAGCTGCTCATGCACGAGCGCCCGCCCTGGGAGTCGGAGGTGCCGCTGGCTGAGCTGGCCGAGTCGCCGTTCCCGAAGCTCGTGATCTCGGGCGGGCACTCGGAGGTCTTCGAGTCCGTCTGCGACAGCCTGGCCGGGCGGATCGGCGCGCGGCGCGAGCTGATCAGCGGCCGCGGGCACACGATCCCGAGCTGCGGCGAGCCCTACAACGCGCTCCTGGAGGCCTTCCTGTCCGAGGCCGAGACAGGCTGAGCCTAGGGTGCCCGGCGCCTGCGCGCCGCGAGCGCGATCACCACGGCCCCGCCCGCCGTGATCAACGCTCCGGCCACGAGCAATCCGATCCCCACACCCAGGAACCAGCCGATCTTGGCGCCCACGTCGGCATCCACGACCACGCGCCGGGAGCCGTCGGCGTTCATGGCCACCACCGACCAGTGGCCGCCCTCGACCTCCCAGTCGGCCGCCTGGCGGCCGGGACCCTCGGAGGAGGCCACCCAGAACGACTGTGCGCCGGGGCGCCGGCGCGGCGGGCCGCCGCGCCGGGTTTGGTATTCGATCGGGTCGAGGTCGGTCACCTCGGCGCGAGCCACTCCGCGGAGGTAGCGCGTCCACGTCGCGCCGCTCCGCTATGCCGACGAAGACCGGGCGGCGGTCCGGGCGCTCGGCCCTGATCCGTACGCGGCCGAGCACGTCCTTGGGGACGAAGTCGGCCGGCTCGTTCCCAAGGTCCACGTCCTCGACGGTGAGCGCGTACGCGCTCGTCGAAAGCCGCTCGGTGCCCGTCGTGTAGTAGCCGTCGTCGCCGCGGGCGAATGCGTGAACGAGCACCAGCGCCAGGCCGGACAACAGCAGGACCACGCCGATGAAGGCGATCACCGTGCCGGCGAGCAGGGCCGCGATCCGGCCCCCGGTCCAGTGCGAGCCGCCACTGCTTGCGGCGGGGGAGCCGCCTGTGGGAGTACTCAAGGATCCATCCCGGGGTCGAGTCCTGGCCGCGACACTAACGCCTCGCCGGACTCCCGGCGAGCGGTGCTCACGGGATCTCGACCTCTCGGACCTCGATGGGGGTGGTCCGCTCGGCCACGTACCTGGGCAGGAGCCCGAGCGCCGAGGTCCGGTCGCCGGCCTCCACCCGCCACCAGATCACGTGGCCGCCCGTCAGGCAGGTGGACGACGCCGGACGGTGGCGGAGCGGGCTCTGGAAGCCCAGCCATGCGGCAAAGGCCACTGCGCACTCGTGCGGGTCGTGCTGGTGGTGGAGGAGGTAGGTCGGCATTGGTGGAGCATGCGGCAGAACCCCCTCCCGAACATCGGGGACGCACCCTTAACCGGCACCCTGAAACTTGCCGCGCCGGGCGAGCGCGTGAGACGATTCAGCCCCAACCGGACCAGGAGAGTGCGGTGGACGAGGCAAGGCTGCGCACCATCCCGCTGTTCGCGTCATTGAGCAAGCGCGAGCGCCTGCTGGTGGCCCGCTGTGCCGACGAGGTGGAGCTGGGGGCGGGCGATTGCCTGTGCCGCGAGGGCGAGCTCGCCTACGAGTTCCTGGTCCTCGAGGAGGGCGGCGCGAAGGTGGAGCGCGGCGACCAGTACCTGAACGAGCTGGGGCCGGGCGACTTTCTCGGCGAGATGGGGCTCATCGAGGGCGCGGCGCGGAACGCGACGGTCACGGCTCGGTCGCCGATCAGGGCCGTGGTGATGACCGGGCACGCGTTCCGGCAGATCTGCCGGGAGATGCCGGAGGTGGGACGCCGGATCCGCAGCCGCCATAGAGGAGCGCAGGCACTGGCTGGAGCCCGCTCTGAACAACGACCGGCGCCCGCCGAAGGGCGGGCGCCGGGGTGGGGCTCGGATGTGGGGTGTGGGCTACGCGGTCGCGGGCTGCACCTCACCCTCGTGCTTGACCTCGGGCAGCCAGCCGAGCTTGCTCGGGCAGCCACCAGTTGCGGTCGCCCAGCAGCTTCATCGTCGCCGGCAGCAGCACGCCGCGGATCAGCGTGGCGTCGAGCAGGACCGCGAACGCCAGGCCCACGCCCATCTGCTTGAACATGATGAACGAGAGGCTGCCGAAGATCGCGAACACCGCGACCATCACGACGGCGGCGCTGGTCACGACGCCGGCGGTGTTCTTGATCGCGTACGACACGGCGTCCTCGGTCTTCATGCCCTTGTCGTAGGCCTCGCGGACCCGGGTGAGGATGAACACGTGGTAGTCCATCGACAGCCCGAACAGGACCACGAACATGAACAGCGGGACCCATGACTCGATCGGGCCGGTCTCGGTGAACCCGAGCAGGCTCTTGAACCAGCCGTGCTGGAACACCAGCACCATCACGCCGAAGCTCGCGGCCACGGAGAGCAGGTTCAGCATGATCGCCTTGATCGGGACCACGATCGAGCGGAACGTGACCAGCAGCAGCAGGAACGCCGCCGAGAGCACGAACGCGAACACGTAGCGGGATGTGCGACTTCAGCGTGTCGTTGAAGTCGCGATCCGACCGCCGTGTCGCCGCCGACGTACGGCCTCGACGCCGGCGACCGACCGATCGTCGGGGCGACCACGTCGTCCCGGAGCACGTCGAGCGCCCGGCTCGACTCCTTCGTCCGTCCCGTCGCCGGCGATCTCCATCGAGACGTCGCCGACCGTCTTGTCGGGGCTGACGTCCAGCTCGACGTCGTTCGCCCGGGAGCAGGTCGCTTGTGCTCGCGCGGCGGCCTTCTCCAGCTTCGCCAGACCCGCCGGTGACCGGCGGGCGCCGTCACGTCCTTGGCCTTGATGACCACGCTCAGGGACGAGGTCTCGGACGGGAACGCCTTCTGGACATGGTTGAACGTCTGGACGACCGGCTCGTCCTGCGGCAGCGATGCCGAGGTGTTCGGGGTGCCGATGTCCATCCGCGAGGGCCGGGATCGCCATGCGCCACCAGCAGGCCGGTGGCGAGGCTCGGCCGACAGCAGCGGGCGCCGCAGCACCCGGTCCACGATGCGCGACCAGATGCCGATCGCGGGCCACCCGGTTGCGGAGACGGCCGAGGCCGGGAACCCGGCCCTTCTCGGTGCGATCGCCGAGCATCGACAGCACGGCGGGAAGCACGGTGAGCGATCCGAGCATCGCGACGGCGACCACCACGATCGTGCCGGTGGCGAACGAGGTGAACGTCGCGGCTCCGGCGAAGTACATGCCGGCCATCGCGATCATCACCGTGATGCCGGAGACGAGCACCGCACGACCCGACGTCGCGGCTGCCGCCTCGATGGCCGCTTCCTTGCTCCGTGCCGGCGGCGCGCTCCTCGCGCACCCGGCGGAGATAGAACAGCGCGTAGTCCACGCCCACGGCCAGGCCGATGAGCAGGATCACGTGGTTGATCGACTCCTCGACCGGCGAGATCTGGCTGAGCGGGCCGACGAGGCCCATCGTGGCCACGACGCCCGTGATCGCCAGCAGCAGCGGGATGCCCGCCGCCACCAGCGTCCCGAACGCGATGACCAGCAGGATCAGCGTGATCGGCAGCGAGCCGAACGTGGCCTTCTGCGAGGTCGCTTGTTGAAGATCTCCATGAACGCCTCCTCGGAGCTGCCGGACCCGAACTGCTCGACGTTGAAGTCGCGGTGCGCCTTCTGCGCGGCCTTCGACCTCGAGGACCGTGTGGTCCACCGTCTTCATGGCCGCGCGTCCTCGGTGTCGCCCTTGATCTCGAAGCTGACGAGCGCCGAATGCCCGTCGTCCGAGATCGCGTGCGCTGCTCGCCCTTGCCGTAGGGACCGGTGATCTCGGTCACGCCCTTCGTGTCCTCGAGGCGCTGGGTCACGTCGGCTACCACGGCCCGGAACTCCGGGTCGTCGGTCTTCGAGGCTCTTGCTCTGGATGAGCACCATCTCGTCGTGCTTCTCGGGGTAGGCGTCCTTGACGATCTGCGCGGCCGTGCCCGAATCGCCCACGCCCGACTGCTCCTGCGTGAGCGTCTCGGTGCCCATGTTGTTGCCGACCATGAAGGCCAGGACGACGAAGACGATCCAGCCGAGGATCGCCGTCTTGCGGTGCCGGGCGCTCCAGCGTCCGGCCCGCGCTGCGATGTTTCGCGACTGTTGCATGTCACTCCTCTGGTTGCGGTTCGACTGCATGGGGGCAGCCTGCGCTCTCACGGGCCCCCGAACATCGGGGGCGCCCCCTGAACCGGCACCCTTAATTGCCCTGAGTGCGGGTAGGGTCGGAGGCTCCGTTTTGGCTCTAGCCGCCGGAAAGACCGTCGGGCGCGAGACAGAGCTCGAGCAGCTCGAGGGGGCGCTCGACGCGCTCGGCGGACGGCGGCTCGGCGTACCTGCAGCGCGGAGGGCGAGCCGGGCATCGGCAAGACGCGGCTGCTCGCCGAGCTGCGCGAGCGCGGCGGAGGGGCGCGGCCACCTGGTGCTGGCCGGCTCGGCCGCCGAGTTCGAGCGCGACGTGCCGTTCGGCGTCTGGGTGGACGCGCTCGACGCCTACGTGGCCGCCCAGGAGCCAGTGACCAGGACGGCTGGGGAGCCGAGCTGCTCGACGAGCTCGCGCGGCGTGCTGCCGAGCCTGCGGCAGGACGGGCCGGGAACCCGACTCGGCGCTCGCGGACGAGCGCTACCGCGCGCACCGCGCGGTGCGCACGCTGCTCGAGCGGCTGGCCGCAGCCGAACGCGCTCGTGCTGGTGCTGGACGACCTCCACTGGGGCGACCGGCCTCGATCGAGCTGCTCGCCGCGCTGCTGCGGCGCGGGCCGGAGGCACCGGTGCTGCTCGGCCTTCGCCTTCCGGCGCGGCCAGGCGCCCGAGCGGCTGTCGGCCGCGCTGGCCGTGCCGTCGCTCAGCAGGATCGAGCTGCAGCAGCTCAACGAGGCGCAGGCGCAGGAGCTGCTCGGCGACGTGGACCACGCTCGCTGGCGGACATCTACCGGCACGGCGGCGGAAACCCGTTCTACCTCGAGCAGCTCGCGCGCGCGAGCGAGGAGGGCAGGCCGCTGGCCGGCCCGGCGTCGAACGGCGACCGCGAGGCGGGCGTGCCCGCGGCCGTGGCCGCGGCGCTGGCCGAGGAGCTCGAGTCCCTGTCGCCGCGGGCGCGGGCGCTGCTGGATGCGGCGGCCGTGGCCGGCGAGCCGTTCGAGCCGGACCTGGCGGCGGCTGTGGCCGAGCTCTCGCAGGCCGAGGGCCTGGCGGCACTCGACGATCTGCTCGCCGTGGACCTCGTCCGCCCGACCCAGGTGCCGCGGCGCTTCGTGTTCCGGCACCCGCTCGTGCGGAACGCGGTGTACGAGTCCACGCGCGGGGGATGGAGGCTGGCCGCCCACGGGCGGGCCGCGGCCGCGCTCGCGACCCGCGGCGCCGCCGCCGGCGAGCGCGCACACCACGTGGAGCAGTCCGCGGGCCAGGGTGACGAGGACGCCATCGGGGTCCTCATCCAGGCCGGCGCCGAGGCGGCGGGTCGCGGGCCCGGCCGCGGCGGCGCGCTGGTTCGAGGCGGCGCTCCGGCTGCTGCCCGCGGGCGACCACGAGCGCCAGGTGGACCTGCGGGTGTGGCTGGCGTCGGCGCAGCGCTCGCTCGGCGCGCTCGAGCGCTGTCGCGAGACGCTGCTGGAGGCGAGCGACCTCCTGCCCGAGGACTCGGTGGCACGGCGCGTGGAGCTCACCACGCTCTGCGCCGCGGTCGAGCATTGGCAGGGCCGCCACGAGGAGGCGCATCAGCGTCTGGTGCGGGCGTGGGAGGAGCTTCCCGACCGGGGCACCACCGAATCGGCGGCGCTGCAGATCGAGCTGGCGGTGGACGGTCTGTACGCGCTCGACTTCGACCAGACCTGCGAGATGGGGCGCGCGGCGCTCGAGACCGCCCGGGAGCTCTGCGACCGGCCCCTGATCGCGGCCGCGGCGGCGGCGCTCGCGCTCGGCGAGGTCTGCGACGGCCGGATCGAGTCTGCGCGCGAGCACCGGAGCGAGGCGCTCGAGCAGATCGACCGGCTCTCCAACGCCGAGCTGGCGCCGCGCCTGGAGGCGCTCTACTACCTCGGCTGGACCGACAACTACCTCGAGCACTACCACGCGGCGATCGAGCACGCCGACCGTGGCATCGAGATCGCGCGGGCCATCGGGCGAGGGCCGGCTGCTGATCCCGCTGATGCTCGTGAAGGGCTACCCGCTCGAGGCGCAGGGGCGCATAGCCGAGGCGCTCGAGCTGAGCGAGGCGGCCGTGGAGTCGGCGCGCCTCTCGGGCAACCCGCACTATCTCTTCTGGGCCCTCTTCGAGCTGGGGTTCGCCCTCTACTACGCGGGCGACCTCGACGCGGGCGTCAAGGCGTGCGAGGAGAGCGCGCGCGTGGGAGGTCGCATGGCGGGCGGCACCATGCCGGCGGGGAGCGGCGGGCCGGGGTGGCCGCTCGCGTCGACGCTCTTCCTGCTCGAGGACTTCGACCGCGGGTTCGAGGTGCTGCGGGAGATCGGCGGGGACGAGCTCGAATACGCGATTCCGGTCGAGCGCTGCTTCTACTGGGAGATGCTCGCCGACGCCGAGCTGGCGCGGGGCCGGCCGGAGGCGGCCGAGGCCCACGTGCGCAACGCCGAGGAGCAGGCCGCGCGGCTCGGCCTGCACCTGCCCACGGCGGTGGCCACACGCGGCCGGGCGGCGGTGCTCCTGGCCGCGGGCGACGCCAAGGCCGCGGCGGACGCGGCGGAGGAGGCGATCCGCGCGGCCGAGGCGGTGGGCGCGCGGCTTCCGGCAGCCTACGCGCGGGCCATCCGGGGCCGGGCGCTCGCGGCCGCGGGCGAACGGAAGCCGGCGATCGAGGCGCTCAGGGAGGCCGAGCGGGAGCTCGACGAGTGCGACTCGGTGCGCGAGCGCGATGGGGTACGTCGCGAGCTTCGCAAGCTCGGGGCGCGAGCCGAGAAGCGCGGCCCGGCCACGACGGAGGACTCGGGGATCGCGGCCCTCACCAAGCGCGAGCTGGAGATCGCGGAGCTCGTGACGGACCGCAAGACCAACCGCGAGATCGCCGCCGAGCTCTTCCTCAGCGACAAGACGGTGGAGTCCCACCTGCGCAACATCTTCGTGAAGCTCGGCGCCTCCTCCCGCGTGGAGGTGGCGCGGGCGCTCGAGCGAGACCGGCGCGAGCGCGACGCGGCCGAGGCGCCGTGACCGGAACCGTCGCCGCCCCAGCCGACACGGACGCCGTGCGCCTGGCCGAGCTGGGCTACCGGCAGGAGCTCGACCGCCGCCTCCACATCTTCGGCAACGTCGCGATGGGATTCGCCGCGATCTCCCCCGTCGTCGGCCTCTACGCCGTGGTGCTCGTGGGCATGTCGGTGGCGGGACCGGCGTGGGTCTGGGTCCTGCCGGTGGCCCTGGCCGGCCAGTGCCTGCTGATCACCGTGTACGCCGAGCTCGCGTCCGAGTTCCCGATCGCGGGGGGCGCCTACCAGTGGACCCGCCGCCTTGTGGGCGGTGCCTACGGCTGGCTCAGCGGCTGGGTGGCCATCTGCGCGTACGCGGTGGCCAACACCACGATCGCCTACCTCGGCGCCCCCTGGGCGCTCACCCTGTTCGGGGTCGAGCCGACGTCCCACGCCATCGTCGCCACCGGGATGATCCTGGTGCTCGTGTGCTCGCTCGTGGGGGCGCTCGGCCTGAACGTGCTCGCTCGGACGATCCGGGTGGGGATCGCGATGGAGGCGCTCGCGTCCGTGGGGATCGGGCTGGCGCTGCTGCTCGCGTTCAGGGAGCAGCACTTCTCGATCTTCACCGAGACGCTCGGCGCGGAGGCGCTGTCGGGCGGGTCGACGGCCGCGGGGCTGCTGGCCGCGCTGGCGGTGGGCGGCTGGGTCTTCATCGGCTTCGATGCCTGCGTGGGGGCCTCCGAGGAGACGCGCAACGCAGCGCGCCATGTGCCGAGGGCGATCTGGATCGCCCTGCTCAGCGTGGGCGGCATCGTGATCCTGAACGCGGTGGCCGTGACGCTGGCCCATCCGGACCCGGGAGCGGTGGTGGCCGGCGAGGACCTCGACCCGGTCACGACCGCGGTCGTCAGCTCATTCGGGTCGTGGTCGACCAAGCCGTTCGCGGCGATCGTCCTGGTGGCCTTCGTGGCGTGCGGGATCGCCGCCCAGGCGCTCACGGCGCGCGCCATCTTCTCGATCGCGCGCGACGGCGTGCTCCCCGCCTCCGGCTTCCTGCGCAGGGTCGACGCGCGGCACACGCCGATCGGCGCGATCGCGGCCACGGCCGTGGTGGCGTGCCTCGGGCTGCTCCTCGGGCTCGACTCGACCGCGGTGGGCAGCCTGATCACGTTCGGCACTGCCGCGATCTACGTCGCGTTCCTGATGGTGGCGCTCGCCGCGCTGATCGCGCGCCTGCGCGGAAGCTGGACGCCCGCGGGTCACGTGCAGCTCGGCCGCGCCGGGACGGTCGTGAACGTGCTCGCCGTGATCTGGCTCGCGTTCGAGACGGTCAACATCGCCTGGCCGCGGGCGTCGCTGGCACCGCCGGGCGCGCCCTTCTACCAGGTGTGGGCGGCGCCGCTCGTGCTCGCGCTGATCGCCGCCGCCGGCCTCGCCTACCTGCTGCTGGCGAAGCCTCACCGCAGGATCAGCGGCGCGTCCGGCGCAGCCTGAGGGCGCTCCGGCGGCGGGCGCCGTCGGCGCGATTGCGCCGGTACTGGTCGACGGTCATGCCCTCGGGGATGTCGGACCCGAGCGAGGCCACGTCCGGGAGGAGGGGAGTGCGGCCGGGCCGCTCGCGGAGTGCTGTTCTGTCGGCGTAGGTCATGGGAGCATCCTGCGCCGAACGCCCCCGCTGATCATCGGGGGCCGTCCCTGAACCGGCACCCCTAGATCGGACGTCGCCCCGAGCAGGGATTGTGAAAGAGTTGGCCTGCAGGCCCGGCCAGGGCCCGCTGCCGAAGGTGTCGAGGAGGAGAGCCTTGCCCGTGGGTCGTTCGCTCAGGTCCGTCATCGTGCTGCTCGCCACGCTTGCCGCGGCGCCCGCGGCCGCCGTCGCCGCGCCCGGCGACACGGCGCGCTACATCCTGCCTCCGGGCAACTTCGGCGGGCTGCCCGTCACCGACGACTCCACTCGATCAGCTTCCGCTCTACGACGCGCTGACGCCCCTGCGCGGCCACGTCACGGCAGCCGACATCAACCGCTACTACCTGCCCGAGAACTTCAAGCCGGTCGGCGCCACCCAGGAGATCAAGACCGGCCGGCCCGGGCTCCGCCTCGTCTACGACTCCTACGGCATCCCCCACGTGTACGGCAAGACGCGCGCGGACGTGGCCTTCGGCGCGGGCTGGACCACCGCGCGTGACCGCGGGCTGCTGATCCAGCTTGGGCGCAGGCCGGCTCGCGTGGCGGTGGCCGACGTGCCCGGCGTGAACGCGTTCTCGCTCGTCACGAGCGCCCAGAGCTTCGTCCCGAGCCCGGAGGCCGAGGCGCTCGTGACGAAGCAGCGCAAGCTGATCCGCAAGACCTACGGCGCCAAGGGCCGGCAGATCCTGCGCGACGCGCAGGCTTACGCGGACGGTGTGAACGCCTACCTGAAGTCGATCGGCAACGCCAGCCGAGCCCGCCGGCAAACGTGAACGACGTCATCGCCGTGACCGCCTTCATCGGCTCGATCTTCGGCGCCGGCGGCGGTGGTGAGGCCACCAACTCCGAGCTGCTCGGGAAGCTGCAGCAGGGGCTCGGCAAGGTGCGCGGCCACAAGGCATGGGACGACGTCCTGCTCGCCGAGGACCCGGAGGCGCCGACCACCATTCGCAACCGCTTCGACTACCCCGTGAAGACCGGCGGCAAGGTCACCGGCTCGCTGACCATCGACCCGGGCTCGATCGAGGCCTTCGATCCCCGCGCTGCGGCCGGCCCGGCCGCCGTGAACGCGGCCGCCGCGCCCCCGGGGCGCCAGGCCTCGAACTTCCAGGTGGTCGCGCCGTTCCGCTCGGCTTCCGGCAACTCGCTCGCCGTGATGGGTCCACAGCTCGGCTACTACTACCCGGAGATCGTCCAGCAGATCGACCTGCACGGACCGGGAATGCACGCTCAGGGCGTGGCCGTGCCCGGCCTCGCCATGTACATCCTGCATCGGCCGGACGAAGAACTACGCGTGGAGCCTCACCTCGGCCAATCACGACGTCCGCGACGTGTTCGCGGAGAAGCTCTGCAACCCCGACGGCTCGACGCCCACGCGGGCGTCCACCCACTACCTGTTCAAGGGCAAGTGCCGCGCCCTGCACAACTTCGACGCCGGACTGCTCGCGGGCAAGCCGTTGCGCTACAAGACGTCGGTGCACGGGCCGGTGATCGGGACCGCCACGGTGGGCGGGAAGCCCTACGCGCTGTCGCGCCGCCGCTCCACCTTCGGGCGGGACGGCCTCAACCTGGGCGCGCTGCACGATCTGACCGGCGGCAAGGTGACCACGCCCAAGCGCTTCTTCCGTGCGGCCAACCAGTTCGGCTTCACGTTCAACTGGGCCTACGTCTCCCGGAAGTCCACCGCCTTCTTCACCTCCGGGCTCCTTCCGGTTCGTGCGCGCGGTCTCGACCGCCGGCTCGTGACGCTCGGCACGGGCAAGTACGAGTGGAACGGCTATCTGCGGCAGCGACAGCACCCGCACCTCGTGAGCGGTCCCGGCGGACTGTTGCTCAACTGGAACAACAAGTCCGCGCCGGGCTTCATGCACGGCGACGACCAGGCCTTCGGATCGGTCCACCGGGTCGAGCTCTTCGACCGGTTCCCCAAGCGGGTCCGGCTCCCGGACGTGGCGAGCGTCATGAACCGCGCGGCCACGGAGGACCTCCGGTCCCCGGTGTGGCCGTTGGTGAGCCGCGTCCTTCGCGGAGGGCCGGCGCCGAGCGCCCGCGACGCGCAGGTCGTGGACCTGCTCGACAACTGGGTCCGACGTGACGCCCCCCGGCTCGACGCCGACAACGACGGGCTCTACGACGAGGCCGCTCCGGCAATCATGGACGCCACCTGGAAGCCCATCGCCGAGGCCGTGATGCGTCCCGTGCTGGGCGACCTGGTGGACGACGTGGACGAGGTCCGCGGCCTCGACGTCACCTCCGGGGAGTCCTACGTGGACAAGGACCTCCGAACGTTGCTCGGGCGCAGCGTGCGCGGCAAGTTCAACCTGAAGTACTGCGGAAACGGCTCGCTGGCCTCGTGCCGCGCCTCGCTCTGGGCGGCGGTCCACCAGGCCGCCGACGGCCTCGCGACGCAGTTCGCGCAGCCCGATCCGACGAAGTGGCTCAAGACGGCGGTGCGGACGACGTTCATGCCGGGCCTGATCCCGGACACGATGCGGTTCACGAACCGCCCGACGTTCCAGCAGGTCCTGGAGTTCGCGCCGCTAGCGCGGCCAGCGCGCAGCTAGCTCTGCGGCCGCCCGGCGGATCTCGATCCGCCCGGCCTGCTCGCGGACCTCGAAGGCAGGCTGCGGCGCGGTGGCGGGGCCGCGGCGCACCGACCCGTCGGCGAGGGCGAAGCGCGAGCCGTGGCAGGCGCACACGATCTCGTCTCCCTCGACCGTGCCCTCGCTGAGGGCGCAGCCGCGATGCGAGCAGCGGTCGTGCAGCGCGAAGACCCGGTCCCCGTCGCCCAGCAGGAGCACCGGAGTCTCGTCCACCACCACGCGCGTGGGGCGCCGGTGCGCCAGCAGCGACACGTCCGCCGCCGGCGTCCAGTCCGTGGGCCCGGGGTCGAACACCGTCTGGTCGGCCCCCACGCCCTTGGCGAGCGTGAGGTGCCCGCCGAGATACCCGGCCGCGCCCAGCAGAGTGGCGCCAAGCGCGCCGAGCGCCGCGCCGCGCCGCCGGGCCCCACCGCGGCGCGCGGCGAGCGATGCGGCGTAGAGGCCGAGCGCGCTCGCATTCGTGGCCGCGTGCACCAGGCCCGCCCGCCGAACGCCGTCGTCCGCCGGCTCGGCATCGGACCAGTCGCTGACGCCCGTGAGGGCGGTCGGTCCGTACGCCGCGATTCCGGCGGCGATCAGCCGCTCGCTGGCCCGCCCGTCCTCGTCCCCGCCGATGAAGTCGAGCAGGGTGGCGCTGAGGAAGCAGCCGATCACCACGTCGGTGAGCAGCGGGTGGAGTGCGTGGCCCAGCCAGGTGCCGCTGAGCGCGTCCTTCAGCGCCCCCGGCCGAAGCGTCCCGCGGACGGTGGCGCCGACCGCCTTGGCCGGGCCGTCCAGCACGCTCGCCGACTCGATGGCGGACACGAGCGGGTCGAGCGGGGTGGGCCGGCGGGTACTGCTCACGGCGCGCCCGATACCCGGGACGCAGCGCCCTAAGCGGAGGGAGCATGCTATGCGCCGGTGAGCCCCATGTTCGTCATCCAGAAGCACGCGGCCCGCAGCCTGCACTACGACTTCCGGCTCGAGGTCGACGGCGTGCTCGCGTCCTGGGCCGTGCCGAAGGGCCCGTCCACCGACCCGCGCGTGAAGCGCCTGGCGGTGGAGGTGGAGGATCACCCGCTCGACTACGGCCACTTCGAGGGCGCGATCGGCAAGGGGAGCTACGGTGCCGGCGCGGTGATCGTGTGGGACACCGGGGCCTACGAGAACATGTCCGAGGAGGAGTCCATGGCGCAGGCCATCCGAGCGCGGCCACGTGTCGGTGTGGCTGCACGGCCAGAAGCTGCGCGGTGGCTACACGCTCCAGCGCACGGGCGGTTCTCGCAAGCCCCAGTGGCTGCTGATCAAGCGCCGCGACGAGGGTGCGGATGCAAGGCGCAACCCGGTGAGCACCGAGCCGCGGTCGGTGCTCAGCGGCCGAACGGTCGAAGAGGTGGCCGCCGAAGCGGGGCGATGAGCGCAGCGCTCGACCGCCTGCCGGAGGAGGAGCGCCGGCTGATCCGCCGGGCGCCCGCCCCGAGGAAGGCGGGCGCGATGAAGGCGACGCTCACCGACGAGCGCTTCTCGGACCCGGATTGGATATTCGAGCGCAAGCTGGACGGCATCCGCTGCATCGCCATCCGCGACGGCAACGGCGTGCGGCTCCTCTCGCGCAACGACCTGTCCCTGAACGCGCGCTACCCGGAGCTGGCCGAGGCGCTCGACGGGCGAGAGCTGCAGGCGCTTCGCCGTGGACGGCGAGGTGGTGGCCTTCGCCGGTGGGCGAACGAGCTTCGCTGCCCTGGCGCGGCGCGGGCAGCGGAGCGTGGCCGTCTTCCTCTACGTGTTCGACGTGCTCTGGCTCGACGGCTACGACGTCCGCGCCTTGCCGCTGCGCTCGCGCAAGCGGCTGCTGCGCGGGGCGCTCGACTTCAAGGGCCCGGTTCGCCTCACGCCGCACCGCAACCGCGACGGCGAGGCGTTCTACGCGGAGGCCTGCCGCAAGGGCTGGGAGGGGCTGATCGCCAAGCGTGCCGACAGCCCGTACACGACGTCGCGTTCGCGCGACTGGCTGAAGCTCAAGTGCGACCAGGCTCAGGAGCTCGTGATCGGCGGCTACACGGCCCCGAAGGGCTCGCGCGAGGAGCTGGGCGCGTTGCTGCTCGGATACTTCGACGGCGATGGGCTCGTGTACGCGGGCAAGGTCGGCACCGGGTTCGACCGGGCCACGCTGGCCGACCTGGCTGAGCGGCTGGGCCCGCTGCGACGGGACGCTCCGCCATTCGCCGACGCCGCCTCCATCAAGGAGCGCGCCGTGACATGGGTCGAGCCACGGCTCGTGGCACAGGTGGGCTTCACGGAGTGGACCCGCGACGGCCGGCTCCGGCACCCGCGCTTCCTCGGGCTGCGCTTCGACAAGTCTCCGCAGGAGGTGGTGCGGGAGGGATGACCGAGACGCTTCGGATTGGCCGCCGGGACGTGAGGATCACCCACCCGGACAAGCTGCTCTTCCCGCGCGCGCGGATCGCGAAGCTCGCGCTCGCGCGCCACTACGAGCGCGTGGCGCCGGTGATGCTGCCCTACGTGGCCGGGCGCCCGCTCGCGCTCCAGGTCTTCCCGGACGGCATCGACGAGCACGGCTTCTTCATGAAGGCCGTGCCGAAGTACTTCCCGGACTGGGTGCACCGGACGACGGTGAAGAAGCGCGACGGCACCGTCACGCACGCGCTGGCCGACGACGCGGCCACGCTCGCCTACCTCGCCGGCCAGAACGTGGTTACTCCGCATGTCTGGCTCTCGCGTGCGGACGAGCCGCGCAAGCCCGACCGCCTGATCATGGACTTCGACCCCTCCGGCGGCGGCTTCGCCGAGGTGCGCGCGGCCGCGCGCGACGCCGGCGAGCGCCTGCGCGATGCGGGGCTCGTGCCCTACGCGATGGTCACGGGCTCGCGCGGTGTGCACGTCGTGTGCCCGCTGCGCCGCGGGCCGAGCTTCACGGACGTGCACGGCTTCGCCCGCCGCCTGGCCGAGGAGATGGTGCGCGACGACCCGCGCCACCTGACGCTCGAGTGGCGCAAGGCGGACCGGGGCGAGCTGATCTTCGTGGACGTGAACCGCAACGCCTACGCCCAGCACGCCGTGGCGCCGTACGGCGTGCGCCCGGCGCCGCGCGCCCCCGTGGCAACCCCGCTGCGCTGGGAGGAGCTCTCGGAGAGCCGCCTCAAGCCGGATCGCTGGACCGTGAAGACGATCGCCGAGCGCGTGGAGGCCGAGGGCGACCCGTGGAAGGGGATGGCGCGCCGGGCACGCGGGCTGCCTGCCTAGCTGTCGAAGCCCAGGCCGGCGCGGTCGAGCGCCCGCAGCCAGAGCCCGCGCCGGCCCTCCCGCCGGTCTGCCGCCGCGAGGCGGTTCTGAGTGAGCCGCACCACGCCTGAGCGCAGCGGCTCCGGCGGGAACGGCACCGGCCGGCTGCGCACGTAGCGCAGGCGCGTGGCCTCGGTCTCGTTCCCGTCGAGGAGGTCGAGCGCGACCTCGGCGCCGAAGCGGCTGGCCGCCACGCCCAGGCCGGTGTAGCCGGTGGCGTACGCCACGCGGCCGCCGAGCGCGGTGCCGAAGAACACCGAGAAGCGGCTGCAGGTGTCGATGGCGCCGCCCCAGCGGTGCGTGAAGCGCACGCCCTCGAGCTGGGGAAACGTGGTGAAGAAGTGCTGGGCGAGCATGGCGAAGCTGGGCTCGTGATCGTCGAGGTGGGCGCCCACCGGCCCGCCGAAGCGGTACACGGCGTCGTACCCGCCCCAGAGGATCCGCTCGTCGGCGCTCAGCCGGTAGTAGTGGAACTGGTTGCCGCAGTCTCCGAGGCCCTGGCGCCGCCGCCAGCCGAGCGACTCCCGCTGCGCCGCGTCGAGCGGCTCGGTCATCAGCGCGTAGTCGTAGACCGGCAGCACGTAGCGGCGCACCGAGCGCAGCAGCGGCGGGTACGCGCTCGTGGCGAGCAGCACGCGGCGCGCCCGCACCGATCCGCCGCCGCAGGCGAGCTCGACCGCGGCGCCCTCGCCGCTCAAGCGCTCCACGGAGGTGTGCTCGAAGAGACGGACGCCCAGCCGCCGCGCGGCGTCGCGCAGCCCGCGGACGAGCTTTCCAGGGTGCACCACGGCCGCGCCTGTGCGGTCCCAGCGGCCGCCGAGGTAGGTCGGCGAGGCCACCTCGGCCTGAATGCGCTCGCGGTCGAACAGCTCGACGTCGTGCCCGAAGCCACGCAGCTGCTCGGCCTCCTCGCCCAGCTCCGCGACCTCGTGATCCTCGAGCGCCACCACCAGGTCGCCGCTCTCCTCGAAGTCGGCGTCGATGCCGTGCCGCTCGAGATCGTCGCGGAGGCCGCGGTAGTTCTCGAGGCCGAGGCGCTCGAGAACCTCCATCTCGTCGGCGAACCGCGACAGCCCGTTCGCCAGCCCGTGGGTGAGCGACGAGATCAGAAAGCCGCCGTTGCGTCCACTCGCGCCGTAGCCGCACGTGTCCGCCTCGAGCACCACGACGTCGCGGGCGGGATCGTGGCGCTTGGCGTGCAGCGCGGCCCAGAGGCCCGTGAAGCCGCCCCCCACGATGCAGAGGTCGGCATCGGTGTGGCCCTCCAGTGCCGGCGCGTCCTGGGCCGCGGGCAGGTCGTCGAGCCAGAACGGGTGCGCCCGCGCGTCGGCGTACGACGCCCGGTGCGCGGCGGTGGGCTCGGTGTGGGGCCAGGGCGGAGGCACCGGCGTCAGCGCCGCCGGCGCGCCGACGCGCCGGCGCCCGACCGAGGTCTTCTCGAGCAGCTCGATCTCGTCGAGGGCCTGACCGGCCCCCAGAGCCACGCACGTGAGCGGCGAGTCGGCGAGCACCACCGGAACGTGCGTCTCGTCCGCGAGGCGCTCCCGGAAGCCGCGCAGCAGCGCGCCGCCGCCGGCGATGAAGAGCCCGCTCTCGGAGATGTCCGCGGCAAGCTCTGGCGGCGTCTCCTCGAGCGCGTCCTTCACGGCGGCCACGATGTCCAGAACCCGTCCCTCGAGCGCGCGGCGAAGCTCCTCGCTCGTGACCTGCACCTCGCGCGGCAACCCCGAGACGGGATCGCGGCCGCGCACCGCGGTGGACGCGTCGGTCGTGTCGGGGTTCACACCGCCGATCTCGAGCTTCACGCGCTCGGCGGTGGTCTCGCCGATCGCGAGGCCGTGGGTGTTGCGCAGCCAGGCGGCCACGGTCTCGTCGAGGTCGTAGCCGCCCGTGCGCAGCGAGCGGGACACCACGATCCCACCGAGCGAGATGACGGCCACCTCGCTCGTGCCGCCGCCCACGTCCACCACGACGCTCGCGCGCGGCTCGCCGATCGCCAGCCCGCCGCCGATCGCCGCCGCGAGCGACTCCTCGATCAGGTGGACCGAGCGCGCTCCCGCGGCCAGGCAGGCCTCCATGAGGGCGCGCTGCTCCACGTCGGTGATGCCCGAGGGCGCGCAGATCATCACGCGCGGGTGGGCGAGCCGGCTGCGGTGCACGCGGCCGATGAAGTGCCGCAACATCTCCTCGGTCACCTCGAAGTCGGCGATCACCCCGTGCCGAAGCGGGCGCACCGCCGTGATCGTCGCGGGGGTGCGGCCGATCATGCCCTGTGCCTCCTCGCCCACGGCGTGGACGGCCCCGCTCAGCGAGTCGATGGCCACCACCGACGGCTCCGAGACCACGATCCCCTCGCCGCGAACGAAGACGAGCGTGTTCGCCGTGCCGAGGTCGATCGCGAGATCCTGGCCGCCAAGCCACGGCCAGAGCCGGCGGCGCAGGGGCGCGCGCGCCGAATCCACGCCGGCGCCGCCCGCTCCGGTGAGCCTGCCGTTGGCCATATCGCCCGCCACGGTAGTGGCCGGGCCAGGCGTGGTCCATCGCGCCTGGTTGCCAGGTGAGACCGGCCTGTATCAAGGTCGGGTCCCGAAAGGACCGATTCAGATGATGTGGCCAAGCCGCCCCTCATGGCCGGATCCCGGGATGCAGCGCCGGCTCGACCCGACGCGCTCGCCGAGCTCGGCGAGGCGGCTCAGAACCCCACGCTCGAGCGAACCATGGAGGCCGTGCGCGAGCTGCTCGGCATGGAGGTGGCCTACGCCACCGAGTTCACCGAGACGGAGGGGATCCTCACCCACCTGAGCGGCGAGAGCGACTCCTTCCAGATATCGGAGGGGATGGCGATTCCGCTCGAGGAGACCTACTGCCAGCGCGTGCTGGACGGGCGCCTGCCGAACCTCATTCCGGACGTTCGTGGCGACGATCGCGCTGCATCGCTTCCGATCACGGAGGCGTCCGACGTGGGCGCCTTCGCATCGGTGCCGGTCGTGTTCTCGGACGGTCGCTTCTACGGGACCCTCTGCGCGGGCAGCCACGATCCCAAGCCGGACCTCGGGTACCGCGAGCTGCGCTTCCTCCACGTGCTGGCGCGGCTGGTGGCCGACGTGCTCGAGCGGGAGCAGCTACAGCTCCGTACGAACGACCTCGAGCAGACCGCACACCGGCTGGAGGTCGAGTCCACGGCCTCATCCGCCCTGCTTGCCGCCGTCCAGGCGCGCGACTCGTACACGGCCGACCATTCCAGGGCCGTGGTGGACTCTGCCGAGGCGGTGGCGCGCCGGCTCGCCCTGGACGAGGTGGCGATCGCCGTCGTGCGTCACGTGGCGCTCCTGCACGACATCGGCAAGATCGCGGTGCCCGACGCGGTGCTGCGAAAGACGGGGCCGCTCACGGACTCGGAGTGGGAGACGATGCGGCTCCACCCGGTGCAGAGCGGGGAGATGGTGGCCGCTGTGCCCGGCCTCAGCCATCTGGCACCGATGGTCCGCGCCGAGCACGAGCGTTGGGACGGCACGGGCTACCCGGACGGATTGGCGGGCGAGGAGATCCCGCTCGCGAGTCGCATCACGCTCGTCTGCGACGCCTACCACGCGATGACGAGCGATCGTCCCTACCGCCGCGCGCTCTCGGACGAGGCGGCCCGGGCCGAGGTGCTCGCCGGGCTGGGAACCCAGTTCTGCCCGACCGCCGGCCGTGCCCTGCTGGACACACTCGCCGAGTAGCCTCGGGGGGATGAGCGAGAACAACGAGGACAACCTCTTCGGGCCGGACCACGTCAAGGCCTACCAGGACACCGACGGCGAGCGCGGCTACCACTGGCGCGGGACCGAGATCCTGCTGCTGACCACCACCGGGCGCAAGTCCGGCGAGGAGCGCACCACCCCGCTGATCCATCGCACCGATGACGGTCGCTGGGTGCTCGTGGCGTCCAAGGGCGGCTGGCCCGAGCACCCCGGCTGGTACAAGAACCTCATGGCCAATCCGGACGTGACGATCCAGGTGAAGGGCGACGTGGTGCCGGTGCGCGCGTCCACGGCGGAGGGCGAGGAGCGCTCCCGCCTCTGGAGCAAGATGACCGAGGTATGGCCCGACTACGACGCCTACCAGGCGCGTACCGACCGGGAGATCCCGGTGGTCGTGCTCGAGCGCCGCTAGTCCGCCGGCGCGGGCGCCATCACATAGCCGGTCGACGGCGGGGTGTTCCCGTCGAGCAACTCGAGATAGGCGCGCTCCACGTCCTCGGGGCCGCTCCCGTGAACGACCTCGAGCCATCCTGAGACCCACTCGCCGAACGGCCCCCAGGCCTCGCGCACCCTGCTCTGGAGGCCGCCGGGGCCCCAGTCCTCGCTCCGCTTGGCGAAGCGGTCGGGCGCGAAGAAGAGCTGCGGCGCCGGTCCGGGTACCGGCTCGCCGTCGCCCATCATGCGGTCCCAGTGCGACGCGCCCACGGCGCAGTCGTAGGCGAGCGACTCGCCGAGCCGCTCGTGCACCGCGGACCGGACCGCGGCATCGCCTGACATGTCCACGTACACGGCCGGCCCGTCGGCCAGCGAGCCGATGTCGTCGTAGGTGACGACCTGGTCGTACACGTCCACGCCCGCGACGAACGCGGCGCGTGCCGCCGGCGGTGAGGCCCACGACCTCCACGTCGTCGCGGCGGCCGAGCAGGAAGGCGGTGCCCAGCGCGGTCTTGCTCGACGCGCTCGACAGGACCACCGTGCCCGCGCCGAAGAAGCTCCTCCTCGGCGAGGAAGTCGTCGATCAGGAACGAGGTCCCGAACAGCGGGCGGAACAGCATCTGCTGTTCCTCGTCCGGACCCGGCTCGGCGGCCGCCGGCGTGTAGGCGTTGTACACGGCGGGCAGCGACGCGCGGTGCTCCGCGGCGTCCACGAAGCCGCCCTCGTCCACGCGGTCCGGACTCACCAGCAGGTGCGCGGACGGCGGGAGGTATCCGTACACCCGGGTGCCCGCCGGCACGTCGTCGTGGCCACTCGCAACCACGCGGGCGTAGCCCCACACCGGGATCCGCCCCCAGCCCTCCTCCGCCGGGAAGAACTTCCAGTAGGACATCGCGTCGCCCATCACCGCGTAGGTCACGTTGTTGGACGTGAGCCCGTAGCGCTCGATCTCGAGCAGGGCCTCGCCCGCGTCGGGCACGGGCACGGGCATCTCGTCGAAGCGGCACTGCCGCAGGTCGTCGCGGCGAACGAGGAAGTCCATAGGACGCGCAGCCTATCCGCGGTCGTCGATCGCCTTCTCGACCTCCGCCGCGCGCCGGCTGCAGGCCGAAGCCGGTCAGACACCAGGTGGCGCCGGCCGCGACCCATGGCGCAGGGTCGGTGCCGGGCGGATTGGTGACCACCAGGTCGAAGTGCTCGCCGGCGCCGGGCGCGCGGAGCGATCGCACCTCGGCGGCGAGCTCGGCCAGCGCGTCGGGCCCGGGGAGGTCGATCGGGAAGAGGCCGTCCCAGCGCGCCGCGCGGACCAGCGGACGCCGGTTCGGCCAGCGGGATGCCACCCATACGGGGATGCGCGGCTGCTGCACCGGGGGCGGCTCGAACTCGCCCGCCCAGTATTCGGCGAGCCGCTCGAGCCCGTCGTCGAGCAGGCGCGCCCGCGCGCGCGGATCGCTCTCCTCGCCCAGGCGCTCGGGATCGAACTCGCCGTTGCGATCGCTCCCGAGTCCCACGCCCAGGATGAGGCGCCCCCCGCTCAGCCGGTCGAGCGTGACCGTCTCGCGGGCGAGCTTGTGCGGTCGCCGGCGCGAGACCGGAGTGACGAGCGGACCGATGGCCAGCCGCTCCGTCGCCATTGCCATGGCGGCGAGCGTGACCCAGGGATCCGCCACGGCGCGCACGGGCGCTCGATACCGCACGTGGTCCCAGATGAAGAAGCCGTCCCAGCCGCGGCTCTCGGCCCGCGCCGCGAGGTCGGCCACCACCCGCGGCTCGTAGAGCTCGTCGAAGGGAGCCACGTAGATGCCGTGCCGCGCGGCCATCGCGTGAGCGTAGCCACCGCGAGCGCGGGCGTTCCCTGGGAGGATTGGCCGCGATGGCGGTCAGCGCCGAGCTGGGCGAGCGCAGGACGGCCGATGTGGCCGCCGGCACGCTCGAGTACCGCGAGCGCGGGAGCGGCGCCCCGCTTGTCTTCGTCCACGGAGCCGCGGTCAACGGCGACCTCTGGCGCAGGGTGGCCCCGGAGCTCGCGGGAACCCACCGGACGATCGTCCCGGACCTCCCGCTCGGCGGGCACACGATCCCGCTCCGCGCGGGCGCCGATCTCTCGCTCTTCGGCGCCGCGGACCTCCTTGCGAGCTTCCTCGACGCGCTCGGCCTGACCGACGTGACGCTGGTGGCCAACGACACCGGCGGCGCGATCTCCCAGGCGCTTGTGGGGCGACGGCCGGAGCGGATCGGCCGACTGGTGCTCACCTCGTGCGACGCGTTCGAGAACTACCCGCCGAAGGCGGTGGCATACCTGAAGCCCACGTCGCGCATACCCCCTGCGCTGTGGCTGCTGACGCAGTCGATGCGGCTGAGGCCGCTCCAGCGCCTGCCGATCGCGTACGGCTGGGCCACGCACGATCCGATCGAGCCGCGGATCATGGACTCCTACCTGGGCCACCTGCGGACGAACCCGGGCGTGCGGCGCGACTTCGCGGCGCTGCTGCGGGCGGCCGACCGCCGCGAGATGCTGCAGGCGTCCGAGGCGGTGGCGTCGTTCGGCGGGCCCGCGCTCGTGGTGTGGGCCGCCGACGACAGGTTCTTCCCGCGCGGGCACGGCCGGCGCCTCGCCGAGCTCCTCCCGCGCGGCCGCTTCGAGCTGGTCGAGCGCTCGCGCACGTTCATCCCGGAGGACCAGCCGGGGCGCTTGGTGGAGCTGCTGCGCGAGTTCCTGGCTCAACCCGGCTGAGCGACGCGGCCACGGCCACACCGGCGGCGAGCATGAGGGCGGCTCCAGCCACGAAGTAGGGGTTCGACACGATCATCGTCTCGGTGCCGGTCAGGGCCGCGGCGGCGGCCAGGAGCACCCCGGCCGGCCGCGAGATCAGCCCTGCGCGCGTGGCTCCACCGGCGAGCACCAGCAGCCCGGCGATGTACCCCAGGCCGGCGAGGTAGTACGGGAGCGACCACGCGGAGTTCTGCACCTCGTCGAGCGCGAGCCGGACGGTGTGGGGGTCCACCCCCGGGCGTCCGGAGATCTCGCCGAGCACTCCCCAGGTGAACCCGTCGAGCGTGACCACGCCCGCGAGGCCGATTGCTCCGGCGAGCCCGAGCGCGCCGCCCCAGAGCGCCGCACGCGGGCTTCGCTCGTAGAGCAGCGAGGCCAGCCCGAGGATCGCGGCGGCGAATATCAGGATGGCGAGGAACGCGAGGAAGTGGGCGATCTGCCAGCGCTCGTAGGAGTCCGCGATCTCCCGGAGCTGCTGCGCCTCGTTGCCCGGCTCGAACTCCTTCGGATGCAGGAGGTTGTCGGCCAGGAACAGCGCGGGACCGGCGATGAAGGCGGCGGCCGTGACCTGCCTGCGGGAGCTCATCGCGCGACTCTAGCCGCCGTCTTGGCGCACGCACACGCGTCGCAGGGCGTAGGATCGACGTGCCAATGAAGAGGGCCCCGCTCCTGCTCTCAGTGCTCGCCGCCGCCGCGGGCCTCGGCCTCGCCGTGCTTCCCGCCGACGCCGCCGACCACACGGTGAGCGTTTCCTCGAATGTGTTTACGCCGAAGGACCTGACCATCACGCAGGGCGACACGGTCACCTGGACCAACACCGGCGGCTTGCACAACGTCAGGTTCGACGACGGCTCGTTCGACATGCCGCCCGACCCGGTGAGCAGCAGCTGGACGGTGCAGCGCACGTTCAACACCGCCGGGTCGTTCGGCTACGTCTGCGAGCAGCACGCAGACATCGGGATGACGGGCACCGTGACGGTGCTCGCCCCGGGCCAGACGGGAGGCGGCCCGGGCACCGGGACCACGCCCGGCACGACGCCCCCGACGAGCCCGCCGGCGTCCGACTCCAAGCGGCCGGTGATCTCGTCCTTCTCCGTGACCAGCGCCCGCTTTCGGGTGGGCAAGGCACCGACCGCGCGTGACGCGCGCAAGGAGGCCAAGCGGGGCAGCGCGTTCAAGTTCCGCCTCTCCGAGCAGGCGACGATCCGGATCGCGATCAGCAAGGTCGTGCGCAAGCACGGCAAGAAGCGCTACGTCGCGAAGGGGACGCTGACCCGCCGCAGCCTGAAGAGCGGCCAGAACAAGCTCTCCTTCAGCGGGAGGATCGGCCGGCGCGCCCTGGCGGTGGGCCTCTACCGTGCCACCGCCTCGGCCACGGACAAGGCCGGCAACGAGTCGCTGTCGCGGCGGGCTTCGTTCCGCGTGGTGCGCTGACCCCGTCAGCGCTTGGCTCGCGCAGCGTTACGCGAGCTCCCTAGGAAACGCACGACGTCGGCAGCGTCGACCTCCAAGGCGGCCGCGTCGGTGCGTCTCAGGCGCTCGAGCGGCTCGAGCACGACCTCGCCCCCGGGCATCCTCCAGGTGGCCACGGCACGCCCGCCCACGAGCGCGAACGGGCGGAAGATGCCGCCCACGGTGATCGCTCCCCGGTGCCGGCCGAGCAGCTCCTCGCGCGAGGTCCAGCCGAGCAGCACGGGGTCGAACGGGCCGAGGAGCCGCGGGTGGGGCAGCTCCGCCGCGGGCGGCCGTCGTGCGAGGTGCACGAGGCCGCCGGAGCGCTCCTCCAGTTCGCCGGCGATGGCGGCCAGGGCCGCGCGCGCGTCGCGCAGGGGTAGCCCGGCCCACCGTGCGAGGTCGCGGTCGCCGGCCGGCCCGTGTCCCGACGAGGTAGCGACGGGCCAGCTCGGCGAGCGCCGCGTGGCGGTCCACCGACACGGGCTCCCCGAGCCAGTCGCGGACGAGCGCATAGGCATGCCGGCCGCCGACCATCGGGCCGCGTACAGCAAGGCCGCGCAGGCAGGCCAGCATCAGCAGGTGCAGGTGCGCCTGGCCCTCGGTCGGCACGCCCGCCCGCGCCACCCGCTCGCGCAGCTGCTCCCGGGTCAGTGGACCCTCCGCGGCGAGGGAGCGCTCGATCACCGCCACGCCACGGTCGGCGTCGTGGCCGCTCACGCCGAGCTGAGCGAGGCGTCTGGCATTGCCGGTGAAGAGCGGCGCTCTCGTCAGCTCCAGGAGCCAGGGGTAGTCCTCGCTCCGCACAAGGTGCAGCGTGCCGCGGTTGAGCCAGGTGATGACGAGCGAGCGCTCCTCGGTGAGCGCGCGATCCACGTCGGCGGCCGAGAGCCCGGTCGTACGCGCCCGCACGGCGAGTCGCGCTCCGCGCTGGTCCTGGGCCTGCACGGCCAGCAGGCGCTCCGCGACCTCGACCGGAGCGCCGGCGGGCGGGCCGGCGAGCAGCTGCGCCGTCAGGCGCTCGGCGATCAGCTCCGGCCCGGGCAAGGGGAGCACTCCATCACGCCCCCGGGCACGGGGCACTTCTGGGACGATGCGCGTGCCCCTGGTCGCGACCGTCCGCTGGAGGAGAACACGATGAGCAATTTCATCTCGCGTGGCTTCGGTGGCCGCCGGCGCGTGCCGGACGAGCTGCGCGAGCGGCTCCCGCCGGGCCAGTACGTGGAACACGGCTTCCCGGTGCTCACCGCGGGGCCCACGCCGCGGCTCGCGGCCGAGGAGTGGGGCTTCCGCATCGACGGCATGGTCGGCACCGAGCGTGAATGGACCTGGAAGGAGTTCGGCGAGCTTCCCTCCGAGGAGGTGCCATGCGACATCCACTGCGTGACCAAGTGGTCGAAGTTCGACACCAGTTTCCGCGGCGTCTCGGTGGACACCCTTCTCGCCGGCGCCGAGCCCGCAGGGCTCCTACGCCATGGCCTTCTCCTACGGTGGCTATACGACCAACCTCGCGCTGGCCGACCTCACGGGGGGCAAGGCCTGGGTCGTGACCGAGCACGAGGGGGAGCCGCTTCCGCGCGAGCACGGCGGGCCCGCCCGCCTGCTCGTCCCGCACCTGTACTTCTGGAAGAGCGCCAAGTGGGTGGCCGGCCTGCGGATCCTCGACCACGACGAGCCCGGCTTCTGGGAGCAGAACGGCTACCACAACCGCGGCGACCCCTGGAAGGAGGAGCGCTATTGGAACGACTGACGCCGGTCGAGCAGCGCGCGCCCGGGCCGCTGGCAGATCGGGACCGTGACCGCGGTCAAGGAGGAGACCCCGCGCGTGAAGTCGTTCCGCATCGAGCTCCCGATGTGGGTGCCGCACCTGCCGGGTCAGCACTACGACGTGCGCCTCACCGCCCCCGACGGCTACCAGGCCCAGCGCTCCTACTCGATCGCCTCCTCGCCGCTCGACGAGGGGGCCGTGGAGCTGACGATCGACAGGCTCGACGACGGTGAGGTCTCGCCCTACTTCCACGACGTGGTGACGAAGGGCGACCAGGTGGAGCTCCGCGGCCCGTTCGCGTCCTACTTCGTCTGGCGCGGGGAGTCCCCGGTTCTGCTCATAGGCGGCGGGTCCGGCGTGGTGCCGCTGATGGCGATCCTCCGCCACCGCAGGCTTACGATGCCCGACCTGCCCATGCGCCTCGTGTACTCGGTGCGCTCGGCCGAGGACGTGATCTACGCCGATGAGCTGGACCACGACGCCGCGCTCACCTTCACGCGCGAGCCGCCTGAGGGGTGGAGCGGCCACACCGGCCGGATCGACTCCGAGCTCATCTCGGAAGCGGCCCCCGGGTCCGGCATCACGTTCATCTGCGGCTCGAACGGGTTCGTGGAGGCTGCCGCCAACCTGGTGCTGGAAGCCGGCTACGAGCCCGGTCGGGTGCGGACCGAGCGCTTCGGCCCCACGGGCTGAGCACCGGCTGCTCACGCGCGGTGGCCGGCCTACGCGGCCACGGCGCGCTCGGCCAGCCGCGCGTTCTCGGCGATCGCATCCATGATCTGTGGCCAGAACGCGCGCGGCAGGTCGTGTCCCATGCCCTCGATCCTCAGCAGGCGCGCGCCTGGGATGGCGCGGGCCGTGGCCTGTCCGCCCGGATGGCCGCACGAGGCGATCGGCGCTCCCGTGGATCACCAGCGTCGGAGCCTTGATCCGGCGCAGCTCACGGGTACGGTTGCCCGACGCGAGGATCGCCGCCAGCTGACGGGCGGTGGCGGCCGGGTCACGGCCGCGGTCGTAGGAGAGGGCGGCGGTGGTGCGGAGGTCCTCCACGTCCGCGCGGCCGGGGGAGCCGATGAGCGTGAACAGTCGCTCCACGTGCGCGAGGAAGGCCTCGCGCTCCGATGGCGCGGGGGTGAGGAGCGGCCTGTAGAGGGAGAGCACCGGCTGGCCGCTGAAGCGGCTGCCCGTGTTGGACATGATGGAGACGAGCGAGCGCACCGATTCGGGATGACGGGCCGCCAGCGTCTGGGCGATCATTCCCCCCATCGAGGCGCCGACCACGTGCGCCGGCGCCAGCTCGAGCTCGCGGAGCAGGCCGGCCGCGTCCTCCGCCATGTCGGTGAGCTTGTACTGGGTTCGAGGGAAGCGACGCCGCAAGAGCTGCGCAACGCTGGGCGTGTGCCCCGGGAAGTGCGTCGAGCGGCCGGCGTCCCTGTTGTCGAAGCGGACGACGTGGAAGCCACGGCCCGCGAGCTCCTCGCAGAAGTCCTCCTGCCAGCCGACCATCTGCATCCCGAGTCCCATGACGAGCAGCAGCGGCGGGTCCGAGGGGTCGCCGAACGTCTCGTAGCAGAGCGTGACCCCGCGACCTACGTCGCAAAAGCGCTCATCCATCTCCGGCTCCGTGGTCAAGGCACGAGATCGTAGTCGCCGGCGCCGGCGACCGCGCTCATCTGAGCGAGAGCCGGACCGAGCGGCGGACCGCCCGCACGTTCCCGGCCCGGTCCAGCGCACGAGTCCGGACCTGGACGGTCACGTGGCGGACGCGGCGCAGGCGCCGCCTTGCGGCTGCGGTGAGCTTGATCCGCACGGTCACCGACCCGGCGTGCGTCAGGCGGCAGCGCGCGCGGCCGAGCACGCGGCCGCGCGGCTGCGCGGATCCCGAGCCTGCGCGCGGTCCTGGATCCCACCACGAGCTCGTGGGTGACCCTGCACGCCTCCGAGCAGCGGGTGCGAACGCGCATGCCCACCCGCCGGTTCACATGCCGAACCGCAACTACGCGAATGGACAGGGCGTCCGTGTCGGGCCTCGAGCTCGGCGCGGCAGGGGCGGGCGGCGCAGGGGAGCTGCCGCTGGGTGTGGTCGCGGGGGGCGAGGTGAGAGCCGCCGGGATGCCGCCCAGCGCGCGGAAGGCGTTCAAGCGGCCGCCGCTGACGGTCTTGCCGGTCAGGCTGGGCTTGACGTCCACACCGGCGAGCAGCGCGGCACGCACCTGGGCCACCGTGGCGCCGGGAGACTCGGCGAGCACCAGCGCAGCGGCACCGCTCACGTGGGGCGTGGCCATCGAGGTGCCGTTCATGTACCTCCACTGACCGCCCGGCCAGCTGCTCGCGATGGTCACGCCGGGAGCCGCGAGGTCCACAGCGGTGCTCCCGTAGTTGGAGAAGCTCGCGAGCGCATCGTGCTGGTCGGTAGCGGCCACACAGAGGATGTTGGGGAGGTTGTAGGCGCACGGGTAGGTGGGGGTCACGTCGTTGTTGTCGCCCACCTGGTCCGAGCCGCCGTTGCCCGCGGCGACGACGAACAGCGTCTGGGAGGCGACCCGTAGCGCGTCGTACTCCGCCTGTGATCCAACCGAGCCGCCGAGGCTCGCGTTCACGATCTGCAGGCCCTTCTTACGGGCGTAGCCGTAGGCCTCGATCACGTCCGAGACCTGCCCCGAGCCGGTCGCGTCCAGTACCCGGAGCGGAGCGAGCGACACGTGCCAGGAAACCCCCGCCACGCCTATCGCGTCGTTGCCGCGCGCGCCGATGGTGCCGGCAACGTGCGTGCCGTGCCCGTTGACGTCGGCCGGCGTTGCGTCGTCGTTCCACCCAGTCCCAGCCGTGCACGTCGTCGATCTGGCCGTCGCCGTCGTCGTCGAGGCCGTTCGTCTCCCGCCCCGCGCCGCTCTCGCCCGCGTTGGCCCAGAGGTTCGGCGCGAGGTCCGCGTGGGTGGCATCGAGCCCCGAGTCCACGATGCCGACGGTCACGGCCGAGTCTCCGGTGGTCAGGTCCCAGGCCTCGGTGGCGTCGATGTCGGCGTCCGGGGTGCCCTTCACCCCGGCCACGCTCTGACCGGTGTCGTTGAGCCCCCAGAGCGTCCACATGTATGGGTCGTTCGGGACGACGAAGGCCGTGCGCCGGGCATCCGGCTCCGCGTAGAGCACGTCGTCCGAGCGCTCGAGCCGCGTGACCAGCTGTTCGGCGGACAGGCCGGGCCGCGGCTGCACCACCTGGAGGCCCGCGAGTGGAAGCGCCCGGTCGAGCTCGGCTCCCGCGCCACGGCGGGCGGCGAGGCGGTCGGCGGCGTCGGCGCCCGCGCGAAAGCGCACGATGACGGAGTCATCGCCGCCCGGCGTCTCCGCCTGCGCCGAGCGCTCGCCCCCGAGCAGCGCCTCGCAGGCGAGCAGCGCTGCCAGCAGCGCCAGCACGAGCCCCAGGCGCCTGAGCGATGGGATCTGCGCGCCCGCGCGAGCCGGGCGTATGGGTGCGAACCACATGCTTCGTTAGGTTTCGGCCGGTGACCGCCACACCTGGAGTAGCGCACCCCCCCGAGTCGACGCTGGCGGCCGTGCTCCACACGGATCCGGGCTGCCCCTGGGCCTACTCGGCCAATCCGGACCTGGCGGTTCTGCGCTGGCGCTACGGCGAGCAACTCCGCTGGCGGATCGTCGTGATCGGCCTGTCCGAGGACCCGGCGAGCTACGAGCAGCGCGGGTACACCCCCGTGCGGATGGCCCAAGGGCACCTGCACTTTCGCCGCTTCGGCATGCCCTTCGGCACCGCGCCGCGCGCACGGGTGGCCGCTACCGGCCGCGCCTGCAGGGCGATCGTGGCGGTGCGCCTCGCCCAGCCCGAGCTCGAGTGGGCCGCCCTCCGGGCGCTGCAGTTCGGCTGGTTCTGCTCGCCCGCCGTGCTCGACGAGGATCCTGCGATCGAGGCCGCGCTGTCGCGCGTGGACGGGCTCGACGCGCCCGCCGCCGTACAGGCGATCGGAGCCGCGGAGGTGGAGGCCGCCTACAGGCGCGACCGCGAGGAGGCGCGCAGCGCCGCGGGCTCGCCCACCCAGGCCCAGGGCAAGACCCGCGAGGATCCGGCCGGCGAGCGCTACACCGCTCCCAGCGTGGTGTTCGCGGACGCGAACGGCGGGCGGCTCGAGGCCGGCGGGTTCCAATCGATCGAGGCCTACGACGTGTGCATCGCGAACCTGGCGCCCGCGCTGGCGCGCACTCCGCCGCCGAGCGACCCGATCGAGGCGCTCGCCATGTTCCCCGCGGGGCTCACGACTCAGGAAGTGGCCGCGGTGATGGCGCCACCGCTCACGGAGCCGCACCGCCCGGCGGCCGAGAGCCGGCTCCTCGAGCTCACCGCCGAGGGCCGCGCGCGGCGTGAGCCGGTGGGCGACGACGCGCTCTGGCGAGCCGCCTGAGCGCGGACCCGGTGCCGCGTCACAGGCCGTCGGGGTGAGTCACGGTGAAGCCGCGCGACTCGCGCGCCGCGGCGGTCCAGCGCGAGCCGGTGCGGGACTGGGCGCTGGTGTCGAAGCGCAGCCCGGCCACGACCATGTACACGTGGCCGCCGGTCGAGTAGAGCGTGATCCAGCGACCGGGCCCCTCGGACCCCCAGCGCGCCGAAGGCTCCCGACACGAGCGGGGCGTCGAGCAGGCCGGCGCCGTGGAGCGCGTAGGACACCGACCCGGAGCAGTCGTAGCCCTCGTCCCGCCACGCTCTGTGCCCGCCGCCCCACTTGTAGGGGGCGAGGGCGATCTCGTTGCCCGCCGCGATCACCTTCTTCACGGAACGCGGCGCGGACGCCGGCGGGACGGCGAACCCCTCGCTGGTCACCTGGCCGATCGCTCCCGGCTTGACCTTGGTGACGGGCGGCGGGGTGACGAACACGGCGCCGCCGCCCGTGGCGGGCTCTGCCACCGCGCGGCGGATGGCACGCTGCTCGCGAGGCGTGGCCACACCGTCCACGTGCAGCTCGAGCTCGCGCTCGGTCGCGCGCAGCGCCCGGCGCGTGCGCGGGCCGAAGGCCCCGTCGCGGCCCGTCCGGTGGCCGGCCTCGGTCAGGTAACCCTGGAGCCGCTCGACGTCGCCGCCGCGCATGCCGGGCGTGAGCGTGCGCGAGCCGTAGCGCGCGGCGGCGGCGCCTGAAGGAACGACGGCCGCGACCGCGAACGACGGTCAACAGCGCAAGCAGTGTCCTGGAACGGCGAGGCATGGCGGCTGCGTGGCCATCCATGGCCACGCTGGTAGCGGCGCGACGAAAATAGAAGCCCGCGCCGTGCTCGTCCAGGGGCGGTGGGGTTCTTGCACGCGCCCGACCGGTCGGGTGCCGACGAGCAGCGTGGCTAGTCTCGTAAGTTCGTGTCTGAGTCGCCCACGACCGAGTCCGGGCCCGCGGCGGGCCGCGTCTGGCTCCTCGCGGACAACCCGCGAGACCCCGAGCTCGTCTTCGACTTCCCGTTCCACGAGGAGCTGAACGAGGCGGTCCGGCGGCTCCCGGGGCGCTGGTTCAACTGGAGGCGCAAGCACTGGCGCGTGCCCGCCGATCCGCGCGTGGCGAAGCTCGTGGCCGCCGTGCTGGAGCATTTTCCCGGCCTGGAGCCCACCCCCGAGGTGGTGGCCTGGCTGAGCGACTCCGATCGCTGGCGGGCGCTTGCGTCGATCACGGCCCACGAGGGCGCGGGAGCGTTCATCCTGCGAACGATCTCGGGCGAGCCGCCCGCCGATTTGGTGCGAGCGGACGTGGGCGAGGGCGAGGGTCGCCTCGTGATCCCGTTCAGCGCTCCCGGCCGCCCGGCGGATGGCGGAGGTGGAGGGAGTGCAGCTCGACGACCTCGCCCGCGCGGGCGCGCGCGAGCTGGAGCTCGGCGGCACGCCCGCGGCGGCCGAGCTGACGCTCGAGATCGGTGACGACGGCGAGCCCGAGGTGGCCCTCTACTCCGGCTGGGACCCGGCCCCGGCCCGGGATTTCAGGCGGCTGTCCGAGGCGCATCCGGTGCCTCGCGCAGGCCGCTTCTTCCTCAGGGACGCGCTCTGGGGCGTGGCGGTTCCGGGCGACCCCGCGCTGGCGCGGCAGCTCGCCGAGCTTCGTGGACGAGCACCCCTCGGTCCACGTCGAGGAGCGGGTGGAGGCGCTGCTGGAAGAGCTGGTGGCGGAGCACGACCGCGCCGCGGAGACGGTCGCGCTGTCGTACGCCGAGGACGCCGACCTCCAGGACCTCGAGCTCGGCGGCGAGCTTCACCCCTTCCAGCGCGCCGGCGTGCGCTACGCGCTCGCGCGGCGGCGCACGTTCATCGCCGACGAGCAGGGGCTCGGCAAGACCGTGCAGGCGCTCGCGACGCTCGAGGCCGACGACGCCTACCCGGCCGTGGTGGTCTGCCCGGCGAGCATGAAGCTGATGTGGGAGCGCGAGAGCCTGCGCTGGCTGCCGCGGCGGACCGTGGCGGTGCTGGACGGGCGCACCGAGGCGGCCTGGACCGAGGCGGCCGAGGCCGCGGAGATCGTGGTCCTCAACTACGACATCCTCGAGGCGCACGCGGAGCGCCTCGCCGCCGGCCGGCCGCGCGCGCTCGTGCTCGACGAGTCGCACTACCTGAAGAACCCGCGCGCGCGCCGCACCAAGGCGGCGGTGCAGCTCGTGGGGCGCCTGCCCGACGACGCCCTGCGGCTGGCGCTCACCGGCACCCCGATCCTGAACCGCCCCGACGAGCTGGTGGCCCAGCTGCGCATACTCGGGCCGTCTGACGCGACTTCGGCAGCGGCGCCCGGCTGGCGCGCCGCTTCCGCGCCGCGGGCAGCGGACGACCGGCTCCACTGGAACCTGCGCGCCCACTGCTACGTGCGCCGGACCAAGCAGCAGGTGCTGCCGCAGCTGCCCGCCAAGCGCCAGGACACCGTGCCCGTGGCGCTCGTCAACGAGCACGAGTACCGGCTCGCGGAGACCGACGTGATCGCGTGGCTGCAGTCGCTGCCGCTCGACCTCGGGCACGATCGACGCGAAGGTGGCCGCCGCGCTGCGGGCGGAGCAGCTCGTACGGCTGAACAACCTCCGCCAGCTCGCCGCGCGCGGCAAGCTTCCCGCCGCGCTCAACTGGATCGGGGACTTCCTCGCCTCCGGCGAGCCGCTCGTGGTCTTCGCCGAGCACATCGCCACGCAGCGGGCCGTGCTCGAGCGCTTCCCGGACGCCGCCCACATCCTCGGCGGCGGACTCGACCCGGAACCGCCAGCGTGCCGTGGACGCCTTCCAGCGCGAGGACGGCCCGCAGCTGATCGTCTGCTCGATGAAGGCGGCGTCGCAGGGAATCACGCTCACGCGCGCGTCGAACGTGGCGTTCCTGGAGCTCGACTGGACGCCCGCCCGCCACGACCAGGCCGAGGACCGCCTCCACCGCATCGGGCAGGAGGAGGCAGTGACCGCCTACTACCTGCTGTCGCCCGACACGATCGACGAGACGATGGCCGAGCTCCTGCAGCGCAAGCGGAGCGTGATCGGCGCGGTCACCGATGGCGAGGTGCGCGACGAGGAGCGGCTCGTGGCCGCGGTCGTGCGCGAGCTCCGCGGCCGTCCCGTGCGGCACCTGCGCGTGGTGGCCTGAGTCAGGGTCGGCCGCGTCGCTCCGATGAAGTAATTAGTGACACATGCCACGAGACGTGCGGGCGCAGCTCTGCTCGTGATCGGCGCCGCGCTGCTGGCGGCGATCTGGGCGCACGCCCTGCTCGGGCTCGGCGGACCCGAGTCAGACGAGTTCTTCGGTACCTGGGTCTACGACGCCATTGTCTTCCTTGCCGCCCTCGCCCTGCTCGGGAGGGCCGTCCTGCGGCCGGACGGGCGCCTGCCCTGGGTCGCGATCGGGATCGGACTTCTCCTGCACGGCGCGGGCGATGTCATCTACTCGACCGCCCCGGACCTGAACGCGGTGCCGGTGCCCTCGGTGTCCGATCCGCTGCTGGCTCGCCATCTACCCCTGCGCCGTACGTAGCCCTCCTCGCGCTGACGCGGCAGCGGGTCGGTTCGACCCTCCTCGCCACTCGCCTGGACGGGCTTGTGAGCGGGCTCGCCGTGGCCTCGTTGCTCGCGAGCGTGTCGCTGCCGCTGGCGCTTGACGCCGCGGCCGGGGCTCCGTTCTGGGAGACCACGACGGACCTCGCCTACACGATCGGCGACCTCGTCCTGCTCGGGGCCGTCGTGAGCGCCATCTCGCTCGCCGGCTGGCGGCTGGATCGAACGTGGCTGATGCTGGGCGCAGCGATAGTCGCGTGGCAGGCGGCGGACCTGATGTACCTGGTCGGTGTGACGGGCGCGCTCGGGAACGTCGCCGACGCGCTCGTGGCTACCGGCGCCCTGGGGCTGGCGGCGTCCGGCTACCTGGACGCCGGCGGTAGCGCGCGCCGGTCGGAAAGCAGCCACGGGCTGCTCGCTGCCGGTTGCGTTCGGCATGGTTGCCCTCGGTGTGCTCGCGGTGGGGTGGTGCTCCGGCTGAACGTCGCCGCGCTCGGGCTCGCCGCCGCGGCGCTCGGCGCTGACGCTCGTCCGGATGGCGTTGGCGCTCAGCCAGAACCACAGACTTCTCGGCGAGAGCCGGGTGGAGGCGTTGACCGACCCACTCACGGGGCTGCCCAACCGGAGACAGCTGAAATCGGATCTCGCCGAGGTGGCCGAGGGCGACTCTGACCCGGGACCACACGCGCTCGTGCTGTTCGACCTCAACGGCTTCAAGGGCTACAACGACACCTACGGGCACAGCGCCGGCGATGCGCTCTTGGCCCGACTCGGTTCGGCGCTCGCTGGACGCGGTCCGCGGACGCAGGCACCGCCTACCGCATGGGCGGCGACGAGTTCTGCGTGCTGGCCCCCTGCCCGCCGGGGCAGGTCGACGCGTTCGCCGCGCACTGTGCCACGGCGCTGGCCGTCCACGGTCAGGGGTTCTTCGATCACGTCGGCGTACGGCGCGGTCACGATCCCTGACGAGACCCTCGACAGCGTGCGGCGCGCTGACGCTCGCCGACACGCGCATGTACCAGCGCAAGAAGGGGGGCCGGGTGCCCGTCCGGCAGCCAGTCGGCCAACGTGCTGATGGCGCTGATCGAGGAGCGCGCGCCCGAGCTTGCCGAGCACGTACGCTCGGTTGAGGAGCTCGCCATGGCCACGGCCATCGAGCTGGGGGTGGAGGGCGGGGAGCTCGAGGCGTTGCGCCACGCCGCGGCGCTCCACGACATCGGCAAGATGGCGATCCCCGAGGCGATCATCAAGAAGCCCGGAACCTCTGACCACCGACGAGTGGGAGTGACGACGGCCGCGGGGGCCGCGCCGGCTAACCGGGGCGGATGTGCGCGACGGGCAGTCCGTGTACGGCCGCCAGGCGCTCCGCGACGAGCGACCGGTGGCAGGCCTCGGGGTCGCGCTCCACGCAGAGGAGGGCCGACGTGGCGTCGGCGGGAAGCTCCGCCACGAGCGCGTCCAGGTCCGCCCGGTCGAGGATCTCGCGGATGTAGCGCCGCCGGTACTCGGGCGCCAGCTCGGCGCGCGAGCGCTTGCCCACGCCGAGCCGGTCGTCCTCGCGGTACTGCAGCCGGCGCAACTCGGTGGTGGGCGCGAGCTCCTTGTGGTGGCGGTACTCGATGCCCGCCTCGGCAAGCGCGCCCTGCAGCCGCGTCGAATTGGCCCACGCGTATTCGGGCCCGCGCACGCCGCGACGCTGCCTCACGTCGATCAGCAGCCGCACGTCAGCGCGCTGGAGCGCAGCCAGGAAGGACTCGGCCGTGAACCCGTACACGCCGATCGTGGCGAGGGCCGGCAGCGCGGGCGCCTAGGCGTTTGCGGGCGGGGCGCTGGCGCGGCGCTCCTCGAGCGCCTCGAAGTAGTCCTCACCCTCCACGCTGATCTTCGGCAGCACCCGGTCGACCGGCCCCGGGAGCCACCAGGCGGCGCGTCCCATCAGTGCCATGACCGCCGGCACGAACAGGCAGCGCACGATCGTGGCGTCGATCGCGATCGCGACGGAGAGCCCGACGCCGAACTGCTTGATGATCGCGTCATCGGTGAGGATGAAGCTCGAGAAGACGCAGACCATGATCAGGGCGGCGGAGGTGATCACCCTGCCGGTGGACGCCAGGCCGTCGACCACCGCCTTCCTGGGGTCGTCCGACTCCTTGAAGTGCTCCTGTATCTGCGTCAGCAGGAACACCTCGTAGTCCATCGAGAGCCCGAACAGGATCGCGAACATCAGCAGCGGGACGTAGCTCACGATCGGCGTGGCGCCCTCGAGCCCGATCAGCGTGGCCCCGTGGCCCTCCTGGAACACGAAGGTCACCACGCCATACGCCGCGCCCACCGACAGGAGGTTCGCCACGGCCGCCTTCAGGGGCAGCAGCAGCGAGCGGAACGCCAGCAGAAGCACGAGGCAGCTGAGCGCCACGACGATGGCGATCATCTGAGGAAGCTTGTCGGCGATCCTGTCCGCGAGGTCGATGTAGCCCGCGGTCTGGCCGCCCACGAACGCGGTCACGCCATTGCCCTTGGTCGCTCCCGGGATCACGTCGGAGCGCAGGTGCTTGATGAGGTCCTCGGTCTTGGGGTCGGACGGGGCCGTGGTGGGCACGGCCGTGAACACCCCCGCCGTGCCGGCCTTGTCGAGGCTCGCCGGCGACACCGACTTCACGCCCGCCGTCTTCTTGATCGCGTTCTCGAGGTCGGTGAGCCGGGTGTCGGTGGATGGCGAGGACGCGAGCTTCTTCTGCTGGTCGAGCTTGCTCTGCTGGCTCGCCGTCTGCTGCTGCACCTGTTGCTGGGCCTGCGACTGGGGCACTCCCTCCGCCTCCAGCTGCTCTTCCTGCTGTTGCTGCTGGTCCTTGAGCTGCTGCTCCTGCTGGTTGACCTGGTTGAGCTGCTTCTGGTCCGGCTTGGCGGCCGGGTCGAGCTTCACGCCGATGAGCAGCGGCGCGTTCGCGCCGACGCCGAAGCCCTTGGAGATCCCGTCGTAGGCCTGGCGTGCGGTGGTGCTCTCGGGCAGCTCACCGGCGTCAGACGATCCGAGCTCCAGGTTGAGCACGGGGGCCGCGAGCACGCCGAGGATCACTACGGCGACTATCACCGAGCGCCAGGGGCGCGCCGCCACACCGCGCGCCCAGCGGGCCCAGCCGTGAGGCTGGTGATCGTCCGGATGGGTGCGGCCCAGCTTCACCCGCAGCGAGTTGATGCGGTAGTCGAGCGCGCCGAGCAGCGCGGGAAGGAGCGTGGTGGCGGCGAGCACCGCGACGACCACGGACACGGCGGCGCAGTAGCCCATCGTGCCCACGAGCGGGATGCCCGACAAGAGCAGCGACACCAGCGCGATCACCACGGTGCCACCGGCGAAGACCACCGCGCCACCGGCGGTGGCGGTGGCGCGCGCGATCGACTCGCGGATGTCCATCCCGTCCTTGAGATGCAGCTTGTGGCGGGTGACGATGAAGAGGGCGTAGTCGATCCCGACGCCGAGCCCGATCATCGTCGCGAGCGTGGAGGAGACGTCGGGCACCTCGGCCACGTGGCCGAGGAGCCGGATGATCGACAGCGAGGCCACGAGCCCGAAGACCGCGGTGACGATCGGTAGGACCATCGCCGTGACCGTGCCGAACGCGAACAGCAGGATGATCACCGCCGCGGCGATGCCGATCGCCTCGCTGTTGCCCTCGTCGGCCTTCGACACCGCGTTTCCGAGGTAGCCGCCGGCGGACACATCGAGGCCGGCGTCCTTCGCCGGGTCGGCCGCGTCGATGATGGTCTCGGCTTCGTCCTTCGTGAGGTCGCTCGGGCCCTCGTCGAGGGTCACGGAGATGTAGCCGATCGTCTTGTCCTTGCTCAGGGCTCCCGCGCCCTCGCTGCCGAGCGGGCTCACCACCCGGATCACGTGGTCGGCCTTCTTGAGCGAGTCCACCGCGTTGTCCACGGCCTTCTTGTTCTTCGAGTCCGTGAGCTTGCCGCTCGGCGCCTCGAGCACGATCGGGTTGGTGCCGTAGGCCTGCTTCGGGAGGTCCGACGAGAGCAGGTCCTGCGCGCGCTTGGAGTCGGTGCCGGGCAGCGAGAGGTTGTCGCTGTTCTGCTCGCCGGCCGCGTTCGCCACGAGCACGAGCGCGAGCGCAGCGAGAATCCAAGCGGCCACGACGGGCCAGTGGTGACGGGCACAGACCCGGCCGATGCGATACAGGGGGCCAGTCATGCGACGTGCCGGACCCTACTCCGACTTCGGCAACTACCCCGCCGTGCGGACCGGCAGCAGGCGCCACCTGCCCACCCGCAGCGGCCTGATCTCGCGCTGGCGCCCGCGCAGGCTGGGCGCGGGGCCGGCGAGCCGCGGCGGTGCGCGGAAGACGAGCGCGGGCGGGCGCCAGTGCGGCCGGGCGGGAGCGGAGCCCCACGTTGGCTGAACCTGCTCGAGCGGCACGCGGAGCTGCCAGGCGAGCGCCGTCTGCAGCGACGGGTTGATCGCGGGCCGCCCGTGCGCGAGCACCCCGGCCCGGCCGCCCGCGCGCTCCGCGGCGCGCTCGAGCTCGTCGAGCTGGGCGCTCTGCTCGCGGGCCACGCTCAGCCAGCGGCCGCTCGACCGTGCCGGCGCGAAGGCGAAGCCCGAGCACCAGGAGTGCGGCCGCCACGGCCGCCGCCCGCCGCGCCCGGCCCGGCTCGAACGCCGCGACCAGCCAGCCCACCCCCACGCCGGCGAGCACCGCCAGCAGGCCGGCCGGAACGGCCAGGTAGCGGACGTTCCCCGTGAAGCCGGCCTCGGCCATCAGCGCCACCGCCGCCACCCAGAGCAGCGTGGCAACCCCGAGCGCGGCTACCACGGCGATCCTCCGCCGCACCGCCACGACCACCGCGCCGGCGGCGGCCGCGAGCAGCGGCGCGGTAACGAGCTCCGCGGCGCGCCGGCACACGGTGAGCGCCGGGTGGTCGGTCAGAGCGGCGCTCGCGGCGGGCGTGCTGCGGGCCACGCTTCCGCCGTGGAGGAAGTCGCCCGAGCCCCACCAGTCGAGCCCGACCCACAGGCACGGGACGAGCACGAGCCCACCGGCGAGCGCCGGCCGGAAGCTCGCGTCGTGCGCCCATGCGTAGGCCGCATAGGCCGCGAGCAGCGGCCACAGCTCGGGCCGCACGAGCGCTCCGAGCAGGCCCAGGCCGAACGCCAAGCGCGAGCGCCCGCTCAGGTGCATGTCGATGGCGGCCAGCACGAGGCCGATGAGCAGGGGCTCGGAGTAGCCCTGGAGAGCGTTCCCCGCCTGCCCCGCCGCCAGCGCCGCGGCGAGCGCCGCGGTCAGGCCGCCCGGCACCCCCGCGAAGCGGAAGGCCAGCCGGAACGCGAACAGCACGCCCAGCAGCCCGCCCGCACGGACGATCACCAGCCACAGATCGGGCACGAGGTCACCGGCCGGCGACAGCACGGCGGTCACGAGCACGGGCAGCGGCTTGAACGACGGACCGCCGCTGGTCGAGAGGTCGAGGTGGGCGAGCTCGCGGCCCCAGACGACCCAGGCCATGGGGTCGTACCCGGGGGCCGCCGCGAGCGCGAGCGAGGCGGCAGCCACCACCACGCACGCCGCGACCGCCGGGCCGAGCGGGATCCGCGTTTCCGGCCGCCGGGTCAGAAGCGCCCGAGCGAGATCAGGGCGTTCCCCGGGCGGACCTCGAAGACCTGGATCAGGTTCCGTCCCGGGCGCAGAGCGGTCTCCGGTAGGGCGAGAGAGAAGTATTCGGGTGGCTGACCCTCCAACCGGAAGCTGCGTCCCACCGCCTCGATGCGCCCGTTGGCCGCCACGGCGAGGTCGCGCTTCACGCCGGGCGGGCTCCCGCGAAGCCGGCCCACCACGCGCGTGGGATAGACGCTCCCGTGGGCCGTGACGTGGTGGAGGAGGCGCGCGTTCGCGAGCTGCGCGTGCACAGCTTCGCTTTCGGCCCCCGGCGCCGGTGTCCTGCCGATCAGCTCAGGATGAGGCCCGATCCGGTACGCGGCGGCCCAGGGGTCGCCGAGGAACAGCCGGCTCGCCGCTCCGGTCCCGAACTTCCGTGCCCAGCCCAGCCGGAGGGCGTTACGGCGGCGCTCGAGGCTTTCGCGCCCGATCGAGATCACACGGCTGAAGTCGCGCCGCGGGATTCGGAGCACGCTCCGTTTCCGGGTGACCGCCGCGAACGCCGAGCGGCCATCGTGCGGCCACGGGATCCGCACCCCGAGCAGGCCGGCGATCGTGGGCACCATGTCGACCGTGCGCACGAGGCGGTCGTCGATCCGCCCGCGCCGCTGGCCCGGCGCCTTGACGAAGAACGGCACCGGCGCGATCTGCGCGATGTTGCTCTCCGTGACCTGACGACGGTCCTTCACTCCGACCTCGAAGGCATAGCCGTGATCCGCCACGACCGCGATCAGCGCGCGGTCGAAGAGCCCAGCGCGGCGCAGGTGGCGGATCAGCAAGCCGAGGTCGCGGTCCACCGCCGCCACCTGGAGGAGGTGGCGCAGATGGTTGTGGTCCGTGAGCAGCGGATCACCGAAGCCGATCGGGCGGTTGATCGCGCCCACCGCGTCGATGCCGGTGGGCCGCGCCGAGCGCCCCGAGGGCAGGTAGATCCACGGCTCGTGGGGCAGGAGCGCGTGCTGCTCGTACAGGGTCGGGGGCGCACCCGCTTTCATCGCGGCGATCCAGCGGCGCAGCCGGGCCGATCGGTCGGACCCGCGCAGGCGCGTGAGCACCCCCTCGCCCGCATTGGGGCCGGGGTCGCGGCAGACGCCCGGCGGGCAGAGCGGCGTGACCGACTCGGAGGCGACGATGCGGTAGCCGAGCGAGTGGAACAGCGTGAAGATGTTCTTCGGGTGGCCGGCGAAGCCGGGGCTGGTGCCGGGACGCGGAAGCTTCGCGTCGAGGATCGCCGGCACCGCCTTGGTGGTGGAGTCGTAGATGGTGCTCCCGCCGCGGAACCAGGTGGACGTCGCGGCCAGCGCTCGCGAAGTTCGGGAAGCGCGCTTCGTCGATCCGGCCGTCCGGGCCCACCAGGTCGTCGACCGGGAACTCGTCGAGGATGAGCAGCACCACCGGGGGCCGCCGGGCGCCGGCGGCCTCCGACCGGCCGCTCGGAGCCACGGCCCCGGCCACGCCGGCCAGGGCGACGAGCAACAGCACTGGCGCGCGTGCACGCACGCCGGAACCCTAGTGAGTGCCCGGCTCTCGTCAGGCCGCGACGCGCGCGGAGGCGCGGTTGCCGCCGGCGCGCTTGGCCGCATACATCGCGCGGTCGGCCTGGCTGAGCAGGTCGTCGGCGCTCGGGATCTCGTCCTGGTCGCCGAAGGTCGCCACGCCGACGCTGAGGGTCACGGGCCCGACGCCCCCTGCCGCGAACTCCGACGAGCCGCTCCGCCGCCAGCGACCGGAGGTCGCAGGCGACCTGCATCGCGTCCTCCGGGTCGACCCGCCTCAAGAGCACGGCGAACTCGTCACCGCCGAGGCGAGCGACCACGTCGCTGGTGCGCAGGCGCTCGGCCAGCGTCTCGCCGATGTCGTGCGATCACGGCGTCCCCGGTCGCGTGGCCCACCGTGTCGTTGATGCGCTTGAAGTCGTCCACGTCCATCAGGAGCACGGCGCCGCGGCCGCCCCGGGCGGCGGCGTGGCCGAGCTCGCGCTCGAGCTCCTGCTCGAAGCGGCGCCGGTTGAACACGCCGCTGAGGGCGTCGTGGTCCGCGAGGTGCTGGAGCTGCTCGGCCGCCCGCTTGCGCGCGTCGATGTCGACGATCTGCGAGAGCCGGTAGACGGGGCGACCGTCCTCCTCCTGCACGAGCGAGGTCGTGAGGTCCACCCACACCCGGCGGCCGTCGGGACGCCGGATCCGGAACTCGCAGCGCACGAGCGCCCGCTCGCCCTCGTCCTGCTCGCGCATGGCCTCGGCCACGCGGTCCAGGTCCTCCGGATCGGCGAGGTCGCGCAGCGTCGGGGTGCCCACGAGCTCCTCGACCGAGATGCCGATGATCTCGGCCAGGCTCTGGTTCGCCTGCAGGATGAGGTTCTTCTTGGGCCCTTCGATGCCCACCACGGCCATGCCCACCGCGGAGTCCTCGAAGGCACGGCGAAAGCGCTCCTCCGCCTCTCTCTGGGCCTGCTCGGCCTCGCGGCGCTCGGTCACGTCCCGGGCGGCCGCGTAGATCAGCTGCGCCTCGGGGTCGGCCCTCGAGGACCACTCGATCCAGCGGTAGCCGCCGTCCTTGGTGCGGTAGCGGTTCGTGAACGAGGCGGTGAAGTCACCGGTCGTGCCGAGCGCCGCGGCCTCCCGCTCGGTGTGCTCACGGTCCTCGGGGTGGACGAAGTCGAGGAACGGACGCGCCATCAGCTCCGCCGGCGTCCATCCCAGGGTCTGCTCCCAGCTCCCGTTCAGATGGGTCATGTAGCCGTCGAACGACGCCGTGCAGAGGAGGTCGCGGGACAGCTCGAAATAGCGTGCGCCGGCCTCGACCCGCTCGTTGACCTTCCTCAGCCGGTCGGCCATCTGGCCGGTCACCCATCCGACGAGCAGGAACACCGTCGCGCGCGAGAGGTAGCCCACGGCGTCGATGGTTCGGGGCTCTGCGGTCTGCGCCCAGACGGCGAACAGCGCGAGCGCGCCGAGGCCCGCTGCCAGCCCGGCCCGGCGCCCGAACTCGACCGCGAGCATCACGATCGGCACCGACGTAGAGGAAGCCGACGCCCGTGCCCGCGGCGTCTGTGACGGTGCGCAGGACGAACACACCTGCGAAGAGGACCGCTGCGATGAGGAAGACGCGCGCGCGGTGGCTTGAGGCAAGCCTCCACATGAAGGCTGTATCGGGGTATGGGCCCGTACCTTTACGGGGAGCAGTCCACGGTGCCGCCGGTCAGCCCGTGCACGATCGAGCGGGTGTTCGCGGCGATCGACGCGATGTACGTCGCTCCACTCGATCCCTCCGGACCGAGGCTGTCCGCCCATAGCGCCGACCCGACGCTCGCTCCGCTCTCCCTGGCCACGGCCCGCTCGAGCTTGGGGTTGAGCGAGCTCTCCGGGTAGATGGCCTTGACGCCGGTGCGCTCGATCTGGCTCACGAGCGCCTCGATGTCCCGGGCCGAAGGCTGGGCCTGGGTCGAGAGGGAGGGGAGCACGGCGCCGATCACCTCCAGGCCGTAGCGCGCGGCGTAGTAGCCGAGCGCGTCGTGGGTGGTCACGAGCTTGCGCCCGCGCGCCGGGATGCGGTCGATGCAGGCGGCCGTGCCACGGTCGAGGCGCATGAGCCGCTCCACGTAGTGCGCAGCGTTCCGCCGGTACGCGCCTGCCCCGCCCGGATCGACCTTCACGAGGCGGTCGCGGATCGCCGCCACGGCCAGCATGGCATTGCGGGGATCCTGCCACCAGTGCGGGTCCAGATCGCCGTTCCGGCGCAGGCGGTGCACATGGTCGATCAAGGTCAGCACCGGCGCACCGGTGCCGGAGTTGTCCACCAGCGAGCCGAGCCAGTCGTCCACGTCGCCGCCGGAGCGGACGACCAGCTGCGCGTCGGCGAGCGCCTTCACGTCGCTCGGACGCGGTTCGTACTCGTGCGGATCCGAGTTCGGCCGCAGGATCTGACGAACCGTCACGCGCCGCCCGCCGACCTGGCGCAGGAGGTCGCCGACCTGGGTGGTGGTGCCCACCGCGACGATCCCGTTGTCCGCCGGAGGGCCCCGAGTCGCGACAGCCGGCGGCCGCGAGGAGAAGCACGAGGCCGGCACAGAGGAGGGCAGTAGCGCGCACGGTCCCGGAGCATAATGAGAATCGTTCTCACTTCGTGGGCTGATCCCACCACTCCGGGTCCGCGTAGACATCCCGATGCCCTCACTCGTGCGCCGGTCTCCACTTCCAGCGGGCCGGCCGCGGCGAGCCGATGATCCTCCTGCACGGGATCGGAGGCGAGCTCTGCGTGTGGGAGCCGGTGCTCGCGCCACTGGCCGAGCGCCTGGACGTGATCGCGGTGGACCTGCCCGGGTTCGGTCATTCGCCGCCACTGCCCGACGGGGCGGCGCCCACGCCCGCGGCGCTGGCGGCGGCCGTGGCCGCCCTCATGGACGAGCTCCGCATCGAGTCGGCCCACCTCGCCGGCAACTCGCTCGGCGGCTGGCTGGCGCTGGAGCTGGGGAAGACGGCGCGCGCCCGCTCCGTCACCGCGCTCTGCCCGGCGGGCCTCTGGGGCGCGCCGCTCCAAGGGGAGGGCGAGCCCGCGCGGGGTCGCGCTCAGCGCGTGGCCAGGGCGCTGCGGCCGGCGCTTCCGCTGCTGATGCGGAGCCGCCGGGTACGGCGACTCGCCCTCGCGCACGTGGTCGCCGACCCCGACCGCGTGCCGCGTGCGGCGGCGCTGCGAATGGTCAGCTCCTACGCCCGGGCCACGGCGTATCAGGCCACCAACCTCGCGATGCGGATGACGCATTTCAGCGGCGCCGACCGGATCCAGGTGCCGCTCACCGTCGCCTTCGGGGAGCGCGACCGGCTGATCCGGCCGGTTCGCCTCGCGCGTGCCCGGCGTCCGGACCCTGATGCTGCCGGGGTGCGGCCACATTCCGATGTGGGACCGGCCGGACCTGGTGAGCGAGCTGTTGCTCGAGCGGGTACCTCTCAGCCGACTCCCAGGCTTCTCCCAGGATTAAGCGGACAATGGAGTGGCCTTGTCCGTGGACACCGCCCAGAACCGTGTGCTCGTCGTGGACGACGAGCCGAACATCGTCGACGTCATCTCGATGGCGCTGCGCTTCCAGGGCTTCGAGGTGGCCGCGGCGGGCACGGGCAGCGATGCGCTCGCCGCGGTCCAGAGCTTCCGGCCCCAGGTGATGGTGCTCGACGTGATGCTCCCGGACATGGAGGGCTTCGAGGTGGCCGAGCGCCTCGGCGCGGAGCGCAGCCACGTGCCGATCCTCTTCCTGACCGCCCGCGACGCGGGCGAGGACAAGCTGCGCGGGCTGACCACCGGTGGCGACGACTACATGACCAAGCCCTTCAGCCTCGAAGAGCTGGTCGCCCGCCTGCGGAACATCCTTCGCCGGACCGGCGTGGGCGGCGCCTCGAGCCGGCTGGTGTTCGAGGACCTGGAGCTGGACGAGGACACGCGCGAGGTCGCGCGCGGCGGCAAGCAGGTGGAGCTCACGGCAACCGAGTACCGGCTGCTCCGCTACCTGATGCTCAACCCGCGCCGCGTGCTCACCCGAGGCCAGATCCTCGATCACGTGTGGGACTACGACTTCGGCGGCGACGCCCGGGTGCTCGAGACGTACATCAGCTACCTGCGCAAGAAGCTCGATCGCCACGGTCCGTCGCTGATCCACACCTCGCGGGGGGTGGGCTACGCGCTGCGCCCGCCGAAGCGCTGAGCGGTGTCGCTCCGCGCGCGCCTGATACTCACGCTCCTCGCCCTCTCGGCCGCCGGGCTGATCGTGCTCGCGGCCGTCACCTACGCCTCGCAGCGCTCGTTCCAGCAGCAGCGCGTGGACGACCAGACCCGTGCCGCCCTGCCGGCGGTAGACCATCAGCTCGCGGAGGCGGGCGGTGAGCGCCCCGACCGCGGCGGTGAGCGCAAGCCTGACGGCGGCCCGGGCCACGGTGGCCCCGATCCGGCGACGGCGAACCTGCCGCCGGGCACCTACGGGGCGCGCCGCGACGCCGGCGGCAACCTTGTGGGAAGTCCGCTCGTGCTCACCTACGACCAGAAGCGCTTCCCCGCTCCCGACCTGCCGGCGGACCTCGAGCCCGGCCTCACGACCGTCGACGCCAAGGGGAACAGCGACCTGCGCTACCGCGTCCGTGCCACGCGCGACCCGGACGGCGGCATGACGATCGTGGCGATCCCGCTGGAGGGGGTGGAGGAGACGCTCGACCGGCTGCTCCTGGTGGAGGCGCTGGTGATCGCGGGCGTGCTCACCCTGCTCGCGATCCTGTCCTCGATCCTCGTCCGCGCCGGCCTCAGGCCGCTCGAGCGCATCGGCGAGACCGCGGACGCGATCGTGGCGGGCGACCTGTCGCATCGGGTCACGCCGGCGAGCGAGCGGACTGAGGTGGGCCGGCTCGCCCTGGCGCTCAACGCGATGCTCGGGCGCCTCGACGAGGCGTTCCGCCAGCGCGAGGCGAGCGAGGGGCGCCTGCGGCGCTTCCTCGCCGACGTGTCGCACGAGCTGCGCACGCCGCTCGCCTCGATTCGCGGCTACGCGGAGCTGTTCCGCATGGGAGCCGCCAGTGAGCCAGCGGAGACGGACAAGGCGATGAGGCGGATCGAGGAGGAGTCGGCACGGATGGGCACGCTCGTGGAAGAGCTGCTCACGCTCGCCCGGCTCGGCGAGCTGCGCGACCGGTCGACCGAGGTCGTGGACCTGGCCACCCTGGCCGCCGACGCCGTGGCGGACGCCCGCGCCACCGATCCCAGCCGGGCGATCACCGCCCGCGGTCACGGTCACGCGATCGTGCTCGGCGACCGCGACCAGCTGCGGCAGGTGCTCGCGAACCTGCTTCGCAACGCTGTCGTGCACACGCCGGCCGGCACGCCGGTGGAGGTGTACACCCGGCACGACGGAAACGGGCAGGTAGAGGTGGAGGTGCGCGACCACGGCCCGGGCCTGCCCGACGGCGACCCCGGCGAGCTGTTCGACCGCTTCCGGCGCGCCGAGGGCGGCCGCGTGGACGCGCGGGCCGGCGCCGGGCTCGGTCTGGCGATCGTGGCCGGGATCGTGTCGGCGCACGGCGGCCGGGCGAGCGCCGCGAACGCGCCCGGCGGCGGAGCGACGTTCGTGGTGCGCCTCCCGGCGGCGGGCTGGGCGAACCCTGGGGACAGGTGGGGCCCGGGTCCTACATCTGCGGTACCTTGAGGACTTGACCGAGTCAGTGGCCGCCCACCGATTGGGTGTTCCCTAGGGCCCAGCTAAGGTGCGTCTTCATCGCGCCCCGAAGCGACTGGTGCGAGAATCGAGAAAAGGACGAGGTTGAGCAAGAACGACGCACTTGTGGACCCTCGGGTGGCGAAGGCGCTCGCCCATCCGCTGCGCGCGCACGTGCTGGCGATCCTGAACGACCGAGTCGCGAGTCCGAACCAGATGGCGGAGGAGCTCGGCGAGCCGCTCGGGAACGTGAGCTACCACGTGAAGGCGCTGCTGGAGCTCGAGTGCATCGAGCTGGTGAGTACCACCCCTCGTCGCGGCGCTGTCGAGCACTTCTATCGCGCGCTCACGCGTCCGTACTTCTCCGACCGTGACTGGACCCGGCTGCCGCGATCCCTGCGCCAGTCGATCTCGGACGTGGGGCTGCAGCTGATCTGGGACGACGTGGCGGACGCGATCGAGAAGGGCTCGTTCGAATCCCGCGACGACCGCTATCTGAGTCGCTGCGCCGCTCGTGCTCGACGAGCGCGGCTGGGAAGCGGTCACCGAGCTCCTTTCCGACCTGTTCGAGAAGACCGTGCAGATCGAGGCCGAGAGCGCCGGCCGGCTCGCCGAGAGCGGCGACGAGAGCATCGCCACGAGGCTCGTGGTGATGCACTTCGAGTCGCCCTCTCTCGACGGAGCGAAGCGACCCGAGAAGGCCAAGACCGCGGCGCCCTGAGCCGGTAGGTTCCACGGAGTCGCCCCGAGGAGGAGGAGCCATGCCCGTCGATCCCGCCATACGGGGAATGCTGGCGCTGCTCGAGGCGATGCAGCGCCCGACGCTCGACGCGGGCACGCACGAAGAGGCGCGCCGGGCGTTTCGCATGCTGACCGTGGACATGCGGCCGGCCGACGCGACGGTCGCGGTCGGGGCGGTCGAGGAGACGGAGGTGTCGGGCGCGACCGGCTCGTTGCGTGCGCGGATCTACCGGCCCGGCACCGAGGGCGAGCTGCCGACGATCGTGTTCTTCCACGGCGGCGGCTTTGTGCTCGGCGACCTCGACACGCACGACAACCAGTGCTGCACCCTCTGCCACGACGCGGAGGCGGTCGTGCTGAGCGTGGACTACCGGCTCGCTCCGGAGGCGCCCTTCCCCGCAGCCGTGGAGGACTGCTTCGCGGCCACGCGCTGGGCCGCACAGCACGTCGCGGAGCTCGGCGGGGACGCGCAGCGCATCGCCGTGGCCGGCGACAGCGCCGGCGGCAACCTCGCCGCGGTGGTGGCGCAGATGGCCCGTGACGAGGGCGGCCCCGCGCTGGCGGCCCAGCTCCTCATCTATCCGGGCACGGACTTCACCATCGGAGTACCCGTCGGAGACCGAGAACGGGGAGGGCTACTTCCTGACCCGCGCGGACATGGCCTGGTTCGCCGGCCACTACGCGGCGGGCGAGGACCCGGCGAACCCGCGCCTCTCGCCGCTCCGCGCGGCCGACCTGTCAGGGCTGCCGCCGGCCGTGGTGGCCACCGCCGAGTACGACCCGCTCCGCGACCAGGGGGACGCCTACGCCGACGCGCTCGAGCAGGCCGGGGTGCCGGTCGTGAAGCGCCGCTACGACGGGCTGATCCACGGCTTCTTCGACCTCTCGGCGCTCAGTCCCGCGGCTGCCGCGGCCGTGCACGAGATCGGCGCCGACCTGCGCGGTCTGCTGGAGCGGCGTCCGGCCGGCGTGGAGACCCCGGCCGCGTCGCAGTAGCCCGCGGCGGCGCCTGCGCTCGCAGCGCCAGCTCGAGCTCGAAGCGCGCGTCGGGATCGTCCAGCTGGTCGCCCAGCAGCTCGCGCAGGCGAGCGAGGCGGTAGCGGGCGGTCTGGGGGTGGAGGTGGAGCGCGCGCGCCATCGCCGCGGCGTTGCCCTGCTCCTGCACGAACGCCAGGGCGGTCTCCTGCATCCGCTCGCGTGCCCGCGGGGTGAGCTCGCCGAGGGGGGCGAGCCGGCGCTCGGCGATGCGCCCCACCAGGTCGCGGCCCTCGAACAGCAGCAGATCCGTAAGCCGCTCGTCGGCGATCAGGAGGCCCTCGCCGTCGATCGCGCCGCTCTCCCTCCCTGCCAGCCCGCTGCGCGCAAGCGCCCACGAGCCGGGCAGCGCCGCCGGGGCGCCCGCGGGTCCCAGCACCGCGCTGATCTGCGCGCAGGCGCGCGCGAGCTGCTCGGAGCGCCCGGGCGCGGCTGGGTCGGGGATCAGCGCGCAGCCCACGCCATCGAGGTGGGCGGTGAGCGTGTCGGGCGGCAGGCGGCGGGCGATCCGGTCCAGCTCGTCCTCACCGCACGCGAGCGCGGCCGCGCTCTGCGGCAGGCTCCAGCCGGCCGCGCTCGCCGCGGTGCGCAGCTCGCGCTCCTCGGCGGGCGGGTCGCGCACCAGCATCGCGATCAGCTCACGCCTGCGGCGCTGGCGCTCGCCCTCGAGCCGCGAGCGTGCCTCGGCGTATCCCTCGACCGAGTCCGCGGAGAGCTGGTCGATGTAGGCGAAGATCGACTCGGCGAGGAGGCTCAGGGTGCGCCCGTCCAGGCCGGCGGCCACCGCGGCCACCGAGAGCCGGCGCCACGCCACGCGCGCGCCCACGCGGTACGCCGACTGGAGCGCGTCGAGGGTGCGGCCCTCGCGCAGCTCGCCCCGCCCGAGGCCCACGTACACCTCGCGGCCGGGACCACGGCCGCGGTCGGGAGTCGCGGATCAGCGCGACGAACTGACGCAGCGCTTCGCTGACTCCGGTGCGCACGCCGTGGCCGAAGCTGCCCTCGAGCGGGCGCGCGTACTCGGGCACCTCGTGTGCGATCGCGGTGAGGATCTCGTCGGTGATCGCGCCCAGCTGCGGCTCGACCACGTCGGCCACGCTCGGAGGAAGCTCCCGCCAGGGCTCGGCGACCAAGCCGGTTGTTGTCACCTGAGTGAGCAAGTTCGAATGCAAAGTCACGCGGATAGCAGTCTAGAACGCTCTGCCGGGCGCACCTAGCCTTCCCGGCATGACAAAGCTCGAGAAGCGCGTGAACCTGGCCGCCGTGGTCCTCCCCTTCGCCGCGACGCTCGCCGCGATCGTCCTGCTCTGGAACCAGGTCGTGTCCACGAGGGACCTCGTGATCCTGCTCGTGATGTACGTGGTCACCGCGCTGGGCGTGACCGTGGGCTTCCACCGCATGCTGACCCACCGGGCCTTCCAGTCGCCCAAGCCGGTGGAGTACGCGTTCGCGGTGCTCGGGTCGATGGCGGTCCAGGGTCCGGTGATCAGCTGGGTGGGCGACCACCGCAAGCACCACGCGCACACCGACAAGGAGGGCGACCCGCACAGCCCGCACGTCGGGCACGGCGACGGGCCGGGCGCGGTGTTCCGCGGCCTCTGGCACGCTCACGCGGGCTGGCTCATGACCGACCACGGAACGGCCGGCAAGAAGTACGCGAAGGACCTCTACGAGGACCGGGGCATGCGGGCGATCAACCGCCGCTTCCCGTTCATCGTCCTCGCCGGGCTGGCGCTGCCGGCGCTCGCCGGCTTCGCCCTCTCGGGCGGCACGGTCGCCGGCGCGGCCACCGGCCTCCTCTGGGGCGGGCTCGTCCGCATCTTCCTGGTGCACCACGTGACCTGGAGCGTCAACTCGGTCTGCCACTTCCTCGGCACGCGCCGCTTCGAGACCGACGACGAGTCACGCAACGTGTTCTGGCTCGCGCTCCCCTCGTTCGGCGAGTCCTGGCATCACAACCATCACGCGTTCCCGCGCTCCGCCGAGCACGGGCTGCGGCGCTGGGAGCTAGACCCCTCGGCGCTCGTGATCCGTGCGCTGGAGCGGGTCGGCCTGGCCCGCAACGTGGTGCGGATCGCCCCGGAGCGACAGGTGCAGCGGGAAGTGCGGGCCTAGCGGCCGTGCAGGCGCCGGCGCTACGGCTCGCAGAAGCCCGGGTCGCCGAAGCCGGGGCTGTTGTCCGGGAAGCCCTCGGGATCGGTGGGGTTCAGGAGGTCGGGTGCGTTCGTGCCGATGCACCCGGCGGTGAGCTCCGCGAGGTCGCCGTGATCGGTGATGCGTGGCTTCTCGTAACCCATTCTGCGTCTCCCGTCGTGTGTGGAAGAGCTTCGCCGACCGCCACTCGCGCGTCAAGTGGGAACCCGGCAGCCCGAGCCTCACGTTCGGAGCACCTCGCTGAGCTCATAGCGCGGCTTGGCCAGCTCCCAGGACGCCAGTGCCTGCTCGGCGAAGGCCGGCCCGCCCTGCGACCGCAGCCAGATCTCGGCGGTCACGAGCCTCCAGGTGCTGGCGGTCCAGTGGCGCAGCCCCAGCGGATGCTCTCGCGGCGCCACGTCGAGCAGGTCGCGGCGGACGACTCCGGGGTCGACGAAAGCCCCGATCTCCGCGCCCGGGTGCAGCAGGATGCGGCGGACGGCGTCCCGGTCGTGTCCGGCCATCGCCTCGTAGAAGGGCGCGTCGAAGTAGGACTTGCCCGGCCGCAGGCGCACCTCGTCGGGCACGAGCCCGGCCATGCTCGCCCGCAGCATCGGACGGCCGCGGTGTGGGTCGAAGCTCAGCTCGGGCGGGAGCCGGAGCACGAACTCGAGCAGCTCGGCGTCGAGCAGCGGGTGGCGCGCGTCCAGGCCCGCGGTTGCCGCCCGCCGGCGTGCATGGTCGTGCACGCCGCGAGCGGCCACGCCGTTCGTGAGCGAGTCGGCCAGCTGGGCCCACCAGCGTGGCCCGGACATGCGCTTCCACGCCAGCGAGTCGTCGGTGTCCACGAGCAGGCGGGCGCTGTCCGGCCTGAACCAGGAGGGGGAGACGCCGGTGGCCGGCCGCGCCCTTCGCAGGGCCTGGTGCAGCCGGTACGGCAGCGCGCCCCGGACGCCGTTCCTCAGCACGAGCCGCGCGAGCGGCCGCAGCGGCGGACGAGCGCCGGCGCCGGGGAGGCGCGCCGTCTGGCGTACGGCGGCGAGCATCCGGCCCTGGCGGACGCGGTCGGCGATCAGCCCGCGCGCGGCCCCGAAGAGCTCGTCGCCCCCCTCGCCGTCGAGCATCGCCTCCACGCCGTTCGCGGCCGCTTGGCGCAGCAGCGGCTGGGCGAAGAAGTTGTTCTGGTCCATCAGCGGCAGCTCCCACTCACGCACGTACTCGAGCGCTCCGGCGACCATGCTGCCGCCCGTGACCTCGATCCTCACGCCCGGCAGGCGCAGGTCGCTCGTGATCCGGTCGATCAGCTCCGACTCATCGGTCGACGGGTGTCGCGGGAACACCGCGGAGTAGGCGCTGGGCGGCGATCCGCCGCGCTCCCGCTCCCGGACGGCCACGCCGGCCACGCTCGCCGAATCGAGGCCGCCGCTCAGGAGGATCCCCGCCCGCTCGCCGTCGCCGGCGCTCCGGCGGACGCTCGCCGCGATCTCCTCGCGCAGCCGTCCGGCGAGCTCGTCGCGCGGGAGGTCGCTGGTGCCGGCGTAGCTCGGCGCCCAGAACCGGCGCCGCTCGCAGCGCCCGTGCGCGAGGCGCATGTAGTGACCGGGCTCGAGCGTGCTCACGCCGTCGTACAGGGTGCGACCGCCGCGCAGGCTGCCGCCCACGAGCCAGTGCACGACAGCGGCGCGATCCGGCGCTGGACGGCGCGGGAGGAGGCGCAGGAGCACGCGAATCTCCGAGGCGAAGCAGAGCCGACCGGCCTGCTCGCAGAGAAAGAGGGGAGCAGCGCCGAGGCGGTCGCGAGCGAGGATGCCGGTACGCGCCTGCCCGTCCCACAGGAGGACCGTGAACTCCCCGCGGAGGCGCTCGACCAGGTCGTCGCCGAAGCGCCGGTAGCCGGTGCTGAGCAGGGTCGGGGCGTCGGCCCCGGGGAGCTCCAGTGAACGGCCGAGCGCCTCGGCGTTGGTGATCCGGCCTGCCAGGAGGCAGAGGACCGGGCCCGCCGCCAGTGCGGGCGCAGCCACGGCAAGCGGGCCGCTGGTCTCCACGCGAAGCGCGCCGGCGCCCTCCAGCGCCCGCGCGACCGCCTGCGCCCCACCCGCCCCCGAGGCGTCGTAGACCCCCGCGAAGGGGTGTCTCACCGGCCGGCTTGCTGGTCGCCGACGGCGCCCCGAGCGTGGTCCGCAACGGCTGCGCCCACCTCCGCCGCGCTCATCGAGCGCGGCGCGGCGACCCGGAAAAGGGCGGCCGAGCGCGCGATTGCCGCACAGGTGTCGAGCTGCGCCGCCAGCCGCTCCGGCGTGCGGATCACGAAGTTGAAGGTGCTCGCGAGGAGGAGGTAGGGGTCGGCGGTGGGCTCGAACCGAAGCTCGGCGATGGCCCTCGGCGCGATCGAGGAAGTAGACCGCCCCCGAGGGCAAGCTCGCGCTCGTCGCGCGGGATCGCCACGCGCAGGCTCTCGGAGCCCCGGCCCAGGATCTCGCCCAGTCCGTGCATCGGCCTGCTCGCAGAGCCGGCGGAGCGTCTCGTCGCGCACATTGGCCGAGCCCGCGCCCGGGCATGCAGACGAGCGCCCCGTCGCGCTGCTCGAGTGCCAGCACGTCGTCGGTGAAGAAGGGCATTCCCAGCAGCACGAGGTTGAGCCCCAGGGAGGTCTTCCCGCCACCGCTGCCGGCCACGATCGCCACGACCCGGTCGTCGAGCACGACCCCGCTCGCGTGGAACACCTCCAGCCCCTCGAGCAGGGCGGCGAACGGCAGCACCTGAGCCACGAGGAAGCGCTGCCAGAGCCAGGGCTCGAGGTCCTCGGCGTGCGACGTGCGAATCGACGAGCCGTCAGCCGCGATCAGCCAGTGGCCGTAGCGGTGCGCGAACATCCTGAAGCCGAGCTGCGGGTGGCGCTCGAGGGTGAGCGCGGGACGCCCGTCCGGGAGCGGCTGGCGGTAGATCCACTCGGCCTCCTCCGCCCAGCCGGCCGCGAGCTCCTCCGGCGCCGCCAGATCGACTCGCGTGCGCCGCGGTCCCGCCCGCGCGCGCCGACTCGAGTCCCTGGAGCGGCCAGGGCGCCTCCACGGCCAGTCCGAATGCCCGTCCCGACCAGCGCGGACCCCCGGGGGTTGCGGGGTAAGGTGGATCGGTGGCGGACCGGCCAAGAGCTGCTCTCTCGCTCCACGCTGCGGCGCTCACTGAGGCCAAAGCGTTACACGCGCGGGCGGACCCGGCGCCGCTGGCGGCGCGGGGACTCACGAGGCGCTTCGGCGGCCACACGGTTCTCGAAGACCTGCACCTGACGCTCGAGCCCGGCGAGGTGGCCCTCGTGGAAGGGAGCAACGGCGCCGGCAAGACCACGCTGCTGCGGATCGCGGCCGGACTGCTTGCCCCGGACGACGGCTACGTGAGCGCGTTCGGCTTGGACCCGGCTTACGAGCGAGAGGGCTACAGCCGCCGGATCGGCCTCCTCTCGGCGGGGGACCGCGGTCTCTACGCCCGGCTCACGGTCACGCAGAACCTCGAGTTCTTCGCGGCGCTGGCCCTCGTCCCGCGGAGGGCGCGCGCCGGCGCGATCGAGCGGGTGCTCACCCGGTTCGGACTCGAGCCGCTCGAGCGGAGGCGCGTCGATCGCCTGTCGACCGGCCAGCGACAGCGCGTCCGGCTGGCCGGGGCCTTCCTGCACGACCCGAGCGTGGTGCTCCTCGACGAGCCGGCGGCGAGCCTCGACGGGGACGGAGTGGAGCATCTGCGCCGCGTGCTGGACGACGTGACCGTGCGTGGCGGGGCAGTGCTCTGGTGTGCGCCGTCGGGGGCGAGCGCGGCGTTGCCGGTGGATCGCGGCTACGTCCTGCGGCGCGGTGCGCTGGAGCCGTTGTGAGCCGGCTCGCCGAGACCGCATCGGGGGCCGCGGCGATCGTCCAGCGCGACTTCCGGACGGCGCTGAGCTACCGCTTCCGCTTCTTCAGCGGCATCTTCAGCGCGTTCTTCAGCCTGACGCTCTTCTACTACGTCTCGCGTCTCGTTCGGGTGGACCAGTTCGCCTCGTCGGACGCCTACTACGGGTTCGTGGTGGCCGGCCTCGTGATCCTCCAGGTCCTCCAGTCGCTGCTGATCACCCCGTCGACAAGCGTTCGCACGGAGCTGGTGGCCGGGACCTTCGAGCGTCTCGCGGTCTCGCCCTTCGGCGCCGTCCGGGCGCTGGCCGCGAGCATGCTCTTCCCGTTCGCCTACTCGCTCCTGATGAGCTTCCTGATGCTCGCATTCGCCGCCGCGGTGTTCGGCCTGCCGGTGGAGTGGTCCACGGCGCCGCTCGCGATCCCCACGTTCGTGCTCGGCGCGCTCTCCTTCGCGCCGTTCGGCCTCGTGCTCGTGGCCGCGGTGGTGGTCTGGAAGCAGGCCACGGGTGCCGCCTGGGTCATGGCGGGGATCACGCTGCTGGCGGGTTTCTATTTCCCGGTTGCGCTTGCTGCCGGACTGGATCGAGTGGACCTCGGACGTGCAGCCGTTCACACCGGCGGTCGATCTCCTGCGCCATCTGCTGATCGGCATCCCGCTGGAGGACTCGGCCTGGTCCGACGTGCTCCGAATGGCGGGGTTCGCGGCGGTGCTGTTGCCGCTCAGCGCCCTGGCCCTGGTCGCGGCCATCAAGACGAGCCGCAAGCGCGGCACGATCCTGGAGTACTGAGCCGTGGAGCCGCCTGCGCGACACGACGAGTTGCTGGCGGCACGGGTCCGCGTTCCGGACCAGGTCGTCTACCGGAGCTTTCCGGAGGAGACGGTCATGCTCAACTTGACCACCGGCAAGTACCACGGCCTCAACCAGACCGCGGGGCGGATGCTCGAGACGCTCGAGCGCTCCGAGAGCGTGGCCGGCGCGCTCGCCGAGCTCACGAGGGAGTACGAAGCTCCACCGGCCGAGATCGAGCGCGACCTGCGCGACCTCTGCGCGGCGCTGCTCGAGCGAGGGTTGATCGAGTTGGAGGATCGCGCCCTGTGAGCCCGCGGCTCCGCGCCGACCCCCCGGACGGCGGAGCCGCTGCCTGCCACGGCCAAGCTCGCGCTCGCCGCCGAGATCGTGACCACCTACCTGCGCGCCCGCCGGCTGCTTCGCCGCCGCGGCTTGCCGGGAGCTCTGGCGGTCCTCCGGCGCGCCTCGCTGCCGGACGCGGAGGGCGATGCGGGGGACACGCGGCTCGCCGGCGTGCGGCTCGGGCGGGCCGTGACCCGAACGCTCCGGCTCGTGCCGGCGGACTCCCGCTGCCTGATGCGGTCGCTGGTGCTCACCGGGTTGCTCGCGCGGCGTGGGATCGACTCGTCGCTCGTGATCGGCGTCCGGCCGGAGGGGGAGTTCGGCGCCCATGCCTGGGTCGAGCACGACGGGCGCCCGCTGCTGCCGTCGGGCGCGACGCCCGACGGCGAGGCGACGTTCGAGCGGCTGGTGGCGGTCTAGTCGTCGAGCGGATAGGGAGCGGGAGAGAAGCAGCGCCCGCCCCGCACGCTCCAGAGCCCGGCGACGGACTTGAGCAGGCGACTGGGCGGCCGCAGCACGAGCCGAAGTTGCTCGATCCCGCGCCCGAGCCCGGTGCGCGGACGGGGTTCCCGGAGCAGCTGCCGTCGCAGTGCCGCTCGCCCGCCACCCGGAGGACTGAGCAGCCAGTCGACCAGGTGGTAGTTGGTGACGTTTCGGTCGTGGCTACCGGCGAGGTTCCAGTTTGCGAGTCGCGCGGCGGTCCTGCTTCGGCGCCTAAGCGCCGGTCGCTCGTCCAACAGCTCGGCGGACGGCAGCCCCACGAGCCGATCGGCCACCCGGGCCGCGGTGGCCAGCGCGAAGCCGATCTCGGGATGCTGGTCGGCGATCGGCTGCAGGCCACCGGCCGAGAGCTCCCCTCCGGAGGCGTCCCACCAGGCCGCGATGTCGCTCGCGAGGCGGAGGCCCACGAAGCCGTCACGGGCGTAGAACAGGAGGAGCGAGGCCAGCTCGTCCGCGGGGCGCGCCACGCGGTATCCGGCTTCCCCGAACGTGCTGCGCTGCAGCAGCTCGCTCGAGAAGCTCTCCTCGTACCAGTGGATGCGCCAGTGAAGCTCGACGCTCGGGAAGTGCGCCCTTGGGGTCGTCGAGCCGGAAGTGGATCTCCGGAAGCCCGTTCGCCGACGTTCGGTCGGCGGGTGGCCCAAAGCCGTCGTCGCGCAGGATCTCCACGGCATCCCCAAGCTGTGCGGCCGGAACGAGGAGGTCCACGTCGCCGGCTCCCCGGAGCCCGAGGTCGCCGTGGATGCGCTGCCCCAGCAGGGCGCCCTTCAGCGGCAGGCACGGGATCCCGGCAGCCTCCAGCTTCGTGGCCCAGCGCAGCCCGAGCATCGACTGAGCAGAGCCTCGGCGGCGGAAGGCCTCCCGATCGGCGTCCACGGCAGCGGCGAGCTCCGGCGAGGCGGGCTCGCCCAGCGCAGCCAGCCGCGAGCCCGCCAGCGGCAGCAGGGTCTGGGCGCGCAGAAAACGGATCAGACGCGCGGGATCCACCCGGTCCGCGAGCGCGCGAATCTCGCCCTCGTACGCCGAGCGCCGCTCGGCGGTGGCCACCAGCCTGAGCGCAAGGCTCGCCTCGGGAGAAGCGCTGGCCGGCATGGGTCCAGCCTCGCACGAGGCGGCGGCGGGTGGGGCCGTTGACCAGCGCCTCGAGGCGCTGCGGTCGCCCCACCTGGCGGGGGACAAATCGGACATCAGTTGGCCGCGGGCCCCGATTGCCGCTTCCGAGCTCGCCCGCTATCGGCTGCGCCGCTTCACGACCGTGAGCCGCGCGTGCATGCCCTTCGCCTCGTGGCCCTCGAGCGAGCAGAAGACCCGGTAGTGGCCGCGGCCCAGCCGCACCCGCAGCGTCCCGTTGCCATCCGGGCGGAGCTCACCCAGCGCCGCCACCACGCGGCCCGCGCGGTTGCGCACGGCCAGGTCGTGGCCGTCCTCGCCGTAGTTGTGGACGTTCAGCTTCAGCACGCCCGCCGGCACGCGGGTGCGGTAGAGGGACAGCCGCCACTCGCGCTCGCTCACGCCCACGGAGGTCGGCTTGGAGGCGGAGCCCAGGGCAACCGCGGGCGCGGCCACCGCGAGGATCAGCCCGATCAGGAGCGTGGCCCGTCTCACCGCAGCAGCGACACGCGCCCGAGGCGGCGGGCGTTGGGGATCACCGAGGCGGCGTCGGTGCCCAGGTGCTGTTCGAGCAGGCTCGCGTAGACGCGCCTGAAGTCGATCGTCACCTTCAGGTTGTCCTGGGCGTCCAGGCGGCCGAGGTCGGGGTACTCGCTGTGGATCCCCGAGACGGGCCCGGTCGCCCTGCACCCAGGCGAGCCCGCCCGCGCCGTGGTCGGTTCCGGAGCCGTTCTCGCCGGGGCGGCGGCCGAACTCGGACCACACGAGCGTCACGGTGCGGCCGGAGACGCCGCGCGCCTCGAGGTCCGCCTGGAAGGCGGCCAGGCATTCGCTCACGTCGCCGAGCAGCCCGCTCAGGTCCTTCTGGTCGTCGTGGGTGTCGAAGTTCCCGTCCGCCTCGACGTGGGCCACGCGGATGCCCAGCGGCTTGGAGATCATCGCCGCGAGATAGCGAAGCCGGCGCCCGAAGTCGCTCTCTGGGGGATAGGCGATCGAGGAGGCGAGCGGGTCGCGGCCGTCGTGCTCGGCGTAGGGCTCGAGCCGGTCGGCCACCCCCTTGGCCAGCCGCGCGGCGGTGCGCGACGCCGCGAGCGCGCGGCTCCCGCTCGCGCCGTGCCCGAGCCGCGCGTAGCTCTTCATCGCCTCGTCGTACGGCTCGCCCCACACGTTGCGGATCCAGAACCCAGCGTCGCCCGGGGCGGCCACCGCCGCCACGGGCGCGCGCGCGGAGCGCAGCACCGGCGAGAGGCCGTAGCCCATCGAGATGCCCTGCAGCGGGTTGTCCTTGCCGCCGGCGCGATCGAGCCAGCGGCCGAGCCAGCCCGGCGCCGAGCGGTCGGTGATCAGGCCCGTCTCCCAGAAGTGGCGCGAATGGAAGTGGGAGAGGTCGGGGTCCGGGTAGTCGATGCCCGGCAGGAAGCCGATCTTGCCACGCTCGAAGAGGCCCTTCACGCCGCCGCCCACGCCGCGCGACATGGACGGGTTCAGGCCGAGGCCGGACCCGCCGGCGAGTGGTGTGCCCTCCACCTTCAGTTGCTTGTGCAGGTCGGCGTAGCGGCCGTAGTCGTGCAGCGGAACCAGCGTGTCCAGCAGGTCCACGCCGCCGGGCAGGAACACCGACACCAGCACCGGGGCGTTCGGGGCGGCCGCGGCGTCCGCGGCGGCGGCCTCGAACACGCGGGTGACCGGCAGCGCCTGGGACGCGTAGAGCATGAGACCTGCGCCGAGACCGCCGGCCAGCACCTGGCGGCGGGTGAGCGGAGCGCCGCCGAGCAGGTCGCGGCGCACGGCCTCGGAGGTCCGGTGGAAGTCGTCGCAGGCGTGGTGGCGCGGCATCAGTGCACGTGGGCGTCGGGGCCTGAGAGGAGCAGCTGGCGGAGCACTCGCTGGCACATGTCCGCGCGCTCCTGCTTGTCCTGGCGCCAGTCGCCGTCCTTCAGCTTGCGCTCGGTCAGGAGGTGCCGGGCCACGCGAAGCAGCTCGGCGTCGGTGCGGGACGAGGTCCAGGGGTTGCCCGCGGCATGGCGGGCGCGCGCGACCGCCCGGCGAGGCGGGAGCCCTGCGGGCGTGGATTCGTCCTTCACGCGCAGGCGCGGCGTGTCCATCAGGTTGTTCGCCACGTCGAAGCGCACGCGCATCGAGTTCGAGGACAGCCACGCCGTGCCCCAGTCCCACCCGGCGACCGAGGGCGGTTGGAACGGGTACTGGCCCATGCTCTCCAGGAGCCAGGCCCATGCATCGCGGTCGATTCCCTGGCCGGAGCTTCGGAGGGCGCCCGCCACGTACACGACCGGCGACTTGACCATGCCGGGCGCGTCGAGCTTCCGGTAGAGCGCGGGGTGGGCCAGGATCGTCGCCGACGACGGGCTTGATGCGGTGTCCGGAGCGGCGGTAGACCTGAGCCAGGTGGTGGCGGGTGTGGCCGGGGAGCGGCGTGCCCACGAAGTAGTCCCACAGCTTCCCGACGAGGAAGGGGCCGTGCGCGGGATGGCGCACGCACAGGCGCAGGACGTCCTGCCAGTCGTAGTGGCCCGCGTGCCCGAAGATGCGCTTGACCCCGGCGTCGTGCGCCTCCTTGCTGTAGTAGCAGCGCGGCGGGCCGTTCGTATCCCAGTTCACCCGGAATCCGGTGAGCGCCCGAGCGGCCTGGCGGATGTCGCGCTCGCTGTACCCGTGGCCGAGCGTGAAGAGCTCCATCAGCTCGCGTGCGTAGTTCTCGTTCGGCGCCTCCTTGTCCGAGTCGGCCAGCGAGAGGAAGAGGAGCATGGCCGGGTCGCTCGTCACCGCCTTCAGCAGGGCCGGAAAGCTGCCGAGCGCATGGCGGCGCAGCTTTTCGTTCTGAGCCAGCATCAGCGGCGTGTCCTGGTCCGAGGTGGCGAAGTGGTCGTGCCAGAAGAGCGTGAGCTTCTCCTGGAGCGGATGCCGGGAGCGGATCATCCGGTCGAGCCACCAGAGCACGTCGTGGCCCCACTCGTCCTCCGGGCGCAGATGGTGACCGTCCAGGCGCGCCGGGCGCACGCGCGGGGCGGGGGAGGGGCCGCCGTGCAGCAGCCAGCGGATCGTGCGCGCCTTGCCCCGTCGCGCCCAGTAGTGGGCCTCGCGCGGGGTGGCGCCGAAGCCTGCGCGCCAGAAGAGGCGCTGCACGTGCGCCTCGGACCAGCCGCGCCGCGAGCGGTGGCGGCGTCGGGCGCGACGGCGTGCGTCGGTGGCTATGGGCTGAGCGGCCATTCCTGTCCTGGTCTTGGTCTCGGCGCGGCGGGGCGGCGACGTAAGCCCGCTGCCCGTGGAAGGGCCGGATGTTGACCCGGAAGACCCGGCGCTTTGGCGCTGCAAGCAGGATGCGGGGGGATCCCGGGAGGGAAGTAGTGCGCTTTCAGCGCAGAGAGCGCCCGCGCGCCCTTGCGAGACTGCCCGACCATGCTGGCCATCGCACTCGCGCTGGGGTCCTCCGCTTGCTACGGGGTCTCCAACTTCATCGGGCCGCAGCTGGCCCGCCGCCACGCGATCGTCTCGGTGCTCGTGGTCTCCCAGGTGGCGGCCCTGATCGGGTGTGCGCTCTACCTCGCCGGCGCTCGCGGCGCCGCCCTGCCCGCGGGCAGCATGCTGCTGGCGCTCCTGGCGGGCGTGGGCAACGCGGCCGGCCTGATCGGCTTCTACAAGGCGGCCGAGCTCGGACCGCTCTCGGTGGTCGCGCCGATCGGGGCCACCGGCGCGATCGTGCCGGTGGTCTGGGGACTCGCCACCGGCGACGCCCTGAAAGCCACCCAGGTGGTGGGAGTGGTGCTCGCCATGGGCGGCGCCGCCCTGGCCGCTCGCGGCGAGGCAGCGGTGCCGGGCATCGAGCCGCGCTACTCGGACCCGCGCGCGAGCGCGCTCTGGGCGGCGGCCTCCGCCGTGGCGTTCGGCGTGTTCCTCACGGCGCTCCCGAAGGCGTCGGCCGACGGTCGCGCCTGGGCGCTGTTCGACGCGCGCATCGCGCTCGTGGCTCTGCTGGCGCTATGGGCGGGACGGCGGCTCGCCGGCATCCGGCTCACCACCCGCGACGCGCTGCTCCTCGCGATCCCGGGCCTGCTGCTCGTGGGCGGGACCGTGCTGTACACGGTCGCCGCCGACCACGGCCAGCTCTCACTCGTGTCGGTGGTCGGGCTCGCTGTTCCCCGTCTTCACCGTCAGCCTCGGCGTGGCCCTGCTGGGCGAGCGCCTGTCGCGCGCGCAGGCGATCGGCGTGGCGGCGGCGCTGAGCGGCGTCGTCCTGATCGCGCTCTGAGGAAGTCTCAGTCGTCGCGCACGTCGAGCACGACCTTGCCCGTGGCGCCGCGCGACTCGATCAGCTCGAGCGCCTCGGACGCCCGCTCGAGCGGAAAGCGCGCGCCTACGATCGGGCGCACGATCCCACGCTCCACCAGGCCCTCGAGCGCAGCGCCGATCTCAGCGTTCAGGTCCGGCTTTCCGAGCACGTACGCGCCCCAGCCCGCGCCCACCACCTCGGTGTTGCCCAGCAGCAGCCGGTTGACCTTGACCTCCGGGATGGAGCCGGCGGTGAAGCCCACCACCACGACCCGGCCGCCCTCGCGCAGCGAGCGCAGGCTGTCCGTGAAGCGATCGCCGCCCACGGGGTCGAGCACCACGTCCACCCCTCCGTCCGTGAGCTCCTTGGCCTGGTCCTTCCAGGTGCCGTCGGAGCGCAGCACCTCATCGGCGCCGGCAGCGCGGGCCACCGCCTCCTTCTCGTCGCTCGAAACGACCGCGAGCGTGCGCGCGCCGAGCCCCTTGGCCACCTGCAGCGCGGCCGTGCCCACGCCGCCGGCGGCGCCGTGCACGAGCACGCTCTCGCCCTCGGCGAGGCGGCCGCGGATCTTGAGCGAGAACCAGGCGGTGTGGTAGTTGAGGATCAGGCTCGCGCCCTGCGCGAAGTCGAGCGACTCGGAGAGCGGGAAGGTGAGGAAGTCGGGGGCGGTGGCCACCTCGGCGAAGCCGCCGAGCATGGGGAAGGCCGCCACCCGGTCACCCGCCTTCACGGTCGCGCCCTCCGGGGCGCTGCGCACCACGCCCGCCACCTCGCTGCCGGGCACGAACGGCAGCGGCGGCTTCAGCTGATACTGCCCGCGCGTCTGGAGCACCTCGGGGAAGGACACGCCCGCCGCGTGCACCTCCACCACCACCGCGCGGTCCCCCGCGAGCGCGTGGGTGGGCTCCGGATCGGGCAGGTCCACGAGGCTCATGCGCCTCGGGCCCGCTCAGCTCGACGATCTGCACCGCGCGCACGGCGCGGGAGGCTAACTGCTGGGCGCGGGCGCCGGCTCCGCGAGCGCCACCGGCTCGCGGGCAGGCGGGCGCGGCACGAGCAGCGCGGCCACCACCGCGAGCGCGCCGCCGACCGCGGAGATCACGAAGGCGGCGGTGAAAGCGCCCTCGGAGGGCGTGACGCCGCCCGCCACGGTGCTGCCGGTGAGCACAGCGGTGGCCACGGCCGCGCCGAAGGCGCCCCCGACCGTACGGGTGACGGTGTTGATGCCGGTGGCGATCCCGACCTCCTGCTGCGGCACCGCGGCCACGATCAGGTTCGCCATCGACGCCAACGCGAACGAGATGCCGGCGCCGAGGAGCGCGCTCGACACGATGAAGTGCCAGGGGTGGCCGTGCTCGCAGCGCCAGCCAGACGAACGCGGCCGACGCCATGCCCGCCCCGCCGGCAAGCGTCAGCCGGAAGCCGATCACCACGCCCAGCCGGCCGGCGATCGGGCCGGCCACCAGTTGCGCCACGGCCGCCGGGGTGAGGATCAGGCCGGCCTGCGTGACGGAGAACCCGAAGCCGTAGCCGGTGCTCTCCGGCGCCTGCGCGAACTGCGGGATCAGCAGGAAGCTCGAGAACATCGCGAAGCCCACCATCAGCCCGGTCAGGTTCGTGGTGGCCACCGCCCGCTGGCGCAGCACCTTCAGCTCGATCAGCGGCTGGGGGATCGATGCCTCCACCCTCAGCCACACGCCGAGCACGGCCACGCCGCCGATCAGCAGCGCCAGCGTGTCGGCGGCGCCCCAGCCCCAGTCGTTCGCCTCGGTCACCGCGAGCAGGATGGCCGCGAGACCGAGCGAGAGGAGCGCGGCGCCCGGCAGGTCGAGGCGCGTGCTCGGCACCGGTGGCGAGGGCGGCACCAGGAGCCGCGACGCCAGCGCCGTCGGGAACGCGAGCGCGCAGCCGATCCAGAACAGCCAGGAGAGGTCGAGGTTGTCCACGATCACGCCGGCCAGCGGCAGCCCGATGCCGGCGCCGATCCCGAACATCGCGCTGAGCAGCCCGATGGCGGCCGGCACGCGCTCCCGGGGGAAGGTGTCGCGGATGATCCCGAAGGCAAGCGGGAAGACCCCGCCCGCCACGCCCTGGACCACGCGTCCGGCGATCAGCAGGCCGATCGACCCGGCCAGGGCGCACACCATCGACCCCGCCGAGAACACGAGCATGGTGAGGGTGAGCACGCGGCCCTTCCCGTAGAGGTCGCCGAGCTTGCCGATCAGCGGAGTGGCCACCGACGCCGAGAGCAGGAAGCCGGTCAGGATCCAGGAGGACGTGGAGGCGTCCGCGTGCATGTCCTTGCCGATCGCGCTCAGCGCCGGGAGCACGAGCGTCTGCGACAGCGCGAACGACACGCCGGCCAGCAGCAGCACCACCAGGATCTGGTTCGAATGGTCCGCGCGCGGGGCTGTCCCGGGAGGCGCTGGCACGGGCCTCGAAGCTAGCAGTGCGATCCTCCGGCCATGAGCGCTCGCGCATGGGTGGCGTTCGCCTCCGTCTCGGTCCTCTGGGGCATCCCCTACCTCTTCATCAAGATCGCCGTGGACGACGGCGTTCCGCCCGCCTTCCTGGCCTGGGTGCGCGTGCTGATGGCGGCGCTGATCCTGCTCGGGCTCTCGTGGCGGGCCGGCCTGCTCGGCACGCTTCGCGGCCGGCTCCGCTGGCTGACCGTCTACGCCCTGGCCGAGATCTGCATCCCCTTCCCGCTGATCGCGGCCGGCGAGCAGCACGTGTCCTCGTCGCTCGCGGCGATCCTGATCGCCTCGGTTCCGCTGATCGTGGCCCTCCTCGCGCTGCGCTTCGACGCCGGTGAGCGCGCCCAGGGGCGGCGGCTATGGGGCCTGCTCATCGGGTTCTCCGGCGTGGTGGCGCTCGTGGGCCTTGACGTGGCGGGGCGTACCGACGAGCTGATCGGCGCCGGCGCGATCCTGGTGGCAGCCACCGGCTACGCCGCCGGTCCGATGCTGATGAAGCGCCGCCTCTCGGACCTCGAGCCGATCCCGATGATGGGCGCGGCCACAGGCATCGCGGCGCTGGTGCTCACGCCCGCGGCCCTGCTGGCCCCGCCGGCGTCCGTGCCGCCCACGGAGACGATCGGCGCGCTGCTGGTGCTGGGCCTGCTGTGCACGGCCACGGCGTTCGTGCTGTTCGGCATGCTCGTGACCGAGGTCGGGCCGGGCCGCGCGACGGTGATCACCTACGTGGCGCCGGTGGTGGCCGTGGCCCTCGGCGTGACGGTCCTCGGCGAGCGTCCCGGCACCGGCGCCGTGGCAGGCCTTCTGCTGATCATCGCCGGGTCGTGGCTCTCGACCGACGGGCGGGTTCCCCCCGGACTCGTGGCCGTGGTCACGCGCGTGCGGCCGCGACGCCGGGCTTCCCGGCCCGAGCGCTTGCTGCGGCTGGGTACGGGGCCGCGCCGTCCATAAAAGTGACCAGGCTGGTCACAATCATGGACAGCTCCCCGTCGGCCGCCCGGCGGCCATAGGATTGCCCGCGCGACCATGGCCCCTCGCCCTGCGGACTACGTCATCGTCGGCGCCGGCTCAGCCGGCTGCGTGCTCGCTAACCGGCTCAGCGAGGACCCCGACGTGAGCGTGCTCCTGCTCGAAGCCGGTGGCAGGGACCGCAGCCTCGACATCAAGATCCCGGCGGCGTTCGCCAACCAGTTCCACACCAAGCTCGACTGGGACTACCAGACCGAGCCCGAGCCTCACTGCGAAGGGCGCTCGCTCTACATCCCGCGCGGCAAGACGCTCGGCGGTTCCAGCTCCATGAACGCGATGCTGTACGTGCGCGGCCGTCCGCTCGACTACGACCTCTGGGAGGCGGCGGGCGCGACCGGCTGGGGATGGGCGGACGTGTTGCCCTACTTCCTGAAGGCCGAGAACAACGAGCGCGGCGCGTCCGAGTTCCACGCGGTGGGCGGGCCGCTCAACGTGGCCGAGCAGCGCTCGCCGCGACCTCTCGACGCCAAGTTCCTGGCCGCCGCCGAGGCGATCGGCATCCCGCGCATCGACGACTACAACGGGCCGGAGCAGGACGGAGCGTCCATGTTCCAGGTCACCCAGAAGGGCGGACGCCGCTGGAGCACCGCCGACGCGTACCTGCGCCCCGCGCTCGGCCGGGACAACCTCCGGGTGGTCACCGGCGCGCACGTGCTCGGCCTGGAGATCGAGGCGGGGTCCGTGACCGGCGTGCGCTACGCGCGGCGCGCGCGGCCGGCGCGGACGGCGCGGGCGGAGCGCGAGGTGATCCTGGCCGCGGGATCGATCGGCTCGCCGCAGCTGCTGCTCCTGGCCGGCATCGGTCCGGCGGACCACCTGCGGGAGGTGGGCGTGGAAGTGCGCCACGACCTCCCGGGCGTGGGCCGGGGCCTCCAGGACCATCCCTTCGTGACCGTGCTGTTCGAGGTGAGCGACCCGCACACGCTCTACGGCGCGGACAAGCCGAAGCCCCTGGCGGAGTGGCTCCTGCGGCGCAGCGGGCCGCTGACCTCCACGGCGGCGGAGGTGTCCGCGTTCGTCCGCACACGGGCGGGCCTGCCGGCCGCCGACGTGTCGTTCCACATCGGCGCGCTCTTCTTCGAGGACCACGGGACCACCGAGTTCGACGGGCACGCCGCCACACTCGGGCCGGTGCTGGTGAGCACGCGCAGCCGCGGACGGGTCTGGCTGCGCTCCAGCGACCCACGCGACAAGCCGCGGATCCTCACCAACACGCTGGCCGAGCGCGACGACGTGGACTCGCTCGTGGCCGGGGTGAAGCTGGCCCGCGCGATGGCGGCCAGCCCGCCGCTTGCGGGGACCGTTGTGCGCGAGCTCAAGCCGGGGCCCGAGTTCGCCTCGGACGAGGACGTGGAGGAGAGCGTGCGCCGACGGGTGGAGCTGCTCTACCACCCGGTGGGCACGTGCGCGATGGGAGCGGGGGAGAGCGCGGTGCTCGACCCGGAGCTGCGCGTGCGCGGGCTGGAGGGCCTGCGCGTGGTGGACGCGTCGGTGATGCCGTCGATCCCCGGAGGCAACACCAACGCTCCCACGATCATGATTGCCGAGCGCGCGGCCGACCTCATCCGCGGACGGCCGCCCGCTGCACACCGCTGCGCCCGCACCGCTCGCGCAGCCGGCCAGCGTCGCAGTGAGGGTCGCGATCGTAGGCGCCGGCTTCAGCGGCATCGCGATGGCCACCGCGCTCCGCCGCGAGGGCATCGAGGACTTCACCGTCTTCGAGCGGGCCGATGACCTCGGCGGCGTCTGGCAGCACAACACCTATCCCGGCGCAGCCTGCGACGTGCCCTCCTACCTCTACTCGTTCTCGTACGACCAGCGGCGCGACTGGGCGCAGCCGTGCTCCTCGCAGGGGGAGATCCTCGAGTACCTCCACGACACCGCAACCAAGCACGGGGTCATCGACCGCGTGCGCACCGGCACGGAGGTGGTGAGCGCGGACTTCGACGCCCGCAGCGCCCGCTGGACGCTTGCCACCCAGACGGGCGAGCGCTTCGAGGCGGACGCGCTGGTGCTCGCCTGCGGGCAGCTGAGCCGCCCGCGGTGGCCGTCGATTCCCGGGATGGACGAGTTCGAGGGGCGGGCCTTCCACTCGGCCGAGTGGGACCACGGCTACGACCTCTCCGGCAAGCGGGTGGCCGTGATCGGAACCGGCGCGAGCGCCATTCAGTTCGTGCCCCCGGTGGCCGAGCGCGCCGCCCGCCTGGACGTCTACCAGCGCAGCGCGCCGTACCTGCTGCCGCGCCAGAACCCCGAGTACCGCCCGTCCTTCGTCCGGCTGATCCAGCGTGTGCCCGGGCTCCAGGCCGCGCGGCGCTACGGGATCTGGGCGTTCATGGAGATGTTCGTGGCCGGCCTCACGCGGGTGCCGCCGCTCGGATGGCTGCTCCGCACCTGGTCGACCGCGTTCATGCGCATGCAGCTGCGCGACCCGGAGGTGCGTGCCAAGGCGTGGCCCGACTACCCCTTCGGCTGCAAGCGCATCCTGTTCAGCTCCGACTACCTGCCCGCCCTGCAGCGACCCGACGTGGAGCTGGTGGCCGACGAGATCGCGCGCGTGACCCCGCGCGGCGTGGCGACCGTGGACGGGCGTGAGCGCGAGGTGGACTGCATCGTCTACGGCACCGGCTTCCGCTCGAGCGACTTCGTCGCGCCGATGCGGGTGAGCGGAGCCGGTGGGCGCGACCTGGAAGCGGCCTGGTCGGGCGGCGCCGAGGCGCACCTCGGCATCACGGTCTCCGGGTTCCCGAACATGTTCGTGCTCTACGGGCCCAACACCAACCTCGGTGTGGGCTCCATCATCGTGATGATCGAGGCGCAGGTGCGCTATGCGATCGACGCGCTCCGCACCGCACGGAGATCCGGTGCCGCGCTCGACGTCCGGCCCGAGGTGCAGACCGCCTCGACCGGCCGCGTGCAGGAGCGCCTCCGCGACTCGGTCTGGTCGAGCTGCCGCAACTGGTACCGCCAGGAGGGCAGCGGCCGGGTGGTGAACAACTGGCCGGGCTTCATGCTCGAGTACGTGCGCGCGACCCGGGCGATCCGCCCGGAGGAGTACCGCGAGGTACGCCCGGCCGTGGTGCCGTGAACCACGAGCGTCGCGGCCGCGGGGAGCCGCTCGTGCTGATCCACGGCATCGGGTCCCACTGGCAGATCTGGAGCCCCGTGATCGACCGGCTCGCTGAGCACCACGACGTGATCGCGGCCGACTCGCCGGGCTTCGGGCGCTCGCCCGCGCTGCCGCCGGGCGTGGACCCGACGGTGGAGGCGTACGCGACCGCCTTCGAGCGCTTCTTCGGGGAGCTCGGGCTGAGGCGACCGCACGTGGCGGGCAACTCGATGGGCGGCGGGATCGCGCTCGAGCTGGCGCGCCGGGGCGCCGCGCGCTCGGTCACGGCGATCTCGCCGGTGGGCTTCTGGACCCGCCGCGAGCGCCTGTTCTGCCAGCGCTCCCTCGGCTTGGCCCGGGGCGTACCGGCCCCGCTCCAGAAGCCGGTGCTGGCGCTGGCCGGCAGCGGCGCCGGGCGAACGCTGCTCATGGGGCAGTTCTTCGCCCGCCCATGGCGCATCCCGGCCGCGGACGCACGCCTGACGCTCGAGGATTTCTGGGCGGCGCCGGCCTTCTGGGAGGCGCTCGCCGCCTTCGACCGCTACTCGTTCCGCGCCGCGCACGAGCTCCAGGCGCCGGTCACGATCGCCTGGGGGAGCCGCGACCGCCTGCTCCTCTTCGGGCGCCAGGCGCCGCGCGCGCGTCGCGTCCTTCCGGACGCGCGCCACGTGACCCTCGACGGGCTCGGGCACACGCCCTTCTACGACGACCCGGCCCTCGTGGCGGAGGTGATGCTGCGCGCGACCGAGGTGGCCCGAGCTGCGTAGGCTCGCGCCGAGCCTCGTCGCGCTGGTCCTCATGGCCCTGCTCGCGGGCGTGGCCCGCGCTGCACCGGCGCCGCTCTCGGGCGAGCGCGGGCGCGCGGACGTGGCCTCACGCTACGGAAGCGGGGCGTTCGGCCGCTGGTTCGTGGACGGGTTCGGGCTGCCCGCCTACCGCTACCGGATCGACGAGGGGCGCGACCCGCGTGCACGGAGGTCCGAGCTCGAGGACGCTGCCGATCCCACCGACGCCTGGTCTCAGCTCGGAAACGACCACGTGGTGGCGAACGCCTACAACCACGGCTACACCCAGCTCTGGAGCCAGGACCGCGTGTACGAGTGGGTGAACCGCTACTCGGCGGCCGAGGGCCAGTACGCCGGCGGCTTCGGCTACCTGCGGGCCGGCGGGCGAACGCTCAGCACGCTCTACGCCGACCGTCCGCGCGGAGCGCGCTCGGAGCGCGTGTTCGGCACCGGGTACGCGCGCCGGACGCTGGCGGCGGCGGGGTTCGCGGTGGACGAGCACGTGTACGCGCCGTTCGGCGACGACCCCGTGCTGTTGCACGACGTGACGATCCGCAACCGCACGCGTAAGCCGCGATCGGCGAGCTGGTTCGAGTACTGGGGCGTGAACCCGTGGGAGCCGGCCAAGGCCCGCCCGCGTGGTCTGGGCACGCCGAGCTGGGATCCGCGCCGCCGCATCCTGTCCGTGCGCCAGGCCGCCGAGGGGCCCGACCGGCGCCCGCTGCGGATCTTCGCCGCCGCCCTGCGTGGCCCGGTGGGCGGCCACGCCACCGACGCAGCGCGCTTCTTCGGCGCGGGCGGGAGGGCCGCTCCCGCCGCGGTCGCCGCGGACCGCCTGGACGGCCGGCCGCGCGGCGGCGGTCGCTCCCGGCCAGGTGGGGCGCACGCTCTTCGCGCTGCGGGCGCCGCTGCGCCTGGCTCCCGGCGCCGCGGTCACCCTCCGCTACGCGTACGGCGCCGCGCGGCCGCGCGCGGTCCGGAGAATCGTCACCCGCTGGCGGGCGGCGCGACGGCCGCTCGCGGGCAGCCAGCGCCGCTGGGCTCGCTGGGTGCCCCAGGGCAGCTTCGGGGCCGGGCGCCGCTGGCTCGCGCGCGAGCTCCAGTGGGCCGCCTACACCGTTCGCTCGGGCGCCACCTATGAGGAGTGCGCGCACAGCCACGTGATCTCGCAGGGCGGCTACTACCAGTACGGCGGCTTCGGCTCACAGATCGCGTTCCGCGATCCGCTCCAGCACATGCTCCCGATGGTCTACGCCGCGCCCGCGCTTGCGGGCGACGTGCTCGCGTACTCCGCCCGGGAGCAGCCCGCCGGCGGCGGCCAGATCGCCTACGGCACCCAGTCGCTCTGCCGGCCCGCCGAGCTGCCGCCCTCGAACGACATGGACCTGTGGCTCCTGTGGTCCGCCGCCGAGTACGGGCTCGCCACCCGCGATCTGGCGCTGTTCGACCGGCCGGTGCCCTTCCGCGGCGGTGGCACCGCCTCGCTCTGGCGTCACCTGAAGCTGGCGTACGCCCACCAGGAGTCGCTGCGCGGGCCGCACGGCGGGTATCGCACGACGTCCACCGGTGACTGGTCCGACTTCTCGGGAGCTGTCCTCGGGATGACCGAGTCCACGCTCGTCTCGGCCCAGCTCGCCTACGTCTACCCGCGCCTGGCCGAGCTGGCGCGAGCGCGCGGTGACCGCTCCTTCGCCGAGCGGCTGCGCCGCCGCGGCGCGGCGCTCCGGGCGGCGCAGCGGAGCGAGTGGACGGGGCGCTGGTACACCCGCGGGTACGCCGGCGACCGCAGGCTCGGCACCGGCGTGATCTTCGGTGAGCCGCAGCCCTGGAACATCCTGGCCGGGGTGCCCGGCCGGGGTCAGGCGCGCACGCTCGTGAGCGGTATCCGCCGCTTCCTCACCGGGGTGGGCGCTCCGGCCGCGCTGGGCGGCCCGGCGCGGATCGGCTCCTCGATGTCACCCGCCGCCGCCGATCCGGCGGTGACCGAGCGAGCGGGCGGACCGGGGATCGGCGGCGGCAACGCCGTGTTCGTGGGCGGCGCCTGGTACGCGGTCAACGGCTGGCTCACCTGGGCTCTCGGCGAGCTCGCCGGGGTCGTGCCGCGCGCCGGCGCGTACGCCCTGGACGAGCTCGAGCGGAACACGCTCGCGGCACACGCCGCCGCCTTCCCGGGGCGCTGGAACGGCGTGCTCTCCGTGGACGATGCGTGCAACGCGTGGTTCGCGCCGGACCCGGGCGACTGCGGCATCGACCTGGACCACACCTACGCCGGCCAGATCATGCACCAGCCCGCCTGGACGCTCTACGCGGCCACCCGGCTCGCCGGCATCGTGCCCACGGCGCGCGGGTACCGCTTCCGGCCTCGTCTCCCGCTGCGGCGCTTCTCCCTGCGCCTGCCGCGGGTGGGGATCGCGGTTCGCCCGGGCTCCGTGCGCGGATACGTACGCCCGTCGGCGGGCGGTCGGCTCGAGATCGAGGTGGCGCGACCCCGGGGTAGCCGCGTAACCGCCTGGGTGGGAGGCCGCCGGGTGGCCTCCTCCGTCCGGGCGGGCCTCGTGCGCTTCCGGCTGGACACGCGCGCCGGCCACGCGAGCGACTTCGCGGTCACCGCCCGCTGAGGACGCGCCCTTACGGATACGCGCGCAGGCGCACCCGCGTGCGGTGGCTGAGCGTGCGTGCACCCGGTGTGTACTGCTGCGCCTTGTTGCCGCGACCCAGCTCGAGCGCGAGCGCCACGCGCCCGGCGCCGTCGGCCGTCACGCTCTCCTGGCGGGAACGGCCCCGGTCGGCCCTCACCGTGGCGAGCACCCGCGCGCCGGGCCGGAACAGGCGAGCGCTGGTCACGCGCGCGTGGCCGCTGCCCACGAGCACGAACCCGCGCCGGCCCGCCCTGCGCAGCTGGCTCCACTCGAGCGCCGGCCGCCTGATCCGCACTCGCCAGCCGTAGATCTCGTAGGTCGGCTCGATGCTCCGGTAGGTGAACGGCGCGGGTGGCCTACGCGGATGGGCGAACGTCCGCATCAGCGCGGGGAGCGTCTCCCGCAGGTCGCGCTGCCAGTACGGCCAGCTATGTCCGCCAGGCCCGTAGTCGTCCCACACGTGCGGGATGCCAAGCGTGCGCAGCCGACCGTGGAGGGTCACGCCGGCCTGGTGGACCACCTGCTCGATTCCGTCGGCGCCGCCGAACGGCCCGCCCGGAGCGCCGTTGCCCGTCCGCAGCACCAGGCGCAGGCCGCGCAGGTTCGCGGCGAGATCCACGGGGTTCTTGCCTCGCCAGCGGATCTCCTGGGTCGCGAAGGGGCCGTAGGTGTCCTCCGGCGTCACAGCCTGGATCGCCGGGTTGACGGAGTCCACCGCGCCGGAGAAGCTGGCCGCCGCGGCGAAGCTGTCGGGCTGGCGCGCCGCGTAGCTCATCGAGCCGAAGCCGCCCATCGACAGGCCCGCGACCGCGCGGCCGGCGCGGCGTCCCTCGGTGCGGTAGCGGCGATCGATCCACGGCACCAGCTTGGTCAGGTGGAAGGTCTCCCAGCGGTTGCCGCCGCGCAGCCAGTCCACGTACCCGCCGATGGGCCCCGTGTCGGGCATCACGACGATCAGCGGGAGGCCGGCGGTCAGTGCCTCGGCGTCGCCCTTCGTCGTCCAGGAGCGATAGTCGTCGACGGCGCCGTGCAGCAGGTAGAGCACCGGATAGCGCCGCGTCGAGCGCGAGTAGCCGCGCGGCAGCAGCACGCGAGCATGCGTGCGCTCGACCAGCAGCGGGCTGCGAAAGGTCAGCTCGCTCAGGCGATCGTCCAGACGGCGCTGGCCCACGAGCTCGATGCCGCGCCGGCCGGCGGCGGCCGTCGGGAAGGCGAGCACCACGAGCGCGGCGAGGAGCACGGCGCTCGCCCGCCGTGGCGTAGCGGTACACGGCACGCAGCGCAACTTAACCGGCGTTCGGTGGTCGCGGCAAGCTGCGCCCGGGCCCGACGCGTTGCGTTAGGCCCGCTTCGGGTAGAGAGTGCCTGCGTGCGCGCGGCCCTGTTCGTGACCTGCCTGGCCGACACCCTCTTCCCCGCCACGGGCAGGGCGGTGGTGGAGGTGCTGGAGCGCCTCGGCCACGAGGTGGACTTCCCGGAGGAGCAGACCTGCTGCGGGCAGATGCACGCCAACAGCGGCTATCAGCTGGAGGCCGTGCCGCTGATCCGGCGCTTCGTCCACGCGTTCGGGGACGCCGAGGTGGTGGTCTCGCCCTCGGCCTCCTGCGTGGGCATGGTCCGCGACCAGTACACCGACATCGCGCGCCTCGCCGGCGACCCAGGGCTTGGCCGCGAGGTGGAGGCGCTCCTCCCGCGCGTGGTCGAGCTGAGCGAGTTCCTCGTGGACCGCCTCGGCGTTGAGGACGTCGGCGCCTACTTCCCGCACGCCGTGACCTACCACCCGACCTGCCACTCGGCGCGGCTGCTCCGGGTGGGCGACCGGCCGCTGAGGCTGCTCGCGGCGGTGCGCGGGCTCGACCTCGTGGAGCTGCCGGACGCGGCGGAGTGCTGCGGGTTCGGCGGCACCTTCGCGGTGAAGAACGCGGACACCTCGGCGGCGATGCTCACCGACAAGCTCCGCCGGGTGCTCGACACGCGCGCGGAGGTGTGCGTGGCCGCGGACAACTCCTGCCTCATGCACATCGGCGGCGGCCTGCGCCGCGGGCGCGCCGGAGTGCGCACGATGCACCTCGCCGAGGTGCTGGCGGCGAGCGAGTGAGCGACGGGGGGTTTCCCGCCGCGGCACGCCTGGCGCTCGCCGACAGCCAGCTGCGAAGGAACCTCGGCGTGGCCACGAGCACGATCAGGGCCAAGCGCGCCGCCGTGGTGGAGGAGGTGCCGGACTGGCAGGAGCTGCGCGACGCGGGCGCGGCGATCAAGGCGCGCGCGCTCGCCACGCTGCCCGAGCAGCTCGAGCGGCTCGAGCGCGAGGTCGCGGCCGCCGGGGGCACGGTCCACTGGGCGCGCGACGCCGCCGAGGCCAACGCCAAGGTCATCGGCCTGGCGCGCGAACGCGGCGCCCGCGAGGTGATCAAGGTCAAGTCGCTCGCCACCGACGAGATCGAGCTGAACGCGGCGCTCGCGAGCGGCGGGCATTCGCCCGGTGGAGACCGACCTCGCCGAGCTGATCATCCAGCTCGCCGAGGACCGTCCCTCGCACATCCTGGTGCCGGCGATCCACCGCAACCGCGCCGAGATCCGCGAGCTGTTCCAGCGCACGATCGCCGCGGGAGAGCAGCTTCCCGAGGAGCCCGAGGCGCTGGCCGAGACGGCCCGCCGCTACCTGCGCGAGCGCTTCCTGAGCGCGCCGATGGCAGTGAGCGGCGCGAACTTCGGCGTGGCCGAGACGGGGTCGGTCTGCGTCGTCGAGTCCGAGGGCAACGGCCGCTTCTGCACCACCGTGCCCGACACGCTCGTGACCGTGATGGGCATCGAGAAGGTGCTCGCCGAGTGGCGCGACCTCGAGGTCATGCTCCAGCTCCTGCCGCGCTCCTCGACAGGCGAGCGCATGAACCCCTACACGTCGATCTGGAGCGGGGTGCGCGCGGGCGACGGCCCGCGCGAGTTCCACCTGATCCTGCTCGACGCCGGGCCGCACGCGGGTGCTCGCGGACGAGGTGGGCCGCCAGGCGCTGCGCTGCATCCGCTGCTCGGCCTGCCTGAACGTGTGCCCGGTGTACTCGCGCACCGGCGGGCACGCCTACGGCTCGGTCTATCCCGGGCCGATCGGAGCGATCCTGACGCCGCAGCTCCAGGGGCTCGACCGCGCGCCCACGCTGCCCTACGCCTCGAGCCTGTGCGGCGCCTGTTACGAGGTCTGCCCGGTGAAGATCGACATCCCGCGCGTGCTCGTGCACCTGCGCGGCCGGGTGGTGCGCGAGCAGGCCGACGGCGGGCGCGGCGAGCGCGCGTCCTTCCGGCTGCTGGCACGCATGTTCGGCTCGCGCCGGCGCTACGAGGCCGCCCAGCGGGTCGCCCGCCTCGGTCGCGGCCCGCTCGCCCGGCTGCCGTTCGGCCCGCTGCGCGGATGGACCGAGTCGCGCGAGCTGCCCGAGCCGCCGGCGCAGAGCTTCCGCGACTGGTGGCGGGAGCGCGGATGAGCGACGCCCGCGCGGTCGTGCTCGGGCGGATCCGCGAGGCGCTCGGGCCCGGCGCCGGACGTCCCGGAGGTGCCGCGCGGCTATCGCGGCGGCGGGCGCCACCCCTTCAGCCGGCGCCGTGGAGCTGTTCCTGGAGCGCGTGGCCGAGTACCGCGCCACCGTCGGCGGGTCCGGCCCCGCGGAGCTCGAGGCCGCGCTCGCCGCGGTCTGCCGCGAGCGTGGCACGCGAACGCTGGTCGCGGCGCCGGGCGTGTCCTGGGAGGTCGACGGGCGTGGAGCCGGCTGGCTCCGGACGGCCTCGATGCGCGCGCGCTCGACGCCGTGGACGGCGTGCTCACCGGCTGCGCGCTGGCCGTGGCCGCAACCGGCACGATCGTGCTCGACTCCTCGCCGGTCTGCGGGCCGCGCGTGCTCACGCTGGTGCCCGACCACCACCTCTGCGTGGTGCGTGCCGACCAGGTGGTGCCATCCGTTCCCGACGCCGTGGCGGCGCTCGAGCCGGCGGCGCGGGAGGGGCGGCCGATCACGCTCGTGTCGGGGCCGTCGGCCACGTCGGACATCGAGCTGAAGCGCGTGGAGGGCGTGCACGGCCCGCGCCGCCTGGACGTGGTGCTCGTCGGCTAGACCGCGTCAGCTCGACCACGGCTCGCGGTCGAGCGCGGCCACGAACTCCGAGCGCGCGTGCACGGGCTCGCCGTGTGCGACGAGCACGTGCTCGAACGGCAGCTTCAGCAGCGCCCGCAGCGCCGGAAGGGTCCGCTGCTCGTGCCACGGCGTTCCCCACACGCGCAGCACGCCGCCGGGCGCAGTCAGCGCGTCCGCGAACACCAGGGCGCGCTGCTCCGGGAGGTAGATCGGCGTTTCCATCTGGCCGCGGCCGTCGTGGTGGGCCTGCAGGCCGCCCGGGAGCTCGTCACCGGGTCGGACGGGTTCGAGGTGGGTTCGCGGAATGTCGTCCCGCCAGAAGAAATACGGCCCGTAGGCACGGGCGCCGAACCAGCGCACGAACAGGTCCACGTCGCGCACGTGGTCGGGCTTCAGGACCACGACCGCCTCCGGCCTCAGCTTGTTGAGGCGCGCCCAGACCTTGCGCGCGCGAGGCGGGGGCGCGAGCGGGTCGAGCACGAGGCCGACCCCTCGCGACTCGACTGCGAACGACGCCACCTCCGGCTCCCAGTCGGATCCCTCGCGCCAGTCGGGGTGGGGCTGGCGCCAGAGCCACAGGCCCGGCGCGACGTCGCGCATCTCGACGCTCACGGCGGCCCAGCATAGTCCGCCGCTAGAGCCTGTCTGAGACGGCTCTCTAGAGCGCTTCCGCCAGCAGTACCGCCGCGCCGAACACGCCGGCGACGGCGGCCACCCAGGCCACGACCCGTACGGGCGGCCCGCCGTGGATGCCGGTCTCGTGCACCGCCACGTGGCCCTTGCCGCGAGCGATCAGCCAGCGGTTCACCGGGAAGGCGCAGAAGCCGGCGACCACAAGGGCCACGCAGAGCGATCCCCAGAAGAGCGTGTCGCCGACCCCCGCCTCGAACGCCCCGGGGATCGCGAGCACGATGGCGTTGTCCACCACCTCCATCGTGGCGATGCTGAAGGTGTCCGATGCGAGCGCAATCGGCACCACCGCGGAGAAGGCGAGGCCGGCTCGCAGGAGCGGCAGGCTCGTCAGGGCATAGCCGAAGATGAACGCGAGGACCACGGCCAGGCCGACGGTGGTCCAAGCCGTGAGGCCGAGGGCGCTGCCGATGACCATGCCCAGCACCTCGCCGATCGCGCAGCCGGTCAGGCAGTGAAGCGTGGCGCTGATCGCCACCGCGTCGAGCGCCCTGCCCGATGTGGGCATCGCGTGATGCTCGTGGTGCTGGTGGGCGTGCCCGCTTGCTTCCACGGTCCCGCTAGCCGCGCCGCATGAGGCGCCCCACGGCCCCCATGAGCTCGTCGGTACGCGCTTCGAGCGCGTCGGGTTCGCCCTCGAGCACGCAGTGGCGCGCGTGCCCGTCGAGCAGACCGAGCGCGACCTTGTCGAGCGCCGCCTGCACGGCCGAGATCTGCGTGAGCACGTCGATGCAGTAGCGGTCGTCATCGACCATGCGCGCCACCCCGCTCACCTGGCCCTCAATGCGCGCCGAGCCGCGCGAGCAGCTGGTCCTTGCTGGCGGTATAGGCGGGGCTCCGAGCGGTCATTGCGCCGAAGGGTAGCAATACCCCGAGGGGGTATCCATGACGGGCGCCCTTTCCCCACGAGCCGAGACCGCCGTAGACGGCGCCGGCGGCTGGCTCGTGCCCGCACTCGCCCCGCATGATCGTGTAACCGGCCGGAGGCCCGGGCATATTGCGGGGTCATGAACGAGCTCATGAGGCGTCCGGACGAGGTGGGAGGGCTGAGCGACCTGGCCTTCCGCGAGCTTGCGGGGGCGGTGGGTGGGATCGGCGCGATCCACCGCGCCGTGGCCACGCGGGCCTTCAGCGGCGTCGGCCCCGGCGGCCGGCCCGCCCAGCTGGTGCACGACGCGATCTCGGACCGGGTCTATGGGCTGGTGCGCGGGGGCGCCTCGCTTCTCGGCCAGGGAAGCGTGGCCGTTCTCGGCCGCCGGCTGCCCACCACCGAGCGCGAGCTGTCCACCACCGCGCGCGGCAGCGCCGTGCTGGGAGTGATCAACGGACTGATCGGCGACGCGCTCGAGGAAGAGGGGAGCGACCTCCAGGAGCCGATGTCCGTGCGCATGGAGGGTCAGGTGGTGCCGCTCGAGCCGGCCGCCCTCGCGCGGGCGTTCCCGCAGGCCACGCCGCGCCTCGCCGTCTTCGTGCACGGGCTGATGGAGACGGAGTTCGCCTGGCGCCTGGGGCAGTCGAGGGCCGGCGGCACGTACGCCTCGCGGCTGTCACGCGACCTCGGCTGCACCCCGATCGAGGTCCGATACAACACGGGGCGCCACATCTCGGAGAACGGCCGCTCGCTGTCCGAGCTGCTCGAGGAGCTCGTCGAGGCCTGGCCCGTGGAGCTCGAGCAGATCGAGCTGATCGGACACTCGATGGGCGGGCTGGTGTCGCGCAGCGCCTGTCACTACGCCGCTGCCGAGCACGCGCGCTGGGCCGGGCTCGTTCGGCACGTGGTATCGCTTGGCACGCCGCACCTGGGCGCGCCGCTCGCGCAGGCCGTTCACGTGGCGAGCGCCGGCCTGCACGCGCTTCCGGAGGTGCGTCCGTTCGGCTCGTTCCTGCGCCGGCGCAGCGCGGGAATCCGCGACCTGCGCCACGGCTCGCTCGTGGACGAGGACTGGCGCGACCGCGATCCTCACGCACTCCGGGCAGCCGCTCTCACCGAGGTGCCGCTGCTCGAGGGGGCGATGCACTGCTTCGTGGCCGCCACGATCACGCGCAGCCCGCGCCATCCGGTCGGCCGCGTGATCGGCGACGCCCTGGTGCTCCAGCCGAGCGCCTCGGGACGATCGCGCGACCGGCGCATCCCATTCGAGGCGGAGCACGGCATGCATGTCGGCGGCGCCCACCACCTCGCGCTGCTGAACCATCCGGAGGTCTACGAGCGCTTGCGTGACTGGCTCGCGACCGAACCGGCCGCCGTGACCGGCTGAGCGCCGCTCAGGCTTGCCTGGGCGCGGCGCGGCTGCGGATGCTCTCGGCGAGGTTCGTGTCGTCCGACGACAGGACGGCGAAGATGAGGGCGGCGGCCAGGCGCTGGCCGCCCCGGTCCATGGCATCGTCCACGCGCTCGATCAGTTCACGTACGTCGGCCGAGTCGCCGAAGTGGTACCAGGCCTCCGCCGTCTCGGCGAGCAGTCGCTCCCGCGAGGCCGCTTCCAGCGAGGCAAAGGGAGTGGGTCGCTCCGGCCCGTCGTCCACGTCGTTGATATTCGACGCCGCTCCGGACGACCCTGCGGCGCGGTTGGTGGCGGGGCTGCTGGGTGGGGGTGCTGTTCTATCGGCGTCGCGTCACATTCGGGTGGTCGGGCGTAACGCGGCTGCGACCCCTGGGCGAGTTGTTCGTCTATATCCCGGATAAGTCGCCCAGGGGTCCGGGCGCCTGCGGTCCCCGGGCGCGCCGTGCAACAACCGTGCGCACACGCAACACGACGCACACGCGCAACACGAGCCCGCGATCCCTACCCCGCGGCTGTAGACGCCCGCCCCACCGCGGCACCTCGCACGCGATGCGAGTCGGCCCGTCCTACGCGAACGCGGCCAGCGCCGGGTCGGGCGCGGAGCGGACCTGGTCGCGGCCGCCCCGCTTGGCCTCGAAGAGCGCCTCGTCGGCCTCGGCGAACACCGTCTGGTACTCGAATCGCCGGCCCCGGGGCGACGCGCTCACGCCAAAGCTCATCGTGATCCGGCGGCCGCCGCTGAAGCTGCCCGAGGCGAGAACGTCCCTGAGCCGTTCGGCCAGGAGCGCGGAGGTGTCCGAGTCGGCCCCCGGCAGGACCACCAGGAACTCCTCGCCGCCCAGCCGGTAGGCGAGATCGAACGCGCGCAGCTCCTTGCGCATCGCGTACGCCACCTCCTTCAGGACCGCGTCGCCCGTGGCGTGGCCGCAGGAGTCGTTCACCTCCTTGAACCGGTCGAGGTCGCCGACCACGAGTCCGACGGGCTCGCCGCTCACCAGCGACTGCTGCTCGAGCTCCGCCACCCGGCTCGCCAGCGCCTTGCGGTTGAGCATTCCCGTGAGTGGATCGATGACCGTCTCGCCGCGGTGGTAGACGTCCGAGCGCATGAGCGCCGTGGAGAGGATCGCGGTGCAGATCACGAGGGTCATGGGCGCCACCAGCAGCACCGGGTTGGCGACGATGGCGTCGGCGTCGGTGCCGAACGCGACGGCGAACATGAGGATGAGGGCCACGCTCACGCCGAGCGCCACGCCGCGCGCGGAGAATCGCGCGCTCAGCGTGACCACGGGGATCGCGAGCCAGGACAGGGTCGGCGTCTCGATGCTGCCGGTGAGGGCGACCGCGCCGGCGATCGCCGCTTCGCTGAGTGCCCAGGCGCCGAACAGCAGGTACTCGGGCCGCGCCGCCCGCGGCGTCCGCCGCTCGGCAACCTGGAAGACCGCGCCCGCGGCCACGAGCGGGAGCAACGTCCACCAGCCGAGCCAGGGGCCGCACGCGATCAGCGCAAGCGCGATCACGCCTATCGACGCTCGCCGCACCGGCCCCAGACGTCCCTCCATGTCCAGCAGCCGCTCGCGGTCCATGTCGTCGCGACAGAGCCACGACCTTGCAGCCATTCGCACTAGATCGGCATGCGCTGCCGCTCACTTGACAGGCGGAACGGCGCTCCGCCTCGCTGGCCGGCCATCGGGCGGCGGTAATCTCCGGCCATGAAGCTCGAAGGGATCCACCACATCACGGCCATCACCGGCGACGCCCCCGGCAACGTCGACTTCTACGCCCGCGTGTTGGGCCTGCGCCTGGTGAAGAAGACCGTCAACCAGGACGACCCGACCGTCTACCACCTCTTCTACGCCGACGAGAAGGGCAGCGCGGGAACCGACCTCACCTTCTTCGAGTACCCCGGTGCCACCCCTGGCCGCGCCGGCGCGGGCATGGTCCACACGATCGTCTGGAGAGTCGCGAGCCCGGAGGCGATCGACTTCTGGGCGGAGCGGCTCGCCGGCGAGGAAGTCGAGACCGAGCGGACCGAGGGGCGCCTGCGTTTCGCCGATCCCGAGGGCCTCAGGCACGAGCTGGTCGTGGACGAGAGCGGTGACGACCCGCTGATGGCCGAGCATCCGGAGATCTCGGCGGAGCACGCGCTCAGGGGCTTCGACACCGTGCGCGCGTACTCGGCGCGCCCGGACGCGAGCCGCGCCCTGCTGGAGGAGGTGCTCGGCTTCAAGGCGGGCGGCGACGGCTACGAGGTGCGCGGTGATCAGCGCGGCGGCCGCTACGCCTACGACGATCCTCCCGAGCCCGCGGGCGTGCAGAGCGCCGGAACGGTCCATCACGTGGCCTGGGCCTCGACGATGGAGGATCACGAGGCCTGGCGGGAGCGGCTGAAGCAGGCGGGAGCGCCGGTCACGCCGGTGATCGACCGCTTCTACTTCCGCTCCATCTACTTCCGCGAGCCGTCGGGCGTCCTCTTCGAGATCGCCACGCTGGGCCCCGGCTTCGCCACCGACGAGGATCCGGAGCACCTGGGCGAGCGGCTCTCGCTCCCGCCCAACTACGAGCGCTATCGCGATCAGGTGGAGCGGACGCTCACGCCGATCGAGAACCCGCGCGAGCGCTGGGCCGAGCGGCAGTAGGCGCGTGCGACAGCTGACGAGTGTGGACGCGCAGTTCCTGGCGCTCGAGACGGCGCGCCAGAGCGGGCACGTCGGCGGGCTGGCGGTCCTCGATTCCTCGACTCGACCCGATGGCAAGCTCACGCTCCGCGCCGTGCACGATCTGATCGCCGAGCGCCTGCCGCTGCTGCCCCCGCTGCGCTGGCGGCTGGCCGAGGTTCCGTTCGGCCTCGACTACCCGTACTGGGTGGACGACTCGGACTTCGACCTCGACTTCCACGTGCGCGAGCTGGCGCTCTCGCCGCCCGGCAACGAGGAGCAGCTGGCGGAGCAGGTGGCGCGGATCTTCGCGCGGCCGCTCGACCGGGCGCGGCCGCTCTGGGAGCTCTACCTGGTCCACGGCCTCGGCGCGAACCGAGCGGCGGTGCTCACGAAGATCCACCACTCGCTGGTGGATGGCCTGTCAGGGGCCGAGATCATGGGCGTGCTCCTCGACCTGACGCCGGAGGGCCGCGACGCGCCGCCGCCCCTGGACGGGGCGGGCGACGGCGAGCCGGGCGAGCTTGAGATGCTCGGGCGGGGCCTGCTGGGCCTGCCGCGCTACCCGCTGCGGCTGCTGCGCGCGCTCCCGGCGGCGTTGCCGAACCTCGACGAGACGGCCTTCAGCACGTTGCCGGGCACGGGCGTGGCGGCGCGGGTGGCGGGCCGGGTCGGCCAGGTGCTCACCAGGGGCGAGGGCGGCCTCCTCGAGCGCACGAGCCTCAAGGCGCCGCGCACCAGCTTCAACGGCCGCATCTCACCGCACCGGCGCTTCGCGTTCGGGCGGCTCTCCCTCGAGGCCGTGAAGCGGGTGAAGAACCGGCACGGCTGCACGGTCAACGACGTGGTGGTGTCGATCTGCGCCGGCGCCGTGCGCTCCTGGCTCGAGGAGCATGGCGAGCTCTCCGACGATCCGCTGGTGGCCCAGATCCCGGTGTCGGTCCGCAGCTCCGAGCAGGCCGGCACCTTCGGCAACCGGATCATGCTGATGAGCGCCGCGCTGTTCACGAACATCGCGGACCCGGTGGACCGCCTGCTGCGCACCCACGAGGCCCTGCGCGTGATGAAGGAGCGCCATCGCGCGCTTCCCGCGGAGCTGCTCCAGGACGCGAACCACTTCATCCCGCCGGCCGTGTTCTCGCGCGCAGCGCGTGTGACGTTCGCGCTCTCCACCGGAGCGGCACGGCCCACCTGGAACCTCGTGATCTCGAACGTTCCGGGACCGCAGTTCCCGCTGTATCTCGCGGGCGCTCGGCTCGAGGCCAACTACCCGGTGTCCGTGATCACCGACGGGATGGGGCTGAACATCACGGTGATGAGCTACTGCGGCAAGCTCGACTTCGGGATCGTGGCCGACCGCGACCAGATGCCCGACCTGTGGCGCCTGATGGACTGGCTGGACGACGAGCTCCAGGAGCTGGTCGCCGCCGGTAGCTCAGCACGGGCGGCAGCCGTCAGGGGCGCGGTCCGCGCGCCTTCGGGCCAGCGGCCAGCTCCTGGCCGACCAGCTCGTGGGCGCGCTCGGCCCAGTCGCAGAGGAGCGGACGCGTGTCGCGCGGGTCGATGATCTCCTCGACGCTGAAGCGCTCGGCTGTCCTGAACGGCGAGCGCACGGCGTCGAGGCGCCCCGCGATCTCGGCCCGTCGCGCCACCGGGTCGTCGGCCGCCTCGAGCTCGCGCCGGTAGGCGGCTTCGAGTCCGCCCTCGATCGGAAGCGACCCCCAGTCGCCCGACGGCCAGGCGTAGCGAAGGTTCAGCCGCGATCCGTCGCCGTGCCCGGCACCCGCCACGCCGTAGACCTTGCGAACCAGCACCGAGACCCAGGGCACGCGCGCCTGGTACACGGAGAACAGCGCGCGGCCGCCGCGCCTGATCGTGCCGGCGCGCTCCGCCTCGGTGCCGATCACGAAGCCGGGCACGTCCACGAGGTTCACGATCGGCAGGTGGAACTGGTCGCAGGTGTCCACGAAGCGTGCGAGCTTCTCCGAGGCGTCCGCCGTAACCCCGCCGCCGTAGTGCTCGGTGTCGGACGCGAGCACCCCCACCGGCCGCCCGCCGAGCCTGGCGAGTGCGGTGATCACCGGGCGCCCGAAGGTCGCGCCGAGCTCGAACACGGAGTCCCGGTCGAACACCGCGGCGAGGATGCGCCGCATCTTGTACGTCCGGCGCCGCTCGCGAGGCACGATCGAGAGGAGCTCCTCCTCGCGCCGGTCGGGCGGGTCGGAGGCGGCCACCACGGGCGGCGCCTCCCAGACGCTCGAAGGGAGGTACGAGAGGAAGCGCCGGAGCTGCGCGAGCGCGTCGTCCTCGTCGGCCGCCACGTTGTCCACCGCGCCCGCCCGTGCCTGCATGCGCGCACCCCCGAGCTCCTCCTTGTCGGGCGCCTCGCCCATCGCGGCGGCCACCACCGGCGGGCCGGCCACGAACAGCTGAGCGGTGCCGCGCACGATCACCGAGAAGTGTGAGCACACCACGCGCGCGGCGCCCAGGCCCGCCACTGGCCCGAGGGCCGCCGTGGCCACCGGCACGATCGCCAGGTTCCGCACCACCACCTCGAAGCCGGGCAGCGGCGGCACGTAGGAGAAGCCCATGTCCTCGAGCGTCTTGACGCTGCCCCCGCCGCCGGTGCCGTCCACGAGCCTGACGAGCGGGATGCGCATGTCGTGCGCGAGGCGCTCGGCATAGATCGCCTTCTCCCAGATCGCCGCGTCGGCCGCCCCGCCGCGCACGGTGAAGTCGTCGCCTTGCACCGACACGCGGCGCCCGTCCACGCGCCCGTGGCCCACGACCACGTTGGCGGGCAGGAAGTCCTCGATCTCGCCGTCGGCGCCGTAGCTCGCCCGCCCGGCGAGTGCGCCGGTCTCGTGAAAGCTGCCCGGGTCCAGGAGCCGCTCGATGCGCTCGCGTACCGTCAGCCGCCCCGAGGCGTGCTGGCGCTCCACCCGCTCGGGACCGCCCATCCTGCGGGCCAGCTCCTCGCGACGGCGGAGCTCGTCGAGCTCGGGCTGCCAGCTCATCGGGGGCGGGAGCGTACGGGCCGCTACGACCGCGAACGCCTCGTGCGCGGCCCGCATCCGGTGCTCCTCCATGTCGTGCTGCTGGCGCTCGGCGCGCTCGCGCAGTCGATCCAGCTCCGCGGCGTCGAGGCGGGGCTCCTCGTCGGCCAGGTCGCGCAGCGCCGTCCAGAGCACCAGGTTGCCGGTGATTCCCAGGGTGAGCCCCTCCAGCTCCACCACTCGGCTGAGGGGCGAGTAGCCGGTCAGCTGTCCATTCGGCTTCAGGCGCCCGAGCTTCTCGGCCGTCCAGGCGCCCACCTTCTTCGGGATGTCCTCGCCCACCTCGAGCCGCTTCATGATGGCCTGGAGCGCCTCGCGGTCCTCCTGGATCTCCTTGGCGAGCTTTCTGAGGAAGGCACCGTAGGCGGTGCCCTTGTTCGCGCCCGCGGAGCGCTTCGCGAGCTCCAGGCCGGCAGTCGAGCCCGCCAGGTGGTCGTTGAGGTAGATCCCGAGCAGCTTGTTCATCAGCCCTCGGACACCTGGAGCGTCCGGTCCGGGCCCACGCCCAGCAAGCGCCGGCCTGCCAGCAGCTCGCGCAGCTCGTCCCCTACCAGCTCGCGGCGCCACCCGTCGGTGACCCGGAGACCGTCGCCGTTCTCGCCGCGGCGGGCTGCCGTCACGAGCGCGGCCAGGTCGGCCTGGGTCGCGATCAGCTCCACGGCCACCCCGCTGTCCATGGAGCGCTGGCGCACCAGCGCCTGCGCCAGTGACACGAGCGGCGCGTCGCCGGCGTCCCGCGCGGGCGGCGTGGAGGGCGCCGCGGGCGCCTCGCGGGCCCTACCCCGCTCGAGTGCAGCGAGGAGCTGGTCGCCGCGCCGGTGGAGCGTCTGCGGCGGCAGGCCACGGATCTGTTCGAGTCCCTGGCGGTCGTCGGGTGCTCGCCGCGCCAGCTCCATGAGCGCCTGGTCCGGGAGCACGAAGCCCGCCGGCCGGTCCATCGCCTCGGCGATCTCCTCGCGCCACTCCACGAGCTCGCGCGCCACCGCGCGCCCGTCCTCGCTCAGCCGCGCGAGCCGCGGCAGTCGCTCGTACACCCGTTCCGCAGTCCGCTCGTCGGTCACCTCCTCGAGCGCACGGCACTCCTCACGTGCCCACTCGAGTCGCCCCTGGTCTGCGAGCCGCTGCTCGAGACGCTCGCCGAGCGACAGGAGGCAGCGGGCGTCGTCGGCGGCGTACTCGAGCTGCTGCGCGGTGAGCGGGCGACGGTCCCAGCGGGTGAACCCCTCGGAGCCCTTGAGCCGGCTGCCGAGCACCTTGCGCACCAGCGATTCATAGCCCTCCTGGCTGCCGAGCCCGAGAAAGCCCGCGGCCACCTGCGTGTCGAACACGTTGCGCAGCTCCGTGCGCCAGGCGCGCCGGAGGATCGCAACGTCCTGGCGCCCGGCGTGCATCACCACCTCCACCCCGGGATCGGCGAGCACGTTCGCCAGCTCCGCTGCGGACGCGGCGTCGAAGTCGTCCGCGAGCGGATCGATCACCTCGGTTCGCACTCCCTCGGGACCGTCGCGATCGGGGACGGCCACCTGAACGAGGCAGAGAAGCGCGCGGTAGCGGCGCTCGGACACGAACTCGGTGTCGATCGCAAGTCGGCGCTCGGACGAGGCCCGGGCGGCAAGATCGGCGATCACAGCGCGAATCTACTGCCCCGGCGGACCTCCGTGGGGGGCGTGCGGGTACTGCCGCCATACTCGCGAACGTGCGGCGTGCCGCCATCAGCGTCCTCCTGGTAGCACTCGTGGCCGGACTGTGGGCCGACGAGACGCGCGACGGGGTGGCCGCTCCGAAGCCCGCCCCGGCGGCGAGCGCCCCCGCGGCGGCCACGCAGCTGCTCGGGCGCTCGGTCCGGGGAAGGCCGATCCGAGCCGCGCGCGTGGGTAGCTCGCACGCCCGCGTGAAGGTCCTCGTGATCGGCTCCGTTCACGGCGACGAGCCGGCCGGGCGAGCGGTCATCGAGCGGCTGCGCCGCGTGCGCCCGCCGCGCGGGACCGCGCTCTGGCTGGTGGAGGACCTGAATCCCGACGGCCACGCGGCGAGTACGCGCCAGAACGCCCACGGGGTGGACCTGAACCGCAACTTCCCCTACCGCTGGCGGGCGGATGGCTCGCCCTTCGACACCTACCACTCGGGCGCGTCCGCGGGGTCGGAGCCCGAGACACGCGCGCTGGCGGCCTTCGTGGAACGTGTGCAGCCGCGCGTGACGCTCTGGTACCACCAGGCGCTCGGCATCGTCGTGCGCTCGGAGGGCGACCCGGTGCTCGAGCGACGCTACTCCCGTCGCGGGGGGCTCCCGCGGCGGCGCCTGCCGCGCTACCACGGCACGGCCGTCGGCTGGCAGGGCAACCGCTTCCCTGGGGACACTGCCTTCGTGGTCGAGCTGCCGGGCGGGAGCCTCTCAGGGCAGGAGGTGAGTCGCCACGCCGGGGCCGCTCTCGACCTTGCCCGCGCTGTGGCGCCCCAGCCCGTCACCGACCGCCCGATCCCCTTCGGGGAGCGCCGCCGCCGGGAGACGCGCGCGTATGCCCGCCGCCATTACGGCCTCGACGACTTCCGGCTGCGAAAGCCGCGTGTGATCGTGGAGCACTACACCGCCTCCGAGACCTTCGAGCCCGTGTTCGACACGTTCGCCGCCGACGCGCCCGACGTGGAGCTGGGCGAGCTGCCGGGCGTGTGCGCGCACTATGTGATCGACCGCGACGGCACCGCCTACCGGCTCGTGCCCACGAGCATCATCTGCCGGCACACCGTGGGCCTCAACTGGACGGCAATCGGCATCGAGCACGTGGGCACGAGCGACGCCCAGGTGCTCGGCAATGCGCGGCAACGCCGGGCCTCGCTGCGGCTGACGCGTGCGCTCCAGGGCCGCTTCCACATCTCCGCACGGAACGTGATCGGCCACGCGGAGAGCCTGTCCAGCCCCTACCACCACGAGCGCGTAGCCCGGCTCCGCCGCCAGACGCACGGCGACATGGCCCGCTCGGCCATGGACCGCTACCGGCGCCTTCTCAGCCGCTTGCCCGCCCCCGCGAGCATGCGCTGAGAGACCCAGCGCGCCCAGAACACCGCGATGTCGGCCACCGCGCTCCAGGCATGACCCGGGGGACCGGTGACCGCCCACGCGGACAGGCGCTCGAGCGGACCGCGGCGGAGGCGAGGCACACCGCCACGCTATCTTCAGCGCCGTCATGCCCGCGCCCGTGAAGACCACCGCCACCGAGCTGAGCGACTCGCGCGTGCGCCTCGAGGTGGAGGTCGCGAGCGACGCGCTCGAGCGCGAGCTGCGCAGCGCAGCCGAGTCGATCGGCCGCCAGCTCAAGGTCCCCGGCTTCCGCAGCGGGAAGGTGCCTCCGCAGGTGGTCATCCAGCAGGTGGGCCGCGAGGCCGTGCTCGACGAGGCCGTCCGGCGCGGGCTGCCGGGCTGGTACGAGGAGGCCGTGGCCAGGGCGGGGCTCACCACGGTCGGCGATCCACAGGTGGATCTCAGCGATCTGCCCGAGAAGGGCTCGCCGCTCGCCTTCACGGTCGAGGTGGGCGTGGTGCCGCCGGCCAAGGTCGGCGAGTACGACGGCATCGAGGTCGGCCGCCGCGAGCCGAGCGTCGACGCGGAGGAGGTTGGCGCCGAGCTCGAGCGCGCGCGCGAGTCGCTCGCCTCGCTCGAGACCGCGGACCGCGAGGCGGGCGAGGGCGACTACGTGGTCATGGACTTCACCGGCTCGATCGACGGCGAGCCCTTCGAAGGCGGCGAGGGTCGCGGCTTCGTTCTCGAGCTCGGCTCGGGGCGGCTCGTGCCCGGCTTCGAGGAGCAGCTCAAGGGCGTGAGCGCCGGCGACGAGCGCACGGTCGAGATCACGTTCCCCGACGACTACCCGGCGGAGCACCTCGCCGGCAAGCCGGCCGAGTTCGCCGTGGAGGTGAAGGAGGTCAAGGAAAAGCGTCTCCCCGAGCTCGACGACGACTTCGCCGTCGAGGCCGGTGGGTACGACTCGCTCGACGAGCTGCGCGGCGAGGTGGAGGAACGGCTCCGGGAGGCCGACGAGCGTGCCGTCGAGGCGGAGTTCCGCCAGGCGGCCGTGGACGCAGTGGTCGAGCGCTCCGAGGTGGACATCCCCCACGACCTCGTGCACGCGAAGGCGCACGAGATGTGGCACCGCACCTCCCACCGGCTGTCGTCGCAGGGCGTGGATCCCCAGCGCTACCTCCAGCTCTCGGGCAAGACCGAGGAGGAGCTCGTGACCGAGGCGGAGCCCGAGGCCGAGCAGGCGCTGCGCCGCGAGGCCGTGCTCGCCGCCATCGTCGAGGCCGAGGGCATCGAGGTGAGCGACGAGGAGGTCGAGAACACCCTCCGCGAAGCCGCCGGGCCGCAGGCCGGCGAGAAGCAGGTCAAGCGGGCGCTCAAGCGCGCTCGGTCACAGGGCGCCGACGAGTCGCTGCGCGAGGACATCGCGATGCGGAAGGCCGTGGACCTCGTCGTGGAGCGCGCCAAGCCGATCCCGCTGGGCACGGCGGAGGCGCGCGAGAAGCTCTGGACCCCCGAGAAGGAAGCCGAGAAGGGGTCCGGCGAGATCTGGACGCCGGGCTCCTAGCGGAAGCAGCCGGCTCGGCCGGCTGCGCACCGACAGCATCCGGAGAGCCCGTCTGACCCGTCGCTAGACTGCCACGCCCATGACTCCTCTCGTTCCCATGGTCGTCGAGCAGACCTCCCGCGGTGAGCGTGCCTTCGACATCTACTCGCGCCTGCTGAACGAGCGGATCGTCTTCCTCGGCACCCCGGTCACCGACGACATCGCAAACCTGATCGTGGCCCAGCTGCTGCACCTCGAATCCGAGGACCCCGACAAGGACGTCTCCCTCTACATCAACTCGCCGGGCGGCTCCGTGTACTCCGGCCTCGCGATCTACGACACGATGCAGTTCATCAAGCCCGACGTGCAGACGATCTGCGTCGGCATCGCGATGTCCATGGGCGCGCTGCTCCTGTCCGGCGGCGCCCAGGGCAAGCGCATGGCGCTACCCAACGCCAAGATCCTGATCCACCAGGTGTCGTCCGCCTTCCAGGGGCAGGCCACCGACATCGAGATCCACGCCAAGGAGATCATCGACGTCCGCCGCCGGCTCGACGAGATCCTCGCCAAGCACACCGGCCAGGACCTCGAGAAGGTCTCGCATGACACAGAGCGCGATTACTTCATGAGCGCGGATGAGGCTCAGGCGTACAACCTCATCGACCGCGTCATCTCGAAGCACTAGCCGGCTGCGGACCTTCGCGCGGCGCCGGCCGTCGACGCAAGCTGAGCCGCACTTGAAGGGACGCATCTCCCCGCCGAGTATCTAGCTGGGGACCCGGCGTACCGCCCACTGGTACCTTTGCGGACGGGGAGAAACTGCGTGGCGCGACCCACTGACTCCAACGAACAACTCCTCTGCAGCTTCTGCGGGAAGTCGCAGCGGCAGGTGAAGAAGCTGATCGCCGGCCCCGGCGTCTACATCTGCGACGAGTGCATCGATCTCTGCAACGAGATCATCGACGAGGAGCTCACCGGCGCGCCGACCTTCGACCTCGAGAACCTTCCGAAGCCGAAGGAGATCTGGTCGGTCCTCCAGGAGTACGTGGTCGGCCAGGAGCCCGCCAAGCGCACGCTCTCGGTCGCCGTCTACAACCACTACAAGCGCGTCCAGATGATGCAGTCCGAGGGCGAGCAGGACCTCGAGCTGCAGAAGTCCAACATCCTGCTCCTAGGGCCCACCGGCTGCGGCAAGACGCTGCTCGCGCAGACGCTGGCGAAGATCCTGAACGTGCCGTTCGCGATCGCCGACGCCACCGCGCTGACCGAGGCCGGCTACGTGGGCGAGGACGTGGAGAACATCCTCCTCAAGCTCATCCAGGCCGCCGACTTCGACGTCAAGAAGGCCGAGACCGGGATCATCTACATCGACGAGGTCGACAAGATCGCGCGCAAGGCGGACAACCCGTCGATCACGCGCGACGTGTCCGGTGAGGGCGTCCAGCAGGCGCTGCTGAAGATCCTGGAGGGCACCGTCGCGTCGGTGCCGCCGCAGGGTGGTCGCAAGCACCCGCACCAGGAGTTCCTCACGATCGACACCACGAACATCCTGTTCATCTGCGGCGGGGCGTTCGCGGACCTGGACAAGGTCGTCGAGCGGCGCATCGGGCACAAGGGCGTGGGCTTCGGGGCGTCCGTCCGCTCCAAGCACAACAAGGACACCGGCGAGCTCTTCGAGCGGGTGCTGCCCGAGGACCTCGTGGAGTACGGCCTGATCCCCGAGTTCATCGGCCGCCTGCCGGTGTGCTCGGTGATCCACCAGCTCACCCGCGACGACCTCGTCAGGATCCTCACCGAGCCGCGTAACGCGCTCGTCAAGCAGTTCCAGCGCTTCTTCCAGTTCGACGGCATCGAGCTGGTCTTCGCGGAGGACTCGCTCAGCGCCATCGCCGACAAGGCGCTCGCCCGCGAGACCGGCGCGCGCGGCCTGCGCTCGATCCTCGAGGAGACGCTCCTCGACGTGCAGTTCGAGCTGCCGTCGCGGCGGGACGTGAAGAAGTGCGTGGTCACCAAGGAGACGATCGAGAAGGGGCTGAAGCCCACCTTGGTGACCGAGGCGGCGCCTGAGGAGCCTGCTGAGCAGGCGGCTGAGTCCGCCTAGGGCTCTTGCGTTGTCTAGGCCCGCGGGTCCTGTCACACATTTCCTTTGCCGCGCCCTCGCTGCGCTCGGGCGGGCAAAGTGTGCTGTGTGCCACCCGCGGAGGCCGGCGCCGATGGTCTAGGGCTGATCGTCCTGGTGTTTTTTTAAAGCGATGAGGGTTCGGGCCGCGCTCCGTCCCTCCTCGCTTTTTTCTTGCGAAGACCCCGGCGCCTCGTCGGAGAGAAGGAATTACGACGGTGGCTTCCGCGGGTGGCGCACAGGGAAATGCGCGACAGGACCCGCGGGCAGCCACGCCGGGGCAGTGACTCAGGTAGCTTGCCCGCCCGTGAAGGAGCTCGCGCCCGGGGTCTGGCAGCTCTCCGGTTTTCCGCCCAACGGCATCAACGTCTTCCTCCTCGGGGACGTGCTCGTGGACTCCGCGCAGCCGGCACGCGGGACGCCGGATCCTTCGCCAGCTCCGAGGCCACAAGGTCACCGCCCACGCGCTCACCCACGCGCATCCGGATCACCAGGGCGCGAGCAAGGAGGTGTGCGAGGCGCTGGGCGTGCCGTTCTGGGTGGGCGAGCACGACGCCGACGCCGCCGAGAACCCCGACCTGATAAGCCAGCGCCAGCCCAGCCATCCGGTCGCTCGCTTCTACGACCGCATCTTCAAGGGCCCGGGCCGGCGCGTGGACCGCATCCTCAGCGAGGGCGACGAGGTGGCCGGGTTCAAGGTGATCGACACGCCCGGGCACTCGGCCGGCCACGTGTCCTACTGGCGCGAGTCGGACCGCGTGCTCGTGCTCGGGGACGTGCTCAACAACATGGATGTGCTCACCGGCCTTCCGGGCCTCCGCGAGCCCAAGCCCTACCTCACGCCCGACCCCGCGGAGAACCGGCGCTCGATCCGCAAGCTGGCGGCGCTCGAGCCGCGCTCGTGGCTCTTCGGCCACGGCGCCCCGCTGAGGGACACGGAGAAGCTCGAGAGCTTCGTGGCGACGCTGCCCGCATGATGGAGGTGACCGCCTACGCGGTCGTGCCCGCCCCGCCGGAGCGGGTCTGGGAGCTGCTCTCGGACACGAGCCGCTACGCCGACTGGGTGGCGGGCACCGACGCGGTCACCCGCACGGACGGGCCCGCACGCCAGGGCTCGACCTACGACGAGGTGAACCCGATCCTCGGTCCCTGGAAGGCGAAGTCCAGGTGGACGGTCACGGAGTTCGAGCCGCCGCGTCGCCAGGTTCACCGCGGCACCGGACTGCCGCTCTCGGAGGAGTTCGACGTGATCTTCGAGCTGGCGCCGGAGGGCGGCTCCACCGGCTTCACGCTCAGCCTCCGCGCCAAGCCGGCGCTCGGTCCCGTCGGGGCGGTGTTCGCCAGCGTGATGGAGGGGCAGGTGGCGCGCGACAACCGCAAGTCGGTCGAGAACTTCGCGGCGCTGGCGGCGCGCGAGCTGCAGAGCCTAGCCGCGCGCCGCGACGGGCTGGCACACTTGCGCCCCGGTGGCGGACGACCGACTCAACCGAACGCGCTACGAGCCCGGCGAGGTGGAAGAGCGCATCTTCGCCCTCTGGGAGGCGGCGGGCATCTTCCACCCCGATCCGAATGGGGAGCGCGAAGGCAGCTATTCGATCGCTGTTCCGCCGCCGAACGTCACGGGCTCGCTGCACATGGGCCACGCCTTGAACGGGACGCTCCAGGACGTGTGCGTGCGCGTGGCGCGGATGCGCGGACTGCGCACCAAGTGGATCTACGGCACCGACCACGCCGGGATCGCGACGCAGCGTGTGGTGGAGCGGGCGCTCGCAGAGGAGGGCCTGACGAAGGAGGAGCTGGGTCGCGAGGGCTTCGTCGAGCGCGTGTGGCGCTGGCGCGAGCAGTACGGCTCCACGATCACCGAGCAGTTCAAGCGCCTCGGCGCCTCGCTCGACTACGCCGACGAGCGCTTCACGATGGACGCCGAGTACGTGCGCGCCGTGATGGACGTCTTCGTCGCGCTCCACGAGAAGGGCTACATCTACCGCGACAACTACCTGGTCAACTGGGACCCGGGTCTGGGCACCGCGATCTCGGACCTCGAGGTGGAGCAGCGCACGGTCGAGGACACGCTCTACCTGGTCGACTATCCGCTCGAGTCCGGGTCGGGCGCCGTGACCGTGGCCACGGTGCGCCCCGAGACGATGCTGGCGGACACCGCACTCGCCGTGAACCCGAACGACGAGCGCTATTCGCGGCTGGTGGGCGAGGCCGCGATCCTGCCGCTCGTGGGCCGCCGGCTGCCGATCGTCGCGGACGAGTACGTGGATCCCGAGTTCGGGACCGGCGCGCTCAAGATCACGCCCGGCCACGACCCCCACGACTTCGAGATCGGTCGCCGCCACGGTCTCGACGAGGTCACGGTGATCGGCGAGGACGGGCGCATCACCGATGGCGCACCGGAGCAATTCCGCGGCATGGAGGTGGACGAAGCGCGCACGGCGGTGGTGGCCGCCTTGCGCGCGGACGGGCTCGTGTCCGGCACGCGCCCGTACGAGCACGACGTGCCCCACTCGCACCGCTCCGGCCGCCGGATCGAGCCGCTGATCTCGCTGCAGTGGTTCTGCGACATGTCCGAGCTCGCGAAGCCGGCGGTCGAGGCGGCCCGCGACGGGCGCCTGCGCTTTCACCCCGAGCGCCCCTGGACCGGCGTCTACCTCGACTGGCTCGAGAACATCAGGCCCTGGTGCATCTCGCGCCAGCTCTGGTGGGGGCACCAGCTGCCGGTCTGGTACCGCGGCGAGGAGACCTATGTCGGCGCTCGGCCGCCCGATGGCGATGGCTGGGAGCGCGACCCGGACGTGCTCGACACCTGGTTCTCGTCGAGCCTCTGGCCGTTCGCCACCCTGGGCTGGCCGGAGGACACCCCCGAGCTGCGCACGTTCTACCCCACGGACGTGCTCTCCACCGCCCGCGACATCATCTTCCTGTGGGTGGCGCGCATGGTGATGTTCGGAGCCGAGCTCACCGGCGAGCTGCCGTTCACCGACGTGCCCATCCACTCCGTCGTCCAGGCCCCCGACGGGCGGCGGATGTCGAAGTCGCTCGGCACCGGCATCGACCCGCTGGATCTGATCGAGGGTGGCCCGCGCCCACCGGTGTACGAGGAGGGCGGCGAGTTTCCCGCCTACGGGGCCGACGCGCTGCGCTTCGCGCTGATGGCGATGTCGTCCTCGCAGGACGTGCGCTTCAACGAGGAGCGCGTCAAGCAGGGCCGCGACCTTGCGAACAAGCTCTGGAACGCCTCGCGGCTGATCCTGCTCCGCGTGGGGGACGTCGGGCCGGACGCCGGTGCGGCCGAGACGGTCGAGGACCGCTGGATCGTGTCGCGGCTCGACCGGTTGACGCAGAGCGTCTCCGAGCAGTTCGACTCGTTCCGCTTCTCGTCGGCCGCCCTCGAGCTTTACGCGGCGTTCTGGTCGGAGCTCTGCGACTGGTACCTGGAGCTCGCCAAGCCGCGCCTCTACGAGGAGGACAACGCGCGCGTCTCGGCGGTCCTCCTCCACTCGCTCGAGCGGATCCTCTTGCTGCTCCACCCGGTGATGCCGTTCGTGACCGAGGAGATCTGGACGCTGCTGCCCGGCGAGCGGGGGCTGCTCGCGGTGGCCCCCTGGCCGGAGGCGGACGACTCGCTGCGCGACGAGGAGGCCGAGGCGGTGCTCGAGCGCTTCATCGGCGCGGTGGGCGCGCTGCGCAGCTACCGCAACGAGGTGGGCGCCAAGCCCGGTACGACGCTGCGGGGCGTGCTCGCCGCCGACGGCTACGACGATCTGCGCGACCACCTCGCCCGCCTCAGCCGCTTCGAGCTCGTGGACGCGGGCGCGGACGAGGAGGCGGTGGCCGAGGTGGAGGTGCCAGGCGGCGTGGTCAGGGTGCTCGCCTCCGAGGGGATCGATCCCGGCGAGGAGGAGCGGCGCCGGACGGCCGAGCGCGAGCGGCTCCAGGGCGAGATCGAGCGCGCCGAGCGCAAGCTCGCCAACGAGGGGTTCGTGGCCAAGGCGCCGCCGGCGGTCGTCGAGGCGGAGCGACGGAAGCTCGACGAGCACCGCGAGGCGCTGAAGCGCCTGGACGAATGACCTTCCGCCAGGCCGAGGAGTATCTGCTGGGCCTCGAGCTGTTCGGGATGCGCTTCGGCCTGGACCGCATGCACAAGCTGATGACGGTGCTCGACCTGCCGCAACGGCGCTTCGAGTCGATCCACGTGGTGGGCACCAACGGCAAGTCGTCCACCGCCCGCTTCTGTGCCGCGATCCTCGCGCGCCACGGCATTCGCACCGGGAGCTACACCTCGCCGCACCTGCGCTCGTTCAGGGAGCGGATCGAGGTCGGCGAGTCGCCCGTTTCCGAGGCCGCGTTCGCCGCCGCCGTCGAGCGCGCGGCGCACGCGGCGGCGCTCGTGGACCGGACCGCCGCCGCCGATGACCACGTGACCCAGTTCGAGGCGCTCACCGCGGCCGCGTACCACGAGCTGGCGCGCCAGGGGGTGGAGGTGGCGGTGGTGGAGGCCGGGCTCGGCGGGCGCTACGACGCGACCAGCGTCATCCCCTCGCGGGTGCAGGTGCTCACCGGCATCGGCCTGGAGCACACGCGCTGGCTGGGCCCGCGGATCGAGGACATCGCGGAGGAGAAGCTCGCCGTCGTGCGGGACGAGGCGACGCTCGTCACGCCGCCCGACCTCGATCCCGCCGCCCGTGTGGTGGCCGAGCGCGTGGTCCGGCAGCGCGGCGCGCGACTGGTGCACGCCGACCCGGACGCCGCGTCGGGCCTCGACCTGCGCGCCGAGGGCGCCTTCCAGCGCGGCAACTTCGCGCTCGCCGTTGCGGCAGCGGAGGCCTTCCTCGGGCATCCGCCCGAGCCCTCGGCAGTGGCCGCCGCGGCCGGCGCGACCCGTGTGCCCGGGCGCATGGACGTGGTCGCGCATGAGCCGCTGACCATCTACGACGGCGCGCACAACCCGTCCGGTGCGGAGGCGCTCGCCGCCTCGCTCGGATCGGTGGTCGGCGCGCGCGCGCCGCGCGTGGGCGTCATCGGGGTGCTCGAGGACAAGGACGCCGCCGCGATGCTGCGCGTCCTGCTGCCCCATTTCGACCGCGTGGTGTTCACGCGCTCGGGCAACCCGCGCTCGCTGTCGCCCGCCACGCTCACGAGCCTGGCGGAGAAGCTCGCCCCGGCGGTGCCCACCGAGGCAGCGGCCGACCCGCGCGCGGCGCTGGACCGCGCCCGCGCCCTCGCCGGACGGGCCGGAGCGGTGGTCGCGACGGGATCGATCTACCTGATCGCCGACCTGCTGCGCGAGGAGCGAGACGCGCGGGCGTCGACGCTGTAGGCGGGCCGCCGGATCCGCCACGGCGCCCCGGCCCGCCGCCGCCGTGCTAGACCTCCCGCCCCATGAGGGTCTTCGTCGCAGGCGGCAGCGGGGTGGTGGGCAACCGCCTCGTCCCCGCGCTCGCCCGGGCCGGGCACGACGTGGTGGCGCTGACCCGGACCCCCGCGAAGGCGGACACGATCCGCGCGCTCGGCGCGGAGGCCGTCGTGGCCGACGCCCTCGACCGTGACGCCGTGGTCGCGGCCGTGCAGGACGCGAGGCCGGAGGCCGTGATCCACCAGCTCACCGCGATTCCCGACCGGATCAACCCGCGGAAGATGGCGAGCGACTTCGAGCTCACCAACCGCCTGCGGAGCGAGGGCACCGACAACCTGCTGGAGGGCGCCCGGGCAGCCGGGGCCAGGCGCTTCCTTGCCCAGAGCTTCGCCGGCTGGCCCTTCGCGCGGGAGGGTGGACCCGTCAAGGACGAGGACGCGCCGCTCGACTCGGACCCGCCGGGGGACCTCGGAGCGCTCCTGGACGCCATCCGCCACCTCGAGGACGCCGTGACGGGGGCCGACTACATCGAGGGGATCGTGCTGCGCTACGGGTTCTTCTACGGCCCGGGCACGGCCATGGCCGCGGACGGCTCCACCACCACGGAGGTGCGCAAGCGCCGCTTCCCGATAGTCGGCGGCGGCGGCGGGATCTGGTCGTTCGTGCACATCGACGACGTGGCCGACGCCACGGTGGCCGCCCTGGAGCGCGGGCGGCCCGGCATCTACAACGTCGTGGACGACGAGCCGGCGAAGGCGTCCGAGTGGATTCCCGTACTCGCGGAGACCGTCGGAGCGAAGCCGCCCCGGCGCGTGCCGGGCTGGGTCGGCCGCCTCGCAGCCGGGCCCGGCGCCCTGACGATGATGACGGAGGTCCGGGGCGCCTCGAACGCCAAGGCCAAGCGCGACCTGGGCTGGCAGCCACGCCACGCGAGCTGGCGCGAGGGCTTCCGCACGAGCCTTGGCTGAGCTGGTCGTGCGAGGATTCGTGGTCGATGGACGGCGGTGACGGACCGCGCTTCGGCGCGATGATTGCCTTCGTGGCCGTGGTGGTGGCCGGCGTGATCCTGGTGTTCTTCGGGATCGGATACGCGCTCGGCCGTCTCTTTCTGTAGGGGGCGGCAGCTACACTCGGCGCCTTCAATGGCCGTTCTCGCCGTCTTCGGCATCGAGAACGACGGGCTGAACCTGGCAGTGAACCTCTTGCTGCTGTTCCTCGTCGTGATCTGGCTTGCGCTCGTCTACTGGACCTGGGCCGATGCCCGGCGCCGGATCGCCGACCCCATGCTCGTCGGCTGTGCGACGGCGGCGGCGTTGTTCCCGTTCATCGGGACGATCATCTACCTGATCGTCCGGCCGCCCGAGTTCCTCGACGACGTGCGCGAGCGCGAGCTCGAGATGGCCGCCGCCCAGGCGCGGCTGGCGGCCCTGGACCAGCTGCAGTGCCCGCACTGCGGCTTCGACGTGGAGAAGGCGTTCCTGCGCTGCCCGAGCTGCCTCCGGCGCCTGAAGGAGCCCTGCACCGTGTGCGGGAAGCCGCTCGACCCGCGCTGGAAGATCTGCCCCTACTGCGAGGCGGAGGTGGGCCAGGCTCCGGCCGAGCCCCGGCGCCCGCGGGCCCGGCGGAGCGCTGCAGCCTCACGGCCGGCGCCGAGCCGCCAGCAGCCCCGGTCGCCGCGCCCGGCCGACAGCGACGAGGTCACCGCGAGCAACGACAAGCCGCGAGCCGAGCGACCCACGCGCGCGGCCCGCGAGCGCCCGCAGTAGACCCACCCCGGCATACGCCAACCGACCCGATAGGAGACGCATGGACCGGACCCTGATCCTGGTGAAGCCCGACGCCTTCGAGCGCGCGCTGACCGGCGAGATCCTTGCTCGCTTCGAGCGCAAGGGACTGAGGATCGCGGCGATGAAGCTGATGACCGTCGACACGGGCCTCGCGGAGCAGCACTATGCCGAGCACAAGGAGCGGCCGTTCTTCGGAGAGCTGGTGGCCTTCATCACCGGGGGGCCGCTCGTGGCCCTGGTGCTCGAGGGACACGAGGCGGTGACCGCGGCCCGCCAGCTGATCGGTGCCACCAACCCGCTCGAGGCGGCCCCGGGCTCCATCCGAGGCGACTTCGGCCTCGAGGTGCAGACGAACCTGGTGCACGGCTCGGACTCCCCGGAGTCGGCGGCCCGCGAGGTGGGCCTCTTCTTTCCGGAGCTGGGCGGCTAGCCGGGGTGGGCGGGGAGCCGCTCGTGCTCGCCTCCCGCTCGCCGCAGCGGCGCGCCCTGCTCGAGCAGCTGGGGGTGGACTTCCGGGTCGTGCCGCCGGGGGTGGAAGAGCTGACGGAGGGCGATCCGCGTCAGCTGGTGCTGGAGAACGCCCTGCGAAAGGCGCGAGCGGTGGAGGGGGCGCGTGTGCTCGGGGTGGACACCGCCGTGGTGGTGGACGGCGCGGCGCTGGGCAAGCCGCGCGACGAGGAGGAGGCGGGGGCGTTCCTGCGCCGCCTGTCAGGCCGCGGGCACGAGGTGATGAGCGGGCTGGCGCTGCGCACGGGCGGGACGGAGCTCACCGACGTGGCGGTGACCAGTGTGCGGTTCCGGGCGCTCGCCGAGCGCGACGTGGGCTGGTATCTGGCCACCGGCGAATGGCGCGAGCGCGCCGGCGCGTACGCCATCCAGGGCCGCGGAGCCGCGCTGGTGGAGCGCATCGAGGGCGATTACCCCAACGTGGTCGGGCTTCCGCTGCAGAGCTTGTTGCGGCTTTGCCCGGATCTGCTCACCTGAGCTGCACTTTGCAGGGGTTTCGCGGCGCTGGAGCCAGAAGCCGGCGGAGGGGTCGTCTACACTCCCCCGCGCCGGCCGGCGCGGCTTGCACGCCCGCCCTCCTCTAGGCGCCGGTCGCTGGCGGACACCTGTCCGGGCGCCTATCCTCCCGACCGACCGCGAATGGGCTTCTTCTCCTTACTGACTGGCATGGGCGGCCGCGACATGGCCGTGGACCTCGGCACCGCCAACACGCTCGTCTACGTGCGCGGACGCGGGATCGTGCTCTCCGAGCCGTCGGTGGTGGCCATCGACTCGCGAACGGCCGAGGTGCACGCCGTGGGGATCGAGGCCAAGCGGATGCTGGGGCGCACCCCCGGCACGATCCAGGCGATCCGGCCGCTCAAGGACGGCGTGATCGCCGACTTCGACGTGACCGAGCAGATGCTCCGCCATTTCATCCAGAAGGTGCACCAGAACCGCTGGGCGCACCCGCGCGTGGTGGTCTGCGTGCCGTCGGGCGTCACCGGGGTCGAGAAGCGCGCAGTCGAGGAGGCCTGCCTGTCGGCGGGAGCGCGCCAGGCGTACCTGATCGAGGAGCCGATGGCGGCCGCGATCGGCGCCGGGCTGCCGGTGGGCGAGCCCACCGGGAACATGGTCGTGGACATCGGCGGAGGCACGAGCGAGGTGGCGGTGATCTCGCTCGGCGGGATCGTGGTCTCGCAGTCGATCCGCATCGGCGGTGACGAGCTCGACGAGGCGATCATCAACTACGTCAAGCGCGAGTACAAGCTGATGATCGGCCAGCAGACGGCGGAGGAGGTGAAGCTCGAGATCGGCTCGGCCTTCCCGCTCGCCGAGGAGGTGCAGGCCGAGATCCGCGGCCGCGACCTGGTGTCCGGGCTGCCCAAGACCGTGGTCCTGACGAGCGAGGAGGTGCGGATGGCCCTGGAGGAGACGCTCCAGGCGATCATCGACGCCGTCAAGGAGACGCTCGACCGCACACCGCCCGAGCTGGCGTCGGACATCATGGACCGCGGCATCATGCTCGCGGGCGGTGGCGCCCTCCTGCAGGGCCTCGACGAGCGCCTCCGCGACGAGACCCAGATGCCCGCGCACCTTGCCGAGTCACCGCTCACGTGCGTGGCCGTGGGCTCGGGCCGCAGCCTCGAGGAGTTCGAGGCCATCCACCGCAGCAACAAGAATTCCCGAAACAACCGGCGGCGGTAGTCCCCGCCGCGCGAGAGGGCGCAGCGTGTTCGACAAGAAGGTGGTCCGCCGCAGGAGGGCGGCGCTGGCGGTATTCGTCGCGCTTTCCATCGCGGTGCTCACCGCCTACTTCGGCGAGTCGAGCGGCGGCTTCTTCCATGCGCTGCAGCGCGGCTCCCAGGAGGCGTTCGCGCCGATCGAGACCGGCGCCAGCCGGGCCCTCAAGCCGGTGCGCGACCTCTTCAGCTGGGTGGGCGACACCTTCGACGCCAAGGGCGAGAACTCCGACCTTCGCGCCGAGGTCGAGCGGCTCCACTCGGAGCTGGCCAAGTCGCAGACGGCCGAGCGCGACGCCGCCCAGCTCAGCCGCCTCGTGTCGCTGCAGCGGAGCGACATGTTCCCGTCCGGCACACAGCCGCTCGCCGCGCGCGTGATCGCGCGGGCACCGACCGTCTGGTACTCGAGCGTGAAGATCGACAAGGGCTCGGGCGACGGCGTGCGCGTGAACCAGCCGGTCATCGCCGCCGGCGGGCTGGTCGGGAAGATCACCCAGGTCACCGGGGGAACCTCGGAGGTGCGGTTGATCACCGACGCGTCGAGCGCCGTCACCGCCCAGGTGATGCCCGCGGGCGCGAGCGGCGTGGTCCGGCCGCAGGTGGGCAACCCCAGCGATCTCCTGCTCGATCTGATCGAGGGCGACCGCCGCGTGACGGAGGACACGACCGTCGTCACCTCCGGGTTCACCTCCAGCAAGGTGGAGTCGCTGTTCCCGCGCGGGATCCCGATCGGCAAGGTCACGAAGGTCGACCTCGACGAGCTCGAGCAGTACCAGCGGGTGCACATCGAGCCCTTCGCCAACCTGCGCCGCTTCGACATCGTCCAGGTGCTCACGCGGCGGCCGCCCACCCAGCAGGCCGCCTCGCTCCCGGAGACGGCCGCGCCGTGATCCTCTCGCCGCTGGCGGTCCTCCGGGTGGGTGTGCTGCTGCTGCTCGCCGTGATCCTCCAGGTGTCCGCGGTCAGCCAGACGAGCGTGCTCGGCGGCCACGCGGACCTCGTGGTGCTCACCGTGGCGGCGATGGCGTACTACGCCGGGAGCGTCTCCGGCTGCGCGGTGGGGTTCGCCGCCGGATTCCTGCTCGACCTGGCCACGGGCGCCACGATGGGCGCCTCCTCGCTGGTGCTCACGGCGGTCGGCTACAGCGTCGGGCGCTTCCGCGAGGTCCGCGACCCGAGCCACGGGCTGCTGCCCGTGGCCGTCGGCGCGGCGGCCACGGCGGGCTGGGTCCTGACCTTCGCGGCGGTTTCCTTCATGCTCGACGTGGGGGCGCGCGTGAGCCCGCTGGTGATCAGGGACATGGTCGTGACCGTGCTCCTGAACGCGCTGCTGGCGCTCCCGGTGTTCGTCGTCGTCCGTCGCGTGCTGCGTCCCTCGCTGGCCGTGGATCCGCTCGAGCTCGGGCGCCGCCGCCAGGCTCCCCGCCCAACCGGCCCGCTCGGCCTCCGCGGGCTCGAGATCTGATGTACCTCGACGACGACAGGCGCCCCACCCTCACGCCGCAGCTCGCCGTACGGGTGGCACTGATCGGTGGCGTCGCGCTCGTGGCGTTCGCGGTCATCTTCTTCCGGCTCTGGTACCTCCAGGTCCTCTCCGGCGACCACTACCTGGCCGAGGCGCGCGACAACCGCGTGCGCGAGATCAAGGTGCAGGCGCCGCGCGGGGAGATCGTGGATCGCGACGGTCGCACGCTCGTGGACAACCGGCCGGCGATGGCCGTGGTGCTCTCGCCCGACAGGCTCTCGAAGGAGCTCTCCCAGCGCCGCAGGCTGTACCGGCGGCTCGGGAGGCTGCTGGGCGAGCGCCCGCGCGCGATCGAGCGCAGGGTGGAGCCACAGCTGAAGGCGCTCCCGTACTCCACGGCCACCGTCAAGCAGGACGTGTCCGACCAGCTCGCCTGGTACCTGCTCGAGCACCACGACTCCTTCCGCGGCGCGGACGTGGAGCGCGTGTTCCTGCGCCAGTACCCGCACCACGAGATCGGCGCGCACCTGTTCGGCACGGTCGGCGAGATGACCGCCGAGCAGCAGAAGGACCCGCGCTACCACGACGTGGACCTGGGCGACCGGGTGGGCCAGTCGGGCGTGGAGCTCCAGTACGACCGCTTCCTGCGCGGCAGGAACGGGGCCAGCCAGCTTCAGGTGGACGCGCTCGGGAACCTCAACCGGCGCCTGCACAAGAAGGAGCCGGTGCAGGGAAGCCAGCTGCGGCTGTCGGTGGACCTCGACGTGCAGGAGGCGGGCCAGCAGGCGCTCGCCGGCGGCACGGGCCGGGGCGCCTTCGCGGTGATGGACGTCAAGAGCGGCGAGGTGCTCGGCCTCGGCTCCGAGCCGTCCTTCGACCCGAACATCTTCTCGAAGGGCATCAAGAAGCGGGACCTCGACCGTCTCTACGACTTGGACAACGGGGCGCCGCTCAGCAACCGCGCGACCCAGGGCGGCTATCCCACCGGCTCCACGTTCAAGCTGGTCACCGCCACGGCAGCGCTCGAGACAGGACTGATCACCCCGGACACCACGCTCTTCGACCCGGGCACGTTCACGATCGGCGGCCAGACCTTCGAGAACGCCGGCGGCGTCGCGCACGGAGCGCTCGCGCTGCGCCAGGCGCTCACCGTCTCGAGCGACGTCTTCTTCTACCAGCTCGGCTACCAGCTCGACAGCGCCGGCGACGGCCTCGGGCTCCAGCGCTGGGCCCGCCGCCTCGGGATCGGCCGCGACACGGGCATCGACCTCCCGGGCGAGCTGCCCGGGCTGTTGCCCACGCCCAAATGGCGCGACAAGCTCTTCAAGGCCGGCGACACGGACCGGCCCTGGAGCCCCGGCGACAACGTGAACCTCGCCGTGGGCCAGGGCGACCTGCAGGCAGACCCGATGCAGATGGCGGTGGCCTACGCCGGGCTCGCGACCGGCCGTGTGCTGCGGCCACGGCTCGGGCAGCGGATCGAGGACTCCTCCGGGCGCGCCATCCAGCAGCTCGACGCCCCCACGGCCCGGCGGCTCCACATCAACCCCGAATACCGGCAGGCCATCCTCGACGGCCTGCGCGGCGCCGCGAGCGCGCCGGGCGGCACCTCGACCGCGGTGTTCCAGGACTTCCCGATCCAGGTGGCCGGGAAGACGGGCACCGCCGAGCACGTCGGCAAGCCCGACCAGTCCTGGTACGTGGCGCTCGCTCCCTGGCCGAGCCCGAGGTACGTGGTGGCCGTGACCGACGAGGCAGGCGGCTTCGGCGCCGATACGGCGGCCCCGATGGCGCGCCGCATCCTGGCGACGCTCTTCCACGTGAACGAGAACCACCTCGTGCAGGGCGGCGGACCCTCCGACTGAGATGACTGACCCCAAACCCCCGCACCCACGGATGACGCGCCACACCGTCGCTGGATCGGCACCCTCGTCCTCGCCGATAGTGGTCTCACTATCGGCTTCGGCCGCGCGCGCCGCCCAGCTTGGTCTGGCGCGCCCCCGCGGGCACGCGGATTCGGGGTCAGCCATCTGATGTCCGCCGCGTCGCCCGTCACCGACTTCCGCGAGCACCGCGTGCGCATGCTCCCGCTCGACCCGCTGATGCTGCTGGCGGCCCTCGGCCTCACCGCCGCAAGCCTCTACGTCGTGGGCAGCGCCACCCAGGACGACATCGCCGGCGATCCGAACTACTACCTCGTCCGCCAGGCGGGCTACGCCGGCGTGGGGATCCTGCTGATGCTGCTGATCTCCCGCTTCGACTACTCGCGGTTGCGCGAATGGAAGATCGGGATCTACGGCCTCATGATCGGCTCGATCCTGCTCGTCTACGGGCTCGGGTTCTCGGCGCGAGGATCCAAGCGCGCGATCGAGCTCGGCTTCATCAACTTCCAGGCGTCGGAGCTGGGCAAGCTGTTGCTCGTGCTCTCGCTGTCGGCCTTCGTGGTCGACCGCATGCGGCGGCTGGGCGATCGCGAGACCACCAGCCGGATCGTGCTGCTCACGGTGATACCCGCGATGCTCGTGATCGGGCAGCCGGATCTGGGCTCCGGCCTGGTGTACCTGGCGGTGTGCATGGCCATCCTGTTCGTGGCCGGAACCAAGTGGACGCACTTCGCCACGCTCGGCGTCCTGGCCGTGGCGGCGGTGGCGATCGTGCTCGTCGCGGCGCCCGCGGTCGGGGTGCAGGTGCTCAAGCCGTACCAGGTGGACAGGCTCACCGCTTTCCTCAACCCCACCAACGATCCGCGGGAGGAGGGCTACCAGATCAATCAGTCGCTGACGGCCATCGGATCGGGGGGAAAGACGGGCCGAGGCGATCATGCGACCCAGACGCGACTAGACTTCTTACCTGAGCACCACACCGATTTCATTTTTTCGGTGGTAGGAGAAGAGCTCGGCTTTGTAGGGGCAGCCTTGGTTTTGTCCCTGTTCGCGCTCTTGATCTGGAGAGCACTCCGAATCCTGACGATGTCCAAGAACCTCTACGGCGCACTGATCGCCGGCGGCATCACCGCGATGCTGATGTTCCAGGTCTTCGTCAACGTGGGCATGACCATCGGGATCATGCCCATCACCGGCGTTCCCCTGCCGCTGATGTCGTATGGCGGCTCGTCGGTGCTCGTTACCTTCATGGCCCTGGGCGTGATGCAGTCGATCTACGCGCGAGCGCGCGAGACGGCCACGGCGAAGGGCCTCTGACACATGAGAGGGCTTCAACTTGAAGAAGCAGTTGCTCGTCACGGTGGACCGTGGCGAAACCAGAGTCGGCATCCTCGAGACGGAGGGAACTCCCTCCGGCTCTAGAGACGGCCGGCAGACGAAAGCCGACGACTGGCGCGTCGCGGAGCTCTACATAGAGCGCCGCGGCAACCGCTCGATCGTCGGGAACATCTACAAGGGCAAGGTCGACAACGTCCTGCCCGGCCTCGAGGCCGCGTTCGTGGACATCGGCCTCGACAAGAACGGCTTCCTCCACGCGGACGACCTGGTCTTCCCCGGGGTCGAGGTCGCACGTCGCGGGCGCTCCGGGCGCACCAAGGGCAAGCGGATCGGCGAGCTGCTCAAGCCCGGCCAGGAGATCCTCGTCCAGGCGATCAAGGATCCCCTGAAGACCAAGGGCCCGCGCCTGTCGATGCAGCTCTCGATCGCGGGCCGCTACCTCGTGTACGTGCCGCAGGGCGAGGGCGTGGGGGTGTCGCGCCGGCTCGACGACAAGGAGCGCGACCGGCTGCGCAAGGCCGCCGGCAAGATCGACCTCCGCGGCGGCGGCGCAATCGTGCGCACCGCGGCGCAGGGGGCGAAGCGCGAGGACTTCGATCGCGAGATCAAGTACCTGCACAAGCTCCACGACGTGCTCCAGCAGCGCGGCAAGGAGACGACCGCGCCGGCGATGGTCTTCCAGGAGGCCGACCTGTCCGTGCGCGTCGCGCGCGACATCTTCTCCGGAGAGTTCGAGAAGGCGCTCGTGGACGACCGCAAGCAGCACCACCGGCTCGAGTCGTTCTTCACCCGTACCGCACCGGAGCTGCTCGAGCCGGCTCGAGTTCTACGAGGACGACGAGCCGCTCTTCGAGCGCTACGGCGCGGAGGAGGCGATCCAGTCGGTGCTCCGCCGGCGTGTGGACCTGCCGAGCGGCGGCTACCTGATGATCGACTACGCCGAGGCCATGACCGTGATCGACGTGAACTCCGGCTCGTTCACCGGACGCGGCAAGGGCGCGAAGCTCGAGGACACGATCACGCGGACCAACCTCGAGGCCGCCGACGAGGTCGTGAAGCAGCTGCGGCTGCGCGACATCGGCGGGATCATCGTCATCGACTTCATCGACATGGCGCGGGCGCGAAACCGCGACGCGGTGCTGAAGACGCTCCGGAAGTCGCTGGACGAGGACCGCACCAAGACCTACGTGGTCGAGATCTCGCCGCTCGGGCTGGTGGAGATGACCCGCCAGAACGTCACGGAGGGCGTGCGCGAGATCCTCACCAAGGCCTGCCCGACCTGCGCGGGCGAAGGCGTGGTGCTCTCCGAGGACACCGTGGCCATCGACGTGGACCGCGAGCTGCGCGACCTGGCCGCCGAACGCCCGGATTCCCCGGCGTTCCTGATCAGGGTGAATCCCAAGGTCGCGTCGAAGCTCGTCGGCGGGCACGGAATGCCGGGCCCGATCGTGGAGCTCGAGCGGGAGACCGGGCGCCACTTCCACTTCGAGGGCACCGAGGCGCTGCCGATCGACTCCTTCGAGGTGGTGCTCGAGGGCACCCACGCGGAGGTGGAGGAGCGCGCGCTCCCGTTCCGCGAGGGCGAGGAGGTGCTCGTCTCGATCGAGGAGCCGCACATGTACAACGACGCCGACGCCGTGGCCAAGCTCGACGGCTACATCGTGTCGGTGTCGGGGGCGGCCCGGCTCGTGGGTGAGAAGACGCTCGTGCGGATCGACCAGGTCGGTCGCTCGGCGGCGCAGGCCTCGCTCGTGAACCCGCCCGAGGGAGTGGACGACGATGCGGACGGCGAGGGCGACGCCGACTCGGCGGCCGGCCGCAGGCGCCGGCGCGGGCGCCGCGGCGGGCGCGGGCGCGGGCGAAAGCCGGCGGAGTCTTCGTCCGTAGGGCGTTCAGGTTCGGGGCTTGCGCTCCGGCGTCGATCACCGTTCGAGCTCGCAAGCCCACTCGTCCGGTAATCGACAGCCGTCGCCGCCCCGACCGGCGCCGCCCTGGCTCGCTCCTGTGAGCCAGCGGGCGTACGGCCCTACGTCGCCTGGCCCGCCATTGGGCGGGCTCGCGGGCACGGAGGCCGTATCGGCACGGCTCTCGCGCTGCGGGAGCACCGCCGCGCCCAGCAGGCGGCCGGCCAGGACCGCCGCGACCAGGAAGCCGCCGCCCGATGCCGCCATCCCGCCGCGGACGCCGAGCAGCCCGGCCAGCGTGGCCGACATCAGGGCTCCGACGATCAGCGAGGCGTCGAGCACGGCCTCGGACACGGCCACCACGCGCCCGCGCAGCCGGTCCGGCGTCCGCTCCTGCAGCAGCGACTGGTAGGAGATCACGGCCACGGCGTTGCCCACGCCGGCGATCATGAAGAGCGCCAGCACCGGCTCCAGCATCCGAGCCGCCGCGGAGGCGACCACCGCCACGCCGACCACCGCGAGCGCGCCGCTGAGCATCCGCTGTCGCGAGAGATGCCGGCTGAGCGTCGGAGCGATGCCCGAGCCGAGGACCATGCCGACGCCCCAGGCGCCCGCGGCCAGTCCGAGCGCCGCCGGTCGCTCCGCCAGCGTGCGGAGGATGAACAGCGGCTCCAGAGGCGTGCGCACGGCCGCGGCGACCATCACGACGCCGATCACGATCATGACGCCGCGCACGAGCGGCGTGCCCACGCTGTAGCGCAGCCCCTCGACCAGATCCTGCCGGACCGGCATCGCCACGGCCGGCGCCCCGCGTGCGATCCGCACGGTGGCCACGAGCGCGGCGGACACCGCGAACGACGCGGCGTTCAGCCCGATCGCGAGGTCGGGACCCCAGGCTGCGGCCGCCATGCCGCCGAGCACGGGCCCGATCATGATCGCCAGGTGGAACATGCCGGTGAGCAGGGCGTTGGCCGCCACCAGGCGGGTCCGCGGCACCAAGTTGGGCACCGTGGCCTGGAGGCTGGGCGAGAACAGGGCACCGCCGGCGCCGATGCACGCGGCCACGGCGTAGAGGTGCGCGAGGCTCGGATCTCCGACCAGAAGAAGGGAGGCCACGGCCGCGCAGCGCGCGAGGTCCACGCCGATCATCACGTGCTTCCGGGAGAGGCGGTCCACGAATGGGCCGCCGAGCGCCCCGGTGAGCGCGGCGGCGCCCACCTGAGCGATGAGCAGCGTGGCGAACGAGCCGGCGCCGATGCCGCGCTCGGCGAGCGTGGTGAGGATCGCGATCGAATACGTCCAGTCGCCAAGGTTCGAGATGCCCTTGGCCAGCCACGCGCGCACGAACGGGCCGTTGCGCATCAGATCGGCGAAGTCGCTGCGGCGCGAGCGCACGAGCGCGGAGCCGCAGACCGTGTGCAGCAGCACGAACGCCCCGATCACGATGCACACGTCGCCGACGCTGAAGACGTTGTGGACCGGGAAGGAGGCGGGAACCGCGAACACGTCGCCGAGGAAGGAGAGCTTTGGGTTGCCCACCGCGATCGAGCTCGCGAACTGACCGGGGGTGTCCTCCAGCCCGGCGGTGCGCGAGCGCGGATCGCGATGCCGGCATGACGCCGCCGTTCGCCGCGATCGCCGCGAGGTTCGACGCTCCGCCCAGCGCGATGATCAGCAGCCCGGGCACGCGCCGGTTCGCCACGAGGAAGCCCACGGCGAACGCGTAGGAGGCGAGATGCCCGGCGGACAGCAGGTCGTGGGGCCAGTGCGGGACCACGTAGACGATCGCCATCTGGGTGCCGAGCGCGGCCAGCAGCGTCCAGCGTGCCCTCAGCTCGAGATCGGCGAGCGCGTCGAGCCGGCCGCCGAGCAGCGGGACGGTGGCGAGGCAGACCACGAGGGCGGCGGCGAGGAGCACATCCCTGCTATCGGTCCCGGCCTCTTCCGGAGCCGGGCTCGCCCCAATTTGTCGTCCAAGTGTCCAGAACGGGGGGTGTGCGGACAGGGCCGGGGCCCACGCCGCCGACTTGGGGTATAGCCCGGATCACTCTGGCCGAGACGGCCGAGTAACGGGCTTCGATCCGTCACCAGGAGGGGGACTATGAGTCACCGCAAGGTTGCAGTGAAGGTTCGTGCCTATCGCATCGCCCTCGCCGTCGCGTCCATCGCGGCGATCATCGAGGTGCTGGGGGCCGGCCGCAGGTTCTAGACGATCCGAGCTAGCGACCCCGGCAGGAGCCGGGGTCGCCTGCGAGGACCCCTCAATGCGAGTCCCAGAGCCGAGGGCCCTCCACCGCTACCTCGCTGCCGTCTCCCTCATCGGGTGTGGCGCTCTGGTCGCGCTCGCCCCGTCCGCGCTGGACGCGCTGTCCGGCGCCGGTCCGCTCTACTGGATCCTCTTCGCGCTGGTGCTGCTCGGTGAGCTGCACCCGATCCGCGTGCCCCGCAGGGAGGCGGAGATCAGCACCGCCACCGCCTTCTCCTACGCGGCGCTGCTTGCGTTCGGCACCCCCGCCGCCGTGGTCGCCCAGGCCGTGGGCTCGCTGCTCACCGACCTTGTGCGCCGCCGGCCGCTCTCGCGCGCCGTCTTCAACGTCGCTCAGTTCACGCTCTCGCTCGCCGCGGCAGGGGCGGTGCTCTCGCTCATCGCCGGCGTGCCGTTCACCGATCCGCTGCCCGCCTTCTCGCCGAGCGAGATCCCCGCCGTCGTGCTCGCGGGAGCCGCCTTCTTCGCCGTCAACAACTGCCTCGCGGGCACGGCCTCGGCGCTGGCCCACCGGGCGCCGGTGCTGCGAACGCTCGGCGACGACCTGCTCTTCCAGGCGGCCACGTCCGCCGTGCTGCTGGGCATGGCGCCGGTGATCGTCGTGGCGGCGGACTTCAGCCTGGGGCTCCTGCCGCTGATCCTGCTGCCCCTGGCGGCCATGCACTTCGGCGGGGCGCGGGCCGTGATGAACGACCACAACGCCCTGCACGACTCGCTCACCGGCCTTCCCAACCGCGCCTTCTTCCGCGTGCTCGCCGAGCAGGCGATCAGGTCGCGCTCGCGCGACGACGGCCACTGGCCGTGATGGTCATGGACCTCGACCGCTTCAAGGAGATCAACGACGGACTCGGCCACCGCTGGGCGACCTGCTCCTGTGCGAGGTGGGTCCGCGGATCGAGAGTGCGATCGACGGCCGGCGTCGCTCGCCCGGCTCGGCGGCGACGAGTTCGCGGTGCTGCTCCCCGACGTGGACAGCCCCGCCGCGGCGCTTGCGGCCGCCGGCCGCGTGACGGCGGCGTTCTCGAGCCCTGATCGACGTGGAGGACTTCCAGCTCGACGTGTGCGCGAGCATCGGGATCGCCTGCTGGCCCGACCACGGCACTGACGTGGACACCCTGATCGGGCACGCGGACGCCGCGATGTACCGGGCCAAGCAGACCGGCGGCGCCCACTCGCTGTACCGCCCGCTCCATGGCAGCTCGGGCCGCAACCAGCTCGACATCGGCTCGGAGCTGCGCCGCGCGCTCGAGGACAGGGTCTTGGAGATCCACTACCAGCCGCAGTTCGACATGCTGACCGGGCGGGTGCGCTCCGTGGAGGCGCTGGCGCGCTGGCCCCATCCGGTCCGCGGGCACATTCCGCCGTCCGAGTTCATCCCGGTCGCGGAGGCCACGGGGCTGATCCGGAAGCTGACGATGCACGTGCTCCGGTGCGCCCTGCGCGACTGGGCGCTCTGGCGCTCGCACGGCGTGACGCTGGACCTGTCGGTGAACCTGTCAGCCGGGGACCTGCTCGACCGCACCTTCCCCCGCAGCGTGGTGGCGCTGCTCCGCGAGCACCGGCTCCCGGCCTCGCGGCTCACGCTCGAGGTGACCGAGAGCACCCTGATCGTGGACTCGCAGGGCGCGTCGGCCGCGCTCGAGGAGCTGCGCGCCGCCGGCATCCGGCTCGCGATCGACGACTTCGGCACCGGCTACTCGTCCCTCTCCTACCTCAAGACGCTGCCGGTGAACGAGGTGAAGATCGATCGCTCGTTCGTGAGCGCGCTGGGCAGCGACGATCGCGACGCCGTGATCGTCGGCTCGGTGGTGGAGCTGGCCAACCGGCTCGGTCTCCGCTCGGTGGCCGAGGGCGTGGACAACCACGTGGCGCTCGGCGAGCTGCGCCGGCTCGGCTGCGACCTCGTGCAGGGCTTCGTGCTCGCCACGCCGATGGCCAGCTCGGACTTCCAGGGCTGGATGCTCGCCTCGCCGAACGGCTCGACCGCGATCCTGCCCCAGCCCGCCCCGGCTCCGGTCCCGGCGCTCGAGCTGCCGCGGATGGTCGTGCCGGCGCTCGACCCCATCGCCTAGGCACTCGCGGCGCGTGCCGCGCGCCCGCGCTAGCGTCAGGGCGCGTGAGCCGCCCCGCCGCTCTCGCCCTCTACGTGATGCTCGTCGTCATCTGGTCGAGCACCTGGGTGGCGATCAAGATCGGCCTCGAGGACTGCCCGCCGCTGCTCGGCGGCGGTGCCCGCTTCGCCTTCGCGGGCCTGACGCTGCTCGCGATCAGCGCTGCCCGCCGGCGCCCCCTCCGCACCGACGCGGTGCTCGTGGCGCTGCTCGCCCTGCTGCCGTTCGCCGGAACCTACGGCCTCGTCTACTGGGGCGAGCAGCACATCCCGTCGGGCCTCGCGGCGGTGCTGTTCGGGATCCTGCCGCTCTACACCGCGGTGCTGGGCGGGCTCCTGCTCCCCGACGAGCCGCTCCATTCGCGCCTGATCGTGGGGGTGGTGATCGCGATCGGGGGCCTTGCGCTCGCGTTCGTCGAGAGCCTCGACCTCGGGAGCGACGACCTCGCCTGGGCCGGGGCCCTGGCGCTCGTGCTGGCTCCGCTCGGAGCATCCGCGGGGAACATCTCGATCAAGCTGCGGGCGGCGAACCTCGACGCGGTCGTCCTGAACGGGTGGGCGATGCTCGCGGGCGGCACGCTGCTGCTGGTGGTGTCCGGCGCGAGCGAGGACTGGGGCGAGTTCCGGTGGACGGCGGAGTCGCTCGGGTCGATCGTGTATCTGGCGATCGCGGGCTCGGCGATCGCCTTCGTGGTCCTGACGCTGCTCCTGCGGCAGATGAGCGCCCGGGCGATGTCCTTCCTGGCGATGCTGCTGCCGTTCGGCGCGCTCGCCTTCGGGGCGGCCCTCTACGACGAGCCGGTGACCGCTCGCGCCGCCGGGGGCGCGGCGCTGGTGGCCGTGGGGCTCCTGCTGGCCCAGGGAACCGCCCTGCGCCGGCGGGCGACGGCACGGGCCTGATCGCTAGACTCGCCCCTCTCGGCGCCGGACCCGCGGCGCCGTTCCTCTGTCATGTACGCCATCGTGAAAGTCGGCGGTAAGCAGTACCGCGTCGAGAAGGGCGACTCGCTCGTCGTCGATCGCATGCCCGCCGGCGAGGGCGACAAGGTCGAGCTGCAGCCGCTGCTGTACGCCGACGGCGACAAGTCGGTCCTGTCGGGCGAGGACCTCGCGAAGGTCAAGGTCGAGGCCACGGTGACCGGACACGAGCGCGGCAAGAAGATCCACGTGCTGAAGTTCAAGCCCAAGCGCGGCTACAAGCGCCGCAGCGGGCATCGCTCGGACCTCACGCGGCTGGAGATCGGCGACATCAAGGTAGGCGCGCCGCCGGAGCGCGAAGGCTTCGGCCAAGGAGGAAACCGACGATGGCTCATAAGAAGGGACTCGGATCCAGCCGCAACGGCCGCGACTCGAACGCCAAGCGCCTCGGCGTGAAGGTGTTCGCCGGCCAGACCGTCACCGGCGGCGAGATCATCGTGCGCCAGCGCGGCACCCGCTTCAAGCCCGGCGAGGGCGCCGGGATCGGTCGCGACCACACGATCTTCGCCGTGCGACCGGGACTCGTGCAGTTCTCCAGCGGACACCACGGACGCGTGATCTCCGTGGACCCGCAGGCCGACTAGCTCGCCGGCCCGGCGGCAGCGGCTCGAGCCCCGGCTCCGGCTGCACGCCCACGGCGTTCAGGGTGAACGCGACCAGGTGGTACTGGCCCACGAGCACGCAGAGCTCGATGAGCTGACGGGCGTCCAGCTCGCCGGCGAGCGCCTCCCACGTGCCCGCCGAGATGGTGGCCGACTCGTGCAGCTCGTCGGCGGCCCGCAGGAGCGCCGCCTCGCGGGGGCTCCAGCCCTCGGCCTCGGGCCCCTGCGCAACGCGGTCCACCGTCTCCCGGCTGATTCCGCCGTTCAGCGAGATCCGCGCGTGCTGGCCCCACTCGTAGGGTGAGCCGCAGTTGAAGCCGGTCCGCAGGATGAGCAGCTCGCGCTCCTCGAACGGCAGCGTCCCGTTCGTGAGCAGATAGCCCCCGAACGGCGCCCAGCTCTGGAAGAGGGCGGGATGCTGGGCCAGCGTGCGGAAGATGTTCAGGTCCCCGATCGAGATCTCCTCGCCCGACGCGGAGAACGCGGCGAGCGGCCGCAGCTCCTCCGGCCACTCGCCGGGAGGGAGGGGCGGGATTCGCGGTTCGGCGGGGTTGGCCACGCGGCTACGCTAGCGCCTCGCGATGGAACGCCCGGTCCCACCCCTGGTACCCGAGTCGCGCGGCGAAGCGGCGGGTCGTGGGCGGCTCGATGGACGGCGCATCCTCGTGGTGGGCGGCGGGCAGCAGACGCACGGCCTCGAGGACCCGCCGCTGGGCAACGGCCGCGCGATGTCCGTGCTGTTCGGGCGCGAGGGAGCCGCCGTGGCCGTGGCGGACCTGGATCTCGACTCGGCCGCGGAGACCGCCTCCATGTGCGAGGCCGAGGGCGCCCGCGCGGTGGCGCTCGAGGCCGACGCGGCGGACGAGGAGAGCGTCGTGGCGATGGTGGCCGCGGCCGGCGAGGCGCTCGGCGGCCTCGACGGCGTCGTGCTGAACGTGGGGATCGCCGGCGGGTTCCGCGTGGAGGGCACGAGCGTCGAGGACTGGGATCGCGTGCTGGCCGTGAACCTGCGCTCGCACTTCCTCGGCTGCAAGCACGCCCTGCCGGCGCTTGCGGACGGTGGGTCGATCGTGCTCGTGGGCTCGATCGCGGCCGGCGAGTACATACCGATCCCCGCCTACGGGGCCTCGAAGGCCGCGCTCCAGAGCCTCACGCGCTCGGCCGCCGTGGAGGGAGCGCCGCGGATACGCGTGAACCTGCTGGAGCCCGGCCTGATCGACACCTCGCTCGGCCGGCTCGCCACCCAGCTCGTGCCGGAGCGCGGCGCCGTGCGCATCCCGCTCGGGCGCCAGGGCACGGCCTGGGAGATCGCGTACGCGGCGCTCTACCTGCTGTCCGCGGAGGCCGCCTACGTGACCGGCCAGTCGCTGGTGGTGGACGGCGGGCTCTCGCAGGCGCCGCGCCGTTAGTCACGGGGCGAGCCGCTCTACCATCGCCGCGACATGACCTACTCCATCGTCGCCCGCGATGCCGCCACCGGCGAGCTCGGCGTGGCCGTCCAGTCGCACTTCCTCGCCGTGGGCTCGCTCGTCCCCTGGGCCGAGGCCGGGGTGGGCTGCGTGGCCACGCAGGCGGTGGTGGAGCCCGCCTTCGGCCCGCGCGGCCTGGAGTTGCTGCGCGCCGGCCAGCGCGCGGGTGAGGTGCTGTCGGGACTCCTCGACGGCGCCGAGGGCGCGGAGGTGCGCCAGGTCGCGGTGGTGGACACCTGGGGTGGCGTGGCGGCTCACACCGGGGAGCGCTGCATCCGGCACGCGGGTCACCACATCGGCGACGGCGTGAGCGCGCAGGCGAACATCATGGCCGCCGGCACCGTGTGGGACGCGATGGTGGATGCCTTCGCGGCCGCGGACGGCGGCCTCGCGGAGCGGCTCATCGTCGCGCTCGAAGCCGCCGAGCGCGAGGGGGGCGACCTGCGCGGACGCCAGTCGGCCGCGCTCGTGGTGGTGGCCGCGGAGGCCTCGGGTCGTCCGGAGGCCGACCGCCCCGTGGACCTGCGGGTGGACGACCACCCCGATCCCCTGGGCGAGCTTCGCCGGCTGCTCGGCATGAGGCGGGCGTACGCCTACGTGGACGAGGGGGACGAGCTTGCCGCTCACGGCGACACCCGGGGCGCCCTCGCCCGCTATGCGTCGGCGCACGCCGCGCAGCCGGACAGCGCGGAGCTGGCTTTCTGGCACGGCGTCGCGCTCGCCGTGGAGGGGCGCGAGGCCGAGGCGCGCCCCCAGATACGAGCTGCGCTGGAGGCCGGCGCCGGCTGGGGCGAGCTGCTGCGGCGGCTGCCGGCGGCCGGTCTCTTCCCCGACGACCGGCCGCTCATCGAGCGGCTGCTCGCGGACTAGCCGTGTTCCACGACCGGGCGCGGATCTTCGTTCGTGGCGGCGCCGGCGGCGACGGGGTCGTATCCCTGCGCCGCGAGGCGCACGTGCCGAAGGGGGGACCGGACGGCGGCGACGGCGGTCGCGGGGGCGAGATCGTGGTCGAGTGCGATCCGTCGCTGCGCGACCTCGCGAGCTTCCGGCGCGGGGCTCACTTCAAGGCGCAGCGGGGCGGGCACGGCGAGGGGGCGGGACGCCACGGCGCCACGCCCGATCCGCTCGTGCTGCGCGTGCCGCCCGGCACCGTGGTGGAGGACGCCGAGGGGGACGCGCGCTGGGATCTGCGCTCGGCCGGCCAGCGGGCCGTGGTGGCCCGCGGCGGGATGGGCGGGCGCGGTAACCGCCACTTCGCCACCTCCACGCGGCAGACGCCGCGCTTCGCCGAGCGCGGGCTGCCCGGCGAGGAGCGCTGGCTCGAGCTGCACCTGAAGCTGCTGGCCGACGCCGGCCTGGTGGGGTTGCCGAATGCCGGCAAGTCCTCGCTCCTGGCGCGTCTCACGCGCGCAAAGCCCAAGGTGGCCGGGTATCCGTTCACCACCGTTCATCCGGTGCTGGGCACGCTCGATGCCGGTGAGCGCCAGCTCGTGCTGGCGGACATCCCGGGCCTGATCGAGGGCGCCAGCGAGGGCGCGGGCCTCGGCCACGAGTTCCTCGCTCACGTCGAGCGCTGCCGCCTGCTCCTGCACGTGCTCGACCTGCAGCCGCTCGACGGCTCCGACCCGGTCGAGAACCACCGGACGGTGGAGGCAGAGCTGCGCGAGCACGGGCACGGCCTGGAGGAGCTGCCCCGGCTGCTCTGCCTCTCGAAGAGCGACCTGCTGCCCCCCGAGGCGGTGAGCGCCGCCGTGGAGGAGTGGCGCGAGCGGACGGGCGGGGAGGTGATGGCCACATCGGCGGCCACCGGGGCAGGGCTCGACGAGCTGGCGATCGCCATTGCCCGCCGCGTTCCGATGGAGTCCGCGGCGTCCGAGGAAGCGGGCGGAGAGCTGCCGGCCACTCACCGTGTCTACCGCCCGGGCGAGGCCGACGAGATCAGCGTGGAGCGCACCGGCCCGAGCGCGTTCGCGGTGCATGGTCCACGCCCCGAGCGCCTGATCGCACGACACGACGTGGGGAACGACGAGGCCATGCGCTACGTCGAGGAGCGCCTGCGCTCCCTGGGCGTGATCCGGGAACTCGAGGCCGCGGGGTTCGAGCCCGGGGACGACGTGGAGATCGCCGGCGTGGTCTTCGAGCTCCATCCGAGCGCGCCGTTCAGGTAGAAGTCTGCCGGTGTCCCGGTCGGCCGCAGCCCTGCTCACGCTCGCCGCGCTGGCACTCGGCTCGTGCGGCGGTGGCGGCGGCAGCGACGCGGACGACCCCGAGCAGGTGGTTCGCGAGTTCGTGAGCGCCACGAACGACCGCGACTCGGACAAGCTCTGTGACGAGCTGCTCAGCCCCGGGTTCATCGCCCAGTCCACCGGCGCCAAGGAGGGCGACACGGAGGCCTGCAAGAAGCAGCTCGACGCGGTGAGAGGCCTGCGTCTCTCGCTCGTGGACATCCGCCGCACCACCGTGGACGGCGACAAGGCCACGGTGGTCGCCGTGCTGCGGGTCCAGGGCCAGCGCCAGCGGCGCGAGTTCCAGCTGGAGAAGCACGACGGCGACTGGAAGCTCGCCGGCGGCTCGAGCGGCTAGGCATAACCTTCAGCCGCGATGGCCACCCTGGTGGTGAAGCTGGGCTCGAGCATCGTCGCCGACGACTCCGGTGAGGTGCGCGCCGACGTGCTCGCCTCGGTCAGCGAGGCGGTGTCGGCTCGGCATGAGGCCGGCGACGACGTGGTGGTGGTCACCTCGGGCGCCATCGCGCGTGGCATGGCGCTGATGGGGCTTCCGATGCGCCCGACGGGCATGGAGGAGCTCCAGGCCGCCTCCGCCGTGGGGCAGGGAAAGCTCTACCGGACCTACGACGAGCTGCTGCAGGCGCGCGGAGTGCGCAGCGCGCAGGTGCTGCTCACGTTCTTCGACATGTCGGCGCGGAGTCACTACCTGAACGCCCGGCACACGCTTCAGACGCTGCTCCGGTGGCGCGTCGTACCGGTGATCAATGAGAACGACACCACCACCACGGACGAGATCAGCTTCGGCGACAACGACTTCCTCGCGGCCCAGGTGGCGATCCTGCTGGGCGCCGACCTGCTCGTCCTGCTCACCGACACGGGCGGGCTCTACAGCGCCGACCCGCGCCGCGACCCGGAGGCGCGGCTGGTGCCGGAGGTGGCCGAGGTGGGGGAGCTCGAGGGCTACGAGATCGGCCTGTCCACCTCGCCGCTCGGCTCGGGCGGGATGCGCTCGAAGGTGGTGGCCGCCGAGATGGCCACGGCCGCGGGCATCCCCGTCACCATCGCCAGCGGGGTCGACCCCCAGGAGATGTCGCGCGCGCTCGCAGGGGAGCCGTCCGGCACCCGCTTCCAGCCGCAGCAGGGGCGGGTGTCGAGCTTCAAGCTCTGGCTTCGGTACGCCAAGCCCACGCACGGGCGGCTGCTCGTGGACGAGGGGGCCGAGCGCGCGCTGCGCGAACGCGGCACGAGCCTGCTCCCGGTCGGCGTGGTGGGCGTGGAGGGGGAGTTCGAGGCGGGCGACGCGGTGGAGATCCGCTGCGACGGCAGGGCGGTGGGCAAGGGGATCGTGAACTACTCGGCTGTAGAGCTGCAGCGGATCAAGGGCCTGAAGACGGAGGCGGTGCGCGGGGTGATGCCGCGTGCCACCGAGGAGGCCGTGCACCGCGACTACTTCGTGCTCGATTGAGCCTCCACTCGCCGTACGACCGCGAGATCCTGAGGCTCGCCCTGCCGGCGCTCGGCGCGCTGGCGGCGGAGCCGCTCTACCTGCTCGCCGACACCGCGATGGTCGGGCACCTGGGCACGCCCGAGCTGGCCGCGCTCGCGCTCGCCGGCACGCTGCTCACCGGCGCGTTCACGCTCTTCAACTTCCTCACCTACGGGACCACAGCCCAGGTGGCCCGGCTCCACGGGGCCGGCGAGGAGGAGGCCGCAGGCCGGCTCGCTGCGCAGGCGCTGTGGCTCTCCACCGGCATCGGCGTCTGCCTGGTGGCTCTGCTCGCTTCGCTGGCGGCGCCACTCGTGCACCTGCTGGGTGGCGACGGGCGAACCGGCGAGCTGGCGGTCACGTATCTCCGGATCGGGTCGCTCGGCCTGCCGTTCGCGCTCATCGCGCTGGCCGGACAGGGATGGCTGCGCGGCGTCGCGGACCTGCGCACCCCACTCGTGATCGTGGTGGCGGCGAACGGCGTGAACGTGGTGCTCAATCTGCTGTTCATCTACGGCTTCGGCTGGGGCCTCGCGGGCTCTGCCTGGGCCACGGTGGTCTCCCAGGCCGGGATGGGCGCGGCGTTCGCGATCCGGCTGCTCCGCACCCCGGCCGACTCGCGCCGCCCGAGTATCGCGGCCATACGCCCGCTCGCCCGGATCGGCGGGGAGATCTTCGTCCGCACGGCGGCGCTCTATGGCTCGTTCCTCGTCGCGAGCGCCGTACTGGCCCGGATCGGCGAGGACTCGCTGGCGGCGCACCTGATCGCCTTCCAGTTGTTCGTGTTCCTCGCCCTGGTCCTGGATGCGGTCGCGATCGCCGGCCAGGTGATCGTGGGTCGTGCGCTCGGCGCGGGGAACGCCGGTGAGGCGCGCAGCGCGGCGCGCCGGATGATCGAATGGGCGGTCGCGGCGGGTGCCGCGTTCGCCGTCGTGATGCTCGCCCTGATCGACGTTCTGCCGCACGCGTTCACCAGCGATCCCCACGTCGTCGACAGGGCCACGGAGATCTGGCCGCTGTTCGCCCTCATGCAGCCCGTCAACGGCGCGGTGTTCGCCCTCGACGGGATCCTCATCGGAGCCGGCGACACCCGCTTCCTGATGTGGGGCATGCTGGCCGCGTCGCTCGGAGCGTTCGTGCCGATCGCGCTGGCGTCGCTCGCATTCGACCTCGGGATCGTGGGTGTCTGGGTCGGCCTCGTGTCGCTCATCGTGGTCCGGCTGATCACCTGCGGGCTCCGCTTCCGGAGCGGCCGCTGGGCGGTCACCGGGGCCGTGCGCGCCCGCGGCGCCGCCGCCTAGCGCCGGCTGCGACCGGGTACCCTTGCGCGATGGCCACGACCGCCACTGCGGTACCCGAAATCTGCGCACGGGCGCGCGACGCCGCGCGCCTGCTGGCGACGCTCGACGGCGCCACGCGGAACGGGGCGCTCGAGGCGATAGCGAGCGCGGTCGAGGACCGCAGCGGCGAGATTCTGGAGGCCAACGAGCGCGACATGGAGGCCGGCCGCGAGGCGGGGCTGGACTCCGGTCTGCTCGACCGCCTCGAGCTCACCGGCCCCAGGCTGGCCGGCATCGCGGCAGACGTCCGCGCGATCGCCGCGCTGCCGGATCCGGTGGGCGAGACGATCGACGGGCACCGGCTCGAGAACGGCCTCGACGTGCGCCGCGTGCGCGTGCCGCTCGGCGTGGTGGCGGTGGTCTACGAGGCGCGGCCGAACGTGACCGTGGACTGCTCGGCGCTCTGCCTCAAGTCGGGCAACGCGATCGTGCTGCGCGGCTCTTCGATGGCGGCGCACTCGAACGCGGTGCTGGCGCAGGTGGTGTCCGCCGCGGCCGCCTCGGCCGGCGTCCCGGACGGGGCCGTGTCGATCGTCGCGGGCGGCGATCGGGACGAGCTACGCCAGCTTGCGACCCAGGACGGCCTGATCGACCTGATCATCCCGCGCGGAGGGGAGGGGCTCAAGGCGGCTCTGAAGGAGCACGCCACAGTGCCCGTCATGTATGCCGCGGCGGGGAACTGCCACGTGTTCGTGGACGCCACGGCGGACCTCGACGACGCGCGTCGCATCGCCGTCAACGCGAAGGTGCAGCGGCCCTCGGTCTGCAACGCGGCCGAGACGCTGCTCGTGCACGCCCACGCGGCGCCTGCGTTCCTGCCCCGGGTGCTGGGGGAGCTGCGCGAGGCGGGGGTGGAGCTGCGGGTGGACGACCGAGCCCGCTCCCTGGCCGGTGCGCTCGGCGACTCGCTCTCCGAGGCGACCGATGAGGACTGGGCCACCGAGTACCTCGCGCTCGTGCTCGCCGTGAAGGTCGTGGACTCCCTCGAGGAGGCGATCGACCACGTGAACCGCTACGGCTCCGGCCACTCGGAGGCGATCGTGACCGGCTCCACCGCGTCGGCGCAGGCGTTCACCGGCGCGGTGGATGCGGCCTGCGTCTACGTCAACGCCTCGACCCGGTTCACCGATGGCGGCGTGTTCGGGATGGGTGCCGAGATCGGCAACTCGACCCAGAAGCTGCATGCCCGCGGGCCCATCGGAGCCCGCGAGCTCACCACCTACAAGTTCGTCATCGAGGGCTCCGGGCAGGTCCGGGACTAGGTTGCCGCGGATAGGCATCCTCGGCGGCGCATTCAACCCGCCTCACCTGGGCCACCTGGTGTGCGCGCAGGAGGCACTGGTCCAGCTGGAGCTGGACCGCGTCGTGCTCGTGCCCGTGGGCGAGGCGCCGCACCGGACGCTCGAGGACGACCCCGGCCCGGAGGCGCGGCTCGCGATGGCCGAGCTCGCGGCGGCCGGCGACCCGGGCCTCACGGTCTCGCGGATCGAGCTCGACCGGCCCGGGCCGTCCTACACCGCCGACACGCTCGCGGACCTGCGCGAGCAGGCGCCGGCGGACGAGCTCACGCTGATCCTCGGGGGCGACCAGGCCGCGGCCCTGCCGAGCTGGCACGAGCCCGAGCGGGTCCTCGAGCTCGCCCGGGTGGCGGCGGTGGAGCGCGTGGACTGGGCACGGGAGGAGGTCGTGCGTAGCCTCGCCGGTCTGTCCGGAGCCGACCGCGTGACCTTCATCCACATGCCACTCATCGAGATCTCGTCCAGCGACCTGCGCCGCCGCGTGTCCGAGGGCGAGCCCGTCCGCTACCTGGTGCCGGGCCCCGTGGCGGACTACATCGCCGACCGCGGCCTCTACGCGGCCGGCGAGCGCACGGGTGTGAGCCCGTGAAGCGCTCCGAGGAGCTGGCCGAGCGGATCGCAGCCATCGCGTCCGATCGCAAGGCCGCGGACGTGCGGGTGATCGACCTCCGCGGGATCGTGAGCTACACGGACTTCTTCGTGATCTGCTCCGGCAACACCGAGCGCCAGACAAAGGCGATCCACGACGCGATCCACGCGGAGCTGAAGCGCGAGGAGGGACTGCTGCCACGCCGCGCCGAAGGCCAGCGCGAGGCCCGCTGGATCGTGCTCGACTACCTCGACTGCGTGGTCCACATCTTCACCCCGGACGCCCGCGGCTTCTACCGCCTGGACCAGCTCTGGGGCGAGGCGCCCGCCCGCTCCGTGGGCTAGCCTTACCTCCCCGAGGGGCTGTAGCTCAGCTGGAAGAGCGCGTGGCTGGCAGCCACGAGGTCAGGGGTTCGAGCCCCCTCAGCTCCATTCGGTCGTTGTCAAGGAGACAACGAAATGACGCACGACGCGCTGGCCCACCTGCCACGCTTAAGATCTTCCCCATGAAGCGAGTGCTGATCACGGGCGCGGCCGGGTTCATCGGGCGCTCGCTCGCCGACCGGCTGCGCCGCGACGGCGTGGAGGTCGTCGGCGTGGACCTCATTGCAGACCCGGAGCTTGGGGTGGTGGCGGGCGACATCAGATGGCCCGGCGAGTGGCAGCGCGCCGCGGCCGGCTGCGACGTGATGATCCACACCGCGGCGCTGGTCGGGATGCCGTCCGACACCTCGCGCTTCTGGGACGTGAACGTGAACGGCACCCACATGGCGCTGGAGGCGGCGCGCGACAACGGCGTCGGCCGGTTCGTGCACATCTCCTCCGCGGTCACCTTCGGCCTCCACTTCCCCGACGGCGTGGACGAGAGCTACCCGGTGCGGCACACGGGCATGGCATACGTGGATACGAAGATCGCGGCCGAGCACGCGGCGCTGATGGCGCACGCCAGCGGCCAGCAGGAGGTTGCGGTGGTCCGGCCGAGCGACACCTACGGCCCGGGGTCGCGGCCATGGACGCTCCTGCCGCTCGAGCTGCTGCGCAGGGGCCGCGCCGTCCTGCCCGCCCGCGGCCACGGGATCCACAGTCCGATCTACGTCGATGACGTCGTCGACGGGATCGTACGGGCGGGCACCGCGCCCGCGGCGGCCGGCCGGGTGGTCACGCTGAGCGGTGGCGTGGGGGTCGAGACCCGCGACTACTTCGGCCGTTTCGGCGCGATGATCGGAACGAAGGTGCCCGCCGTCCCGACCGCCGTCGCGCTCGCCTTGGCAGCGACGCTCGACCGGGTCGCCCGCGTGCGCGGCGTGCCGAACGAGCTGACCGCCGACGGCGTCCGCTACCTCGCGGAGCGCAAGGGCACCTACGGCATCTCGACCGCTTACCGGATGCTGGACTGGGCCCCGCGCGTGGACCTCGACGACGGCATGAAGCGCACCGAGGCGTGGCTGCGGGCGATGGGGCTGATCTGATTGTTCACCAGGACCGGCACCAGCAAGACCGGCCGCCCCCGGACGATCGAGCTCGGCTGGAGCTAACCGGTCCCGGTCGCGTGCCGGCCCCGTATCCGGCGACGCGCCTCCGCGTAGTGGATCACCTCGTAGGCGATGACCGCGGAGGCCACGGCTGCGGCGAGCGCGAGCGCCACGAGGGCGTCCACCTCGGTCCCGAGCGGGATCAGGGCGAGGCAGACCAGCGCGGCGATCAGCCGCGGGCGGTGCACGCTGCCCACCATCCGGAGGCGGAAGCCCACGTGCCCGGCTAGGTAGAGCGCCACGCCGCCGAACAGCGCCACGGCCGGCGCGGTCTCGAGCGGCACATCCACGTGGCCGGTCGTCTTCTTCACGCCGAGCGCCACCAGCACGATTCCGGCGATCATCGGCAGGTGCAGGTAGCTGTAGGAGTCGCGCGCGATGCGGACCAGCTCGTGCCCCGTGGCCTCGCGGAAGCGGTCCTCGGCGAACAGCGCGACCACGTCGAAGTAGGCCCACCAGAGCGCGCACGCCAGCACCAGGCCGATCAGCGCCGCGACGATCGTGCCCGCATCGAGGTCGCTGCCGATCCCGGTCCCGATGGCCACGATCGACTCGCCCAGCGCGATGATCACGATCAGCGAGAAGCGCTCCGCGAAGTGCCCGGGGGAGACGCGGAAGCCGCGTACGCCGAACACGAACGGACCCGAGAAGTCGATCGCCAGCGCCACGATCCACAGCGCCGCCTGGAGGGTCCCTTCGGTCAGGCCCGCCGCGATCAGCAATGCGGGCCCCGGTAGTGCCGTGCGGGCCAGGCGCATGATCGCCTGCCCGGTGTCCACGTCGTCGTTGGCCTCGGCGAAGATGAAGATGTGCAGCCAGCGGACGGCGGCATAGGCGAGCCCGAAGAGCAGCGCGTCGTCCCCGAAGGCATGCGGCGTGGCAAGGGCCGCCACGAGGAAGGCGCCCATCACGGCGAAGATGAGCAGCCGCTCCTTGCCCTCGTCGGCGGCGATGTAGTTCGTGAGCCAGGCGTAGGCGCCCCAGGCCCACCAGAGCGCGGCAAGCACCAGCATGCCCTGCCCGAGGCCCTCCCAGGTCGGGTGCTCCGCCATCAGCGCTGTGACCTGGGTCAGCGCGAACACGAAGACCAGGTCGAAGAACAGCTCGAGCGGGGCCACGCGCTTCTCGGCGGCCTGTTCCGGGACCGAGCTCATCGGCGGACGGTTCCGGCCACCGCCCACGCGCGCGCCGTGAGCTCGAACGGGCCGTCGCCGACCCCGAGACGGCGGCGGTAGGCATCGTGGAGGGCGGCACGACGATCGCCGTCGAGCGACTTGCAGAACGCGCCCGAGGGCGCGACGCCGGTTGGGAGCGGAGCCCAGAGGTCCTCGAAGTCCGCGTAGCGGGCGCGCGCCACGAGCGGCCCGGAGCGCACGTCGACCAGTCCCGCGCTGCGCCACAGATCGGCAAGGTCGCCGTCGGCGCACCAGCGCATCACGGCTCCCTCGTCGGCAAGGGCGGCGCGGTCGGGATCGACCTCGCGTGCGGCGTCCCAGAAGGCGCGCAGGAGCGTCATCTCGCCTGCGTAGTCCCAGACGCAGGAGGCCACGACACCGCCCGGCCGGGTCACCCGCACCATCTCGCCCACCCCCGCCTCGGCATCGCGCATGAAGTTCACGACCAGCTGCGATAGCGCAGTGTCGAACTCGCGATCGGCGAACGGCAGCGCCTCGGCGCGGGCCACCACCACCTCCACCCCCGGCACCCGTGCGCGACAGGCTTCCGCGAAGGACTCCGAGGGGTCCGCCGCGGCCACGTTCGCCGCCCCGAGTCGCTCCGCCAGGGCGGCCGTGAGCGCGCCCGGCCCGCAGCCCACGTCCAGGGCGCGCATCCGCGGCTCGGCGCGCGCGAACGCGAGCAGCGCCGCTGCCAACGACGGTCCGTAGCGGCCCACGTGACGGTCGTAAGCGGCGGCGGGGCCACGGAACGTCTCAGCACCCGGCATCGCAGCCGCCGAGCCTAGCCGCCCGGCCACCGGTCCTCCTGCTGCCTATGTAATGCTTAGGCAGCATGGCTGGCGATGCAGGACTACTCCTCGGCGACGCGGCCCGCGCCATCGGCGTCAGCCCCGACACCCTCCGGCGCTGGGAGCGGGCCGGGAAGCTGCGCACGGACCGGGATTCCGCCAACCGGCGACGGGTGCCGCGGCGCGAGGTGGAGCGCCTGTCCAAGCACCCGGCGAGAGCTCCCGCCGGCGACGCGCTGTCGGCGCGCAACCGCTTTCCCGGGGTCGTGCGGTCGGTCGAGATGGACGGCGTGATGGCGCTCGTGGAGATCGAGGCGGGCCCGCACCGGGTGATCGCCGCCATCACGCGCGACGCCGTGGAGGAGCTCGGCCTCGCGCCGGGAGTGCCCGCCTCCGCGACCGTCAAGGCCACCTCGGTGATGGTCGAGCGCTCGTGAGGCGCGCCGGCGCCCTGCTGGTCCTCGTGGGACTCGCGCTCGGGGCCTGCGGCGACGACGATGACGGCGACAAGGTCGCGACGGCCTCCAAGCCGCGGCTGGTCGTGTCCGCGGCCTCCTCGATGACCGAGGCGCTCACCTCCTGCGCGAAGGACTACTCGGAGGCGAGCGTCAAGCTGTCGTTCGCGGGCTCGGACGAGCTCGCAGCCCAGATTCGCCAGGGAGTGCCCGTGGACGTGTACGCGGCCGCCAACACGAAGCTCCCGGACGAGCTCGCGAAGGACGGCCTGCTCGACACGCCGGAGGAGTTCGCCACCAACACGTTCGTGCTCGCGGTGCCCAAGGACTCGGACATCAAGAGCATCGACGACCTGACCGAGCCCGGCGTGAAGATCGCGATCGGGTCGGAGTCGGTGCCGATCGGCTCGTACACGCGCGAGGTGCTGTCGCGGCTCCCGGCCGACCAGGAGAAGGCGATCCTCGCGAACGTCCGCTCGAACGAGCCGGACGTGAAGGGCATCGTCGGGAAGCTCACGCAGGGCGCCGTCGACGCCGGGTTCGTCTACGTGACCGACGTGAACGCCGCGGGCGACGCCCTCGAGGCGATCGAGCTTCCGGACTCGCTTCAGCCGCAGGTGACCTACGCGGCCGGGGTCGTCAAGAAGGCGAAGCAGCCCGGCCCGGCGGCCACCTTCGTGGACGGGCTGCGCGACGGGACCTGCGCGGACGCCCTCGAGAAGGCGGGCTTCGGACCCGCGCCTTGACGGCTCGCTCGATCTGGTTCCCGATCCTGCTGACAGCCGCGCTCGCGGCGGTGCTCACCTTCCTCACGCTGCCCGTCGTCGCCATCTTCGTGGACAGCAGCCCGCGGCAGCTGCTGGACAGCCTCGGCGAGCCGGGCGCTCTGGACGCCCTCTGGCTGAGCCTCCGCACCACGGCGACCGCGATGGCGGTGATCCTGGTGGTCGGCACTCCGGCCGCGTATCTGCTCGCCACCCGCAGGTTCCGCGGGCGGGCGCTGCTCGTGACCCTGATCGAGCTGCCGCTGGTCCTGCCTCCGGCCGTGGCCGGGATCGCGCTGCTGGCTGCGGTGGGGCCCCAGGGCATCCTCGGCGGCACCCTCGATGCGGCGGGGATCGAGCTCTCGCTCACCACCGCCGGTGTGGTCGTGGCGCTCACGTTCGTGGCCTCGCCCTTCTACGTGCGCCAGGCGATCGCCGCGTTCGCCGCGGTGGATCCGACCCTGCGCGACGCATCGCGCACGCTCGGCGCCTCCGAGGCGCGCGGGTTCGCGCGGGTGATGATTCCGGCGGCGATGCCCGGCCTCACGGCCGGGGCCGCGCTCGCGATGGGACGGGCCCTGGGAGAGTTCGGCGCCACGCTCATGTTCGCCGGCTCCTTCCGGGGCATCACGCAGACCGTGCCGCTCGCCATCTACGACCGCTTCGCCACCGACTTCGACGCGGCGCTGGCGCTCTCGGCGGTCCTGGTGGCCGTGGCCGCCGCGATCCTGCTGGCGGCGAAGCTGGTGGGGGGCTCGGAGGCGCTCGGGCGTGCTCCACGTTGAGGCGCGGACCCGGCTCGGCGCCCTGGAGCTCGACGTGTCGCTGGACGTGGCCGCGGGGGAGTGCCTCGCGCTGGCCGGGCCGTCGGGGGCCGGCAAGACCAGCATCCTGCGCGTGGTGGCCGGGCTGCTGCGCCCCGAGCGGGGCGTGGTGCGCTGTGGCGGCGAGACGTGGCTCGACACCGCCGGCGGACGCGACCTCGCCCCCGATCGGCGGCGCTGCGGCTACCTCTTCCAGGAGCACGCGCTCTTCCCGCACCTGAGCGCCTGGCGCAACGTGGCCTACCCGCTGCGCGAGCTGCCGCGCGGGGAGCGTCGCGGACGGGCGCTCGACCTGCTCGGCCGCTTCGGGATGGAGCGAGCTGGCGGATGCGCGGCCGGGCACGCTCTCGGGCGGTGAGCGCCAGCGCGTGGCCCTTGCCCGCGCGCTCGCGCGGCGGCCCGACGTGCTGCTGCTCGACGAGCCGCTCTCCGCGCTCGACTCGCGCACCCGCGCGAGCGCCGCGCGTGAGCTGGGTGCCGTGCTCCGGGAGGTGGAGGTCCCGGCGCTGCTCGTGACGCACGACTTCGCGGAGGCGGCGCTACTCGGCGACCGGGTGGGCGTGATCGACTCGGGGCAGGTGGTCCAGGAGGGCAGCGCCGGGGAGCTGGCGGCCGCGCCTCGCACGTCGTTCGTGGCCGACTTCACCGGCGCGGTGGTCCTCACCGGCAGCGCCGGCTCGGGTCCCGACGGCCTCACCCTCGTCGAGCTCGACGGCGGCGGCTCGGTGGCGAGCACCGACCAGGGAGCCGGCGCCGTGGCGGTCAGCGTCTTCCCCTGGGAGATCGAGGTGGGGCCGCCGGAGCCGGGCGCGCGCACCGGCTCGGCGCTGAATCGGGTCGAGGCGGAGGTCACCTCGATCACGGAGCTCGGCAACCGCGTGCGCCTCGGTCTCGCGGCTGGGCAGCCGCTCGCGGCCGAGGTCACGCTCGCCTCCACGCAGCGGCTGGGGTTGCGAGAGGGGTCGCGCGTGGCGGCCACCTGGAAGGCCGCCGCCACCCGGCTGGTCGAACGCTAGAGCCTCTAGGGAGAGCAGAGCCAGCGCAGCGCACCGTTGAGCACGTCGGCGCGCTCCCACTGCAGGAAGTGTCCGGCCCCCTGCACGATGAAGGGACCGGCGCGCTCGGGGAAGGCCGCCTCCATGCGCTCCGGGAAGTCGCGCGGGATCACGTGGTCCTCGGGCCCGTAGAGGATCAGGGTGGGGGTCGGATTGACCTCCATGAGCAGGATCCGCTCCGGCGAGCGGCGCGGGCCGCCCGCGTACTCGTAGTTCGCGATCGAGGCACGGAAGCGGTCGGCGTCCGCGAACGGCTCCGTCATGAACTCCACGTCGTCGCCGCCGAAGGTCCCCGGCGCCGCCCAGAAGCGCGAGCCGTAGAACTGCGACACGTAGCGGCGCCGCCGCTCGGGGGTGTCGAGCTCGGCGGCCAGGCCGTCGGCGTCGCGGGCGTGGCGCAGGAAGTAGTCGGCGGCCATCCGCACCTCGCGCGGTATCTCGCGCGGCCCGTCGGGCAGCACCGGCGGGATGGTGTTGAAGAGGAGCAGGCGCTCCACCAGCCCGTCGAAGCGCAGGGACAGGTCCTGCGCCACCACGCCGCCGAGGTCCCCGGCGCAGACGGTGACCCGCTCGTGGCCGAGCTCCCCCCGCACCAGCGCCTCCATGTCGCGGGCGTGGGCGGCGGCGTCGTAGCGGTCGTCGCTCGCCAGGCTCGACTCGCCGAAGCCGCGCAGGTCGGGCACGATCACCTCGAAGCCGGCGGCGGCGAGCGGCTCGACGTTGCGCCACCAGATGCGCATGGTCTCGGGCCAGCCGTGGATCAGGAGCAGCGGGCGCCCGCCGGCTCCCTCGCGGAGATAGGCGATCTCGGCGTGCTCGAGCGCCACCCGGTGGACCTGGAACGCGGAGGCGTCGGGGGCGGCCACGCGCGCAGTCTAGATGGCGCTACGACGGGTACCCTCCCCGGCCATGGCGGACCAGCGCTACGACCCGAAGCACATCGAGCCCAAGTGGCAGCAGGTGTGGGCCGACGAGCACACCTGGGAGGTCTCCAACGAGCCCGACGGGCGCCCGCGCGCCTACGTGCTCGAGATGCTGCCCTACCCCTCGGGCGAGCCGCACATCGGCCATCTGAAGACGTACTCCGTGGGCGACGCGGTGGCCCACTTCAGGCGCCGTACCGGCCACAAGGTGCTGCACCCCATGGGCTACGACGCCTTCGGGCTCCCGGCCGAGAACCACGCGATCAAGACGGGCCAGCACCCGCGCGAGTCCGTGGAGCAGTCGATCCGGGAGTTCCAGCGCCAGTTCCGCGAGTGGGGCATCTCGATCGACTGGACGCGCGAGTTCGGCACGCACGAGCCCGAGTACTACCGCTGGACCCAGTGGATCTTCCTCCGCCTCTTCGAGCGCGGGCTCGCATACCGCAAGGAGGCCGCGGTCAAGTGGTGCCCCCACGACGCGACCGTGCTGGCCAACGAGCAGGTGATCGACGGGCACTGCGAGCGCTGCGGCGCCCTGGTGGAGGTGCGCCAGCTCGAGCAGTGGTTCTTCCGCATCACCGACTATGCAGACCGCCTGCTCGACGACATGCGCGAGATCGACTGGCCGCGCAACGTGGTCACGATGCAGGAGAACTGGATCGGCCGCTCGGAAGGCGCCGAGGTGACCTTCCGCTGCGAGGAGCTGGACATCGACTTCCCGGTGTTCACCACCCGGCCGGACACGCTGTTCGGCGCGACCTTCTTCGTCCTGGCCCCGGAGCACCCGGACGTGCTGCGCCTGCGCGACAGCCCCGACGTGCGCGACTACCTGAACCGCGCGATCACCGAGTCGGCCGAGGACCGCGGCGACGAGCACAAGGAGAAGACCGGGGTGCCGCTCGAGCGCACGGTCACCAACCCGGTGAACGGCGAGCAGATCCCGGTGTTCGTGGCGGACTACGTGCTGATGGAGTACGGCACCGGAGCCGTCATGGCCGTGCCGGCGCACGACACGCGCGACTACGAGTTCGCGGAGAGGTTCGGGCTCGAGATCCGCCGCGTGGTGGAGTGCGGGGACCTGCCGTGCACCGATGACGGGCCGCTCGTCAACTCGGGCCGCTTCGACGGCATGAACAACCGCGAGGCCTACGAGGCGATCGTGGACTGGCTCGAGGCGGAGGGCAAGGGCAAGCGCGCGGTGAGCTACCGGCTGCGCGATTGGCTGCTCTCGCGGCAGCGCTACTGGGGCTGCCCGATCCCGATCGTCCACTGCGAGCGCGACGGGATGGTGCCGGTGCCCGACGACCAGCTGCCGGTGAAGCTGCCCGAGATCGAGGACTACGCGCCCAAGGGCCGCTCCCCGCTGGCAGCCGCCGAGGACTGGGTGGCCACCACCTGCCCGAAATGCGGCGGACCCGCGCGGCGCGAGACCGACACGATGGACACCTTCGTCGACTCCGCCTGGTACTTCCTGCGCTACTGCGACCCGCACAACGACGAGGCTCCCTGGGATCGCGAGGTCACTCGACCCCTGGATGCCGGTCGACCAGTACATCGGCGGCGTGGAGCACGCGATCCTGCATCTGATGTACGCGCGCTTCTTCGTGAAGGCGCTGAACGACCTGGACCTGCTGGGCGCGAACGAGCCGTTCGCGCACCTCTTCACCCAGGGGATGATCACCCGCGACGGCGCGAAGATGTCCAAGTCCAAGGGCAACGCGGTGTCGCCGCAGGACTACGTGGAGCGCTACGGGGCGGACACGGCCCGGTGCTACATCCTCTTCATCGGGCCGCCCGAGCACGACGCCGACTGGCAGGACGAGGGCGTGGGTGGCGTGCACCGCTTCCTCTCCCGGCTCTGGACCGCCGCCGTGGACATGGCCGAGTCCGGCGCGGGCGCCGGCGAGCAGCCGGCGGAGGCCACGCCGCTGGTGCGCAAGGCGCACTGGGCGATCGACAAGGTCACGGGCGATCTGGGCGGGGGGCGCTTCGCCTTCAACACCGCTATCGCGGCCGTGATGGAGCTCGTGAACGACATCTACCGCGGTCGCGAGGGCGAGTCTCCGAGACGCGCGGCGCTTCGCGCTCGCCACCGCCGGATCGCTGATCTTCCCGTTCGCCCCCCACCTCGGCGCCGAGGTGTTCGAGCTCATGACCGGCCGCCGCGTCTGGGAGGAGCCGTGGCCGGAGGCCGACGCAGCGCTGCTCGTGACCGAGCGAGATCCAGCTGGTGGTGCAGATCAACGGCAAGGTGGTGGACCGGCTCGTGGCTCCGGCCGCGGCGGCCGAGTCCGACCTCGAGCAGCTCGCCCGCGGCTCCGAGAAGGTGACGAGCCGCATCGACGGCCGCGAGATCGTCAAGGCCGTGGTGGTGCCCGGCAAGCTCGTGAACTTCGTGGTCAGGTGAACCGAGGGGAGCGCCGCATCCCGCTCGGGCCGCTCGTGGGCACGCTCGGAGCGGTGATGCTCGTGGTGAGCCTGTTCCTGGACTGGTGGGACGACCTGACGGCCTTCACCGTCTTCGAGGCGCTGGACCTGGTGCTGGTGAGCCTGGCGGTGGGGACCGCGGTCGCGCTTGCGGAGGAGGCGGGCCTGCGCCTGCCGCGCACGCCGGTGAGCGGGCGCGCGCTGCCGCTCGCCGCGATCGCCCTCGCGATCGTGCTCACGCAGCTGGTGAACGATCCGCCGCTCGTGCTCGGGCGCTCGGGCCCGGGCCACGCCACCGGCATCTGGCTCGCGCTCGCGGGCGCCGTGCTGATGACCGGCGGCGCCCTCTTCGCCGCCACGCGGATCTCGCTGGCGGTGGACGTGCGCCGCCGCGAGCCGGCTGCCTCCGAGGCCGAGACCGTGTTCGACGACCGGGCCCAGCCCGACGAGCCGAAGGAATCCTGAACAGCTTGCCCTACGTGGCCGTGGTGGGCGCGCACGACGCCGACGCGCGGCTGGCCGCCGAGGCCGAGGCGGTGGGCGCGGAGCTCGGGCGGCTCGGGGCGGTGGTGGTCTGCGGTGGACTCGGCGGCGTCATGGAGGCAGCGTGCCGCGGCGCCAAGCGCGCCGGCGCCACCACGCTCGGGATCCTCCCCGGTCATGACCGCGCGACGGCAAACGCCTGGGTGGACGTGGCCGTGGCGACCGGGCTGGGCGAGGCGCGCAACGCACTCGTGGTCCGCGCCTCGGACGCGCTCGTGGCGGTCGGCGGGGGTCACGGCACGCTCTCCGAGATCGCGCTGGCGCTGAAGGTGGGACGGCCGGTGATCGGGCTGGACAGCTGGGACATCCCGGGCGTCGTGGGCGTCGCCTCCCCGGAGCTGGCCGCGGCGGCCGCCCTGGAAGCCGTCTCCTAGACTCGCCCCGTGCCGCCACCCTCACAGTCCGACACGCCCTATCTCGACGCGCTTCGCGCTTACGCCGCCCGCGACCCGGGGCGTCTGCACGTGCCCGGCCACAAGGGCGGGCCCGGGGCCGATCCGGCGCTCAGGGACGCAGTCGGCAAGGCGGCCCTCGCCATCGACATCCCGGCGCTCACCTATGGAATCGACGTGGGCGAGGAACCCACGCCGTTCGAGCAGGCCCAGACGCTGGCGGCCGAGGCGTGGGGTGCCCGGCGCGCGTGGTTCCTGGTGAACGGCGCCTCGCAGGGCAATCACGTGGCACTGCTCACCCTGGCGCACCGGGGGCGCGAGGTGATCGTGCAGCGCAACGCCCACTCGAGCACCATCGATGCCCTGGTGGTCTCCGGCCTGCGGCCCACGTTCGTGGCGCCGGAGCTCGACCCGGCGCTCCACATCGCCCACTGCATGACCCCGGAGACGCTCGAGCGGGCGCTCCGCGAGACCCCCGGCGCGGTCGGAGCGACCGTGGTGTCGCCCACCTACTTCGGCGCGGTGGCCGACGTGGCGGCGCTCGCCGAGGTGGCGCACGCCCACGGCGTGCCGCTCGTGGTGGACGAGGCGTGGGGCGCGCACCTGGCGTTCCACGACGCCCTGCCCCGCCACGCGCTGTCCCTGGGCGCGGACCTCGTGGTGTCGAGCACGCACAAGATCGTGGGCAGCCTCACCCAGGCCGCGATGATCCACCTCGGCCACGGGGAGCTCGTGGACGAGAACGTCGTCGACCGCTGCGTGACCCTGATCGAGTCCACGAGCCCCAGCTCGCTCCTCACCGGGTCGCTCGACGCCGCCAGGCGGAACGCCGCGGTGAGGGGGCGGGAGCTGCTCGGCGAGACCATCCGGGCGCTCGCCGCGACGCGCGAGTCGGTGCGCGGCGTGCCGGGCCTCGACGTCCTGGACGAGCGCCTGTGCGGCTCGCCGGGCGTGTTCGGCTATGACCCGCTCCGGCTGGCGATCGACGTGCGCGGCACCGGCTACAGCGGCTACACGCTGGCGCGCCTTCTGCGCGAGCACGATGACGTGAACCTCGAGCTCGCGGGGGAGAACGTCATGGTCGCCGTATTCGGCATGGGTGAGGACGCCATGGCCGCCGGGGCGCGCCTGGTGGCGGCGCTCCGCCACGCGCTGGACTCGCCCAGCGAGAGTCCGGCGGACCGGACCGAGGAGCCGTTCGCGCCGCCGCCGCCGTGGGGTGAGCTCGTCATGACGCCGCGCGACGCCTTCCTCGGCCCGCAGGAGGTCGTGCCGGCGCGCGCTGCGGTCGGACGCGTGGCCGCCGAGTCGCTCGCCGCCTACCCGCCCGGGATCCCCAACGTCCTCCCGGGCGAGCGGCTCACCGCCGAGACGCTCGACTACATCCAGCGGGCGCTCGATCAGGGCGGCAGCCTGCGTGGCGCCAGCGACCGCCGGCTGAGCACATTGCGCGTGGTGCTCGACCCCTGAGCCGCTTAGACCAGCCCGCCGCCGATCAGCTTCAGCGCCACGTCCGCGTACGCGGCGATCGCCCGTTCGAGGTCGGGCTCCGGCGTGTCCTCCTCGCTCGTGTGGCTGAGCCCCCTCGTGGACGAGCTGAACACCATCGCGGTGGGCACGTGGCGGGCCATCTCGGCGGCGTCGTGCAGGGCGCCGCTCGCCAATGCGCGCCCGGTGCCCACCGCCTCACGGGCGGCGTCCACCAGCCGCGGGTCGAAGGCGATCGGCTCGATGCGCCAGATCTGCTCCTCCGCCAGGGAGCAGCTTCGGTCTGCGGCCGCGCCGGCCGCCGCGGCGCGCGCCTCGTCGAGCATCGCCGCAAGCGGCCCGGGCTCGGGATGGCGCATGTCCACGGTCAGCTCGGCCACCCCGGGCACCGCCGTCACCACGCCCGGCGCCAGCCGGAGTGATCCGGTGGTGCCCACCCCGCCGTGGCGCCGCGCCACATCCTCCACGGCGAGCGCGGTGGCCGCCGCCGCCAGCCCGGCGTCACGACGCATGTCCATCGGCGTCGTACCGGCATGGGCGGCCTGCCCGTCGAAGCGCAGGCGGAAGCGCTCGACGCCGCTCGTGCCCGTCACCGCCGCCGCCGGCACGCCCTCGCGCTCCAGCACCGGGCCCTGCTCGATGTGCAGCTCGAGGTAGGCCACCAGGCCCGCCCGCATGCGCGCGGCCCGCGGGGCGCCGTCCAGCTCCACGCCGTGCTCCGCCAGCACCGCTCGGATCGAGCGTCCGCCTGCGTCGTGGAGGCCCTCCACGGCTGCCGGCTCCAGCGTGCCGGCCACCGCCGAGCTGCCGAACAGGCTGCGGCCGAAGCGGGCGCCCTCCTCGTCGGCGAAGTCCACCAGCGCCACCGAGCGCTCGGCGTCGGCCTCCGCGACCGCGCGCAGCACCTCGAGCGCGGCCATGACCCCCAGCGCTCCGTCCAGCCAGCCGCCGCCGGGCACCGAGTCGAGGTGCGAGCCGAGCGCCACGGTCTCGGCTCGCCGCCCGGCCAGCCGCGCCCAGAGGTTGCCCGCCTCGTCCTCCTCCACCGCCGCGTCCAGCTCGGCCAGCCGCTCGCGCAGGAAGTGGCGGGCTGCGCGCCACTCGTCCGTCCAGCAGACCCGGCGGGCCCCGTCCGGCCCGCCGGTGCGCCGGTCGAGCTCGCGCAGGTCCGCGATCACCCGTCGCGGATCCGCGGGCATCAGCCCACGCGTTCGCGGCGGATCGCCTGCATCAGGCAGTGCGCCCCGCCGCCCCCGAGGGTGAACGCGCTCAGCTCCGGGTCGTACACGGTCAGCCCGAGCGCTCGCAACCGCTCGTTGAGATCGCGCGACTCGGCCGTGGAGAGCACCCGGTCGCCGCCGAGGGCCACTCCGTTCACGCCGAGCTTGAGCGCGGCGGCGAGCGTGACGGGCACGATCTCCACCCCCTTCGACTCGAGCCAGCTCACGAAGCCGTTCGACGCCTGCTCCACGCACACCGCGGCGAGCTTCTCGCCCAGCATGCAGGCGAGCACGTCGATGTGGAGGAAGTGCGGCGGGATCCGCTCCACCCGCACCTCCCATCCCTCCGCCTCCAAGCGGGACGCCACCTGGCGTGCGGCCTGCTCCTGGGTGCGCTCCTCGCCGGTCCCGATCGCGGCCACGCCGGGCTCGACGATCATGAAGTCGCCGCCTTCGAACGACCCTGCGGTCACCATGTCGCGGATCGGGATGCCCGCCCCCTGGTAGAAGCGGATCACGGCCGCGTACTCGCCGCGGCGCCACCACTGGGCGCACTGCGTCACGATCGGCCCGTCGGGCACGTTGATCGAGGAATCGCGGGCGAATACCTGGTACGGCAGCACCGGGTCGGGCTCGAGGAAGTGCACGCGGACTCCGGCCTCCTCGTACACCGACACCATCTCGGCGTGCTGGCGCTTGGCGTCCTCGAGACTGAACACGAGGCCGGAGTCGACCGTGGCTCGCGAGATCGCGCTGGTGGGAAGCCAGCGGAAGTGGTCCGGGGGGCAGAGCAGGACATCGAGCAGCCGCCCATACTCCGAGTCCACGCCCCAGGCGGTCTCTGCGCGCTCCGCGGCCTCCATGTCTCGCAATCACCCCTTCCTCGTGAACGTCCCGGGAGTATGAGCGAGCCCACCTCCGTCCGCGTGGTGGTTCACGGCCGCGTGCAGGGAGTGTTCTTCCGCGACACCATCCGGAGCGAAGCCAGGTCCCGCGACGTGGCCGGCTGGGTTTGCAACCGGCGTGACGGGTCGGTTGAGGCGGTGTTCGAGGGCCGGCCCGAGGACGTGGAGGCGATGGTTGCCCTCTGCCGCCGGGGTCCGAGGGGGGCGTCGGTGGAGCGGGTCGACGTGAGCGAGGAGGAGCCGGAGGGCCGCACGGGGTTCGAGGTCTCGTAGGCACAGCTTTCGCTCTTTCGGCGCACACGTCACCCACGGGTCACACCGTCCGTCCTACCGTCGCCGTGTGTCCGATCGCTCGACTGGCACGCTCCTCGTCTGGCTCGCCGCCGCGTTGCTGGGCGGCTTCGCACTGTTGAGGCTGGCCGGGGGTGGTTCGGGGGAGGGCGAGGCCGCGCCCGTCCGGATCGCAGCCGCGTTCCCACGCGGGCACGGGCAGGCCGGGCGCCGAGCGGGGTGGTGCGGTCGTGCACGTGGCCGGAGCGGTCCGCCGGCCGGGACTCGTGCGGGTGCCCGAGGGCGCCAGGGTGGCGCTCGCGGTCCGCCGCGCCGGCGGGCCGAGCGCCAAGGCGGCTCTCGATGCCCTCAACCTCGCCGCCCGTGTGGAGGACGGTCAGCAGGTCGTGGTTCCGGCCAGCGGGTCCCGCCCCAGGAGGGGCACCGGTGGCGGGCGCGAAGCTCAGCCTCGGCACCGCGACGGCCGAGCAGCTCGACGGGGTGGACGGCATCGGGCCGACCCTCGCGGAGCGGATCGTCGAGCACCGCGGCCAGAAGGGCGGCTTCGGCTCGCTCGATGACCTCCGCGACGTGGAGGGCATCGGGGAGAAGCGCCTCGAGGCTTTGCGAGAGGCGCTTCAGCCCTAGGCGAGCGCTACCCGGTTGGCGATGCTGGCGGCCCTCTCACCCGGCGGCGCGCCCGCGGTGGCTGCGGCTCCCCGCGGAGCGCCCCTGGCACACGGCGCTGGCCGCCCTCGCCGGCGGGCTGGGGCTGAGCGGGGCCCCCGCCGAGCTGGTCATGGCCGGCGCCGCCACCCTCGCCGCGGTCCTCGCCGCGCTCCGGGCTCCGGGGCTTGGCATCCTCGCCGCTGCTCTGCTCGCGGCCGGCTCCCTCGGCGGGCACCTCCGGCTCGCCTCCCTCGATGCCGCGGCCGGCCTGGTGCGCGACGGCGAGCGGGTGGCGCTCCGCGCCGAGCTCCTCACGCCGCCGCGGCCGGGGCGCTTTGGCTCGTCGGCCGAGGCCCGGGTGACCACCGGGCGTCTGCGGGGCGCGCGGCTGCTCCTCCGTGCGCCCACGTGGAGCCCGCTCCCGGCGGCGCTCGGGCCCGGGGCGCGAGCTGGCGCTGAGCGGCCGGCTGGCGGCGCTCCCACCGGACGGCCCGGGCTACGCCGCGTACCTGCGCCGCCGCGGCGTGGCCGGGGAGCTGGCGCTGGAGCGGGCGCGCCCTACCGGCCGCCGGCGCGGCGGGCTGCCGGGCGCGCTCGACCGGATGCGTACTCGGGCAGAGCGGGCTGTGTCGGCGGGCATGCCGCCCCGCCAGGCGGCGCTCCTGAGAGGCATGGTGCTGGGCGAGGACGAGGCGATCGATCCCGTCACGCGCGACGACTTCCGAGCGAGCGGCCTCGCGCATCTGCTGGCCGTGAGCGGCCAGAACGTGATGCTGCTCGCCGCGCTTGCGCTTCCGGCGCTGATGCTCTGGGGCGCCGGGCCGTACGCACGGATGGGGGTCCTCGGCGGCCTGATCGCGGTCTACGTGCCACTCGCGGGCGCGGGACCGTCGCTTCAACGGGCCGGGTTGATGGGGCTCGCCGGCCTCGCCGCGATGGTCGCCTCGCGTCCCGCCTCGCGGTCGTATGCGCTCCTCCTGGCCGCGGCGGGCACGCTCGCCTGGAACCCGCGCGCCGGGGGCGACGCGGGATGGCAGCTGTCCTTCGCGGCGGTGGCCGGGATCCTCGTCCTGGGAGTGCCCCTCGGGGGCCTCCTCGGCCGGGCCGGCGCGGAGCTGATCACGGGCCCGCGCGGCTCGCCGCCGCGGGAGCGCACGCTCCGCGCGGTGCGCCTGCTCGCCGACGGGGTGGCCGTGACCGTTGCGGCCACGCTCGCCACCGCGCCGCTGCTCGCGCACCACTTCGGGTACGTCCCGCTCGCGGGCCTGCCCGCGAACCTCCTGGCGTTGCCGGCGGTTGCGCCGGCCATGTGGCTGGGGATGGTCAAGACGGCGATCGGCCAAGTCGGGCCGCCCGCCGCGGCCGACGCGCTCGGCCCGCCGGCAACGGTGGCGGTGCGCTACCTCGGCTGGCTCGCGGAGCGCTTCGCCGATCTGCCGCGCGGGCGGCTCGCGTTGCGGCTGGAGTCCGGGCCCGCCGTGGCGGCGGCGTACGCGGGCATGGGCCTGTCGCTATGGGCGATCCGGCGTGCCGCCGGCCGTCTGGCAGCCGATGCGGGGGGAGGCCTCCACGAGCTGGCCGGCCGCTGGCGGCGGCTGCCGCGGTGGCGACGGCACGCGCTGCTGGCAGCCCTGGCACTGACCGTGGCCGGCGCCACCGCGGCCGGCCTCACCCGGCCCGGGCCGCCCGAGCGTCTCACCGTGCGCTTCCTCGACGTCGGTCAGGGCGACGCCACGCTGATCCAGCACCCGGACGGCACCGCCGTGCTCTTCGACGGCGGCCCACCGGAGGCGGGCGTCGCTCGGCTCTTGCGGCGAGCCGGGGTTCGGCGGCTCGCCCTGGTCGTTGCCACCCACTCCTCGCGCGACCACCATGGCGGGCTGGCCGAGGTGCTTCACCGCTTCCGCGTCGGCTTGCTCCTCGACGGCGGTGATGGCACCGGGGATCCCGCCTTCCGCGAGCTCGAGCGGGAGGCGGCCGAGCGCCACGTCCGGCGCGTCCGGGCGCTCGCCCCGCTGACGCTCACGCTCGCCGGGGGTGACCTGGTGATCAGGATCCTCGCGCCGGCTCCGCGGCCCCCCGGCCCGGCGCCCGAGGATCCGAATCCCCGCGGCGTGGTCGCCGTCATCAGCAGTGGGGGGTTCGACCTGATGCTCTCGGCCGACGCGGAGAGCGAGTCCCTGCTGCCGCTCGCCCTGCCCGCCGTGGACGCGATGAAGGTGCCCCACCACGGCAGCTCCGATCCGGGCCTCCCGGAGGTGCTCGAGCGGCTCCGCCCGGAGGTGGCCGCGATCGAGGTCGGACGGCACAACACCTACGGGCATCCCGCCCCGTCGACGCTCGCCGCGCTGCACCGGGCGGGCGCGGCCGTCTACCGGACCGACCGCGACGGCACGGTGAGCCTCACGGTGGACGGGCCTGACGTCTTGGTGGACACGGAGCACTGACGGGCACGCGCACGCCGAGCCGGCCGCCCGGGGCCGTGCCTACACTGCGCCGGTGCCCGAGCTGAAGCCCGTCTACCTCGTCTGCGGCGACGACGACTCCAAGATCGACGCCTGGCGGCTGCGGGTCCGGCGGCGAGCCGACGAGGAGCGCGGGCCGGGCGGACTCGAGAGCTTCGACGGTCGTGCAAGCGACCCCGCGGAGGTGGCCACCGCGCTCGCGAGCCTCACCTTCGACCCGGGCATCCGCTACCTGCTGGTGGAGGACGCCGGCGCCTGGAAGGCGGGCGAGCTCGCGCCACTCGAGGGCTGGCTTGCCGATGTGAGCCCGGACACCGTCCTCGTGCTGCTCGTGCGCGGCAAGCCACTCAAGGCGCTGCGCGACGCGGTGGACAAGGCCGGTGGCGAGATCCGCGAGTGTCAGGCGCCCAAGTCCTGGGAGCTGCCGAAGTGGGCGGTGGAGCGCGGAGGCGAGCTCGGGCTCCAGCTCGATCCGGAGGCGGCGAAAGAGCTCGTCTCGCTGGTCGGCCCCAGCCAGCAGCGGCTCTCGCGCGAGCTCGAGAAGCTCTCGATCGCGCTTCATCCTGCCGTGAGAGCCGGTGCGGCGGACGTGGAGCGGCTGGCCTCGGGGGACAACGCTCCCCAGGCCTACGACCTCGCCGATGCCGTCGTCGCGGGCGACCTGCGCGGGACCCTCGCCCTCGCCGAGGAGCTCGAGTCGCATGGCGAGCGCGCGGGCCGGCTCGTGTTCCCGGTCGTCCGGCGCCTGCGCGAGGTGCATCGCGCGGTCGCGCTGCTCGAGTCCGGCATGCCGGAGCAGAAGGTGGCGGGATCGCTTGGGGGGCCGCCGTGGCTCGCCAAGAAGACGATCGCACGGGCCAAGAAGGCCGACAGGAGCACGCTCGAGCACGCGCTCGAGGTGTTCGCGGACCTCGAGATCGACCTTCGCGGTGGCGGCGAGCTCCAGCTCGACGAGGACACGGCCTTCTCGCTGGCGCTGACGCGCGCCGCCGGCTGAGCGCCGAGCGCGCCGGCGCCGGAGCTCAGGCGCCGTGGGCCGGGCCGCCGCCGCCGTAGGGGTACCACCACTCCTTCGGCGCGATCTTCGTCTCGATGTGCGCGTGCTTGGTCTCCTGGAAGGCTTCGAGGCCCTCCTGGCCCAGCTCGCGCCCCAGGCCGGACTGCTTCATCCCGCCGAATGGACCGGCGTCGTTGTCGGTCAGCGGGTCGTTGATCCACACCGTCCCCGACTTGATCTCGCGGACGCAGCGCAGGGCGGTCTCCAGGTCGCCGGTGTACACGTTCGCCCCGAGCCCGTACCTGGTGCCGTTGGCGAGGGCGATCGCCTCGTCCAGCGAGTCCACCGGCACGATCGGCGCCACCGGCCCGAAGGTCTCCTCGCGCAGCAGGTCGGTCTCTGCCGGCGCTCCGGTCACGACAGCCGGGGAGTAGTAGTGGCCGCGCTCGGTGCCCGCGCGGTCGCCACCCACCACGAGCGACGCTCCGGCCGCCACGGCGGCCTCCACCTGGGCCTCCACCTTCGAGCGCTGCGCTGCCGACACCATCGGCCCGACGTCCGTCTCGCCGTCGAGCGGGTCGCCCACGCGCAGCGAGCGGGCGTGGTCCACGAAGATGTCCACGAACTCGTCGTAGACCTCGCGCGCGACGTAGAAGCGCTCGGCGGAGGTGCACACCTGCCCGGCGTTGAGGTACGCCGCCCAGGCTCCGCCCTTGGCGGCCACCTCGACCTGATCGGCCACGTCGGCGCAGACGATGAACGGGTCCTTTCCGCCCATCTCGAGGTTCACGCGCGCCACGCGCTCCGCGCAGGCTGCTGCCACCCGCTTCCCGGTTGCGACCGAGCCGGTGAAGGCCACGCCGTCCACCCGCGGGTCGCGGACGATCGCCTCGCCCACGTCCCCGGCGCCGGCCAGCACGTTGAACGCGCCGGGCGGGAGCTGCTCGAAGCACGTGCCCAGCATCAGCGTGGACAGCGGCGTGAGCTCGGACGGCTTCGCCACGACCGTGTTGCCGGCGGCCAGCGCCGGCGCCACCTTCCACGCGAGCAGCAGGAGCGGGTAGTTCCAGGGCACGATGCAGCCCCATACGCCGAGCGGCTCCTTGAGGACGAGCGCCAGCTGGGTGGACTCGATCGATGGGATCACGCGCCCCGCGAAGTTGCGCCCCATCTCGGCGTAGTAGTCGAAAGCCGCCGCGGCCCAGCCGACCTCGTCGGTGTTCTCGAGCAGCGGCTTGCCTCCCTCGAGCGTCATCACGCGCGCCACCTCGTCGGCCTGGCTCCGCAGCCGGGTGGCCACCTCGTGGAGAAGCTCGGCGCGCTCGACCGCCGCCACGGATCCCCACGCCGGCGCGGCCGCGGACGCCGCGGCGACGGCCGCCTCCACCTGCTCCGGAGCGGCGGAACGGACGTCCACGAGGTCTCCTCGGTGGCCGGATTCTCCACCGCCAGCGACGGGCCCGGCGCCGGCGGCCCGCTCGCCGCCGATCAGCAGTCGGGTCTCCACGCGCGGCGGTCTCGCCTTACGGCGCGGCCTCGATGGCCCTCTTCACCGTGTCCGGCTTGGTGAAGATCTGGTCCGGCTTGGCGTCGTACACCGGGACCTTGAGCCGCTCGGCGTGCCGCTCGAGGTCGGCGAGGTCGCTCGCGTGCGCCTCCTGGGAGTCCTGCACGTCGCCGCCGCCGAGCGCGCACGGCTGCGTGATGATGGCGGGGGGGTCGGGCAACTCGGCCGGTTCGAGGTCCGCGCGCCCCCGCCAGTCGAAGCTGCGACCGATGTTGTTCGCGTACTGGTGGCGCTTGTTCAGGAAGCCGAGCCCGAAGCGGTAGCTGATGAAGCTGAGGATCGACTCGTGCGCGTAGCTGGCCGTGGGCCACGCGCCAGCGCGGGTTGAGCCACCAGCCGCCGAAGTGCCCATGCCCGTTGTTGCCCCGGTTGCGTGACCAGGGTGAGATCGCCACCGCCGGCACCCGGAACCCGAGCTGGCCGAAGTCCTCGTTCAGATCGGCGCTGGCACGGTCGTCCGGCACCCGTCCCGGCCGGACGTGGTCGAAGAAGCCGCCCCACTCGTCGTAGATGACGAACAGCGCCCCGCGCCGGTAGTTCTTGGAGGCGGTGAAGGCGTTGACCACGTCTGCCTGGAAGGCCTGGCCGAGACGCACGTCGCCGAGCGGGTGCTCGTCGGCCGAGAGTCCGTCGCCGCCCGACCCGTCCTTGAAGGGCGGGTCCACGATCGCGATGTTCGGCAGCGTGCCGGCCTGCGCGTCCGTGTAGTACTGGGCGATCGGGGCGAGCCAGGCGAGCGGACCGCCCGCCGAAGAGGGCGCCGAAGGGCAGGTCGGAGTAGTAGTAGCGCACCGTCAGGCCGTGCGCCTGGGCGCGATCGAAGATCGTCTCCCAGTTGTTGCCGCCGGGCGCGATCGCGTTGGTCTTGACCCCGCCCGACTGGGCCGACCACTTGTAGTACCGGTTGGGCCAGGTGCCGGCCAGGACGGAGCAGAAGTAGTGGTCGTAGAGCGTGTAGTTGCGCGCGGCCTCGTGGATGAAGCCCAGCTCGCCGCGGTCGTAGTAGGTCAGGGCGAACTCGTCGTTGCCGCTGCCGGGCGCCAGGAAGCCGCCCTGCAGCTGGGCGCGGCCGGAGACCCAGCCGTGTCCGGGGTCGGGGTGCCCGCAGCCCTTGAACTGAACCCCGCCGGTGCCGAGGGTGGAGGCGGCCCGGGTGGGCACGAGCTCGCCCTCGGCGTTCGGGTAGCGCTCCCTCTGCGTGGCGTCGGCGAAGCCGTGGAGCCAGCCGAAGTAGTGGTCGAAGGACCTGTTCTCCATCATCAGGAGCACGAAGTGGTCGATCGGCACGTTGCGCGGGCTCGGCAGCCCGGACGAGCGCTGCGACGCCTGCGCCGCCTCGGCCAGGATCGTCTCGGCCGAGAGCCCCATCGTCCCGGCCAGCCCGGCCGCGTATGCCGTGCGGCCGAGGAAGTCCCGGCGGGAGAGACCCGACTCGTCGGCGTGCTCGGGCGCCATGGCGCGAAGACCCTAACCGGCCGGCCGGTGCCTGTGTAGCCCGTGCTGTTGCCGGATCGGCCGGAAGTCAGCCGGAAAGTCCGGCGCGGATGCGGGCCGCGCGCGACTTGCGGCGGGCGCCGGCGTTGCGGTGCATGGCGCCCGACTTCACCGCGCGGTCCACCCGCGACACGAGCTCGCGCAGCTCCTCGTCGGCACGCGCGGCATCGCCTTCCTGGACCGCGGACTCGAGCCGCCGCAGCCAGGTCTTCACCTGCGAGGTGCGGCGGCGGTTCTCGATCCGCTCGCGCTCCGCCCGATGAATCCGCTTTTCTTGTGACGCGATGTTGGCCATAGATGCATCGAAGCCGCGACCGGTGAGTCGGCGCGGCGGGCGCCTAGTGTAGCGCCCGCCCCATGGAGAGCCACGCGCCGGAGCGGCGCGGACACGCCCGCCACCTGGCGCGCAATACCGCCTTCTTTGCCTTCGCCACCGGTCTCTCGCGCGTCCTCGGACTGGTTCGCGAGGTCGTGGCGGCGAGCATCTTCGGCGTCACCGGCGCCATGTCGGCGTTCACGATCGCCTTCCAGGTCCCGAACCTCGTCCGCGCTCTGGTGGCGGACTCGGCGCTGCAGGGTGCTTTCGTGCCGGTGTTCACCGAGCTGCTCGAGCGCGGCGAGCGGCGCGAGGCCTTCAGGCTGGCCTCGAGCCTGTTCTTCCTGATCCTGCTGCTCCTCGGCGCGCTCACGGCGCTGTTCACGATCTTCGCCGACCCGATCATGTCGGTGTTCGCACCGGGGTTCGACGACCAGCCGGCGCTGCACGACCTCACCGTCCACCTCTCGCAGCTGATGTTCCCGATCGTCGTGCTGCTCGCCCTGTCGGGGCTGGTGGTGGGGATGCTCAACTCGTTCGACCACTTCAGCGTGCCGGCGCTGGCGCCGGTGGCCTGGAACGCCGTGATCATCGTCGCGCTCGTCGGGCTCGTGCCCTTGCTCCCGCATGACGACAGGATCTACGCGTACGCGATCGGGATCCTGGTCGGGACCGTGGTGCAGTTCGCGCTGCCGCTGCCGCTGCTGCGCGGCCGCGGCGGCCATCTGACGTTCGGGATCGACTGGCGCGATCCACGCGTGTGGCGGGTGCTCAAGCTGATGCTCCCGGTCACGATCGCGCTCGGGCTGATCAACCTGAGCCTGCTGGTCAACTCGCTGTTCGGCACGCTCGTGTCAGACCAGGCGCCGGCCGCCATCGACAAGGCGTTTCGCATCTACCAGCTGCCGCAGGGGCTGTTCTCCATCTCGATCGCCACCGTGCTGTTCCCCACCCTCGCCCGCTTCGCGGCGCGCGGAGCGCGCGACGACCTGCGCCGGACGATGGCCAACGGCGTCCGGCAGATCTGCCTCCTGCTGATCCCGAGCGCCGTGCTGATGGCGGTGCTCGCCGAGCCCATCACCCGGCTCGTGTATCAGCGCGGGGCATTCGGCGGCCACGCCACCGACCTCGTGTCCGAGGCGATGGTCTGGTGGGCGATCTCGCTCCCCTTCCAGGGCGTGAGCCTGCTGTTCTCGCGCACCTTCTTCAGCCTCCAGCGGCCCTGGGCCACCACTTCGCTGGCGGGGCTCAACCTGCTCGTGAACGCGGTCCTCGCCGCCGCCCTCCACGGTCCCTTCGGCATCGCCGGCATCGTGATCGGCACGGTGGCCGGCACGGTGGCCATGTGCGTCGCGCAGGGGCTGATGCTGCGCGGCGACCTGGGCGGAGTGGAGGGCAGGCGCACCGCCGGCGCCGCGGGACTCATGCTGCTGGCCTCGGCCCCGCTCGCGGCGGCCTCCTACGGGGTCTGGCACGGGCTCGACGCGGTGCTGGGCCAGTCGTTCGCGGCTCAGGCGGTGGCGGTATTGAGCGGCATCGCGGCCGGAGTCGTGGTCTACGCCGCCGCGGTGTGGGCACTGCGCGTGCCCGAGGCGCGTCAGATCAGGCGCCTCCTGATGAGCCGCGGCCGACCTGGGTAGGACCCGTCCATGTCACCCGAAGAGAAGATGGATGTGGAGGCCCAGATCGAGTGCCTCAACGAGGCGCTGCGGCTGCAGCACCGGTCGGTGCTCATGTACTCGCTGACCGCCGGCAGCGTCATCGGGCTCGAGTACCAGGCCCACGCGGACAAGATGCGCGAGCACGCGCTGTCGGAGCTGGAGGACGCCACCCGGCTCGTGGAGAAGATCACCGCTCTCGGCGGTGCGCCGACCACCGACGTCGCGCCGATCAGCTTCCAGGCGGACCCGGCGGACGCCCTCGACCAGCTCGTCGAACTGCGAGGGCGAGACGCTCGAGGCGATGCAGGCCGCGATCGAGCCCACCGGGCGGGAGGCCGCCTCCGAGGCCGTGGAGCACCGGCTCGAGCACATGATCATGCGCAAGCAGGAGCAGGTGGACTACCTGCTGCGCGCCCGCCGCCGGCCGTAGGCCGCTGTGGAGACGCTCTCGCGCGCGCGGCTGACGGCGGCGCTGGCCGCCCGCCAGCTGCTGCTCGAGCGGCGGCGCCTCGCCCCGGCCGAGGCGATCCGCCGCCTCACCCCGCTCCAGGCGCAGCACCCGCCCGCCCCGTACATCACGCTGGCCGCGCGCCTGGACGGGCTTCACCCGTGAGGCGCTCGAGGCGGCGATCGTCGCGCGCGACCGTGGTCAAGACCACGATCAACCGCCTGACGCTCCACCTCGTGGCCGGCGAGGACTACCCGGCGTACGCCCAGCTGACCCGCCAGGCGCGGATGCGGGCCTGGCGCAAGCGCCACGCCGGCCTGGACGAGGAGCGCGTGGCCGCCGAGCTCGGCGACTGGCTGCGAGAGCCGCGGACCAACGCCGAGATCCGTGAGCGCGTGCGGCCGCTACGAGGGCGTGACCGACGAGCCCTGGGCGCCGATCGTCTTCGCCCGCACGCTGCTGCCGCTGGTGCAGCTGCCGCCGGGGGCTCGTGGGGCGACCGCGGCGCGCCAGCTTCGTGATCGATCCGCGCCCGCTCCCGGACCCCGTCGACGCCGCCGCCCTGGTGCTGGAGCGCTACCTCGCGGCCTTCGGCCCGGCGAGCCGCCGCGACATGGCCGCCTGGGCCGGCGTGGCGCAGCGCGACTTCACCGAGGCGTTGGTCGCGCCTGCCGATCGTGTCCTACCGCGACGAGCACGGCACCGAGCTCCTCGACCTTCCCGACCAGCCGCTCCCGCCCGAGTCCACGCCGCTTCCGGTGCGGCTGCTCGGCCGCTGGGATCAGCCCCTGCTCGCCTACGCGGAGCGCGAGCGGATCATCCCGCCCGAGGTCAAGCCGCTGCAGCTGACCCTCAGCGGAGACCAGACCGTGACCGTCGACGGCCGCGTGGCCGCCAGCTGGCAGCTCGAGCGCGCGCCGGGCCACGCGGTGCGAGTGGTGGTGACCCCGCACGTCGAGCTGCGCCGCGCGGCGCGAGCCGAGATCCGGGCGGAGGCGGAGCGCACGGCCCGCTTCTGCGAGCCGGACGCGCGCGAGCTGTCGAGCGTCGTGGGCATCTAGCCGGCGATCGCCGCACGCACTACTCTCGAAGGTCGCGATGAGCGCCCCCGCAGCCAACATCCGCAACTTCTCGATCATCGCCCACATCGATCACGGGAAGTCCACGCTGGCCGACCGCATCCTCGAGATCACCGGCGCGGTGGACCCGCGCGATCACCGGCCGCAGCTGCTCGACTCGATGGAGCTCGAGCGCGAGCGCGGCATCACGATCAAGGCCCAGGCGGTGCGGGTGGAGTACACCGCGCGCGACGGCAAGCTCTACCGCCTGCACCTGATCGACACGCCCGGGCACGTGGACTTCACCTACGAGGTGTCGCGCTCGCTGGCCGCCTGCGACGGCGCGCTGCTGCTCGTGGACGCCTCGCAGGGGGTCGAGGCGCAGACGGTGGCCAACACCTACCTGGCGGTGGACGCCGGCCTGGAGCTGATCCCCGCGCTCAACAAGATCGACCTGCCGGGCGCCGAGCCCGAGCGCGTCGGGCGCGAGATCGGCGAGCTGCTGGGCGAGGACCCGGACGACGTCATCCGCGTGTCGGCCAAGACCGGCGAATCGGTGTCCGAGCTGCTCGAGGCCGTGGTGCGGCGCATCCCGCCGCCCGAGGGAGACGCCTCGGGGGAGCCGCGAGCGCTGATCTTCGACTCCGAGTTCGACCAGTACCGCGGCGTCGTGGCCTACGTCCGCGTCGTGGACGGGGAGCTGCGCACGGGCGACCAGGTGGTGGCGATGCAGACCGGCACCGAGGCCGGCATCGACGAGATCGGCTACTTCGGCCCGCGGATGACGCCGGTGGACACGCTGCGCGCGGGCGAGGTCGGGTACATCATCACCGGCATCAAGGACGTGTCGCTGCTGCGCGTGGGCGACACGCTCACGGCCAAGCAACGGCCGGCTGCGGAGGCGCTGCCGGGCTACCGCGAGGTCAAGCCGATGGTCTTCTGCGGGCTCTTCCCGGTCGACACCGACCAGTTCCCCGAGCTGCGCGACGCGCTCGAGAAGCTGGCGCTGAACGACGCCGCCCTCTCGTGGGAGCCGGAGACGAGCCAGGCGCTCGGGTTCGGCTTCCGCTGCGGCTTCCTGGGGCTGCTCCACATGGACATCGTGCGCGAGCGGCTGGAGCGCGAGTACGACCTGGAGCTGCTCGCCACCACCCCCAACGTCGAGTACGAGATCACGCTCACCGACGGCTCCGAGATTCGCGTGCACTCCCCCGCCGACATGCCCGACCGGGCGACGATCGAGGAGATCCGCGAGCCGTACATCCGCGCGACGATCCTGTGCCCGCGCGAGCACGTGGGGGCCGTGATGGAGCTCTGCCAGGAGCGCCGCGGCGTGCACGTGGACATGGGCTACCTGTCCGAGGAGCGCGCTGCAGATCCGCTACGACCTGCCGCTGGCGGAGATCGTGCTGGACTTCTTCGACCAGCTCAAGTCGCGCACGAAGGGCTACGCCTCGCTCGACTACGAGCTGCTCGGGATGCAGGCGGCCGACCTCGTGAAGCTGGACATCCTCCTGGCCGGCGACAACGTGGACGCGCTCTCGATGGTCGTGCACCGCGACAAGGCGTACGCCGCGGGGCGCGCGCTGGCCGAGCGGCTCCAGAAGCAGATCCCGCGGCAGCAGTTCGAGGTGGCGATCCAGGCGGCGGTGGGCTCGAAGATCATCGCGCGCGAGTCCGTGAAGCCGATCCGCAAGGACGTGATCGCCAAGTGCTACGGCGGCGACGTGACGCGCAAGCGCAAGCTGCTCGAGAAGCAGAAGGCAGGGAAGAAGCGGATGAAGCAGGTGGGCCGCGTGGAGATTCCGCAGGAGGCCTTCCTCGCCGTGCTCGAGCTGGGCGGCGACGGCTCCTCGTGACCGTGGTGCTCGTGCACGCGGGCATCTGCGACGCGCGGATGTGGAAGGGCTTCCCGCTGCCCGGCGCGACGGTCCACGAGCTGCGCGGCTTCGGGAACACGCCGCTCCCGGGCTCCGGCACGTTCTCCCACGCCGACGATCTCGAGGCGGCGCTCGGCGGCCGGCCCGCGGCGCTCGTCGGGGCATCCTTCGGAGGGATGGTCTGCCTCGAGCTGGCCGCGCGCGCCCCGGAGCTGGTCACGCATCTCGTGCTGCTGGATAGCCAATCTGGCCGACCACGAGCCGTCGGCCGAGCTGCTGGCGTTCGCCGAGGTGGAGGAGCGGCTCCTGGAAGCGGGCGACCTCGACGCCGCCACCGAGCTGAACGTGGACTTCTGGGCCGGCGACGCGAGCGCGAAGGTGCAGGACGCGGTGCGCACGCAGCAGCGCCGGGCGTTCGAGCTCCAGGTCGGCGCGAGCGCCGAGGAGACCTACGCGGAGACGATCGACCTCGCCGCCATCGGCGCCCCGACGCTCGTGGCCGTGGGCGAGCGCGACCGCGACGACTTCAAACGGATCGCGGACCGGCTCGCGGGGGCGATTCCGGATGCGGAGCTGGTGGTCATCAAGGGGGCCGGCCACCTCCCGGCGCTCGAGCGGCCCCAGGCCACCGCGCGCCTGGTGCGCGAGTTCCTGGCCGCGTAGCCGACGGCAAGGATTCCGCCTCGAATACCCGAATTCGAGGATTTAGCTCGTGCTTAGGACGTCGGCATAGGTTGGCGCCCGTGACGATCGACACCGTTGTGCAACCCGCCCCGGATCCCACGCTGGACTCGCTCCAGCAGCTTCTCGACGGAATCGCCGCCACCCCTCTGCTCACGGCCGAGGAGGAGGTCTCGCTGTCCAAGCGCATCGAGCGCGGTGACCTCGCCGCGAAGGACCACATGACGCGCGCGAACCTGCGCCTCGTGGTGTCCATCGCCAAGCGCTACCGCAACCAGGGGCTGCCCTTCCTCGACCTCATCCAGGAGGGCTCGATCGGGCTGGTGCGCGCCGTGGAGAAGTTCGACCACCGCAAGGGCTTCAAGTTCTCCACCTACGCGACCTGGTGGATCCGCCAGGCGATCTCGCGGGCGATCGCCGACAAGGGGCGCACCATCCGGATCCCGATCCACATCGACAACGTGATCAAGAAGCTCGACGGTGCGCAGCGCAAGCTCGAGGCCGCCGGCGACCGTGATCCGACCGTCGAGGAGATCGCCGCGCTCGCGGGCGTCGACCCGGTGGAGGCCGACGTGCTCATGCGCGCCGCCCAGCCGCTGGTGTCGCTCGACAAGCCGGTGGGCGACGACGCCGACGCCGCGCAGTTCGGCGAGCTCATCCCCGACGAGAGCACGGCGTCGCCGTTCGACGCGGCCGCCGAGTCGCTGATGCACGAACGCCTCGCACGGGTGCTCGAGAACCTGCCCTATCGCGAGCGGCGCATCATCACGCTTCGCTTCGGGCTCGACGGCGAGGCCCCGCGCACGCTCGACCAGGTGGCGCGCCTCTTCAAGCTCACGCGCGAGCGCACGCGGCAGATCGAGGAGGCCGCGATCCGCAAGCTCGGCACGCTCGCCGAGGCGCAGGCGCTCCGCGAAGTCGCCTAGCTCCTAGCCGGGGCGGCCCGCCGCCAGCAGGCCGGCGCCGAGTGAGCGCCGGCCGGCGAGCGCGATGGCCAGACCGGCCGCGCATGACGCGGGAGCAAGCGCCAGCGCCGCGGCGGGACCGCTCGCGTCCGCCAGCACGCCGGCCAGCCAGGCGCCGAGCGAGCCGCCGACCACGTAGCCCACGATTTGCCAGGCGTAGGACTCGGTCAGCGCGCCGGCGGCAGCCAGGTCCGCGACCAGCGAGTAGCCCGCCGCGGTGAACGGCGCCAGCGCCAGGCCGGCCAGCACGAGCAGCGCCGCCAGCGCCGGGCATCGAGCCGGCGAGCGGCAGCGGCAGCAGCCCCACGGTCAGCGCCGCGAACACCGCCAGGAAGCGCCGGTAGGCGGGCGAGCGCCAGGTCCGGGCGCCGTACCAGAGCCCTCCGGTCAGCGAGCCCACGGCCCAGAGGGTGAAGAGCACGCCGGCGGACGAGCGCTGCGACTCCTGGTCCGCGAATGCCACGACACCGATCTCGAGGGCCCCGAGGGCCATCGAGCTCAACACCAGCGCGGCCACGAGCGTGCGCATGCCGGGGACCGCAAGCGCGTGCAGCCGCCTCCCGGCGGCCTCCGCGTCGGGACGCCAGGCCCGTGACGCCGCCGCTGCGGCGAACAGGAGCGCCCCGGCGCTCTGGAGCGTCGCGCCCGTGAGCAGCGCCGCCAGGGGTGACACGCCGTCGGCGAGCCCCGCGGTGAGCAACGGGCCCACGATGAATGCCAGCTCCAGGGTCAGGGCGTCGAAGGCGTATGCCGTGTCCAGGCGCTCCGGTCCGACGAGCCGGGGCCAGAGCGCGCGCATGCAGGGTGAGACGGGCGGGGTGGAGGCTCCGGCGAGCGCCGCGAGGGCTGCCACCACGCCCAGTGGCGCGTGGGCCAGCACCGCCGCAGCCAGCAGGCCGACGCAGGCCAGCACCAGCACGGCCGTGGTGGCCAGTACGCGCGTCTGGCCGACCCGGTCCACGAGGCGCGACAGGATCGCCACCGCGCCGCCCACGGCCAGGCCACTCGCTCCCGACGCCAGGCCGACCGCTCCATAGCCGTAGCCCTCGGCTCGCATCAGCAGGATCAGGGCCAGCACGTTCATCCCGTAGGGCAGCCGCCCGATCACCGCCGCGACGATCAGCGGAGCGGCGCCCGGGGCGCGGAAGATCGCGATGTAGCGGCCCAGGCCCATGCCAATAGACTGGCGCGCCGTGCCCGTGAATGCCGACTCGGTCGGGAAGCGCTATCCGCCCTACGCCTACGAGGTGGGCAAGGAGAAGATCCGCGAGTACGCCTGGGCGGTGGGCGAGGACAACCCCGTCTACTTCGACCGCGAGCAGGCGCAGGCGGCCGGGTTCCGGGACGTTCCCGTCCCGCCGATGTTCGCGGTGGTCTACTCGGCGGGCTCGGTGGGCCCGGCCGTGCTCGACCCCGAGGTGGGCATCAACTTCCCGATGATGGTCCACGGCTCGCAGGAGTTCGTGTGGGGCGAGCAGGTCTGCGCCGGCGACGTGATCTCCACCGAGACCACCGTCAAGGACATCAGCGAGCGCGGCGGGATGGGCTTCTACGTGTTCGAGTCGGTGTCCCGCAACCAGAACGGCGAGGAAGTGGTGCGCGGCACCTGGACCAACATCGTGAGAGGGGTGTGAGGTGAAGGTCGAGTTGAAGGTGGTCCCGGACAAGTACCTCCCGCACCGCTACGCGGGTGCCTCCGGAGACTTCAACCCGATCCACATCGACCCCGAGTTCGCCAAGCAGGTGGGCCTGCCCGGGAACATCCTGCACGGCCTCTACATGATGGCCCAGGTGGCGCGGGCGAACGTAGCAGCCGCCGGCGGCGACCCGCGCGCCCTCAGGCGGCTCTCCGTGCAGTTCAGGGGAATGGGCTTCCCGGAGCAGGAGATCACCGTCACGGGCTCGGTGAAGGAGGAGCGGGACGGCATCGTCGTGGTCGCGACCGAGGCCGAGCAGGGCGGCAAGCGGATCATCCGCAACGCCGAGGCCGAGCTCAAGACCGGCTGAGTCGCCGACTTCGGCGGGGCGCCCGCCACAATAGGACCGTGGAGATCTCCCAACGCCAGAGCTTCCTTCTGCGGAAGGTCGTCGAGGGACACGTGTCGCTCGACCAGCCGGTGGGCTCGCGCTGGATCGCGGACCAGGAGGACATCCCCTGGGGGCCGTCCACCGTTCGTGCCGAGCTGGCGCGGCTCGAGGAGATCGGGCTGCTGGAGCACCCGCACACCTCCGCCGGCCGCGTGCCCACGGACCGGGGCTACCGCTACTACGTGGACGAGATCCTGGCCGAGGGGCGCCTGCCGGTGGTGGCCAAGTCGGTCGAGCTCTCCGACATGCGCCGCGAGGTGGACGAGGCCATGCGCGCCACGACGGAGCAGCTGTCCCAGGTCACCAACCTCCTCGCGCTCGTCACGGCGCCGCCGATCGAGACGGCCACGATCCGGCACGTGGAGGTGCTCCTGATGCAGCCGCAGGTGGCGATGGTGGTGGTGATCTCGTCCACCGGCGGCGTGACCAAGCGCGTGGTGTCCTACGACGACCCGGTCGACCCCGGGCTGATCGACTGGTCGGCCAGCTTCCTGAACGAGGCCCTCGGCGGCCTCGACGTGGGCTCGCGCCTGGTTCAGTCACGGCTCTCCGACCCCCAGCTCTCGGACCGCGAGGCGGCATTCCTCGCCACGCTCGCCCCGGCCTTCACCGAGCTCGAGGACACCGCCGAGAGCACGCTCTTCATGGAGGGCGCGGCGCGGCTCGTGTCCGAGCACCGCTTCCAGGAGCTGTCCCAGCTGGCGTCGATCCTCGAGGTGCTCGAGCACCGCCGCGCGCTCCTGGCCCTCCTGCGCCAGTCGCTCTCGGAGCCGAGCGTGTTCCTGCGGATCGGCGGCGAGAACCTGAGGCCCGAGCTGCGCTCGCTCAGCATCGTGGGCGCCAACTACGGGCTGGCCCGCCGCAACCTCGGCGCCGTGTCCGTGATCGGCCCGGTGCGGATGGACTACCCGCGCGTGATCATGGCGGTGCGCCAGGCCGCCTCGGAGCTGTCTCGCTTCGTGGCCGAGGTGTACGACGAATGAGGCGCGACCCGTATGAGGTGCTGGGCCTGGGTCGCGACGCCGACGAGCGCGCGGTGAAGAAGGCGTTCCGTGCGCTCGCCCGGGAGCTCCACCCGGACGTGAACCGCCACGACCCGGAGGCCGAGGAGAAGTTCAAGGAGGCCGCGGAGGCCTACGAGATCCTGTCGGACGCCGAGCGCCGGGCCACCTACGACCGGTACGGCTTCGAGGGACTCGAGTCCGGTGGCTTCGCCTCCACGGCACACGGCTTCGGCTCCTTTGCCGACATCTTCGACGCCTTCTTCGGCGGTGGCGACCCGTTCGCCGGGTCGTTCGGCGGCGGCGCCGGGCGCGTGCAGGGCGGCGACGTGGGCGTGGAGGTGGAGATCACGCTCGAGCAGGCCGCGCGCGGAGACACCGTGGAGGTGGCCTACGACCTGGTGGACACCTGCGAGCGCTGTCACGGCAACCGCGCGGAGCCGGGCACGCCGATCGAGACCTGCTCGCGGTGCGGCGGGGCCGGCCGGTTGCGCGCGGTCACGCGCACGGCCTTCGGCCAGCTCGTCCGCGAGCAGGCCTGTGACGTCTGTGACGGTGAGGGCAAGATCCCCTCGCATCCCTGCGAGGCGTGCGCGGGGCGCGGGCGCAAGGCCGTCCGTAAGACGCTCTCGGTGGACATTCCCCCGGGCATCGCCGATGAGCAGCGGATCCGGCTGACGGGCCGCGGCCACGCCGGCGAGCGCGGCGGTCCGCCCGGCGACGTCTACGTGCTCGTCGGCGTGGCGCAGGACGACCGCTTCCTGCGCGACGGCAGCGACCTCGTGACCGTGGTGGACGTGTCGGCGCCGGCGGCTGCCCTGGGTACGACCGTCACGGTTCCGACGCTCGACGGCGAGGAGGAGCTCGAGGTGGCGGCCGGAACCCAGCCGGGTACCGTCGTCACGCTCCGCGGGCACGGCATGCCGACGCTCGGGCGCGGCCGTCGCGGCGATCAGCGGGTCGTGATGAACGTGGTCGTGCCGCGCAAGCTCTCGGCGCGCCAGAAGGAGCTGCTCGAGGAGCTCCGCGGATCGCTCACGGACGGGAACCTGGCCGACCCGGGCGACGAGTCGCTGCTGGCCAAGGTCAGGCGCGCGTTCCGCTGATCCGGCTCGCCGTGAGGGCGGCCGCCGCGGACGCCGAGCTGGTGCTCGTGGCGTTGCTCGAGCTGGCGCCCGCGGGCGTGGAGCAGGTGGACGGCGACGGCTTCGTGGAGTACGTGCTCTACGGGGCCCCCGGGGAGCTCCCCGCATTGCCGCGCGGCGAGGCGGAGGTGGCGGGCGTGCGCGTGAGCGTGAGCGGCGAGGAGGTGGCCGACGACTGGGCCGAGCGCTGGCGGCGCTTCCACAGGCCCGTGGTCGTGGGAGGCCGGCTGCGCGTGCGCCCGCCTTGGGAGCCGCCCGCGGACGAACCGGGCCTCGCGGAGCTGGTCGTGGATCCCGGCCGCGCCTTCGGGACGGGCGCGCACCCCACCACCCGGCTGTCGCTCGAGTTGCTGCTCGGACTCGAGCCGCGCGGCTCGCTGGCCGACCTCGGCTGCGGGTCGGGCGTGCTGGCGCTGGCCGCCGCGCGGCTCGGATTCGCGCCGGTCACGGCGGTGGACTCGGAGCGGGCCGCGCTGGAGGCCACGCTGGAGAACGCGCGCGTGAACGGCGTCAAGCTCGCCGGCGTGACCCGCATGGACCTGCGGAAGGAGCCCGCGCCGCGCGCGGACGTGCTCACCGCCAACCTCGTGCGCCTGCTCCTGCTGCGGGTGGCGGAGCTGATGGAGCCGCGACCGCGGAACCTGATCGCGTCTGGGCTGCTCGTCGGGGAGGAGGACGAGGTGGCCCGCGCCTTCGCGCCCATGCGCGAGGCGCGGCGCCTCAGCGCGCAGGGCTGGAGCGCGCTGCTGCTCGCGGCGCCCTGAGGCGCGCCCGCCCCGCTTACACTTGAGCCATGTCCGTGCTCGACCAGGTGAAGACCGACGTGACCACCGCCCTGAAGGCGGGGGAGCGCGAGCGCGTGCACGCGCTGCGGCTGATCGTCAACGAGCTTCAGAAGGCCGCGAAGGACGGCGGCGGCGATGACGTGGAGGTGCTCCAGCGGGAGCGCAAGCGCCGGCTCGAGGCCGCCGAGGCCTACCGCGACGGCGGGCGCGACGACCTGGCCGCGGGAGAGGAGCGCGAGGCGGCGCTGATCGCCGGCTACCTGCCCGAGCAGATCTCCGACGACGAGCTGGGCGCGATCGTGGGCGACGCCGTGGCCGAGTCCGGAGCCAGCTCGCCTGCGGAGATGGGCAAGGTGATGGCGCTCGTCATGCCGCAGGTGAAGGGGCGCGCGGACGGCAAGCGCGTCAGCACCGCGGTGAAGGAGAAGCTGACCCCCTAGTGGTGCCCCGCTAGTGCGCACGCAGCTCGAGCTCGCCAACGAGGTCGCCGCGGAGCTCGCGGGGCCCGGCGACGCGATCATGAAGACGCTCGAGCAGCACCTGGACTGCGACGTGTTCCTGCGCGGCAACGTGCTGACGCTCGACGGTGCGGACGACGACGTGGCGATGGGCCGCACCGTGGTCCGGGAGCTGAGCGACCTCGTCCGCGCGGGGCACGAGATCGCCCCCGGCACGATCGAGGCGATCGCGGGCGCGCTCGACCGGCACGAGAGCCCGAGCAGGATCCTCGAGGACGTGGTGTGGCGCCACCGCGGGCTGCGCGTGGCCCCGAAGACGGTGAACCAGAAGCGCTACGTGGACGCGATCCGGCGTTCCACGATCTCGGTGGGGATCGGTCCGGCGGGCACCGGCAAGTCCTTCCTTGCGGTGGCCATGGCCGTGGCGGCGCTCTCGCGCCGCGAGGTCAATCGCATCGTGCTCACGCGGCCGGCGGTGGAGGCCGGCGAGCGCCTGGGCTTCCTGCCGGGCGACCTGATGGCCAAGGTCGATCCCTACCTGAGACCGCTCTTCGACGCGCTGTACGACATGCTCGAGCCCGAGAAGGTGAACCAGCACCTCGAGCGCGGCGTGATCGAGGTCGCCCCGCTCGCGTTCATGCGCGGACGCACCCTCAACGACTCCTTCATCATCCTCGACGAGGCTCAGAACACGAGCCCGGAGCAGATCAAGATGTTCCTCACGCGCCTGGGCTTCAACTCGAAGATGGTCGTGACGGGCGACGTGACCCAGATCGACCTTCCCCAGGACCAGCGCTCGGGTCTGCTCGTGATCGGCGACATCCTCGAGGAGGTCGAGGGCATCGAGTTCGTGCGCTTCGGGGGTGAGGACGTGGTCCGGCACAAGCTCGTCCAGCGGATCGTGGCCGCGTACGACGAGTACGCGGAGAAGCAGACTCAGCCGCTGCGCGAGGCGCGGCGCCACGGACAGGCCTGATCGAACTCGAGCTCATCGACGCCCCGGACGAGCTGCGCGCGCCGGCCGAGGCGGCGCTCCGCGCGGCTGCCGTGGCCGACGGCCACCTGGCCGTGTCGCTCGTGCCCGAGGCCGAGATGAGGCGGCTCAACCGCGAGCACCGCGGCCTCGACCGGCCCACCGACGTGCTCTCGTTTCCGGTCGACGAGCTCGCCGCGAGCGCGGGCCCGCGCGAGCTCGGTGACGTGGTGGTCTGCCCGGAGCACACGACGGACCTGACCGAGGCGGTCGTCCACGGGGTCCTCCACCTCTGCGGCTACGACCACGAGCGCGACGACGGGGAGATGCTCGCTCTGCAGCGCGAGGTGCTGGCCGGCCTGGGGCGCACGTGACCCGCTCCGGCTTCGTGGCGCTCGCCGGGCGGCCGAACGCCGGCAAGTCCACCCTCGTCAACGCGATCGTGGCGGACAAGGTGGCCATCGTCTCCGACAAGCCGCAGACCACGCGGCGGGAGGTGCGCGGCATCGTGACGGGGAGCGACTGGCAGCTCGTGCTGGTGGACCTGCCCGGGGTCCAGCGCCCCCGCGACGCCCTGACCGAGCGGATGCAGCGCCAGGTGGAGCGCTCGCTGGCCGACGCGGATGCCGCGCTCTTCGTGCTGGACGGCGCCGAGGAGGTGGGGGCGGGCGACCGCTTCATCGCCGCCGCCATCGCTCGCGCCGGCGTCGCGCCGGTCACCGTCGTGAACAAGGTCGACCGGCTCGGCCGGGCCGGCACGGTCAAGGCGCTCTCCGCAGCCGGCGACCTGGGGCTGCCGGGCGAGGTGTTCCCCCTCAGCGCCCGCACGGGGCAGGGGGTGCCGGAGCTCCTCGAGCACGTGGTGGCGCTGCTGCCGGAGGGCCCCTTCCACTACCCGCCGGACGAGCACACCGACCAGCCCGAGGCGGTGCGGCTGGCCGAGCTCGTGCGTGAGCAGGTGCTCCGGCGGACGCGGCAGGAGCTGCCGCACGCCGTGGAGGTGGAGGTGTCCGAGATCGAGCGGCGCGGCGACGGGCTCCTGATGGTGAGGGCCCAGGTGTGGGCGGAGAGCGAGTCGCAGAAGGGGATCCTGGTGGGCAGCGGCGGCCGGATGATCAAGGCGATCGGGACCGCCGCGCGGCGCGAGATCGAGCGCGCCGGCGGCGAGCGCATGCACCTGGAGCTCCAGGTGCGGGTGAGGCGCGGCTGGCGCGGTGACGAGGGGCTCCTGGACCGGCTCGGCATCGAGTGACCGACCGCGACCGCATCCGCGCATTCCTGCGCGAGAGCGAGACCGCGGTGTGCGACGACGCGCGACCGGTGCGACACGGAACGGCCCTGCTGAGCCCCGGCCTCCCGCACGTCTGGCAGCTGAACGCCCTGCGCGTGGAGGTGCCCGACGCAGACCCCGACCGCCTCGCGGAGGAGGCCGAGATGCTTCAGGCGGATCTCGGCCATCGCAAGCTGCTCGTGCCCGATCCCGACGCCGGCGCTCGGCTCGCGCCGGCGTTGGCGCGCCGGGGCTGGAACGTCAGCCGCCTGCTGGTCATGGTCAAGCGGCGCGAGCCCGACCGGCCGGCGCCGCACGGTGTGGGCGCTGAGGTGGATCGGCAGGCGGGCGCGTCGGCGCTCGCCGCGTTCCGGCGCGAGCAGCCGCTCGACGGGGGGTCCGAGACGATCCGCCAGCTGGCCGCGATGGACGAGCGCTTCAGCGAGCGCGTGGCCGCCCGCGACTTCGCCGCGCCGCCGGACTCGGGTCACGCGAGCTGCCGGCTGTTCAGCGGCCACGACGTCGGTCAGGTGGACCAGGTCGGGACCCTCCGGGCGCACCGAAACCGCGGCTACGCGCGCGCCGCGGTGCTCGCCGCGACCGACGCCGCGGCGGCCGCCGGGCTCGCTCCGGTGTTCCTGGTGACCGACGCCGGCGACTGGCCCCAGTATCTCTATCGCCGCCTCGGCTTCGATCCCGTGGACCGCGAGTGGGAGTTCCTCAAGCTGCCCCTCGGGTCGACCCCTCCATAATCAGGCGATGGACTCCACCCCCGACGAGCAGCTGGCTTGGGAGAAGGGGCCGCTTCCGTGCGTCGTCCAGGACTGGCGCACGGGGGAGGTGCTCACCGTCGCCTACATGGACCGCGAGGCGCTCCGGCGTACGCGCGAGAGCGGCGAGATCTGGTTCTGGAGCCGTTCGCGCCAGGAGCTTTGGCACAAGGGAGCCACTTCGGGCAACGTCCAGCGTGTGCGCGGGCTTCGCTGGGACTGCGACGCCGACACCCTGCTTGCGCAGGTGGAGCCGGCCGGCCCCGCCTGCCACACCGGGGCGCGCAGCTGCTTCCACAACGGGGACACCGACCCGTCGCCGGGCGAGGCGCTGGCCACCTTGGAGCGGACGATCGGCGAGCGGCACGGCGCCGCGCCCGAGAAGAGCTACACCGCGCGGCTGCTGGCCGACGCCGACCTGCGCGGGGCGAAGGTGCGCGAGGAGGCCGAGGAGGTCGTGCGCGCCGCCACGGACGAGAGCGACGAGCGGGTGGCGGCGGAGGCGGCCGACGTGCTCTACCACCTCGCGGTGCTGATGGCCGCTCGCGGCCTCAGCCTCGCCGATGCGTTCGAGGTGCTCAATGAGCGTCGCCGCTGAACGCGCCGAGCTGCGGCTCGTCCCGACGCTCGAGGAGGTGCGGGTGCTGGCCCGCGACCACTCGCTGGTCCCGCTTCGGCACACCTTCATCGACGACTGCGAGACGCCCGTGTCCGCCTATCTGAAGCTGCGCGGTGCCGGGCCGTCGTTCCTGCTCGAGTCGGCGGAGCAGGGCCAGCGGGTGGGCCGCTGGTCCTTCCTCGGCTTTCGACCGCGCAGCATCATCCGGATGGAGGGCGGGCGGATCACGGTGGACGGCGAGGAGCGCGCCGCGAGCGACCCCTACGCGCTCGTGGCCGAGGAGCTGGGGCGCTGGCGCACGGCCCCGCTGGAGGGGCTGCCGCCGTTCGCCGGTGGCGCGGTGGGCCTCTTCGGCTACGACCTCGTCCGCACGGCCGAGCCGACCGTGGGCGCTCCCGGGCCGGACGACACGGGCGTGCCCGATCTCGCCCTGATGGTCTCCGACGTGCTGGTTGCGTTCGACCACCTCCGCCACGAGGTGACGGTGCTCGCGAACGTGGTGGCCGGCGGCGACGTGGAGCGCGCCTATCGCGACGCGGCACAGGCGATCGCCGACGTTCGCGAGCGCCTCGCCGGCCCGGTGCCCCGGGCCCATGCCGGGCCGCGGGAGCCCGCGGCGTTCGAGTCGAATCTCGGCTCCGACGGCTACGCGGCGGCGGTCGAGCGCGCGAAGGAGTACATCCGCGCGGGTGACGTGTACCAGGTGGTGCCGAGCCAGCGCTGGAGCGCCGACTGCCCGGTGGAGGCGTTCTCGATCTATCGCGGGCTGCGTGCCGTGAACCCGAGCCCCTACATGTACTTCCTGGACTTCGAGGACTTCGAGATCGCCGGCGCGTCGCCCGAGTCGCTCGTCAAGGTCTCGGGACGGCGCGCCGAGCAGCGCCCGATCGCCGGCACCCGCCCGCGGGCCGGGTCGCCTGAGGAGGACCTGGAGCGGGCCCGCGAGCTGCTCGCGGACGAGAAGGAGCGCGCCGAGCACGTGATGCTCGTGGACCTGGGGCGCAACGACCTCGGGCGGGTGAGCGAGTACGGCAGCGTGAGCGTGGACGAGCTGATGGCGGTGGAGACCTACTCGCACGTGATCCACATCGTCTCCTCGGTCTCGGGCACGCTCCGCGAGGAGGTCACGCCGATGGACGCCCTGCGCGCCTCGCTCCCCGCGGGCACGCTGTCGGGCGCGCCGAAGATCCGAGCGATGCAGATCATCGACGAGCTCGAGCCGGTGAAGCGCGGGCCCTACGGCGGCGCGGTGGGCTACCTCTCCTACACCGGCGAGCTCGACACCTGCATCTACATCCGCTCCGCGCTGGTCAAGGACGGGCGCGTGCACGTGCAGGCCGGCGCGGGCATCGTGGCCGACTCGGACGCCGGCTACGAGGTGCGCGAGACCGAGGCGAAGGCCGGCGGCGTGTTCGCGGCCATCCGCCTGGCTTGCGAGCAGGGAGACTGGCCGTGACCCGCGTTCTCGTGATCGACAACTACGACTCGTTCACCTACAACCTCGTGCAGTACCTCGGCGAGCTCGGCGCCGAGCTCGACGTGGTCCGCAACGACGCCACGGACGCCGGCGACCTCCTCGAGCGCGCGCCCGACCGCGTGGTCGTGTCGCCCGGCCCGTGCACGCCCGCCGAGGCCGGCGTGTCCGTGGACGCGATTCGCGGCTTCGCGGAGGCGGGCGTGCCGGTGCTGGGCGTGTGCCTCGGCCACCAGGCGCTGGCCGCCGCATTCGGCGGCAGCGTGGTGCGCGGCCAGCCCGTGCACGGCAAGACGGCGCCCGTGGACGCACGACGGCCGGACGATCTTCCGCGGCCTCGAGTCGCCGCTCGTGGCGGGCAGCTATCACTCCCTGGTGGTGGATCCACGGCTGCCCGACTGCCTGGAGCGCTCCGCGGTGGCCGGCGACGTGGTGATGGCCGTCCGCCACCGCGAGCTGCCCGCCGAGGGCGTGCAGTTCCACCCGGAGTCGGTGCTCACGCGAGCACGGGAAGGCCCTGCTGGCGAACTTCCTCGAATGGCCGACGCGATCCTGACCGCGGCCATCGACCGGCTCGCCGGCGGCCACGACCTGTCCGCCGACGACGCCGCCGCGGTGCTGCACGTGATGATGGCCGGCGAGGCGTCCGAGGCGCAGGCGGCGGCCTTCCTGATCGCGCTCCGCACCAAGGGCGAGACGGTGCAGGAGATCACCGGCCTGGCGCGCGCGATGCGCGAGCTCGCGGTTCCCGTGGAGGCGGGCGACGACCTCGTGGACACCGCGGGCACCGGGGGCGGCCCGCCGACCTTCAACGTCTCGACCGCCGCGGCGCTGGTGGCGGCGGGCGCGGGTTGCATCGTCGCCAAGCACGGCAACCGCTCCGCCACGAGCAGGTGCGGGTCCGCCGACGTGCTGGAGGCGCTGGGCGCCCGCATCGACCTGGACCCCGGCCGCGTGGGCGACTGCATCCGCGCCGTGGGCTTCGGCTTCATGTTCGCCCCGCTCCACCATCAGGCGATGCGGCACGTCGTGCCGGTGCGGAAGGCGCTCGCGGTGCGCACGATCTTCAACCTCCTCGGACCGCTCACGAACCCCGCCGGGGCGCGCCGCCAGGTGATCGGCGTGTCGGACCCGGGATACCTGGAGACGATGGCGGCGGTGCTCGGAGAGCTCGGCACGGAGAGGGCATTGGTAGTGTCGAGCGCCGATGGTCTCGACGAGCTCTCGGTGTCGGGGCCGACGCGTGTGGTGGAGCTCAGCGGCGGCGGCATCGACATCTACGACGTGCGTCCCCAGGACGTCGGGCTCGAGCCCGCCGACGGCGACGCCGTGGGCGCGGGCACCCCGGAGGAGAACGCGGCACTCCTGCGGGCCGTGCTCGGCGGCAGGAACGGCACGGAGCGGTCGCTCGTGGCCGTGAACGCGGGCGCCGCGATCTACGTGAGCGGACGGGCCGACTCGCTCGCCGCGGGCGTGCGGGCGGCCGAGGAGTCGATCGACTCGGGCGCCGCGACCAGCGTGCTCGACCGATATGTCGAGTGGACGCGCTCGTGAACGCACGGCTCGAGGAGCCTGGTGGAGGCCACGCGCGAGGCGATCGGCCGGCGCAAGTACGAGCGGCCGCTGTCGGAGCTCGAGCGCGAGGTGGAGAGCGGACGCGAGGGGCGGCCCGTTCGCCGAGGCGCTCTCGCACCCCGGTACGTCGCTGATCGCGGAGCACAAGCGCCGCTCGCCGTCGGCGGGCGCCATCAGGGAGGACGCCAGCTGCGCGGAGATCGTGGCCGCCTACGAGCGCGGCGGCGCCGCGGCGGTCTCGGTGCTCACCGAGGAGGCTCACTTCGGCGGCTCGCTCGCCGATCTGCGCGCGGCGCGCGGCGCCACGGGGCTGCCGATCCTGCGCAAGGACTTCACGGTCGACCCCTACCAGCTCTACGAGGCGAAGATCGCCGGCGCCGATGCGGTGCTGCTGGTGGTGGGGTCGCTGCGGCCGGAGGAGCTCGGAGCCCTGTACGCGCTCGCGGGCGACCTGGATCTGGACGCCGTGGTGGAGGTGTCGCGCGACGAGGAGCTGGAGGCGGCGCTCGAGGTGGACGCCGACGTCCTCGGCATCAACAACCGCGACCTCGAGGACTTCACCGTGGACCTTCAGCGCACCTTCGACCTGATCGCCGACGTGCCGGCCGGCAAGGTGGTGGTGTCGGAGTCCGGGATCCACACGCGCCATCAGATCGAGGAGCTCGAGGGCGTGGGCGTGGACGCGGTGCTGATCGGCGAGACGCTCATGCGGGCGCCGGATCCCGAAGCCGCCGTCCGCGAGCTCACGCGAGCGGACGAGTAGCCGGCGGCACCCCCCTACTATGGGGCCACATGGCCACGCTCCCGGACCTCGATCCGCCCGCGGTAGCCGAGCTGGGGGCCCGCCTCAGGGGTAACGTCGCGCAGGCGGTCAAGGCGCCGGAGCAGGCGCTGCGCGACGTGGTCGTCGCGTTCATAGCGGAGGGCCACGTGTTGATCGAGGACTACCCCGGCGTCGGCAAGACGGCGCTGGCACGCGCCCTCGCGCGCTCCGTCGAGGCCGAGTACGCGCGCGTGCAATGCACGGCCGACCTGCTTCCCGCGGACGTGGTCGGTACGAACGTGTTCAACCAGCGCGAGAACCGCTTCGAGTTCCGGCCCGGCCCGGTGTTCGCGAACGTGGTGCTCGTCGACGAGGTCAACCGCGCCTCCCCGAAGACCCAGTCCGGGCCTCCTCGAGTGCATGCAGGAGCGCCACGTGACGGTGGACAAGCACACGCACGAGCTGGCTCGGCCCTTCGTGGTGCTGGCCACGCAGAACCCGGTGGAGTACGAGGGCACCTACCCGCTGCCCGAGGCCCAGCTCGACCGCTTCATGGTCCGCGTCTCGCTCGGCTACCCGACCGCCGACCAGGAGACCGAGATGCTCGCCGACCACGGCGAGCGCGACCGCGTGCTCGACCTGGAGCCCGTGGCCGACGTGGGCGAGGTGCTCGCCGCTCAGGCGGCGGCCGGCGCGGTGCACGGCAGCGAGGCGCTGCGCCGCTACATCGTGGCCATCCTCGAGGCCACGCGCGCCGATCCGCGCGTGGAGCTGGGCGCGAGCCCGCGCGCGGGGCTGATGCTCTTCAGAGCCGCGAAGGCCAAGGCGGCGCTGGACGCGCGCGACCACGCGCTCCCGGACGACGTCCAGGCGCTGGCCGCCTCGGTCCTGAGCCACCGTCTCCTGCTCGCTCCCGGGTCGGGGAGCGACGAGCGGGCCGCCGTGGTGCGGGACGCGCTCGACCGGGTTCCGGCCCTCTGAGCCGAGGCCGCCGGTGATGCGCGCGACCGCCACCGCGCTGCTCGGCGTCGGCCTCGCCCTGGCGGCCGCCACCTTCGACTCGCCCTCGCTCTACGTGCCCGGTGTGGCGCTGGTGGCGCTCGCTGCCGGCGCGGCCATCTGGGTTCCGCTCGCCGCGCGCGGGGCGTCGCTCACGCGCCATCCCGGCCCGCCGCGCGTCGTGGAGGACGAGCCCTACCCGCTGCGGGTGGAGCTGCGCGCCGGCCTGCTGCCGCCGCCTGGCGGCGAGCTGCTCGAGCCGCTGCTGGGCTGGCCGGTATCGATCGCAGGCCGCTGGTCGCGGCGCGTGAGGATCAACGTGCGCTTCAGCCGGCGCGGCCGCCGCGTGCTCGAGCCCGGCCGGCTGGTGATCCGCGACCCGCTGGGGATGTGCGAGCGCGAGCTGGTGGGCGAGGGGGAGGGCGAGGTGCTCGTGCTTCCGCGGATCGAACCGGTGACCGCTCCGGGTGGCGGCGCGGCAGGGGCCGGCGACCACACGGGAATCGGCACCGAGCACGGGCTGGCGGGCAGGCGTCTCGACGCCTCCACCGCCGAGCTCGAGATCGACGGGCTGCGCGCCTACCGCGAGGGGTCGCCGGCCTCGCGGATCCACTGGCCGACCGTCGCCAGGCGCGGCGAGATGGTCGAGCGCCGGCTCGTGGCGGAGCTCGACTCCGCCCCGCTGGTGGTGCTCGACTGCTCGAATCCCGCGAGCCCGGAGGCGCTCGACATGGCGGTACGGGCGGCGGGGTCGCTCTGCGTCCACCTCGCCCGCGCCAGCGGCTGCTCGATCCTGCTCCCGGGCGAGCGGCGCCCGGTGGAGGTCGGGCGCGACATGGGCGCCTGGCCGTCGGTGCACGTGCGGCTCGCGCTGGCCGAGCCCGGCCCGGCGCCGCCCACCGCGGCCCTGGCGCCGCGCGCCGGCGCGGTCCTGTGGGTCACCGCCGCGGACCTGGCCGCCGCGCCGCGCGCCTTGGAGCGCCTCCCCGCCCCGGCGCGCTTCGTGGTCGGCCCGCACACGCCACCCCGAACGCCGGCGACCTTCGAGGTGGCCGGCTGCAGCGGCTGCCGCCTGGGGCGTGCCGGGAGGAGCGTGGCCGCATGAGCGGCGCTCTCGCTCCGCCGATCGGGGGCCCCGCCGCCACTCTGCGGTCCGAGCGTGGGCGGCCGGTCGCGGCCGCGCGCCACGAGGCGCTGCCGTTGCGGCTGCTCTGCTTCACGGCACTGGCGGCGTACGCTGCCGCGCATTGGGCGGGTCTCGTGGCCAACCCGCCAGTGGGCCGGACGCTGGCGCAGGTGGCCGTGGTGGCGGTGGGCGCCGCCGTGCTGGGCCTGCTGGGCCACGTGCGCCTGCCGCGGGCCGTCGCGCCCGCCCTCGGCGCGCTTGCCTCCATCGCGATGCTCGTGGCCGCGCTCGGCGCCGCGGGCCTGCCGTTGCGGTTGCTGGCGCCCGGACGCTGGGGCGAGCTCGGCGACGGGCTCCACCGCGGGCTCGAGGGCGTCCAGACGGTCGACTGGCCCTACACAGGGCCGGACGAATGGGTGCGGCTCACGATCCAGCTCGGGTCCCCGGCGCTGCTCGTCGCGGCCGCCGTCCTTGCGTTCTTCCCGGTCCGGAGGGGGGCGCGCGCGCTCCGGCTGGGCGGCCTGGTCACACTGCTGTTCCTCTACGGCACCGCCGTGACGGAGCACGCGCCGGCCGCTCCGCTCTTGCGCGGCTTCGTACTGCTGGTGCTGGTGGGCGCTTGGCTCTGGCTGCCGCGGATGGCCCCGCGCGAGGCGGCGGCCGGAGCCGCGGTGCTCGCGGCGGCGGGGCTCCTCTCGGTGCCCGTGGCCGCGGCGCTCGATGCCGAGCGGCCCTGGTGGAACTACCGTGACTGGGAGTGGTTCGGCCAGGGCCGGTCCGTGACCTTCAACTGGACGCACTCGTACGGGCCCCTCGACTGGCCGCGCGAGGGCACGACCCTCCTGAACGTCAAGTCCGACCGGCCGCACTACTGGAAGGTCGAGACGCTCGACGGCTTCGACGGCTTCCGCTGGCTGCGCACGCCCGCGAGCAACCCCCGGTACGAGCAGCCCGGCCTGCCGGCCAGGCGGGAGCCCACCGGGCGACGCTGGAGCTACTACGAGTGGAACCCGCGCTGGGACGTGCGCTTCGGCGTGACCGTCCGGTCGCTGTCGAGCCAGCTCGTTGTGGGAGCGGGCATCACCTATGACGTCGACGGGGCGGGTGGCGTGCTGAGCGCTGCCGACGGCACGACGATCCGCACCGAGGAGAAGCCGCTGGAGCGCGGCGACTCGTACACCGTCAGGGCCTACGCGCCCGATCCCACGGCCGCCCAGATGCGCGGCGCACCGGCCGCCACCTCCAGCTCGTTGCTGCAGTACACGACGATAGCCCTGCCGCACCCCGGGGAGAGCGCTCTCGACCCGGGCTCGGCCACGGTCGGCGCGGCGTACTCGCGCGCGACGGCGGGCGTGCCCCTGCGCGACACCGCCACCGGCGCCGGCAGCGAGGCCGACGCCATCCTGCGCACATCGGCCTACGACCGCGCCTACGCGCTCGCGCTGCGGCTCACGGCGGGCCAGCGCACCACGTACGACGCGGTGAAGGCGGTGGAGAACCACCTCCAGCGCGACTACCGCTACAGCGAGCGGCCGCCCAGCGCCGACGTCCCGCTCGAGGCCTTCCTGTTCGAGGATCGGATCGGGTACTGCCAGCAGTTCTCGGGGGCGATGGCGCTCCTGCTCCGAATGGCCGGGATTCCGGCGCGGGTGGCGGCCGGGTTCTCGCCGGGCTCGTACAACCGCGACACGCGCGAGTACCGGGTACGCGACCTCGACGCCCACTCGTGGGTCGAGGTCTATTTCGAGGGGATCGGCTGGGTCCCGTTCGATCCCACTCCCACGGCCGCTCCCGCGGAGTCGCAGTCCAGCGGCCTCGGCGCCACCAGCGCCGCTCGTGCCGACGCCGGAGAGGTGCGCTCGGGGAGCGGAGCGCCTACGCCCGAGCGAACGGCCGACGGCACCGGACCGGGCAACGCGGCCGGGGAGGGGGGCCTGGCCTGGTGGGCGCTCGCGCTGCTCGCCGTGGCCGCAGGCACCGGGCTCGGCGCGTGGCGCTGGGTCAGGTCGAGGAGTGCACTCGCCGACGGCGACGTGGCGGAGGCGCAGCTCGCCGAGCTTCGCCGCGCGCTCACGCGGCTCGGCTTCGCCCTGCCCGCCGCCACCACGCTCCTCGCGCTCGAGCAGCGCCTCGGCCGCCTGGTGGGTCCGGCATCGGCTCGCTATGCGGCGGCGCTGCGCGAGCACCGCTTCGACCCGCGCGCGCCCGACGGGCCCGGCCCGGCCGAGCGCCGGGCCCTGCGACGCGAGCTCAGCGCACGCGGCGGGCCGCGCGCTCGCCTGCGCGGCCTGCTGGCCATCCCTCCTGGTGGTCCGCGCCCGCTTTAGCTGACTCTAAGGTTCGCGACCTACAAGACGAATAGATGACGCGCTACTCCAGCCTCCTCGCCGGCCTGCTCGGCGGCCTCCTCGTGCTCGTTGCCGGCACGATCCTCGTCGCCACCGACGTGATCGACGTGGGCGAGACCAAGACGGTCGTCCGCCAGACGCCGATCTCGCGCCCGGCCTCGGATCAGAGCTCCGGGGGCAAGACCGTGGCCGAGATCTACAAGGAGGAGGGCCGCGGCGTGGTGTTCGTTCAGGCGCGCGGCGTGCAGGACGGCTCGTCCCTCTTCGGGCTCCCGCAGCAGGGCCAGGGCACCGCCACCGGCTCGGGCTTTCTGGTCGACAGGGACGGGACGATCGTGACCAACGGGCACGTGGTCGAGGGCTCGAGCGACGTGACGGTCAGCTTCGAGGAGAACGGCGACCAGATCGACGCCGAGGTGAAGGGCCGCGACCCGTCCACCGACCTCGCCGTGCTGAAGGTGGACCCGAGCAAGCTCCACAACGCTCCGCCGGTGCCGCTAGGCGACTCGAGCTCGGCTCAGGTGGGTGATCCCGTCGTGGCCATCGGCAATCCGTTCGGATTCACCCGAACGGTCACCACAGGCATCGTCTCGGCCGTGGCGCGCGAGATCAAGGCCCCCAACGGGTTCTCGATCTCGAACGTCATCCAGACCGATGCCTCGATCAACCCCGGCAACTCGGGCGGCCCGCTGATGGACGCCGACGGCCGGGTGATCGCCATCAACTCGCAGATCGCCACGGGGGGCGGCAGCGGCTCCGTGGGAATCGGCTTCGCGATCCCGATCAACACCGCCAAGAAGCTGCTTCCGAGGCTGCGCGAGGGCGGGCAGATCGAGCGTGCCTACCTGGGCGTCGAGATGTCCCCCGTCACGTCCCAGCTGAAGCGCGACCTCAACCTCGCCGCGGACCAGGGCGCGCTCGTGACCTGCGTGGTCAAGGGCGGCCCCGCCGACAAGGCGGGCATCCGCGGCGGCCGGACAGGCACCACATCCGGGATCCCGGCCGGCGGCGACCTGATCGTGGAGGTGGACGGGACGAAGGCGAGCACGCCCGAGGACGTATCCAGGGCGGTCGGGCGCGACAAGCCGGGCGACCGCGTCGAGGTCGTCTACTACCGCGGCAACGACCGCAAGTCCACGAAGGTCACACTCGGCAAGCGCCCGTCCAGTTCCAGCGACGGCGGCTGCGGGCAGGCGACTCAGCTGCAGCCCTGAGCAGTCACGGGCCTACCATTGGCCCGGTGACGCGCGTGAAGATCTGCGGAATCACCTCGCTCGCCGACGCCCAGGCGAGCGCGGACCTCGGCGCCTGGGCGATCGGCATGATCTTCTGGCCGGGGAGCCCGCGCGCCTGCACCATCGAGGACGCCGAGCTCATCGGCGCGCGGCTGCACCGGCGCGTGGAGGTCACGGGCGTGTTCGTGAACCCCACGCTCGACGAGGTGGCGGCCACCGCCGACCGGTGCGGCCTGACGATGCTCCAGCTGCACGGGGACGAGGGTCCCGCGTTCTGCCGCGAGGCGGCGCGGCGTACGGGCTGCAAGATCATGAAGGCCGCCCGTGTGAGAGACGCCGCCCAGGTCCAGGCGCTGCGCCCGTTCCGAACCGACTACCACCTGCTCGACGCGCATTCCAGCGTGGCGCCCGGGGGGACCGGCGAGAGCTTCGATTGGACGCTCGTCCGGCATCACGGCGCCACCCCGCCGATCGTGCTCTCCGGCGGGCTCACCCCGGACACCGTGGCCGAGGCGATCGTCGCGACACGGCCGTTCGCGGTGGACACCGCCAGCGGCACCGAGGCGGAGCCGGGCCGTAAGGACCCGGCCAAGCTGGCCGCGTTCGTCAACGCGGTGGCCGCTGCGGACGCCCCCCACGGCGCCCCGGCATGAGCAGCCCGCCGCTCGAGCGCCGCTTCGGCCCGTACGGCGGCCGCTACGTGCCGGAGACGCTGATCCCGGCTCTCGACGAGCTGGAGCGCGAATGGCTGGCCGCGCGCGCCGACCCGGCCTTCCAGGACGAGCTCGGGAGCCTGCTGCGCGACTACGCCGGCCGGCCGACCCCGCTCTACCGCGCTCCGGGCCTCTCGGCCGCCACCGGCGGCGAGGTCTACCTGAAGCGCGAGGACCTGATGCACACCGGCTCGCACAAGCTGAACAACGCCCTCGGCCAGGCGCTGCTGGCACGCCGGATGGGCAAGCCCAGGGTGATCGCCGAGACGGGCGCCGGGCAGCACGGGGTGGCGAGCGCCACCGCCTGCGCGCTGCTCGGGCTCGAGTGCGTGGTGTACATGGGGGCCGAGGACATGCGGCGCCAGCGGCCCAACGTCCAGCGCATGCACCTGCTCGGCGCCGAGGTGCGCGCGGTGGAGGCCGGCGCGCGGACGCTCAAGGAGGCGGTGTCGGCGGCGATCCGCGACTGGGTGGCGAACGTCGCGACCACCCACTACGTGATCGGGTCCGCGGTCGGGCCGGCACCCTACCCGGCGCTGGTCCGCGACCTGCAGCGCACGATCGGGGACGAGGCACGGGCCCAGATTCGCGAGGCCACCGGGCGGCTCCCGGACCGGGTGATCGCCTGCGTGGGCGGTGGCTCGAACGCCATCGGCACGTTCGCGGCCTTCGCCGGGGACGAGGGGGTGGAGCTGATCGGGGTGGAGGCGGCGGGGGAGGGCCTCGACACGCTGCGCCACTCGGCGCCGCTCACCACCGGCGCCCGCGGGGTGCTGCACGGGGCGCTGTCGGCCGTGCTCCAGGACGAGGAGGGCCAGATTCTCGAGGCCCACTCGGTGTCCGCCGGGCTCGACTATCCGGGGTCGGGGCCGGAGCACGCCTACCTGCGCGACAACGGGCGGGTGCGCTACGAGGCCGTAGGGGACGCCGACGCGGTCGCCGCGTTCAAGCGAGTGGCCCAGCTCGAGGGCATCCTGCCCGCGCTCGAGCCCGCGCACGCCGTGGCCTGGCTGTTGGCGCATCCGGCGCCGGGGCTGTCCCTGCTCACCCTCTCGGGGCGCGGCGACAAGGACCTGGCGGAGGTGCTCGGCGAGTGAACGTCGCGCACCGAGGGCATCCGGCGGCCGGGGTGGACCGGATCGCCTCCGCGTTCGCGGGGCACGGGAAGCGGGCCGCGCTGATGCCCTATCTGATGGGTGGCTTCCCGGACGTCGAGTCCTCGCTGGCGGCCGGTGAGGCCGCCGCCGCCGCGGGGGCCGACATCGTGGAGCTCGGGATCCCCTTCTCCGACCCGCTCGCAGACGGCCCCGTGATCCACGACGCCGGCACCCGCGCGCTGGCCGCGGGGGCCACGCCCCACGCGGTCCTCGGCGTCTGCGAGCAACTGTCCGCGCGGTTGCCGGTGGTGCTGATGGTCTACGCGAACATCGTGCTGGCCGCCGGACCCGAGGCGTTCGCCCTCCGCGCGGCGGCCGCGGGTGCGGCCGGGCTGATCGTGCCCGACCTTCCCCACGACGAGGCGGGCGAGCTCCGCGCCGCGTGCGACGCGGAGGGCCTCGCGCTCGTGCCGCTCGTGGCCCCTACCAGCACCCCCGAGCGCGTGCGCGCGATCGGCGCCGACGCCCGCGGCTTCGTCTACGCGGTGTCCCTCACCGGCACGACCGGCGAGCGCACCAGCCTCCCGGAGGATCTCGGCGCCACGATCGAGCGCGTTCGCGCGGCCTCGGAGCGTTCCGGTGGCGGTGGGGTTCGGGATCTCGACCGGCGAGCAGGCCAGCGCGGTGGCCGAGGTGGCGGACGGCGTGATCGTCGGCAGTCGCGTGGTGAGGGCGGCGGGCGAGGGCGGCCCGGCGGCCGTGGGCGCGCTGGTCGAGGAGTTGGCCGCCGCGCTCCGCTGAGCAGCCGGTGCGGAAGCCGCCGATGACGTTGGTAGGGTGCCGCGACCATGGCCCAGGCGACCACACGCAGCCCGGGGTCGGAGTCGGCTACGACCGAGGCGCCACCGAGACGCCGGATCACAAAGCGCAAGGTGGTGGAGGATCGGGCTCGCAGCTACTTCGCGGCGGTCTCGGCGCGGGACAGCGCCGCGATGTCGGAGCACTGGAGCGCCGACGGAGTGGCTGACATCGTCCCGTACGGGATCCTCCGCGGCCGGAGCGAGATAGGGGGGTTCTTTCGGGGCCTCTTCTCGGCGCTGCCCGACCTGGAGACGACGGTCGAGCGGGTGGCGGCCACGGCCCATCTGGCGGCCGTCGAATGGAGGATGGCCGGCCACTTCACCGGCGCCCCGTTCATGGACCTCGAGGCCACGGGCCGGCGCATCGACATCCGCGGCATCGACCTCCTCGAGATCGAGGACGGCGAGATCGTGGGCAACACCGCCTACTACGACGGCGCCTCATTCGCCCGGCAGGTCGGCATGCTGCCCTCCGAGGGCTCGGGTGCCGAGCGGGCCATGAAGGGCGCCTTCAACGCGGTCACCAAGATGCGCAAGCGGGTGGGCTGAGTGTCGATCCTCGTCGCGCTGACGGTCGGTCTGGTCTGGTGGATCACGGCCTGGGCCTTCGGGGTCAAGGCCTTCGATGCCTTCCTGCTCACGGCGGCGCTGGTGATCGCCACCGCCGCGGCCCACATGATCAAGCCCTATATGGACCAGGTCCTGGGGCGCGAACCGCCTCCGCCGACCGAGCGCGGCGCCGGGTTCTAAGAGCCTCTCGAGACTCCGCCTACCCGAAGAACGTCTCGGCCACCTCGTACTCGGACGCCGGTACGGTCCGGAGCTCTGCCACGGCGTCGGCGAGCGGCACCAGCTCGATCTCCGTGCCCCGCACCGCGGCCATCGTGCCCCACCGCCGGCCCTCCGCGGCATCCAGCGCCGCCACGCCGAGCCGCGTGGCGAGCACGCGGTCGAACGCCGTGGGCGTCCCGCCGCGCTGGGTGTGGCCCAGGATCGTCGCGCGGGTCTCGTAGCCGGTGCGGCTCTCTATCTCCGTCTCCAGGCGCTGCCCGATGCCGCCGAGACGAGCGTGGCCGAACTCGTCCTCGCCCGCGCTCATCACCTCCATGGTTCCCTCCCGCGGCACGGCGCCCTCGGCCACGACCACGATCGAGAAGTAGCGGCCGCGGGCGTGTCGGCGCCGGATCAGGCTGCACACCTGGTCGATGTCGAACGGCCGCTCGGGGATAAGGATCACGTCCGCGCCGCCGGCCAGCCCGGAGTGGAGAGCGATCCAGCCGGCGTGGCGGCCCATCACCTCCACCACCATCACGCGGTTGTGACTCTCGGCGGTGGTGTGGAGGCGGTCGATCGCCTCGGTGGCCACCTGCATGGCGGTGTCGAAGCCGAAGGTCATGTCCGTGCCGCCGAGGTCGTTGTCGATCGTCTTCGGCACTCCGACTATGGGCAGGTCGTGCTCTGCGTGGAAGCGGGCGGCGGCTCCCAGCGTGTCCTCGCCGCCGATGGCGATCAGCCCGTCGAGGTTGAGCAGGCCCATCGTCTCGCGGACCCGATCGGCGCCCCCCTCGCGGGCGAGCGGGTTCGTGCGTGAGGTGCCGAGGATGGTGCCGCCGCGGGGAAGGATCCCGCGGGTGGACTCCAGCGTCAGTTCCTCGAACGCTCCCTCGAGCGGCCCGCGCCAGCCGTCGCGAAATCCGACGAGGGCGTGTCCGTAGCGATCGATGCCCCTGCGAACGATCGCCCGGATTGCGGCGTTCAGCCCGGGACAGTCGCCGCCGCCGGTGAGCACGCCCACGCGCACGACGCGGCACGTTAGCCCAAGCAGCCGGCTCGGCCGGCTTGCGCAGGTAGTGGTTACCGTCCAGCCGCGTGCTCCGCAGGAGAACAGCTTCGCTGTGCGCGGCCGCGCTCGTTCTCGCCCTCGGCGGCTGCCTGGGCGGCGGCGACGAAGCGGCCAGGACGCCCGGGGGGGTCCTCACCGTCTATCTGAGCCTGCCCGCGCGCGGCCTCTCGGCCGACGAGGCGGCGTCCGTGGAGGCCGGTGCGCGGCTCGCCTTCCGGCAGGCGCACGGACACGCGGGCCCGCACGCGGTGCGACTGGTTCGGCTCGACTCGACGAACGCCCCCGGCGAGCCCTGGGATCCCGGTCAGGTGCAGACCAACGCGGAGAAGGCGCGCGACGACCCCAGCGCCGTGGCCTACATCGGCGAGCTCGGCCTCGGTGCCTCCGCGGTCTCGCTGCCCGTTACCAACGACGGCGACCTGCTGCAGATCGCGCCGCTCGAGTCGCTCACGAGCCTCACCCGGGCGCCGCCCGGCCGCGCCGCCCGCGGCGCTCCCGACCGCTACTACCCGACCGGCCGCCGCACCTTCCTGCGCCTGGTGCCGAACGACCTCCGCGTGGCCGATTTGATCACGGCGCGAGTGAGCGAGCTCGACGCAGAGCGCGTGGCGCTCGTGACCGGGGAGGGCGTGTACGCCGAGGAGCTCACCAGCCAGGTCGCCGAGCGTCTGCGCCGCGACGGGCGCACGGTCGTGCCGACGGACGTGATCGACGACGACCCGAAGGCACCGCGATCGCTCGTGGAGCAGCTGACGGAGCAAGCGCCGGACGCGATCGTCTACGCCGGGCTGGGGGACCGGCAGGCCGTGCGCCTGCTGAGTGCGCTCGCGCGATCGCTGCCCGCCACGCCGGTCCTCACCGGAGCCGGCGTGCTCGACCGTGCGCCGCTGCGGTTCGGTGCAGCGCCGGCGCGTGTCGAGGCGTTCGGGCCGCTCGCACCGGCGGCGAGCTACGGGGCCGGCGCGCAGCGGATCCTCGCGGCGTTGCGGCGCGCGGGCGGCCACGCGTCGCGGCCCGAGGCGCTCTACGGCTACGAGGCCGCGCGCCTGGTGCTCGACGCCGTGCGCCAGGGCGGCGCCAGGCGCGCCGCGGTCGTGAGCGCGGCCTTGCGCCCCGGCCCGCGCCGGTCGCCGATCGGGCGCTTCGAGGTCCACCGCTCGGGGGACGTGACCGGACCGCCGATGACGCTCTACAGGCTCGACCGGGGCGTGTTCAGGGCGGCCGGGGAGGCCGGGTGAGGCTCCGTTAAGGGCAGGTAGAGAAACGTCCCACGCGTTGAGGGCGGCCGGGGCGAGGACTAGGATTGCGCGCCAGCAGTTGCGGTCATCCACTAGGAGGGACATCTTGCGAGTACGTTGGCTGGCAGTCTTGAGCTGCCTGCTCGGCGCTTTCGCCTTGGGCGTAGCGGCCTGTGGAAGCGGCGACGATGATGAAGGGGACAGCGGCGGTGGCGGTTCGGCCATCTCCGGTGACACGCTGACCATTTACTCGAGCCTGCCGTTGCAGGGCACCTCGAAGGGACAGTCGGAGGCCGTGATCAGCGGCGAGCGGCTGGCCTTGGAGCAGGCCGGCGGCAAGGTCGGGAAGTACAAGATCAACTACGTGTCGCTGGACGACTCCACCGCGCAGAACCCGGGTACCGCCGATGAGGCGCAGACCGGCCAGAACGCGCGGAAGGCCGTTCAGAACGAGAACACGATCTTCTACCTCGGCGAGTTCAACTCGGGCGGCACGAAGGTGTCGCTGCCGACCCTGAACAAGGCGAACATCCCGCAGATCTCCCCGTCGAACACGGCCGTCGGCCTGACCACGGACGAGCCCGGCGCCGACCCCGGAGAGCCCACGAAGTACTACCCGGCGCAGAAGCGCACGTACGCACGCGTGGTGCCCAAGGACACGATTCAGGGCGCGGCGCTGGCCACCACGATGAAGGAGGACGGCTGCAAGTCCGTCCATATCTTCAACGACAAGACCACCTACGGGGCCGGTCTCGGTCGCAACGTGGAGCTGGCCGCCAAGAAGATCGGCCTCACGGTCGAGGGCAACGACGGCACCGACAAGACGTCTGCCAACTACCGCTCCCTGGCAGCCGGAATCAAGGCCGACTGCTTCGTCGGCTCGGGCGTGACGGGCGAGAACTACGTCCAGGTCTTCAAGGACGTGGCGGCCGCCTGCCCGAACTGCAAGCTCTACGGACCGGACGGCGTGGCCGAGGCCGCGTTCACCGATCCCAAGAAGGGCGGCATCCCGGCGGATGTGGCGGCGCGGACGAAGGTGACCGTCGCCACCCTGTCCCCCGAGGAGTTCCAGAAGCAGGGGATCGACAAGGCCGAGAAGTTCTTCACGGACTACAAGGCCAAGTACGGCACCGGCCAGCCCGACCCGTATGCCATCTACGGCTACGAGACGATGTCGCTCGCCCTCGACACCCTGAAGGCGGTGGGTGACAAGGCCAACGACCGCGAGGCGGTGCGCAAGCAGCTCCTCGAGAACACCAAGGGCCGCGACAGCGTTCTCGGCAAGTACGACATCGACGAGAACGGCGACACCACCCTCACCGACTACGGGCTGTACGCCATCAAGAACGGGCAGCTGACGTTCGACAAGGTCATCAAGGCGCAGGGCGCCTAGTTCACGCAGCACATCGCGCACTGACGGGGGCGGGCCGACCGGCCCGCCCCCGTCACGCGTATTCGGCATAGACTCCGCCAAGAGGCCACTTGGAAGCTGCAACGGTCCCCGCTGAACCCCCGAAGCCGAAGACCTCCGAGGTCGTACGGGAGTTCGTTTCCAGTTATGGCCTGATCGCGGTCCTCCTCGCCCTGCCCGTCTATTACGGCATCCAGGACCTGTCGAACGACGGGAACCTCACGCGGCTCGGCAACAACCTGATGGACGGGATCTCGAACGGAGCCATCTGGGCGCTCGTCGCGCTCGGCTACACGCTCGTCTACGGGATCATCGAGTTGATCAACTTCGCCCACGGCGAGATCTTCATGATCGGCGCGTTCACGTCGTTCGGGCTCTGGGGCACGCTCGGGCTCACCACGAACACCGGCACCGCCGGTCTCGTGGCCGGGCTGCTCGTGACGCTCGTGGTCGCCATGTTCGTCAGCGCCTCCCTGAACGTGATGATCGAAAAAGTGGGCTACCGACCGTTACGGACCGCGCCCAAGCTCGCGCCCCTGATCACGGCGGTGGGCTTCTCCTTCATCCTGCAGAACGTCGGGATCCTCTGGCTCGGCGCCTCGCAGCGTGCCGTGCCCGACCTGATCAAATCCCAGAAGGAGGTCGTCGACTTGCTCGGCATCTCCATCTCGCGCGGCGACCTGCTGGCGATCGTGGCCACGATCCCGCTCGTGTTCCTCCTCACGGCCTTCGTGGCGAACAGCCGGCTCGGCAAGGCCATGCGCGCCACCGCCCAGGACCCGGAGGCGGCGCGGCTGATGGGGATCAACGTGGACACCACGATCTCGCTCACCTTCCTGCTGGGCGGCCTGCTCGCGGGGGCGGCCGGCCTGATCAGCACCCTCTACCAGACGAACGTGTGGTACCTCCAGGGCTTCACCGCGGGTCTCATCGCGTTCACCGCGGCGGTCATGGGCGGCATCGGGAACCTGCGCGGGGCGGTGCTGGGCGGGGTGATCATCGGCTGCATCCAGCAGATCTCCGACAACCGGATCGGCAACGAGTGGACGCCGGCGGTGATCTTCGCCTACCTCGTGCTGATCATGGTCTTCCGGCCGCAGGGCCTTCTCGGCGAGGAGACGCGGGAAGCCGGATGAGCGATGCTGCGCGACCTCCGCCGTGCGCCGTGGGCCAAGTACGTGCTGCCGGTCACCGCGCTGTTGGCAGTCGCGCTCTTCCCCTTCTTCCGCCCGCCGCTCGACGGGTTCATGGACGACTGCGTCCTCGCGCTGATCTTCGTCGCGATGGCCCAGGGGCTGAATCTGATCGTGGGCTTTGCGGGCCTGCTCGACCTGGGCTATGTGGCCTTCTACGCGTTCGGTGCCTCAGCCGTCGGCTGGTGGGCGTCCGACCACTTCACGGGGGTGGGCGGGGACAAGGGCATCCATGTGGGGGTCAGCTCGTTCGTGGAGTCGCTGCCCGGCATCCACCTCAACTACCTGCTGATCTTCATCGGCGCCATGATCGTCTGTGCGATCGCGGGCGCCGTGATCGGCCTGCCCACGCTGCGGCTGCGGGGGGACTACATCGCCATCGTCACGCTCGCATTCGGCGAGATCGTGGGCCGCTTCATGCAGAACGGCGACGAGGTGAAGATCCACGGCTATGCGCTCTCGAACGGGCGCGAGTCGATCTCCCCGCTGGACCAGATCGACCTCCCGTTCCTGCCGGAGTTCGACACGGCCACCAACATCAGACCCTTCTACTGGACGATGCTGGCGATCGTCCTCGTCGTGCTGTTCGTGTGCGTGCGCCTGCGCGACTCGCGCCTGGGCAGGGCCTGGGTCGCCCTCCGCGAGGACGAGGTGGCCGCGGCGAGCATGGGCGTGCCGCTCGTGAAGACCAAGCTCACGGCCTACGCCACCGGGGGCGCGATCGGCGGCGTGTCCGGGGTCTTCTACGGCGCCTACCTCAACAGCGTCAACGCGAACCAGTTCGTGTTCGGCTTCTCGATCTTCATCCTCGCGATGGTCATCCTCGGCGGGCTCGGGAGCGTCTGGGGCGTGACGATCGGCGCGGTGCTGCTCACATTCGTGAACAACCGCCTGATCCCGGACGTGCTCGATCAGGGCGCCATCAACGACCTGAAGAACGACCTCGGCCTGAACTTCAACTTCGGCGAGGTGGCCTTCGGCATCTTCGGCTTCGTCCTGGTGCTCATGATGGTGCTGAGACCCCAGGGAATCCTGCCCGAGCAGCGGCGCAAGATCGAGCTGACCGAGAATCCGGGCGAGGAGTCCGTGTTCGAGGCGCGGGCATGAGCGTGGGCTCGGAGACCCGGGCGGAGCCGGCGGGGCCCACGAGCAACGGCGCGCTGCTCTCCACCGACCGCGTGAGCAAGGCCTTCGGCGGGCTCATGGCCGTAAGCGACATCTCCATAGCGGTCGCGCCGCGCTCCATCGTGTCCATCATCGGCCCGAACGGCGCGGGCAAGACCACCTTCTTCAACATGCTCACGGGCCTCTACAAGCCCACCGCCGGTCGGATCAGCTTCGACGGCAAGGAGGTGACCGGACGCCGCCCCGACATCATCACGTCGCTGGGCGTGGCACGGACCTTCCAGAACATCCGCCTGTTCTCGACGATGAGCGCCCTGGAGAACGTGATGGTGGGCGAGCACTCGCGCATGCGGGCGGGGCTGTTCGGCTCGATTCTGCGGACCCCGGGAGTGCGGCGCGAGGAGCGCGAGGTGCGCGAGCGCGCGGGCGAGACGCTCGAGTATGTGGGGCTCAGCTCGTCGCTGTTCGACGCCATGGCGGCGAACCTCTCCTACGGCGACCAGCGCAGGGTCGAGATCGCGCGGGCGCTCGCGTCGAATCCCAAGCTGCTGCTCCTCGACGAGCCCACCGCGGGCATGAACCCGCAGGAGTCGGCTCGCCTCACCGAGTTCATGGAGCAGCTGCGTGCCGAGCGCGATCTCACGATCCTGCTGATCGAGCACGACATGAAGGTCGTGATGGGCGTCTCGGAGCACATCACGGTGCTGGACCACGGGGAGAAGATCGCCGAGGGCCCCCCGCAGGAGATCCGCCAGGACCAGCGGGTCATCGAGGCCTACCTGGGCAAGCAGGGAGGCTGACGTGGCGCTCCTCGAGCTCGACGACATCCATACCTTCTACGGGAACATCGAGGCGCTGAAGGGCATCTCGATCACGGTGGACGAGGGCGAGATCGTCACCCTCATCGGCTCGAACGGGGCGGGCAAGTCCACCACGCTGCGGTCGATCTCGGGGCTGTCGCCGCCGGGGCAAGGGTCGATCCGCTTCGACGGCAACGAGATCACCGAGACCGCACCCCAGGACATCGTGAGGCTCGGCATATCCCAGTCCCCCGAGGGCCGCCACTGCTTCCAGCGCATGAGCGTGCGCGAGAACCTCGACCTGGGCGCCTACCTGCGCCGCGACGGGGAGGTGGAGAGCGACCTCGAGCGGGTGTTCGAGCTGTTCCCGCGGCTGAAGGAGCGCGAGCGCCAGAAGGCGGGCACCATGTCGGGAGGCGAGCAGCAGATGCTCGCCATCGGCCGAGCGCTGATGGCCAACCCGAAGCTGCTGCTGCTGGACGAGCCCTCGATGGGGATAGCTCCCATTCTCGTGGAGCGGATCTACGAGACGATCGCCGAGATCAACCGGCAGGGCACCACGATCCTGCTGGTGGAGCAGAACGCCAACTTCGCGCTCGGCGTCTCCAAGCGCGGCTACGTGCTCGAGACGGGCTCGATCGCCCTGGGCGACGAGTCGGCGGCGCTGCGCGACAACCCCGAAGTCCAAAGGGCGTACCTGGGCGCATGACCCTCATGGCCGCCCTGGGCGCGAAGGCCCTCTACCTGCTCTACGCCTGGCTCGCCTCGAGCATCGCCGCGTCCTACCTCTCCGCTCGCAAGGGGTACGGCGAGAAGGCCGGCCTCGCAAGCGGGCTCCTGCTGAGCGTCGTCGGGGTTCTCGTATGGCTCGTGTGGCCGGCGCGCCCGGACTCGCGCTGGAAGCTACAGGGGGCCTTCGGCAGCGGCGGCAAGACGGTGGCCGAGGCGCGCGCCGAGCGCGCCGACAGCTCGCACGAGGAGGGCGGCACGTGAGCAGCGGTCTCTACATGCCGGTGGTGGTGATCGCTGCGGTGTACGCCGGCCTCGCGATCGCCGCCGGAGTGGTGGCGGGGCGGGGGAATGCGGAGCGCTCCGAGCGCTACCGCCGACCTGGCGTTCGGCACCGTGCTGCTGGCGGCGGCGTACACGGTGGTGCTCCTCGTGCTGGCAGCCACCGACGCGCCGAATCGCTTCACGGACATGATCAAGATCTTCCTCGTCGTGATCGCCTTCTTCGGGCTGCTGCTCTTCCTGCTGTTCCTGATCTCGCAGGTGTATGCCCGCCTGCGCCGCAGCCCCGGCTCCTAGGCCGTCCCGGCAGCGCCGATGCTCGCGTGAGCGAGGGCCCCCAGGACCGCTACGAGCCGCTGCCCGGCCTGCTCGCAATCCCGGGGTTCCTGTACCGGAAGCTCGGTCCGGGCGGACGCATGGTCGCCAAGATCGCCGCTGTCATCGCGCTCGCCGGACTGGTGGTGGCCGCGATCGTCCTGGTGCCGCAGATCAGCGACACGAAGCACGAGAACGCTGCGCGCGACCGGCGCGAGCAGGTCGCGGCGGAGCGGGCGGAGCGACGGCGGCTGATCGCCGAGCAGCGGCCGCGCCGTGCGCGGAGCGAGCTGGCCCCCGCCACGACCCCGGCGCGCCGGCACCAGCTGCTCCTCCAGATCGAGGCCGGCATCGTGCGCGATGCCCGGGCCAGGGTGCGCGCCGGCTCGCTCAATCCGCCGCCGCCGCGCTACGCCACCTGCGAGGCACTCCCCGGCGAGCGCCCCGGCGCGCGCGTGAGCCGGCTCTCGTGCACGGCGGTCACGAGCGAGGTGCGCGGCCAGGGCGGCGCCCGAGGCGTGATCGGGCATCCGTTTCGCGTCCGCGTGGACTACCGGAGCGGGCGCTACGCCTGGTGCAAGGTGAGCGGACGGCCGGGGGAGGGCTCGTACGTGCGCAGGCTGAGGGTGCCGCTCCCGCCCGCGTGCGGGGGCTGAGGGCCAGCAGCGGCGGCGGGGTAGGGCGGCGGTAGCCCGAGCGTTCGGTGCTGTTCGCGGGCTGCCTCACGGACAGCGTCTGTGTCGAGTTGCCTTCAGATCGTCATGGATGAATAACTCGCCCAGGCCCCCGAGGCTCGTTGCAGGCGACCTCGCGAACGTGACAGGACGCAGACAGACCAGCACGACCTACCCAGCCGCGGTGGCGGCCCGGGCTATGCGCGGCCGGTCGCGTCGCGCAGCGCGTCCTCGAGGTCCGCGCGCCGGAACGCGTAGCCCAGCTCCTCGAGCTGCGCGGGCACCGCGCGCTGGCCGCTGGTGACGATGGTGGACATCTCGCCGTAGAGGAGCTTCACCGCCAGCCCCGGAACCGGCGCCAGGGCCGGCCGGTGGAGTACCCGGCCGAGCGCGCGGGACAGCTCGCGGTTGGTCACGGGCTCCGGCGCGGTCACGTTCACCGGGCCCCTGGCCGCCGGGGTGTCGAGCACGAACAGCATGGCCCCGACCACGTCGTCCACGTGAACCCAGGGCACGTACTGCCCCCCGCCCGCCACCGGTCCGCCCACGCCGAGCTTGAAGGGCGGAAGCATCTTCTCCAGCGCGCCGCCCGACTCCGAGAGAACCACGCCGGTGCGCGTCCGGACCACCCGCATGCCGAGCTCCTCGGCGCGCGCCGCCTCGGCCTCCCACGCGGCGGTCACCTCGGCGAGGAAGTCGCTTCCCGCGGCAACCGATTCGTCGAGCCGTTCGTCGCCGCGCGGGCCGTACCAGCCGGTGGCCGACTGCGAGACGAGGGTGGCGGGGCGCTCGGCCTGCGGCAGAGCTCCCAGCGCCGCCACGAGGTTCCGCGTGCCGAGCACGCGCGAGTCGCGGATCGCCTGGCGCGCCTCGGTGGACCACCGCTGCGCGACCGGCTCGCCTGCCAGGTGCACCACCGCATCGCGCCCGCTGAGGGCGCTCGCCGGGGGCGGCTCGGAGAGCGGGTCGCCCCACGGCGCGGCCGGCACGCCCAGGCGCTGCTCGGCCCGCTCGGGGGAGCGCGAGAGGGCGCTGACGTCGTCGCCGCGCTCCACCAGAGCACGCACCAGCGCGCCGCCGATGGTGCCGGTGGCCCCGGTTACCACGACCTTCACGAGCCCTCCTTTTGTCGTAACGGAGCTAGTAACCGACCGCGGCGCGCTCGACCGTGGGCTGATCGATCGCCTCGCGGCCCGGAGTGCGAGACGCGCCGGTGCGCTCGGCCACCTCTGCTACGGCGCTGGCCACCGCGCGGCTCACGTCGCGATTGAAGACGCTCGGGATGATGTAGTCCTCGTCGAGCTCGTCGTCGTCCACCACGCTCGCGATCCCGTGCGCCGCGGCCAGCTTCATCTCCTCGGTGATCGTGGGCGCCCGCACGTCGAGGGCGCCGCGGAACACGCCCGGGAACGCGAGCACGTTGTTGATCTGGTTCGGGTAGTCGGAGCGTCCTGTGGCCATGACCCGCACGTAGGGGGCCGCTTCCTCCGGCCGCACCTCGGGGTTCGGGTTGGCCATCGCGAACACGAACGGGTCCGGTGCCATGCGCTCCAGGTCCTTCGCCTCGATGATCCCGGGACCCGACAGGCCGATGAAGAGGTTGGCGCCCTCGATGACCTCGCGCGGAGAGCCGTCGCGGCGGTTCGCGTTCGTGTGCTCGGCGAGCCAGCGCTTGGGGGAGTTCATGTCGCCCGACTGGTAGTCCTCGCGACCGGTGTGGATCGCGCCGTAGCGGTCGCAGGTGACGATCGAGCGCACGCCCGCGTCCAGGAGGATCTTCACCACCGCAACGCCGGCGGCTCCGGCGCCCACCATCAGCACCTCGAGGTCCTCCATGCGGCGATCGGTCAGCCTGCAGGCGTTGATCAGCGCCGCGAGCGTCACGATCGCGGTGCCGTGCTGGTCGTCGTGGAAGACCGGTATGTCGAGCGCTTCCTGGAGTCGCTGCTCGATCTCGAAGCAGCGCGGCGAGGAGATGTCCTCCAGGTTGATGCCGCCGAAGGTGGGCGAGATGCGGATCACCGTGTCCACGATCTCGTCGGTGTCCTTCGTGTTGAGGCAGATCGGGAAGGCGTCCACGTCGGCGAACTCCTTGAACAGCATCGCCTTGCCCTCCATCACCGGCATGGCGGCCTCGGGACCGATGTCCCCGAGGCCGAGCACCGCGGTGCCGTCGGACACCACGGCCACGGTGTTGGCCTTGATCGTGTACTTGAACGCCTTCTGGCGGTTCTCGGCGATCGCGCTGCACACCCGCGCGACGCCCGGGGTGTAGGCCATCGACAGGTCGTCGCGCGACTTGATCGGGAGGTTCAGCCCCGTGTGGATCTTCCCGCGCCGGTGCGCCTCGAACGTGCGGTCGGTGATCTCCACCACCCGCGCGGCGCGCACCGCCTGCACCGCCGAGATGACCTCCCCGCGGTGCTCGACGCTCGAGCACTCCACGGTGATCTCGCGCAGCGTGTGGTCGCCCTTCGCCTCCACCGTGTCCACGGCCACGATCGCGCCGCCGGCGCGGCCGATCGCCGCGGTGACCTTGCCGAGCACGCCTCCCGGGCCGGACGGAAGCTCCACCCGCAGCGTGAGGGAGAACTGTGCGCTCGGGACGGGCACCGGGCCGATGATACGGACGGGGGTCGGCCTTTGATGCCAACGCTAGGGTTGAGCCGTGCCCGAGGAGACGCCCCGCGAGCTGTTCCTGATCGACGGGAACAGCCTCGTCTACCGCGCTTTCTTCGCCCTCCCGGAGTCGATCGCCACCTCGCGCGGCTTCCCCACCAACGCGATCTTCGGGTTCGCGTCGATGCTCGTGAAGATCCTGACGGAGTACGGCCCGAAGCCCACGCTCGTGGTGTGGGACGCCGGCATGTCCGGGCGGCTCGAGACCTATGAGGAGTACAAGGCCGGCAGACGCGAGCGGCCCGACCTCCTGAAGGAGCAGTGGCCCCATCTGCGCCCGCTCGTGGACGCCTTCGGATACACGAACGTGCGCGTGGAGGGCTTCGAGGCCGACGACGTGATCGCCACGCTGGCGCGCGAGGCGCGCGAGCAGCGGATCGACGTGATGATCGTGACCGGCGACCGCGACCTGTTCCAGCTGGTCGAGGACGGGGTGCGGGTGATGGCCACGAGTCGTGGCATCACCGAGACGAAGGTCTACGACCGCGAGGCGGTGCTCGACCGCTACGGCATCCCGCCCGAGCTGGTGCCCGACTTCGTGGGGCTGAAGGGGGACACCTCGGACAACATCCCCGGCGTCCCTGGGATCGGCGAGAAGACCGCGACGCAGCTGCTCCAGGAGTACGGGGATCTGGAGGGGGTGCTGGCCAACATCGACAGCATCTCCGGGGCCAAGCGCAAGGAGAACCTTCGCGAGCACGCGGAGGACGCGCGGATCTCGAAGCGGCTCGCCACCGCACAGCGCGAGATCGAGGTGGACGTGGACCTGGCCGAGTGCATCGCGCGCGAGCCGGACCGATCGCGGCTGCGCGAGGTCTTTCGCGAGTTCGAGCTGCGCGCACCGCTCGAGCGACTCGAGGAGGCGCTCGGCGAGGACGATGCCGCACCCGCCGAGCGGCACGAGGAGCTCTTCAGCGTCCTCGCGCGCGAGGTTGAGGTGGCCGAGCTGGGCTCGCTGGACGGCGAGCTCGTGGCCATCGCGGCCATGCGCCCGGGCGAGGACCCCGACGAGCCGGCGCCTGCGGTGGACCCCGAGGCGGAGCTCGAGCCGGATGACGACGTCGCCGTCGAGGCGGCGCTGCGTGGACGAGCCCGCGCCCGCCACGCCGGCTCAGGGCACGCTCGACCTGGACGGGTCGTTCCGCGGGCCGCTGACCATTGCGGCCTTCGCGGGCGACGAGGTGCTCGTGGGGGAGGCGGAGACGCTCACCGCGTTCGCTCTGGCGCGCGGCGAGCGGCCGGTCGTGGCCCACGACTGGAAGACCATCGCCATGGGGGACGAGCCGTCGGCGGCTCCGCCGCTGGCTCACGACACCATGGTGGCCGCGTACCTGATCGACCCGGCCCGGCGCGGGTACCCGCTGGACGAGCTGGCCGCGGAGGCCGGGCTCGGAGTGGAGGTCCAGGGCTCGAACGGCGTTGCCAGGCGCGCCGTGCTCACGCGCCTCGTGGCGGAGCGCCAGCGCGAGCGGCTCGAGGAGGACGGCCTCACCCCCTTGCTCGAGGAGATCGAGCTGCCGCTGGTGGACGTGCTGGTGGAGATGGAGCGGGCCGGCGTCAAGCTCGACGTGCAGCGGCTGCGCGCCATCGGCAAGCGCTTCGACGAGCGGGCGACGGACCTCGAGCGGCGCGTCTGGGAGCTCGCCGGCGAGGAGTTCACCATCGGCTCCCCGCAGCAGCTGGCGCCGATCCTGTTCGACAAGCTCGGCCTGTCGCGCAAGCGCCGCGGCAAGACCGGCTTCTCCACCGACGCGCGCGTGCTCCAGGCGATCCGGCACGAGCACGAGATCGTGCCCGCGATCGAGGAGTGGCGTGAGGTGACGAAGCTGAAGTCCACCTACCTCGACGCCTTTCCCGAGCTGATCGCCGACGACGGGCGGCTGCACACCACCTTCAACCAGACGGCCACGGCCACCGGCCGGCTGTCGAGCACGAACCCGAACCTCCAGAACATCCCGATCCGCACCGAGCAGGGCCGCGAGATCCGGGCCTGCTTCGTGGCCGAGCCCGGCCACAGCCTCATCTCGGCCGACTACTCGCAGGTGGAGCTGAGGCTGCTGGCCCACATCGCCGACGAGCCGGTGCTGAAGGACATCTTCGAGCGCGGCGAGGACGTGCACACCGCCACGGCCGAGGCGATCCTGGGCGGCAAGACGGATCCGGGCACGCGCTCCAAGGCGAAGATGGTCAACTACGGCATCGTCTACGGCCTCTCGGCCTTCGGCCTGGCGGATCGCCTCCAGATCGAGCGCGAGGAGGCCCAGGAGTTCATCGACCGCTACCTCGAGCGCTTCCCGGCCGTGGCCGCGTTCATCGCGAGCACGATCGAGCGCGCGACCGAAGAGGGGCACGTCACCACCCTGTTCGGCCGCATCAGGCGCGTGCCGGAGCTGCGCTCGCGCAACCGCCAGACGCGGCTGCTGGGCGAGCGCCTGGCGGTGAACATGGTCATCCAGGGCACCGCGGCGGACATCATCAAGGTCGCGATGGTGCGCGCCCGTGACCGGCTCCGCGACGCGGGACTCCACACGCGGCTCGTGCTCCAGATCCACGACGAGCTGCTCTTCGAGGCGCCGGACGCCGAGGCCGACGCGCGCCGTGGAGATCGTGCGCGCCGAGATGGCTGGCGCGTTCGACGATGGACCCGCCGCTCGAGGTGGACGTGGGCGTGGGCCGGAACTGGCTCGAGGCGAAGTAGTGGACAGGGGAGTGGCGGTGCTCGTCACGGCCTTCGCGGGCGGGCTGGTGGCCATGCAGGCGCCGATCAACGCCAACCTGGGCCGGACGGTCGGAAGCCTTCCCGCGGCCTCGATCTCCTTCGCGATCGGGCTGGTGGCGCTCGTCGGCATCACCCTGCTCGCCGGCGGCGGCTTCGGCAGGGTCGGGGAGATCGGCGACCTCTCCTGGTACTACCTCATCGGCGGCCTGCTCGGCGCCGTCTACGTCACGACGGTGCTGATCTCGGTCAAGACGCTCGGGGCCGGGGGCGTCACCGCCGCCACGATCGCGGGCCAGCTCACGCTGTCGGTGATCCTGGACCGGCTGGGCGTGCTCGGGCTCGAGGAGCACGGCCTCTCGGCGCGGCCGCTGATCGGCGTGGCGCTCCTGGCGGCGGGCACCTACCTCGTCGTGCGCGGGTAGGACGGCGCCGTGCTGCGCGTTAGGCGGCGATCGGCGCTGCCGAGAGCTCGCGGCGGCGCGGCGGCGGCGCTGCGGTGGCGAACTCCGGCGGCGCGATGCGCAGGTAGTGCCCGAACGCCCAGTCCACGATCGCCCCCGCACGCAGCGTGGACACGACGCCGTTCAGCAGGGGCGGCCAGACGCGTGGCACGATTCGCTGCGCGCGCAGCATCCAGCGGAACTTCCACTCGTGGGAGTCGCTGAACGCGCCGTAGCGCGCGAGCGCGGCCTCGCGCGTGGAGCCGCCCTCGAGCACCGAGCGCAGCTCGCGTCCGCAGGCGATCCCGAAGTAGAACGCCGTGCGGATGCCCTCGGCGGTGAGGGGGAGGCAGTGGCCGGCGGAGTCGCCGCAGAAGAAGATGCCGTCCGCAGCGGCCGGGCGCAGCTTGTGGGGTATCCAGTTGCCCTGGAAGCGGACGGGCTCTGAGCCGAGGTCCTCGGCCAGCCGGACCGTGTTGTCCTTCACGTGGAAGCGGGGGTCGAACGAGCCCACGCCGATGCGCAGCTCGTCGCGGGCCGGGAAGCTCCAGCCGTAGCCGGCGGGCACGATCGACCGGTCGATCCAGATCGCGAGATCGTCGGAGCGCCCACCCGGGTGCACCTCGAGCCCGCGCGAGAGGGGTGCCTCGGGCGGCTGGTAGGCGCCGTCGCCGGCGAGCACGCGGCGCCAGCCGAGCGCGTCGACGATGAGCGGGGCGGTGAGGTCGCCGCGGTCGGTGTGCAGCGTGTGGCCGCTGCGCCCGTTCACCTTGGCGGTCTCGAACTCGCAATCCCCCTGGGCCCGCAGCAGCGCGCACAGCTCTGGGTAGTCGAACGTCGAGAAGGTCCATGGGAGCGGCCAGCGCGAGGTTCCGTGCGGCGTGTTGACCACCAGCTCCCCGAACCTCTGGCGCTGGGCGCCCATGAGGCCGAGCGCCTCGAGCCACCCCGTCGGGATGCCGCACGCCGACGTCTGGCGCTCCCCTACCTCGTAGCGATCCAGCATCAGCACCCGGGCCGGGGCGCCGTCCGCCCGCACGGCGCCCGCCAGCTCGCGCGCCACGGCCAGTCCGGCGAAGCTGGCGCCGCAGATCAGGACGTCGTAGTCGCCGCCGAGCGGAGTCCGCTCGGCACCTCGCTTCGTGCGCCGCTCGGGCATAGACCGCTCAGGGTATCTAGCCGCACCGTCGTGCAGGCGCCCCGGCCGCTACCCTCTCTGGCCGCGTGCAGGAACTCGAAACGCCCCCCAACGCCACGGCCGTAGCCGGCTCGGACGGCCTGCTGCTCGAGATCGACGGCCAGATAGTCCCGAACTACGACGCGACGATCGTCCCCTTCGAGGAAGGCGACGTGGTGAGCGGGAAGGTCGTGCGGATCGATCAGGACGAGGTCCTCGTGGACATCGGGTACAAGAGCGAGGGCGTCATCCCGATCAACGAGCTGTCCATCCGGAAATCGGTGGACCCGCACGACGAGGTGCAGCTGGGCGAGGAGGTGGACGCCCTCGTCCTCACCAAGGAGGACCAGGACGGCCGCCTCGTGCTCTCGAAGAAGCGCGCCCGCTTCGAGAAGGCCTGGCGCCGGATCGAGGCCGCGGCCGAATCGGGCGAGCCGGTCGAGGGCACCGTCATCGAGGTGGTGAAGGGCGGCCTCATCATCGACCTGGGCGTGCGCGGCTTCCTGCCCGCCTCGCTGGTGGACATCCGCCGCGTCCAGAACCTCGACGAGTTCCTGGGCCAGAAGATCGAGTGCAAGGTCATCGAGCTCAACCGCTCGCGCAACAACGTCGTGCTCTCACGTCGCGCCGTCCTCGAGGAGGAGCGCAAGGAGGTTCGCCAGCAGATCCTCGACCGGCTTCAGCCCGGCATGGTCGTGGAGGGCGCGATCTCGAACATCGTGGACTTCGGCGCCTTCGTGGACCTGGACGGGATCGACGGGCTGATCCACATCTCGGAGCTCTCGTGGAGCCACGTCAACCACCCCTCGGAGATCCTCTCGATCGGTGACGTGGTGCCGGTCAAGGTGCTCGACATCGACCGCGAGCGCCAGCGCATCTCACTAGGCCTCAAGCAGACGCAGGCCGACCCGTGGCAGCGCGTGATCGAGACCTACCAGGTCGGCGACGAGCTCGAGGGCAAGGTCACGAAGGTGGTCACCTTCGGCGCCTTCGTCGAGATCCTCGACGGCGTCGAGGGCCTCGTGCACATCTCCGAGCTCGCCCAGCACCATGTCGAGAACCCGCGCGAGATCGTCGAGCCAGGCCAGGCGGTGCGTGTGAAGATCCTCGAGATCGACTCCGAGCGGCGCCGGCTCTCGCTGAGCGTCAAGCGGGTGGAGGACCAGCTCGAGCACATCCGCACGGCCACCGCCGCCGGAGCGGCGGCGAGCGGCGTACCGACGAGCTCGGTGAGGTGCCCGACCTGGGGCTCTCCGAGGACGTCTTCGCGGGCCCGGACGTGAGCGGGGCCGCCGATCTCCGCGCGGCCATGCAGGAGGCACAGGAGGCGGCCGAGACCGACGTAGAGCCGGTGGCCGAGGTCGAGGCGGCGGAGGCCGGGCCGGCCGAGGAGCCGGTGGCCGAGGCCGGAGGACGGCGGAGGCCGAGCCGGCCGAGGAGCCGGCGGCCGAGGCCGAGGAGGCCGCTGAGGCCACCCCGGACGGGGATGCTGATGCCGACCCCGCCGAGACCGACGAGAGCTGAGTGTCCAGCCCGGTCCGCCGGGTGCCCTTCATCGGGCTGACGGGCGGACTGGGGGCCGGTAAGTCCGAAGCGCTCAGGACGCTCGCCGAGCTGGGCGCGGCGACCCTCTCCACCGACGAGCTGGCCCACGTCGTACTCGCTGCCGAGCGCGACGCCGTGGTCGAGCGCCTGGGTCCGGAGGTGGCGCCCGGGGGCGAGATCGACCGCTCCCTGGTTGCGGAGCGCGTGTTCGGGGACGAGGAGGCACGCGGCTGGCTCGAAGGGTTCCTGTGGCCGCGGGTCGGCGCCCGAGTGATGGAGTGGCGCGCCGAGATGGAGGCCGCGCGCCCCGCACCGCCGGCGCTGGTGGTGGAGGTGCCGCTTCTGTTCGAGTCCGGGATGGAGGCGATCTTCGACAGGACGATCGCCGTGGTGGCCGAGGAAGGGCTCCGCGAGCGGCGCGCCGGAGCCCGCGGGCACGCCGCCGTGGCGGCGCGCGAGCAGCGCCAGCTGTCGCAGGAGGAGAAGGCGCAAAGAGCGGACTACACGGTCCGCAACGACGGCACGCTCCAGGAGTTGAAGGTGGTGCTGTCGCGCATACTTGCGAAACTCGCACCGGACCAGTGAGCCAGGCCGCCGCACGCCCCAGTATCCGCTCCGCACGCCGCCGCGCGTCGCGCGTCGTCGCGGCGCGCCGCCGCCGGATCGCCGCGGCGGGCGCCGGCATCGTCATCGCCGTGGGGCTTCTGGCGGCCGTAGTGGCCGGGGTCGGGCCGCTGAGCGACGCCGTGCGGGAGATCACCCTGCCGCTCAGGCACGACGACATCATTCGCCAACAGGCGAGGGAGAAGGGCCTCGATCCGGCGCTGGTGGCAGCCGTGATCTACGAGGAGTCGAAGTTCCGCGACCAGACCTCGCACGCGGGCGCGCGCGGGCTGATGCAGATCACGCCGGCCACGGCCGACTTCATCGCGACCCAGTCGGGCGGCGTCCGGTTCGTGCACGAGGACCTCGCCAGCCCGCAGATCAACATCGCCTACGGCACCTACTACCTGCGCTACCTCATGGATCGCTACGACCAGAACGAGGCGCTGGCGGTCGCGGCCTACAACGCCGGCCACGGGAACGTGGATCGCTGGGTGCGGGCCGCGGGGGGCCTGGACTCCTTCGACGTCGAGCACGACATCGGCTTCCCCGAGACGCGCGCCTACGTCAAGAACGTCCTGACGCGCCGCGGCCAGTACCGCGATCACTACGGGAACGCGCTAGGACTCCACTGAGCCGGTGGTGGCCGACGCCTGCTCCCAGCGCGCATAGGCGTCCTCGACCGCCCGCTTCGCCCGGGCGTGGCGCTCGGTCGACTCGACGGTGAGCGCCGGCGAGCTCCAGCGCGAGGGATCCGCCAGCTCGTCCTCGAGCTTGCGCAGCGACGCCTCGGCTCGCTCCACCTCCCGCTCGAGCTCCACCAGACGGCGCCGAGCGTTCTTCGACGGTCCGGCCGGCCTCGCGCGCTCGCGCTTGGCCGGAGCGCGCGGGCCGCTCGGCGGGGGCCGCCGCGGCGCTCCTCGCGGGCGCGGAGGTACTCGGGCCAGCCGCCGTCGTAGCTGCGCAGCCGGCCGTCCTCCAGCGCGACCGTACGGGTGCCCACGGCGTCGAGCAGGGCCCGGTCGTGCGAGACGAGCAGCAGCGCGCCGCCGAAGCCGTGGAGCGCGTCCTCGAGTGCCTCGCGCGCGTCGAGGTCCAGGTGGTTGGTGGGCTCGTCGAGGATGAGCACGTTCGCGTCCGAGGCCACGAGGATCGCCAGCGACAGCCGTCGCCGCTCGCCTCCCGGACAGCCCGTCGAGCGGCTTCTCGGCCTCTCGGCCCGAGAAGAGGAAGCGGCCGAGGAGCGCCCGCGCCTTGCCCGGGGAGAGCCCTGTCGCACGCTGCGCCGCCTCGAGCGCGGTGCCGGTGGCGCCCGAGCTCGGACGCGTGCTGGGTGAGGTAGCCGAGCTTCACGTTGTGGCCGCGGCGCACCCGGCCGCCGTCGAGCGGGCGGTCGCCCGCGATCGCCTCGAGGAGCGTGCTCTTTCCCGTGCCGTTGGGCCCCACCAGGGACACGTGCTCGCCGCGCTCGAGCCAGAGGTCGCCGTCCTCGAGCAGGGTCCGGTCGCCCACCTCGAGCCGGGCGCCCTCCACCTCCAGCGCCACGCGCCCGCTCCGCTCGGCCGCCCCGAACTCGAAGCCCAGCGTCCGGTTGTCCCGGGGATCGGTGGTCACGACGTCCATCCGCTCGATCGCCTTGACGCGCGACTGCACCTGGCGGGCCTTCGTCGCCTTGGCGCGGAAGCGCTCGATGAACCGCTCCATCCGCTCGATCTCGGCCTGCTGCTTGTCGATCGCCCGTCCGAGCTGCAGCTCGCGCGCCGCCGCCTCCCGCCGCCACGCGTGCCACGAGCCGGGGAAGAAGCGCGAGCGGCCGGCCTCGAGCTCCAGCACGGACGTGCCCACCGCCTCGAGGAACCAGCGGTCGTGGGCCACGAGCACCACGGCGGCGTCGAGCCCTTCGAGGTAGCCCTCGAGCCACTCGAGCGAGGTGATGTCGAGGTGGTTGGTGGGTTCGTCGAGGAGCAGGAGGTCGGGGTCGCCCGCGAGCGCGCGGGCGAGCGAGGCGCGGGTGAGCTCTCCGCCCGAGAAGGCGTCGAGGCGCCGGTCCAAGGTGTCGTCGGCGAAGCCCAGACCGTGCAGCGGCCCGAGCGCGCGCGCCCGCCAGTCCCAGCCGCCGGCGTGCTCGAGCCGGGCCTGTGCCTTGGCGTAGCGGTCGAGGAGCGCGGTGTCGTCGGGCCGCGCGCCCATCGCGGCCTCGAGCTCGGCCAGCGCCTGCTCGAGCGCCACGAGGTCGCCGCAGCCGGAGAGGACGTAGTCGCGCAGCGAGAGGCGCCGCTCGCGCGGCGGGCGCTGGTCGTGCAGGGCCAGCCGAGCGCCCTTCTGGAGCACGAGCTCGCCGCCATCCACGGACGTCTCGCCGGCGAGCATCCTGAGCAGCGTGGTCTTGCCGGCCCCGTTGCGGCCCGCCAGGGTCATCCGATCACGGCGCTCGAGCTTGAAGGAGACGTCGCGGAACAGCGGCGTGCCGCCCACGTCCTTGTCCAGCGCTGATGCGATCACGACCGCCATGTCGGCGTTCGAGGCTAGTCAGTCACCCTCCCGTCACGTTCGCGCGTTGAGCCGTAGCGCGGGAGGCGGCACGCTGGGGGGTGGCACGAGTTAGTCGCGCATACCGCGAGGAAACTCGGACCACGCTCGGTCGATCGGCGACTCGCACGCCTGGCGAGCGGTCAGTACGGGGTGGTCTCGCTCACCCAGCTCGCCGGTTTGGGCCTGACGAAGGACGCAATCGGTGGCGGGTGCGCACGGGCAGGCTTCACCGGCTCCATCGAGGGGTGTACGCGGTGGGCACACGCGCACTGACCCACCACGCCTGGGATCTCGCCGCGGCTCTTGCCTGTGGGCCAGGGGCTGCTCCTGAGCCACCGCTCCGCCGGTGCCCGCTGGGCGATGTTGCATCCGGCGCCGCTCGATCGAGATCACCGTGACGGCTCCATCGCGTCGGACGCCGGCGTCCGGGAATCGTTCTCCACCGCACGCGCCATCTCGCCGACGAGGACCGCGCCATCCTCGACGGCATCCCCGTCACGAGCCCCGCCCGGACCCTGGTCGACCTCGCCGAGGTCCTCTCCGAGCGGCGGCTGGCCGACGCGTTCCACGAGGCGGAGGTCCAGCGCGTGCTCGACCTCGGGGCGGTGGAGCGCACGCTCGCGAGGCTGAGCGGGCGGAACGGAAGCCACAGGCTGCGGCGCGTCATCGCCGCCTACGACGGCGGCCCACCCATGACGCGCAGCGAGGCCGAGGTCCGCTTCCTACGAATGTGCATCGAGCACGCCCTCCCCACCCCGCAAGCGAACGTCTCGGTGGGTGGTTACGAGGTCGACTTCGTCTGGCGCGACGCACGACTCGTGGTCGAGGTCGACGGGGCCGCGGCACATCACACGCGCAGGGCCTTTCACGAGGATCGCAAGCGCGACCGCGACCTCGCCCGCCAGGGCCTCCAGGTGCTCCGCGTGACCTGGCGCGACCTGGACGGCGACGCGGCCGCGATCGCCCGCGAGATCGACGCGATTCGACGCGCCCGGATCGCCTGACCGCGCTGCTAGCGTCAACTGGCCATGCCCGAGTTCCGCGTCAATCCGGCCTACCAGCCCGTTGCAGATCAGCGGAACGCGCGCGCCGGGCTCGCCGAGGGCCTCGGCGCGCGGCGAGCGCTTCCAGACCATGCTCGGCGTGACCGGCTCGGGCAAGACGGCGACCATGGCCTTCACGATCGAGGAGGTCCAGCGTCCCGCCCTCGTGATCGCCCACAACAAGACGCTCGCGGCGCAGCTCTGCACCGAGTTCCGCGAGTTCTTCCCGGACAACTCGGTCGAGTACTTCGTCTCCTACTACGACTACTACCAACCCGAGGCCTACGTCCCGGCGCAGGACCTCTACATCGAGAAGGACTCCTCCATCAACGAGGAGATCGACCGGCTCCGGCACGCGGCCACCTCGGCGCTCTTCGCGCGCCGCGACGTGATCGTCGTGGCCAGCGTGTCCTGCATCTACGGCCTCGGCTCGCCGGAGAAGTACGACGCCCAGGTGGTGCTGCTCAAGAAGGGCGAGATGGTCGACCGCGACGAGATCCTCCGCAAGCTCGTGGACAACATGTACACGCGCAACGACTCAGTGCTCGGGCGCGGCACCTTTCGCGTCCGCGGCGAGACGCTCGAGGTGTTCCCGGCCTATGCCGAATCGGCCTACCGGGCCGTGTTCTTCGGCGACGAGATCGAGTCCATCCAGCACTTCGACCCGCTGACCGGCGAGGTGCTCCAGGAGCTCGGGCATGCGGGCATCTGGCCGGCCACGCACTACGCCACCGACAAGCCGACGATCGAGCGCGCGATCGGCGAGATCCGCGACGAGCTGGAGGCGCGCACCAAGGAGCTGGAGGAGCAGGGCAAGCTGCTCGAGTCGCACCGGCTCCGCCAGCGCACCCAATTCGACATGGAGATGATGCGCGAGCTCGGATTCTGCAACGGGATCGAGAACTACTCCCGCATCCTCGACAATCGCAAGCCGGGGGAGCGCCCCTACTGCCTGCTCGACTTCTTCCCGGAGGACTTCGTCTGCTTCATCGACGAGTCGCACCAGACCGTGCCGCAGATCGGGGGCATGTACGAGGGCGACCGCTCGCGGAAGCAGACGCTCGTGGAGTACGGGTTCCGCCTGCCGAGCGCGATGGACAACCGGCCGCAGACATTCGACGAGTTCCTGCAGCACACTCCGCAGATCGTCTTCGTCTCGGCCACGCCGGGCGAGTTCGAGCGCGGGCACTCCTCGCGCATCGTCGAGCAGATCGTCCGGCCGACCGGCATCGTGGACCCGCAGGTGGACGTGCGCGAGACGAAGAACCAGATCGACGACCTCATGAACGAGATCCGCGGGCGTGTGGAGGTCGAGGAGCGCGTGCTCGTCACCACGCTCACCAAGAAGATGGCCGAGGACCTGACCGACTACCTGCTCGAGTACGGCCACAGGGTCCGCTACCTCCACTCGGAGATCGACACGCTCGAGCGGATCCAGATCATCCGCGAGCTGCGCCTGGGCGAGTTCGACGTGCTCGTGGGGGTGAATCTGCTGCGCGAGGGCCTTGACCTTCCGGAGGTGTCGCTGGTCGCGATCCTGGACGCGGACAAGGAGGGGTTCCTGCGCGGCGAGACCTCGCTCATCCAGACGATCGGACGCGCGGCGCGGAACGTGCGCGGCAAGGTGGTGATGTACGCCGACAAGGAGACGCAGGCGATGCGCAACGCGCTCGGTGAGACCGATCGACGGCGCGCGATCCAGACCGCCTACAACGAGGAGCACGGCATCACGCCGGCCACGATCAGCAAGGGCATCTCCGACATGACGGACTTCCTGGCGACCGAGTCGAAGGTGCCGGGCGGGCGCAAGCGCAAGCGCGTGCGCGAGGAGGCCATGTCCGCGGAGGAGATCCGGCGCACGATGGTCGAGCTGGAGGAGGAGATGCTCGTCGCGGCAGACGACCTCCGCTTCGAGTACGCGGCGAAGCTACGCGACGAGATCAAGTCGCTGCGCCGTGAGCTGGTCGAGGCCGAGGCAAGCGCTCAGTAGCGGCCCGTCGAGGGGCCGAGCGCTCCACGGGTATTTGCACTCTGGCCGCAAGTATGTAGGATGCCGGGCGTGTCTCGTGCGTTGAGGGAGGTCATCGCGGCGACGGTCGCCGCCAGCTTGCTGCTCGTGCTCGCGTCGTCCGCGAGCGCCAGCCCGGCCCTGCTCAACGGCACGCGCATGCTCACGAGCCAGCACAGCACCGTGACCACCACGAAGCTGGCGAACGGGGAGAAACGGCTCAAGTACGAGATCGGCCCCTTCGACATCATCCCCGGCCAGAACGAGATCGGCTACCAGCCGATCACGGACAAGCCGAAGGTCGACGGCTGGATCACGCGCATGCGGCCGGACCTGACCTACATGGACGGCACGGTGCCGCGCGTGGACGTGGCCCACCTCCACCACGGCGTCTGGGTGAACCTCAGCCGGCCCAACTCGACCAACAGCCTTCCCGAGCTGTTCTTCGCGGCCGGTGAGGAGAAGACCATCTTCCAGCTGCCGAAGGGCTACGGCTACCGCTACGAGGCGTCGGACACCTGGCTTCTCAACCACATGATCCACAACCTCACGCCGACGGCCATGAAGGTGAAGATGGTCTACGAGATCGACTTCATCCCGGACACCGCGCCCGCGGCGAAGAGCATCAAGCCGGCCCGGCCGATCTGGATGGACGTGGAGAACGGCAAGATCTATCCGATCTTCAACGTGGACAAGGACGCGGGCAAGAAGAACATCTTCACCTACCCGAACGACGATCCGAACGCCTACCCGGCCGGTCGCCAGCGCAACGCGTGGGTCGTGGATCGTCCCGGCGTGCTCATCGCGACGGCGGGCCATCTGCACCCGGGTGGCCTGCACACCGACCTGTGGCTCGAGCGCAACGGCGCGAAGGTTCGCGCGGCCAACTGCGGGCGCCTCAAGGCGGCTCGCGCCGCCAAGAAGTGCCGCGTCAAATCCCCGCGGGGCAGGGGCGACAAGGTGCACCTGTTCAAGTCCACGGCGAAGTACTTCGAGCCGGCCGGAGCGGTGTCCTGGGACGTTGCGATGACCGGGACGAGACCCGATTGGCGGGTGAAGCTGAAGAAGGGCGATGTGCTCACCACCACCGCCACGTACGGCACCAAGCGCGCCGCGTGGTGGGAGTCGATGGGGATCATGGTCGCGTACATGGCCGACGAGGGGCCGGGCAACAACCCGTACAAGACGCGCGTCGACCTGCCCGGCAAGCCCACGCACGGGCACCTGCGTGAGAACCGCAACCACGGCGGCAAGAAGACCGACCTGCCCGATCCGCGCAAGCTGAAGGACGGAGTCGTAAATCCGGGCTCCATCAACATCCTCGGCTTCAACTACCGGCTCGGCGACCTTCGCCTACCGGGCCAGGGCGGCCTCCCGCCGGTCATCCACCCCGGGCAGACGCTGACCTTCGTGAACCAGGACAACCCGCAGCGGATCTACCACTCCATCACGTCGTGTAAGGCACCCTGCAACAAGTCCACGGGCATCGCGTATCCGATCGCGGACGGACCGGTGTCGTTCGAGTCCGGCACGCTCGGCACGAACCTGCCGATCACGACCGCGGGCTCGAACAGCTTCACCACGCCCAGCAACCTGAAGTCGGGCACCTACACGTACTTCTGCCGGATCCACCCGTTCATGCGCGGCTCCTTCCGCGTCAAGAAGTAGTCCGCGCGAACGGCGCCCAGTCCCGCGACGGCACCGTCCCGATCGCGGGTGGCTACGCTCCAGCCGCAGTGGAGCTGAGCCGGGAATCCATCGAGCGCGCCGACTTCCCGCGCGTCTCCGACGGCCTCGATCCTGAGGCCGTGGCCGCACACCTGCGCGCCGTGGCCGAGGCCGTGGAGAAGCTGTCCCCACCGGGCGCCGCGACGGCGACATCGTCGAGCGGCGAGCGGGTGCGCGCCATCGTGGACGCGGCGGAGCGCAGCGCCGCGGAGCTCGAGGCCTCGGCGCGTGCCGACGCCGAGCGGATCCGCGCCGATGCACGTACCGACCTGGAGCGGCTGCGGCGGCTCGTGGCGGAGATCGGCAACCGCGCCGACGCCGTGGCGGAGGGGCTCGAGGAGCCTGCCGCAGAGCCTCCGGCGGCCGGAGAGCCGCCCGGCCGCAGGCGCAGCCGCAGCCGCCGGAGCCGCAGCCGGAGCCGGCCGAGCCGCAGGGCGGGGCGAGCGAGGCCCCGCGCCCGAAGAGCGAGGCTCCGCGCCTCATCGCGCTGAACATGGTCCTGGACGGCGCGTCGCGCGAGCAGGTGGCGCAGTACCTCGACGAGAACTTCGACCTGGAGGACCCGGGCGAGCTCCTCGACGAGGTCTGGAGCAGCGCCGGCGGCTGACCGGCGGCCGGAAAAACCCGCAGCTAGCGGGGCGAACGCGCGTTCCCATCGAGGCGGCCGGAGACCGCTCTAGACTCGACTATCGTGATCGCCCGGCAGGATCGGATAGTCATCTCGGGAGCGCGGGAGCACAACCTTCGGGACGTGCACCTCGAGCTGCCCCGCAACGCGCTCATCGTGATCACCGGGCTGTCCGGGTCCGGCAAGTCGAGCCTCGCGTTCGACACCATCTACGCGGAGGGCCAGCGGCGCTACGTGGAGTCGCTCTCGTCGTACGCGCGCCAGTTCCTCGGCCAGATGGACAAGCCCGACGTGGACTCGATCGAGGGTCTCTCACCCGCGATCTCGATCGACCAGAAGACCACCTCGCGCAACCCGCGCTCGACGGTCGGCACGGTCACGGAGATCTACGACTACCTGCGACTCCTCTGGGCCAGGGTGGGCCATCCCCATTGCTACAACTGCGGTCGCGCCATCGAGGCCCAGTCCGCCGAGCAGATCGTCGACCAGGTGATGATGCTCCCGGAGGGGAGCAAGTTCATGGTGCTCGCGCCCGTCGTGCGAGGCCGCAAGGGCGAGTTCCGGGACATGCTCGAGACGCTGCGCGCCGAGGGCTTCACGCGCGTCAAGGTCGACGGGGAGCTGCGGCGCCTCGAGGAGGCGATCGAGCTCGACAAGAAGCGCAAGCACGACATCGCGGTGGTGGTGGACCGGCTCGTGATGCGCTCGGACCTGCGCAAGCGCCTCACCGACTCCGTCGAGACGGCGGTGGCCCGCGCCGAGGGCATCGTGGACGTGGAGAGCGTCGACACCGGTGAGATCACCACCTACTCGGACCGCTTCATGTGCCTCCACTGCGGCACCTCGATGCCGGAGCTCGAGCCGCGGATGTTCTCGTTCAACTCCCCGCACGGCGCCTGCCCGCGCTGCACCGGTCTCGGCTCGCAGATGGAGATCGACCCGGACCTGATCGTGCCGGACCCGAGCCTGTCGCTGGCCGACGGCGCCATCCTGCCCTGGTCCACGAGCGCGTCCAACTACTACGAGCAGGTGACGCAGGCGATCGCGGACAAGTGGGAGGTGGACATGTCCACCGCCTGGGAGGACCTCCCGGAGGACGTTCGCGGCTGCTTCCTGTTCGGCACCAACGGGGAACGCGTCTACGTCTCGTACCGCAACCGCTACGGGCGCCGCCGCTCCTACATGACGAACTTCGAGGGGATCGTGCCCAACCTCGAGCGCCGCTATCGCGAGACCGACTCGGACTGGTCGCGCGAGAAGATCGAGGAGTACATGACGCTGAGACCCTGCCCGGCTTGCCGCGGGGCGCGGCTGCGGCCGGAGTCGCTGGCGGTGCTCGTGGGCGGGCTCGGGGTGCACCAGTTCACGCGGATGTCCGCGCGACGGGCGATCGAGTGGCTCGAGGGGCTCGAGCTCACCGAGACCGAGCGCCAGATCGCGCGCCTGATCCTGCGCGAGATCGAGGAGCGCCTGCGCTTCCTCGACAACGTCGGGGTGGGCTACCTGTCGCTCGATCGGGCCGCCGCCACCCTCTCCGGCGGCGAGGCCCAGCGGATCAGGCTGGCCACGCAGATCGGGTCGAGCCTGGTGGGCGTCCTCTACATCCTCGACGAGCCCTCCATCGGCCTCCATCAGCGCGACAACGCGCGGCTGATCGGCACGCTCGAGCGGCTGCGCGACCTCGGGAACACGGTCATCGTGGTCGAGCACGACGAGGGCACCATGCGCGCGGCGGACCACCTGGTGGACCTCGGGCCCGGCGCGGGCGAGCACGGGGGCCGCCTGGTTGCGCAGGGCACCCCCGAGGAGGTCATGCGGGCGCCCGGATCGCTCACGGGCCAGTTCCTCGCGGGCAAGCGCGAGATCGCAGTGCCGCGGCGCCGGCGCCGGCCGGCCGGCTACGTCGAGATCGAGGGCGCGTCCCAGCACAACCTGCGCGGGATCGACGTGAAGATCCCGCTGGGCGTGTTCTGCGCGATCACGGGGGTCTCCGGCTCCGGCAAGTCCACGCTCGTCAACGAGGTGCTCTTCAAGGCGGTGGCAAACCGCCTGCACCGCGCCAAGCAGCGGCCCGGGTCGCACCGGCGCATCTCCGGCCTGGACCAGGTCGACAAGATCATCAACATCGACCAGTCGCCGATCGGGCGCACGCCGCGCTCCAATCCGGCCACCTACATCGGGCTGTTCGACCACATCCGCGAGCTCTACTCGCGCACCCAGGAGGCGCGGGCACGCGGCTACAAGCCCGGGCGGTTCTCGTTCAACGTCAAGGGCGGGCGCTGCGAGGTCTGCCGCGGCGACGGCCAGATCAAGATCGAGATGCACTTCCTGCCGGACGTCTACGTGCCGTGCGAGCAGTGCAACGGCAAGCGCTACAACCGCGAGACGCTCGAGGTGCGCTTCAAGGGCAAGACGATCGCCGACGTCCTCGACATGACGGTGGAGGAGGCGCTCGACTTCTTCACGCACATCCCCAAGATCAGGCGCCGGCTGCAGGCGCTGCACGACGTGGGACTCGACTACGTCCGGCTGGGGCAGCCTGCCACCACGCTGTCCGGCGGCGAGGCGCAGCGCGTGAAGCTGGCCAGCGAGCTGTCGAAGGTCGCCACCGGCCGCACGCTCTACATCCTCGACGAGCCCACCACCGGCCTGCACTTCGCCGACGTGGAGAGGCTGCTGGAGATGCTCGATCGGCTGGTGGAGGGGGGCAACACCGTCGTGGTCATCGAGCACAACCTCGACGTGATCAAGACCGCCGACCGCATCCTCGACCTCGGCCCCGAGGGCGGCGAGGAGGGCGGTCTCATCGTCGCTCAGGGCACCCCGGAACAGGTTGCTGCCAACGAGCGCTCCTACACGGGCCGCTTCCTAGCCGAGATCGTGGAGCCGGCCCGAAGGCGGGCGCGGCGCAGGGTCGCGGCCGCGGCCTAGTCTCCCGCCGTGGGCGCAGCGCAGCTCTGGTGGCAGAAGTGGCGCTGGTACGAGCGCAACTCGCTGCCGTGGAACCGGCTGCGCATCCACAGGGAGTTCATGCGGCGCGGGGCCTTCGCCCGCTGGCCCGTGCAGGGCAACGTGCTGGAGGCGTTCCGGGAGGGACGGCTCGACGTGGGCGAGGGCGTGCTGCTCGAGCCGAACGCGTGGCTGACGGCGCCCGGCGACGCCCGCATCCGGATCGGCGCCGGCAGCTTTCTCAACATCGGCGTGATGGTCGCCTCGGTCGGGCTGGTGGACATCGGCGAGCACTGCATGTTCGCCAACGGCTGCTTCGTCACCGACGGAAACCACCGCTTCGATGATCCCGACCGCCCGGTCCCATGGCAGGGCTTCTCGAGCAAGGGACCGACGCGGGTGGGCGACAACGTCTGGTGCGGCGCGAACGTGGTGGTGGCCAGCGGGGTGACCATCGGCGAGCGCTGCGTGATCGGCGCCAACAGCGTGGTGACCGAGGACGTGCCGGCCTTCTCGGTGGCGGCGGGGGCGCCCGCGCGGGTGCTCCGGAAGGTCGAGTACGAGGCGGCCGGGGAACCGTCGGCGGACGGTCCCCCGGCGCCCCGAGCTCAGCAGCTGACGAGAAGGTGGAACGGCCGGTCGCCGGCCGCGCCGTTCGATCCGTAGGTGCGCACCGCCACGCCGTTCACGTTCGAGGCGAGCGACGCCGTGGTGATCTGCGCGCCCGTCTGCAGCGGCGACGCGCTCGTGTCGCCGACCGTGGCGTAGTACGCGCAGTTGCGGACGTCGGAGGTGAAGATCACCTGGTAACGGCCGGTGGCCGTCCGGGCCGCGGAGTTGACGCTGCGCTGGCGCGCCACGGCGCCGCTGCCGCTCACGACCGCGAACCGGGCGTCGCCGAACGCGATGCCCGCCGAGGGCACCGGGCCGAGGCTGGCCTCCTTGATCGCCGCCCCGCCGAGGGAGTCCTTCTCGACGTCCTTCGACCTGAGCGTGCCGTTGCGGATGTCCACGCTCCTGACGGTGTTGTTCCGGATCGACTTGCCGGTGATCACGAAGGCGTAGGCCGACCCGCCCAGGGCGAGAAAGAGTGCGGTCAGGGCCACCACCATCGCGGGAGACGGAACGAACCGTCGTAGATGCCGCTTCATTGGACCTCCATAGCTCGAGCTGTAGCGCGCCACGCTAGCCCGAAAGAGGCCTGCATATTGGGCGATTCAGCCCAGGACGTGGACCAGCACGGTGCGTTGCCGCGGGCGATCGTCGAAATCCACGAGCACGAGCTGCTGCCAGGTGCCGAGCTGGAGCCGCCCGTCGCGGAAGGGCACGGTCTCCGAGGGGCCCACGATCGCGGCGCGGATATGCGCGTGGGAGTTCGTGTCGGCGTTCAGGCGGTTGTGCTCGTAGTGCCCCTCCCTGGGCACCAGCCGGTCGAGCGCCTCGCGCAGGTCGTGCACCCCGCCGGGCTCGTGCTCCATGGCCGTGATCGCGGCGGTGGAACCGGGCACGAACACGGACACCAGGCCGGTGGCCAGCCCCGACGAAGCCACCACGCTCTCCACCCCGGCGGTGATGTCCACCACGTCGCCGTCGCCCTCCGTCGAGAAGCGCAGCTCTCCGCCGCCTACCGTCACGGCGCGGATGCTACGGCTCGCGCGAGCTCAGAGGCTGAGGCCGCCGGTGAACGGCTCGCCGGTCTGGTCGCTGAGCAGGTCGCGCAGCCGCTCCACCTCGTCCGGCGCCATCGTGTAGCCGTGCTCGGGCTCCGGGTAGCGGCGCTCCCGCACATCGGCGGCGAACGCGCTCACGCCCTTGACCATCTGCCCGCGCACGTCCGCGTAGCGCTTGACGAAGCGCGCCGCGTGGCCGTCGTAGATGCCGAGCAGGTCGTGGAACACGAGCACCTGCCCGTCGGTGGCCGGACCGGCGCCGATGCCGATCACGGGGATGTGCATGCGCGGCATCACGAGCTCTGTGAGGGCGCTGGGGATCGCCTCGAACACGACCGCGAAGCAGCCGGCCTCCTGGAGCGCGATCGCGTCGCGCATCACCTCGAGCCCGCGCTCGGCCGTGCGGCCCTGGGAGCGGTAGCCGCCCAGCGCCGTGGCGGTCTGGGGCGTCAGGCCCACGTGTCCCATCACCGGGATGCCGGCGCCCACGATCGCGCGGGACCGCTCCACGGAGGTGCCCCCGCGCTCGAGCTTCACGGCGTCGCAGCCGGTCTCCTTGACGAAGCGCTGCGCCGTGCGGATGGCGTCCTCGTTGGAGACCTCGTACGAGCCGAACGGCATGTCGCCCACGAGCAGCGGGGTGGCGAGGCCACGCCGGACCGCGGCGGCGAGCATGAGCAGCTCGTCGAGCGTCACCGGAACCGTGGAGGGATAGCCGAGCACCGTCATGGCGCCGGAGTCGCCCACGAGGACCACGTCCACGCCGGCCTCTTCCGCGACCTGGGCACTCGGGTAGTCGTATGCAGTGACCATGGCGATCGGCTCGCCGAGCGCCTTCTTGCCGGCCAGAGTCGAGAGCGTGACCGCCTGCCGCTTGGCGGGCGGGGCGGTGGCGCGCGGACGTGTGCTCACTTTGCACCTCCAAGGATGGTGTTGTCGATGAGCCGCGCGTGGCCCACCCGGGCCGCCACGGCGAGGAGGGTCGACCCGTTCACGCGGTCGACCGGGGAGAGGTCCGCAGCGGACCGAAGTTCCAGGTACTCCGGCTCCACGCCGGCGCCGTCGAGCTCCGCGCGGGCGGCGCGGAGCACCTCCTGCGCGTCCACGACGCCGGCGCTCACACGCGCCTCGGCGGCGCGAAGCGCCCGGGACAGGGCCGTCGCGCGCTCGCGCTCCTCGGGATCGAGGTAGGCGTTCCGGGAGCTGAGCGCCAGCCCGTCGTCCTCGCGGACAGTGGGGCAGACCGACACCCGCACCGGGATGTCGAGGTCGCGTACCAGGCGCCGGATCACGAGTGCCTGCTGGGCGTCCTTCTGGCCGAAGTAGACGACATCGGGCTGGGCGATGTTCAGCAGCTTGGTGACCACGGTCGTCACGCCGGCGAAGTGCTCCGGGCCGCGCCGGGCCGGATCGCCGCACATCACCTCTGTCAGGCCGCTCACGGTCACCGACGTGGCGAAGCCCTCGGGATAGACCTCCTCGGTCGATGGCGCGAAGAGCAGGTCCGCGCCCTCGGCCTCGGCCAGGGCCGAGTCACGGCGCTCGTCCCGCGGATAGGCCTCGAGGTCCTCTCCGGGCCCGAACTGGGCCGGATTGACGAAGAGCGACACCACCACCACGTCGGACTCGGCGCGCGCACGGCGCACCAGCGAGAGGTGACCGTCGTGCAGATATCCCATGGTCGGCACCAGCCCGATCGTGCGTCCCTCGCGGCGAAGCGGCCGCAGCGCGGAGCGCAGCTCGTCCACGGTCCGCACGAGCCTCATGCCGGCACCGCCCGCTCCGCGAGCGCTCGCGTCGCGCCCAGGAGCTCGTCGAAGAGGCCGAGCAGCTCGGGGGCCACCCGCTCCACCGCGGCGCGCTGGGCACCGACGGTCTCGTCATCGCCGCGCACCACGGGTCCCGTGAGCGCCCGCTCGGGGCCCAGCGCGGCCCAGTTCTCGACCGTTCGGCGCACCAGCGGCGCCAGGAGGGCGCGTGCCTCGTGACCGTCGAGGCCGGCCGCCGCGGCCACCCGCTCCGCGGCCGCCTCCAGCGTCACGAGGAAGTTGGAGGCGATCGAGGCAGCCGCGTGATAGGCGGGGCGGCCCTCGTCGTCGATCTCGAAGGGCTCCATCCCGAGCACGGTCGCGAGTCGCCTCGCGAGCCCGAGGGCGGCGGGCGAGGAGCCCGCCACGGCGCAGCCGGCGCCGGCGAGCTCGACCGATGCCGGTGGCGGCGCAAAGGTCTGGAGCGGGTGCAGCCCGAAGGTCTCTGCCCCGGCTCGCGCGGCGGGCGCCAGCGCGGCCAGCGGCGTGGCGCCGCTCACGTGACCCACGTAGGGCGCCGCTCCGGCCACCGTGGCCGCGGCGGCGGCGATCTCGGCGTCCGGGACGCAGAGCAGCAGTGCGCTGCACCCCGACGGCACCTCGCCGCGGCCGGCCGGCCCCTTCACGGCCAGGCCGGCGGCGCGCAGCGCCCCGGCGAGCGCAGTGCCGATGCGTCCGGCGCCTACGACGCCCAGCGGAGCGTCCGGCGGAGTGTTCGGGAGAGCTTGCATTGGCTTGCCGGTCCACTCCATGCGGAGGTAGCGGCCGACGGCTTCAAGGATACCCTCGACGACGTCGTATGTCGCGCCTAGGCTGTGCGCGATGCAGAGCCGCACCGCCGCCGAGCGCCGCGAGGAGCTGGTCGCGCTCTACCGCGAGGTCTCGGGCTGCGCGCGCTGCCCGCTGGCCGCCACGCGCAACAACGTGGTCTTCGGGGCCGGCAACGCCGACGCCGAGCTCATGTTCGTCGGCGAGGCACCCGGGCAGAACGAGGACCTCCAGGGCCTGCCGTTCGTAGGGAGGGCGGGAAAGCTGCTGGACGAGCTGCTGGCGGGAGTGGGGCTCACGCGCGACGAGGTGTTCATCACCAACGTCCTCAAGTCGCGGCCACCGGGGAATCGCGATCCCCAGGCCGAGGAGATCGAGGCCTGCCGTCCCTACCTCGACCGGCAGATCGAGCTGATCGAGCCGCGCGTGATCTGCACGCTCGGGAACTTCGCCACCAAGCTGCTCACCCGCTCCAGCCGTGGGATCACGCAGGTCCGCGGGCGTCCGCAGGTACACGAGATCGGCGGGCGCACGGTGCGGCTCTACCCGCTCTACCACCCGGCCGCCGCGCTGCGGACCCCGCGCGTGCTGGAGGAGCTGCGCCAGGACTTCAGCGGCCTCCCGGAGCTGCTCGGCGAGCCCCCGCCCGTGCCGCTCGGCGCAGTGGGTCCCGTGGCGCCGGCGCCCGTGCCGCGGCCCCAGCTGGACCTGTTCGGATAGGGCCCGTGATCATCGAGAGCGCCGACCCCGGCGAGACGGAGGCCGCGGGCGCCGCCCTGGCGCGCCGGCTCGTCCCCGGCGACGTGGTGCTCGTGAGCGGCGAGCTGGGCGCCGGGAAAGACGACCTTCGTGCGCGGCGCCTGCCGCGCGCTCGGGGTGGTCCAGCCGGTCACGAGCCCGACCTTCACGATCGGGGCGCTGCTGGCCGGCCGCGAGGTCGAGGTGGCTCACCTCGACCTCTACCGCCTCCACACGCTCGCCGGCGAGGATCCGGCGCTGCTGGAGGACTATCTGACGCCCGATCGGATCGGTTTCGTGGAGTGGCCGGAGGTGGCGGAGGGCGAGCCGCTCCGCGTGAGGGCGCGGGTGCGCCTCGAGCATCTGGGCGGAGATCGTCGCCGGATCACGGTGGAATGACCCTTCTCGGGCTCGACACCTCGACGGCGGGCTCGGCCGCCTGCGTGCTGCGCGCGGACGGCGAGGCCTTCGAGGAGCTGCCGGCGGCCGAGCGCCTCCTGGCGCCGCCCGCACATGCCCGCGAGTTGATGCCCGCAGTGGACTTGGTCATGGAGCGCGCGGGGGTGGGGTTCGAGGACCTCGACGCGATCGCCGTGGGTGTCGGACCGGGCGGCTTCACCGGGCTGCGCATCGGCATCGTCACCGCTCGCTCGCTCGCCCGCGCCGCGCGGGTGGAGCTGCGACCCGTGTCCTCGCTGGCGGCGCTGGCGGCCGGAGCGGGGGAGGGGCTCGCCCTCCCACTGATCGACGCCAAGCGCGGCGAGGTGTTCGCGGCGCTCTACGAGCGGGGTGAGGAGCGCTGGCCGCCCTTCGCAGCGGCGCCCGCGGAGTTGGCCGAGCGGATCCTGGAGGCGGGGCTGAACCCGCTGGCGATGGGGGATGGCTCGTTACGATTCAGGGAGGAGCTGGAGACCTCCGGGATCCGGGTGGCACCGGCGCAATCCGGCTCCCATGCGGTCAGCGCACTCTGCGTCTGCCGCCTCGCCGTCCACGCGGCGGGGGTTCCGGCGGAGGCGGTGGCACCCGACTACGTGCGAGCCCCCGACGCCAAGCCCCGATGAACGACCTCGACATCCGGCCCCTCACCTACGCGGACCTTCCCCACGTCATCGCGATCGAGCGGCGCGCGTTCCCCACTCCCTGGTCGCTGGCCATGTTCGTGCTGGAGCTCTCCAAGCCGTCGGGCATCTGCCTCGCCGCCGTCGTGGAGGAGCGGCTCGTGGGCTATCTCGTGTGCTCGCGTTACGACACCGTCTGGCACGTGATGAACGTGGCGGTGGACGACGGCCTTCTCCGCCGCGGCATCGCCCGGTCGCTGCTCACACGCCTGTTCGAGCTGGCCGACCGGCCGAGCATGCAGTACACCCTCGAGGTGCGGACCTCGAACGACGCCGCGATCAGCCTCTACGAGAGCTTCGGCTTCCGCACCGCCGGACGCCGGCGGGCGTACTACCACGACAACAGCGAGGACGCCCTGATCATGTGGCGCACCGTTCCCGAGCGCGCCACCGCTTGATCCTCGCGATCGAGACGAGCTGCGACGACACCTGCGCCGCCGTGGTGACCCTCGACGGCGAGATCCGTTCCAACGTGATCGCCTCGCAGGGGCTCCTCCACGAGCGCTATGGCGGCGTGGTGCCCGAGCTGGCCGCGCGCCGCCACCTCGAGCTGGTGGACGCCGTGACCGCCGACGCGCTCGAGGCGGCCGCGGTCGGGCTGGAGGAGGTCGACCGGGTGGCCGTGACGCAGGCGCCGGGGCTGATCGGCGCGCTCCTCGTGGGCCTGTCGTCCGCAAAGGCGCTTGCCGCCGTCCGCCGGCTGCCGCTCGTGCCGGTGAATCACCTGCACGGGCACGTGGTGGCCAGCACGCTGCGGCCCGAGCCCATCGAGGCGCCCTACCTCTGCCTGGTGGCGAGCGGCGGGCACACGTTCATCGCCCGGGTGCTCGACCCGGCGCGCTACGAGGTCCTGGGCCAGACCCTCGACGACGCGGCCGGGGAGGCCTTCGACAAGGGCGCGCGACTGCTCGGCCTTGGCTACCCCGGCGGTCCCGAGATCGACCGTCTCGCGCGAACCGGCGACCCCCGAGCGTTCCCGTTTCCGCGGAGCTCGCCGGGCGAGCTCGACTTCAGCTTCAGCGGCCTCAAGACGTCGCTGCTCTACCGCGTGCGCGAGCTGGGCGAGGCGGAGTGCGAGCGCAGGCGGGCCGACCTGGCCGCCTCCTACCAGCGCGCGATCGTGGACGCGCTCCTGGCGCGCACCCGCCAGGCCCTGGAACGCGAGGGCATCGGCCGGCTGGCGATCGGCGGCGGAGTGGCGGCCAACTCGGAGCTGCGGCGGGCCGTGGCTGCTCTCGGCGTGGATGTCTGGACGCCGCCGCCCGAGCTGTGCACGGACAACGCAGCGATGATCGCCGCCGCCGCGCGCTTCCTGGAGCCGATTCCATATCCCGGATATCTCGCCCTGGACGCGGCGGCGCGCGCGGCCTGACGCAGCCACGTCAAAATGCGGGCGTGGCGCACGTGGTCCTCTACGGCAAGCCCGGCTGTCACCTCTGCGAGGACGCGCGCGCGGCGGTGCTGGCGGTGGCGGCCGGCCGTTCCTTCGAGCTGGAGGAGGTGGACGTCTCGCTCGATCCGGCGCTCCACCGGCTCTACGGCGAGCGGATCCCGGTCATCACCGTGGACGGTGAGGAGGCCTTCGAGTACTTCGTGGACCCGGACGCCCTGCGGAGGCGGCTCGATAGAGTGGACGCGTGAGGTACGACCAGCCCACGGGAGGCGCTGTCGGCCTACAGCCGGCGAGGCCGGAGGCCGAGCCGGACAGCTCGGAGCGGCTCTCGCTGGGTGTGGCGGCCCGTCTCTCCCGTTACCTGCAGGTCCTCATCCAGGCCAAGAAGATGGGGCGCGAGACGATCTCCTCCCAGGAGCTGGCCGACTACACCCACGTCAACTCGACCCAGATCCGCCGCGACCTGTCCGGGTTCGGCAAGTTCGGCAAGCGCGGAGTGGGCTACAACGTGGACTCGCTCGTGTCCCAGATCCGCAAGATCCTGCGGACCACCGGCAAGCACAACATCGCGCTGTTCGGTGCCGGCAACCTCGGCCAGGCGATCGCCGGATCGGACATCTTCGCCGACCACGGCTTCCGCGTCGTGGCCCTGTTCGACACCGATCCGGGCAAGGTCGGCCAGCAGGTGGGCGACACGCTGACGGTTCGGCCCTATGACGACCTCGAGCGCGTGGTGCGCGACGAGGACGTGGTGGTGGGCGTGCTGGCGGTGCCCACCGACGCCGCTCAGCGCGTGGCCGACGACCTCGTGGAGGTGGGCGTCAAGGTGATCTTCAACTACTCGGAGGCGCTGCTGCAGGTCCCGCCCGAGGTGACCGTGCACACCTCCAGCCCGGCGGTTGACCTCCTCTACGCGCTCTACTTCTACCTGACCTAGCTGGGCGGCACCCCGAAGTGGTGGACATGGGGACAGTCAGGGAGGCGTTCGAAGCCTCCACGGACTTCACGGTCGGCATCGAGGAGGAGTTCGCGATCCTCGACCCGGAGACGCTGTCGCTCGCCCATCGCTTCGCGGAGCTGAAGGAGGCCGCCGGCGAGGACGACGTGCTCGCGGACGCGGTGGCCGGGGAGCTGATCCAGTCGGAGATCGAGATCCGCTCGGGCCGCGGCGAGGACCTCGCCGATGCCGTGGCCCGGCAGCGTGAGGCCCGCGCGCGGCTGTTCCGCCTTGCCGCTGACCGCGGTGCGCTCCTGGCCGCCACCGGCACCCACCCGTGGAGCCCGTGGCAGGAGCAGCGCATCATCGACACCGACCACTACCACCGCGTGGAGCAAGACCTCCAATACGTGGCCTGGCGCAACAACACGTTCAGCGTGCACGTGCACGTGGGCGTCCGCGGCGCCGACCGCGCGATCGCGGTTTGCGACCGCCTCAGGGCGGTCCTCCCGGAGTTGCTGGCGCTCTCGTCCAACTCGCCGTTCCTCGACGGTCGCGACTCCGGCCTGCACTCGGCGCGCAGCCAGATCTTCACCAAGAGCTTTCCCCGCTGCGGGATCCCCGAGCCCTTCGGGAGCTTCAGGGCCTACTCCGACTACGTGGACTTCCTGCTGCGAACGCACTCGATCGTGGAGCACACCCAGCTCTGGTGGAGTGTGCGCCCGCACCATGCCTTCGGCACGGTGGAGGTCCGCATCTGCGACGCGCAGACGACGGCGGAGGACTCGACCGCGCTTGCGGGGCTGATCACGGCCTGCGTCGCGCAGGCGGCCCTCGACATCGACGACGGAGTGCCCTACGAGCCGCCCCCGGGCCGGTTCGTCGAGGAGAACTTCTGGCGCGCGATCCGCTACGGGCTCGACGGCCGGCTGATCGACCTGGATCGGGCGGAGGAGTTCCCGGCCGCCGCCATCGGCGACCGCCTGCTCGCCTGGACGGCTCCCGCTCGCGCCTCGCTCGGGATCGACCTCGTCCTGCCCGTCGAGAGCGGAGCACAGCGCCAGCGCCGCGCTGCCCTGGCCGGCGCGCCGATCGGGCGGGTGTACGCCGCCGAGGTGGCCGAGACGCAGCGCACGTACGCGGCGCAGGGGGTGGCGCGGTGAGCGAGCAGGGCGAGGGCGGCCCGCCGCCCATCGACGAGGAGCAGCTCCGCGAGGCGCTCCGGAACCTCAAGGTCGACGATGTGGTCCTCCAGACCGTCGTGACCCTGGTGAACATCGGCGGGCGCCGGCTCACGGTGCCCGATGAGAAGGACAAGGCGGAGGCGCAGAAGGCGATCGAGGCGGTGCGGGCGCTGCTGCCGCTCTGCCCCGAGGAGGAGGCGGGCGCCATCCGCGAAGCCCTCTCCCAGCTCCAGATGCTCTACGTCAAGGAGACCGACGAGCGCGCCAAGGCGCGCGCCAAGATCTGGACGCCGGGCCAGGACCGCCCGTGAGGCATCGGCGCTTCCGCAGAAGGCATCGGTGCGCAGCCGGCCGAGCCGGCTGCTTCCGCCGTGATCGGGATCTTCGGGGGATCTGGCTTCTACCGATTCCTCGACGAGGTCGAGGAGGTGGCGGTGGACACCCCCTACGGGCCGCCGTCGGCGCGGGTCCGGCTCGGGGAGATCGGCGGCGCCCGGGTGGCGTTCATGCCTCGTCACGGCGACGAGCACTCGCTGCCGCCGCACCGCATCAACTACCGCGCCAACGTGTGGGCGATGCGGCAGGTGGGGGTCCGCCGCATCGTCGGGCCCTCCGCGTGCGGCTCCCTCAAGCCCGAGCTCGCCCCGGGCACGTTCGTGGTCTGCGATCAGTTCGTGGACAGGACGGCCGGTCGCGAGGACACCTTCTACGACGGCCCCGTGACCACCCACGTCTCCGCGGCCGACCCCTATTGCGCCGACCTGAGGGAGATCCTCGTCGAATCCGCCCACGAGGAGGGAATCGAAGCGGTGGCCGGGGGCACCGTGGTCGTCATCCAGGGCCCGCGCTTCTCGAGCCGGGCGGAATCGCGCTGGTTCGCGGCCTCGGGATGGGACGTCGTGAACATGACCCAGTACCCCGAGTGCTGGCTGGCCCGCGAACTCGGCCTCTGCTACGCGAACGTGTCGCTCGTCACCGACTACGACGTCGGGCTCGACGGCATGCCCGAGGTGGAGCCCGTCTCGGCCGACACGGCCTTCGAGGTGTTCCGCGAGAACCTCGATAGACTGCGCGCGCTCTTGCTCCGGGCGGTGCCGAAGATCGGGCCACAGCCGGACGACGCCTGCGCCTCGGCGTTGGATCACGCGATCGTTCACCACTAGCGGCGCCGCACGCCCGACTTAACCCGAAAGAGGACATTCTTTGGACTTCCTGACTGACTGGGGCGTGGTAATTGCGCTCGTTTGCTCCGGCGCCGCCGTGGCGTACGGAGTGCTCACGTCCCGCTGGCTGCTGGCGCTCTCACCCGGCAACGACGAGATGCAGCGCATCTCGCGCGCGGTCCAGGAGGGCGCGTCGGCCTACCTGCGCCGCCAGTACACGATCATCGGCGGCGTCGCGGTCGTGCTGGCGATCGTGCTCGCGGTCGCGCTCGAGGCTCAGGGATCCGAGGGCATCCTGGTGGCCGTCGGGTTCCTGATCGGCGGCACCTTCTCCGCCTCGGCCGGCTTCATCGGCATGAACGTGTCGGTGCGGGCCAACGCACGCGTGGCTGAGTCGGCGCGCAGCGGGGTGTCGAAGGCGCTCGAGGTGGCCTTCAAGGGCGGCGCCGTGACCGGCCTGCTCGTGGCGGGCCTGGCCCTCCTCGGCGTGGCCGGCTACTACGGGATCCTGATCCTGGCCGGAACCGACGAGCGCGACGCCATCGACGCTCTCGTGGGCCTCGGATTCGGCGGCTCCCTGATCTCCGTTTTCGCCCGTCTGGGCGGCGGCATCTTCACCAAGGCGGCCGACGTGGGCGCCGACCTGGTGGGCAAGATCGAGGCGGGGATCCCGGAGGACGACCCGCGCAACCCGGCGGTGATCGCCGACAACGTGGGCGACAACGTGGGCGACTGCGCCGGCATGGCCGCGGACCTCTTCGAGACCTACGCCGTGACCGCCGTGGCCGTGATGCTGCTCGGCGTCCTCACCTTCAACGAGATCGGCACCGTGGCCGTGTACCCGCTGATCATCGGCGGCGTGTCCCTGCTGGCGTCGATCGTCGGCACCTTCGCGGTCCGCAGCCGCGCCGGCAACGTCGAGCGCGCCCTCTACCAGGGCCTGATCGTGTCCGGCGGCCTGGCCGCCATCGCGTTCCTCCCGATCACCCTCATCCTGATGGACGACGTGACCTACCAGGGCGACGTGTCCGAGCTCCTGCGGGCGGGCGCCTCGGCGCCCAGCGGCCTCGACCTCTGGTTCTGCACGCTTGTGGGCGTAGGCATCACGGCCGGCCTGTTCGTGATCACCGACTACTACACGTCGACCCGCTTCCGTCCCGTCCGCACCACCGCGCGCGCGTCACAGACCGGGCACGCCACCAACATCATCCAGGGCCTCGCGCAGGGCTTCCAGTCCACGGCGGCGCCGGCGATCCTGCTTGCGCTCGGCATCCTCATCGCCAACGAACTGGCCGGGATCTACGGCATCGGCATCGCGGTGATGGCGCAGCTGTCGCTCACCGGATTGATCGTGGCGCTCGACGCGTTCGGCCCGATCACGGACAACGCCGGTGGAATCGCGGAGATGGCGGACCTCCCCGAGGAAGTGCGCAACGTCACCGACCCGCTGGACGCGGTGGGCAACACCACCAAGGCGGTGACCAAGGGGTACGCGATCGGCTCGGCCGTGCTTGCGGCCCTGGTCCTGTTCGCGGCGTTCATCGAGGAGCTCCGTGAGGAGGCGGCCGCGGACGGCAAGGTGCTCAAGGGCTTCGACATCTCGCAGCCGGAGGTGCTGATCGGGCTGCTGATCGGCGGCATGATGGTCTACCTCTTCGCCGCGCTGGCGATCGAGGCCGTGGGCCGCGCCGCCGGCGGCGTGGTGGAGGAGGTGCGCCGGCAGTTCAAGGAGAAGCCGGGCATCATGGACCACACCGAGAAGCCCGATTACGCCCGGGCGGTGGACATCGTCACCCAGTCGGCCCAGCGCGAGATGATCATCCCGGCGCTGATCCCGATCGTGATCCCCCTCGTCGTGGGCATCCTCTCCTACCAAGCGCTCGGCGGCCTGCTGATCGGGGTGATCGTCGTGGGCTTCTTCGCCGCGGTGTCCATGACCTCGGGCGGCGGCGCGTGGGACAACGCCAAGAAGCTCATCGAGGACGGCGAGTACGGCGGGAAGGGCTCGGAGGCCCACGCGGCCTCGGTCACGGGCGACACGGTCGGCGATCCCTACAAGGACACGGCGGGGCCGGCCATCAACCCGATGATCAAGGTGGCCAACATCGTGGCTCTCTTGATCGTGCCCTTCCTGGTTTAGGCACTCCGGCCTAGATCTTGGCGCCGCTGGGCGCGGGGCCTGTCTCCGTCGCGTACCTCCGCCGAGAGCCGGTCGCGAGGTTCTCACCGCGCCAGGAGCGCACGTCGCCACCCGCTGCTCGGGCCTTGCGCGCGCCGCGCCGCGCCCCGGCCGCAAACGGTTGAAGTGACCACAGTGGCCGCGTCTGACAGGATTGCGCCGAGAGGAGGGTTGAGGTGACGCATCCCAAGGACCAAGGAGGCATCAGCCGACGCCAGTTTGCGCGCGGATCCGTCGGCGCGGTCGCGGGCGTGGGCGTGGCCGCCGCGCTCGCCGCGTGCGAGAACACGACCACCCCCGTCGGAGCGGAGGCCGCCGGCCCGACCGGCGCCAGCGCCGAGCTCGTCGTCCAGAAGCCGACCGGTCCAGGCGGGCTGCCGCTGCCGCGCACCGACAACTCCGTCACCTGGGCGATCACCGACGAGAACAAGCCGGTCAAGGACGGGCGCGGCGCCGAGCCCGGCCCGCTGCGGGTCTACAACTACGCCGACTACCTCGACCCGGCCACCGTCAAGCGCTTCCAGAAGGAGTTTTCGACCAAGGTCGAGACCGCGACGTACAACTCGGCCGAGGAGGCGATAGCGAAGCTGTCCTCCGGGGCGGTCGACTTCGACCTGATCATCGGCCTGACCGGCGCGAACATCGTCGACCTGATCGCGCACAAGCTGCTGATGCCGCTGAATCGCTCCTACCTGCCCAACCTCGAGAAGAACATCTGGGCGCCGCTGGTGGACCCGTTCTACGACCGCGACAGCCACTACACGATCCCCTACGTCGTCTGGATGGACGGCATCGGCTGGCGCAACGACGAGGTCAAGGAGGACATCGCCGGCATGGACGTCCCGTGGGACATCTTCTGGCACTCCCAGGCCTACCGCGGCAAGGTCGGGATCCTCGACGACCGGCGCGACGCGCTCAGCATGCCGATGCAGCGCGATGCGATGCGGAAGGGGATCCGGCCCGAACTCAACACCGAGGACGAGGACCTCATCAACAAGGCCCAGAGCGACCTGTCCGAGCTCAGCGGCATCTGCAACCCGAAGGTGACGATCACCGACTACCAGACGCTGCCCGAAGGCAAGACGGTGCTGCATCAATCGTGGTCGGGCGACCTGCTCTCGGCGGCGTTCTACTACCTCCCCAAGGGCGTCAAGGCCGACGTGCTGTCGTTCTGGGGGCCGGCGGAGAACGGCGTCGTCCAGAACGACTTCTTCTGCCTCGGGCGGACGACGAAGCGGCCCGTGCTGGCGCACGCGTTCATCAACTTCATGCTCGACGAGAAGAACGCCTACGACAACTTCGTCAATTACGTCGGCTACACGCCGCCTCAGAACGACATCGACGCGGAGGCGCTGATCAAGCAGGGCCTGATCCCGAACACCCTCGAGCAGGCGGTCGTGCGGCCAGACCAGTTCGCGGCGAACCAGGAGCTGCTCCAGCTGAGCGTGGTCGGACAGCGGTTCTGGGACGACGCCTGGTCGAAGTTCAAGGCTGGTTGATGGGCTCGCGCTGGACCTGGCGCCTGGTGGCCCTCCCCGGCGTCGTCTGGCTGACGGTGTTCTTTCTCGTCGCGTTCTACGCGGTGCTGGCCGTGGCGTTCGGCAATCAGGACACGCTGTCGCAGCCGGTCCCGCACTGGAACCCGCTGGACTGGAACGTGGGCTACGCCATCGACATGCTGGACAACTTCCTCCACGGCGGGCCCGTTCTGGACCGTCTCGCTGCGAACCCTCCAGTTCGTCGCGATCGCCGTCGCCCTCTCGCTGCTGGTCGGATACCCGGTCGCGTACTTCACGGCGCGCCACGCCGGACGCTGGAAGGGAGCCATCCTGCTCGCTCTGATCCTTCCGCTCTGGATCAATTACCTGATGCGGATGCTGGCGTGGATCAACCTGCTCGCGCCCGACGGGATCGGCTCGCGGGTCCTCCACAGCGTCGGGATCGAGTAGCTGTTCCTCTCGCTCGGGCTGCTCGACGAGCCGGGCGGCTGGCTCAATGGCCAGCCGACCACGGTCATCCTCGCGCTTCTCTACGGCTACATCCCGTTCTTCATCCTGCCGCTTGTTCGTCGCGATCGATCGCATCGACCGCCGCCAGATCGACGCGGCCCGCGACCTCGGCGCGAGCCCGGCGAGCGCGTTCTTCCGCGTGACGCTGCCGCTGTCGATGCCGGGCATCCTCGCCGGCGCCGTGCTGATCGCGCTGCCGATGTTCGGCGACTACTACACGGCCGACCTCGTCTCCGCTTCGACCCAGACGAACATGATCGGCAACCAGATCGACGAGTTCATGCGCCAGGGGTCGGAGAAGGTGACCGGCGCCGCGCTGACGCTGCTCCTGTCGACGTTCCTGCTGGCGCTGATGTTCTACTACCTGCGCACGACCCGCCGGGCGGGCACGAGCTACCAGACGACATGAGCCGCCTGCGCAATCCATGGGGCAAGCCGCGCTTCCTCGCGCTGATCACCGGCGGCTACATCCTCTGGGCGGTGCTGCCCGTGCTGCTGGCGATCGCCTTCGCGTTCAACAACGGCCGCTCGCGCACGACCTGGCAGGGGTTCTCCACCCGCTGGTTCACGGGCGAGAACGGCAGCGTGCTCCACGACCCGGCGCTGCGTGACGCGCTCGGGCACACGCTGCTGCTGGCCGTGATCTGCGTCGCCGTCGCGACCCCGCTCGGGGTGGCGCTGGCGCTGGGCCTCCAGCGCTGGCGCGGGCGCGGCAGCGGCATCGGTCAACTCGCTGATGCTGCTGCCGCTCGTGACGCCGGAGATCGTCATGGGAGTCGCGCTGCTGCTGCTGTTCCTGCAGGTTTTCAGCGGCATCGGCCTCGGGACCGACGCGCAGGCGATCGGGCAGATCACGTTCACGCTTTCGTACGTCGTCGTGATCGTGCGCGGCCGCCTCGTCTCGATCGGTCCCGAGTTCGAGGAGGCGGCGGCGGACCTTGGCGCTCCCCGCCGCGATCAGTTCTTCCGCGTGCTGCTGCCACTGCTCGCCCCGGCGATCGTCGCGAGTGCCGCCGTGGCGTTCGCGACCTCGATCGACGACTTCGTCGTCACGCAGTACCTCTCGAGCGACGCGAGCACGACCACCGTCTCGATGCTGCTCTATTCCAGCGCGCGCGGCGCACCCACCCCGGCGCTCAACGCGATCGCGACCGTCAACCTGCTGATCACGCTGCTGACGCTCACGTTCGCCTACCTCGTCTACCGCCGATTCGCGGGCGGCGCAGAGGCGACCGCGGTCGCCACATTGGAGGTCTGATGGAGGGAGAGATCCGCCTCGAGGAGCTGTGCAAGAAGTTCGACGACTTCGTGGCCGTGGACGGCATCGACCTCGACATGCCGCCCGGAGAGTTCTTCACCCTGCTCGGCCCCTCCGGTTGCGGGAAGACCACCACGCTGCGGATGATCGCCGGCTTCGAGCGCCCCAGCAGCGGGCGCATCCTGCTCGATGGGAACGACGTCGGGCAAACGCCGCCGCATCAGCGCAACGTCAACACCGTGTTCCAGAGCTACGCGCTGTTCCCGCACCTCGACGTGGCGAAGAACGTCGCGTTCGGGCTGAAGTACCACAAGCTCGGCAAGGAGGAGCGGGCCAAGCGGGTGGGCGAGGCGCTCGAGCTGGTCAGCATGACCGAGTTCGCGCGGCGCAAGGCGGATCAGCTGTCAGGCGGGCAGCAGCAGCGCGTCGCGCTCGCGCGCGCGCTCGTGCTGCGGCCGCGCGTGTTGCTGCTCGACGAGCCGCTCGGGGCGCTCGACGCCCAGCTGCGCAAGAACCTCCAGGTCGAGCTCAAGGCACTCCAGGCCGAGCTCCAGATCTCGTTCATCTTCGTCACGCACGACCAGACCGAGGCGCTCACGATGAGCGACCGGATCGCGGTGATGAACAAGGGCCGCGTCGAGCAGGCGGCCCCGCCGAAGGCGATCTACGAGGAGCCGGACACCGTCTTCGTCGCCGACTTCCTGGGCGTCTCGAACCTGCTCGCCGCGACCGCCTTCGGGCAGGACGGCGCGGCCTGCGCCGTCCGCGTGGGCGATCGCATGCTGCGCGCCAGCCAGGGCGCCACCGGCGCGCGCGGCGAGGTCAAGGTGATGATCCGGCCCGAGCGCATTGCGATCGAACCCCACTCGAACACCGGCGAGGAGCGGATGCCGGGCATCGTGGAGCGGTCCGTCTTCCTGGGTGGCTCGTACGAGGTGCACGTCCGCGTGCTCGGCGGCGAGCTGCTCAGGGCCATGGTCCCGAACGACGGCGGGGTCTCGCCGGTCACCCTGGAGTCGGGCGCGGCGGTGTGCCTCCACCTGCCGCCCGACGCGTTGCGGGTGCTCAGGACAAGCGAGCCTGCCGAGCAGGTCGACGGAGGGCAGGCGGAGGCCACCGCCACCGCTTCAAGCGGTCCTGCCGATGGGCCGTGAGGCCCCGGAGCGGCTGGGCCGGCACCTCGACTGGGACGGCGCTCACAACGCCCGGGACCTGGGCGGGCTGCGCGTCGCCGGCGAGCGCGAGACCCGCCGGGGCGCCCTGGTGCGCTCGGCCTGCCTCGATCGACTGAGCCGGGCCGGCTGGGACGCCCTGGAGGCCCACGGCGTTCGCACCATCGTCGACCTCCGCAACGAGGACGAGCGGGAGCCCGACCTCGAGCCGCGCCCGGCCGGGCTCACGACCGTGCATGTTCCGCTCGACGACGTGGCCGACAGCGAGTTCTGGGACCGCTGCCACGCCGACGAGCTGGACGGCACTCCGCTCTACTACCGGCCCTTCATCGAACGCAAGCCGGAGCGCTGCGCGGCGGCGGTTGGGGCCATCGCGCACGCGCAGCCGGGAGGGGTGCTCATCCACTGTGTCGGGGGCCGCGACCGCACCGGCCTCGTGAGCTTGCTGGTGCTGGCGCTCCTGGGGGTCGCGCCTGAGACGATCGCCGCGGACTACGAGTTGAGCAACACCCGGCTGCCGCCGTTCTGGGCCGAGCGGGGGATGGAGGATCAGCGCGCCCGCGATCCGGGCGGTCCTCGACCGCCACGGGACCTCCGCCCGAACCGCGCTGCTCGATCTCTCTGGGCTCGCTGGACGCCGAAGCCAGCCTGCGCGCGGGTGGCCTGAGCGCGGCCGATCTGGACGCCCTGAAGGATCGCCTTCTTTCTGCTTAAAGCGAAAGCCAACGGTTCCGACGTCCCGCCAGGCCTTCTAGCCCGTCAAGCCGCCGGCGCTCCTCGCGCGGGTGGCGACGTTGCGAGCCTCCGACGAGAACCGTCCCAGGTTCTCGGCGGAGGCACGCGACGGAGACAGGACCCGCGCGCCGGGCGGCCCCGGCCACCGCCCGGAGTAGCTTTCCGAGCCGCGCATGGCGGAGTTCAGACCCAAGAACCGCGGGCTCGAGCGGGTGCTCGGCACCGGCGCCCTGTTCGCCACCGCGTACGGAAACGTCGGCAGCTCGATCTACTACGCGCTGGGTCTCGTGGCGATCTACGCCGCCGGCATGACGCCGGTGGTGTTCGTGATCGCCGGGCTGATCTTCGCCGCCACCGCCGCCACCTACGCCGAGGCCACCACCATGTTCCCGGAGGCCGGGGGATCGTCGAGCTTCGCCCGGCGCGCCTTCAACGAGTTCTGGTCCTTCTTCGCGGCATGGAGCCAGATGCTCACCTACATCATCACGATCGCGATCTCCGCGTTCTTCGTGCCGCACTACCTCGGGGTCTTCTGGTCGCCGCTCGGGGAGTCGCCGGGCGACATCGTGGGCGGGATCGTGGTGGTGGCCCTCCTCGGTCTCCTGAACGTGGTGGGCGTCAAGGAGTCGGCCGGGGTGAACATCGGCTTCGCGATCGCGGACTTCATGACCCAGGTGCTGCTCGTGGCGGTCGGCGTGTTCCTGGTGCTCGATCCGGAACTGCTCGTGCGCCAGGTGGACTTCGGCACCACCCCCACCGTCGGCAACTTCCTCATCGCGATCCCCGTGGCCATGGTGGCCTACACCGGCATCGAGACGATCTCCAACATGGCCGAGGAGGCCCGCGACGTGGGCAAGACGATCCCGCGCGGCATCGGACTCGTGGTGGGCGCGGTGGCCGTGATCTACTCGTTCCTGCCCGCCGTTGCGCTCTCCGCCATGCCCGTGCGCGACGGCGAGACGCTCCTCGCCCTGCCGAAGGAGGAGGGCGGCTACGCCGACGACCCGGTGCTCGGCGTGGTGGCCAACATGGATCTCGGGTCGCTTCAGCACCCGGCCGAGATCTACGTGGGCGTGCTGGCATCCACGATCCTCTTCATCGCCACGAACGCGGGCCTGCTCGGAGTGTCGCGGCTCAGCTACTCGATGGGTCAGCACCGCCAGCTCCCGGAGCTGCTCCGCGCGCTCCACCCGCGCTTCCGCACCCCGTACGTGGCCATCACGATCTTCGGCCTCATCGCATGCGTGGCGATCCTGCCGGGCCAGGCCGACTTCCTCGGGGTGATCTACGCGTTCGGCGCGATGCTCTCGTTCACGATCGCGCACGCGTCGGTCACGACGCTGAGGGTCAAGCGCCCGGACGCCGAGCGGCCGTGGCGCTCACCCGGCGCGCTGCGCATCCGCGGCTACGACCTCCCCGTGCTCGCCCTCTTCGGCGGGTTCGGCACCGGCACGGCACTCATAGTTGCGACGGTCCTGGACCTGCGGGTGCTGGTCTCCGGCCTTGCGTGGCTCGCCGTCGGCATCGCCCTCTACGTGATCTACCGGCGCCGTCAGGGCCTGTCGCTCACCGAGACCCACAAGATCGTCACGCCGGAGCCCGTGGTCGAGCACGAGGTGGAGTACGAGTCGATCCTGGTGGCCTTCGAGGACGGCCACTACGACAAGGAGGTCGTGTCCACCGCCGTCCTGCTCGCAGCCCGGCGCCGGCGCGGCATCCACGTGGTGGTGACCATCACAGTCCCTCCGAACGCGCCGATCGACGCGTACATGCCCGACGAGGAGGCCCGCGCGGCCTCGATCATCGACTCCGCCCGGGTACGGGGCGGGCGCCGCGTGTCGGGCCACTGGGAGAAGGTGAGGCCGGGCCAGGCGGGACGGCGGATCGTCGAGGAGGCGCGTGACATCCGCGCCCGCGCGGTCGTCATGGCGCTGCCACCCAGGCGCGCGGGAATGTCCCTGTTCGGCAAGACGCTCGAGACGGTCCTGAGCGAGCGGCCCTGCCGGGTGATCATCGAGTCCACGCGAGGCACGGGCGAGCGATCGGAAGCCGCCTGAGCAGGGCTACGATGGCGCTGTGCAGCGCGCCCACGCCGCCTCCACGCGCGTCCTGAGCGTGCTGATGCTCCTGCTCGGCGTGGCCATGGTCGTCTCGGCGCTCAGCCGGGGTGGCGGCGCGCTGGCGCTCGGCGTGGTGCTGGGCGCGCTGCTGGCCCTGATCGGCGCCGGCCGGCTCTGGCTGGCACGCGCCGAGCGACCTGGCAGCGGCCGGCCGTGAGCCCCACCGGCGACGGCCGCCGCTCCGAGCGCGTCGGCCGGGCGCGGGAGGGCCTGCGGAAGGGCTCAGAGCGGGCGGGCGCGCGGCTCGCCCGCGGCACCGGACGGGCCGAGGCGCTGCTCGCGCGCGGTCTCGGAGAGCCCGCGCTGTTCGCGATCATCCTGAGCGCGATCGTCTCCTCGATCTTCTTCTCGATCGGGGTGGTGGCGGACGACGCCCTCGGGCTCACGCCGGTCGTGTTCCTGGTGGCCGCCATCTTCTTCGTGACCACCATGGCCACCTACGTCGAGGGCAACTCCCTGCACCCGGAGCGGGGCGGGGCGTCCACCTTCGCGCGCTACGCGTTCGACGAGTTCTGGAGCTTCGTGGCGGGCTGGGCGATCCTCCTCGACTACCTCATCGTCATGGCGCTCGCCGCGGTGGCGATCTCCGACTACCTGGCTGCCTTCTGGGGCGAGCTCGGGAGCGGCTATCTCGAGACGGTCATCGCAGCGCTGGCGTTCCTGTTCGTGGTCATGGCCAATATCAGCGGCCTCGGCGCCGAGCGGCTGCGGCAGGTGCTGCGCCTGTCGCTCGTCGGGATCGTCCTGCTCGCGATCGTGTCCGGGCTGGTGTTCGCGCAGCTCTTCGACATCGGGCTCCTCTTCGACACCGTGGACCTCGGCACGAGCCCCACCTGGGAGGGCATCCTCTTCTCAACCGTGATCGCCACCGGGGCGATGATCGGAATCGAGGCGGCGTCCGGTCTAGCCGGGGAGGTGCGCGTCGGCCGCAAGGGCCTGAGGCGATTCGTCATCGTCAGCGCGGTCGCGGCGGTGGTCCTGCTCGTGGGGGTGTCCGCCGCCGCGCTGATGGCGGTACCGGTGGAGGGCGGGGAGACCGCCCTGAGCTCCACGTTCGAGCAGGCGCCGGTGCTGGGCATGGCGTCGGCGCTCGACCCGGAATGGCTCAGGAAAGCGGCCACCTACGCCGTGGGCGCGATCGGCGCCGCCACCCTGATCGTGGCGATGAACGGGCAGATGCTCGGGCTCTCGCGGCTCGCGTATTCGCTCGCGACCAACCGTCAGATCCCGAGCGCGCTGGGCCGCCTCCACCCGCGCCGCGGCACTCCCTACGTGGTCATCGTCGCGGCGGCGCTGATCTCCTTCGGCCTGGCGCTGCCGAACGACATGGAGTTCCTGGCGGGCATCTTCGCGTTCGGCGCGATGCTGACGTTCGCGATCGCGCACATGTCGGTGATCGCGCTGCGGTTCCGCGAGGCCGGCCGCCCGAGCGCCTTCCGCGTGCCGCTCTCGTTCAGGTTCCGGAAGGGCACCGTGCCGCTACCTGCGGTCGTCGGCGCCCTCTTCTCGCTGGGGGCGTGGATCAGCGTGATCATCCTGCACGAGGGCGCGCGGATCGTCGGCGGCGTCTGGATGCTCTCCGGGATCACCCTCTACACCGTCTACCGGCGCGGTCAGGGCAAGTCCCTGCGCAAGCGCTTCACGATCCCCGCCACGGCGCTCCAGGAGTCCGGTGAGGCCGAGTACGGGAGCATCCTCGTGCCGGTGTTCGGCGAGTCGCTCGACGACGACATCGTCGGCACCGCGGGCCGGCTGGCGGCCGAGCACGGCGAGGACAAGGAGGGCGGCGCCGTGCTGGAGGCGCTCTACGTGTTCGAGATCCCCATGTCCCTGCCGCTGGACGCCCGCGTGCCGGAGGAGCGGGTGGCCGAGGCGAAGCGGATCCTGGCGCGCGCCAAGGAGGTGGGGGAGGAGTACGAGGGCGTGGAGGTGGCCACGGCGATGGTACGCGGCCGCACCACCGGCCAGGCGATCGTGGCCGAGGCGCGCAGGCGCGGCGTGGAGGCCATCGTGCTCGCGGCCGAGGAGCCCACGCGCATCCGCGGCGGGGCGATCCTGGGCGGCCGCGGGAGGGCGCGCGACCGCTTCGTCGGAGAGACCACCCGCTACGTCGTGGAGAAGGCCACGTGCACCGTGATCCTGACCGCCCCGCCCTCCGACGCGGACATCGCCAGGGAAGGCGTTTTGCCTTAACGGCACAATCGGCCACCGGGTGTGGGGCTCGGCAGCCGTGGCTTTGTAGAGTGGATCGCGAATGTTCGTCCTGATCGTCGGTTGCGGACGGGTGGGGTCCGCCATCGCACACTCCATGCTCGCGGAGGGCAATGACGTCTCGGTCCTGGATGAGGACCCCGAGGCCATCGCCCTGCTCGACGCGGGCCACGCCGACGGCTGGGAGGAGCGCGGCGGGCGCTTCACCGTGGGCACCGCGCTCGAGCTGGACGCCCTGCTCGCGGCCGGCGTGGAGCAGGCGGACGCCTTCGTGGCCTCCACGGACGGCGACAACACCAACCTGGTGGTCGCGCAGATCGCCAAGCGGCGCTATGACGTCGAGCGCGTGGTGGTGCGGGTGCTGGACCCGAACCGTGCTCGCTGGTACGCCGAGCAGGGGCTCCAGACCGTCTGCCCGACCCAGACCGCGATCGAGCTGCTCGAGGCCGCCGTGCGCGGCCAGATCCGTTTCGAGGGAGTGTCGGGGTAGCCGTGTACGTGCTGGTCGTAGGAGCCGGCAAGGTCGGCTGGAACCTCGCCCGCGAGCTGATCGCCAAGGGGCACGAGGTGACCGTGCTCGAGTCCGACCTGCACCGCTACGCGGTGGTGGAGGAGGAGCTCGAGCACCGCGTGCTCTACGGCGACGGGTCCGAGCTATGGGTGCTCGAGCGGGCTGGGATCGAGCGCGCCGACCTGGTGATCGCCGTGACCGGCGACGACGAGGACAACATCCTGATCTCGCAGGTGGCCCGCGAGAAGTACGGCGTCGAGCGCGTGGTGGCGCGCTGCAACAACCCGCGCAACCTCGAGCACTTCGAGCTGCTCGGCGTCAAGCCGGCGATCTCCGCCACCGACCTGATCCTGCGGCTGATCGAGCACGAGGTGCCCAAGTACGGCCTGGTGCACCTGCTCGACCTGCCCGAGGAGCGGCTCGAGATCATCGAGCTCGAGGTGTCCGAGGGCTCCGAGGCGGCCGGCAAGAAGGTCAAGGACCTCGGCCTCCCGGACGGCTCGCTCGTGATCTCGATCCTCCGCGACGGCGGCGGCTTCGTACCCACCGGCGACTCCACGGTCGAGGCGGGCGACGAGGTGCTGCTGGTGCTCGACGTGGGGATCGAGGAGCGCGTCACGGAGCGCTTCACGAGCGGCGTGGCGCCCGCGGCCTGACGGTGGCCGACCGCTCGGCCGACTATCTGCTGGTCGGCGGCGGCCTCGCGGCCGCGAGCTGCGCGCGCTGGCTGCGCGAGGAGGGCGCGGACGGCTCCATCCTGCTGGTGGGGCGCGAATTCGATCCGCCCTACAACCGCCCGCCGCTCTCCAAGGGGTATCTGCGCGGAGAGGAGGGCAAGGACGACGCGCTCTACCGCCCCCCGGACTGGTGGCACGAGCACGACGTGGAGCTGCTCACGCGCACCAGCGTGATGAAGCTGGACACCGCGGAGCGCGTGGCCGCCCTCTCCACCAAGGACTCGGTGAGGTTCGACAAGGCGCTGGTGGCCACCGGCGCCAACGTCCGGCGCCTGCGCGCGGAGGGCGCCGAGCTCGACGGCATCCACTACCTGCGCGCGTTCGGCAACTCGGATGCGATCCGTGCCGATGCCGCGGAGGCCGAGCGCGTGGTGCTGATCGGCGGCAGCTACATCGCCTGCGAGGTGGCGGCGTCGCTCACCGCGGCGCACGGGGTCAAGTGCTCGATCGTGATGCTGGAGCAGGTGGCGCTCGAGCGCCATTTCGGCCGCGAGGCCGGTGGCTTCTTCCACGGCGTGCTGGCCGAGCACGGCATCGAGCTTTACGGCGGCGACGAGCTCGCCCGCTTCGAGGGGGCCGACGGACGGGTCACCAAGGTGGTCACCGCCGCCGGGCTCGAGCTCGAGTGCGACTTCGTGGTCATCGGGGCGGGTGTGGCGCCCGACGTGATGCTCGCCCGCGCGGCCGGGCTCGAGCTGGGCGAGAGCGGCGGGATCCGCTGCTCCGCCGGCCTCGAGAGCTCCGTGCCCGGCATCTTCGCCGCGGGCGACAACTGCGAGTACGAGAGCGCCATGCACGGGCGGCGGCTCCGGCTCGAGCACTGGGACGTGGCCGCCAACCACGGCCACACGGCCGCGCTCAACATGCTGGGGCGCGGCGTGGACCACGACGTGGTCCCCTACTTCTTCTCCGACCTCGCCGACTGGGTGTCGCTCGAGTACGTGGGGCCGGGCTCCGGCGAGCCGGTGCTGCGCGGGTCGCTCGACGACGGCGAGTTCACCCTGTTCTGGGTGGATGGAGGACGGGTCACCGCCGCGCTGGCGGTCGGGCGCTCCGAGGACCTCGAGCACGCCCGCCGCTTCATCGTGGACGGCGCCACGCCGAGCCCCGGCGCGCTCGCCGACCTCGGCACCGACCTGGCCGGGCTCTAGGTCACCGACCCGCGGCCGCCACGTAGGCAAGCATCCTGTTGGTCACGGACGTGGCCCATGCCACGGTCTCCCCGTCCGGCGCCGGCGGCCGTGACAGGCGCTGGGGCACGCGGTCGGCGATCTCCGGCGCCCGGGCCGCCGCGAGCTCCAGCCCGATGAGCGCGGCGTCGCGCACCACCTCCGGCTCCACCGACCAGAGCATCTCGAAGATCCGCTCGCCGGTGACCTGGCGCTCACGCCCGGCGAGGCACGCGGCGAAGCTGGGGCCGTCGCAGACGATGGCCCACTCGCCGGCCAGCGGATGGTCGCGCTCGATCGGCACCTCGAGCGGGCCGTCCGGCGGCGCGGCCGGCCGCTCGAAGTCGGCGAGCGCGATCGCCAGCTCCGCGGTCCGGGCGAACTCGCGCCAGCGCGGCTCGGCCTCGCGGTAGAACCGCTCGCGCTGGAACGAGCCGAGCAGGAGGGCCCGCTCGCCGCGCGCCGAGCACTCGTCTTCGATCGCGTGGGACACCGCCACGAGAAGCCGCTTGGGGATGGGGTAGGGCTGCAGATCGGGGCGGCGGCGGCGCAGGCCGGCGTAGATCGAGGTCTCGGGGCCCGCGGCCCGCCCTTCGCCGAATCGCTCCACGGCGGCGGCCAGCGACAGGCCCCCGTCGCGCGCGCGCACCACGTCGAGCACGCGATCCACCTCCTCGCGCGGATAGCGACGGTGGCCGCTCGGCAGGCGCTCCGCGCGGGGGAACCCGTGGCGCGCCTCCCACATGCGCAGCGTGCCCGGCTGCACGCCCGTCAGGGCCGCGAGCTGTCCGATCGTCAGCGAAGCCAAGATATATACAAACTGTATCGGTAAAGCGATACAGTTCGTTTAGATATGTCAAGCAGAGGAATGGGAGCAGCATGACCGCCCCGGACACACCATTCGAGTTCTCGCGCGCCTATCGGGACCACCGGTCACGCGCATTCTCCAGCGCCTTCCGGGTGCTCGGGGACGCGGCCGCCGCCGAGGACGTCGTGCAGGACGTCTTCCTCGCGCTCTGGCGCGACCCGGGTCGCTTCGACCCCGCGCGCGGCAGCCTCGTGGGGTACGTGGCGATGATGGCGCGCTCGCGTGCCGTGGATCGCGTGCGCACCCGCACGGCCGCTCGCGCGGCCGTCGAGCGGCTCGGCTACCGCGACGAGGAGCGGCGCGGAGCTGATGACGGGCCCGCCGAGGCCGCGGTTCGCAGCGATGAGCGCGGCCATGTGCTGGCGGCCGTGGCGGAGCTGCCGGCGCTCCAGCGCGAGGCGCTGCTGCTGGCCTTCGGGAGGGGGCTGTCCGCGGCAGAGATCGCGACGGCGGCCGGCGTGCCGCTCGGGACCGCCAAGAGCCGCCTGCGGCTCGGCCTCGAGAAGGCTCGCGAGCGGCTGGCCGCGGCTGCGTAGCGACCACCTACGCTGAAGGACATGGCCGGCCTGTTCGACGACCGCTCGATGCTGCGCCGGATCCACCGCGAGCGCGCTCTCGCGCTCTCCGGCCCGCGAGCGCTCCTCATGCAGGCTGCGCACCCGCTGGCGGTGGCCGGTTTGCTCGCGCACACCGCGGCGCTCGACGAGCCCTACGACCGGCTCGCCCGGACCGCCGAGGTGATGAGCACGATCGGCTTCGGCAGCAAGGCGGACGCCCAGCGCGTGACCCGGCGCGTAAGGGCGATGCACCGGCGCGTGAACGGCCGCCTGAGCGAGGCCGCCGGGCCGTATCCGGCGGGAACCCCGTACCGGGCCGACGACCCGGAGCTCCTGCTCTGGGTGCTCTTCACCCTGGTGGACTCCGGCCTCGTGGTCTACCGCAACTACGTCGGGGGCCTCTCGCGCGCGGAGGAGGCGGCGTACTGGAAGGACTACAGGGTGGTTGGGCGGCTGTTCGGGCTCCGCCCGGGCGACATGCCGCGCACGCTCGCCGACCTGGACGACTACCGCCGCGAGATGCTCGCCGGCCCGAAGCTCCACGTGACCCCATGGGCCCGCGAGCGGGCGCGGGCGATCGTGCTGGAGCCGCCCGTGCCGCTCTATCTCCAGCCGCTCGTCGAGACGGCGAACTTCATCACCATCGCCCTGCTCCCGGATCGCATCCGGGACGAGTACGGCTTCTCGGCTCTGCCGCCGCCTTTCGTCCGCAAGGCGCTCGTCCGCGCGGGCGGCGAGTACGTCAGGCGCGCGGTGGTGCCGTTCCTGCCGGAGCGCCTGCGGCTGGTGCCGGCGGCACGCGCCGCCTGAGCCTGAGGCCGCTGAGCTGGGGGGCAGGGACTCGAACCCCGATAACCAGCTCCAGAGGCTGGCGTCTTGCCATTAGACGACCCCCCAAGGGGGTGATGAGGATAGCCAGTGGCTCAGGCCACGGCCTGGTCGGCCCAGTCGCGGTACAGGCGCGCGTAGGCGCCGTCCGCCGCCAGCAGCTCGTCGTGGGTGCCCTGCTCGACGATGCGCCCGTCGCCGAGCACCACGATGCGGCCCGCGCCCTGGATGGTGGATAGCCGGTGGGCGATCACGAGCGCGGTCCGGCCGGCGAGGAGCCGCCGCAGGCCACGCTCGATCTGCGACTCGGTCCGGACGTCCACGTTGGAGGTGGCCTCGTCCAGGATCAGCACGCGCGGGTCCGCCGCCGCCGCACGCGCGAAGGCCACCAGCTGGCGCTGCCCTGCGGAGAGGTGGCCGCCGCGCTCGCCGACCTCCGTGTCGTAGCCGTCGGGGAGGCGCTCGATGAAGGTGTCCGCGCCCACCGCCGCGGCGGCGGCCGCGATGTCGGCGTCGGTGGCGCCCGGCCGGCCGAAGCCGATGTTGTCGCCGATCGTGCCGGAGAACAGGAAGCTCTCCTGGGGCACGATCCCGAGCTGGGAGCGAAGCGACTGCTCGGTCACGCCGCGGAGGTCGTGGCCGTCCACCAGCACGCGGCCGTGGTCCGGGTCGTAGAAGCGGGCCACGAGCTTGGCCAGCGTGGACTTCCCGGCGCCGGTGGCGCCCACCAGCGCCACGGTCTGCCCGGGCGGAACGTGCAGGGAGACGGAGCAGAGCGCGGGCTCCCCGTCGCCGTAGGCGAACGTCACGTCGTCGAACTCGATCTCGCCGCGCATCCGTGGCAGCTCGAGCGCGCCCGGCCGGTCCCGGATGTCCGGCTCCTCGTCGAGCAGCTCGAAGATCTTGTCGAGCGCTGCCATGCCCGCCTGGTAGGTCGTGTAGAGCTGGGAGAGCGACTGGATCGGGTCGAAGAAGCTCTGCAGGTAGAGCACGAACGACACCAGCACGCCGATCGACACCTGGCCGTCCAGCACCCGGTTGCCGCCGTAGATCAGGATCACCGCCGTGGCGACCGTGGACAGCAGCTCCACCGCGGGGAAGTAGGCCGCGTTCAGGTTGACGGTTCGCATGTTGGCCTCGCGGTGCTGGTCGTTCAGCTCCGCGAAGCGCCGGGTGTGGCGCTCCTCCTGGCCGAAGGCGCGCACGATCCGGACGCCCGACAGCGTCTCCTGGAGGTAGGCGGTGACCATGGCGATCCGCTCGCGCGTGAGCCGGTACGCGCCCGATGACGCGATGCGGAACAGCACGCTGCCCGCCAGGAGCAGCGGGAACGTCAGGAAGGTCACGAGCGCAAGGCCGGGGTCGAGCAGGATCAGGATCACCGCGATGCCGATCAGCGTGAGCGTCGAGGAGAAGAGCGTCTGCATGCCCTCGGTCACGAGCTGGTCGAGCGCCTGCACGTCGTTGGTCAGGCGGGAGATCAGCACGCCCGGCCTTGTTCCGCGAGTAGAACCCGATCGAGAGCCGCTGGAGGTGGCGGAAGATCTGGATCCGCAGGTCCTGGAGCGCGCGCTGGCCGACCCAGTTGATCAGCAGGGTCTGGACGTACGTGGCCCCCCAGTTGAGGAGCGCTGCCCCGAGGAACGCGATCAGGAGGACGGTGAGCCTGCCGGAGTCCTTGTCGGAGATCGCGTCCACCGCCTGGCCCGCCAGGTACGGGGGCACGAGCGCGGCGGCGGTGGCCACCGCCAGCGCGGCAAGGGTCAGCAGGACGCGCGTCCGGTAGGGGCGCAGCAGGGTGAGCAGGTGCTTGAGCTTCCGCGTGCGCCGCCGCTCACCGCGCAGGATCGTCCAGAGCCGGCTCACAGCCCCGCCACCTCGCGCTCGGGATCGTCGCGGGTGAGGAAGACCTGACCCGGCAGGCCCTTCTCGGCGATCTCGCGGTAGAGCGGGGACTCCTCGAGCAGCTCGTCGTGGGTGCCGCGGGCCACGATCTCGCCCTCCTCGAGCACCACCACCTCGTCGGCCAGGGCGATCGTGGAGAGGCGGTGGGCGATCACGAAGGTGGTCCGCCCCTTCATCACCTCGGTGAGCGCCGTCTTGATGCGGCCCTCGGTGGTGGCGTCCACGCTGGAGGTCGCGTCGTCCAGGATCAGGATGCGCGGCTCGGCGAGGAGGGCGCGTGCGATTGCCACGCGCTGGCGCTGGCCGCCCGAGAGGGTCAGGCCGCGCTCTCCCACGAGCGTGTCGAGCCCGTCCGGCAGGTCCTCGACCAGCTCCGCGAGGCCGGCCTGCTCGGCGGCGCGCCGGACCTCCGCCTCGCTCGCCTCGGGACGGGCGTAGGCGATGTTCTCGCCGAGGCTGGCCGAGAAGAGGAACGCGTCGTCCGACACGACCGCCACCTCGCTCCGGAGCGCTGCCGGGTCGAGCCGGCGCACGTCCACGCCGTCCACGAGCACGGCTCCCTCCTGCACGTCGTAGAGGCGCGGCACGAGCATCACGAGGCTGGTCTTCCCCGATCCGGTCGGGCCCACGAGCGCGACCGTGTGGCCGGCCTCCACGTCGAGGTCCACGCCGCGCAGCACCGGCTCGCCGCCGTCGTAGCCGAAGGTCACGTCGCGCAGCTCCACGCGGCCGCCGCCGCTCGGCAGCGGCGTGGGCACGGCCGGCGCCACCAGGCGCGGCTCGCGGTCGAGCACCTCGAACACGCGCGCGCCGGAGGCCACCGCGCGCTGCGCCATCCCGAGCGCCATGCCCAGCATGCGCATCGGTGAGGTGAGCATCAGCACGTATCCGTAGAACGCCACGAAGTCGCCGACGTCGAGCGAGCCGTTGATCGCCTGGTGGCCGCCCACGAACAGCAGCGCCGCGAGTCCGAGCTGGGGGAGGAAGCCGATCAGCGGGGCGTAGAACGCGCGCAGGCGGGTGGACACCATCGACTGGTCGAACACCCGTCTCACGGCGCCGTCGAAGCGCACTGCCTGACGCTCCTCCTGTGCGAAGGCCTTGACCACGCGCACGCCGCCGACGTTCTCCTCCACCTCCGCCGTGAGCTCCGCGATCCGTTGCTGCACCTCCTGCGAGGCGGGGCGGTTCAGTCGCCCGTAGCGGAACGCCACCCAGATCACGAAGGGCATCGGGGCGAGTGACACCGCCGCCAGGCCCGGGTCGAGCACGAACATCACCGCCGCCGCGATCACGATCGTCAGCGCCGACTGCACGATGAAGATCAGGCCGTAGCCGAGGAAGAAGCGCACCGCCTGGAGGTCCACGGTGGCCCGCGACATCAGCTGGCCCGTCTGCTGGCCGTCGAAGAACGCCAGCTCGAGCGAGTGGAGGTGGCGGTACATCCGGTTGCGCAGGTCGTACTCCACGCCGAGCGAGACCCGCCCCGCCACCAGCCGGCGAAAGACGCTGAACACGAGCCGCAGGAGGCCGGCTCGCGGCCACTGCGATGGCGAGCGGCCAGAGGTTGGCGCCGGCGTCGCGGAGGTCGTTCACGGTCCGGCCCACCAAGTAGGGCACCAGCACGCCCGTGCCCATGGCGGCCGCCGCGAGCACGAAGGAGGCGATCACCCCTCCGCGGTAGGGGCGCAGGAAGCCGATCAAGCGCCAGAACGTCGCCATTGGCCCCTTACTTTACTTTGTGAAGCGCCGCGCGATCGCCTCGTGGCGAAAGTCGAAAATCCGCTCGAGGTCGCGGCGCACGAAGGGCTGCGCGAGTGCGCCGAGAGGCTGCAGCGGGAGGGCGTAGCGCACCCGGTCGCCCACCAGCGTGCCACCGTCGCGGGCCGCGAAGGTGTGGGTGTGATGCCAGAGCCGGTATGGGCCGCGCACCTGGGCGTCCACGAAGCCGCGTCCCGGTCTCCACTCCTCGATGCGGGTGAGCCAGCGGATCGGCAGCCGGTGGAGCGCGAGGCGGTACTCGATGAGCGCTCCCGGCCGCATCTCGATCGGGGCGGGGGTGACCACCCGGAAGCGGAGCCACGGCGGCGTGATCGTCTCGAGGTTGAGGGCGTCGGCGAAGAAGGCGAAGACCTCCTCGGGCGGGGCGGGTACGTGCTGCTCGCGCTCCAGCAGATGAACCTTCATCGGCGGACCCCGGCTAGGGCAAGACCGCGGGGCTTGTGTCCCGGGAAGCGCCCGGGCGCCGTGCGGGTGGGCTGGAGGCGCGGCTTGCTGATCCTTCGCATCGGCCGCCAGAACGCCTCTACAGTGCTGTCATGCGGGGGATGAATCCGGTGCGAACGCTGCGAACTCTCGCGGCGCGTCCGCCGGAGCTGGCGGCCCGTTCCGGTTTCAACGGGCTTGCGCAGTTTGCGCCGCTTCTCGTCACCTTTGCACTCACGCCGCTGCTTCTCGACCGACTAGGTCTCGATCGGTTCGGGATCTGGTCGCTCGCGCTGGTTGCCCTGGGCACGATGACGACGTTGGACGGCGGCGTGTCCGCGTCCCTCGCGCGCTTCTTCGCGCTGTACGCCGCGCAAGGCAACCGGGCGGGTGCCGCTCGTCTGCTGCTGGGCTCGTGGGTCTTCTTCCTCGTCATCGCGGTGGCGCTGTGCAGAGCTTGGCAGTGCTTCCGCTGGCGCCCGCGATCGTGGGCCTCCTCGACATCCCAAGCCGGCTCGAGGGCGAAGCGGTCTTCGTGCTTCGGTGGCTGCCGCTGCTCCTCGTGCTCGCCCTCCTTGCTGACGCCAGCTCAGCGCTGCTCGGGCAACGGCCAGTTTCGCGCGCTAGCCGTCACCATGGTCGCCTCGTCCGGGACGCTCGCGGTTGCCGTCAGTCGTCCTCGTGCAGCCGGGTGCGCATCTGCGGACCCTGGTCATCGCGACAGCCTTGCGTTACGCGGTTCAGGTGGTGGCGAGCTTGATCCTCGCCGCGGGGCATGTGTCGGTTACACGGCCGCTTCTGCCCTCTCGCGCCACCACGCGGGAGGTCGGGCGCTACGCCTCGCGGATGCAGCTCTCCGCGCTCACGGGTTTCGTCAACAGCGAGCTGGACGCATTCGTCATCGCAGCCGTGCTGCCGGTCCGCTACGTGGGGCTGTACATGATCGGCTTGCAGATGGCATCTGCCGTGCGCAGCCTCCCGCTGTATGCCTTCGCCCCGGTGTTGACGCGTCTGACGACGATCTTCCACAATGAGGGGCGAGCTGCCACCGCCGCCGAGTTCGAGCGCTTAGAGCGCACATGGCTGCCGGCCGTCTTCGGCTATGGCGTGGTTGCCATTGCAGCGATCGGATTCTGCGTGCCCGTCTGGCTCGGCGATCGCTACGTGTTGAGCGGCGTGGTAGCGGTGCTTCTGCTTTCCTGCTACATGATCCACGTCGGTCTCACAGGGATGCGGACGTGCTATGTCCGTGCCGTCGGTCGCCCCGGGCTAGAGACGCGCTACTCGCTCGCCTCTGGACCGTCGTCAACTCGATTCTCACCGTTCCCCTGGCCCTGCTCGTCGGCGTCGTGGGAGTGGTGGCGGCAACCGCCGTGGCCGGCGTAATCGCGTCAGTGTACTTCGTAGTGCTCTGCCGTCGCGATGAGCGGCTTCGGGTCGTGCTGCCCGAGAGGCGCTGGTGGTCTCTGGCGGCGGCCGCTGGGGCATAACCGTCGCTGGCGAGCTCGCCATAGTGTATACGGGCCTTCACGGGTTCTTCGCGCTGTCCCTCACGGTCCTACCGGCCTTAGTCGCGCTGGCCGATTTCGCCGCTGGGTTGCGCGAGTTCTCCGTGTGAGACTTCGAGAGGTGAGCAGCGCGGTCTTCCAGCGGGCTCAGCGTCCGGTCCCACGTCAGTCGCTGGGCCTGCGCGTACGACTCGTCGCTGACTCGCCGCCACTCCTCCTCGTGGCTCAGCGTAGTCTACTACGGCCGCTGAATCGTCTCCTCCTCGTAGGGCGACGGATCCACGTAGGAGGTCCATGTGACGTCGCCATGCGGGCACGAGGACCGGTAGTCCGTAGGCGATGTAGTCCATGTTCTTCGCGGAGAATCCGTCCTCGGCGTATCTCGTCCTTCGTGCAGGTTATGAGCCCGATCTGGTACTGCTGCAGGACGCTGGGCGGCGCCCACCCCAGGTAGTTCAGGCCGAGCGACGGGTCCGGCGGCTGGCCCCCCGTAGACATCGATGTGTGGGTACAGCTTGGTCGAGCCGTGAAAGCAGCGGGAGATTGATGTATCTCGAACTGAGTGAGCCGAGGTATGACGACTCGTGGAGGATCGCTGAACTCGCGCACGCTCGAGCGGCGGAGTGGCAGCCCCAGTTCAGCTGCAGCAGATTGTGACCGCTGATGCCATAGTGGTTGTCGGCGTAACGAGCGTAGGACTCCCACGAAAAGAGAGGATAATCCACACTCTCGAAGAGCTCGCGTCTCGTGAGCGGCGGAATTTCTCGTGTTGCCGTTCTTAGTCAGCCTTCTCCTCGAACTACAGCTCATCCGCCCACGGGTTCGGGCAGTCATAGAACGTGTCGCGCGGAAGTCGGGACCGTCAGCAGCTCCGCGTCGTTTGGTGTCTCGCCGATTATCAGGTCGTACTCGTCGAGAGGCAGCGACGAGCCGAGGATGCTGCGCCTCAGGCGGTAGTCGGCGAGAAGCACGTAGTAGGAGAGATGACGCCGCCCAAACTTCCAGCGACGTGTGAACAATAGGGACGCTGCGTCGGCCGCGTACAGCGCGAGCCGTCTGAGCCTAAGTGGAGGCAGCTTTTTTCGGAAGGACTCGGCGTCATTTGAGGCTCTGCTCAAGTAGTAGGTATTGGCGAGCATGCACATCGTGGCCACGTTCCCTCAGGAAGCGCTCCATCTCAGCCGGCTTGACACCCGTTGGCGTACCCGTCCAGCTGGGCGATGATTAGGATGCGTTTCGCGTCTTCAGGCACCTGTTCAGCACCTGATCTAAGAAGGCCAAGTCCGAACGCGGGCCTGCGACAACCTTCGCGGGACGCATCCTTGCTTCGGCGACACCGCCCAGGATAGAGCGCATCCCTCAAGACTGGCTCTGCCTGAGGTAGCAGTGTCCCAGCTCGGCGTCACGATCATCACATCGGTGCCGCTCTGGTCACCCTGGTGCTGCTGATTCCATCGCTGAGACATGCGCGAGCAGCAGGTGATCTGAACGCGTCGGCGGCGCTCTACGCTCGGGCATGGGTGGCTGATCAGCCTGCCGATCGCACTCCTGGCGTTCTCCGGAGAGCTGGTTCGCCGGCTGGACGCCTTCGACCAGTTGATCGCCATCTTTCCCGGCTGGTATCAGACCGCCGGTGGTGTTCGCCATGGTCTTCGTCGCTGGGCTGGCGGCTGCCCTCTTGCTCAGTCGGTCGGCATCCGGCCGAGGGCCCGTCCACATCGCCGGCCTCATCGCGATCGTTCTTGTGGACCGTCGCGCAACTCGGCCTCGGGGCTGAACGACGAGCCGTTGCTGTCTCTCAGCAGTGGCGCGCTGCTCGCGTGCCTCGTCGCAGCAACGGTCCTTCCGCGCGGGCGCGGCGCCGCCCTGGGCGCCGGGATCTTCGGGGTCACCCTGGCTATCGCCAGCGCCGGGCTTACCGTCGTTCGTTACGACGTCGCATTGATTCCCTGCCGAGATGTCTGTACTCCGCTGGGATCGACGTTCGTAGGGGTCTATCCCAACGAGAATCTGCTCGGCGCCGTTCTCGTGGCTTCAATCCCGTTCGCCTATCTCGCAGTTCCGGGGTCCCGCGCGTTACTGGTTCGCGTTCTATCTCGCCGGGATGGCCGTCGCGACCACCAGCCGAACGGCGATTTTCGCAGCCGCGATAACGGTCACTGCTCTGTTCATCCTGCGTCCGCGATTGGACGACGACCGCAGGGCCCCCGGTCGGGAGGCGATCGCGGGGCTCGTCCTTGGCCGGCGCGGTTTTCGCCTCCGTGTTCGTCCTCTTACATGATTGGGACCCGTCCGCTCTCACCGGAAGGGCATATCTCTGGAGTGTGGCTTCTGAGCACGTCCAAGAATCACCATGGGTGGGCCACGGTCCGCAGACGTGGGCGACCCTCTATCAATCGAGCTCCGAGATCCCACGGCCACCCAGGACTCGACTCACAACCAGTGGATGGATGTCCTGTTCGTCACCGGTTGGGTCGGGATTGCGCTCCTCGTCGGCCTGGCCCTCGTGACAATTCTGTCGTCGGGGAGCGCGCGAGCCGGCGTCTTGCTGACGCTGGCTACGATCTTCATGATCGGGACCACGGAGAGGGCCTGGTCGGTCGGAGCAATCGACCTGATCTCTTCTCGCTCGTCGCGCTGATTCTCACCGGCCCGAGCGCATGCCCCAGGACTCCTGAAGCCACGACCGGCGAACGCCAAGCTCCCTCTCGCGCACGCCTGCGCACGTGGGTCGCGGCTGATCGCTCAGGCGCTCGCCGACCGGTCGGCCTGCTTGGAGCGCAGGCGAATCACGTGGCCGACTAGCCTGCCGTAGGCGGCGGCGGTCGCGGAGATGTCGGGCCCGCTGCGCCGCAGGGCTGCCCTGGTGAGGCGCGCGGCGAGCTCGATGGTCAAGCGTGAGGACGACGAGACAGAGTTCGCCTGCCAGCGTGGCCAGTGCCGGTAGGCGAAGAGAAGCCTGCTGCGCAGCGAATGGTAGAGCCGGTCCTCCCAGCGAACCTGGTCGGAGCTGACGTTGGCGGCATGGAGAACGGTCTGGCCTCCTTGAGGAAGTACGAACGGTCGCCCTGCCGGCAGGCCCGCAGGGCGAAGTCGACCTCCTCGAAGTACAGGAAGTAGCGCGTCGTCGAAGCCGCCGAGCCGCGAGAACAGCTCGCGCCGCACGAAGTAGAACGCACCGATCACCTGGTCGACGAGCCTTGCTCTGCCGTGTCTCGGCTGCGGTGAGATGGTGCCTCGGGAAAGACACGCCGGCAGGACGACGGTGCAGTCCTGTCATCTTGCCGACGAGGATCCGCAAGCGTCGGGAATCGCGCGCAGGAGATTCCTGGATTCCCGGCCGGGTCGACGACTTCGACGCCGCAGATTCCGATGCCAGTCGGCGCTGCTCGCCCTCCATGAACGCCGTCACCGTCACGAGCGTGTCTGCGAACAGCCGCGTGTCAGGGTTGAGGAACAGGAGGTAGTCGGCCGCGCTGCCGCGCCGCCCCCTGGTTGCATGGCGGCCGCGAACCCGATGTTGTGATTGTTGCGAATCACCTCCAGGGGCAAGGGGAGGTCGTCGAGACCGCTGGCAGAGTCGTCAGACGAGGCGTTGTCGACGACCGTCACCCGCGCGATGGTGACCTCAGGACGGTCGGCGACGACGATGGAATCGAGGCACTCTCTGAGATAGGGGCCGGTGTTCCAGTTGACGATGACGATGTGGAGGGAGCTGCTCATCCGCTCGAGGCCGCATCTGCGGAATCCGCGATTCCCACTGCTTCCTTCCATCGAGGGAGCCAGGCGTCATACGAATAGTGCAGCTCCGTCACCTCGCGAGCGTGCCGCCCCAGACTGCGCGCGCGCCGGGATCGACTCGGCCGAGGAGATCCAGGATCGCGTCGACCCACTCGTCGCAGTCGCTGGGCGGCCGGCATCCCAAGCTGCGACAGGATGTCGCTGGTTCACGCCGATCGGAGCTGCCGACTGCCGGCGTGCCGGCAGCGGCGTACTGCAGGAGCTTGTAGCCGCACTTGCCGCGGGTGTAGGGCTCGTCCGGCAGCGGCACGATGCCGACGTCGAACTCTGCCGAGCCGCGCGTGCTGAGTCTGCCTCTGACCAGGTCAAGCGATCGATGAAGCCTTCGAGATCGCCGAGGCTGGGCTGCGTCGTGCCGATTAGGGTGAGGCGCGCGCCGGTTCGGCGGTGGACTTCCCGCAGGGCGGGCGCAATCATGCGGAGGTACGTCTCGTTGTCCGCCGACCCGATCCAGCCGAGCCGAGGAGGGTCGCCCAGGGCGATAGTCAGTCTTCTCGACGGTAGGAACTCGGGCGACACGCAACTCGGGATCAGGATGACCTCTTTGTTGTGCTGCGAGGCCCACTCCGCCAGCACCGGGCTGCCGGCGATCACTCGGTCAGCTCGCCGCACCGCCTTCGAGCGCCTTCGGTGCCTTGGGCGCCAGCCGCCTGAGGCGGCCCCCGGCTCCGTAGTCCCACTGGAGAGCGTCGTCGAAGTCGTAGATCGAGAACTCTGAGCTCGACAGCAGGCGCCGCTCCAGGCCGCCCCGGCTCAGCGGTGACGCCTCACGGTGCAAGAGCAGGCGTCGAGGCCGGTCGGAGGCCATCCTGCGCAATCGTCGCTCCGCCGCAAGCACGGCAACGGGACGCCGGGCGACCTCGGAAGGACTCGCGTTGCGGTGCCCGATGTAGTCGCTCAGGACGACCCGGCAAGCCGTTCGGTCCAACCACTCGTAAACGCGCACTCGCGAGCTTGGAGCCTGCCTGCCGTATGGGGTGACGACGTGGATCACGGGGTTCGACCTAAGCTCACGCGGCCCTCAATTCTCGCTGCACGACTAGTGGAGTGCCGGATGTGTGCCGAGTAGGAGCCCCATAGCCAGCATACCGTCAGGCGACGGAATCACTCCCACGATGACTGCATCCACAGACCGCCGATCCACCCGCGTCATGGCGCTCTCGGGTAGGCCGTCAGGCAAGATACGGCCGGTGCACGTCCGGAGCCGGTGGCCTGAGAACGGGAAGGCGCAATGGGGTTGGTTGATCTGGCCACCGTCGCATCTCTTCTGATCTGTCCGAGATGCGGGTCGCGTTTGATCGTGACGCAGGACGCTCTCCGGTGCGGCTCACCGTGGTGCGTTGTCAGTACGAGCGGACCGTTTCCGGTGCTCGGGCGGTGGCCCGTCCTGGTCGACTTCGAGCGGAGCATGCTCCAGTCGGATGACCTGCAGGTCGCTCCGGACAGCTCGCCCTCGGGAAGTGGCCGGTGGTCGATAGACCGTCTGCCGAGCTGGGCGCGGTCCTTTTGGAAACCGTTCAACGGCGTGGCAGCCAGGAACATGGAGCTGCTCTTGTCCCTGCTGCCGGGGCCGGCACCCCTGATTCTCGTGGTCGGTGGCGGGACGATCGGCAACGGCGTCGAAGCAATCTACGCCGACCGTCGCACACGCGTGGTCGGGTTCGACGTCTACGGCAGCTCGTCCACCCAGTTCATCGCGGATGCCCACCACATCCCGCTGGCGAGGGGAAGTGTCGATGCAGTGCTGGTCCAGGCCGTCCTCGAGCACGTGCTCGATCCCGACGGGGTGGTCGCCGAGATACATAGGGTGCTGCGGCCCGGGGGGCTCGTCTACGCGGAGACACCGTTCCTTCAGCAGGTGCACGCTGGTCCCTATGACTTCGTCCGCTACACGAGCAGCGGCCATCGCTACCTGTTCCGAGCCTTCGAGGAGATCGCTGCCGGCCCCGTTGCCGGCCCCGGGACCCAGCTGCTTTGGAGCATCGACCACATGCTGCGCGGGGTGTTGCGCTCGGAGCTCGCGGGAAAGCTCGCAAGGGCATTCCTGTTCTGGCTACGCTTCCTGGATCGCGCGATGCCGGCCGATTTCGCCATGGACAACGCGTCCGCCTATTACTTCCTCGGTCGCCGCGCCGACACTGAATTGACGCCGCGCGAGATACTCGACTACTACCAGGGCGCGCAGCGGTCCAGCCGCGTTTTCACGGCCGGCAGAGACTGAGATGGACCTCATGTACTACGCCCGGGCGGTCCGCACGCATTGGATCATCTTTCTGCTGGGCGTCCTCGTCTGCACAGGGGCGGCTGCCGCGCTCGCTTGGACCCGCACGGAGATATATGAGGCCCAATCCCAGTTCTTCGTCTCACCGAGTGGTAAGCCCACCGATTTAAGCGACACCTATCAAGGTGGACTCTTCACCGAGCAACGCGTTCAGTCCTACGCGAGGATCATGTCCAGCCCGCTGCTGGCCCAGTCCGTAATCAGGCAGCTCGGTCTCTCCGAGGGCGTCCAGGACGTTCAGGACACGATAGATGCTTCGGTGCCGATCGACAGCGTGGTGATCAACGTGACCGTGCAGGATGAGTCGCCGGCTCAGGCCAAGGCGATCTCAGATGCGGTGGCCGACCAGTTCCCCAGGTTCGTGGACATGCTGGAGCGACCGGCGGGCGGCGGGGAATCGCCGGTCAAGGTGAGCGTCACGAGCCCCGCGCGGCTTCCCACGGATCCGGTCTCTCCGAACAAACCCTTGTATCTGGCATTCGGGCTCCTCTTCGGGCTCGTCGTCGGAACAGCGGGGGCGGTGCTTCGGGAAGAGCTCAATAGCCGGATCAGAAGCGACGCCGACGCCGCGGCAACCGCGGGTGCGCCCGTCCTCGGCAGGATTCCCAAGCAACGCAACGCGGGCACGCGCCCCCTCATTCAATTCGACGATTCCCGTTCCGCGGGGGCCGAGGCCTTCCGCCAGCTTCGGACGAACCTTCGCGCACTCGGGGCGGACCAAGCTCACCGTTCCTTCTTGGTTTCCAGCGCCGTTGAATCCGAGGGAAAGACGTTCGTAGTGGCCAACCTCGGTGCCGCCTTCGCTCAAGCCGGCCATCGGGTGGTTCTCGTCGACGCGGACTTGCGCCGGCCCAAGCTGGCCGAACTGTTCGGCCTCGAGTCCACCATCGGGCTGACCAGTGTGCTCTTGGACGGCATCCCGCTGGAGGACGCTCTACGCCGTAACTCCGGGCTGCCACTCGAGATCCTCCCCAGCGGACCCCAGGCAGGCAACCCGAGCGAGCTGCTGGAATCCGGGCGGTTCTCGAGGACACTGAGCCTGTTGACGGACCGTGCCGACGTCGTGATCGTCGACTCTCCAGCTCTGCTCCCGGTCACCGATGCTGCGATCCTCGCTCGGATCACATCCGGGGTTATCCTGGTGACCGCCTCCGCGTCCACGCGGACGGATCAGCTGGTGGCCGCCTCGCGCGCCATACGTGCCGTCGACAAGCAGGTCCTCGGCGTCGTGCTGAACCGTGTACCCGCCCGTGAACAGCTGACCTACCGGGACTCACGTCCCGCGTCCGGGGCCGCGTAACCGCCCGGCTCCCGTTCGCTATGGACGCACGCGCTTGGGACTCACCGGCTCTCGAGCTCGCGCCGACACTCCAACACCAGCAGCGCGAGCAAGGCTGGCGTCGAGGGGATGAACGTTTGCAGCGCACGTATCCGGAAGGCCGAGCAGCCGGGCATACGCCTGCTCGATTAGCTCACACATGAGTGCGGGCTTGAAGGTGGCCCGCACCCGCGCCTTTCCGGCCTCACCCATGCGGCGCGCCTCATCGGGATGATCCAGCAGCCAGATGACGTTGCGAGCGAGGGCGTCGGGGTCTGCAGGCGGGGCCAGCAGACCGGTCGAGCCGGGCTCGACGATGTCGACCACGCCATTGACCGCGGTGGCGGCGACCGGACGGCCCGCGGCCAGCGCCTCGGTCAGACCTCGACCAAGGCCCTCGTAGAGCGAGGAGACGACGTAGACATCGAGGCAGGCCGCGATCTTGACCGCGTCCGCTCTGTAGCCGGTGAAGGTCACGTTGACACCTAGCCGGCGTGCCTCTGCCCGTGCCTCATCCGAAAGCGTCCCTTCCCCCACCATCACGAATCGGGTGCTTGGGTGAGCCGCGGCGACGAGCGCTGCCATGCGAACGAAGTCGAGTGGCGCCTTCTGGAAGTCGAGGCGGCCGACAGTCCCCACGAGGGGTACATCGGTCGGGATCCCTAGGTCCGCTCGGACCCGCGGGTCGGGCTCGTCCGGGATCTCGTCGAGCTCCACCGCCGACGGTACCACCGAGATAGCCCCGGCGGGGGCCAGTCCCTGCTCCACGGCCTCGCGGGCAACCTCCGGGGCGACGGCGAGGAACCAGTCGGTCACCGGGCGAACCACCCGCTCGAGCGCCAGATAGGCCTGACGACGGCGCCAACTCATGAAGTCGTGGCTGGGAAAGCCATGGATGGTGTGCACGATCACCGGCGTTCGGGACAGCCATGCCGCCAGCCGACCCAGGAACCCCGCCTTGCTCGAGTGTGTGTGCACGATCGAGAATCGCCCACGCCGGATCAGCCGAACGAGGTCGAGGAGGACCAGCAGGTCATCGCGAGGCGACACCGACTCACGCAGTCGCGGGAGCTTCACCGTCGTGACTCCGTCGCGCTCCGCGCGCTCCCACAATGGTCCGCCGGGAGCGCCGGCCACCCAGACGTCATATCGCCTCCGGTCGGAGCCGAGCGCCGACAGGAGGGTGTTCCCGCCCGCGCCGTCCACGAACTTCGTGACGACATGGAGCACCTTGACGCGCGCCCGGGCGGGCTGGGGAGGAAGCGTTGCCGGCTGCACGCCAGAGGGCGGAGCCGCCGGCCAGAACGCGCTCATGCCGTCACAGCCCTGGCCCGCTCCCAGTCCACCATTGCCTGCACGCCCGCGAGCAGGGTTGTCCGCGGCTGGTATCCAAGAGCCTCCGCGGCCACCCGCGTATCGGCGCGGGTGTGCCGTGCATCTCCTGCCACCGGTCGTTGCCGGGTCACATCCACCGGTCCGCAGATCGAGGACACCATTGCCACTGCCTGGTTCATCGAGAGCTGCGTGCCGCCTCCGATGTTCGCAACGCCCGACCACTCCGATGTAGCCGCCTCGCGCATCGCTCTCACCACATCACCCACGAACGTGAAGTCCCGCGTCTGCTCGCCGTCGCCGTAGAGCTCGAAGACACCGCCACCGACCGCGCAGGCGACGAGACGCGCGAGTGCCATGTCCGGGCGCTGCCGAGGCCCATAAACAGAAAACAGCCGCAGGGATACCGTCGGCACCGAAAAGGTGGCCTGATACACGTCGCACAGGTGCTCTGCCGCCAGCTTTGTGACACCGTACGGCGAAACGGGACTCGGGCGGTTCGACTCTGTTGTGGGGAACGACTCAGCCAGTCCGTAGATCGACGAGCTCGAGGCGTAGACGAGCTTGCGGGGAGGACTGCGGCGACACGCCTCCAGGAGACGTTGAGTGGCAAGGACGTTGTGCCGGACGTATGCGGGGAAGTCTCGGCCCCACGATGTCCTCACACCCGGCTGGCCGGCAAGGTGGTACACCACGTCGACGCCGTCGAGGAGCGGATTCAGAGGCATCTCGACAAGGTCGTCCTCGATCAACCTGAAACCCTCGCGCCCATGGAGCGCAGAGAGGTTCTCGTCCTTGCGCCAGCGGGGGTAAAAATCCGTGAATGCATCGACGCCGCGAACCTTGTCGCCGGCGGCGAGAAGATGCTCACACAGATGAGAGCCCACGAATCCCGCGGCCCCGGTGACCAGCGCCAGCATGAATTGCCTCCTAGAAAGCTGTACCCCTGGCACGATCTTAAGGACGATGGCGGTTTGGTGCCACCCCCAACCCGGTGGGGAGCCGTGTCAGTTCGAGGCCGCGCGGCGGCGTGTCGCCCAACCCAACCCCGCCCGCTGGAGCTTGGCGGCTCGGGTGCCGAGCGCGTTGGGGACGCTGACCGGGGAGGCCTGAGACGCTAGCCCAGCCCAGGTGAAACTCCTGGAGCCCACCAGGTGTCCGCGGTTTGAGCGCGGTCGCAGCGCATCTTCGCCGCGCAAGAAGCTGCCCTTCGCTGACGTTGATTCCCTGGCGATGTCCCCGTTTCTGATCTACGTTTGAATGGCTGGCGAGCGGGCACGGAGACGATTCACTCCCACTGGCTGGGAGGGAATCCCACGGGTTACCACACGGCACAGCCAGGGGGCTTTCGCGAGCCGTGGGCTTTAGTCGAGAGCGCTTGGTATCCGAGCGCGAGCACGCCATCGCCGCGCTGCTCGAGTGCCAGCCGTTTCGCGGGGACATGCTGCAGGTAGAGCTTCGAGCCCAGCCGGACGCGGTGGATCTGTTTGGCGGCCGCCCAACGCCGACGCCACCGGTGACTGTCCTTTGGCAGGGAGAGGTGCCCTTGGCCGCGCGCTTTCGCAGCGTCGTCGTCCTCAAGCGGGGAGCGGCGCCCGGCATGGGCGTCCAGATCACCCGACTCGCCCGCGCGCGGGATCTAGCGGTCGATACGACGAGCGAGGACCGGCTGTGGCGGCTGCTGGGGCTGCCACCGCTCGCTGCCGGAAAACGCAGCGCTAGCGACTGATAGCTCCGCCTGGATTCGAACCAGGGACCTCACGATTATGAGTCGTGCGCTCTAACCGCTGAGCTACGGAGCCAAGATGGCGAGGATACCCGGGCCAGAGCCAAGGCCGGTAGGGCCGGGACCGAGCGAAGCCCCGCAGCGGTGGGCAGCACCGACTGCCCGCTGGTCGCGAGCATTCCCGGAACGTCTCCGCGCGCTCGTAGGTCGCTGCGTTGCTCAGGCCCGGGTCTTGGCCGCACGCTTGGCAGCCCGGCTGCGACGCTCCGCCTTCCCGCGCCGCGTTCTGGCCGCCTTCTTCGCAGCGGCCTTCCGATCTCCCCGGCGAGCGTGCTTCTGGAGCTGTGAGACGACGTCCTCGAGCCGCCCCACGGACTCGCGGACGGCTTTGGGGGTCCGCTTGCCGGCCGATCCCATACGTGGCAGCGCGGCCAGCTCGCGCGCCACCTTCTTGCGCACGCCGCTCGCGCGCATCCGCGCGTAGAGCTTCTTGCTCTCCTTGGCCTTCGCCACCAGATCCTCCCTCGCTCGGTGTGTTCCCGCTCTCCGGTACCCGGGAATCGCGGCCTCGAACACCGCGCTCTCCGCACGTCGAGTATCCCGCAGCCGCGATACTGGCGCGATGGCAGAGCCGGACACGGCGCCGCTGCTGCTGGCGGTGCCCAACTTCAGCGAGGGACGCGACCACGGCGTGCTGGAGCAGATCGAGCGCCGGCTCGCGCCGGCGCGCTTCCTCGACCTGCACGTCGACCCCGATCACAACAGGGCGGTGTTCACGCTCGCGGGCCGCCAGGGTGAGCTGTCGGCTGCGCTCGTGTCCGCCGCCCGGGCGGCGGTGGAGCTGATCGACATCCGCGACCACGCCGGCGTCCACCCGTACGTGGGGGCGCTCGACGTGGCTCCCGTCGTGTACCTGGACGAGCAAACGCGCGGCGCCGCTTGCGCGGAGGCGCTCACCGCCGCCGCGCTCCTCGGCGACGAGCTCGAGCTGCCGGTGTTCCTCTACGGGCGCCTGGCCACGCGACCCGCGCACGCCGAGCGCGCCCCGATCCGCGCCGGTGGGCCCGAGCGGCTGGCCGAGCGGATGGCCGACGGCGAGCTCGTGCCCGACTTCGGGCCCCCGGCGCCCCACCCGACGGCGGGCGCGGTGCTCGTGACGGCGCGGCCGCCGCTGATCGCGTTCAACGTGGACCTGGAGACCGACGACGTGGAGGTGGCGCGCGGGATCGCGGCTTCGCTGCGCGAGTCGGGAGGCGGCCTTCCAGGCGTTCGCGCGCTCGGCCTCTTCCTCGCCGACCGCGGGCGCGCGCAGGTGTCCATGAACGTCCACGACCATCTGGCGGCACCGCTGGCCGAGATCGTCGCGCTCGTGCGCGGGCAGGCCGCGGTGGCGGAGGCGGAGCTGGTGGGGCTGGCCCCGCGTGCCGCGCTCGAGGGCTTTCCCGACGACGTGCCGCTGCGCGGCTTCTCCCCCGAGCGGCAGGTGATCGAGGAAGCGCTCCAGACGGTCCTGTAACGTCGCGGTTGCGGAAGCACCCGGCTCGGCAGGCGGCGCACCAAGGCTTTATGGCCCAGACGAAGCGAAAGCGCACGCGCAAGCACCGCGGCACGCCGGCGGGCACGATCGAGCGCGCGGGCCGGACGGGGCGTCCGCGCACCGGCGCGGACGCCAAGCAGATCTCCCGCCAGCGGCGCGAGGACCGGCTGTCGAAGCCGCCCACCTGGCGCGGCGCCGTGAACCGCGCGGGGATCGCCGCGGTGGTCTTCGGCGTGATGGTGGTGGTCCTGTTCAAGAAGAGCGTGGCGTCGGGCGTGGTGCTGGCCGCCTTCATGGTGCTCCTCTACATCCCGCTGGGGTACGCCACCGATCTGGCCATCTACCGCTTCCGCCAGCGCCGCCGCCCGCCCGCGAGGAAGTAGTCTCGGACCCGATGGACGTGCGGATGTTCACCGTCGGGCCCGTGGCCGAGAACTCGTTCATCTTCCGCCGCGACGGGTCCGACCGCGCGCTGATCGTGGATCCCGGGGACGAGGCCGACAAGCTGCTGGCCGCGATCGACGGGCTGGGCGTGAAGCTCGACGGGATCCTGCTCACCCACACGCATTTCGACCACGTGGGCGCGGTGGCCCCCGTGGCCAGGGCCACCGGAGCGGAGGTGTGGGTGCCGCGGCTCGAGAGCTTCGTGCTGGCCGACATCAACAGCTTCGTCCCGTGGCCGGGATTCGGCCCGTTCGAGTCCTATGACGCCGAGCACGTGCTGGAGGGCGGGGAGCGTCTCGAGCTGGCCGGCTTCGAGATCGACGTGCTCTTCACTCCGGGCCACAGCCCCGGGCACGTGACCTTCTCGATTCCGGACGAGGCCGCCGTGTTCTCGGGCGACGTGCTCTTCGAGGGGTCGGTGGGACGCACCGACCTGCCCGGCGGCGACTGGGGCACCTTGCTCGAGTCGATCCGCCTGCTCGTGGACCGGCTGCCGCCGGAGACGGCCGTGTACCCCGGCCACATGGGCACCACCACCCTGGGCGCCGAGCGGGCGTCCAACCCATTCCTGGCCGAGCTGGCCAGGTAGCGGTGACGGCGAAGCTCCAGGCCCCGCGGGGGACGTTCGACGTCCTGCCCGCGGACGGCAGGCGGCGCGCGGCGCTCGCCCGCACCACCGACTCGGTGCTTGGCCGCGCCGGGTACGAGCCGTTCGAGTCGCCGGTGTTCGAGGACACCGAGCTGTTCGCGCGCGGCGTGGGCGAGGCCACGGACATCGTGCGCAAGGAGATGTTCACCTTCGAGGACAAGGCCGGCCGGTCGCTCACGCTTCGTCCCGAGAACACGGCGGGCGTGTGCCGGGCCTATGCCGAGCACGGCATGCACAAGCTGCCGCAGCCCGTGAAGCTGCGCTACTGGGGCCCCTTCTTCCGTCACGAGACACCCGCAGGCCGGGCGCTACCGGCAGTTCACGCAGCTTGGCGCCGAGGCGCTCGGCTCCGACGACCCCTCGCTCGACGCGGAGCTGATCCTGCTGCTCGTGGAGTTGCTCGAGGAGGTGGGCGCGGCGGACCTCCGGGTGCGGCTGTCGAGCCTCGGCACCCCCGAGACGCGGGAGCAATATCTCGGGGAGCTGGGCGGGTACCTGCGCGAGCGCGAGTCCGAGCTCTCCGACGACGTCCGCGACCGGCTCGCCACCAACCCGCTCCGCGCATTCGACTCGGACCATCCGGGCACCCGCGCCGTCATGCAGGCGGCGCCACGGCTGCTCGACCGGCTCGCCCCTGACGACGCCGAGCACTTCGCGACGGTGCGCGAGCTGCTCGACGACGCCGGACTCGCCTACGAGGTCGATGCCGCGCTCGTGCGCGGGCTCGACTACTACACGCGCACCGTCTTCGAGATCGAGTCCGGAGCGCTCGGCGCGCAGAACGCGCTGGGCGGCGGCGGGCGCTACGACAGGTTGGTGGAGCAGCTAGGCGGGCCGAGCACCCCGGGCGTGGGCTTCGCCGCCGGCGTGGAGCGCATCCTGCTGGCCGCGGCAGTGGCGGACGAGACTGCCGGCGGCGGCGTGTACGTGGCGCTTGCGGAGCCCGACGCCGCCCGCTCGGCGTTCGCGCTCGCGCTGCGCTTGCGCGAGCGCGGCCTGCGCGTGGAGCTGGAGCAGGCCGGCCGCTCGCTCAAGGGCCAGCTGAAGCAGGCCGACCGCGTAGGGGCGGGGGTCACGGTGATCGTGGGCAGCGGCATCGAGGTGAAGGACATGGCCACGGGCGAGCAGACGGCCGCCCCCGGCCCGGACGAGGCGCTGGCGCTGGTGGAGAGGGCGCTGGCGTCGTGAGCGAGCTGCGACCCAACGCGTACCGCAGCTCGTGGGCCGGAGCGCTCCGCCCGGCGGACGTAGGCGAGCGCGTCCGGGTGGCCGGCTGGGTCCACCGGCGCCGCGACCACGGCGGCCTCATCTTCATCGACCTGCGCGACAGCAGCGGGCTCCTCCAGCTCGTGTTCCGGCCCGAGGAGGCGCCGGAGGCGCACGCGGCGGCCGGGGCGCTCCGAGCCGAGGACGTGATCTCCGCCGAGGGCGAGCTCGTGGCTCGCGAGGAGGGAGCGGTGAACCCGGCGCTGCCGACCGGCGAGGTGGAGCTGGCCGTTGGCGCCCTCGACCTGCTCGCCGACGCCGAGACGCCCCCCTTCCAGATCGATGAGGACGAGCCCGTGAGCGAGGAGCTCCGCCTGCGCTATCGCTGGCTCGACCTGCGCAAGGAGGCCATGCGTCGCAACCTCGCCGTGCGGCACGACGTGGTGAGGACGATCCGCGAGCACCTGAACGCGCGCGGCTTCCTCGACGTCGAGACGCCGATCCTCACCCGCTCGACGCCGGAGGGCGCGCGCGACTTCCTCGTTCCGAGCCGCCTGAGCCCCGGCTCGTGGTACGCGCTGCCGCAGTCGCCCCAGCTCTTCAAGCAGCTGCTCGTGATGGGGGGCACGGAGCGCTACTACCAGATCGCCCGCTGCTTCCGCGACGAGGACTTCCGGGCCGACCGCCAGCCCGAGTTCACCCAGCTCGACCTGGAGATGGGCTTCGTGGAGGAGGAGGACGTCTACCACGTGGTGGACGGCGTGATGAAGGACGTGCTGGCGGTGGGCGGGATCGACGTGCAGCTACCGCTCGAGCGCGTGTCCTATTCCGAGCTCATGCTCCGCTACGGGTCGGACCGGCCGGACCGGCGGCTGGGGGTGGAGATCGAGGACCTCACCGACGTGTTCCGTGGCTCCGAGTTCAAGGTCTTCTCCGGCGCGGTGGAGTCCGGCGGCGTGGTCCGCGCGATCAAGGCCGGCGGAGAGTGGCCGCGCAGCCGCTTCGACGGCCTCACCGAGCGCGCACAGTCGCTCGGCGCGAAGGGGCTCGCCTGGGCGGCGGTGGAGGCGGACGGGTGGCGCTCGCCGATCGCCAAGTTCCTGTCGGAGGATGAGATGCGCCGGGCCGCCGAGGCGCTGGGCGCCGGCGAGGGCGACGCGATCCTGATCGTGGCCGACTCCGCCGAGGTGGCGGCCCGGGTGCTGGGGACCCTGCGCGTGGAGGTGGCCGATGTGGAGCCCGACGGCCACGACCTCTACTGGGTCACCGACTTCCCGATGTTCGACTGGAACGAGGCAGAGGGGCGCTGGGACTCGGTGCACCACCCCTTCACCGCCCCCAAGGGCGACCTCGGCGGCGACCCGGGCACCTGGCTCAGCCGCTCCTACGACCTGGTCCTCGACGGCTGGGAGCTCGGCAGCGGATCGATCCGGATCAACCGGCCCGACCTGCAGCAGCGGGTGTTCGACGCGCTCGGCATCGGACCCGAGGAGGCCGAGGAGCGCTTCGGGTTCCTCCTCGAGGCGCTTCGCTACGGGGCGCCGCCGCACGGGGGCATCGCGCTCGGGATCGATCGCATTGCGGCGCTCCTCGCCCGGCGCGAGTCCATCCGCGACGTGATCGCGTTCCCGAAGGCGGCGAGCGGCGTGGACCTGCTCACCGGTGCGCCGGCGCCGGTGGACGAGCGGCAGCTGCGAGAGCTGGGACTCCGCTCGGACGTGCCCGGGCGCTGACCTGCAGCGGAGTCCGAGCGCGAGATCGCTGGTAGCGTTGATCTCGGCCCGAGCCTGTTCGCCAGCCTGCCGTATACGTTGAGCCGAACACCACCGAGAAGGGAGTTCTACTCGCGGTAGGGCCGTGGCCCGCCGCGGAGGACACCCAAGTTTGCTAGGACAGCAGGCCCAACTCTCGGAGAAGGCAGCGGCAGGCTGGGGCCACCATCGGCTGCTTCCTCGGCCGCGCGCTGCATGTGTCAGGCTTGCCGCGGTGCCGCTCGACGATCATCTGCTGGCTCCACGAGGAAGGGGGGCGCTGGCCGGGTGGGCGCACGCCGGCGCCGCCGGCGGTGCCGCATGCGGCGACCTCGTGAGGGTGGCCGTGCGCGTGGAGGACGATCGCGTGGTGGAGGCCGGATTCGACGCGCGCGGCTGCGCCCCCGCGCGAGCCGCCGGCAGCGCCGTGGTGGAGCTCGTGGAGGGCGAGCCCTTCCTGGCGGCCGCGCGGGTGACCGGCGACGACGTGGAGGCCGAGCTGGGCGGCCTGCTGCCCGCGGCCCGTCACGCCGCCGACCTGGCGGCCGACGCCCTGCACCGGGCGCTCGGCGCCGCTGCCCGTGACGGCGCGCCGCGCCTGCAGGCGAGCGGGCGCCGGACACTGGTGGCGATGAGCGGCGGCGTGGACAGCGCCGCCGCCGCCCAGCTGGCGCTGGATGCCGGTGACGACGTTGTGGCCGTGACGCTCGAGCTGTGGGCGGACCCGGCCACGGACGACGAGCGCAGCTGCTGCTCGCCCGGCGCCGTGCTGGGTGCGCGCGCGCTGGCGCACGGCATGGGCATCCCGCATGTGACGCTCGACCTTCGCGAGGCCTTCCGCGCCGCGGTGGTGGACGAGTTCCTGACCGGCTACGAGGCCGGCCGCACGCCCAACCCGTGCGTGCGCTGCAACGGCGAGGTGCGCTTCCACGCCATGCTCGCGCTCGCCGACTCGCTCGGTGCGGCGCGGCTCGCCACTGGCCACTACGCGCGCATCGCCCGCGACGAACAGGGGTCGCTCCTGCGGGCCGGCGCGGACCCGCGCAAGGACCAGAGCTACATGCTCGCCCGGCTCGCGCCGGAGCTGCTCGAGCGTCTGTGGTTCCCGCTGGGCGGCCTGACCAAGGACTCGGTCCGGGATCTCGCGCGCGCGGCCGGACTGCCGGTGGCGGACAGGCGCGAGAGCCAGGACCTCTGTTTCGCGGCCGGTCTCGGCACCAAGGCGTTCCTGCGCCGCCACGGCTCGCCCGGGCTGCGCAGGCCGGGCCGGATCGTGGACGTGGAGGGCCGCGAGCTCGGCCGCCACGAGGGACAGCACGGCTTCACCGTCGGGCAGCGGCGCGGCCTGGGCGTGGCGAGCGAGCGCCCCCTGTACGTGCTCGCGAAGGACGCCGCGGCGGCCACCGTGACCGTCGGGCCGCGGGCGGCTCTGGCGGTCACGCAGGTGACCCTGGAGCGGTCGCAGCTCCACCGCGGGCATGGCCGCGGTGGAGGCGGCCAGGCTCAGATACGGCGCGGCCGCGATTCCCTGCCGGGCGCTCGAGCCGGGCCACGGCACGCTGCGGCTCGAGCTGGCGCGGCCCGCCGAGGGGGTGGCCCCGGGCCAGCTGGCGTGCCTGCTCTCCGGCGACGTCGTGACCGGCTTCGGCACGATCGTGGAGGCCACTCCGTGACCGGTCCCGAGCGGATCGACCTCCATGCGCCGCTGGCGGCTGACTTCCAGCCGGTGATCCGCCTGATCATCGGAGGCATCGCCGAGCGCGTGGACTTCGCCTTCGAGGAGATCGACGACCTCCAGCTCGCGGTGGAGCGGCTCCTCGCCGAGGCAGGCGCACGCGACACGATCCACCTCTCCTTCGAGGTGGCCGAGGAGGCCATCCGCACCAGGGTGGGACCGCTGGACGAGCAGGCGATCGCGAACGCCCTCCGCGACGGCGGCCCGCGGCCCGGCCAGCTCACGCTCCAGCGCATCCTGAAGACGGTGGTGGATTCGTTCGGCGTGGAGGAGGCCGGTCCCGACGGCGTGATGGTCCGCCTGGAGAAGCGCAGGGGGTACGCGTGAGCGCGGCCCGTCGCTCCTCCTCGCCGGCGGAGGCGCGCCGCGAGGACCGCGAGCTGCTGCGCCGCTACCACGAGGACGGAGACACCTCGGCGCGCGAGGACCTGATCGAGCGCCACCTGCCCCTGGTGCGGTCGCTCGCCCGCCGTTACTCGGGCCGTGGCGAGGCGCTCGAGGACATCGAGCAGGTCGGGGCGATCGGCCTGATCAAGGCGATCGACCGCTTCGAGCTCTCCCGCGACGTCTCGCTCGCCACCTATGCCACCCCGAACGTGGTGGGCGAGATCAAGCGCCACTTCCGCGACAAGGGGTGGGCGATCCGGGTGCCGCGTGCGCTGCAGGAGCTGAACGCGTCGATGTCAGGCGCGATCGAGCGCCTCACGGGCAAGCTCGCGCGCTCGCCGAGCATCGCCGAGATCGCCGAGGAGCTGAAGACCACGCCGGAGGAGGTGCTCGAGGCGATGGAGGTCGGCTCCGCGTACTCGACCGTGTCGCTCTCGGCCGGCCCGACGGGTGAGGAGGAGCTCGACCCGCTCGAGACGATCGGAGACGAGGACAGCGGCTTCGAGCGCTCCGAGGACCGCGTGGCGCTCGAGCCCGCCCTCGAGCGACTGCCCGAGCGCGAGCGGGAGATCCTCCGCATGAGGTTCGAGGAAGGTCTCCCGCAGACCCAGATAGCGCAGGCGGTCGGGCTCTCGCAGATGCACGTGTCGCGGCTCATCCGCAAGTCGCTCACCGAGATGCGGGCGCAGCTCGTGGACAGCCCCGCCGAGGGCGAGCGCTAGCAGGAGCGCGGGCGTGAGCGCCCGAAACGGGTGCGTTAAGCCAACGTTTTGGTTGGTTGCAGATCGTTCAGATCGCTGTCCTACGGGGTAACTTCCGGGCCGGTGGGCAAGCAGGCCCGCTACAACGCAACCTTGGGGAGGGAACGGATGGGGAGAGTCGGTAGAGGCGCGCTGGCGCTGATGATGGTCGCTCTGTCGATGTTCGTCGATTGCCGCATGCGGCGGCGACGACGACAGCGACAGCGGCGGCAGCAGTGGCAGCGGCGGCAAGCAGGGGGGATCGATCACGATCTCCGAGACCTCGCAGCCCGACTTCCTGGATCCGGCGCTGACCTACACGGTCAACGGCATCGAGCCGCTCTGGATCGTCTACACGCCGCTGCTCACCTACAAGCACGCCGAGGGCCCGGCCGGCACCGAGCTGATCCCGGGCGTGGCGGAGGCCCTGCCGACGATCTCGAAGGACGGCAAGACCTACGAGCTGACGCTGCGCAAGGGGCTCAAGTACTCGGACGGCAGCGCCGGTCAAGGCCTCCGACTGGGAGCACAGCCTGAAGCGCGTGCTCAACCTGGAGTCGGGCGGGTCGGCGTTCTTCTACCCGATCGTGGGCGCCCAGGAGTACGTCAAGAAGGGCGACCCGAACGCGGACATCCCGGGCGTGACGACCGACGACAAGACGGGCAAGATCACGATCAAGCTGACCGAGCCGGACGGCTCGTTCCAGAACGTGCTGGCGATGTGGTTCACGGGGATCGTGCCCGGTAACACGCCGTTCAAGAACCTGACCAAGGACCCGCCTCCGGGCGTGGGCGCCTACAAGGTCGACCGAGTCGGTGCCGAACCGCCAGTTCGTGCTCGAGAAGAACAAGTTCTTCAACCTGCCGGGCATCCCGAAGGGCAACCTCGACAAGATCACGGTCAAGATCGTGAAGAACGCGCAGCGTCAGGCCGAGGACGTGATCTCGGGATCGCTCGACTACATGCAGGATCCGCCCCCGGCCGACATCAAGCCGGAGGTCAAGGCGAAGTACTCCGATCGCTACCAGGAGCTCCCGACCTCGTCGACCTACTACATGTTCATGAACACGCGCGAGGCTCCGTTCGACAAGAAGGAGGTCCGCGACGCGGTGAACATCGGCCTCGACAAGCCGGCCCTCGCACGGCTGTTCGCCGGCGAGGTGGCTCCGGGCTGCTCGTTCCTGCCGCCCGGCATGCCCGGCTACGACGAGGCGCTCGACGTGAAGGACTGCCCGTGGGGCGACCCGAACGAGCCGCCGGACCTCGCCAAGGCGCGCCAGATGCTGAAGGACGCCGGCGTGGACGGCACGAAGGTCACGGTCTGGGGCAACAACGACGATCCCACCGACAAGGTGACCGAGGCGTACGCCGACCAGCTCAACAAGATGGGCTTCAAGGCCGACGCCGCGGATCCTCGACGGCGGCATCTACTTCCAGACGATCGGCAACGCGAAGACGGCGCCGCAGACCGGCTTCGCCAACTGGTTCGCGGACTTCCCGCACCCGAAGAACTTCATGTTCCTCGTGGACGGCAAGTCGATCCAGCCGACCAACAACCAGAACTACGGGAACGTCGACGATCCGGAGATCACGGCCGGCATCGCGCGGCTGAACAAGCTCCCGATCGACGACAAGACGACCGAGGAGTGGAAGCAGCTGAACAACGACGTGGTCCGGCGCGGCTGGGTCGCTCCCTACGGCCACCGCAAGCTGGCGACGTTCCTGTCGGAGCGGATGGACTTCGACAACTGCAACGTCTTCCATCCCGTCTACTTCAACGACTACTCGAGCTTCTGCCTCAAGTAGTCCGGAGCTGACCCTCACCGGGAGGGCGTTTCGGCGCCCTCCCGGTGAGGTAGGTTTGGCCTGGAGGAGCTGAACGCATGGCGACCGAGCCCGCAGCCGAACACGCCCCCTGGAGGGGCCCGCTGCGTTCGAGGAGGAGGCGGCACGGGAGCAGATTGCGGGTCTCGGCCCTTGGAAGCTCGGGCTCCGCCGCCTGAGGCGGAACAAGGTCGCGCTCGGCTTCGGGTTCCTCTTCGTGTTGCTGGTGGCGGTCTGCGTGGCCGCGCCCCTGTGGGCGAACCAGGTGGCGCACACCACCTCCGACCGAGAACCACCTCTCGGACACGATCACGATCGACGGGAAGAAGACGAACGTGGTCGGGCTCGACGGGGTGCCCATCGGGCCCACCTACAACGGCGAGTTCTTCCTGGGGGCCGACAGCAACGGCCGCGACGTGATGGTCCGGCTCCTCTACGGGGGCCGCAACTCGCTGATGATCGGGGTCGCGGCAGCCATCATGACCACGCTGCTCTCGATCCTGCTCGGGCGTCGTGGCCGGCTACCTTCGCGGCCCCGTGGACGGGGTGATCAGGTTCCTGCTGGATGTGCTCTGGTCGTTTCCCGTGATCATCCTGGGCGTGGCGCTCGGCGTGGCGCTGGCCCTGGGCGGCTTGAAGCTGGGGCCGGTGACGGTCAGCGGCGACTCCCTGCTGATCCCGATCTTCATCATCGGACTCGTCTACATCCCGTACATGGCGCGCCCCGTGCGCGGCCAGGTGCTGTCCCTGCGCGAGAAGGAGTTCGTGGAGGCCGCTCGTGCGCAGGGTGCGGGCCCCATACGGATCATGTTCACGGAGGTCGTTCCGAACCTCGCGTCCACGATCGTCGTGTTCTTCACGCTGCTGATCGCGAACGCGGTGCTGCTGGAGTCGGCGCTCTCGTTCCTGGGTGCGGGCGTGCGCGCCCCCAATCCGTCCTGGGGGACCATGATCGACGAGGGCATCGACCGGATCGCCACCGCCCCGCACCTCACGGTGGTGCCGGGCCTCATGCTCGTGCTCACCGTGATCTCGCTGAACGTGTTCGGCGACGGCGTGCGCGACGCGCTGGATCCGCGCGCCAAGGTGCGGCTGGAGCACTAGCCGGATATGGGCCGCTTCATCGTCCGCCGGCTGATCCAGATGGTGGGCGTGATGTTCGCCGTCTCGATCCTCACGTTCCTGATCTTCAACGTGATCCCGAACGGCGACCCCGCCGTGCGCATGGCGGGCCGCCAGCCGACCGAGACCCAGATCGAGCAGATCCGCAAGGAGTGGGGCTTCGACCAGAGCATCTTCGTCCAGTACAAGACGACGATGGAGAAGGTCTTCACCGGCGACCTCCAGTCGTACTTCACCCAGCTGGACGTGGATGAGGAGATCCGGAAGGGGCTGCCGCGCACGCTCTCCCTGGCGATCGGAGCCGCGCTCCTGTGGATGGCCGTGGCCGTGGCCCTCGGCCTCTACAGCGCGATGCGGGCGGGAAAGTTCGCCGACCGCTTCCTGACGATCATCGCGCTGGTCGGCATCTCGATGCCCGTGTTCTGGATCGGCGCCCTCATGAACTACTACCTGGGCTACAAGACGCGGGCTGTTCCCGAACGGCGGCTACGTGGAGATCACGAAGGACCCGGTCGACTGGGCCTACCACCTGATCCTGCCGTGGACGGCGCTCGCGATCCTCTTCATCGGCTTCTACTCGCGGGTGCTGCGCTCGAACATCCTCGACACGATCAACGAGGACTACGTGCGCACCGCCCGCGCGAAGGGCCTGTCGGAGCGGCAGGTGATGATCCGCCACGTGCTGCGCAACTCGATGATCCCGGTCGTCACGCTCTGGGGGCTCGACTTCGGCGCCGTGATCGGCGGCGGGGCCATCCTCACGGAGACGGTCTTCGACCTACAGGGGGTGGGTCAGTACGCCGCCGACTCGGTCGGCCAGCTCGACGTGCCGCCCGTGCTCGCCACGACCATGTTCGCCGCCTTCTTCATCGTGCTGCTGAACGCGATCGTGGACATCCTCTACGCCTACCTCGACCCCAGGATCCGGCTTCAGTGAGCGGCTCCGGGCCGTTGCTCGAGGTCGACGACCTCCACGTGTCGTTCGCGACCGAGGAGGGCGATCGTGGAGGCGGTCGACGGCGTGTCGTTCGACCTCCAGCCGGGCGAGATCCTGGCGGTGGTGGGGGAGTCCGGGTCCGGGAAGTCCGTGACCGCGATGACGTTGCTCGGGCTGACCAGGTCGCCGAACGCCCGCTTCACGGGCGAGGCGCGCTACAAGGGCACCGAGCTGATCGGCGCCACCGACGACGAGCTGCGCCGGGTCCGCGGAGCCGAGATCGCGATGATCTTCCAGGACCCGATGACCTCGCTCAACCCGGTGCTGAAGATCGGCGCCCAGATCATCGAGCAGATCCAGGAGCACGAGGCCCTCCCGGACCAGCAGGCGCGCGAGCGCACGATCGAGCTGCTCGACCGCGTGGGCATCCCGCGGGCCCGCGAGCGGGTGGACTCCTACCCCTTCGAGTTCTCCGGGCGGCATGCGCCAGCGCGTGATGATCGCGCTCGCCCTCTCCTGCGACCCGAGCGTGCTGATCGCCGACGAGCCGACCACCGCCCTCGACGTGACGATCCAGGCGCAGATCCTCGAGCGCATCCGCCAGCTCCGGGACGAGACCGGGGCCGCGGTGATCCTCGTGACGCACGACCTCGGCGTGGTTGCGGACGTTGCCGACCGGATCGCGGTGATGTATGCGGGCCGGATCGTGGAGGAGGGCACGCTGGACCAGATCTTCTACGACCCCCAGCACCCCTACACCTGGGGCCTGCTCGGCTCGATCACGCGCGTGGACAAGCCGCGGCCGGAGCGGTTGCCGGCGATTGCCGGGTTGCCACCGTCGCTGGCCGACCGCCCGACCGGCTGCCATTTCCGTCCCCGCTGCCCGCACGAGTTCGCGCAGTGCGTGGAGGTGCCGCCGCTCGAGGCGCGTGCGGACGATCCCACGCATTGCGACCGCTGCTGGCTGCCGGCGGACGAGAAGCTGCGGCGCCGCGAGGTCCGTCCGGGCGAGATCGGCCTGGCGTCCAAGGACGTGCCGGAGCCCGCCGGCGGTGTGACGTGAGCGCTGCGCCTGCCGCTCAGCCGGAGAGCGACGCGCCGCTCGTGGCGGTCAACCACCTCAAGGTCTTCTTCCCGATCAAGCAGGGCGTGCTCGTGGAGCGCGAGGTGGCCCGCGTGCACGCGGTCAACGACGTGACCCTGTCCATCGCCAAGGGGGAGACCCTGGGGCTGGTGGGCGAGTCCGGCTGCGGAAAGACCACGATGTCGCGGGCGATCATGAGGCTCGTCGATGCCACGGACGGCACGATCCGCTTCCGCGGGGAGGATGTGACGCACGCCGGCCGCAAGCAGATGAGGCCGCTGCGGAGCGACATGCAGATGGTGTTCCAGGACCCGTTCGCGTCGCTCAACCCGCGCAAGCGGGTGGTCCAGATCATCGGCATGCCGCTGCGCCTCCACGGCGTGGAGCGCGGGCAGGTCGACGACCGCGTGCGCGAGCTGCTGCGGCGGGTGGGCCTGCATCCCGAGCACCTGAACCGCTACCCGCACGAGTTCTCGGGCGGGCAGCGCCAGCGCATCGGCGTCGCGCGCGCCCTGGCGCTCGAGCCGCGCCTGATCGTGCTCGACGAGCCGGTGTCGGCGCTCGACGTGTCGGTGCAGGCGCAGATCATCAATCTGCTCGACGACCTCCAGGACTCCTTTGGGCTGACCTACCTCTTCGTGGCGCACGACCTGTCGGTGGTGCGTCACGTGTCGGACCGGATCGCGGTGATGTACCTCGGCAAGCTGATGGAGATCTCACCGGCGGAGGAGCTGTACACGAAGCCCGTGCATCCGTACACCGGCGCGCTGCTGGCGGCGATCCCGATCCCGGATCCCCGGGAGAACCGCAGGCGCGAGCGGGTGGTGGTCTCCGGGGAGCCGCCCAACCCGATCAACCCGCCGTCCGGATGCGTCTTCCATCCGCGCTGTCCGCGCGCGACCGACATCTGCCGCGAGGTGGAGCCGCCGCTGGCCCGCTATCCCGGCGGGCACGTGGCCGCGTGCCACCACCCGATGAACCTGAGCGGCGACGAGATCCGCGCGGCCGAACGCGACGACGCGAGCCCCGCCGGGTGCGGCGACGCGCTGCCGGAGCCCGTCGAGGTAGCTCTGCCCGGGCCGGGATCGCCCGGCAGCGCCTGACCACTCGACGAGCGGGCCGCAAACCCTTCTGCGTCACGGCCCGCGGCGCCGCCATGGCGCTCGATCAGCCGATCCTCGAAAGAAGTCCGCCCTATGCACGGGTTCTTGCACAGTATGTGGACAAGACCCCGCCGATCTGCGACGCTTCGCGCACATTGCAGAGGTTCACGGTAAGAACCTCTGCAACCGGGTTGACCCGCCAAGCGAAGGGATTCCGCATGCAGGTTCGTCGTTAGCTTCAGCGAAGTTGAAGGACCAGAGACCGCGCAAGGCGCGGTCTCTGTCGTTTCGAGATCTGCCTTGTCGGGAAGATGATTTCGTTGCCTCAGACAAACCGCGCGCACGGATGATGCACGGAGACGGCGAATCAATCGTCTAGCGCGATGCGGCCGGTCGTAGACCTCCTCAAACGCAGCAAGCTGGCGCGCTGGTACTTCACGGCGCTGGCGCAGTCGTCGCTGGGAACCGGCGCCGCTGCGGTGGCCCTGCTGCTCATCGCCTACGAGCGCTTCAGCTCGCCGTGGGCGATCGGCCTGGTACTCCTCGCCGACGTGGCGCCGGCCATGTTGCTCGGCCCCGTGTTCGGCGCGGCCGCGGACCGCTGGTCGCGGCGCGGCTGCATGATCGCCGCGGACGTGATCCGGGCCGCTGCCTTCGCCGGCATCTTCCTGGTCGACGGCTTCCTGCCCACGGTCTCGCTGGCCCTGCTGGCGGGGATCGGGACGGGCCTCTTCACCCCTGCGGCCCTCGCGTCGCTGCCGAGCGTGGCGGGGCGCGAGCGACTCCCGGCGGCCACCTCCCTCTATGGCGCCGTGCTGGACTTCGGCTACATCGTCGGGCCCGGCCTGGCGGCCCTCTTCCTGCTGGTGGCGGGCCCCGAGACCATCCTCGCGCTCAACGCCGTGAGCTTCGTCGTCTCGGCGCTGGTGCTGATGCCGCTGCGCTTCGGCGCCGCGCCGGAGGCGGAGCCGGGGAGCGAGGAACGGCCGTCGCTCCTCCGCGAGGCGCGCGCGGGCCTGGTCGCGACGGCCGGAATGCGCGGTGTGCGCCTGATTCTCATCGCCTCGGCCACGGCGCTCTTCTTCGGCGCGGTGTTCAACGTCGGTGAGCTGCTGCTGGCGAAGGACGAGCTCGACGCCGGCAACGTCGGCTTCTCGGTGCTCATGACCCTTTACGGCTCGGGCTTCATCCTCGGCTCGCTGAGCGGATCGCGTGGCGGCACGCTGCCCGAGTTGAAGCGCCGCTACCTGATGGGCGCGTTTCTGATGTCGCTCGGCATCGCTGCCAGCGGGATCGCCCCCGTGTTCCTCGCCGCGGCGGTGGCCTTCGTGGCGGCCGGGTACGGCAACGGGCTGCTGCTCGTCTACGAGCGCCAGCTGATCCAGGCGATCGTGCCCGACAAGCTCGCCGGGCGCGTGTTCGGCGTCAAGGACGCCCTCACTGCGTGGGCCTTTGCGTTCGGCTTCCTTGCCGGACCGCCGCTGCTCGATGCGGTGGGCACTCGGACGATGATCACGGCCGCGGGCGTCGGCGGCCTGGTCATATGGGCGATATCGGTGCTGGGACTGCGTGGTTCGTGGACCGAGCCGGGCGGGCCCGGGCCGCCCCCCGAGGAGCTAGCGGGCAGCCTCGGCGCTGACGTCGCGGTTCGCGCGGGTGCCGGAGAGCAAGGCTCGCACCTCGTCCGTGGATGAGCTCCGCGGCTTGCGGTGCTCCACGACGCTGATGAGGGCCTCCACGACCACGGGATCGAACTGGGTGCCGGCGTGCTCGCGGAGCTCCGCCACGGCGTCCTCGTGGGGCATGGCCACGCGGTAGACGCGCGTGGTGGTCATCGCGTTGTAGGCGTCGCAGCAGAAGACGATGCGCGACGGGAACGGGATCTGCTCTCCGGCGAGGCCGTCCGGATAGCCGCTCGCCGTCCCAGCGCTCGTGACAGGAGCGGACGATCTCACCCACCCGCCCGAGCAGGCCGCCCACGCGGTCGAGCATGAACTGGCCCTCGATCGTGTGCGTCTTCATCAGCTCGAACTCCGCCTCGCTGAGCCGCGAGGGCTTGTTGAGGACGTTCTTCGGGATGGAGATCTTGCCCACGTCGTGGAGCATCGCCGCGAACTCCAGCTCCTGGCGATCCTGGTCGGCCACGCCGAGCTCGTCTGCCACGGAGTTCACGAGCTCGACGACCGAGCGCGAATGGCTGGCCGTGTAGCTGTCCTCGGACTCGACCACGTCGGAGAGCAGCATCACCGTGCCGCGGTACGCCCGCTGGAGCTCCAGCGCCTTTGTGTAGCGCTCGTGACGGTCGAGCGAGAAGAGCTGGAAGAGCCAGACGAGCGGCGGGATCGCGAGCAGGTAGAGCGGCTCGCTCTTCGCGGCGACCGCCACCACGAATCCGAGCGGCATGAGGATCGCGTCGATCCGGCTGATGCCCACGTACTCGCTGAGCACCGTGCGGAGGGACACCCGATCGAGCATGGCGTTGCGAGCGAGCGTCCAGATCAGGTCGGCGGCGAAATGCGCCACCGCAGCCAGCAGGTAGACGTCCAGGCGGCCGGGGTCGAGTGGCCCGGGCGCCAGGAATAGGAGCACCACCGTCGGAGCCATTGGGATCCACGCGTCGGCGAGCGCCCAGCGCAGTGAGTCGCGGTGCCAGGTGCCGCGGCGGATGTTCGGCAGGCCGGACAGGATCACCGCCCCGGCCACGAGGACCGGCACCGCGGGCAACGGCCCGAGCAGCAGAAGCGGCACGTACGCGAGGTTCTCCGGCGACCCGTAGTAGCCGCCGAACTCGAACCGCACCTGGAGGACGACCGCGTAGCCGAGCACGAGGCCGACCACGAGGAGCGGGCTCACGTGCCGTTCGTCGGGGAGCAGGATCGCCATCGCCCCGGCGGCGATCACGAACAGGACGGCCGACACCGTGCTGACCGAGCGCTCGCGGGTAGCCATCTGCTTGGCGCGCCGCTCGCGCGCCTCGCCCACCAATAGCTCGGAGGCCAGCATCTAGGTGATCGTCGGACGCAACCTGGGCGAGGTCGCCCCCTGGGCGGCGCATTGCACACGTTCGCGGGCGAAAACCGCACACCCCGGGGGAGGGTTCCGGCGATTCGCCGGATGAGGTTGCGCGCCGGGATGCCCGCCGCCGGCTGCCTAGACTGCGGGCGATGAAGGCGGCCGAGATCCGCGAGCGCTTCCTGTCCTTCTTCGAGGAACGGGACCACCTCCGCGTGCCGTCGGCGTCGCTCGTGCCGCCGTCATACGACCCGTCCGTGCTGCTCACCACCGCCGGCATGCAGCCCTTCAAGCCGTACTTCCGCGGCGAGGAGGAGCCCCCTTCGCGGCGTCTCACCTCCTGCCAGAAGGTGTTCCGCACCACCGACATCGAGGAGGTGGGCCGCACGCATCGCCACCTCACGTTCTTCGAGATGCTGGGGAACTTCTCGGTGGGCGACTACTTCAAGGAGCGCGCCGTGGAACTGGCGCTCGAACTGTCGACCGAGGGCTTCGGGCTCCCCTTCGAGCGGATCTGGATCACGGTCTTCGGCGGCGACGAAGAGCTCGGGATCGGAGCGGACGAGGAGGCGATCGAGTGCTGGCGCGCGGTCGGCGTGCCGGCCGAGCGGATCGTGCGCCTCGGCCGCGAGGACAACTTCTGGCAGTCGGGGCCGACCGGGCCTTGCGGGCCCTGCTCTGAGCTCTATCTGGACCGCGGACCGGAGTTCGGCCCCGACGACGACCGGCCCGGGGACGACACGGAGCGCTTCCTCGAGTACTGGAACCTCGTGTTCATGCAGTACGAGCTGGGTGACGACGGCTCGCTCACGCCGCTGCCGAGCCGGAACATCGACACCGGCATGGGGCTCGACCGCATGGCGGCCATCCTCCAGGGGGTGGAGTCGGTCTTCGAGACCGACCAGCTCCGGCCGCTCGTGGACCTTGGGCAGGAGCTGTCGGGCCGCAGGTACGGCCAGGACGAGCAGACCACCCGCGCGCTGCGCATCCTCGCGGACCACGGGCGGGCGGCCACCTTCCTGCTCGGCGACGGCGTGGTGCCCTCGAACGAGGACCGCGGGTACATCCTGCGCCGGATCATGCGCAGGGCGATGCACCAGGGACGCGTGCTCGGGATCGAGTCGGGCCTCCTCGTGCGGCTCGCCGAGCGCACCGTCGCGGCGATGGGCGACGCCTACCCCGAGCTGCACCGGGAGTGGCCGACCATCGAGCGCTGGGCTCGGGCCGAGGAGGAGGGCTTCGGGCGCACGCTCGCTCAGGGGGAGCGGCTGCTGGCCGAGCTGGTGGACGCCGCCCGTGAGGAAGGCACGTCCTGGGTGTCCGCGGAGGACGCGTTCAAGCTCCACGACACCTACGGCTTCCCTTACGAGATGACGAAGGAGCTGCTCGCGGAGCAGGGGCTCTCCGTGGACGACCAGGGCTTCGAGGAGCTCATGGACCGCGCCCGGGAGGTCTCCCGCGCCGGCGCGCGCGCCGAGGCGGGCAATGCGGTTCATGCCGCTCACGACGAGGTCTTGCGCTTCACGCGCGAGGCCGGGTTCACCACGCGCTTCGTGGGCTACGAGACGATCGAGGCCGAGACGGTGCTCCGCGCCTCCGAGCAAGAGAACGGCCGGGTGCTCGCGAAGCTCGAGGAGAGCCCCTTCTACCCCGAGGGCGGCGGGCAGGTGTCCGACGCCGGCCTGGTGGAGTCGCCATCGGGACGCGCGCGGGTCGTGGACGTCTACCGCGTGGGCGACGATCAGGCGCTCGCGCTCGAGCCGATCGACGGGGAGATCCAACCCGGCGATGCCGTGCGTGCAGCCGTGGAGCGCGACACGCGGCTGGCGACCATGCGCAACCACACTGCCACCCATCTGCTGCACGCGGCGTTGCGCGAGCGGCTCGGCACGCACGTCCGCCAGGCGGGCTCCTACGTCGGGCCGGACAAGCTGCGCTTCGACTTCACGCACGGCGAGCGGCTCAGCGAGGCCGAGCTGGCCGACGTGGAGTCCTGGATCGCCGATCGGATCGCGGCGAGCCACCCCGTCCACGCGCTCGAGACCACCCGCGCAGAGGCGGAGGCGCTGGGCGCCATGGCGCTGTTCGGGGAGAAGTACGGCGACTGGGTCCGGATGGTCGAGATCGACGCGGTGTCGCGCGAGCTCTGCGGCGGCACCCATGTGACCAACACGGCCGAGATCGGCCTCTTCCACCTGCTCAGCGAGACCTCCAGCGCTTCCAACGTGCGGCGCATCGAGGCGGTTACGGGGCGCGCCGGGGCCGAGCTCTTCCGCGAGCGCAACCGGCAGATCCGCGACCTGGCGGCCCTGCTGCGCGTGCCGGAGCCGGACGTGGTGCGAGCGGTCGAGCGGCTCAGCGGCCGGGTGAAGGAGCTGCAGAAGTCGCCGGGCAAGGCTGCCGACCGGGGCGCGCTGGACGAGCTCGCCGCCGGCGCCGAGGAGCTCGGCGGGTTGAAGGTGGTGGTGGAGGCCACCTCGGCCCCGGACGCCGGCACGCTGCTGGCGCTGTCGGACACCCTGCGCCAGCGGCTGGGCGAGGCCGCCGTGGTGCTGGGCTGCGCGGTGGACGACCGCGTGCACCTGGTGGCCAACTTCGCGCCCGCGGCCGTGGAGCGCGGGCTGCGCGCCGGCGACGTGGTGCGCGCCGCCGCGAAGGTGGCGGGCGGCGGCGGCGGCGGGCGCGACACCATGGCGCAGGCCGGCGGGCGCGACCCGGAGAAGCTGCCCGACGCCTTGGCCACGGCGCGGCTCGAGATCGAGCGAGCGCTGTCCTGATGGGCCGGGTCCTCGCGCTCGACCACGGCGCGGCGCGCTGCGGCTGCGCCGTGTCCGACCCCTCCGGCACCCTGGCGAGCGTGCTTCCCGTCGTCGAGCGCCCGGACACCCGCGCGGGCCTTGCCGCGATCGCCGCGCTGGTCGAGCACCACGCCGCCGAGCGCGTGGTGGTGGGCCTGCCGCTGACGCTGGCGGGCGAGGAAGGTGCGCAGGCCGGGGAGGCGCGAGCGTTCGCGGAACGGCTCGAGCGCCGCCTGCCGGTGCCGGTGGAGCTGCACGACGAGCGCCTCACCACCCGCCTCGCCGAGCGCACCGGCGGGCAGGGAGAGCTCGACTCGCGCGCGGCCGCACATCTTCTGGAGAGCTACCTGACGCGCGCTGCAACGGGGCTCACGGAGTGAGCGACGGACCCCCGCCGGTCCCGGGCGGCCGTCCGCCCGAGGAGCGCGAGGCCGCCCGCAGGGCACGCGAAGCGCGCCGTTCCGGTAGCTCGGCGGACGATGTGCCTCCGCCGGCGCCCCCGCCCGCGTACGACGACCGCGACTGGCTGGCGGAGGCAAGCCGGCTGGGGGCACCTGCCGCGACGCGGATCGCACCCTCGCTGGGGCCGGCTGCTGGCCCTCGGGGTGGCGTCGCTCGCCGTGGCCGCCGTGGCGTGGTTCCTGCTCTCCCTGTTCCAGCCGTTCAAGGGCGGGGAGGGGGAGACGGTGCACGTGGTGGTGCCCAAGGGCTCGAGCCTCGAGCAGATCGGGGAGCTGCTGGAGAGCCGCCACGTGGTGTCGAGCTCCACGTTCTTCCAGCTCCGGGCGAGGATCGCCGGGCGCAGCGAAGGGCTCAAGCCGGGCCCCTACACGCTCCGGCGGGACATGAGCTTCGTCGCCGCGCTCGACGCCCTCGAGAAGGGCCCGCCGCCGAACGTGGTGCAGGTCACGATCCCGGAGGGGCTCTCGCGGGCGGAGGCGGCCCGCGTGGTGGGCAAGCGCCTGCGCGGAAGCTATCTCGCGGCGAGCCGGCGCTCACGGCTGCTGGACCCGGGCGAGTACAGGGCAAAGGCGGCGAAGAGCCTGGAGGGCTTCCTCTTCCCTGCCACATACGAGCTGCGACGGGGCCAACCGGTGCGCCGGCTCGTGGAACGCCAGCTGACCGAGTTCAAGCGCCGCTTCGCGGCTGTGGACCTGAAGCGCGCCCGGAGCAAGAACCTCACGCCCTACGACGTGCTCATCATCGCGTCGATGGTCGAGCGCGAGGCGCAGGTGCCGCGCGAGCGCCGGCTGATCGCATCGGTCATCTACAACCGCCTGCACGAGGGGATCCCGCTCGGGATCGACGCCACGCTGCGCTACGAGACCGGCAACTGGACGCGACCGCTGCGAGTCTCCCAGCTCGAGGCGCGCACGCCCTACAACACCCGCGTGAACGCGGGCCTGCCGCCCGGCCCGATCGGCAGCCCCGGCATCGACTCGATCCGCGCGGCCGCCAACCCGCGCCGCACGCGCTACCTCTACTTCGTGGTCAAGCCCAACACGTGCGGGGAGCACGCGTTCGCGGCCACCGACGCGGAGCACCAGCGGAACGTCGCTCGCTACGACCGGGCCCGTGCGCGCCGCGGCGGACGCGCGCCCACGAAGTGCTGATGAGGCTCGCGGGGGTGCTTGGCTATCCGGTCGGACACAGCCGCTCGCCGCTGATGATGAGCGCGGCGTTCCGCGAGCTCGGGCTCGACTGGAAGTACCTGAAGCTGCCGGTGCCGGCCGCCCTGTTCGAGGAGACGGTGCGGGCGCTGCCGGCCTCCGGCTACGCGGGCGCGAACGTGACGATCCCGCACAAGCTCGCGGCCCGCGCGCTGGCGGACGAGGTCAGTCCCGCGGTGGCGGCCATCGGGGCGGCGAACACACTGAGCTTCGCCGACGGGCGGATCAGGGCGGACAACACGGACGCGGCCGGGCTGATCGCGGCGCTCGGGCAGCCGGTCGCGGGGCGGCGGGCGCTGGTGCTCGGGGCGGGGGGCGCCGGTCGCGCCTCCGCGTGGGCGCTCCGCGAGGCCGGCGCGGAGGTCTCGGTGTGGAACAGGACCTTCGAGCGTGCCGCGGCGCTGGCCGCCGAGCTGGGCGTGGGCCACGCCGAGCGCCCCGGCCCGACGGACCTGCTCGTGAACGCAACGTCGGTTGGGCTGCAACCGGGCATGCCGGAGGAGGACGCGCTCGCGGCGCTGCAGCTCGGCGGCAGCTCGCCGCCCGCCACGGTCGTGGATCTCGTCTACGGAGACGAACCCACGCCGTTGTGGCGCTGGGCCTCGCGCGGCCACGGTCGCGTGATAGGGGGGCTGGAGGTGCTGGTGCGCCAGGGCGCGCTCAGCTTCGAGCTCTGGACCGGGCAACCGGCCCCGATCGAGGCCATGCGCCACGCCGTGTAGGCCGGCGCTGTGCGGGCCGCGCTCGTCTAGGAGCGTTCTTTCGCCCCTAAACCCCCGTGATGCCGTTGCCGATATGCGGAGCAATGGCCATCTCCCGCCCCTTCCTACTCGTAGCTCTGGGCGTCATCCTCCTGGGAGCGACCGCCTTCGCCGTACAGAATGCGCGCGACCGCGCCGACGGCTCGCCGGGCACCGGGAGCGCACAGCAGACATCGCAGCCCACCGGCGGCAGCCTCAGCCCCGACCAGACGCTGAGCGCCGCGTTCTCCGGGAACGGCTCGCTCGACAGCGCGAAGGTCGACCTCCGGCTGGGCTTCGACCAGGTCGGCGGTGGCGGGCAGGGGTTCGACTTCAAGGTGAAGGGCGCCTTCCAGAGTCGCGGCAAGAACCAGATGCCGCTGTTCGCAATGAAGCTGAATGCCAAGGCCGGCGGCACGGAGCATCACCGCCGGCGCCGTCTCGCTCGGCGACCGCGCCTTCCTTCTTCAGCGCAGTACCGCCTACCCGGTGCCCGCCGCCCTCTGGTCGCAGCTTCAGGACGCCCGCAAGCAGATCGCCTCGTATGGGCAGAGCGGCGGCGACGCCGGCTCCGGCCCGCTCGGGCTCAACCCGCGCTCCTGGCTCACGGACGTCAAGGACGAGGGCGACGCGCAGGTGGACGGCGTCACCACCAAGCACGTGTCCGCCTCGGTGGACGCTCCCACGCTGGTTCGTGACCTCCTCCCGCTCGCGCGGCAGGGCGGCACGGCCCTGAACCTGCCGGCCAACCTCGACCAGCAGATCGGCAAGGTGGTCAAGTCGGCCGACGTGGACGTGTACGTCGGCCAGGAGGACCGCATCCTCCGCCGCCTCCAGATCGCCCTCGACCTCGACTTCAGCCAGGTCGCAGGCGCCGGGAGTCAGGCGGGTCGCGCCAAGATCGACTTCAGCTTCGCGCTCAGCGACGTGAACCAGCCGCAGAACATCGAGGCGCCCGACAAGGTGGCCTCCGGAGCCCCGAGCGCGCAGTCGGGCGCTTTCTCCGCCGCCGTGCTCGGCGTGGGCGTGCTCGCGATCGACCCGCCGCCCGGGCTCTCCGCGGCACGGAAGGCCGGCTTCCGGATCGGCGACGTGACGAGCCCCGCCCCCGTGACGAACAACCCGCGCAAGGTGGCGCGCGCGGTCCACAATCACAAGAAGGTCGTGATCCTCTTCGAGAACCCGCGCGGCTTGGACGACCAGGCCAACGCGGAGGCGGTACGCGCCCTGCGCGCCCAGACGAACGCCAAGGTGTTCATCGATGACATTCGCAGCGTGGACCGCTTCGGCGAGATCGTGCAGGACCTGGGCGTCAACCAGGGCCCGTCGATCGTGATCGTGGACCGCCGCGGCAAGTCGCGTCTCATCGAGGGCTACATCGACTCGCGCGCCCTCGCTCAGGAAGTCGCCGACGCCCGATGAGTGAGGGCCAACCGGGTCCGGCCGCGCTGCGCGCCGTGCCCGAGGATGGCGCCGAGGCGGCTTCGAAGGCAGACGGAGGGAGCAAGGGGCTCACTCCGCCGCCGCGGCGCGGCGGCGGGTCGCGCTCGGTCCCGGACGTGCTGGTGGAGATGGAGTTCGTGCCGCGCGAGCGCATGGACGCTGCGATCGAGGAGGCGAAGGCGCTTCGCCGGAGCCCCGAGGAGGTCCTGCTCGATGCCGGCGTGGTCACCTCGGACCAGCTCGCCCGCGCGGTGGCCCAGCGCTTCGGGTTGCACCACGTGGACATCTCGATCTTCAAGACCGACGTGGCCGCGCTCAACCTGATCGGTCCACCGGCCGCCAGGCGGCTCGGCTCCGTGCCCATCGGCTTCGACGAGCACGGGCACCTGCTCGTGGCCATGTCCGACCCGTCCAACGTGCTGGCGCTCGACGACCTCAAGCTGATGACCGGCCACGAGGTGAGGCCGGTGGTGGGCTCGAGCGACGACATCCAGGGCCTGATCGGGCGCATGAGCAGGCTGGACGACGCGGTGGCCGCCGCCGTCAAGGAGGGCGAGGACGAGCTCGCCGAGGTCACCGAGATCCGCGAGTCGGCGGACGACGCACCGGTGATCAAGCTGGTCAACTCGATCATCGCCCAGGGCGTGGAGGACGGCGCCTCCGACATCCACTTCGAGCCGGACAACCGCGACATGCGCGTCCGCTTCCGCGTGGACGGCGTGCTGCGCGAGAGCACCCAGATTCCGCACCGGATGCTGGCGGGCACGATCTCGCGCGTGAAGATCATGGCCAACCTCGACATCGCCGAGAAGCGCGTGCCCCAGGACGGCCGCGTGTCGCTGACGGTCGAGGGCCACGCGATCGACCTGCGCGTCGTGACGATGCCGCACGTGGACGGCGAGGGCGTCGTGATGCGGATCCTGGACAAGACCCAGGCGCTGATCGGGCTCGACCAGCTGGGCATGTCGGGCACCGGCGCGCGGATGTTCGAGGACGGCTTCCGGCGGGCGTTCGGGGCCGTGCTGGCCACCGGTCCGACCGGCTCGGGCAAGTCCACCACCCTCTACGCCGCGCTGAACGAGATCAACGTGCCCGAGCGCAACATCATCACGATCGAGGACCCGGTCGAGTACCAGCTCCCGGGCGTGAACCAGCTTCAGGTGAACCTGAAGGCGGGCCTCACCTTCGCCGCCGGGCTGCGGGCCATGCTCCGCGCGGATCCGGACGTGATCATGGTCGGCGAGATCCGCGACGCGGAGACCGCGAAGATCGCGGTGGAGTCGGCGCTCACGGGGCACCTGGTGCTCTCGACGCTTCACACGAACGACGCGCCGTCGGCGGTCACCCGGCTCACCGAGATGGGGATCGAGCCCTTCCTGACGGCCTCCGCGCTGGCCACCGTCGTGGCGCAGCGGCTCGTGCGCCAGCTCTGTACCTACTGCAAGCAGCGGTCGCTGCTGAGCGTGTCGTCGCTCGAGAAGGCCGGCTTCAACGTGGCGTTCGACCTCGAGGCCTACGACCCCGTCGGCTGCAGCCGCTGCGGCGGCACCGGCTACAAGGGCCGCACCGGCCTCTACGAGGTCATGACGATGACCGAGGAGATCCGCGACCTAACGGTCGAGCGCGCTGCTGCCGATGACATCAGGAAGGTCGCGGTGTCCCAGGGCATGCGCCCGCTGCGGGCCGACGGCTTCGAAAAGGTCAAGAACGGCGTCACGTCCATTGCCGAGGTTGCAAGGGTCACGTAATCGCCACGTCTAGCCGATAGGAGCGCTGATGGAATTCGACTTCGCAGACGTGCTGATGCAGGTGATGGAGCGCAATGCCTCCGACCTTCACCTGACCGCCGGCGCCCCGCCGATGATCCGCCACCACGGGCGCCTGCACGCGCTCGACTACCCGGTGCTGACCCCGCAGCTCACGCGCGAGGTCATCTACTCGATCCTCACGAACGACCAGCGCCAGCGGCTGGAGAACGACTGGCAGCTCGACCTCGCCTACTCGATCCCGGGCAAGGCGCGGTTCCGCGTGAACGCCTACTTCCAGCGCGCCTCGCTGAGCGCCGCCTTCCGGCTGATCCCCCAGGACATGCCGAAGCTGGCGAGCCTGGGACTGCCGCCGACGATCGAGGAGTTCACCAAGAAGCCGCGTGGGTTCGTGCTGGTCACGGGCCCCACCGGCTCTGGCAAGTCCACGACGCTGGCCGCGATGCTCGACCTGATCAACGACACGCGGCACGAGCACATCCTCACGATCGAGGACCCGATCGAGTTCCTGCACATGCACAAGAAGTGCATCGTCAACCAGCGTGAGCTGGGGGCCGACGCTCAGAGCTTCGGGCTCGGCCTGAAGGCCGGGCTCCGTCAGGACCCCGACGTGATCCTCGTGGGCGAGATGCGCGACCTCGACACGATCTCGACCGCCCTGACCGCGGCCGAGACCGGTCACCTCGTGTTCGCCACGCTCCACACGCAGGACACGGCGCAGACCGTGGACCGCATCGTGGACGTATTCCCGCCGGCGCAGCAGCAGCAGGTGCGCGTGCAGCTGTCGGTGGCGCTCCAGGGAATCGTGACCCAGCAGCTCCTGCCGCTCGCAAACGGCACCGGGCGCTGCGTGGCCACCGAGGTCCTCGTGCCCACCCCCGCGGTCCGGAACCTGATCCGCGAGGGCAAGACGCACCAGATCTACTCGGCGCTCCAGACCGGGGCGCAGTTCGGGATGCAGACGATGGACACGTCGCTGGCGGAGCTCGTGCGCGGCGGCAAGATCTCGCGCGAGCTCGCCGAATCGCGCTCCTCGGCCCCAGAGGAGCTGCGCCGTCTCATGGGCACCGTGAGGGTGGCGTAGGACATGACCACCTTCGCATTCAAGGCACTCGATCTCGCGGGCGCCAGCACCAAGGGGGAGATGGAGGCCGGCGACCGCCAGGCCGTGGCCTCGCAGCTTCGCTCGCGCGGGCTGATCGTCATCGACATCGAGGAGCAGGCCGAGCCCGGCGCCGGCGACCTCTTCGCGCGCTTCAAGCGCGTGAAGGCGGACGACCTCGTGATCGCCTCGCGCCAGCTCTCGACGATGGTGCAGTCCGGGATGTCGCTCCTGCGCGCGCTCTACGTGATCGAGGAGCAGACCGAGTCGGACAAGCTGCGCGAGATCCTGATCGACGTACGCAAGGACGTGGAGGGCGGCCAGTCCCTCTCCGAGGCGCTCCGGAAGCACCCGGACGTGTTCAACGATCTCTACGTGGCGATGGTCGAGGCCGGGGAGACGGGCGGAATCCTCGACCGGACCCTGGTGCGCGTGGCCGAGCAGCTCGAGAAGGACGCCGCGCTCCGCCGCCAGGTGAAGGCGGCCATGATCTACCCGGCGCTGATCGGCGGCTTCGCGCTGATAGTGCTCGTGACGCTCGTGGCCTTCCTCGTCCCGGTGTTCGAGAAGATCTTCAAGGACTTCGGCGGGGAGCTGCCCGCCATCACGAAGTTCACCGTCTGGCTCTCGCACCTGTTCACGCGCCAGTGGTACGTGCTGATCGCCGTGGTGTTCGGCGTGGTGTGGCTCTTCCGCTACTGGAAGAACTCCGACACCGGGCGGGTCCAGTGGGACCGGTTGAAGCTGAAGTTCCCGATGAAGATCGGGGACATCGTCCAGAAGGTCGCCCTCGCGCGCTTCTCGCGCACGTTCTCCGGCCTCATCGCCGCCGGCGTGCCGATGCTCGAGGCGATCGAGATCACCGGCAAGACCTCCGGCAACAAGGTCGTGGAGATGGCCATGAACGACGTGCGCGACTCCGTCAAGAAGGGCGGTTCGCTCACGGCCCCGATGGCCGCTGTGCCCGAGGCCTTCCCGATCATGGTCACGCAGATGATCGGAGTGGGCGAGGAGACCGGTGCCCTCGAGGCGATGATGTCGAAGGTCGCCGACTTCTACGAGGAGCAGGTGGAGACCGCCGTCAAGGCGCTCACCTCGATCCTCGAGCCGGTGATGATCATCATCGTCGGCGGCATCGTCGGGTTCATCGTCATCGCGATGTACCTGCCGATGTTCAAGGTCTACGACTCGATCAAGTAGCGCAAGCAGCCGGCTCGGCCGGCTGCGCCGCGATGGCAATCGGCTAGCCCGCCGGGTGTATGTCGTCGACCCACCGGACGTGCTCGGGTTCGGGCTCGAGTTGAGGCAAGTCGAGGTTCACGACAACGGGTTCCTGGTCGCTGCGCACCACGACACACGACAGGGGGGCGTCCGCCGACGCGTTGATCTCCTGGTGCGGTACGTACGGCGGCACGTAGATGAAGTCGCCTGGACCCGCCTCGGCGGTGAACTCGAGTCGCTCGCCCCAGCGCATCCGGGCACGGCCGCTCACGACGTAGATGACGCTCTCCAGGTGGCCGTGGTGGTGTGCCCCCGTCTTCGCATCCGGCCGTATGAGGACCGTTCCGGCCCACAGCTTTTCGGCGCCGGCGCGCGCCGTGTTGATGGCGGCGGCGCGGCTCATGCCGGGCGTCTGCGGCGTGTTGGGGTCGAGCTCGCCCGCATGCACCACCCGCACCCCGTGCAGGCGCCAGTCGGTCTCGGCGGGCTCTGGAGGGTTCGCCCTCTCGTGATCGCCCGGAGGCTCCACACCTCGATTATGGCCGATCGGGCACGCCTCGAGCCGATCGACACCCGGTCTCAGGCGCCCGTGGCGGCGGGTGTGATCACGAGCATGCCCGCGGGTGCGGCGTCGGTGGCCTCCGCGGAGCCGGCCGGCGCGAACAGGATGGGGTAGCGGCCGGGCCGGTGCTCGAGCACGTCGAAGCGCGCCGGTGTGACGGCGTCGGCCGAGGCGCTCAGCCCGAGGCCGGGTATGACCACCGTGCCGGGCACGTCCACGATCACGAGCACCTGGGCGGCCTGGTCAGCGGCGAGCGAGCGCCTGCGCGGGTGAGAGGCGCGGAACTGCAGCTCGGCCGGCTCCAGGGTGCCACCGGTCTCCGGAGCGGGCTCGGCCACGGTCGGCTCCGTGCGCTGCTCAGCCCGCTCGGCGGGGCGCGAGAGGGCGGCCGCGAGCGCGGCGAGCCCGAGCACGATCGCGAAGAGAAGTAGTGCGCGGCGGAGGTGCACCGGGCTGATCGTAGAGCGGTGGTCCGCTCCGTCCCCTGCGGGGGTCAAGTGCCGGCGGCATGGGGCCGATATGGCCACGAGTCCCGCATGAACCCCGCCCTCCCGATGAAGAACGCAGCTCGGCTGCTTGCGCCGCTGCTTGCCGCGCTGGCCGTGGCCGTCGTCGCGTTCGCGGCGGCGCCGGCGCCCGTGCTCGCCGAGCAGGCGCCGCTCGAGCCGCAGTCGATCAGGGTGCAGCGCCCCGACGCGACCGTTGCCCGGATTCCGCCTGACCCCGCGCGAGGCGATGCGCATCGCCGATCGCCTGCCGGTCGTGCGCCGCGAGATCGCGAGTACGGGCCGGTGAAGAAGGCGGCCCTGGTGCCGCTCTACTACGTGAAGCACCCGCGCCGCTACGAGATCTCGTACGACACGAGCGACACGCGCGGTGGCCGACGTCCACATCGACGGCGTCACCGGCGAGGTCATCGAGGCGTGGACTGGCCCGCAGGCCAGCATGCTCCTGGCGCGCGGGTACACGCCGTCCGTCGGCGGCGCCCTCAACCACTGGTACATCTGGCTGCCGCTCGCGCTCCTCTTCGTGGCGCCCTTCGTGGACCCGCGCCGCCCGTTTCGCCTCCTGCACCTGGACCTGCTGGTGCTGCTCGCCTTCGGCGTGTCGGAGTACTTCTTCAACAAGGGCAACGTGGACGTGTCGGTTCCGCTCGTCTACCCGCTGCTCGTCTACCTCATGGTGCGACTGGCGCTGGCCGGGTTCCGCCCACGTGCGCGCCGTGAGCGCCTGATGCCGTACGCGCGCACCAGCTGGCTCGTGGTGGGGGTCGTGCTGCTGATGATGTTCCGGGTCGGGATGAACGTGGAGAACTCGGTCATCATGGACGTGGGCTATGCCAGCGTGATCGGCGCCGACCGGATCACGCACAAGCAGGACCTGTACGTGGACAACGCCATGCACGGGGACACCTACGGCCCGGTGACCTACCTGGCGTACGTCCCGTTCGAGCTCCTCTTCCCGAACGACGGCCGCTGGGCGGAGGTGCCCGCCGCGCACGCCGCCTCGCTTGCCTTCGACCTGGCCACGGTCATCGGCCTGATGCTGCTGGGCGCCCGGCTGCGGTCGGGCGCCGAGGGCCGCAGGCTGGGCGTGGCGATGGCGTTCGCCTGGTGCCGCCTATCCCTTCACGCTCCTCGGGCTGCAGGCCAACGTGAACGACGGCCTGGTGGCCGATGCTGCTCGTTTACGCGCTGCTGGCGCTCCAGTCGCCGGCGCGGCGCGGGCTGATGGTGGGGCTCGCGGCCGCGGCGAAGTTCGCGCCCCATCGTGCTCGCGCCGCTGTTCGCGACCGGCACCGGCGAGGAGCGCCGCTCGCGCTCGTGGACCGTCGTTCGCGGCCGCGTTCGCGGGAATCGTGGCGCTGTCGATCGGGCTCTACCTGCCGGACGGCGGGCTGCGCGAGTTCTACGACTGCACGATCGGCTTCCAGTTCGGCCGCGAATCGGTGTTCAGCGTGTGGGGGCTCCATCCGTCGCTCCACCTCGCTGCAGGACGTCGTCAAGGTGGCTGGACTCGGATTTGCCGTAGCGCTTGCGTTCGTCCCGCGCCGGCGTGACCTGCGCCAGGTGGCCGGACTGGGCGCAGCGGCGCTGATCGCGGCGCAGCTGGGCGTCAACCACTGGTTCTACTTCTACATCCCGTGGTTCACCCCGTTTGCGCTGCTGGCCATGTTCGGCGCCTACCGCGCGCACGAGCCGGCGGACGAGCGTCCGCCGATGCCGGCGCTGGACGCCGCGCGACGCGTCGCGTCCCCCGTCTAAAGGACACGGTCACCACGCCGATATGGGTCCTACCCAGTGCCTCGGCAGGCCGCGGCACTGGGACCAGACCAGACCATCCAGACCGTCACCTCAACAGAGGAGAGACATGCTGCGGAAGCTGAGCAGAGCGGATCCACGGGGAGCGGGGCTTCACCCTGATCGAACTCCTCGTGGTGATCCTGATCATCGGAATCCTGGCGGCGATCGCGCTGCCCGCATTCCTGAGCCAGCGCAGAAGAGCCAGGACGCGAGCGCGAAGTCGAACGCTCGCAACATGGTCTCGGCGCTCGAGTCCTGTTACGCGACGAGCCAGGACTACTCCAGCTGCGACACGAGCCAGGACGTGGTGGCCTCGGGCATCCCCACGGGGACCGGGAACAACCAGGTCAACCTGGCCACTCTCGCCTCGGGCAACTACCAGATCGTGGCGAAGTCGGCATCGGGCAACAACTTCACGGTCACCCACCCCACAACGGGCAACGTGACCCGTACCTGCACCGACCACCAGCAAGGGCGCGTGCCCTTCGTCGGGCAGCTGGTGAGCCGTCGAAGTGGACGGATGCCAGAGAGAAGCCACCACGTATTAAAGGGCTCTCGCGGCGACTGTCGATCTATGTCCGCGAACGGCCAAATGCCTCGGCTTTCCGCGGCGGCTGGCACCAGACCATCCAGACCGTCACCTCAAAAGGAGGAGACATATGCTGCGGAAGCTGAGTGAGAGGATTCACTCCGGGGAGCGGGGATTTACCCTGATCGAACTCCTCGTGGTGATCCTGATCATCGGAATCCTGGCCGCGATTGCGCTGCCGGCATTCCTGGGTCAGCGTCAGAAGGGCCAGGACGCGAGCGCGAAGTCGAACGCTCGTAACATGGTCTCGGCGCTGGAGTCGTGTTACACGAACTCACAGACCTACGTCGGCTGCGGTACGAGCCAGGACGTGACCGAGTCCGGTATCACGACCGGCACGGGCAACGGCCAGGTCGAACCTGGCCGCGCTGGTGTCGGACAACTACCGCGTGGAGGCGAAGTCCGAGTCGGGCAACATCTTCACGATCACGAAGCCGGCCACCGGTTCGATCACGCGTACGTGCACCGCCGACCGGCAAGGGCGCCTGCCCCACGTCCGGGACCTGGTAGCCCGAGCCTGCTGACAAGAGCAGTGCTGCGACGGGCGGGCCACAGGGCCCGCCCGTCGTCGTTCCGGGCCCTCGGGCCGACGGGCTCCGCCGGCGCCCGGGTAGCTTCCAAGCGCGATGGCGGTCGAGATCGCACTCGCGGCCGTCTTCGGGGCGGTTCTCGGAAGCTTCCTCAACGTCGTGATCCACCGCGTCCCGCTCGGCGAGTCGCTCGTGGCTCCCGGCTCTCGCTGTCCCTCCTGCCGCACGCCGCTGGCGCCCTACGACAATGTTCCGGTCGTCTCGTGGCTGGTGCTGCGCGGCCGCTGCCGCCACTGCGGCGCGCCGATCTCGCCGCGCTATCCCCTCGTCGAGCTGATTACCGCAGTCGCGTTCGCGGCGGTGGTGGCCGTCCGCGGGGCGGACGCCGATCTCCTGCTCGAGCTCCCGTTCGTGGCCTGCCTGATCGCCCTGGCGGGCATCGACCTCGACCATCGCCTGCTGCCGAACCGGATCGTCTACCCGATGGCCGCCTGGGGGCTGATCGCCAGCGTGCTGGTGGCCACGGGTGACCTGCCCGAGCACCTGATCGCCGGCGCGGCTGCCTTCACCTTCCTGCTGGTGGCCGCCCTCGTCTATCCCGCCGGCATGGGGATGGGGGACGTGAAGCTGGCCGGCGTGATGGGCCTGTACCTCGGGCTGTCGATCGCGCCGGCCCTGCTGGTGTCGTTTCTGACGGGCACGGTCGTGGGGCTCGCCATCATCGCCCGCGAGGGCGCGGACGCGCGGAAGAAGGCGGTGCCGTTCGGCGTGTTTCTCGCTCTGGGCGGGCTCGTGGGAGTGCTCGCGGGCCCCGAGCTGGTCGATCTCTACAGCGATCACCTCCTGAGCTGACGCCTCACGGGCCGAACGAGCGCATTTAGGGGTTAAGCCCCCGGCGCGCTTAGCCGATAGAGCGGGGGAGCATTCATGGCCCTCTCCTTTCGAAAGACTTCCGAGCGCGGCTCCGTGGGGATCGACATCGACGGCCGCTATCTGGCGGCCGCGCAGGTGGACGGCGCCCGGCTGGTGCGCTCCGCGAGCCACAGCCTCCCCGAGGGCGTGGTCAGCGAAGGCGAGGTCAGGGACCCCGCCGCGCTCTCCGATGCCCTCAAGAGCTTCGTGGCCGATGAGGGGCTGCCCAAGAACGTGCGCCTCGGCATCGCCAACCAGCAGATCGTGGTGCGCGTGATCGAGCTTCCTCGCATCGAGGACGACAAGCAGCGCGAAGCCGCCGTCCGCTTCCAGGCGGCCGAGGCGATCGCCATGCCCCTCAACGAGGCCATCCTCGATCACCAGGTGGCCGGCTACGCCGAGGCCGCCGACGGCACGCCGCGGATGCAGGTCGTGCTCGTGGCGGCTCGCCGCTCCATGGTCGAGTCGCTGCTCGAGGCCGTGCGCGGCGCCGGCCTCAAGGCCGACGGCGTGGACCTCGACGCCTTCGCCCTGGTTCGGACCCTCGTCAGCGGCGGCGACGGCGCCGACGAGTCGGCACGCGTCTTCTGCCACCTCGCCGGCGTGACCAACCTCGCCATCGCCGTAGGATCGTCTTGCTTCTTCACGAGGCCGCTCTCGGCGGTGTGGGACGAGCCGGATGCCGGCTCGCGCCTGGCCGACGAGATCCGCCTCTCGATCGACTACTACATGACCCAGCCCCAGGCCCAGCGCGTGGGCGAGGTGGTCCTGTCCGGACCCGGGTCCGGCGACGAGGAGCTCGTGGAGAGCCTCGGCGTGCATCTCGGCCTTCCGCTTCGGGTGGCCTGGCCGCTCGGCGGGCTCGACACGTCCAGCCTCGCCGCCGATGAGGATCCCCATCGCTACACCGTTGCGGCGGGACTCTCGCTCGGAGCGGCGGCATGAGACCCGTCAACCTGCTTCCCCAGGACCAGCGGCGCCGGCCCACGGGCGCGCGCGCCGGCAGCTCCTATGTGGTCGTCGGCGTTCTGGGAGCGCTGCTCCTGATGGTCGTCGGCTACGTGCTGGTCACCAACCAGGCGACCTCGCGGACGAACGACGCCGACGCGGCGCGGGCCGAGGCCAACAGGCTCGAGCAGGAGGCCGCCCTCAAGGCCGACTTCAGCAGCTTCGCCCAGATCAAGCAGCAGCGCATCGCGAGCGTCGGCTCGGTCGCCGGGAACCGCTTCGACTGGGAGCGCTTCATGCGCGAGCTGGCCCGGATCATGCCGGAGCGCAGCTGGATCCAGACGGCCGACGCGTCGGTCACCGGCGATCCCACCCAGACCGGTCCGACCACGACCGCCGGCGCCACCGGCGTCGCCACGTCGCCGACCGCCAAGCTCGTGGGCTGCACGCCCGAGCAGACGGACACGGCCACGCTGATGGTCCGTCTCGGCCAGCTCTACCGCGTCAGCGACGTGAAGCTGAACGAGTCCTCGGTCGAGTCCGTCGGCGGCGGCACGGAGACCGAGACGACCGTCGACGAGTGCGGGAACTACTACAAGTACGACGTCACCGTCACCTTCAGTCCGACCCCGCCCGCGACCGAGGTGCCGCGTGGAGCCACGCGCGTGCCCGCATCCCTCGGAGGTGGATCGTGACCCTCTCGGAGCGCGACCGCAAGATCCTCGTGCTGCTGATCCCCCTCGTGGTGCTGGCGGGCTACTGGTTCCTGCTTCTCAGCCCCAAGCGCGAGGAGGCCTCGAAGGCCGGCGACGAGATGTCCCAGCAGCAGGCGCGCCTCGACACCGCGAAGACCGCGGCGGCGAGTGCCAAGAACGCCGAGAGCGCCTTCCGGTCCGACTTCACCGAGGTCGTGCGTCTCGGCAAGGCCATCCCGGCCTCCGTGGACATGCCCAGCCTCATCGTCGCGCTCGACCGCGCCGCAGCGGGCACGGGCATCCGCTTCACCAAGATCGCCACCGGTGAGCGCGAGGCCGGCACCCCGGCGCCGGCCACCACCACGACCACCCCGCCGAGCACCGACTCGGGCTCCTCGGGCACGCCGGCCGCCGCCGGCGGCGAGACCGCGCAGAGTGCCCCCGGCACCGCCGTGGAGTCCGCGAACAACGCGCAGGCCACGTCCAACCAGAACGCCACGGCGGCCGAGCAGTCCGGCGTCAGCACCTCCGACACCCAGACGTCGACCACCCCTGGCGCCGCCGACGCGGCCGCCGGCACGGCTACCCCCGCCGCCACCCCCGGTCTCGAGACCGTGCCGCTCGAGCTGGAGTTCGTCGGCGACTTCTACAACCTCGCCGACTTCTTCCACAGCGTCAAGCGCTTCGTCCGCGTGGCCAACAGGAACATCCTCGTGAGCGGCCGGCTGATCACGGTGGAGGGCGTCCAGTGGGCCAGCGACACCGAGCTCTTCCCGCGGCTGAAGGCTTCCGTCAAGGCGACCGTGTACCTCTCGCCGAAGTCCCAGGGCACAACTGCCGGGGCCACCCCCCAGGGCCCCGCGGACGTGACCACGACCCCGGCGGGCGCCGCGGCCTCCAGCGGGGCGTCGCCGGTCCCCACCGCCACCGCGACCCCCTGACATAGCCATGAACGCTTTCCTCATAGATCTCTGGAACGACCTTCGCGAGAAGCGCCTGTGGCCCGTGGCCGCACTGCTCCTCCTGGGGCTCATCGCGGTCCCGATCGTGCTCTCCGAGCCGAGCAAGGAGCCGGTGTCGGCGACTGTGGTCGCCGTGAGCCCGCCGAGCGAGTCCGGCGCCACCAAGGGCCTCGCGGCCCTCACCGTGGCCAAGGACGACCCCGGGGACGGCTCGAGCCTCGACGTCTTCGACTCGAGCAACCCGTTCAAGCCGCCGCAGGACATCATCGCCAACTCCGACGACACCACCGCCGGTCCGACCACGGGCTCGACGGGCGACACCGGCGGCACGGCAGCACCGGCGCCGCGAGCGCCCCGACCGGAACGAGCGACAGCGGCACCGGATCCACGGGCGGCACCGCCGTCGTCAAGAAGACGACCACCGCGTACCGCTACGTGATCGACGCGACCTTCGTCACGAACGGCGAGAAGCGCAAGATCGACGGCATGGACCCGCTCGAGCGTCCTGCCGAGCCACAGCAACGCGCTGATCGTGTTCCTGGGCGTTCGCTCCGAGGGCGGCAACGCGGTCTTCATCCTCGACACGACCCTGTACGCCTCCGCCACCGGCGACGGCAAGTGCAAGCCGAAGCAGGATCAATGCGGCTTCCTGTACCTGCAGCCGGGCGAGAAGGAGACCTTCACGACCGAGGCCGGCGACACCTACGCCCTCAGGGTTCGCGCCATCCGCAAGGTGAAGCTGGGCGCCAAGTCGCTCACCGCCAAGAAGAAGGCGTCGGCGGACGGCGACGACGCCACCGGCGCGACCGCAGAGTCGGGCAGCGCGCCCGAGCACGCGTTCGTCCCGCAGTTCCTCTCGGACCTCGTGAGCGTTTCCGGCGGGTCCGATGCGAGCGACCAGACCGCTCCGTAGCTCCTCCTCCGAGACAGGCGTCCTCACCCCGCGCAAGTAGGGTGTGGGCGCCATGTCTCTGCGCTTCACAACGGCCGGCGAGTCGCACGGTCCAGGCCTCATCGCGATCGTGGAAGGGCTTCCCGCCGGCCTCGAGCTGAGCCCCGCGGACCTCGACGCCGACCTCGCACGGCGCCAGCTGGGCCACGGTCGCGGCGGGCGAATGAAGATCGAGAAGGACCGCGCCGAGGTCGCCTCCGGGATCCGCCACGGGCGTACTCTCGGTAGTCCGGTGGCGCTGCGGATCGACAACCGCGACTACGCGAACTGGGAGGAGCGGATGAACCCCTGGCCGGTGGAGGCGCAGGTGGACGAGGTCCACCTGCCGCGCCCCGGCCACGCCGACCTGGCGGGGGTCCAGAAGTACGGGTTCACCGATGTCCGCAACGTGCTGGAGCGCGCGAGCGCGCGCGAGACCGCCGCCCGCGTAGCGGCCGGCGCGCTCGCGAAGGCGTTCCTCCGCGCGCTCGGGGTCACGGTGCTGAGCCACGTGACGAGGATCGGATCGGTGGTGGCTCCCGAGCCGGCGGAGCTGTCGCCCGCCAGCTTCGAGGGCGTGGACGAGTCCCCCGTGCGCTGCCTGGACGCCGAGGCGAGCGCGGCGATGGTGGCCGAGATCGACTCGGCGCGCAAGGCCAACGAGTCGCTCGGCGGAGTGTTCGAGGTGCGCGCGTTCGGGGTCCTGCCCGGCCTCGGCTCGCACGTCTCCTGGGAGGAGCGCCTCGACGGCCGGCTGGCGCAGGCGATCATGTCGATCCAGGCCATGAAGGGCGTGGGGATCGGCGACGGGTTCGACCTCGCGGGGCGCGTGGGGTCGCAGGCCCATGACGAGCTCTTCTGGTCCGAGGAGCACGGCTACCGGCGCGAGACCAATCGCGCCGGCGGCGTGGAGGGCGGCATGACGAACGGCGAGCCGGTGGTGGTGCGTGCCGCCATGAAGCCGCTCCCGACCCTGACGAAGCCGCTGCGCTCGGTGGACATCGCCACCAAGGAGCCCGCCCAGGCGCTGCGCGAGCGCACCGACTCCTGCACCGTCCCCGCGGCGGGCGTGGTCGGGGAGGCAATGGTGGCCCTGGTGCTGGCCTCCGCCTACCGGGAGAAGCTCGGCGGCGACCACATCGACGACGTGCGCGGCGCGCTCGCCGCGTACCGCGAGCGGATCGGATGGAGGCCGGCGTAGCCGCCGGCCAGGCGCCGCCAGCCCGGGCGTTCGAGCGTTCGCTCGTGCTCGTGGGCTTCATGGGCGCCGGCAAGTCCACCGCGGCACGTACGGCGGCCGCGGAGCTCGGCGTGGAGGCGCTCGACTCCGACCGGGAGCTCGAGCGCCGGCTCGGCGAGCCGATCGCCACGTACTTCGACCGCGAGGGCGAGGCGGCGTTCCGCGAGCGCGAGGAGAACGTGGTGGTGGAGCTGCTCGCCGACGCGCGGGGCGCGGTCGTGGCCCTCGGCGGTGGCGCCGTGCAGTCCGAGCGGGTGCGGGAGGCGCTCCGTTCCCACACGGTGGTGCAGCTCGAGGTGGACCCCGGCGACGCCTGGCGGCGCGCGTCGGGCGGCGGGCGCCCGCTGGCGCGCGACCAGGCCCGCTTCGAGCAGCTCCAGCGCGATCGTGAGCCTCTCTACGCGACGGTGGCCGACGCCGTGCTCCCTCCAGGCGGCCGCGACTCGATACGCGCGGCGCTGCCCGCGCTCGGAGCGCTCCCCGAGGCGCCCCCCGGCACGCGGCTCGTCTGGGCCGGCTCCGCCTCGGGCGACTACCCGGTGTTCTTCGGAGCAGGGCCTGATCGCCTCGGGGTTCGCCTACCCGCGCGACGGGCGTCGCTTCGTGGTCACGGATACGAACGTCGCGCGCCACCAGCCGGTGGAGGGCCACGAACTGGTCCTGGTGGACCCCGGCGAGGAGCGCAAGACGCTCGCCTCGGCCGAAGAGGTGCTGCGCGCCCTGGCGCGCGGCGGGGCGGAGCGCGGCGATCTCGTGGTCGCGGTGGGCGGCGGCGTGGTCGGGGACCTGGCGGGCTTCTGCGCGGCCGTGTACCAGCGCGGCATGCGCCATGTCCAGGTGCCCACGACGCTGGTGGCCCAGGTGGACTCCGCCTACGGCGGGAAGACGGGCGTGGACCTGCCCGAGGGGAAGAACTACGCCGGTTCCTACCACCAGCCGTCGGCGGTGCTGTGCGACCCGGCCGCGCTGGCCACGCTGCCCGCGGCGGAGCTGGCGGCCGGGTACGCGGAGGTCGTGAAGACGGCGCTGATCGCCGGCGGCGGGCTCTGGGCGCGCGTCCGTCAGGGCGGCGACCCCGACCTCGAGACCGTGATCGGCTGCGCCCGGACGAAGCTCGCGGTGGTGGCCGAGGACGAGCGCGACGCCGGACGAAGGCAGGTGCTGAACCTTGGCCACACGGTGGCTCACGCGATCGAGGCCGCGACCGCCTACGCGCGCTACCGGCACGGCGAGGCCGTGGGCATCGGGTTGCTGGCGGCGCTCCGCCTCTCCGGCAGGGATGCGCTGCGCGCCGAGGTGGCCGAGCTGCTGGGCGCTCGTGGGCTGCCGGCGCGGTTCGGCGGAGCCGGGGTGGACGAGGTGGTGGCGCTCGTGGAGCGCGACAAGAAGCGCATCGGCGGCCGGGTGCCGTTCGTGCTCGTGGAGGCCCCCGGCGAGGTCACCCCGGGACACCACGTGGAGCCCGCCGACCTGCGCGCGGCGGTGGCGGAGGTGCACGAGGGATGAGCGGCCGGGTCGATGTGATCCACGGCGTGAACCTCGATGTGCTCGGCCGCCGCGACCGCTGCCCACTACGGCAGCCTCACGCTCACCGAGCTGGAGGTGCGGATCAAGCAGTTCGCCGACGAGCTGGGCCTGGAGGTGGCGTTCTTCCAGACGAACCACGAGGGCCAGTTCTGCGAGTGGCTCCACCGCTCCGGCGAGACAAGCGACGGGCTGGTCCTGAACCCCGGGGCGTGGACCCACTACTCGTACGCGATCCGCGACGCGCTCGAGGTGGCCGGGCTGCCGGCGGTGGAGGTACACCTGTCGGCGATCGACGAGCGCGAGGAGTGGCGGCGCACGTCCGTGATCCGGGACCTGTGCCTGGCCTGTGTCCAGGGCAAGGGCGTGGACGGATACCGTGAGGCTCTGACGATGCTCGACGGGGCCCTCGACAGGTGAACGTCCAGACGCCGCCCGCCGCGACGGTAGAGGCGCGCAGCGACCGGCTGGCGGCCCGGCTGGCCGAGCTCGAGCTCGACTCCCTGCTCGTCACGAACCTGCTGAACGTCCGCTACCTCACGGGCTTCACCGGCACCAACGGCGCCTGCATCGTGACTCCACACGAACGCCTCTTCCTCACCGACTTCCGCTACGTCGAGCAGGCGGAGGCGCAGGTGGTGGGCTACGAGCGGATCGAGTCCGGGCGCGACATGCTCGGCGAGCTGGCCGGGCGCCTGCGCGGGCGCGCCGGCTTCGAGGATTCGCACGTGACCGTGGCCACGCACGCCAAGCTCGGCGAGAAGCTCGCCGAGGGCGCGGAGCTGGTGGCGGCCGGGACGCTCGTCGAGGAACTGCGCGCGGTGAAGGACCCCTCCGAGATCGCCGCGATGCGGGCGGCGGCAGAGCTGGCCGACGCGGCCTACGGCCACATGCGCGAGCGGGGGCTCGCGGGGCGCACCGAGCGCGAGGTGGCGATCACCGCCACGCGAACGATGGTGGACCTCGGGGCCGAGGGAGCTTCGTTCCCGCCGATCGTGGCGGCGGGTCCCGCCGGGGCGCTCCCGCACGCGGTGCCGCGTGACGTCGAGATACCGCCCGGGGTGCTGGTTGTGATCGACATGGGGGCCCAGGTGGACGGCTACTGCTCCGACTGCACCCGCACGCTCGCGACCGGCCCCGTGGACGACGGCGCGCTCGAGGTCTACGAGCTGGTGCTGAGGGCCCAGCAGGAGGCGCTCGCAGCCACCCGGGCGGGCGCCGAGCTGCCCGCGGTGGACGGCGTGGCACGCGCGATCATCGAGGCGGCGGGGCACGGTGAGCGCTTCGGGCACGGACTGGGCCACGGCGTGGGCCTGGAGGTCCACGAGGGACCGCGCGTGGCGAAGACCGCGAGCGGCCGCCTGCAGGCCGGCAACGCCGTGACCGTGGAGCCCGGGGTCTACATCCCGGGTGAGCTGGGCGTCCGGATCGAGGACCTGGTGGTCGTGACCGACGGAGAGCCGGAGGTGCTCACCGGGTTCCCCAAGGACCTCGTGACGACGGATTGATCGTCCTCGCCGGCGCCGCGGCGCTGGCCGGCGCGCTCGTCCAGTCGGCCACGGGCTTCGGATTCGCGCTGGTGCTGAGCCCGGCGCTCTTCGCGGTGCTCGACCCCTACGAGGCCGTCACGACGATGCTCCTCCTCGGCCCACCGCTGAACGTGCTCGTGCTCCTGGACTCCGGCCGGGAGCAGGTACAGCTGGCGCGGCTCGCCCCGATGCTGCTGGCGGCGCTGCCCGGGCTCGCGGTGGGCGCGGTCTTGCTGGCGGTGCTGTCGAAGCCCGTGCTCCAGGTTGCGGTGGGCGCCGCCGTGATGGCCGTCGCGGGCTGGCAACTGCTGCGGCGTGCGGATGCGCCCGGCGCTCGCGCGAGCTCTGCGGCGACTCCGCAGGCGACCTGGGCGGTCGGCTTCACGAGCGGGGCGCTGACCACGTCGATCAGCGTGAGCGGACCGCCGATCGTGCTCTGGCTGGAGGCGCTCGGGCTGCGCCCGGCGGAGCTGCGCGCGTCGCTCGCCGCGTCGTTCCTGGCCCTCAACCTGGCCGGCGGAGCGGTGGTGGTTGCGGTGGGGGGGACCGGTGCCGTGCGCCTCGACGTGCTCGCCGCGCTCCTCGTGCTCGTGCTGATCGGGCACGCGCTGGGCACCCGGGTGTTCCGCCGCCTCGCGGGGCCGCGCTTCTCGCTGGTGGCGCTGGGATTGGTGGTCTGCGCCGGGCTGGCGAGCCTGGTGGCGGGGGTGCTGTCGCTTTGAGGCGAGGGTCCCCGAGGTTCTGGGCTGGGTAAGAGGTGTTCTGTTGCGTGCCGTTAGCTTCGTGGCCGTTCTGTAACGCAACCCGCGGGGCGCTCGAGTGCGTGTGGACTTAGTCGCGCATAGCGCGAGTAAGACTCGGCACGCACTTTCCGCGGCAGGACGCTACGCACAGCCAGCGCTGCCCTACCCAGCAATACGCTGGAGCTCGGACGAGAGGTGACCCCCGGCGCGCCCGCGCAATCGAGCTTGCACGCCGCCGCCCTCGATGCGAACATGTGTTCGCGTCAATGGTGATCTGCGTTCTCTATCCCCGCTTCGAGCTCCTGGCCGCTCTCGGGGACCGGGGAGCGCTCCTCGCCGAGCCGGCCGCGCTGGCGCCCGAGGCTGGGCGCGAGCAGGTGGTGGGGGAGGTGTCGGCGCCCGCCGAGGCCTTCGGCGTCGTCCGCGGCATGCGGTTGGGGGAGGCGCTTGCGCGCTGTCCCGCCCTGCGTCTGGTGCCTCCCGATCCCGAGGGATCGCGCTCCCTGTGGGGTCACGTGCTCGACCGGCTCGAGGGGATCGGCGCGGCCGTGGAGTCGGATCGCTCGGGGGTTGCCTTCTTCGCCGCGCGGCCCCTCGAGGGCATCCACGGGGACCGTCTCGACGGGGTGCTCGCGGCCGCCCGCCGCGCGCTCGGGCCGGGGTCGCGCTTCGGGGCGGCGCCCAGCCGCTTCGCGGCCCACGCGGCGGCGCTGCGGGCACGGCCCCGCCGGCGTGCAGCGGGTCGTGGCCCCGCCGGGGCGGTCGTGGTGGAGGAGCGGGCGGCGCGTGACTTCCTCGCTCCCTTGCCGGTGTCGCTCCTGCGCACCAGGCCAGAGCTGCAGGCGCTCCCGGAGATCCTCGAGCAGCTCGGGATCAGGTCGCTCGGCGAGCTCGCCGCGCTCCCCTCACGAGCGCTGGCCGAGCGGTTCGGCCACCCGGGGCTCCTGGCGCTCGACCTGGCCCGGGGCCGCGACACCGAGCTCGAGCCGCGGCGGCCGCCCGAGCCGGTCAGCGAGCGGCTCGACCTGCCCGAGGCGGTCTCGGGCCAGCAGCTCGAGCGTGCCCTGGAGCTGCTCGTGGCCAGGGTGCTCGCCCGGCGCGAGCGGCGAGGGCGCTCCCTGAGGGGGCTCGCCATGTCCGCGCGCTTCGTGGCCGGAGGCACCTGGCGGCGAGGGGTGACCCTGCGGCACGCGAGCGCTGATCCGGCTCGGATCCGGCTCGCCCTCGCACCCAGGCTTGCGGAGCTGCCGGCCCCGGCCGAATCGCTCGCGCTCGAGGTTGAGGCCTTCGGACCGCCCGCGCACGACCAGGAGCGGTTGCTCGACGAGGGCGGCGCCGTCCGGCGCGCGCGGCTGGGCGAGGCGGTGCGCCAGGCGCGCCAGGCGGCGGGAGCGGACGCCGCGCTGAGGGTGCTCGACGTGGATCCGGACTCGCGGATCCCCGAGCGACGCGCGGTTCTGGCGCCCTTTCCCGACTGGCCGGTCCCGTGACCCCGGCCGGCGCACGTCGTCTCGGAGCCCCGCGTCCGATAGCGGTGCAGGCGGACGAGCGCGGGGTGCCAACCGCCGTAGCGGGCGTGACGGTGGAGGCGGTGAGGGAGGAATGGGTGGTGGAGGACCGCTGGTGGACGCCGCGCCCGCTGCGCCGTCGCTACTTCGAGCTGGTGCTCGCGAACGGCCGCAACGCGGTCGTGTTCCGGGACCTGATGGAGGGCAAGTGGCTCTCCCAGCGGGCATAAGCGACCGTGAGCTACAGGCTCCGCGGGCGCCCGCCGATACAAGCTCCAGTGACGGGTACGTCAGGCTCGCCATTCCTCTGTTTCCGCATGGGCGCACGCCCATGGTGAATACCGGCTCGCTCACGATGATCGGCCGCCTCGGCGCCATGTTCGAGCGCACGGCCTCGGTGCGCTCGGACGAGGACCTGCAGCATGTGCTCTGGCAGGTGGCGCGGACGATCGGCGAGACGCTCGGCTATCGCGCCGTGGTCGTGAACATCTACCGGCCCGCGTTCGATGACATGTTCACCGCGGCCGCCGTGGGATCCGATGAGTCGCTGCAGATGCTGCTCGGCCAGACCTCGCTGCGCGAGACATGGATGCCGCTGCTCGCGCCGCGCTTCGAGCGCCGCGGCGCGTACTTCGTGCAGGATGGAAGCTTCGACTGGGACCAGGTTCCGGGCCGCACCTTCATCCCCGAGATCGAGCCCACCGACGATCCCGACGCCTGGCAGGCGGACGATGCGCTGTTCGTGCCGCTGCGCGGCGCGGGCGGCACGCTCCTCGGCGTCGTGTCGGTCGACGAGCCCGAGACCGGCCGCCGGCCCTCCGATGCCGAGCTGGACGCACTCGTCGCGAGCGCGAGGCATGCGGCCCTCGCCATCCGGATCGCTCAGGACGTGGCCTCGGCGGCGGAGAACCAGAGGATGCTCGAGCGCGTGCTCGAGATCTCGGCGCAGCTGGCCCAGGCGGACGACGTGCCCGTCCTGCTCCAGTCGGTCTGCGACGGGATCTGCTCGGCGCTCGCCTTCGACAAGGTGGTGATCGAGCTCGCTGACGAGAGCGGCTCGCTCGTGCCGTTCAAGTGGGCCGGCTGGGGGGACGACGCGCCGGCGCTGCTCCCGGGCACCACCCTCGACTCGTTCGCCCCGCTCTTCACCACGGAGTTCGAGAAGGCCGGCTGCTACCTCGTCTCGCGCGAAGCTGCCGAGGTGCGGCTCGGCCCGAAGGGACTGAACTACGAGTCCGAGCTGAACGGGCGTGGTCCGCACGCGTGGAAGCGCCATTGGCTGCTCGTGCCCCTGTCGGAGCCGGACGGCAGCCGGATCGGGCTGATCTGGGTGGACGACCCGCGCGACCGGCTGCTCCCCTCGCGCACGCGGCTGCAGGCGCTGCGGCTGTTCGCGAACCAGGCGATGTCCGCACTGCACTCGACCCAGAATGCGCTGCAGCTCCGCCACGAGGCCACCCACGACACGCTCACGGGCCTGCCGAACCGGCGCGCGCTCCTCGCGCGTCTGCCGCAGGAGATGGAGGCGAGCAAGCGCTCGCAGGGCACGTTCGCCCTGGTGCTCTGCGACATGGACAACCTGAAGACGGTGAACGACACGCTGGGCCACGAGGCCGGCGACATCGCCCTGAAGCTCCTCGCGGGCGCGCTGCGCAGCGGGCTCCGGCGCGGCGACGACGCCTACCGGCTCGGCGGCGACGAGTTCGCGGTGGTGCTCCCCGGCGCCACGCGCCTCGACGCCGAACGAGCGGCCCAGCGTCTGCGCGAAGCCACGGCGGCATGTGCGGCGGAGCCGGTGAAGGCGATCGAGGCGAGCTTCGGCATCGCGGTGCACACGCCTGACGAGGCGCCTGACCGTCTCATCGCCCGTGCCGACGAGGCGCTGTACCGGGACAAGCGCAGCCGCGAGTCGGCCGCCTGACGACTCTCGGCGCTTGACCGTGATGCGAACATGTGTTCGTGTCTTTCAAGCGGAAGCAGCCGGCTCGGCCGGCTGCGCACCGATGCTCATATGTAGAGCTTCACTGTCACTCGGCATATTCGTTCCTCGACGGGGCGTCGCATCCGGCCGAGCTGGCGGGAGCCGCCGCCGACCAGGGACACAGCGCCCTTGCGCTGACCGACCACGACGGGCTGCACGGCACCATGGAGATGGCGCAGGCCCTCCGTCCGCTCGGGGTACGTCCGATCACCGGAGCCGAGCTCACGCTCGACGACGGCACGCACCTGACGCTGCTCTGTGAGACGCGCCAGGGCTACACGAACCTCTGCCGGCTGATCACAGCGGCCCATTGGCGCACCCGCCGCTGGGCGCGGGAGGGCTGGACCGAGCCGGCACCCGGCGTTCGTGCCGGCCGTCGCCCCGGTCAGGACCCGCTCGACGGGGAGCCGAGCGTCACGCTCGGCGAGATCGAGCAGCACGCCGAGGGGCTCGTCTGCCTCTCCGGCTGCGCCCGCGACGGCGCGGTGGCGAGCCGGGTCGAGGCGGGCGACCACCCGGCCGCCGCCGCGGTCGCTCGCAGGCTGCTGCGGGCGTTCGGGCCGGAGCGCTTCCGCATCGAGCTCCAGCGGCCCTTCGCCCGCAACGACCGGCGCCGCAATCGCCTGCTGGGCGAGCTCGCAGAGCGGCTCGGGGTGCCGTGCGTGGCCACCGGGAACGTCCACGTGCACGCGTTCGAGCGGGTTCCGCTCCAGGACGCGATGGTGGCGGTTCGCCTGGGCGCAACGCTCGACGAGTCGGAGCCGCACCGGCGCGGCAACTCCTCCCACGTGCTGGCCCCGCCCGAGCGGATGGCCGAGCGCTTCCGCGAGCACCCGGATGCGGTGGCCGAGACGGTGCGGCTTGCCGAGCGCCTCCGGTTCGACCTCACCGAGGACCTCGGCTACCGCTACCCCGGCTCCGAGGACCAGACCGCCGACGGCCGCCTCGCCGAGCTCTGCCGATCGCGCATGGACGAGCGCTACGGCGGCCGGCGCATCCGCGCCGAGGCCGAGACCCGGCTCGACGAGGAGCTGCGCGTGATCCGCCACCTGGGGCTCTCGGGCTTCTTCATCCTCCATCGCGACCTGCTCGAGCTGGCACGTGAGGTGGCGGCCGACGTCCGCGGCCCCGAGTCCGCCCGCCGCCTGCTGCCGCCCGGCCGCGGTCGCGGGTCGAGCGTGTCCTCGATCGTCTGCTACCTGACCGGCCTCTCGCACGTGGACCCGATCGAGAACGAGCTGCTCCTCGGGCGCTTCCTGAACGAGGAGCTCACCGCGCTCCCGGACATCGACCTCGACTTCCCCCGTGACGTGCGCGACGTGCTCATTCCGCGGGTCCACGAGCGCTACGGACGCGACCGCTGCGCCCTGGTGGCCGCGTTCGCAACCTTCCAGGTGCGCTCGGCGGTGCGCGACTTCGCGAAGGCGCTGGGCCTGCCGCCCGGCGAGATCGAGCGGCTCGCGCGCGCGGTCGACCCCTGGAAGACGCGCAACGACATCGAGGGGGACGTGCCGCGCGGTGGCTCGCCGCGCTGGCAGGCGCTCGTGCGGCTCGCGCGCGACGCCTGGAGCCTGCCGCGCCACCAGTCCCAGCACCCTGGCGGCATGGTCATCTCGACCCAGCCGCTGATCGACCTCTGCCCGGTCCAGCCGGCGTCGATGGAGGGACGCCAGATGGTGCAGTGGGACAAGGACTCCTGCAGCGACGCGGGCTTCCTCAAGATCGACCTGCTCGGCCTCGGGATGCTCTCGGCGGTCGAGCGCTGCGTGGACGAGATCGCCCGCGTGCGCGGCGAGCGGATCGACCTCTCGCGCATCCCCTACGACGACCAGGAGGTCTACTCCCGCATCCAGGACGCCGAGACGATGGGCGTCTTCCAGATCGAGAGCCGGGCGCAGATGCAGAGCCTCGTTCGCACCCGCCCGGAGAGCCTCGACGACCTCACCGTGCAGGTGGCGCTCGTGCGGCCCGGGCCGATCCAGGGCGGCGCGGTGCACCCCTACATCGAGCGCCGCAAGCGGCTGCGCGAGGATCCCTCCTACGAGGTGCCCTACCTGCACCCCTCGCTCGAGCCGGTGCTGCGCGACACCCTGGGGGCGATCGTCTTCCAGGACCAGGTGCTGGAGGTGGCCATGGCCTTTGCAGGCTTCCGGGCGGGGGAGGCCGAGGGGCTGCGGCGGGCGATGAGCCGCCGCCGCTCGGAAGCGGCCATCAGGGCGTACGAGGAGAAGTTCGTGACCGGCGGGATGGCGAACGGGGCCACCCGGGAGGTGGCCGAGCGTGTGTGGTCGCAGATCGTGGGCTTCTCGGGCTTCGGCTTCCCGAAGGCGCACTCGGCGGCCTTCGGGCTGCTCGCCTACCAGTCCACCTGGCTGCGGGTGCACTACGGGCCCGAGTTCCTTTGCGGGCTGCTCAACGAGCAGCCGATGGGGTTCTACCCGCCGGACACGCTGGTGCATGAGGCGCAGCGGCGGGGGTTGGCGGTGTTGCCGCCGAGTGTGGTCTTGCAGTGGGGCGGAGTGTCGGGTCGAGCGTCTTGGCCTTGGCGCGCGGGGCTGTCTCGTCGCGTTCCAGATGGCTGCAGCGGGCACCAAACGGCCACTCCGCGCACCCGGCCGAAGCCTCCGGCCGCGGCTGCAGGACCTCGCCGTTCGTCTCGGCCTCGGCTACGTCAACGGGGTTCGCGAGCACGAGGTGCGGGCCATGGTCGAGGAGCGGGAGCGGGGTGGGGGATGGCGCTCGCTCGGGGACCTCGCCGGGCGCTCGGGCGCGTTCGCAGAGACGCTCGCCCGGCTTGCCTGGGCGGGGGCGTGCGACGAGCTGCTCGACGGCTCGGCGGAGTCGAGGCGCCGGCGGGCGCTCTGGGAGCTCGGCGTGGCGGTGCCCGGTACCTCGGTGCCGGAGGGCACGCAGCTCGCCCTGCCGCTCGAGCCGCATGCCGGGCCGGAGCTGCGATCGCTGTCCGCCTGGGAGCGGATGCTCGCCGACTACGGGTCCACGGGCGTCACGCTGCGTGAGCACCCGCTGGAGCTGATGCGCCCCGGCCTGCCCGGCGACCTGCGCACGAGCGACGAGCTCGAGCGCCATCCGCACGGTCGCAGGGTGCGGGTGGCGGGGCTCGTGGTCGCACGTCAGCGGCCGGCCACCGCCAAGGGGGTCACGTTCATGCTGCTGGAGGACGAGCACGGCACCGTGAACCTGGTCATCCCCCCGCCGGTGTACGAGCGCCACCGCTTGGCGGTGCGGGCGGAGCCGCTGCTGCTGGCCACCGGCCGGCTCGAGCGCCGTGAGGGCACCCTCAACGTGGTGGTCGACCGGATCGAGCGACTCGAGCGGCCCGATCTGCCGCGCGCCGAGATCAGGCACATCGAGCCGCGGCGGACGTGGAGCACGCGAGACCCAGGAGGAGGCCGATCTCCGCGCCGTTGTGCCCGCCGCACACAGCTTCGGGCGGCGGGGCTAAACCGGCTGCCAGGTCGGCTGGTCGACGCTGGTCGATCCGCTGTCGCCGCTCTGGTTCTCCCTCACCAAGCGGAAGACGTGGCCGTGGATGCCGATCGTCGCGATCCCCGACTCCGAGTCGAACGCGATGCGGCGCCCGTCCGGCGACCAGGCCGGGTTGCCCGCCGCGTCCCCGGTCCCGCGCAGGCGGCGTGCATGCCCGCCGCGCAGGATGTAGATGCCTCCGTCCCGCACCAGCGCGAGCCGTCGCCCATCCGGTGACCAGTCGGGACTGGACCCGCTGGTCAGCCGCCTGAGGCCCTTTCCGCTCGGCCGGATGGAATAGAGGTCGGTGCCGCGCGAGAAGGCGATCCGGCCGCGCACGGACCAGGCCGCCTGGGTCCCAGCGGCTCGGGTGAGCCGCCGCGCCCGCCCGCCGGCAAGGGCCAGCACGTACAGATGCGCGGACTGGGCGTTCGCCGGCCCCTCGTGGCCGGTGAAGACGAGCCGTCGGCCGTCCGGCGAGAATGCCGGCTCCCCGTCGTCATCGGTCTGCGCAGGCAGGAGGCGCAGCCCGGAGCCGTCGGTGCGCATGAGCGCGAGCCGGCGGCCGGCGTCGAACGCGATCAGCCGGCCGTTCGGCGAGTAGGTCGGGGATCGGTATTCGATCGAGCAGGTCCCCTCCGGCGGCCGGCCCTCGGTCTCCGTGCACTGCCGAAGCGTGCGCTCGTCGAAGCCGCCGGCGGCGATGTCGGCGATCGACCTGACCTGGCCCGAAGGATCGAGGTCGGAAGGGCCGCTGAAGCCTCCTCCCAGGGAGAAGGCGATTCGGCCGTTGGCGCCGGGGAAGGCGCCGCTCGCAGGCGTGGCCAGCAGCAGCGGCAAGGCGACGGAGAGGACGAGCGTGGCAGCTCGAAGTCGCATGACCCCGAAACAGCGGAAGCCGCTTGGAGTTGCGCTCGATTTCGCCCATCGGCGGCGTCCGGGCCGGCTTGCCGTCACCATTCGTCCGATGGACGGCCGCATCCTCGTGGGTACCTCCAGCTGGGCCGATCCGGGCTTCGTGAAGGAGTGGTACCCGAAGGGGCTGCCCGCCAAGGAGCGGCTGCCCTGGTACGCGCAGCGCTTCGAGGGCGTGGAGCTGAACTCGAGCTTCTACGCCATCCCCGACCGCAACGTGGTGCGCGGCTGGGCGGAGTCGACCCCGGACGGCTTCGTGATCGACGTCAAGGTGCACCGAGCGCTCTCACGCCACTCCGCCCCGCTCGATTCGCTGCCGCCGGACCTCCGCGACGGCGCCAAGACGAATCAGCGCGGGCGCGTGCTTCTGACCGAGGAGCTCGAGGAGGCGCTGGCCGGCCGGCTCGTAGAGGAGACGGCCCCGCTCGCCGAGGCGGGGAAGCTCGGCGCTTTCCTCGTTCAGCTCACGCCCGCCTTCGCGCCCGGGAAGAACGATCTGGCCGAGCTCGACGGCCTCGTGTCGAGCCTGCGCTCACGGCCGGTGGCGGTTGAGTTGCGGCATCGCGCCTGGATGGCCCACAAGCGCATCGACGCGACACTGGGATGGTTTACGGAGAGGGGGGTGGCGTTCGTGTGCGTGGACGCCCCGCCTGGAGAGCACGTTCCGATCATGCCGCCGATCGACGCCACCACCCGTGACGACCTGGCCTATGTCCGCATCCATGGGCGCAATACGGACGGGTACATGCACGGGAAGACCGTGGCGGAGCGCTTCGGCTGGCGCTACTCCGACGAGGAGCTGGAGGAGATAGGCACCCGCGCCCGCGCCCTGGCGGAGAGCGCCGCGGACGTGCACGTCATGTTCAACAACAACCGCGACGATGACGCCCCCACGGCGGCCCGGCGGTTTCGCGCGCTGCTGGGCCAGGAGCCGGGCGGCGAGGATCAGCTGTCGCTGGGGGACGCGCCCTGACCTCGGGACTCGAGAGGCCGCGGAGACTCGCGGGGCTGGCTCTTGGCGCGCTGGCGCTGTGCGCGTCCGCGTCGGCGGGTCCGGCCCACGCCGCCGACCCCGAGCGCGACAGCTTCCAGGCCGACGAAGGCGCGCCCGCCAAGGTGCCGGCCGACGTGAGCCGGGCGCGCGCCGACCTCAAGGACGAGCTCGGCGACCAGGGCTTGCTGAGCGTGGACGACTCGACCGGCGGCGTGCGCTTCCTGGCGAAGCTGAACGGCTTCCTGACGAGCGCCCCCAGCGGCGACCCGGTCGGGGCCACTCGTGACTACCTCCGCGACCAGGCGGACGCCTTTGGGGTGGAGCCCTCCGACATGGGCAACCTGCGCCTGGCGGGCCGCCAGAGCGCGGGCGGGATCGAGAGCCTCGAGTTCACGCAGAGCGTGGGCGGCATCCCGATCGTCGACTCCTCGCTCCGGGCTCACCTCGACGGCCACGGGCGGCTCCTGGCGATCAGCGGCGGCCTGGTGCCAGAGCCGGCGCTCGACACGCCGGAGCCCGAGGTGTCGAAGGAGGCGGCGGTCGCGGCGGCGGCCAGGGGCGTGACCACCTCCGGCGCCTCCTTCCAGGCGCGTCTCGTGGCGTACACCGCCGGTGGCGAGCTGCGGCTGGCGTGGCGGGTGATGGTGCGGGCTTCCTCCACGGCACGCTTCGACACGCTCGTGGACGCGTCCAGTGGCGAGGTCGTGCGGCGCACGAACCTCGTCAAGTTCGGAACGGGGCTGCTGTTCGACAACTACCCGGGCGCGCCCGTGGGCGGCACCGCGGCGTCGAAGGACCTGACGCCGTACGTCTACCCGGGGGCCAACCGCCTGATGGGGCCGAACGCCCACGCGTTCGTGGACCCGGAGGACGTGGTGCCGGGGTCCGACCTCAACGATCCGGTCACCGACCCGCTCGCGGGCGACGAGACGCCGCCGACCTCCCCGGACAACTTCGTCTACCCGTTCGGCGAGTTCGCCACGGCGGACTACGACTGCCGGACGACATTCCGCTGCAGCTGGGACCCCAAGACCGCGGGCAGTTGGAGCAGTGACGGCGACCAGGCTGCCACGCAGCTGTTCTGGTTCGTGAACCGGTACCACGACCACCTCAAGGCCGCGCCGGGGATCCACTTCGGCCCCGAGTCGGGGAACTTCGAGTCCACCGGGAGCCCGGCGACCGATGACCTCGTGATCGCCCAGGCTCAGGACGGAGCCGACACGAACGGCGGCTTCCCCGATCTCGACCACTCGAACAACGCGAACATGCTCGTGCTGCCGGACGGCCAGCCCGGGTTCATGCAGATGTACCTCTGGGATCCGATCGCCGACCTCGACCCGGTCACGCCGCCGAACTATCGAGCCGTGCACGGCGGCGACGATCCGTCGCTGGTCTTCCACGAGTACACGCACGGCCTCACGAACCGGCTGGTCACGGACCCCCAGGGCTACGGCGCGCTGAACGGGGCGCAGGCCGGGGCGATCGACGAGGGCACCGCCGACTGGTACGCGCTCGACTACCTGGTCGGGGACGGCAGCACGGCGTACCTCCCGGACGACGGCGACACGCCAGACGTGACGGATGGCGAGCTACGAGATCGACGGCCCGACCGGGTTGCGCACGCAACCGATCGACTGTCTCACCGGTCAGCTCCGCGACCGGACTGCCCGAGCGCCGGCGGCGGCGCCGGTGCGGGTGGGTACACGTACGGCGACTTCGCGAAGATCCGCGGCGGGGCCGAGCCGCACGACGACGGCGAGATCTGGGGCCAGGCGCTGTGGCAGCTGCGCGAGCGCCTCATCGCCGTCCATGGCCCGAGCGACGGGATCACGAGGGCGGAGCGGCTCGTGACGAACGGGCTGCGGCTCGTACCACCCAACCCGTCCTTCCTCGACATGCGCAACGCGATCCTGCTGGCCGACATCCAGGCCAACGGCGGCGACCGCGGGCTGATCTGGAGCGTCTTCGCCGGCCGCGGGATGGGCTATGCGGCCTCGACCGTCGACACCGACGACGTCCACCCGCTCCAGGACTTCACCACCCCTCCGGGCGGGTCCACTCCCGTGGGCAGCCTGGCCGGCGTGGTACGCGACCAGGACACGGGCGCGCCGCTCGCGGGAGCGCTCGTCGCATTCGCGGGCCACGACAGCGGGCTGGACGAGGATCTCGCTACGCACACCGCGGCCAACGGCAGCTATCGCATCGACGGAGTGCCCGCGCGCACCTGGTCGCACGTGACCATCGCGCCGGCCGCCGGCTACGACCGCGCCGTGGCCAACAGCGTCGCGATCGTGGCCGGCACCACCTCGACGCGCGACTTCGCGCTGAGGCGGAACTGGGCGCTCGAGTCGGGCGGCGCCGCTGTGCAGTCGTTCACAGGACCGGACTTCGCGTCGTTCGGATGCGGACCGCGCTCGGCGATCGACGGCAGCTCACGCAGCGTGTGGAGCACGCGCTCCCCCACCTATCCCAGCCGTCCCGGGAGCGAAGGAGATCGTGATCCAGTTGCCCCAGGCGATCACCCTGGGAGAGGTGCGGATCGACCCCAGCACCGGCTGCGGCGACCCGGCTGCCGCCGCGGTGGCCGGCTTCGAGGTCCAGGTCTCCGCGAACGCGTCCACCTACTCCACGGTCAGCCAGGGCACGTTCACGGCGGCGTCCGCAGGGCGGGCGAACCCGGTGGCGCTCGGCTCACGGCCGGCCGGCGTCCGCTACGTGAAGGTTCGCGCCCTGAGCACCCAAGGGGCGTCCTCGTTCATGGACCTCGCCGAGATCCAGGTGTTCGCACTCCCGCCGGTCGTGACGGTGCCGCCTCCCCCTCCGCCGCCCACTCCGGCCGCGGCCAAGCTGAAGTTCCTGACCAAGTCCGCGAAGCTCAGCCGGCGTCGCGGCTTCGTCTGGAAGCTCGCCGGGCCCAAGGGGGCGCGGGCGAAGGCGCTCTTCACCGTCCGCGTCCGCCGCGGCGGGCGGTTGCGCAAGATCACCCTCGCCCGGGCGAGCTTCCGGCTCAGCAAGTCCAAGGGGCGGGCGCGGGTGGTGGTCCGAGTCTCGCGGCGCACCCTGAAGCGGATAAAGGCGCGGAAACTGCGGGTGACGGTGACGGTGCGAGCCGCCGGGCAGCGGAAGACCGGGACCTTCCGGCTCACGCGGCCGAAGCCGCGACGGCGGCACTAGGTCCGCCGGAGCTCGAACCAGACCTTGGTGGCGCCCTCGTCATGCGAGGCGCCCCAGCGGTCGGCGAGCCGCTCGACGAGGAACAGCCCCCAGCCGCTGCGGTCCTCGCGCGGAGCTCCCGTGGCCGCAGGGTCGAAGCCCGGCCCCGTGTCAGTCACCTCGGTCCAGACGGCGGCCGGCCCTACGAGCACGCGGAGCACCACCGTCATCCGACCTGGCGTGCCGGACGCTGTTGGTCACGAGCTCGGTCACGAGCAGTCGAAGCGTCTCCAAGAGCGGTGGGTCGATGTCGGCCCGGAGACGCGCCAGGGCCCGGCGCGCGGTGGCTGCCGCCTCCATGCTCGCGCCGAGCTGGAGGGTGAGCGAGTCGTCGCCGCTGGCCTGGGCGCCGACTGGCCTCATGGCGTACGACCTCGCCACCTCTGCAAGCGCGTCGTAACGCCCCACGTGGGGGGAACTGAAACTGATGTGACCTCTCCCGTCGGCTCGTCTTCCGCTTAGGAATGTCTTTTCTTGCTGTACCCAGTGTCCACGGGCAGCCAACATCTCAAACCTCCGCCAGACCGCTGTCAGGTCAGTCGCGCGGGCGGTCGGCCACTCGCAGAACGAGCACCGCGATGTCGTCGCGCGGCTGACCGCCTTGGGAGCGCACGGCCTCTTCCTCCACGCGGTCGGCGATGGCGTCGGCCCCCGCGCCGGCGCACTCGGACAGGAGCGCGGCGAGCCGGTTCTCCTCGAGCGCGCCGTCACCGCGGTCCTCGATCACCCCGTCCGTGTAGAAGACGAGCGCATCGCCGGGGGAGAGCTCCACCGAGCGATCCTCGAAGCTCGGGTCGGGCACCACGCCCAGCAGGGTTCCGGGGGCGCCCACCGGCTCCACCCGCCCGTCAGAGCGCACCAGCAGGGGCAGCGGGTGGCCGCCGCTGGCGAAGCCCAGCCGCACGCCGCCCTCCGTGGACTCGAGGTAGGCGTAGGCGACGGTGCAGAAGCGCCGGTCGGCACGCTGGCGCAGCAGCGCCTCGTTCAGCACGTGGAGACCGCGGCTCGGAAGGCGCTCCCGCATCGCCGCCGCCCGCAGCGTGTAGCGGGCGAGCGCCGTCACGGCCGCGGCGTCCGGGCCCTTGCCGCACACATCGCCGATCACCACGGTCCAGCCGCGGCGACCGCTGGGAAAGAGGTCGTAGAAGTCCCCGCCCATCTCGTTGCCCTCGCCGGTGGGGCGGAAGCGCGCGGCCGTCTCGATACCGGGAATCTCCGGCAGCTCCGAGGGGAGGAGGCTCTCCTGGAGGGTCCGCGCGATGTACGCGCGCTCGCCGTAGAGGCGGGCGTTCTCGACCGCCGTGGCGCAACGCCGCGCCAGCTCCTCGGCGAGCTCGAGGTCGCGCTGGTCGAAGCGGCGCCCGGAAGGACCGGTCACGAAGGTCATCGCCCCGAGGGTGTCCCCGCGCGCGGTCATCGGCACCGTCATCGCCGAGCGCATTCCCAGCTCGAGCACGAGCTCGCAGGTGGTGCTCGTCCTCCGTCACGCGACGCAGCAGCTCGACGGGCACCTCCTCGGCTATGCTCGGAGCGGCCGCGTGCGCATCGACGTGGGCCGGTCCGGTGGCTCTGCTCGGAGCGCGGGGGATAGAGCCGGCTCACCTCGAGCCCCTTCTCGAGCATCTCCGGATCGGCGTGCGCGAGCGCCACGCGCTCCAGCTCCCCGTCCACGCGCAGCAGGTCCACCGCGCACCAGTCCGCCACCTCCGGCACGGCGAGGCGTCGCCACCTGCTCGAGAATCTCGTCGGGATCGAGCGACGAGGCCAGGAGCCGGCTGCTCTCCGACATGAAGCGCTCCGCCAGCTCCGAGCGCTTGTGCGCCGTGATGTCCTCGATCACGTTGATCGCCATCCGGAGGAAGCCGTCGCCGTCGTAGACGGGGGTGGACTTCACGACCGACCAGCGCTCCTCGCCCGTGGCACGCACCCTGAACCGGATGATGGCTTCGCCGCCGCCCTCGCCGGCAAGCGCGAGACGGCCGGGCAGCCGCTCGGCCGGAAACGGCGCGCCCGACTCCTCATAGAGGTCGTAGCGGGCGAGAATCTCCCTGGGCTCGGTGGCCATCATCTCCTCGCGGGAGGCGAAGCCGAGGGTCTCGAGCGCCGCGTCGTTCGCGTAGATCAGGCTGCCGTCCGGTGCCTGTCCGGTCACGGCGTCGGCGATCCCGCTGAGCATGGCCTCGAGCTCGTCCCGTGCGCGGGTGGCCTGCAGGAGCGCGCCCTGTTCGCGGGCGAGCATGCCCTCTCGACGCGCGCGAAGCTGGGCGAGGGCCACCGCGAGGACGCCGCCGGTGGCCACCGCGGCAACCCCCACGAGGTGCTGCAGCGATCCGAAGGTGTCGCCGGCCAGCCCGAGCGGCAGCGACAGGACGAGGGCGTAGAGCGCCACCACCGCCGTGCGCTCGGGGCTCGTGCCGGCGGCCGCGACCAGCGGCCCGGCGATGAGCAGCTCCACCAGCACGGCCCGATCGCCCACCACGAGGTCGAGCACGGCGATCGCCGTGACGACTGCGAGTGCGACGACGAACGTGCTCCGCTCGTCCGGAAAAGGCCACCGTGCGAGCAAGTCCAAACTGGTTCGAGCTTACCTCCGCGATGATGCGGGCGTGGAGGTTTGGGACAGAGAGCCCAGCGGGGTCCGGCGCGTGAGGGCGAGCAACCCCTCGCCGCTGACGCTCGAGGGCACGAACACGTACGTGGTCGACGGCTGGGTGGTGGACCCCGGCCCGGCCGATCCGGAGCACGTGGAGGCCGTCCGGAGGCGCGGCCGGACAGCCGCGCGGCGTCGTGCTCACCCACTCCCACCTGGACCACTCGGAGAGCGCTGACGCGTTCGGTGTTCCGGTCACCCTGCCGGGTGAGGGCGAGCAGGTCGGCCCGTTCACGGCGCTCGCCACGCCGGGCCACTCGGCCGACAGCGTTTGCCTCCTCGCCGGGCGCGTCTGCTTCACCGGGGACACGGTGCTCGGGGCGGGAAGCGTCTTCATCGCCTCCGGCGAGGGCTCGCTGGCCGCCTATCTGCGCTCGCTGCGGCGGCTGCTGGCGCTCGACCTGGAGGTGCTGTGCCCCGGGCACGGCCCCTACGTCTGGGATCCACGCGGCAAGCTCGAGGAGTACGTCGAGCACAGGCTCGCCCGGGAGCGCGCGCTCTTGGAGGGCCTGGAGGCGGGGCGCCGCTCCACCGGCGAGCTGCTCGACTTCGCCTGGGCGGACGCGCCGGAGGAGCTGCGCGGTTTTGCCGCGCTCTCGCTCGAGGCCCACCTCGAGAAGCTCGCCGAGGAGGGGCGCCTGCCCGCGGACATGGCCGGCCGAGGGTCAGCCGGGGGCGGCCTCGCGGTGAGCGGCCACGCCGGCGATGACGAGCGCGACTCCGGCGATCTCGGCGGCCGTGGGTAGCTGAGCGAGCACCACGACGCCGATCACGGTGGCGGTGGCCGGGAGCAGCGCAACCATCAGCGAGTAGGTGGCGCGTGACAGCCGGGCCATCGCGAGCTGGTCGGTCACGTAGGGGATCACCGAGGAGGACACGCCCACGCCCACGCCGGCCAGCAGGGCCACGGGATCGGTGAGCGCCGGCAGCACCGCCCAGCCGCCCAGCGGCGTGACCACCACGGCGGCGATCAGCATCGAGGCGGCGAGGCCGTCGATCCCGCCCACCGCCTCGTGCCGGGATACCCGGTGGGCCAGCACGATGTAGAGGGCGAAGAGCACCGCGTTCACGAACGCAAGCGCAACGCCCAGCGGCTCGCCGGCGAGGCGCACGTCGGTCAGCAGGTACACCCCCGCCACCGCCAGCAACAAGGCGATCAGGTTCCGGCGCGACCGCGCGCCGAGCGCGGCGAGCGCGATCACCGGGAGGAACTCGATCGCCGCGACTGTTCCCAGCGGCAGCCGGTCGATGGCCAGGTAGAAGCAGCAGTTCATCACCGCGAGCACCGCGCCCCAGGCGGCCAGGAGCCGGCGGGCGTCGCCGTCGAGGCTCGCGAGCACGCGCCAGGGCCGGCGCCAGAGCGCGAACACGAGGCCCGCCGCGGCGATTCGAAGCCACGCCACGCCGAGCACGTCCACGCGAGCGAACAGGAGCACCGCGAACGCCGGCCCGAGGTAGTGGAACACCGCACTGACCACGAAGTACAGGTGCGGCGGCACCTTGGCCGGAGCGGTCTCGGTGCTTACCAACATTCACAACAGAATGAGCGCTGATAACGCCCTCGTATATGGCCAAACTGAGGTATCCTCCCCTGGGTGCCTACGAATCAAAGCTCCAATGGCCGGATCGCAGAAGCCGGTCCGATCGACGACACCAACCGCCGGTTGCTGGCCGAGCTCCAGGACGACGCGCGCCTGTCGCTGGCGGAGCTCGGACGCCGGGTGGGGCTGTCCTCACCGGCTGTGGCCGAGCGCCTGCAGCGGCTGGAGCTCGCCGGCGTGGTCCGTGGCTACCGGGCCGACGTGGACCCGCGCGCGCTGGGGCTCTCGCTCACCGTCGTGATCCGTATCCGCCCGGCGCCGCGCGAGCTGGCGAAGGTCGCAGACCTCGCGCAGAGGACGCTGGAGGTGGTGGAGTGCCAGCGGATCACCGGCGACGACTGCTACATCATGCGCGCCCACGTGCGCGACGTGGAGCACCTCGAAGAGGTGATCGACCGCTTCGCGGCGTACGGCCAGACCACCACGTCGATCGTGCAGTCCTCACCGGTGCCGCGGCGCGGACTGGCATTGCGCGAGCCCGAGGCAGAGTCGTAGCGCTCGTCACCCTCGCGTAACGCCCCGGGCGTCAAGCTGGCCGGGTGGCCGACGCTTCTGCAGTTGGGGTTGTCATGGAGACCAAACGCCGGGTTCTTGCCCAGGACACGTGGATCGCCGAGGTCGCCGGTCGCCAACACGGGGTGGTCTCCCGCCGGCAGCTGATCGAGCTCGGGGTGCGGCCCGGTGCGATCAAGTGGCGCCTGGCACACGGCCGCCTTCACTCGGTCTCCCGCGGTGTGTATGCGGTCGGTCACCAGGCCCTCTCGCGCGAGGGGAGGTGGATGGCGGCGGTGCTCTACGCCGGTCCCGGAGCTGTGTTGAGTCACCGGCCGGCGGCCGCGCATTGGGGCTTCAGGCCGACGGCGCGGATCGCTCGTGGAGGTGAGCGTCCCTTCCTGGCGCCGCCCCCGGCACGGGCTGAGGATCCATCAAGCGGCCCTGCGGCCGGACGAGGTCACCGAACTTCGGGGAATCCCCGTCACCACCGTACCCCGCACGTTGTTCGACCTGGCGGCCGTCCTCGGCTCGAGGCGCGAGCTCCGTCGCGCCCTGAACGAGGTCGAGATTCTCCGGTTCCGCGACCGCCTGAGCCTTGCCGACCTGGTGGCGCGCTATCCGCGCCGCGCCGGAGCCGCCACCATCCGAGCGCTACTCGGCGAGTGGAACCTCGGCGAGACGGCCACCCGGAGCGTGCTGGAGGAGCGGTTCCTCGACTTCGTCCACCAGGCAGGCCTGCCGGCCCCGGAGCTCAATGCGCTCGTGGCGGTCGGCAATCGGCGCCTCGAGGTCGACTTCGTATGGAGGCGCCAGCGACTGATCGTGGAGTTGGACGGGCACGCCGCGCACGGCACCCGGCACAGCTTCGAGAATGACCGCGAGCGCGACCGCTGTTGCAGGCGGCCGGCTGGACCGTCGTCGCGTCACCTGGCGCCAGCTGCACGAGGCCGGCGCCGCGGTGGCGAGCGACCTGGCCGCGCTGCTTCTCCGCGCCGATCAGCCGCCGGGCGGCGTGTAGGTCACCGAGAGCTTCGCGGCGGCGTCCACCTGCTCAGGAGTGAGCAGCACGACCGTGTGCACCTTCGCGCCACCCGAGGCCCCCACGGTGATGGCCACGGCGGCCGCGGCCTCGTTGTCGGGGACGTCGACGATCACGTAGGCGTCGTGGTGGCCGAAGCCGAAGTGGAAGCTCTCGAGTGTCCCACCGACGCTCTCGACGGTCTTGGCCACCGCGTCCCGACGGCTCGAGCCGCCGGCCTGCTGAACTCCCTTCACCCCCTCGCTCGTGTACGACGCCTCGACCAGGAACTTGGGCATGGCCACCTCCGTGGCTCCGGGTGCGCCTACCCTCTCACGCGCGAGCGGCGAGGGCAACGGATCTACGTGGGAGCGCCCTCACGCTCGCGGCGCGCGGCGTCGGCGAGGGCCGCCAGCGACTGCCGACTCCAGCGGCGGAAGTAGCTCCTCCCGATCGCGGCGTCCAGGAGCCGGTTGCCGAAGCTCTTCGCCTGCATGCCCATCTCGAGCTCAACGAAGGTGCCGCCCTGGGCCGGCGTGAGCACCCAGTCCGCATACGCCCCGGTCAGCTGGCAGCTCATCCGTATCCCGCGCAGGTCCTCGCGCCGCTCGAGCAGGAAGTTGGTCTCGATCGTGCCGGACAGCTCCTTCGTCACCTGCGCGTACTCGTCCCCCTCCTCGAAGCGCTCGCCGCGCACCTCGATCACGCGCGGCCACCACTCGGGGTATCGGCTCGGCGTGCCGACGAGGCCCCACACCGCCTCGAGCGGCGCGTCGAGGTGAGCCTGGTGGTGGTAGGCCGACACGCCCGGGATTGTCTCACCCACAGCCAGCGTGTCCTCTGCCACAGACCGCGGATGTCAGGAGAACGCGGCGTGGTGAGGGCGATCCGGACACCGCCTCGACGGAGACGCGCCCGCCGACAGCTTCGACGGGTCACGGGAGCGGCCCTACGCCGCGAACTGGACCCGGGTCGCTCGCAGTCCGTCACGCGGGCTCGAGGTCGCTAGCCCGACCGGTTCATCGACGTCGGCCAGGCCCTGGCGTCGTGCACGGCCGCCGGGTGGAGAGGCCGACAGCGGCATCGAGGCCGATACCGCTCGGCGGCCAGCGCGACGGTTATCGTTCTGCTGCGCCGGCGGTGCAGATCCGGCCTGTGCAAGCGCGGCGGGAGCGGGAGACGCAAGAGGAACCTCTCCCTCCGGCCGGCAGGGAAGTCTCCTTCCCCTATCAGCACGGTCTCGTCATAGCGGTGGCCCTTGACGGCGTAGGACGCGCCCATCGACTTCTGCAGAAGGAGTCCCCCGTGACGACGTGGACGCCGTCGCGTTGCAGGCCGTAGGCAATCGCCGGCACGAACCAGAAGCCTGTCCTCGTGGGCGGCCCGGTTACCAGGACCGTACGCCCGGCCGGAAGCTCTCTCTGGAGGCGGGCAATCACCGCTCGCGCCGGCGAGAAGGTAGATCTCGGTGGGGTCAGGGGGCTGGTCGGCACCAACCGCGCTCCCGGCGGCGACGACCATGCCGAGACCGGCGAGGGAAACGGCCGCCACGGGTCGAGGAGACACCCTGAGGCGCTCTCCTACCCGGGCCGAGGCCCGACCGGGTAGCAGCGCCGTCGACGCAGATCGCTAGCGCGATCCAAACAAACATGCCTGCCGGCGCCCCCCACCACAGTGTGTAGGAGAGGGTGAGGACCTTCTCCTTGGGCGTGGCCGCGGTCACGGCAACCAGGGAGGCGATCAGTACGAGCGCGAGCGCGGCGACGTAGGCCACCTCGCGGCGCCGCAGCACCCCGGCGATCAGAGCAGCGACCAGGCCGGCTACGAAGATTGCGAACGTGGCGATGCTCAGCACGCCGGGATCCTTGGCGGTGTCGAGGTAGCGCTCGAAAGGCGGCCTCGCGCGTCGTTGCCACCAGGCCGGGACCCCGACCGCGCGCACTGCCGCTCGCCAGCCGCTCGCCGGCCCGACCGTCGGTTGATGGGCCCTCGCCGTCCTCTCCAGTGCCACCAAGTTGCCCGGGCGATGGACCACCTGGTCGAGCAGTGGGGCGCTCCAGCACACAAGCCCGACGAGGAGCGAGGCAAGCAGCCACCGGCGAGGCCGACCGCCGGGCTTCGCCTCCCGGCCGCGCAGCAAGCGCCACGCCAGTCCCGCTCCTCCGATCGCCAGCATTCCCAACGTCGGCAGTGCATACGTCAAGTGACACTGAACGACGAAGCTGGCCACGACCACGGTGATCGGCAGAAGGCGATATTCACCGCACGCCAGCGACCAGCACAGGAAGATGAGGATGGGTGAAGGGGAGGAGCGCGGCACCGGGGTTGAAAGGGGTCGAGAGAACCTCCGTCGGAAGCGATCGGCACATGACCACGACGGCGAGCGCGGTGGCGAACATGAGCAAGGAACCACCGCGACGGCGGGCGAGCGCCACCACGGACATCACCGCCGCGACGTTGATCACGCCGATCGTTAGCGGGAAGCCGACTGGACCGATGAAGCGGGCCGGCAGCGCCAGCGGCCAGTAGAGCAACGGCCCCGAGGCTGTAGACGGGGCCCACGTCCGCCACCGAGACCGTCGAGGGGCCCTGTCCCAGGAGCGGCGGGTGGGTGGTGAGCACGTCGTACGAGCGCAGCGCGATGAGCGCGTTGTCGGTGATCGGCACCCAGCTATCGCTCAGTGTCCCTACGACGGAGACGATTACCGGCAGTGAGGCGGCTAGGCCGGTCGCAAGCACCAGCCGATTCCTCGCGGCCCAGCTACCGACCGCGCGCAGCCACGCGTACGAGAAACGCTCCCCCGGGGCCACCCCGGCGGCCTCGACCCTGTCGGCGCGAGCGCTTGGCAAGGCGCCGGATCCTAGCCCGATCTGGATGAGCGGCGTGGCAGGCGCCGTGTGCGGCGAGCCCTGTGTTTCTTGTTCTCGACGGGCTCCCGGGATACTGTGCGAGCCGGGTGGCCGGTGAGCCGAGCACGCGTGAGCCGCGACGATTGGGGGCCACTGGCGAGGGGTTTGCGCGGAGCCTTGCCCTCATCGCGCTGCTCGGCCTTGCGATCCGGGTCGTCTACACACTGACGATCGCGCCCTGGCCCCCTCCGGGGTTCACAGACGAGTTCTTCTACCACTCGGTCCCGGACCTAGTGGCGCGCGGCCAGGGGTTCATCCTCCCGGGCGATTTCCTGCTTCAGCATCGCTCCGTGCCGACTGCCCGACACCCTCCGCTCTACCCGCTGCTGCTCGCGGGCCTGGCCAAGCTCGGCGGAACCGGTCAGGAGGTCCAGCGACTGACCGGCTGCGTGTTCGGCACCGTCACGGTCGCGACGCTGGGCGTGCTGGGTCGCAGGCTGATGGGCGCGCGCGCGGGGCTGATCGCCGCGGGAATCGCGGCGCTCTATCCAGTCCTCATCACAGCCGACGGCGCCCTGATGTCCGAGTCGCTCTACGGGATGCTCGTGGCCCTCTCGCTCCTAGCCGCCTACCGGCTCTTCGAAGCTGTGACCGTCGGGCGCGCGATCGTCCTCGGAGCTCTCCTCGGTCTAGCTGCACTCACCCGCGGCGAGGCCCTGTTGCTGGTCCCGCTGCTCCTGACCCCGCTCCTCCTCCGTCCCAAGGGCCCGCAAAACGTGGCGATCGCGTGCTTGGCGGTGATCGTGGTGCTCATGCCCTGGACGGTCCGGAACTGGATTGTCTTCGACCAGCCCGTCCTGGTGGCGACTGCGGGAGAATCCGTCGCGGGCGCCAACTGCGACGTCGTCTATTACGGGCCGAAGATCGGTAGCTGGGACACGGCCTGCCTGACGGCGCGCCCGAAGCTCAACGAGGCGGAGGCCTCCGATAAGGCGTTACGCGTAGGCGTTCGCTATGCCCTCGATCATTCCGGTCGTGTGCCGCTCGTGGCAACCGTGAGGATCTTGAGAACGTGGGGCTTCTACGAGCCGTGGCAGGCACCGGAGGGCCGCTCGGGGAGAGTGATGCGCCTCGGCGCCCTTGCATACTTCGTGCTCGTCCCTCTCGCCGTCGCAGGCTTCGTGCTGCTAAGGCGGCGGCGCAGGCCCGTCTGGATCCTCATCACGCCGCTCATCCTGGTCTTGATCACCGTCCTGCTGACCTACGGCAACGTACGCTTCCGCCATCCCGCCGAGCTGTCGCTCGTCCTGTTCGCAGCGGCGTCGATCGACTGGGCGATAGGTCGGGTCCGTGACCGCCGCTCGGGGCCCGCGCCCTGCGGAAACTCGGCCGGCGATGTCGACTGAGAGCGGAGCTCATTAGACGCGGCTACGCGGTCGTAGGCTGCCTGCCGGTCGGACCGGATGGTCAGTGTCAGCCGGCAGCGGCCGCCGTCACCTCGGCCGGCGAGAGCCGCAGTCCGACGACCCGGACGAGCTTCGCGTCTTCCAGTGGGACCGCGGTGGTCGCCAGCCGGATCGTGCTACGCCCCGGCGGGAACCGGACGACGCGAGTCACCGGGGTTCCCGCGGCTGTGGCGCTCACCCTCGCGCTCGTTCCATCGGGAAACTGCAGCTCGGTTAGTCCGGGGTCACCGCCGGGGCGAGCCAGCGTCATGCGAACGGTGGCGGTTCGCTCGCTCCCCGACGGGTTCACCACCACGATTTCCGCCAGGACGTTGTTCGCCCAGCGAGCAAGGCTGGATCCCTCGCGTTCCTCGAACGAGAAGCCCCCTGCCCACTCGACGCGTAGCGGGCGAACCGTGACCTCTTCGAGCATCCGCAGCTCATCCGGCCGAAACCGATCACGGAGAGAACGCGTGTAGTCGCGGATGTCATAGAACGCGAAGCGGGCGTCCGGGCTGACGATCGGCTCGGTGGTCGTCAGGCGCTCGAGGGTCCCTTCCATCGCGGCCCCCTTGTCGGCGTAGCCGTTGCGGTCCACCCAGATGCCTGCGAAACCGGCGACCGCCGCCTGAAGCGCGATCTCGTCCGGCGTGGCGTCCGCCAGCCCCGCGGACCAGTCTGCGGGACGACCCTTCATCGCCCCGTAACTCCAGCGCAGGCTGTCGGAATGAATGTATCCCCTCAAGGGCTCGTAGTCCTGGACGCCGAGGAACGGGGGCTGATCGGGGAACCGCACCCACGGGACCTGGAACACGGAGGCTCCGGGCCCGGTTCGCTGCTCGATGGCTCGCACGAACGCTGCCTCGTTCTTATAGGCCGGGATCGCCGCCGCGTAGTTGGGAACGAGGGAGGGCGGGGCCTGGTCGAGGAAGGCGAGCACCACGAGCGCCGCCAGAGCGCCCAAGCCAACGGCGCGCGGTACCCGCCAGCGACCCTGGAGCCGACCCCAGGCGTAGTCCAGAAGCAGCGCCAGCGCCGCCAGGGAGAAGAAGGCGATGAAGATGGACATGCGTGACCACGTCCGCAGTTGCCCGTTGAGCCCGTACGCGATCAGCGCGGATACCCCACCGGTGGTTCCTATGAGGAACGCCGTGATGTTGGCGGTGGCGAGCGCCCGCAGCCGTCCATCCGCCATCAGCCGGCCCCTGGCTCCCGCGGAGAGCAGAAGGGCGGCCGCGAGGAGCCAGAGGAACCCGCACGCCGCGACCAGGCCGAGTGGCGGGGACTCCTCCCCGACGAGGCTCATGTCTTGGTGCTTGCGCTGCGCAGTGGCAAGGGCGTCGATCCGGTGGTCCGGCACCGGCAAGAGAAGCTCAATGAGATTGAGGCTGAAAACCTCGCTCTGCTGCGCGTTTCGCTCCAGTGCGCTTGGCGGGGCGCCGTGCTCGGCCCTGTAGACGAGGTTGGGCGAGAAGGCGGCCACACCAGCCACGACCACCGCTGCTGTGACGACCGATCCCTGCACCAGCTGGCGCCACCGGCGCTTGGCCAGTGAGGTGATCGCGGTGGCCGCCGCTAGCAAGAGGACGGTGAACGCGACGTAGTACGGGTCGGACAGGCCCGCGAGCGCGCATAGCCCCAGGGTGGCGAGCGTGCGGCGGGATGCGAAGCGAAAGGCTCGAGGACCGTCCACCGCACGGCGGACTATCAGCGGCGCATCGAGGTAGAGCGCGAGGATGAGGTACGCGCTGACCGGGACGGTGAAGTACGCGGAGAGAAGAAGATGGGACTCGCCTTGCGCGAAGTGATACGGGGCCACGGCGAAGAGCGTGGCCATCGCGATCGCCGCGACCCGCGAGACTCGCAGCCACCGGAAGGCCGCGTAGGCGCTCGCGGCCACCAGAGGAAAGGTGACCAGGAAGAAGGCGTTGACAACCTTTCCCGAATCGGACGTGAAGAGACCGAGGAGCTTGATGAGCGCGATCGGAACGACGTTCGCCCCGGCGACGGGGTAGTCGTACAGCTCTTGTCCGAAGGGAACGCCGAGGCTCGGGTTGGAGTACGCCCATCCGTGGTCCAGCACCCCCTTCACGACCATGTGGAAGAACAGCCCGTCCCCGGCTCCCACCAGCGGAACGGCCAGGTCGGCGTCCCACAGTCGCAATGCCACGGCGGCCAGCAGGACGGCGAGCGTCATCGCCACCGCGGCGCACGCGCATTCCACACGCCAGTCCACCCGATGGCCGCTGCGACCTATGGCGCGAGGGCGCGGTGGGGTCGACGTCGTCAAGCGCGCTCCGGACACGCTGGAACAAGGTGCCCGACCCGGCCGGCGGCGATCGCGACCTCCAGGTTCAGTGCCAGGAGCGCGCCCATCTAAGCCGCGCCCAGGTTAACGACCAGCCCGCCTCGCTGCGCCTGGTGTGCGGTGATTGGCGCGAGCCATCCCTCGGGGCCAGTCGTCCCACGTCGCCTGCGGGATACTCGGCTCGCAATGTCGCAGGAGAACGTCGAGATCATCAGGCGCGGCTACCAGCACTGGATGGCCAGCGGTGAAATCCGCGCCCACCCCGAGTTCGTCTGGGATGTGTCCAACCTCGGCTGGCCTGACCAGCAGATCTATCCCGGAGCCGAGGGCGCGAACCAGTTCAACGCCGAGTGGGCCGATGCGTGGGACGACTGGGAGCTCGAGGTCGAGGAGTACATCGACGCCGGGGAGCGCGTCGTCGCCATCGTCAATCAGCGGGGGCGTTCGAAGGCCACGGGAATTCCCGTCGACATGCGCTTCGCTCAGGTGTGGACGTTCCGGGACGGACAGGCGATCAGGATGCAGATGTATGCGAGCCCGGAGGAGGCGTTGAAAGCCGTCGGGCTGTCGGAGTAGGCCGTCTTACGGGTCACCCGTCGCCTGCGTGATACTGCACGGCGATGTCGCAGGAGAACGTGGAGATCATCCGCCGGGTATACGCGGCCATGGATCATCTGAGTGTCCCGGGTTCGGTGGGCACGGTCAGCCTGCCCCGCGAGCGGGTCAAGGATCTCGTGGACCCTGAGATCGAGTGGCGTGGGCCGCGCGAGTTCGCCGACCTGGCCGAGCCCGTTTACGGACTTGAGGGCATGGAGCGTTATGGCGCCAAGATCGCGGAGGCCCTCGATGACTATCGGATGGTGCCCGAGCGCTTCATCGATGCGGGCGACGATCAGGTGCTCGTGTTCTCGCGCGAAGGAGGACGCGGCAAGGGCAGCGGCGCGGAAGTCCAAACCCATCTGACCGCTCACCTGTGGACGCTGAAAGGCGCAAGAGCCGTTCGGATGCAGAGCTACTGGGAGAGGGCGGACGCCCTCGAAGCCGTCGGGCTGTCCGAGTAGGCCGTTGTCAGAGACCCGCGACTACTCTTTCGTCGCGTGGTCAGCACCAACCAGTTCAAGAACGGCATGCACGTGGAGGTGGACGGCACGATCTTCAAGATCGTCGAGTTCCAGCACGTCAAGCCGGGCAAGGGCGGGGCCTTCGTCCGGACGAAGCTCAAGCGCTCCCAGGACGGCGCCGTGATCGACAAGACCTTCCGCGCGGGGGAGAAGTTCCGCCCGGTTCGCACGGAGACGCGGCGGATGCAGTTCCTCTACACCGACGGCACGGACGCGCATTTCATGGACTCGGAGAGCTATGACCAGATCGCGGTGCCCGAGGATCAGGTACGCGAGTCGCTCAACTGGGTCGTGCCCAACGAGGAGGTCGAGCTGCTCTACGTCGACGAGGCGCCCCAGGACATCCAGGTCCCGAGCGCGGTCGAGCTGGCCGTGCGGGAGACGGAGCCGGGCGTGCGCGGGGACACGGCCTCCGGTGGCGGCGACAAGCCGGCCACGCTCGAGTCGGGAGTCGTGGTGCGAGTGCCGCTGTTCGTGAACGAGGGTGACCGCGTGCGCGTGGACACCCGGTCCGGCGAGTACGTCTCGCGGGCGTAGGCAGCCCGGTGCGCCGCACGGACCAGCGACGGGCAGCCACCGTGGCGCTCTACCAGGCGGACGTGACCGGCCGGCCGGCCGAGGAGCTGCTCGATCGCGAGGCCAAGCCCTTCACGCGCGAGTTGATCGGGGCCGTGCAGCGTGACCGGCCCGAGCTGGACGGCCTGATCGAGCGCCATGCGGAGGGCTGGTCGCTCAGCCGGATCGCGCCGCTCGAGCGGAACATCCTGCGCGTGGCCCTGGCCGAGCTGCTGCACCTGCCCGACGTGCCCGCCGAGGTGGCCATAGACGAGGCGGTCGAGGCGGCCAAGGAGCTCTGCTCGGCCGACGCGCCCGGCTTCGTGAACGGGATCCTGGGCGCGGTGCATCGCGAGGAGCTGGCCTCCACGTGAGCGTTCCCGACCCGCTCGAGGAGCTCGCGGCCGAGCTCGAGACCGTGGCCGAGCGGCTGCGCTCGGGCGGGCTCGATCCCGACGCGGCGGCCGACCACGTCCAGCGCTGCGCCGACCTGGCCACGCGGCTGGGAGCCGAGCTGGACGAGCGCGGGCGCTCGGCCGGCCGGCTCGAGGGACAGGAGCGCCTGCTCTGACGGTCGACGCTCCCGCCTACCCGGTGGAGCTGCAGCAGCGCGTGGACACCTTCCTCGAAGGGCTGCGCTTCGGATCGAACGCCCCGACCGGGCGCCTCGAGGAGGCGATGCGCTACTCGCTGCTGGCCGGGGGGAAGCGGATTCGCCCGGTCCTTGCGCTGGCCACGGCGGAGGCACTGGGCACCGATCCCACCGAGGTGCTGCCGCTCGCCGCCTCGATCGAGATGATCCACACCTACTCGCTGATCCACGACGACCTCCCCGCCATGGACGACGACGCCCTGCGGCGGGGCAAGCCCACCTGCCACGTGGCCTTCGGCGAGGACGTTGCGATCCTCGCCGGGGACGGGCTCTTCGCCGAGGCGCTGCGCCTGGCGCTCGAGGAGCAGCGCGGGGACCCGCGGGACGTGCTCGCCGCGGTGCGCGAGGTAGTGGCCGCCGCGGGGGTGGACGGCATGGTCGGCGGCCAGTTCCTCGACGTCGACGGCTCGAGCGAGGTGGACCTGCGGCGGCTGCACGAGTTGAAGACGGGCGCTCTGATCGCCGCGTCGGTCGGCGCCGTCCTGGCACTGGAGACCGTCACCGGACCTGCCACAATGCCGTACCGGCGCTTCGCGGCCGAGCTTGGCGTGGTCTTCCAGATCGTCGACGACATCCTCGACGTCACGGGTGACGAGGCAGAGCTCGGTAAGCCGCGCGGCTCCGACGAGCGCCATGGAAAGGCGACCTACGTGAGCGTGTTCGGACTCGAGCGGGCCCGGGAGCTGGCCCGGGATTCGCACGGGGAGGCGCGCGCCGCGCTGGCGGAAGCCGACGGCGACACCCGCCGCCTGGGCCAGATCGCCGACTACATACTCACGCGCACCACATGACCAAGCTCATCGACCAGATCGACGGCCCCGCCGACCTCAAGGCGCTCGACGACGACCAGCTCCAGCAGGTGGCCCAGGAGGTCCGCGCGCTGATCATCGACACGATCGGCGAGATCGGCGGGCACTTCGGCGCCAATCTCGGCACCTGCGAGATGGCGGTGGCCATCCACTCCCTGCTCGACTCCCCGCGCGACAAGGTCCTCTGGGACGTGGGCCACCAGGCCTATCCGCACAAGGTCCTCACGGGACGCCGCGACAGCCTCCACACCATCCGCAAGTACGGGGGTCTCGCGCCGTTCTGCTCGATCGCGGAATCGGAGCACGACGCCATGGGCGCGGGCCACGCCTCCACGTCCGTGTCCTATGCAGTGGGCATCAAGGAGGCGATGCGAAGGGGCGCCTCCGAGGACGGCCGCGTGGTGGCCGTCATCGGGGACGGCGCGCTCACCGGCGGCGTGGCCTTCGAGGCGCTCCACAACGCGGGCGGGCTCGGCGTGCCGATCGTGATCGTGGTGAACGACAACGGGATGTCGATCGCCCCGAACGTGGGCGCGCTGTCGCGCTACTTCAACCGCATGCGCCTCAACCCGAAGCTGCACCACGCGCGCGAGGAGGCCGAGGAGGCGCTCACCCGGCTGCCGGCGGGCATCGGCAAGCGGATCGAGCGGCTCGGGCCGATCCTCAAGGAGTCGCTCAAGGCGTACTGGGCGCCGGGCCTCTTCTTCGAGGAGCTCGACCTGGCCTACGTCGGCGTCATCGACGGGCACGACGTGAAGGCGCTGCGCGAGGCGATCGGCGAGGCGCTCGAGGCGGACCGGCCCGTTGTCGTGCACTGCAAGACCGTGAAGGGCAAGGGCTTCGCACCCGCCGAGGACGGTGGGCTCGAGGGCATGGAGCACTGGCACGCGGCCAAGCCCGGTTCGATCGTCAACGGCGAGGCCGCGCCCGGCCGCCGTTTCGCGCCCAAGCGCGCCGCGCAGGAGCCGCCCCCGCAGTACACGACGGTCTTCGGCAACGCGCTCGTGGCGGAGTGCCGACGCGACGAGCGGGTGCTCGGCATCACCGCGGCGATGAACTCGGGCACGGGCCTGAACATCCTCCAGAAGGAGCTGCCCGAGCGCTACTACGACGTCGGCATCGCGGAGCAGCACGCGATCCTGTTCGCCGCGGGGCTCGCCCTCCAGGGCGCCAAGCCGGTGGCCGCGATCTACTCGACCTTCCTGCAGCGCGCGTACGACCAGATCGTCCACGACGTCTGCCTCCAGGGTCTGAACGTGGTGTTCGCGATGGACCGCGCCGGCCTCGTGGGGGACGACGGCCCCACCCATCACGGGGCGTTCGACGTCTCCTACCTGCGCTGCCTTCCGAACATCGTGCTCATGGCCCCGCGCGACGAGGCGCTGATGGCGGACATGCTGCACACCGCCCTTCTCTACGACGACGGTCCGGTGGCGCTGCGCTATCCACGCGGCGAGGGGGAGGGGGTGCCGCTTCCTGCCCGCCCACGCACGCTGGAGATCGGCCACGGCGAGCTGCTGCGCGAGGGCGAGCGCGTGGCCCTGCTCGGCTACGGCTACGGCGCCTCGCTGGCGCTGCGGGCCGCGGACCTGCTCCGCGAGGAGCACGGTCTCGACGCCACGGTGGCCGACGCCTGCTTCGCGAAGCCGCTCGACACCGGGCTGATCGAGCGCCTGGCAGCCGACCACGAGCTGATCGTGACCGTCGAGGAGAACGTGTTGGCCGGCGGCTTCGGCTCCGCCGTGCTCGAGGAGATCGCGGACCGCGACCTGATGGGCCGCGCGCGGGTGCTGCGCCTCGGCCTTCCCGATCGCTTCGTGACCCACGGCAAGCCGGCGCTGCTGCGCGAGGAGGTTGGCCTGACGCCGGAGGCGGTGGCCGAGCGCGTGGCCCAGGCCGTGCTGGAGCCGAGCGGCGCCTTGGCCTGAGCGGTCAGGAGGCGCGCAGCTCGATCTCCGGCTCGATCGCGATCGCGCTCGTGAGGCTGTTCGCGATGTAGCAGTGCTCGTGCGCGGTGTGGAGCAGCTTGCGCACGCGCTCCTCCCCGGTGCCGTCGGAGGCCACCACGATCCTCGGCCTCAGGGTTATCTCCGTCACTCTCGTGGGCTCGACATCCGTCGGCATGACCCCGGTCGCGGCGTCCTCGTACTCGACCACATCGATGCGTGCCTTGGCGGCGAGGTGCAGGAACCAGAGCATCTGGCAGGAGGAGGCGGCCATCACGAGCAGCTGCTCAGGGTTGAGCTGGCGCGGGTCGCCCTTCGCCTCGCCGGTGGTGAGGACGACCTCCTGCTCGGCGGGCGGCGCCGTGGCGCTGTGGGCGCGCTCGTAGCCCTCCCAGCCGAGCCCGGTGGAGCCGCTCCAGCGCAGCTCGACCTCGTAACGGTGGGCGTCGCGCGTCACCGGTCAGAATCCTGGCATGACCGAGGTAATGCAAGTCGTCGGGGCCGTGTTGATCCTGATTGCGTTCGCCGCCCTCCAGCGTGGGACGCTCGAGCCCCACGCGCGGTCGTACCTGCTGCTCAACCTGATGGGCGGGTTGGTCCTCGGCTGGGTGGCAGTGGCGGAGAAGGACTGGGGCTTCCTCCTGCTCGAGACCGTCTGGTCGGCCGTGTCCGCGTGGGGCTTGCTGCAGGTGCTGCGCGGCAAGGCGCCGGCCACCGCGAGCTGACCCCTGAAAGGGAAACGGCCCCGCCGAAGCGGGGCCGTTTCCTGAGGGAGGAGTGATGCGATATGTGATCTGGGAGAGGAAGTTTTTTAGGAGGCGCTTGCGCTGTAGCTCGTGATCGAGGTCACCAGCAGCACGGCGGCCCCGACGAGGCCGAAGAACGCCATGGCGCCCGGTATGCCCGCGGTGCCGAAGGCGGCAGCCGAGAGGACGAGTCCCACGCCCAGGGCGCGGTCGTAGACCGCCTGGGCAGCGAGCGGGATGGTGCCGCGCCCGGTGGTCTCGGTGCCGGCAAGCGCCAGTGCGACCGCCAGCGAGCCGATCACCACGCCCGTCATCCCCGCGGCCAGCCCAAGCTGGAGAGCGATGGGGGCCAGGATCAAGCCAGTGCCCACCACCATCAGCAGGCCGGAGCGCAGAGAGGGCGAGATAAGTCGAGCCAGAGTCACGCATTCGAGGCTACGGGTGCCCAGGGGTAGCTGTGTGATCTCGCTCACACTCTTGACGCGGGATACCCTGCGCCGGTGGCGAAGCGCCGGCTGGATTCCCTGCTCGCCGAGCGCGGGCTCTACGAGACGCGATCGCGCGCGGCGGCCGCTGTGATGGCCGGCGACGTGCAGGTGGGCGCCCGGCCCGCGGGCAAGCCGGGTGAGCTGGTGGCCGAGGACGCCGAGCTTTCGGTGGCGCGTCCGGCCCCGTACGTATCGCGCGGCGGCGTGAAGCTGGAGCACGGCCTGGATGCGTTCGGCCTGAGCCCCGAGGGCAGGCTGTGCCTGGACGTGGGCGCCTCGACCGGCGGGTTCACCGACTGCCTGCTCCAGCGCGGGGCCACCGCCGTGACGGCGCTCGACGTGGCCTACGGCGAGCTTCACTGGCGGATCCGCCAGGATGCCCGCGTGACGGTGATCGAGCGGCGGAATGCCCGCTCCCTGGACCCTCGCGAGCTGCCCTACCGGCCGGACCTGATCGTGGTGGACGTCTCCTTCATCTCGCTCGCGAAGGTGCTCCCCGCCGTGCTCGCAGCGGCCATGCCGGAGCACGATTGCCTGGCGCTCGTCAAGCCCCAGTTCGAGGTCGGGCGCGAGCGAATCGCCCGCGGCGGCGTGGTTCGCTCCGGCTCCGATCGCCGGGCGGCCCTCGTGGAGGTCGGCCGCGCGGCGCGCGAGGGGCTGGGGGCCGCCGTGCTCGGATACGCCTCCTCGGGGCTCCCGGGGCCCGCCGGCAACCGTGAGAGCTTCGTATGGCTGGCAGAGCCCGGCCGGGCGGGGGACGTGGACGACCTGGAGGCCGCCGCGCGGAGCGCCGAGCCATGAGCGACCGGCCGCGATCGGTCACGGTCTTCACCCATACCCGCACGGCGCAGACCTTGCCGGCGCTCGAGACGGTGATCCGCCTCGCCCGGGAGGCGGGCGTGGACGTCCGCATTCCGGCTGCCGAGGTCGAGAAGCACGGCCTCGAAGCGCAGGAGGGCGTGGTGCTCGGCGCCGACACCGACGCGCCGACGGACCTCGCGATCGCGCTCGGAGGGGACGGAACCATCCTCTCCACGCTCCGGCTCTATGCGGGCCGGTCCGTGCCGGTCTTCGCCGTCAACTACGGGGCGATCGGATTCCTGGCGACCGTGGAGCCCGAAGAGCTCGAGGAGGGGCTCGCCCACGCGCTCGCCGGCGGCTTCGACGTGATGAAGCTGCCCGTGCTGGTGGCCGATACCGCGTCCGGGGAGCAGTTGGCGGTCAACGATCTCTCCTTCCACCGCCGCCAGGACGGGCGCGTGGCGGAGCTCGCCTACAGCGTGGCCGACCACGAGCTCGGGGAGGTTCGCTGCGACGGGCTGGTGGTGGCCACCGCGGCGGGCTCCACGGGCTACAACCTCGCCAACGGCGGGCCGGTGCTCGCCTGGGGGGTGGAGGGGTTCGTGGTCTCCTTCATCGCTCCCCACACGCTCACCGCCCGGGCGCTGGTGGTGGCTCCGGGCGATGTGCTGGAGGTGACCAACCGCTCCCCGGTCGAGGACGTGGACCTGAACACGGACGGCCGGCCCACCTGTGCGGTCGCCCCCGGCGGGAGCGTCAAGGTCCACCTGCGCCGGGGCTGCGCGCTGCTGGCCCAGCCGCTCGGCGCGACTTTCTACACACGGCTCCGCGAGAAGTTCGGCCGCCTGTCGTTCTAGGAGCCGGCGCCCCCGGGTGCCCGCTCCGTCGGGCCCCGCTGGTAGACCTGCTCCATGCTCCTGGAGCTGCGCATCGAGAACCTTCTGCTCATCGAGCGCGCGGAGCTGCGGCCGGCCGGAGGGCTCGCCGTGATCACAGGGGAGACCGGCGCAGGCAAGACGGTCCTGGCGCATGCGCTCGACCTGCTGATGGGCGGCAAGCCGCGTGGCGGGATCGTCCGGCCGGGAGCGCGGGAGGCCTACGTGGAGGGGGTGTTCCAGCCCCCGGCGGAGCTGCTCGCGGACCCCGCGCTGGCCGAGCTGCTCGAGCGGATCGATCCCGACCTGGACGAGCTCGTCCTGGCCAGGCGCGTGGGCGCCGACGGCCGTACGCGTGCGCTGGTGCAGGGGCGGACCGCCGCCGTCGCCGACCTGAAGGCGCTCGGCGGGCGCCTGATCGCCTTCTTCGGCCAGCACGAGCATCGCCGCCTCACGCTCGCCTCCGCCCAGTTGGAGCTGCTCGACGGCTTCGGCGGCAGCCGCCACCGCGGCCTGCGTGAGGGTCTCGCCGCGGCCCACGGCCGCGTGCGCGAGCTCGGCGCCCGACTGGAGGAGCTGCACGAGCGGGAGGGCGGGCGCGACCGGGAGCTGGATCTCTTGCGCTTCGAGATCGAGGAGATCGAGGCTGTCGGCCCGAGCGAGCCGGAGGAGGCCGAGCTCCTGTTGCAGCGCGAGCGCCTCCGGCGGCTCGATGCGCTCATGGCCGCCGCGGGTGGAGGCGCCGAGGCGATCGCACCGGAGAGCGGCGAGTCCGGCGTCGCCGCCGTGCTCGCGGAGGCCGAGCACCTCGCCGGCGCCGTGGCCGGGGTGGATCCGGCGCTCGACGACCTTGCCCAACGGCTCTCCACTCTTCGCATCGAAGCCGACGACCTCGGCGGGGAGCTGCGCGGCTACGCATCCACGCTCGAGGGCGAGCCGGGGCGCCTGGAGGAGGTCGAGGGGCGGCTCGACCTCTATGACCGCCTGCGGCGCAAGCACGGGGGCAGCGTCGCGGCCGTGCTCGCCCACGCCGAAGGCTGCCGCGAGAAACGAGCGCTGCTCGAGTCCGTGGAGGTCGAGGCCGAGCGCGCCCAGTCCGAGCTCGCGGAGGCGCTCGCCGACCGCGACCGGCTGGCCGGGGAGCTCACCGCCGCTCGCCACGAGGCCGCCCCTCAGCTCGCGGAGCGGGTCCGCGCGGAGCTGGAGAGCCTCGCGTTGGAGGGAGCCGAGTTCGAGGTCCTGCTCGTGCCGCGCGAGGAGATCGCCGCGAGCGGCGCCGAGCGGGTGGAGCTCATGCTCGCGCCGAACCCGGGGGTGCCGGCCGGTCCGCTGCGCGACACCGCCTCGGGCGGTGAGCTCTCGCAGGGTGATGCTCGCCCTGATGACGGTGGCCGGCGCGGCGGAGTCGAGGACGCTCGTGTTCGACGAGGTGGACGCGGGCGTGGGCGGGCAGACCGCCCGGGCCGTCGGGGAGCGCCTCAGGAGGCTCGGCCAGGGCCACCAGGTGCTGTGCATCACCCACCTGCCCCAGGTTGCGGCACAGGCGGAGTCGCACTTCCGGATCGAGAAGACGCTCGACGAGGAGCCCGCGCTGACCACCGTCGAGGCGCTCGAGGGCGACGAGGTCGTGGAGGAGCTCTGCCGCATGCTGGGCGCCGGCGCCTCCGACGAGGCCGCCCGCCAGCACGCCCGCGAGCTGCTGGCCGCCGCGTGAGCACCAGCCCGACGCCTCGCTCGAATCGGTTCCGGCGGGACAGCAGGGTAGACTGGGCTTCCCAGAGATTGATGTCGGCCGCCCGCCCAGAAACTCGCTTCATCTTCATCACGGGCGGCGTCGTATCCGCCCTCGGCAAGGGCATCGCAGCAGCCTCTCTGGGACGCCTCCTCGTCGCGCGTGGCCTATCGGTCACGATCCAGAAGTTCGACCCGTACATCAACGTGGACCCGGGCACGATGAGCCCGTTCCAGCACGGTGAGGTGTTCGTGACCGAGGACGGCGCCGAGACGGACCTCGATCTCGGGCACTACGAGCGCTTCACGGGCGTCAACACCTCGCGTTCGTCGAACTCCACGGCGGGCGCGATCTACAACTCGGTGATCCGGCGCGAGCGCCGCGGCGACTACCTGGGCGGCACCGTGCAGGTGATCCCGCACATCACCGACGAGATCAAGAACCGCATCCGGCTCGTGGCCGAGTCGGCGGACGTGGACGTGGTCATCACCGAGATCGGCGGCACGGTGGGCGACATCGAGTCGCTGCCGTTCCTCGAGGCGCTGCGCCAGTTCCACTCGGACTTCGGCCGCGACCGCTGCATGTTCGTGCACCTGACGCTCGTGCCGTTCCTCGGGCATGCCGGCGAGCTGAAGACCAAGCCCACGCAGCACTCGGTCCAGGAGCTGCGCCGCATCGGCATCCAGCCGGACATGGTCATGTGCCGCTGCGAGGAGCCGCTCGGGCGCGAGATCCGCGAGAAGATCGCGCTCTTCGCGAACCTGCCGGTCAGCTCGGTGGTATCCGCCCGCGACGTTGACTCGATCTACAAGGTGCCGCTCGAGTTCCACGCCGAGGGCGTGGCCGACACCGTGCTCGCGCACTTCGGCATGGAGGCCCCGCCGCCCGACCTGTCGGACTGGGAGACGCTGGTGGAGCGCATCGACGCTCCTGGCACCCCCGTGCGCATCGCGCTGGTGGGCAAGTACACGCAGCTCTCCGACGCGTACATGTCGGTGATCGAGGCGCTCGACCACGCCGGCGCCCACCACGGCGGCCGGGTCGCGGTCCACTGGGTGGACTCAGAGCGGCTTACCGACGAGGAGACCGAGCGCGAGCTCGAGACCTGTGACGGCATCCTCGTGCCCGGCGGCTTCGGGGTCCGCGGCATCGAGGGGAAGATCCATGCTGCCCGCTTCGCGCGCGAGCGCGGCGTGCCCTACCTCGGCATCTGCCTGGGCATGCAGATCGCGGTCGCAGAGTTCGCCCGCCACGTCGCGGGCATGGAAGGCGCCAACTCCACCGAGTTCGACCCGGAGACCCCCTACCCGGTGATCGACCTGCTGCCGGAGCAGAAGGAGGTCCGGGACATGGGCGGCACGATGCGCCTCGGCGCCGACCCGGTGAAGCTCCACGACGACACCCGTGCCCGCGCCGTCTACGACGAGGCGGTGATCTACGAGCGCCATCGCCACCGCTACGAGGTGAACAACCACCTCCGCAAGCGCCTGGAGCACGCCGGGCTCGTCTTCAGCGGCACCTCTCCGGACGACCGCCTCGTGGAGGTGATCGAGCTGCCGGACCACCCGTTCTTCGTCGCGTCGCAGTACCACCCCGAGTTCAAGTCCCGGCCCCTGCGCCCGCAGCCGCTCTTCCGCGAGTTCGTGGGCAAGGCGCTGGAGCTCGCCCGCACCCGCGCTCCGGACGTGGAGCCGGAGGTCCGGGCCGAGTCCACGGCCTAGGGCTCAGGCTCGATGCGGCCCAGCGAGTAGCTTTGCGCCCGTGAGCGCCGTACGCAGCGCCGCTCCGCCGGAGCGCGAGCGACTAGTGGCCGATTTCGTCCGCCTGTGCGAGCTCGAGAGCCCCTCCCAGCGCGAGCGCGCCGTGGCCGACGCGGTGATCTCCGAGCTCCGGGAGCTGGGGCTCGAGCCCGAGGAGGACGGGAGCGGGTCCGCGACGGGCTCGGACGCCGGCAACCTGCTCGCACGGATCGAAGGGCCGGAGGGCGCGCGCACGATCCTGCTGTGTGCCCACCTGGACACCGTCCCGCTGGCCGCGCCCGTGAACGTGGTCCAGGAGGGCGGAGCGCTGCGCAACGCCAACGAGGCGATCCTGGGCGCCGACAACAAGGCGGCGGTGGCCACCATCCTCGCGACGGCCCGCCGGCTTGTGGCCGATCGCCCCCCGGTGGGGGTGGAGCTGCTCTTCACCACCTGCGAGGAGCGGGCACTGGATGGGGCCAAGGCCGTGGACACCGGCCGCCTCAGCTCCGAGTACGGCTTCGTGTTCGACCACGCCTCGCCGATCGGCGAGCTCGTGGTGGCCTCGCCCACCTACTACCGGCTCGAGGCCCGCTTCAGGGGGCACGCGGCCCACGCCGGCATCCGTCCCGAGGCCGGCCGCAACGCGATCGCCGCCGCGGCGCGCGCGATCGCCGGCATGCCGCTCGGCCGGCTGGACCCTGAGACCACCGCCAACGTCGGCCGGATCGAGGGCGGCTCCGCCGCCAACGTGGTGGCCGAGCGCTGCCTGGTCGAGCTCGAGGCGCGCAGCCTCGACGACGCCCGCGCCGCGGAGGTCGTCCAGCAGCTGGTGGACGCCGCGACCGAGGCCGCGGCCTACGCGGAATGCGACGTGGAGACGGAGGTGGAGCGCCTCTTCCGCGGATACAGGCTGCCGCGCACCGCCCCGGCGGTGGAGGTTGCGGCCGCCGCGCTCGCGGCCTGCGGTCTCGAGCCCTCGTACATAGCGACCGGCGGCGGCAGCGACGCCAACGTGCTGATCTCCGCGGGGCTGCCTGTGGTCAACGTCGCGAACGGCACCGAGCGCAACCACCAGCCGGACGAGAGCGTGACCGTGGAGGCGCTCGAGCGGATGCTCGACGTGACGCTCGCGATAGTCGCGGCCGGCGCCGGGTAGACGGCTGCCGTGGCGAGGTTCGAGCGCATCGACTCCGAGGTCGCCTGGAGCGGCAAGCTCGCGACCGTCCGCGTCGACCGCTTCCGGTACGAGGACGGCGAGGAGGCCGAGCGCGAGGTGGTGGCCCACCCCGGCGCCGTGGCGATCCTCGCGCGCGACGGCGACCGGCTGCTGCTGGTTCGCCAGCCGCGCGAGGCCGTGGGCGAGGAGGCGCTCCTCGAGCTTCCGGCCGGGAAGCTCGACGAGGGCGAGGACCCCCTGGCCACCGCCAAGCGCGAGCTGGCCGAGGAGACCGGCAAGGGCGCGCGTTCCTGGCGGCCGGTCAAGCGCTTCTACACCTCACCCGGGTTCACGGACGAGGAGTGCCACATCTTCCTCGCGGAGGATCTCTACGACGAGCATGCGGACTCGGGAGAGAACGAGCGGATCGAGATCGAGGCGCTACCGCTGTCCGCTCTCGACGACGCGATCGCCGAGTGCAGCGACTCGAAGACGCTCATCGGGCTGCTCTGGCTGCGGACCTACCTGCTCTGACTCGGGAGTTGCAGCGGCAGGTGATGCGCGCCGCGTGCCCGAACCCGTGTCCCGATGGCGACCGTCGCGGCGATTCCCGAGGTGCAGCGAATCGAGCAGCTCGTGCTCGACTTCCTCGCCTATCTCGAGTTCGAGCGCGGGCTCTCCCGCAACACGCTCGAGGCCTACCGCTCCGACCTGTTGCAGTACGGGCGCTTCCTGGCGGAGCGCCGCGTGTCGGCCATCGAAGCGAGCAGCGCCGACGTGGCGGACTTCCTCACGGCGCTGGCGACGGGGGCCGGCGGCGGCCGGCCCGCCTCGCCGGCCACGATTCACCGCAAGAGCGCCTGCCTGCGCTCCTTCTACCGCCACCTGCGCCGGGACGGGCTCCGCGAGTCCGACCCCACCAGCACGCTGAGCGCGCCGCGGCGCACCCGCAAGCTGCCGCACGTGCTCACCCGCGGCGAGGTGGAGAAGCTGCTGGCGCAGCCGCGCGGCAGCGAGCCGGCCACGCTGCGCGACCGCGCGCTGCTCGAGCTGATGTACGCCTGCGGGCTCCGCGCGTCGGAGGCGATCGGGCTCGAGGTGGTGGACGTGGACCTGGAGGATCGCGTGCTGCGCGCCCGCGGCAAGGGCTCGAAGGAGCGCGTGGTGCCAATCGGGCAGGCGGCGGCGCGGGCGGTGGCCGCCTATCTGGAGCGAGGCCGGGCAGCGCTGGTGAAGGGGCGCCCCGAGCCGCACCTGTTCGTGAACTTCCGCGGGTCGTCGCTCACGCGCCAGGGGCTCTACAAGATCGTCCGCAGGCATGCCCTGACAGCCGGGCTGGCGGATCGCATGAGCCCGCACACGCTGCGCCACAGCTTTGCGACCCACCTCCTGGCCGGGGGCTGTGACCTCCGATCGGTGCAGGAGATGCTCGGCCACGCCGACGTGTCCACCACCCAGCTCTACACCCACCTCTCCAGCGAGCGCCTCAAGGACGTGTACTTCCGGGCGCACCCCCGTGCCACCGTCGCCTGAGCGGCACCCTGCTAGAACCGCGGAGGATGCCGGAGCTCCCCGAGGTAGAGACGATTCGCCGCCAGCTCGCGCCCGAGCTCGAGGGCAGGCGCCTGCTCGACGTGGAGGTACGGGACCCGCGCTGGTCCGACCCCGCGCCGCCCGAGGCGATCCGAGACGCCCTCGCGGGGAGGGTGATCGAGCGGCTCGGCCGCCGCGGCAAGTACCTGATCGCCTCGCTCGAGGACGACGTTCACCTGGTGATGCACCTGCGCATGACCGGGAACCTGCTGCTTCGCGACGACGCGGAGGAGCCGGCTCACCTGCGAGTGGTGTTCGAGCTCGACTCGGGACAACGCCTCCTGTTCGTGGACGTGCGCCGCTTCGGCACCGGCGACGTGCTGCTGGGGAGCCACGCGCTCGATGACTACTTCCACTCGCGGGTGGGGGTGGAGCCGCTCAGCCAGGACTTCACCGCCGAGGCGCTGCGCGCGCTGGCGCGGGGCCGGAGGCAGCCGGTGAAGGCATTCCTCCTCAACCAGGAGCGGGTGGCGGGCGTGGGGAACATCTACGCGGACGAGGCGCTCTTCCGTGCCCGGATTCACCCGCTGCGCCCTGTCGGCACCCTGAAGCGGGCCCAGATCGAGGCCCTGCGCGACGCGGTGGTGGAGGCGCTCGAGCTGGGGATCGACGCCAAGGGCGCCTCGATCGACGACTACCGGCACATCGACGGCGCGGAGGGAACCTTCCAAGATCGCTTCCTCGTGCACATGCGCGAGGGCGAGCCCTGCCCGCGCTGCGGCACGCCGATCGAGAAGCTGCGCGTGGCCGGCCGGGGGACCTACGTCTGCCCGAGCTGCCAGCGGCGGCCGCGGCTCAGGCGGGCCCGCCGTTCGCGCTCGGCGTGAGCAGCTCCTCCAGCACGCCGGCGCGGTCGGCCTCCACGAGCTCCCTGAAGCCGCCGACGGAGCGCTCTCCCACCAGCACCTGGGGGAACGTCATCTGCCCGGTGATGGCCACGAGCTCGGCTCTGCCCACAGGGTCCTTGACCAGGTTCACCTCCTCGTAGCTCACCCCGCGCGCGGTGAGCAGCGCCTTGGCCTGGCGGCAGAACCCGCAGGGCTCGGTCGTGTAGAGGATGACCTGGGTCGCGTCCGACATGCGATTCAGAGTCTAGGAAGTGCCCGGCACGTACAAGACGGAAGGCGTGGTGCTGCGCTCGATTCGCTTCGGAGAGGCCGATCGCGTGCTGCATCTGTACACGGCCGACCGTGGGCGCGTGGGTGCGGTGGCCAAGGGGGTCAGACGGGTCCGCTCGCGCCTGGGAGGACGGCTGGAGCCGCTGAGCCGCGTGGACCTGGTGCTCCACGAGGGGCGCGGCGAGCTGTCCACGATCAGGCAGGTGGACACGCTGCACGCCCACTCGTCCCTGCGCGAGCGCCGGACCTCGCTGGAGCGGGGAAGCCAGGCATGCGAGGCGGTGCTGCGCCTGCTCGACTCCTCCGAGCCCAACCGCCCGGCGTACAACCTGCTCTGCAACGAGCTGGCCCTGCTCGACGCCCACCCGCCGGCCGCCAGCCGTGCGCAGGCGCTCGGCTTCCGGGTGAAGCTGCTGCTCGCCACCGGGTTCGCCCCCGAGCTCTCGGCCTGCGCGACCTGTGGCGAGGTGGAGCACCTGGGCGCCTTTTCGCCGAGCGCCGGCGGAGTGGTGTGCGCCGGCTGCGAGGCGGGCTCCTTCCCGCTCTCGGCCGAGGCGCACGCGTTCCTCGTCGAGGCTCTGGCCCGGCCGCTCGCCGAGGTGCCCGAGGCGTCCGGTCCGGCCCTGTCGCAGGCGGACAGGGCGCTGGCCGAAACGCTCGAGCACCACGCCCACGTCCGTCTCAGGCGGGTGCCCGGGAACTAGGCGCCCCGGGCAACTACGATCTCGCCGTGGCGGCCGCCACCACCACAAAGCTCGTCTACCCCTTCGCCGACGGCTCGCGCGACATGCGTGACCTTCTCGGCGGGAAGGGGGCGAACGTGGCGGAGATGACACGCGTGCTCGGCGCGGACCGCGTGCCCGCGGGTTTCACGATCACGACCGAGGCATGCGTGGCGTACATGCGCGCGGGTCGCGAGGAGCCGCCCGAGCTCGAGGCGCAGGTGGACGAGGCGCTCGCGCGCCTGGAGGAAGAGGCCGGCAAGCGCCTGGGTGACCCGGGCGACCCGCTGCTCGTGTCGGTGCGCTCGGGCGCCCGCGAGTCGATGCCCGGCATGCTCGACACGGTGCTGAACCTCGGGCTGGGCGACGAGTCCGTGGAGGGCCTGGCCCAGCGTGACGGGCAACGACCGCTTCGCGTGGGACTCGTATCGCCGCTTCGTGCAGATGTTCGGGAACGTGTGCCGGGGCGTAGCGGGTGCCTTGTTCGAACACGAGATCACCGCGCGCAAGCTGCACGCCGGCGTCGAGCTCGACACCGAGCTCTCGGTGGACGATCTGAAGGCGCTCACCGAGCGCTTCAAGGTGCTCTATGAGGACCAGACCGGGGAGGACTTCCCGCAGGAGCCGCGCGAGCAGCTGCGCCAGGCGGTCGTCGCCGTGTTCGACTCGTGGCTCGGCGACCGGGCAGTGGAGTACCGGCGGATCAACCACATCCCGGACGAGTGGGGCACGGCCGTGAGCGTGCAGCAGATGGTGTTCGGCAACAAGGGCGACACCTCGTGCTCGGGAGTGGCCTTCTCGCGCGACGAGATCACCGGCGAGCCGCGCCCGAGCGGCGACTTCCTTCCGAACGCCCAGGGCGAGGACGTGGTCTCGGGAGTGCGCACCCCGCGCGACCTCCACGAGCTCGAGGCCGTTCTCCCCGACGCCTACTCGGAGCTGCTCGAGATCCTGGGCACGCTCGAGGGCCACTACGGCGACATGCAGGACACCGAGTTCACGGTGGAGGAGGGGAGCCTCTACATGCTCCAGACGCGCAACGCCAAGCGTCCGGCGCAGGCGGCCGTGCGCTTCGCGGTGGACGCGGTGGAGGAGGGGCTGCTCGACAAGGCGGGCGCGATCCGGACCATCGAGGCGGGGCGCCTCGACGCGCTGCTTCACCCCGCGATCGCCCGCGACGCCGAGTACGACGTGCTGGCGGAGGGCGTTGCCGCGTCCCCCGGCGCCGCGAAGGGCGCGATCGTGTTCACGGCGGCGGAGGCCGTGGCCGCGGCCGAGGACGACCGCGACGTGATCCTGGTGCGCCCGTTCACCGAGGCGGACGATGTGGCCGGCTTCTACGCGGCGAAGGGCATCCTCACCTCCGAGGGGGGCAAGGCGAGCCACGCGGCGCTCGTGGCGCGGGGCATGGGCAAGCCGTGCGTTTCGGGTGCGGCCACGCTCGAGATCGACGTCGCGGCGAAGACGATGCGCGTGAACGGGACACAGCTCGGGGAGGGCGACCTGCTGGTTATCGACGGCAGCGCCGGCGTGGTCACCATCGACGACGTGCCACTCGAGGAGCCGAAGGTGAGCGAGGAGTTCCAGACGGTGCTCGGATGGGCTGACGACCTGCGCACGCTGGGCGTGCGCACGAATGCCGACACCCCCGAGGACGCCGCCAAGGCCCGCGAGTTCGGGGCGGAGGGGGTGGGCCTCTGCCGGACCGAGCACATGTTCATGGCCGCCGATCGCCAGCCGAAGATGCGCAGGATGATCATGGCCGAGGAGGAGGCCGAGCGCCGCGCCGCGCTCGACAAGCTCCTGCCGCTCCAGCAGGGCGACTTCGAGGGGCTGTTCCACGAGATGCGCGGCCTTCCGGTCACGATCCGGCTGCTGGACCCGCCGCTGCACGAGTTCCTACCCCACCTGGAAGACGTGGAGCGCGAGACCGAGCGCGCGCGGATCGAGCAGTCGGATGAGCTCGAGGAGCTCGAGCGCACGCTCAGGCGGGTGCACGAGCTGGCGGAGACGAACCCCATGCTCGGTACCCGCGGCGTGCGCCTGGGGGTGCTCCATCCCGAGATCTACGAGATGCAGGCGCGCGCGATCCTCCGCGCGGCGCGGGCTGTTGCGGACCGCTCCGGCGAGGCTCCCCAGCTCGAGATCATGATCCCGCTGGTGGCCTACGAGAAGGAGCTCGAGCTGATGCGCGAGCTGGTGCGGCGGGTGGTCGAGGAGGAGGGCGGCGAGGACCTCGACGTGATCATCGGCACGATGATCGAGCTGCCGCGAGCCTGCTTCGTGGCGGACCGCATCGCCCAGCAGGCCGACTTCTTCTCGTTCGGGACGAACGACCTCACGCAGACCGCGCTCGGGTTCTCGCGCGACGACGTCGAGGCGAGCTTCCTCACCGAGTACATCAAGAAGAAGATCGTTGACCGCAGCCCTTTCGAGACCATCGACCGGCCCGGCGTGGGCTGGCTCGTGAGGCTGGCGGCGTGGACGGGCCGCGAGGCGAAGCCCGACCTGAAGCTCGGCATCTGCGGCGAGCACGGAGGTGATCCCGACTCGATCGGCTTCTTCCACGTGGCCGGCCTCGACTACGTGAGCTGCTCGCCGTACCGAGTGCCGATCGCCCGGGTGGCAGCCGCCCAGGCGGCGATCGAAGAGGCCGCCGGCTGAGCTGTCCGGTGCTCTGCGCTGACGCACTTTGGGGTAGAGTCGCCGCTCGATGGGTCTGTTGAGGGGGATCAAGACCAAGATGCGTGGATGGCGCGGCCGCGTTGCGGCCGCCGCGGTGATCGTCGTCGCCGTGGCCGTGGTGGTCTCGCAGGCCGCTGCGCACATCGAACGCGCGTCCTACTGGCCTAATCCGGCGGCCGACCGGTCCGTCACCCCGCCGGCCGGTGGCAAGGTGCCGAAGGCGCGCAGCCTGTCCACGGCCTTGCGAAAGGGAGCGCCGGGCACGACCCGCGTCGTTTGCCAGAGCAGCTCGGTCCCGCGCCTGAAGAAGGCGATCTCCAAGGCACGGACGCGCGGCTACAAGCTGCGGCCATCCGAGCGCACGCGCCACATCAGCGCGGCTCAGGGCCGGAAGCTGCTCGCCTTCAACCGGAAGCTCAAGGCGCGCTGCAAGTACGAGTCGATCCAGGACGCCGTGACCGCCTCCGGCAACAACGACCGGGTGGTGATCATGCCGGGGCTCTACACCGAGCCGAAGTCCCGCGCGGCGCCCACCCAGGACCCGAAGTGCGCCGACCTCAAGCAGGTGAACGACAGGCAGGTGGACACCGGCGCGAACCAGAGCGGCGCGGTCTCCTACGCCTACCAGGTCAAGTGCCCGAATGACCAGAACCTGATCGCGGTGATCGGCCGTGCGAACGGCACGGGTAGCGACCCCCAGCCCCCGCTCGACGACCGCCACGGGATCCCGAACATCGGCCCTTGTATCCGCTGCAACCTCCAGATCGAGGGGTCCGGGGTGGGGCCCGACGACGTGATCGTGGACGGCGGCCGTGTGGCGTCCGGCAACCACGGCCCGATCGGCGCCGCGAAGGACGTGGGCATCAGGGTCGACCGCGCCGACGGCTTCGTGCTCCGCAACATGACCGTTCGCCACGTGAACGAGCACGACATCTACGTGCTCGAGAGCGACGGCTACCGGCTGGAGCGCTTCAAGACCTTCTATGCGGGCGAGTACGGAGTGCTCACCTTCGTGGAGGACCACGGCCTCATCCAGCAGTGCGACGCCTCCGGGCACGGGGATTCCGCGCTGTACCCCGGGGCCGGCGCCGAGGGCGGCGACCAGCGCACCTCGGGACCGCGGCGGTACACGCAGGAGATCCGCTTCTGCGACATGCACCACAGCGCAGCGGGGTACTCGGGCACCGACGGCAACTCGGTGTGGGTGCACCACAACGACTTCTACGACAACGCCCTCGGCTTCACGACGGACGTGTTCACCGCCGCCGGGCATCCTGGCTTCCCGCAGGACTCGGACCTGGTCGAGCACAACGAGTTCTACTCGAACAACTTCAACGTCTACGCGAAGGACTCGGACGTCGAGCCCACGCATCCCCGTGCCGGTCGGCACCGGCCTCTGGATCGCGGGCGGCAACCACAACATCATTCGCAGGAACCACTTCTGGAACAACTGGAGGCGGGGGACCATGCTGTTCGCGGTGCCCGACGTGTTCGTCTGCAGTCCGCCGGAGCACCAGGCCGGGCTGTGATCCCAATGAGACCAACACCTCGTACAACAACCGGTTCTACGGGAACGTCATGGGCCGCACCCCGAAGGACAAGCGCGATCCGAACGGCACCGACTTCTGGTGGGACGCCTACCCGAAGACGACCGGCAACTGCTGGTACGACAACATCGGTAAGAAGGGCACCAAGGGCAGCATCACGAGCGTCCCCAAGCCATTGCCGTCGAACTGCAAGACAAGCGAGGGCAAGGGCGGCCCGCAGGAGGACGAGCTCATCACCTGCGTCACCGCCGCGGAGGGCGACCCGACCAGCGGGTGCCCTTGGTTCGTGACTCCGCCCGAGCCGAAGTAGCCGAGGGGCGGGCGGCGCACGGTGGGTAGGTGGGCGCCGTGCGTGGCCCTGATCGGCGCCTGTGCGGGGCTCGCGGGCTGCCTCGGGTCGGGCGGCGGGGGCACTCCGGGGACCGCCGGGCCCACCTTCGGCACGCCCATTCGCCTGACGGACTGCTCCGACTGGCGCCGATCGAGCCCCTCGGAGCGCTCGGGGATCATCGCGGGCGTGCGGGAGGTCGCGGGGGGACCCACGGGCTCGCCCGCCGGCCACGGCGCGGTTCTCGACGATGACAAGGCCTACAGCCTCTTCGACGGCTACTGCAAGGCCGACTTCGCGAAGCGGTTCAAGCTCTACAAGCTCTACACCCGCGCGGCGGGATTCGAGGGCGAGAGCGAAGAAACCCCGTAGGGGGATCAGGGAAATCCCCCATTGCGGAGCTCCTCCCGCGCGGCATAGCGTCCGCACCATGACCACTTCGCTCACAAGATTGCTCGCCGCGGCCGGACTTGCGCTGGCGCTGCTCCTGCCCTCGGCCGCGCACGCGCAGAGCGAGACCGACCTGCCGGTCGGCAGCGCGCATGGCGTGCGCCTGGTGGAGGAGCGCGGCGGGTTTGTGCTGATCTTCAGCCACCGGTCGGCCAAGCTGCGCGAGCGGATCAACAGCCGCTACGCCTGGATCGCGTGCACCAGCCTCGGCGAGGTGTTCAGCAGCGTCGGCAGCGGCAATCTGGACGTCTCGGGTCACGGTCGCAGGGTCCGCGACCGGCTTCAGCGTCGACCACGCCGACTTCTGCCGCTTCTTCCTCAGGGCGCATACCGTCAAGCGCCACGGCGGCCGCCACCACGTCTCACGCCGCGAGCTCTTCTCCATCCCGCTGACCCAGGCCGGAGCCGTCTACCTCGACGAGGAATCGAAGACGGGCGACATGCACCTGATCAGCCTGCTCGCCTCGTTCGCCAAGGACTCCCGAAAGCTCGCCGGGTATCCCAGCTACGCCGTGCTCGTCCAGGAGTACCCGAAGCTCGCCAAGGTCGTGGTGCAGCTGTCCGCTCCGGGCGACACCCCGCCGCCGAAGCGGATCGGCTACTACAGCGACGGCCGGGAGCACCTCGCGCTGGTGATCCTCTCCGCGTCGGGCAAGCGCCTGTTCATCGAGGTGTCGGCCGGCGACGTGCTGAGCACCAACGTCGCCGCCTACCTGTTCGACGATCGCGACTAGCGTCGCCCCGTGGTCGAGGGGCGATAGGTCCGCCTGAGAGAATCAGCGGTGTGATGAGCCGCGCCGCCGCCTCCACCGCCACCGCCGGCTTCCGCGAGCGCGTGGAGCGCCTCGAGGAGGGGCATCGCTCTCCGCTCGCCACGCCTTCCTATCCGGCGCGCGCGCGTCCGCGAGGAGCCCGATTCCGATCACCGCACCCCCTTCCAGCGCGACCGGGACCGGATCGTCCACTCCAAGGCCTTCCGCCGCCTCAAGCACAAGACCCAGGTGTTCATCGCCCCGGAGGGCGACCACTACCGCACGCGCCTCACCCATACGCTCGAGGCCTGCGGCATCGCGCGCAACGCGGCCCGGGCGCTCGAGTTGAACGAGGACCTCACGGAGGCGATCGGCCTGGGTCACGACCTCGGGCACCCGCCGTTCGGCCACATCGGCGAGGAGGTGCTCGATGCCTGCGTGCGCGAGCGGTGGGGACGGGCGTTCCGCCACAACGAGCACTCGCTGCGCGTCGTGGAGCGCATCGAGGACCTGAACCTCACCGATCAGGTGCGCGACGGCATCCTGCGCCACACCGGGCCGGAGCCGCCCGCCACCCTCGAGGGGCGGATCGTGAGGCTCGTGGACCGGATCGCGTACATCAACCACGACATCGACGACGCCGTGCGGGCGGGAATCCTCCGGTTCGAGAGCCTGCCGCAGGCCGAGATCGACCTGCTCGGCCACACGGGCCCCGCGCGGATCGAGACGCTGGTGCGCGACCTCCTGGAACGGTCGGCGGACGCCGGCGACATCGTGCAGGGCGAGGAGGTGGGCGGGGCGATGCTCCGCCTCCGCGAGTTCATGTTCGCGAACGTGTACCTCGGGCCCGACGCGCAGCGCGAGAAGCCGCGCATCGAGCGCATGTTGCGCGCCCTCTTCGACCACCTGGCGGAGAGTCCGCCGCCGGCGCTGACGCCGGATGCCTCGGACGAGCAGCGCGTGATCGACTGGCTTGCCGGCATGACCGATCGCTTCGCGGTCCGGACGTTCGCCGAGCTATCGCTGCCGCGGGGCTTCTGAGCGATGGCGCTCTTCACCAAGGACTCCATCGAGCGGGTGCGCGACGCGGTCGACATGGTCGAGCTCGTGGGGGCGAAGACGGACCTGCGGCGCGTGGGCAGCCGCTGGCAGGGGCTCTGCCCGTTCCACGACGAGCGCACTCCGTCCTTCTCCGTCGACAACGAGCGGAAGCTCTACCACTGCTTCGGCTGCCAGAAGGGCGGCGACGCCATCGGCTTCGTGCAGGAGGTCGAGGGGCTCGACTTCCCCGAGGCCGTGGAGACACTGGCCGAGCGCTACAACGTCCGGGTCGAGCGCGAGGACGACGATCCCGAGGCGGAGAGGCGCAGGCAGCAGCGGGAGCGCCTCCTCGCCCTGCTCGACCGCACGGCGCGTTTCTATGCGGCCTACCTGGAGAGCTCGGCCGAGGCTGCGAAGGCGAAGGCCTACCTCGCCGAGCGGGGCTTCTCGGATGACGTGCTGAGGGAGTTCCGCGTGGGCTATTCGCCAAGCGCCTGGGACCGGGTTCTGGTCAGCGCGCAGCGGGACGGGTACACGGGGGAGGAGCTCGTGGACGCAGGGCTGGCCCAGCGCAACCAGAGGGGGAGCCTCTACGACCGCTTCCGCGGACGGATCATGTTCCCGCTGGCCGATGCGCGAGGGCGCGTGCTCGGCTTCGGAGCCCGAGCGATGTCGGAGGGCCGCGGGCCGAAGTACCTGAACAGCTCGGAGAGCAGGATCTACCGCAAGGGGCGCCAGCTGTTCGGCATCGACGTTGCGCGCGCTCACGCCGCGAAGGCCGGTCGGATCGTGCTGGTGGAGGGTTACACCGACGTGCTGGCGATGCATCAGGCGGGAATCCGCGAGACCGTGGCGATCATGGGCACCGCGCTGACCGAGGATCAGGTGGTGGAGCTGGCCAAGGTGGCCAAGCGGGTGATCCTCGCGCTCGACGCCGACAGGGCTGGGCAAGAGGCTATGCTCCGTGCGGCACGTCTGGCTCAGGACAGGGACCTGGAGCTGGCGGCCGTGGAGATGCCGGCGGGCGCCGATCCCGCCGATCTGCTCGCAGAGCGGGGAACGGACCCCATGAGGGGCCTCCTGGAGCATGCGAGCGGCATGATCGAGTTTCAGGTCCGACGAGTACTTGCCGATGCAGAGCTTGATACGCCTGCGGGCAGGGATCGCGCGCTGGATGCGGCGAGGCGCCTGATCGCCGAGGTACCCGAGAGCTCTGCTTTACGACATGAACTGGTCCGCAACGTGGCCGACCGCCTAGACCTTCATACCAACCTCGTAACGGCTGAGGTCCCGCGCTCACGGGGCCGTGAGCACCGCGCGACCTCGGCGCCGCCGACCCGGTCGCCGGGCACCATCGCGCTGGAGCCGGAGGAGGCGTTCCTGGCCACCTGCCTCGCCAGCGGCGAAGCGGGCCACAAGCAGCTCGCCGAGATCGCTCCGGACCTCTTCTCGTCGCAGCTGATCCGGGAGGCGCGCGAGCACCTCGTTGCCAACTTCGGCGATCCGCTTGCCGGGCTGCAGGACAAGGACCCCGAGCTCGGCCGGCTCGTCGCCGGGGTCGTGGCCCGGGCCGACACCCAGGAGCCCGCCTCCGAGCCCAACCTTCGCATGAGCTTCCTGCAACTCGAGCAGCGGCGGATCGATCGCGAGCTGCGCCGCGCCTCAGAGGCGGCGGATCGCCCCCGGCAGGACGAGCTGGCCTCCGCACGTCAGGATGTCAGGCGCGAGATGGACGCCGTGATGGGACAGATGGCATGAACGACTCGGCCTACGAGCTGACGGACGAAGGGGATCCGAAGGAGCTCGACACCGAGACCGAGGCCCCGGACCTCTACGACGAGGGCGGTGTGGTCACGTCCGGCCTGGCCGTGGCGCCGCCGCAGCAGGGGGCCGAGGACGCCGTCCGCCTCTACCTGCGTTCGATCGGCCGAGTGCCGCTGATCACCCGCGAGGACGAGGTGCGCCTTGCCAAGCGCATCGAGGCGAACGACATGTCGGCGAAGAATGCTCTGATCGAGGCGAACCTGCGCCTCGTGGTGTCGATCGCCAAGCGCTACACCGGCCGCGGCCTGACCCTCCTCGACCTGATCCAGGAGGGCAACCTGGGCCTGATCCGCGCCGTCGAGAAGTTCGACTGGCGCAGGGGCTTCAAGTTCTCCACCTACGCGACTTGGTGGATCCGCCAGGCGATCACCCGCGCACTGGCCGACCAGTCGCGCACGATCCGCATCCCGGTGCACATGGTCGAGCGCATGAACCGCGTGGCGCGCGCCAAGCGCAGCCTGATCCAGCGCAACAACCGTGAGCCCTCGCCGGAGGAGATCGGCGACCTGGTGGACATGCCGGCCAAGAAGGTGGAGGAGATCCTCAAGCTGGGGCAGGAGCCCGTGTCGCTCGAGGCGCCGGTGGGCGGTGGCGAGGAGGGTGACGCGTCGCTCGGCGACTTCATCGAGGACTCGGCCGGTGACCGGCCGCTCGAGATAGTGGCCAACGAGATCCGCGACGCCGACCTCCAGCAGGTGCTCGAGGCGCTCCCCTGGCGTGAGCGGAAGGTGATCGAGCTGCGCTACGGCCTCGGCGACGAGGGACCGCTGACGCTCGAGGACATCGGCCACCAGGTCGGCGTGACCCGCGAGCGCGTGCGCCAGATCGAGTCGAAGACGCTCGCGATGCTGAAGAGCTCGGGCAGCGCCGAGCGGCTCGCGGGCACGGCCGACGAGGCCTGAGCTTCCGTCCGAGACACGAACTAGTGTTCGTGTCGTGGAGCGAGAGATTCGAAGGCGCTGCCGAACCCACGGAGTCACGGCATTCGTCCTCGAGAGCAGCGGCTATTACCGCTGCAAGACTTGTCGCAAGGAGCGAGTTGCCGAGTGGCGGCGACGGGCGAAGCGGCGTCTGATCGAGGAAGCCGGCGGACGCTGCGTGCTCTGCGGCTATGACCGTTATTCCGGCGCGCTGCACTTCCACCACGTCGAGCCGGGTGACAAGAAGTTCGGCGTGTCGGCCCGCGGAATGGCTCGATCGATCGAGCGCCTCCGGGCCGAGGCGGCGAAGTGTGTGCTTCTGTGTTCCAACTGCCATGCCGAAGTTCAGTGGGGTATGGTCAAGCTCGAATCGCGGGCTTCTGAAGAGTCGACCGTGTCGGGGGAGCTGCAATAAGCGACTTACCCCAATAAGGTAGTGCGGAGTAGCTCAATTGGCAGAGCAGCGCCCTGTTAAGGCGATGGTTGTGGGTTCGAGTCCCACCTCCGCAGCTTTCGCGCGGCGCAGGTCGTTCAGGTAGCCGCCAGCGCCTCGATCGCCTCCGCCGCATCCACCTCGCCCGGGTGTCCGGCCGCCCAGGCGCCCACCGCCGTCGCGCGCCGGGCGTAGGCCGGCTCGGCCAGCAGGCGCCGCACCGCCAGCCGGACCCCGCGGGCGGTGTGGAAGCGATGCGGCAGGGACACGCCGAGGCCCGACCAGCGCAGCCGGCTCGCGTTCTCGGCCTGGTCGCCGGCGTACGGGCAGGCCACGACCGGAACGCCGGATGCGAGCGCGCGGGCGATGGTTCCGTGCCCGGCGTGGCACACCACCGCCGCGCAGCGGGGCATCGTCCGCGCGTACGACACCCACTCCACGAGCCGCGCGTTCGGCGGCTCCGGCAGTGGGCGCGTGGGAGGGCGCCGGTTCCAGGTGGCGAGCACCCGCACCGGCTCGTCGGCGAGGCCCTCGAGCGCGGCGCGCAGCAGCCGGTGCTCGGGATCCTGCGACGTCGAGGGCGCGATGAGCAGGAGCGGGTCATCACCGGGCGGCAGCTCGACCTCGCCGAAGGGCTGCTCCCAGAGGAGCGGCCCGGTCACGCGCAGGCCCGGCACCGGCTCGCGGCGCGGATACTCGAGCTGAGGGAAGGTGGCCACCAGCGCCAGCTCGCGCGAGATCCCTCCGTGCATTTGCTCGAGCGGCCCCAGCCCCACCCGCTCCCGCGCGCCGTTCAGCTCCCGGCGCCCGCGCTCCTCACCGGCCGAGAGCGGTGGTCTCAGGGTCCGCCACAGCCGCGCTCCCACACGCGTGCGCGGCGGCACCGCGCCCACCGAGTAGGGAGGCAGCCCGGGTTGCCCGACCGGGAACACGTGCGGCACCAGCGTGGCCCACGGCCGCTCCTCGACCTGGGCCGCCAGCGACGCCGCCACGGTGAGGATGTCCGCCACCACCACGTCCGGGTCCACCTCGCGAATGAGCTCGCGCGTCGTCGCGCACGCCCGCACGGCGGCCTGGTAGATGCCGAGTGGCCGCTGGCCTTCCTCGAGCGGGTGGTACTCCGGCGCCGCCGCGAAGCGCATCCCCTCGCGCTCCACGTGCTCGCGCCAGCGCACCCAGGTCTCCAGCCAGACCTCGTGGCCGCGAGCCACGAGCTCCCTGCCCAGGGCGATCGCCGGAAAGGCGTGTCCGGGGTCCCCGAAGGCCGCTAGGAGCAGCCGGCGGCGGGGCGCTTGCGCGCGCGGCCCTTCGCTCAGAGCATCTCCGCGATGTCGCGGACCATCTGCTTGCGCTGCTCGGGGTCGAACGCCACCGTCGAGACGATCAAGGTGCCCACCCCGGCGTCCCGGTACACCGCCAGGCGGTCGCGCACCTTGTCGCGCGGCCCGACGATCGCGACGGTGTCGATCAGCTCCGGCGGCAGCGCCGCGGCGGCCTCGTCCTTCTTCCCGTCGAGGTAGAGGTCCTGGACCGTCTGCGCCGCCTCCTCGAACCCGTAGCGGCGCACGAGCGCGTTGTAGAAGTTCTTCTCGCGCGAGCCCATCCCGCCCACGTACAGCGCGATCAGGTGGCGCACGGAGTCGCGGGCACGGTCCACGTCGTCGTCGATGCAGACGCTCACCGATGGCGCGATGTCGAACGCGCCGTTCAGGCTACGGCCGGCACGCGCCGCCCCCTCCTCGAGCAGCTCGCGCGACTCGCCCACATGCTCGGGCGAGAAGAAGATCGGGATCCAGCCGTCGGCGATCTCACCTGTGAGCTGCGTGTTCTTCGGCCCGATCGCCGCGATGTAGATCGGGATCCGCTCCTGGACCGGCCCGATCATCAGCTTCAGCGCCTTTCCGGGACCGTCGGGAAGGGGAAGGGTGTACTCCTCGCCGTCGTACTCGAGACGCTCGCGGGCAAGTGCCTTGCGGACGATGTCCACGTACTCGCGCGTGCGTCCCAGCTGGTTCGCGAAACGCTGGCCGTGCCAGCCCTCGGCCACCTGCGGGCCGGACGAGCCGATCCCGAGGAGCACGCGGCCATCCGAGAGGTGGTCGAGCGTGGCTGCGGTCATCGCAGTCATCGCGGGGGAGCGCGCCGGCATCTGGAAAATCGCCGAGCCGAGCCTGATCCGGTCTGTCTGCCCGGCGAGCCACGCGAGCACGGTGACGGCGTCGGAGCCGTAGGCCTCGGCCGCCCACACGGAGTCGAAGCCCGCGTCCTCGGCTGCCTTCACGAGGCCCAGCTGCTCGTCGACTGTGAGCCCGAGGCCCCAGTAGCCGAGGTTCAGCCCCAAACGCATGCAACTCTCCTTTCGCCCCTTGTGGGAGCCCACGCCTCTCGTCTTAATGAACCGGCTGCGAGCGTCGATACTTGTACGACCGCGACGGGAAGAGCATCCTATGGCAGCACAGGAGCGCAACAGCAAGTGAAACGCCGCCGCCCAGCACGTGAGCTACGAATCGCGATCGACTGCATGCCCCTGCGCAGCCGCACGGCGATGCTGGGAGGGATCGAGGCGAACGACATCATCGTCGGCGCCTACACCGACCGCCGCGGCGGCGTCTGCCCGATGCTGGCGGCCCACCGCAACGGCGGACGCACCAACCTCGCGAGCTTCGCGCGAGCGTGGGACCGCTACACCGGGGCGCGCGGCCGGTCGCGCCCGGCCACGCCGCGCGAGCTGAACACGCTCCGGGCGATGCTCGAAGCGAGCATCGCCCTCGACGAGCTTCCCGACCTGCCGCGCCTCGAGCGGCCCTCCCGACCCCCGGCAGCCGACACGGGCGAGCGGCACCGCGCTCGCGAGCTGCGCGACCGCCCCGGATGGGCCTGGCTGCGACCGTTCCGTCGCCTGGACGAGTACGAACGCGCCCTCGCCGACCTGGAGCGCGTCGAGCGCGAGCGCCGCACCGAGCGGCGCGAGACGACGCTCGCCTGATCGCTTAGGGCGTATCGCCCGGCCGGATGAACTGGACCTCGGGCACGATGCACGCGCGCGAGGTGCGGAGCAGAAAGCGCACGGCCTCGGCAATGTCCTCGGGCTGGATCATCTCCTCGCGGCCCACTCCCTCGACCCAGCCGGTCATGGCGGTGTCCACGAAGCCGGGGCAGAACGCCGTCACCTGCACGCCGTCGCCGGACAGCTCCCGATGGAGGGCTTGGCTCAGCCCGACCACGCCGAACTTCGTGGCCGAATAGGCGGCGAGCCAGCCCTGGCCGTACTTGCCCGCGATCGAGGCCGTGTTGACCATGAGTGCCTTGCCGTGCTCGCCTCCCGCCTCCTTCAGCAGCGGGATGCTCTCGCGAGCGGTGAGGTACACCCCGCGCAGGTTCACCGAGAGCTGGATGTCGAGCTTCTTGGTCTCCGTGTCCGCCACGGGGGCGCCGATCCCGATGCCTGCGTTGTTCACGAGCACGTCCAGCCTGCCGAACCGCTCCTTGTGGGCCGCCACGGTCTTCTTGATGTCCTCCTCGTCGGCCACGTTCGCCGGCGCGGAGAGCACGTCGATGCCCTCGTCCTCCAGCCCTTTGGCGGCGGCATCCAGCTTGTCGGGCCGCCTGGCCGAGAGCGTGATCCCGTACCCGTCCTGCCCGAGCGCCCGGGCGATGGCCAGTCCGATGCCGCTCGATCCGCCGGTGATGAGTGCAGCGCGCGTGTCCAAGTGCTCCTCCAGATCGTCCTAAGGGGGCGCGGAGGCTATTTGAAATTGCGTTAAGGAAAGGGCATCCCAGCGTGACCGGCGGACCCGTTCCCTACGCTACGCAACGCCCTTGCGCCCGCGTTCGCTCGTCATCGTCGCGATGCTGTTGGCCTGCGCCCTCTTCGCCGGTTGCGGCGGCGACAGCTCGAGCGACGACGGCGCGACCCAGCCACCGCAGGTCAACCTCAAGGACTTCCCCGCCGCGAAGGGCCGCACGCTGCGGCAGCTGCTGAGCAAGCTCACCCCGGGCGGCCCCGTGCTGGCGCCGTCCACCTCCGAGTTCACGGCCGGGAAGAACCGCTTCGGCTTCGGGCTCTTCGACCGCTCGCGGAAGCCGATCCGGGACGTGCCGGCGGTGGTCTACCTGGCGCCGGTGGGTGGCGGGAAGGCGATCGGGCCGATCAAGGCGCGCTACGAGTCGCTCGCGGTCAAGCCGCAGTTCCAGAGCCAGACCTCGTCGCGCGATCCCGACTCCGCCAGTCATGTGTACGCGGCGGAGGTGGACTTCCCGCGGGCGGGCGACTACGACGTGCTCGCGATGATCAAACTCGACGACCGGCTCTTGGCGGCGCTTCCGGTGAGCGGCCCGACCGTGGTGAAGCAGGAGGATCCGGTGCCGGACGTGGGCGACCAGGCCCCGCTCATCCACACGCCCGTCCCGGCCGACGTGGGCGGAGACCTGAGCCAGATCGACACCCGGCAGCCGCACTCGGACATGCACGAGGTCGACTTCGCCGACGTGGTCGGCAAGAAGCCGATCGTGCTCCTGTTCGCCACGCCGCTGCTGTGCCAGTCCCGGGTCTGCGGACCGGTGGTGGACATCGCCGAGGAGGTCAAGTCCGAGCGCGGCGACGACGCGGACTTCATCCACATGGAGATCTACAAGGACAACGAGGTCGCGAAGGGCTTCCGGCCGCAGCTCGCGGCATGGGGCCTTCCTTCCGAGCCGTGGCTGTTCACGATCGACCGCAACGGCAAGATCGCGGCACGGCTCGAGGGCGCCTTCAGCGCCCGTGAGCTCAACGCCGCCATCGACAAGGCCGTCAAGGGCTGAGCCTCCGAAGAGCGGGTAACCCCGATCGCAACCAAGCGCCAGCGCGACGAGCGGGTGGAGGGTCTCTACGGTCTCCCGCTCGAGCGCTTCACCGACGCCCGCAACCAGCTTGCCAAGGAATTGCGCCGCTCCGGCGACCGCGAAGCGGCCGCAGAAGTGGCCCGCCTGAAGAAGCCGACCAGGGCTGCGTGGGCGATCAACCAGCTCGCGCGCGCCGACAAGACCGCGCTCCGTAAGGTGCTCGAGACAGGCAAACGGCTGCGAGCCGCCCAGGAAGGCGCTCTCGGTGGGGGCTCCGGCACGAAGCTGAAAGACGCTGCCGCCGGCGAACGAGAAGCAGTCGACCGGGCGACACACCTGGCCGCCGGCATGGAGGGCGCCCACCTCACCGGCCCGAACCTCGAACGCGTCAGGAGCTCGCTCCATGCCGCAGCCTCCATCGACGAGGTGCGCGACGCGATCGAAGCCGGCCGGTTGACGAGCGACCACGAACCGATCGGGCTGGGGTCCTTCACGGCGGCCGTCACCCCGCCGGCCGATGACCGAGCGAGCGCTCCGCGGCGCACCCCGAAGCAGGACGCCGCGGCCAAGAAGAAGCTCACCGAAGCTCGCAAGGCAGATGGTCAGGCAAAGCGAACGCTGGCAGCCGCCGAGCGGGCACTTGAAAGCCGTCGCACAGCTGCCCGGCGCGCCCAGGAGCAACTCTCCGAGGCACAGGCGCAACTGGACGAAGCCCAGCATGCCGCCGCAGCCGCGCGAAATCGGCTCGAGAAGGCAGAAGCATCCGCCACCGGGACCGGCTAGGGCTCGTAGGATGGCGCCCGAGGGCCGGTAGCTCAGCGGTTAGAGCAGCGGACTCATAATCCGTCGGTCCCAGGTTCGAATCCTGGCCGGCCCATAAAAGGCCTGCAAATAGGCATGTAGCCCGGGCGGGCCTGGTGAAGCGGGTACCCACTGGGTACCGAAACCGTCGCCGCGAAGGAACTTCTGGCCGCCCGCCGGGCCGCCGCCGGCCCACAGACCGAGACCCCACGTTGGCGGCGGGGCCTCGGCGAGGTATGGATTCCATCCTCCCTCGCCCGGGTTCTACCCACTGGGGCTTCGATAACACCGCGCTGCCCTTGGAGACGCTACTTAGCGGGTTATGCGTTGTCCAGAACCAATACGGGGGGTGCAGGCGTGAGCTACCCCTGTCTCGCGCCCAGGGCCTGCGGGCCGGTGCCGGAGGCCGTTAGGCGGGCTTATGGGCGCTTGGACCGGTAGTGGACACCAAGCTCGGGCGCCCAGGCGCGGTGCTGAGCTATGAACGACAGTTGGTTGTCTCCACGTCCTGGGTGTTTGGTTCGGCGGTGTCGAATCCGTGGATTGGACCGTTGCCCCCGGCCGCTATCCCCGGATTGTCCCGATACGGAGCCCGTTGTTCGCCCGAAGGGCTCGCATAGCCAATCGCGAGATACGCATTCATCTGACCCGCAGCACAACCCGTCCCGCCCCCGCCACTGGGCGGACTTGCTGGAGCAGCAGGTACCACGACGAACATCGCGGTCATCAGGGCCTACCGACAGAATGATGAGCGTGCGACGCAACATACGGCTTCCTTTCCATTCACTTGCATCACGACCCTAACCGATGACCGGAACAAAGCAGCACTCGCAGGGCTCGAAGAGACCGGCTTTCTCGGGCAGCAGGTAGGCGCGAAAGCCGCGCAGGCCACGGGCCGGCGCCGCGGCGGGGTGCGGGGTCTCATCGACACGATGGCTGGGCGTCCTCTAGGAGCGTCGACCGAGTCTCCCTGCCCCTGATAGAGCTGCTCCGGTGATCCGGTCAGAACGCGTGTCTTGTCAGTCCCCAATTAGCCGATCAGAGCTACCCACAGGATGGCGGCGAGGACAGAAGCACTAGGACCGAGCATGTACTTGATGCTGCTCATGAGGTGCACGCCCTTGAGCATCACGGCGCGACCCTTAGACCCCTCGGGGCGAGCGGCCTGCGAGGCGTGCGTCGGGACCTAACTGACCGTCCGGTCAGTTTCTTAACATCCGTATCAATGACTGGTCAGATGCCAACCTCCTGCTACATGACCGTGAGCCAGGTGGCCGAGCGCCTGCCAGCTCTCCGACGCGAGCGTCCGCCGGAAGATCCGCGACGGCGAGATCCCGGCCGTCAAGCTCGCGTCCGCCGGCCGCGCCGCTGTCCGTATCCCCGAGGAGGGCCTCGAGACCTGGCTGAGGTCCGTTCGACAACCATCGACCGGTTCCCCGGAGCCCGCCTGAGCGACAACCCGATCCCACCCGAGAACGCGGGTCCCACGAGTCCTGCACCTGCTCCCGGGCCGGCCCGTAGATACCCCGCGTTCCTTGGGTTGACCGGCCGCGTGGGCCCACTGGCCGGTACCTCACAGACCCGCTTTCCGGAGCCGGGGTCGACAAACACGACCGCAAGGGGTGGGGGTAGCCCGACCCTCCCGCCACACAGGGACCGGCGAGGACTGCGCCTTGGGGTATGTACACATCACAGCCCGGGGGTGTCGCGAGATGACAGGGCTACTCAGACAGCCCCACGGCTGCGAGGGCCTTCTCTCGATCGAGGTAGGCCCGGATCGAGATCGTCTTGCCGTCCCTGATCTCGGTCACGAGAGCCAGGGGCGTCTCCATTTCGACACCGCTGGCTTTGCCGCGATTCCGCGTGTGGCCGATCGCGATGAGCCCGTCTCCCAGGTCCCGGAACTCCGACATCTCGATGTGAACTTCGGCGAAGGTCTCGTAGAGGTCTCCGAACATCCGGCGCACGCCATCATGGCCCCGAAAGACCGTCTGTTGCCCTCCCAGCAACGCATGCACCGCCGAGTGCCACTCGATCTCGGGATGGAGTTCGTCCAGCAGCGCGTCGACATCTCCGCGGTTTCCCGCCTCGAGCCCGCGCTTGAAAGCCTCCACGTTCTCCTGCGACATCGGCTACTCCGACAGCCCCACGGCTTGCAGGGCTTCGGCGCGGTCGAGGTATGCCTTGATGCGGACTACCTCACCCTCTCGAACGGTGTAGACCCAGCCCGCAGACACATCGAACTCGGCGCTGCTTCCCTTGCCGCGCCCGTGGATGTGCAGGCAGGCAAGGACATCGTCGGCAGTGCAGGCCACGAGATCGTCCACGGTGATCTTGAAGCTCTCGAACTGGGAGACGAAGTCCGTGAAGTAGCGCAGCACGTCGTCGCGCCCGCGATAGGTGCGAGCCTCCGGGAAGCGCGGGTCCTCCTCGAACTCGACCCCTGCAGCGAGCCCCTGCACAGACGCGGTCCTCACGTCCGCATCGGCCGCGTCCTCCGACAGCGGCCCGAGAGCCCGCCGCACCACCTCCACGTTGTCCTGCGACATCGCCCGCCGAGTATGTCGCTTGGTCTATTGGGCGTCGATTACGAGCAGGTTGAAGCGGGTCGTATGGGCGCCGTAGTTGAAGTCGGTCGGGTTGCAGGCCTTAATTTTTACGGTGCCGTCGGCGGCGTACTCAGCCGTGTAGTTGATGATGCCCGGCGAGGCGTCGAAGCTTGGCGTTAGCAAGAGATGATCGCCCGCGGCGTTGACGCCGGTGACCGTGTTGTACCCGCAGTTATGCGCTTGGACAGCGTTGATGCTCGCCAAGAAGTTGACGAATGTGCCCTGGCTGATGTCCTCGTCGTTGAGGGTGCCGGGGTTGATGTGTCTGTTGTCGATGACGTGGCTGGCGATATCGCCCTCATTGATCGAGAAGGGCGCGATCTCGGAGCTTCCCACCGCGCCGGAGGCGATCTCGGAGCTTGCACGGAGTTGGGCCCCAGGTCCTGGGCGGCCAGCCCGCCGAAACGGAGGTTGTCGTTGCGGACGTCGGCGGAGGTGACCTGGTTGTCGACGATGTCGCCGGTGGCGACCGTGTTGGCGGCGTAGGCGGTGCCGCCCGCCAGCACGCGAAGCAGCGCCATTGCGGCCATCACGTCGTAGATGGAACGGGGACGAAGCTTGCGGAGCATGCGAGTCCTCCTCGAGTTCGTGGAGGCGCCCGGTCCTCGCTCCCGTCCATGGGCCAGAGGGCAACGGCCACCCCCGGCTGTCAGTACGCGCCGACCCTACGCCGCCCACACCCACGAGGCAAGCAAAGGGCAGAGCGAGCACGCACCAGCTGCCCCTCAAGCGAACTAGGAGTGGCTTGGCGCTACGGCTGCTTCTTGCCGCCCGTCGCGACGAAGCTCACGCACTGCCCCTCGTTCTTGAAGTCGGGGAAGTCGCGCCAGTCGCCGTGCTTGCACTGCTGCTTGGAGGCGGGGACGTTCGGGGCGTCACGGACCGTGATGTCTCCGAGCCTGATCGTCCCGAAGACCGCGGTCGGTGCCGGACACTCTGCGGGGAGGGCCGATACGAAGTTCCAATCGAGTCTGTCTTCCCCGGCACCGTCGTTGTCTTCCACTGAGATCAGCACGCCCGCGGGGGCAGCTGGGAGAGGCGGAATGCGGACGACCATGCTCGCTCGATTACCGCTCACGCTCAGGCAGTCGACCTCTAGCGCACCGAGATCCAGGAGAGTCAGACGCATCGCGACGGTGCCTGTCGGATCCGCTCCCGACGGGAGGCTCTGCACATCGAACGTGAAGTCGGCAATGACCCGAATCACGAGGTCTGACTGCGCCGAGCCGGTCACCGAGTCTCGGGTGGGCGCCTGGGCGCGGGAAACGCTCGGCAAGGCCAAGACCGCTCCCAACATCACCGCAAGCCACAGAACCCTGAGCCGCATTCGCTCCTCCGATCGTCGCTACCGGCCCGTAGTGCCTGGCCTACCAGCGACAGCGAACCGAGTCAACCGGGCTAGGGGTGGGGACCACCCCAGCGCGACCGATCGGGTACCGGGTACCGAAGCGGGTACCGAACTGAGCGACCCCTGACCTGAGGGCCGACGGACTCACGTACTCATAATCCGTCGGTCCCAGGTTCGAATCCTGGCCGGCCCACTGAAGGCCCTGCGGGCCAGGCGAGAGCGGCGCCGAGCCGCCGCGCGCTCGGGAGAAAGTCGCGGTCTGGGGACGAACGGAAACGTCGCCCGGCCAGATCTGAGAAGGTGCGCGCATGCTCCGTGCACGCAGCCTCCTCGCTCTCTTCTGCGTCCTCTCCGTCGGCCTCATCGCCGCCGCCGACGCGAGCGCCGCGCTGACCGCGCGCGGCAGCGCGCGTCAGGTGCAGGTCACGGGCGCGACACCCGGGGCGGAGGTTGCGTTGGCCCGCAATGGCAAGCTCGTGCAGCACGCCAAGGCGGGGTCGCTGGGCGGCGTGGTCTTCCGCGACGTCAAGCCGGCGCGGGGCTACCACGTCCTCTCGGGCGGGCAGCGGACGGGCGCGGTGCGCGTCTATACGAACCGGCCGGCGCCGCTACACAAAGGCACGTACGCCCAGACGCTGGGGGAGGGCTACCAGTACCTGACCACGCGCGACGGCACGAAGCTCGCGGTCAACGTCCGGCTGCCCGGGCCGATCGACAAGGGCCCCTATCCCACAGTGGTCGAGTACTCGGGCTACGGGTACGCCCGTCCGTCGGGCGCCGAGAGCGGCATCTCCGTCATCGGCAACCTGATCGGCTTCGCCGTCGTTGACGTGAACATGCGCGGCACGGGCTGCTCGGGCGGCGCGTTCGACTACTTCGAGCCCAACCAGTCGCTCGACGGCTACGACGTCATCGAGACCGTGGCCCGCCAGAGCTGGGCCCTGCATCACAAGGTCGGGATGATGGGCATCTCCTACGGCGGCATCTCGCAGCTCTTCGTGGGCCAGACGAACCCGCCGAGCCTGTCCGCGATCACGCCGCTGTCGGTGATCGACAACACCGCCACGACGCTCTACCCGGGCGGGATCCTCAACACCGGCTTCGCCCTGTCCTGGGCCAAGGACCGCGTCCACGACGCGCTCCCGGCCTCACCGACCGGCGGCCAGCCCTGGGCCTACGAGCGCATCCAGAACGGCGACACGACGTGCAAGGAGAACCAGGAGCTGCATCCCGAGGCCGTCGACCTGCTGACGAAGATCGACGAGAACAAGTACTACAACCCGGAGGTCGCCGACCCGCTCGCGCCCGTCAACTTCGTGCACAAGATCCACCGGCCGGTGTTCCTCGCCTGCCAGTGGACCGACGAGCAGACGGGCGGCCACTGCGGTGACCTGGCCAGCCGCCTGACGGGCACGCGGCGCAAGTTCATCACTTTCACGAACGGGACGCACATCGACTCGCTCGACCCGGTCACGTTCAACCGCTGGTACGACTTCCTCAAGCTCTACGTGGCCAAGCAGGCGCCGGGCGTGCCCGCCGCGCGCGCGTTCGCGCCGACGATCTACGCCACCGCGATGGGGGTCCCGAACGTCAACCTGCCGGACGACCCGATCCAGGCGATCGCGGACTACGACGCGTCGAAGTCGGCCTTCGAGGCGCTGAAGCCCGTGCGGATCCTGTTCGACACCGGCGCCGGGGGCAGCGTGCCCGGCGCGCCGGTGGCCGGGTTCGAGCGTTCCTACGACCGCTTTCCGCTGCCGGGCACGTACCCGCGCTCGTTCTACTTCGGGAGGAACGGGACGCTGCTTGACTTCGAGCCTTCGGCCGCCGGCGAGGACTCGTTCACTTGGGACAAGGCGTCACGCCCCGCGACCTCGTTCGTGGGCAACACCGGCCCGGGCGGCTTGTGGGGCACCTCGCCGGACTACACGTGGAAGCAGAACCCCGAGGGCACGGCCGTCTCCTACGTGAGCAGGCCGCTCGGCGCGACGAAGACCGTCGTCGGCCCCGGCGCGGTGTACACGTGGATCAAGGCCTCGGTGCCGAAGGTCGACCTCCAGGCCACGATCACCGAGATCCGGCCGGACGGCAAGGAGACCTTCGTGCAGAACGGCTGGCTGCGGAGCGACGCCCGCACGCTCGACCGCCGCAAGAGCACGCTGCTCGAGCCCGTCCCGACCTTCCGCGAGCGCGACGCGACGCCGCTGCCGAGCGGCCGCTGGGCGAAGATCGCGATCCCGCTCTACTACCAGGGCCACGTGTACCGGAAGGGCTCGCGGATCCGCGTCCAGATCACCCCGCCGGGCGGCGACCAGCCCGTGTGGGCCTTCGCCGAGACGGACCCGAAGGGCACGGCGAAGGTGCAGATCGCCCGCTCTCCGCGCTACCCGTCGCGGCTCGTGCTGCCGTTCATCCCACAGGTGGACGTGCCGACCCCGCTCCCGCCCTGCCCGGGGCTGCGCGGCGAGCCGTGCCGGCCGTACGTGCCCTACGCGAACCGCTGAAGCGAGTGAGAGTCCGAAGGGCGATGACGATCCGCGTGGGGATGCCGCGTCCCGAACCGTGTGCCCAAGGCTGAATTCTTGACGGCCACCACCGAGCGTGGTCAGCGTAGCCGGGCGAAACGCTCCCCGCCGTCGTGGAGCCAGCTGATGATCGTGATCTCGATTGCCAGCGAGGCGGGGTCGATGTCGCCGCTGTCCAGCACCACGTCCTCGTCCCCGCGAACCGAAGCGTGGATCTCCACCGGGCCGGTCGGATCGGTCCGGCTGGCCCAGGCAAACCCACCGCTGCGGCTGAGCACCATGGCGCGACCCACCGGACGTGTCGCCGCGACCTCACGCGTGCTGCCGTGGCGCAAGTCGTAGCTGACGATGCTCTCAAACGTCGGGTCGTAGCCAGGCGGGCAGGCCGCCTTGCAGCTGATGTCGCTCTCCGTCCAAGACCATGCCACGTGCCGGCCGGCAAGCCGCACGTTGGCGTAGCCGGCGGTTGAAACGTAGTCGTCGTCGGAGGCCTCCGCGAGCAGCCGCCGACGACCGCTCGACCGAACGCAGCCGACGAGCCGGGTCCCCTCCTCGGTCCTCGTCTTATAGACGCGGGCGAAGCCGTTCTGGGCGACTGTCCGGGAGCCCGCCGCCTTGCAGGTGCGCTTCGGCTTGGCGTCCGCTCCGGCCGGGGCGACCAAGAGGGTGCCGAGGACGAGACAGGCGACGGTAGCGCGCAAGAGCATGAGGGCCAGCGTAGGTGCGACGAGCGGCGCGCGCAAACAGCGTACGGAGGCGAGCGAAGGTCGCCGCGCTCGAGGGGATGACGGCTCGCCGGCGGCGGCGGCGTGACCTGGCCGGCTACTCCGACAGTCCCACGGCTTCGAGGGCGTCAGCACGTTCCACGTATTCGTCCATTCGTGTGATCACGCCGTCGCGAACGGTTACCACCACGAAGATCATCGCTTTGACGTCGATGTCACTCGCCTTGCCCCTCATCGCCGCTTCGACCGCCGCGATCACCTGGTCGCCTCCGAGATCGATGATCTCCTTGATTTCGATCCGGTAGATAGAAGCGGCCTCGACAAGCTGATCAAACCCGCTGGCATGTCCCGGTAGCCGCGATACGTGACGCCGGTCAGCGCGGTCTTCCACTCCGCGCTCGGATGCAAGCAGCGCATCATCTCGACGGCCTCCGGCGAGAGTTGGCCCGCCGGCAAAGCGTCGGCTGCGGAGCGAGGGTCTTCCCAATAGGCCGTGAAAGCTCGCTGCGTCGCGTCGTAGTAACGGCGCACCACTTCCACGTTCTCGTGCGACATCGGCTACTCCGACAGCCCCACGGAGTCGAGGGCCTCGGCCTTCGAGTTGACGACCGCTATCCGCGCGGCCTTCCCGTTATGAACGGTCCACACGTTGAGGGTGGTGGCCTTCACCTCGATTCCGCTTCCCTTCCCCTTCATGCGCAGGCGAATGAGGACGATGACTTGGTCGTCACCGACCTCGGTGAACTCCTCGGGCTCCATGCGCACGTACTCCCACAGCTCCATGTAGTCGGCGAGGAAACGCCGGACGGATTCGCGGTCGTGGTACATGCCGGCCCACGGGCCGCTTCCTTTCGTGATGTCGTACTCGAGGTCCGGGTGGTAGTACTCGAGGAAGGCGTCCAGGCCTTCCTCGTTGAACGCGGCGTAGGCCCGCCGCACGATCTCCACGATCTCCTGCGACATCGCCTACTCCGACAACCCCACGGCTTCCATGGCCTCGGTCCTTGTCGGGGCCATATAGGACGCCGTGACCTTTCCGTTGCGGACCGTCGCAGACCTGGAAGTAGTGGAAGTCGACTGCGACCCCGCTCCCACGACCACAGTTGCGCTGCTCCACTTCGACGATGACGTGGTCGCCGTGGTCTTCCGGAGCAAGCGCCCTGAACTCGATCGTCTCCCAGGCGGCAAGCCAGTCGCCCCAGAACTCGCGGATGCCGTCGTGTCCGCGGTACACCTTTGCCATGTCGGGGAGGCCGAATCCGGACATATCCCAGAGGATGGTTTCGTCGACCACCTTGAAGGGGGACTCGAAGTCGCGCCGCTGCACGGCGGTGTAGAGCGACATCACGATCTCCACGTTCTCCTGCGACACCGGCTACTCCCGAAGCCCCCCGGCGTCGAGGGCCTCGGCGCGGTCGAGGTAGGTGACGATTCGAATCAGCTTGCTCGCGCGGAACGTATGCAGATGAGCGATTCGCTGACGAGTCTCGACCCCGCTGCCCCTGCCTTTCCCGACTAGAGCTACGAGCGCAATGAAGGTGTCGGGGTCGACGTCGACCAAGCGCTCCAGTTCGAGTTGGATGTACTCCCACCTGTCCATCAGGTCCTGGTGCCAGCTTCTGAGCCCGGCGTGACCGCGGTAAACGCCCCCTACTCGGACGAAGCGGGATACGAGCTCGATCTCCGGGTCGCATTCGTCCAGCATGCGATCCAGGTCGTGTGCGTTGAACGCATCCACCAACCTGTGGATAGCCTCGGCGTTCTCCTGCGACATCGCCCGCCGAGTATCCCCCGACAGGGTCCTATGCGCTAGGGCAGCAGCTGGGCGGTGTTGTTGCCGGTCGGCTGATCGGATCCGGGGAACTTGCCTGGGGGCGCCGCGGAGCCACGGAACAGGACCGCTCCGCCCGGGCCGGTGAGCCTGGCGCGAACGAAGTCGTTGGCCCCGCCGGGACCGCCGTCGACGAACTTCCACTTGAGCTCGTAGCCGGGCGTTCCGTTGAGGGTGGCCGTGCCGGTGCCCCGCTGGGTGTCGAAGCCGGCGGCCGGGTCGGGACGGCCGGGTCGTCGCGGCAGACCACGCTGTCGACACGGTGAGCCGGAGGATGTTGCCGCCTGCGCGTGCCTGAGCGTCCTACCACCAGCGATCCGAATCAAGGGCCCCAAAGGGGGCAGATCCCCCACGTATGCGACCCGTTCCACACCTGGGACCGGAGGGGTCGGCGGCTGGAGAAAAGCCGCGGGCCGGCGGAATGGGCGGGCTACTCCATCAGTCCGAGGAGATCAGTTGCCTGGCTCGATGAGCAGCGTCGCCAAGCCGCCCAGCAGAAATAGCACCGCGAACACCACGAGCAACGCGATCGCGATGCTCACCCATGTGGGCCTAGCTTCAGGCATTTGCCCTCATCTCGTATCCCGTCCCGGCGCTGAGCCGCTGTCAGTAGGCCGACCCTACGCCGCCCTGGGAATCCACGCAATAGGGGATGACCCGAGGCCGTCTTGCCGCCTGCCCTTGCCCCGTGTTATCGCATGAGGATACGTTTGCGCATGACCAGCTCCAAGGAGGAGCACCAAGGCCAGCGCGCGCTGAATCGGAGGAATCGATGTCTGGATCGGCAGGGCCGAAGTTCGATGCCGACGGGGTACGCGATCACCTTGGGAACCGCCAGTCGTGGCTGTCGTTCTCGTTCGGCATCGCCGCGATCGTGTTCGTCGCGATCGACCTCTTCGCTGACCACCAGGCGTGGGCGGGAGTTGTGGCGATCATCTGCATCCTGCTCGGGATCCTGACGCGGCCGAGCGGCTTCTTCGGGCGGCGTGGCCCGGGCTGAGCGGACGCGGTTACCTTCTCGGAACGCGTTGACTTCGGTCGCGACCTCGGCGGGTACTGGAACAGGAAGCCGTGCGCTGAGTCGGGATAGATCCGGATCTGCGCGTCCGGGATGAGGCCCGTCATCAGGTGACTGACGCTTGGTCGCGGATCCGGTCATGCCCGGAGGCTCCATCCGTGCGCCGCTCGGTCGGGTGAGCGCAGCCGCTCGGGGCCTCGACGGACAGCGTCGCGGTGTCTTAGGTGATCTCCCCCTCTACGGTGCTCAACCCTCGTTCCTGCCGGCGAGCGAGTCGAGGATGGCCGCCGCGTACTCCGCCGGGGCCTCCTCCCAGATGAAGTGGCCGGCATCGATGACCACGAGGCGGCTGTTGGGCAGCCGTTCGTCGAGGAACTCGGCGTTGGCGAGCGGCACCACGCTGTCGTGGCGGCCGTTGATGATCGTGACCGGGGTCGCGATCTGCGGCAGCAGCTCGGCAAGCTCGGGCAGCTCCTCGGGATACCGGCGGACATAGCGCATCGACTCGACGAAGCGATCCCCGTCGTAGCAGTCCAGGTAGTCCGCGCGAATGTCGTCGGGTATGCCCCCCGCGATCGTGTCCGCCGCCGCGCCGACGATCGCGCGCGGATCCATCTCGCGGTACTTGTCGAGGTCGGGGTCGAGCACCCACGACGCGAGTGGCTCACCGAGCTGGAGCGGGATCGCAGTCCCTCCGGTGCCCACGATCACGCTCGCGATCCGCTCCGGATGCGCGGCAGCGGCGAACAGGGCAGCGGAGGTCCCTACGTCCGGCCCGACGATGTGGGGCCTGCCCAGATCGGCCTCGGCGATGAGCTGCGCCAGGAACTCGCCCATCGCCCGCGGCGACAGGAGATCCTCTCGGCGTTCGGATGCACCGAATCCCGGCAGGTCGACGGCGAACAGGCGGGCATGGTCGGCAAGCGAGGCCCACATCGGCGCGAACGCGTACACGCTCTCCGGCCAGGGACTGGTGAGCAGGAGCACCGGCCCCGGCGAGCCACCGCTGTCGGCGTACCGGATGCGCACTCCGTCCACCGCCCGAAAATCGACTTGCAGTGCCGTTGTGGTCGTCATGCGGCGCAGTCTCCGCGTTCAGGCCGTGCTTCGCGCCCGTGAGCTCCCGGGCCAGGTCCCTGGAACATGCGACGATGGCGCTCATGCAGACGCTCAAGCCGAGTGGGCGACTCGGGCTCGTCCTGCATCCGCGCAGCGATCCGACGCCGGTCGCCCAGAAGCTCATGAGCTGGGCGCGCTCGCACGGCAAGGAGGTGATCGCCGACGCCCGGGACGCCGCGCGCTTGCCCGACGACATCGCGCCCGTGAGCGAGGCTGAGCTGGTCGATGAGGCCGACGTATTGATCAGCCTCGGCGGCGACGGCACGATGCTCGGCGCGCTGCGACTTGTCGCCGGGCGGCCCGTGCCCGTCCTCGGCGTGAACCTCGGAAGCCTCGGCTTCCTGGTCGAGGTGGAGCCGCACGAGCTGGACGCCGCGCTCGCCCGGCTCGAGACGGGCGACTACACCATCGAGGAACACAGCGCGGCGGTGCTGACAGATGGATGCGACGAGTCGGTCGCGTTCAACGACATCGCCCTCGCCAGCGTGCCCGGCGAGGGAGCGGTACAGGCGTCGCTGACCGTACAGGGGCGCGCGAGTGGGCGATACCGCTGCGACGCTCTCGTCATTGCCACGCCGATCGGCTCCACGGCGTATTCGTACGCGGCGGGAGGGCCGCTGGTGTCGCCGATGCTCGACGCCGTGATCATCAGCCCCGTGGCGCCGATATCCGGCATCTCCCGGCCGGCTGTGATCTCGGCCGCCGAGCCGATCGCGTTGGCGCTGGTGGAGGGCAGCGGCCACCCGGCTCTCCAGGTGGACGGCACGATCATTCGACGGATGCAGCCCGGCGAGGCGCTCGAGGTTCGCCTGCGACCGCGGGCGGGCCTCGTGGTGCGGCTGGACCCCGAGAGCTATCAGCGCCGCAGCGCGTTCAAGCTCAGCCTGCTCGACCTGCCCTTCCTACCTGAGGAGATGCGCGACCTGCTTCCGGCGGCGATCCCGTCCTCCAGTAGAAGAAGGGCTGCTGCCGCTTTTTCAAGAAATTGACATTTCTTCACGCCGTACCTGAGAGGATCGGTCCTGCCTCCCGAGCTTGGGAACGGTATGGCACCTACAACGACGCAGGTTTAGGGTGATCAGCGGCATGCCTGGCCAGCAGAGCGCGCCACGCCTGCGAGGGCGCCGCGCGGAAAGGGTCGCGCTCGACCGAGTGATCGAGGGCGTTCGCGCGGGCCGGAGCTCGGTGCTGGTGGTGCGGGGCGAGCCCGGCGTGGGGAAGTCGGTCCTGCTGGATTACGTGGTGGACCGCGCGACCGGGTGCCGGGTCGCGCGGGCGGGCGGAGTCGAGTCGGAGATGGAGTTGCCCCTGGCCGGGCTGCAGCAGCTCGTGGGCGCCTGGATGCTCGAGCGGGTCGAGCATCTCCCGCCGCCGCAACGGGAGGCGCTCCGCTTGGCGTTCGGCTTGTCCGAGGGACCCGCGCCCGATCGCTTCCTGCTCGGCCTCGCCGCGCTCAGCCTCCTTTCCGACTCCGCCGACAGGGGGCCGCTCCTGTGCGTGGTGGACGACGTGCAGTGGCTCGACCAGGAGTCCGCCAAGGTCCTGTCGTTCGTCGCGCGCCGCCTCGAGGCGGAGCCGGTCGGAATGGTGTTCGCGGTTCGCGAGCCGAGCGACGTGCAGGAGCTCGACGGGCTGCCGGAGCTCGTGGTGGAAGGACTCGGCGACCGGGACGCCCGCGCGCTGCTGGCGACGGGGATTCCCGGGGGCCTCGACGAGCGAGTCCGGGACCGGATCGTTGCCGAGACCCGCGGCAATCCACTCGCGCTCCTCGAGCTCCCGCGCGGGCTCACCGCCACCGAGCTGGCGGGCGGGTTCGGCGTGCTGGCCGCCCACGCCCTTCCCGGGCGCATCGAGGAGAGCTACCTACGCCGGTTCGAGGAGCTTCCGGAGGACACGCGGCTGCTACTGCTGGTCGCGGCTGCGGAGCCGGTCGGCGATCCGTGGTTGATGTGGCGGGCGGCGGAGCCGCTCGGCGTCGCGGCCTCCGCCGCCGCCTCTGCGGAGGACGCCGGCCTGCTGACGATCGGCGGGCGGGTCACGTTCCGCCATCCGCTGGTGCGCTCGGCGATCTACCGGTCGGCCTCCACGCGGGACCGCCGGGCAGCGCACCTCGCGCTCGCCGAGGCGACGGATAGGGACGCCGACCCGGACCGGCGGGCGTGGCACCTGGCGGCGGCGGCCGACGGGCCGGACGAGGAGGTCGCGCTCGAGCTCGAGCGCTCGGCGGGGCGGGCGCAGGCGCGCGGCGGGCTCGCCGCGGCGGCGGCGTTCCTCCAGCGCGCGGTCGCGCTGACGGGCGACATCGGGCGGCGGGGTGACCGGGCGCTGGGCGCCGCCCACGCCAGCGTGCAGGCCGGCGCCTTCGACGTGGCACGCGGCCTGCTGGCCACGGCGGAGGCCGGGCCGCTCGACGAGCTCCAGCGCGCCCGCGTCGACCTCCTGCGCGCCGAGGCGGGTTTTTCCCAGAGTCCCGGGAGTGACGCTCCGCCGCTCCTGCTCCGGGTGGCCAAGACGCTCGAGCCGCTCGATCCCGGACTGGCGCGCGAGACCTATCTGGACGCGTGGAGCGCAGCGCTGTTCGCGGGGCGGTTCGCGAGCAGCGCCGACCTGCGCGACGTGTCGCGGGAGGCGCGGGCCGCCCCGCGGCCGGTTGGCGATCTGCGTGCTTCCGATCTGCTCCTCGACGGCTTTGCGCTCTTGTTCACGGACGGACGCGCCGAGGCGGCGCCCGTGTTGCAGCGGGCGGCGGCCGGCTTCGCCGGCGCGGAGGCGTCACACGAGGAGGTGCTCCGATGGGGATGGCTCGGCACGGCGGCCGCCGTCGCCGTCTGGGACTTCGAGAACTGCGTCGCGATCGCGGCCCGCGAAGTCGAGCTTGCCCGGGCTTCGGGTGCGCTGGCCGTGCTGGCGGTCTGCATCAACGTCTTCGCCCAGGCCGTCGTGCTGGGTGGGGAGTTCGAGCAGGCGTCGCTCCTGATCGCAGAGGCCGACGCGGTGACCGAGGCGACCGGAACCGACGTCCTGCCCTACGGCGCGCTCGTGCTCGCCGGCATGCAGGGGCGGGAGGAAGAAGCCGCCGGCCTGATCGAGGCCACTGTCCGGGACGCCACGGCCGGGGGCCAGGGGACAGCGCTCCAATACGCGCGCTGGGCGAGCGCGATCCTGCTCAACGGCCTCGGCCGCTACGAGGAGGCGGTCACGGCGGCGATGGATGCGAGCGACGACGCACCGGAGCTGTTCGTCTCCGCGTGGGCCCGGAGCGAGCTGGTCGAGGCCGCCTGCAGGAGCGAGCAGAGAGCCACGGCAAGCAGCGCGCTCGAGCAACTGGCCGAGCACTCCCAGGCGAGCCCGACCGACTGGGGGCTGGGCCTGGTGGCGCGCGGGAGCGCGCTGCTGAGTGATGGTGACGAGGCGGAGAGGCTCTTTGGAGAGGCGATCGAGCGGCTCGGACGGACGCGACTCCGCCCCGAGCTCGCCCGCGCGCACCTCCTCTACGGGGAATGGCTGCGGCGCGAGAATCGCCGAGTGGACGCGCGCGCCCAGCTACACAAGGCCCACGACCTGTTCACGGCGATCGGCATGGAGGCGTTCGCCGAACGCGCTCGCGTCGAGCTGAGGGCGAGCGGCGAGACGGTCCGCAAGCGCACCGCCGAGTCGCGCGATGAGCTCACGCCTCAGGAGCGGCAGATCGCGCAGCTCGCCCGCGACGGCCTCTCCAACCCCGAGATCGGCGCGCGGCTGTTCCTGAGCCCACGGACGGTCGAGTGGCACCTGGGGAAGGTGTTCGGAAAGCTCGGGATTCGCTCCCGGAGGGGGTTGCAGGACGCGCTCGCGACCCCCGAGCGGGAGGCCACGACGCGTCTAGGGAGCCGATTCGACCACCCGCCGCCCGAGGGACCGTTCGAGATCGCTGTCGACGTTGAGCCCGAGCTCCTCGAGCCGCGCGGAGCGCGCCTGCTGGGCAGGACGCCCGAGCATCTCGAAGAAATCGACCAGGGCCGGCGGGAGCTCGCTGTCGGCCGGCAAGGTCACCTGGTCGACGTACGACTTGGTCCGGGCGATCGCTTCGTGATCGAAGCGAGCGAGCCGCGAGGCGATCGCATCGACCTCGCCGTCGAGGCGGTCGTCGGGGATGGTCCGGTTGACGTAGCCATACTGCTCGGCGCGCGGCCCGTCGAGATCGTCGGCCACGAGCAGGATCTCGAGGGCGCGGCCCCGGCCGACCAGGCGAGAGAGCCTGGCCATCGGACCGCCACCCGGGACCACGCCCGCGCCGACCTCGAATTGGCCGAGCAACGCGTTCTCACGCGAGGCGAAGCGCAGGTCGCAGGCCAGCACGAACTCGCTTCCCGCGCCACGTGCCCGGCCCCGGATCGAGGCGATGCTGACCACCGGGGCGCGGGCCAGCCGGACGAGCAGGTCGAGCCACGCGTGCATCCCGGTGGGACCGAGTCCCAGCGCGGCGGTCCGGCCGGGGTCGTGCTCCGTGTCGTAGTGCGCCAGGTAGAAGTCGGGATTGGCGCTGTGGAAGACCACGACGTTCAGGTCCTCGTCCTGCTCGATCAGGCCGACGAGCTCGGCGAGCTCCGCCACGGTCGTAGCGGTGATCGTGTTGATCGGCGGGTGGTCGAATGTCACCCGGCAATAGCTCGGGCTACGGCGGTCCACGTCGAAGTGCGTCCAGGACCCGAACCAGGCGTCGGAGCCGCGGCCGTTGTGTGAGCTCATGCCGACGACACCACGACGTGTTTGACGTCGGCCATGTAGCGGTCGGCGGCTTCGGAGGCCTCGTCCGGGCTGCTCCCGCTCTGGCGGGCGTTCATGTACGCCGCGTACCAGTCCCACCAGTCGTGGGGTGGGGCGGCCGCCTCGAACGCGCCGTGACGCCCGGACGTCTCGTGCAGCAGATCTGCCAGGGCGGCGATGTCCATCTCAGTCCTCCCACGGGCGGCCGGGGAGCCGGGTGGTGATCTCTTGTAGCTCCCAGCTGTTGCCGTCGGGATCGCTGAACGACGCCCGCGCGAAGTACGAGCGCTCACCTTCCGGCGCGTCGAAGCCCGGAGGCCGCTGCTCCTGCACCTCGCTGACGTCGACGCCGCGGCCGATGAGGTCATCCCGGGCGGCGTCGATGTCGCTCACCACGAGGATCATCCCCTGGGCGGACCCGGGCTCGGCGGTCGTGCGGCCCTTGCCGAACTGGATCGAGCACTGCGAGTGGGGCGGCGTGATCTGCACCGTGCGCGAGTCGCCTACGGCCAGGTCGATGTCGAACCGCCAGCCGAGGCCCAGGTAGAAGCGCTTCGCCCGGTCGATGTCGGAGACCGGCACCTGCATGACCTCGAGGGCCATGTCGATCGTGCTCAGTTCCTGCGTCTCCGCCGAAGCGGCACTGCCTACGTCGGTGCTCATGCTGACCTCCAGCTAGAGGGTCGGTGTCGCCACGACCGTCGCGCCTTGGCTGCTCCGTCGCGCCCGTGAAGTCCCTGGTCGGTGCCCGGGACCCGTGCGACCGGGGCGGCGACCGGGGGTCACACGGGCGCGACGCGGCCGTCCGCGCGGGAGACTGGCGCCATGACCGCTTCCTCGCTCGCCCAGCCGGTACCGCTGACCCGTGACCAGGCCCGAGCCGTGTTCGGGCAGGTCATGGGGCTGGTCGCGCTGACCCTCGGCTGCCTGGCCCTCGGCGCCTACATCGGCCGCGACCTCAGCGGCGGGCTGGGAATTCTCTTCTTCGTGGGCGGATTCGCCTGCATCTTCGGCCTCAGCGCCGCCTCCGCCCGCGGACGTGAGCAACTCGCGATAACGCTCCTCTTCGGCCTCGGGCTGTTGCTGGGGCTGGCGCTCGGTCCCGTCCTGAACTCGTACGCCCAGGCCGATCCGGCGGCGCTGTGGCAGGCCGCCGGTGCCACGGGCGCGTTCGTCGCCGCCCTCGGCACGGCCGGCTACGCCACTCGCCGCGACCTGTCCTCGTGGTACCGCGTCCTGTTCTGGGGGCTGCTGGCGCTGATCGTGTTCGGCCTCGTCACGATCTTCGTCTCGATCCCCGGCGCGAACGTGATCTGGTCGGTCGCCGGCCTCGTGATCTTCGGCGGCTACACGATCCTCGACTTCAACCGCCTCCGCCGCGCCGGCCAGGAGAACGCGGTGCCGATCGCGGCGAGCATCTTCCTGGACGTCCTGAACATCTTCCTGTTCATGCTCCAGCTGTTCGGCGGCGGGCGGGACTAGGCGATGGATCTCGAGACGCCCATCACGGGAAGTCTGCACATGCCCTCCCTCGGCGGCGCGACCGGGTGGCTGAATTCCGAGCGGCTCGGCCCCGCCGAGCTGCGGGGCCACGTCGTCCTCGTGGACTTCTGGACGCTCACCTGCATCAACTGGCTGCGCACGGAGCCGTACGTCCGTGCCTGGTCGCAGGCCTACCGGGCCGACGGGTTGGTCGTGATCGGAGTCCACACGCCGGAGTTCTCCTTCGAGCACGAGATCGACCGCGTGCGACAGGCGACCAAGGAGCGCGGGATCGACTACCCGGTCGCGCTCGACAACGACTACGAGATCTGGAGCGCCTTCGACAACCACTACTGGCCGGCGCTCTACTTCGTCGACGCGGACGGCGTCATCCGCGACCATCACTTCGGCGAGGGCCGCTACGAGCAATCGGAGCAGCGTCATCCAGCGGCTGCTCGGCGTCGAACGCGAGCTCGTCTCCGTCGAAGGGCTAGGCGTGGAGGCCGAGGCCGACTGGGACCACCTGGGCACGCCCGAGACGTATCTGGGGTCCGCCCGCGGCGGCAGCCGCGGCGACTGGGCCCTGGCCGGCGAGTGGACGGTCGGGCCCGAGAGCGTCGTGCTCGAGGAGCCCGGCGGGAGCATCTCCTGCCGGTTCCACGCGCGCGACGCGCACCTCGTGCTGTCGCCCGGCGCGCAAGGGCCGATTCCCTTCCGCGTGCTCCTCGACGGAGAGGCTCCGGGCGCGTCACACGGCGTGGACGTCGCACGCTGACGGGAGGGGATCGCTCGAGGACGGCCGGCTGTACCAGCTCGTGCGCGTGCACGACGCTGTCCGTGAGCGGACCGTGGAGATCACGTTCCTGGAGCCCGGCGCGGAGGCGTACGTGTTCACATTCGGCTAGTGATCCCGACCACGAACCCACGGAGGTCAACACGATGCGCCCCGATATCGCACCCGGCGCCACGTTCCCGGACTACGAGCTGCCGGATCACGAGAACGTCGCTCGGAAGCTCAGCGACATCCAGGGCGACGACCCGATGATCCTCACGCTCGCGCGCGGCCACTACTGCCCGAAGGAGCACCAGCAGCACCTGGACCTGGCGGCCAACTATCCCAAGATCAACGTGGCCTACACCAAGATCGCGACGATCGCGACCGACGAGCACCACACGCTCCAGGAGTTCCGCAACTCCGTAGGCGCCCAGTGGCCCTTCCTCTCAGACCCGGAGCGCACCGTCCAGAAGGACCTCGACATCCAGGAGTACACGGACCCCGACAACGACCCGATGATCCCGCACACGCTCGTGCTGAAGCCCGGGCTCGTCGTCCACAAGATCTACAACGGCTACTGGTTCTGGGGGCGCCCCTCGTTCGTCGACCTCTGGCACGACCTGCGCGACGCCGACCGCCAGACCCTGCCCGACTGGGACCTCAGCAGCCCCGGGCTGCGACAGGCCTGGGACGCGGGGGACCTCTCGCCATTTCACGGCTGGAACAAGCGGAGTCGTCGCCCAGAGGCCGCGGAGCCGGCGGGGGAGCCAAGGCATGAGCAGCGACTACGACGGAGCTGCGCGGCCAAACCGTCGTCGTCATCGGCGGCAGCGCCGGCATCGGCCTCGAGACGGCAAGGCGTGCACGCGCCGAGGGAGCCGACGTGGTCCTGGCAGGCCGAAATCCAGAGCGGCTGAAGCAAGCGGCAGCCGATCTCGGAGTGACGAGCACCGCGACGCTCGACGCCGGCGACTCGGCAGCTCTCGAGAGCTTCTTCGGGCAGCTGGAGGGACCGATCGACCACGTGCTGGTCACGGCGGGCGGTCCTTACTACTCGCTCCTTGCCGACATGGACTTCGACGAGGCGCGCCGCGCGCTTCAAGAGCATCCCATGCTCATGTTCGGCGTGGCGCGCTACGCCGCGGACAAGGTCCGCCCCGGGGGCTCGCTCCTCTTCATGGGTGGCACCGGGGGGCGCAGCCCAGGCGTGCCCGCGATCACCGCGGCGATGACGGCGACCCTTCCCGCCCTGACGGCAGGCCTCGCGGGCGAGATCGCACCGGTGCGGGTGAACCTGATCGCGGCGGGCTTCGTAGACACACCCCTGTCGGCCTCGCTGCTCGGCGATCAGCTCGAGGCGCGCCGCGACGAGCTCCGCGCCAAGCTCCCGATCGGGAGGGTCGTCGGACCCGAGGACGTGGCCGCTCTGGCCGTGCACCTCATGACCAACACCGCTCTGACGGGAGCGACGTACGACATCGACGGCGGCCAGCAGCTCATACCCGGCTGAGCAGCGCAACACTGGGACGGTGAACGCCGTCCCCGCACCGGCCGCGCGCGATCAGAGCTTCGCCAGCGTCATGACGGCGCTGGCGGCCAACACGACCATCGCGGTGGCGAAGGGCACCGCGGCCGCGCTGACCGGATCTCCCGCGCTGCTCGCCGAGACGTTGCACACGCTGGCCGACGCGGGCAACGAGGTGTTCCTCTGGGTGGCGCTGCGACGGTCGCGACGCGCGCCCGACGCGACGCATCCACTCGGCTACGGCCCCGAGCGCTACTACTGGGCGCTGCTGGCGGCGGTGGGAATGTTCGTCGTCGGCGGGACGCTCTCGGTCTGGCACGGAGTGAACGCGCTGATCGACCCGCAGCCGCTGGAAGCCTTCTGGGTCGGCGTGGCGGTCTTGATCATCGCGCTGGTGCTCGACTCCGTCAGCCGCGCGGTGGCTCTCCGGCAGTTGCGCCGCCAGGCCGCAGAGCGCGGCGTGACGGTCCGGCAGCTGCTAGGCGAGAGCCCGGACCCGACCGTCGTGACGGTGTACCTGGAGGACTCGATCGACGTCTTCGGGGCAGCCCTCGCGCTCGTCGCGCTGGTCCTGCACCGGACGACGGGGTCGGCGGTGCCCGACGCGCTGGCGACGATCGTCATCGGCCTGATGCTCGGCTACGTCGCGGTCAAGCTCACGAGGCGCAACCGGCAGCTGCTCTCGAACCAGGCGATCCCCGACCGGTACGTCGCGCAGCTGCGAGATCGCCTGTCGGCGACTGCGGGCGTGGACGGTGTGGCGCGGCTCGACGCGATCTACCTTGGGCCAGGGGAGGTGCTCGTTGCGGCAGACCTGCGGATGAACCCGGCGCTGACGGGCGACGACGTGGCCATGGCGCTGGCGCAGATCCGCGGCGACGCCGCGCGGGACCTGCCGGTGATCGCTCGTCTTTACCTGACGCCCGTCCCGGTGGACGGGGGCCAAGCCGACTCGAGCGGGGGGTCCGCGTCGTCGTAGATGCGGGCAGCCGCGAGCCTGCCGCTCTGACCACGAACGTAGACGGCCACCCCGGCCTCCGGCGGCAACTCCGTCTCGCCCCAGCGCACCACGTTGTACTCGAGTACGCATACGCGCCCGTCGTCGATTGCGGCGCAGTGCTCCAGCGGGATCCCGCCGCCGTTCGAGAACAAGAGCCCATAGAAGGCGCGTAGGTCGTCGCGACCTCTGTGGACGTACTCGCCGCCCGTCGGCTCGCGGGCGTATCCGTCCGGCTCGAATGCGGCCACGACCGCGTCCACGTCCCCAGCCGCAAGCGCGCGCTGGTATTCGCCCACGACGTCCGGCGTGCGCAGCTCCGGATCGCCCTGCAGCAGGGGTGGACGGTGCACATAGCGGCCCAGCGACAGGCCACATGCTGTGGTAGATCCGCAGTTCGGCGAGCCGTCCGTCGGACCGGCGGTCGGCGACGATTGCGACCGGCACTGCCACTCGCCCGGCCAAACCATCGAGGTGGAGAACCACCTCCTCGAATGCCCGTGTCTCCGTGATCACGTCGTCCACGGGCTCGAACGACATGTTGTGCTGAGCGAGCCACGCATTCAGTTGGGCGACGTACGCCCCGAACGCCCGCTCGCCCATGACCCTCCCGTGCAGGGGGTCGTGCAGCACCGGCTCGCCGGCGAACGACCTGATCAAGGCATCGTGCTCCCCGGACATCAATCCGTCGTAGTAGGGCACCGATTCGAGCCTCTCGCGCTCCCACTTCTCCTGCAGTTGCTCCAGCACCGGCGCAGAGAACAGCTCGGGGATCCACGGCACCCGAGAAGCGTCCCACATCGCACGCCAGATCAGCTCGGCTCGCGACGGGCGGGGGCGCCGCGACCCCGTGTGCCCAATCAGGAGTTCAAGCGCCCGTGTTTTGGGTATGTTGCCGCCGACCGTCCAGGGATCGCCGAGCGGGGGATCCATCCCGGAGCGTTTGGAGTTTGTGTGCGCTACGCAGCTGCCGTTGCCCTCCTAGCCCTGGCGTTCGCGGGATGCGCGATAGGAACGCCGGGGGCGCCAACCGGCGTGAGCGGTACCGGGGCGACGCTGCATGCCAGGGTCATCTCCACCGTGGACGGTCCGACCACGGCGTGGTTCAGCTACGGCGAGGGCACGGACCCGGCGGCTTGGACCGACACCGATCAGCAGACGGTCGACGTGACCAGTCGCGATTCGTATCCGGTGTCCGCCCCGATCACCGGGCTCACTCCCGGCACGACCTACCACTGGCGAGTCTGCGCCCAGGACGAGCAGGTGTCCCCGCCGGTCAAGATCTGCTCGCAGAATCAGACGTTCATCGCCCAGCCACGCCTCTACATAGCCCTGGGTGACTCGATGACGCAGGTTGGGAGCAACAGCGATCAGCGCTACCCGGAGCGGTTCTTCAGCTTCCTGGATTCCGCCGGCGGCGCCGATCGGCTGTTCAACATCGGCGAGAACGGGCAGACGAGCGGCGGCCTGAACGGGCGGCAGCTCACCGTCGCGAAGCAGCCCATCGATGAGCCGGATACCAATACGACGGCGATCACCATCGACATCGGCGGCAACGACCTCCTACTCACCCCCGTCTGCAACCCCGAGTCCAGCAGCTTCAACATTGACTCCGCCAGCCGACCATCCAGACGTTGCGACGAACCTGGCGTCCACCCTGATCGCTCAACGCGCGCCGATGACCCGGGGCCAGCAGGTATCGCGGTGGCCTACTACAACCCGTGGTCGGGCCGTGACGACGCGGCAACCGATGCCGCCGAGGGGGATACGGCCCTGCTCGGGACCGACGGCAAGATCGATTGCGCCGGGACGGGCACCGCGCGCGGCTTCAACGATCATGCGTGCGTGGCGGCCGACCACGGCGCGAAGCTCGCGAACCTCCGTCCGCCCTTTGCGGGACACGGGAACATCGGCGACTACTTCGCGGACCCGGTCCACCCCAACGACACGGGCCATCAGGTGATCGCAGACCTCTTGGCCCAGGTCTTCCAAGCGCCGCCGGCGGCGAGTAGCGTCCGTCAGCGGGTCGGCCAGGCCGCGTGACGGGGGTCCGGATCACCCACATCGGCGGGCCCACGGCCCTGATCGAGGCCGGCGGCTGGCGGCTTCTCACCGATCCGACGTTCGACCCCCCGGGGAAGAGGTACCTCTTCGGCTGGGGCACGATGTCGCGGAAGCTGGCCGGACCGGCGATCCCGGCGGCCGACCTGGGCCGGATCGACGCGGTCCTGCTGAGCGCACGAGCACCACGACGACAACCTCGACCCCGCCGGGCGCGGCGCTGCTCCCGTCGGCCGGCGTGGTGGTGACCACCACCTCCGGCGCGGCGCGCACTCGGGGGGTCCGCTCGCGGGCTCGATCCCTGGCAGACCACCCGTCTCGAGGCGCCGGGCCGGCCGGCGATCGAGATCACCGCCACGCCGTGCCGGCACGGGCCGCCCCTGAGCCACCCGATCGTGGGCGACGTGATCGGCTTCGCCCTGGCGATGGGAGGGACAGGAGCACGGCGTGCTCTGGATCTCGGGTGACACGGTGCTCTACGACGGCAGTGCGCGAGGTGGCCGACCGGCTGGAGGTGGACACGGCGGTCGTGCACCTCGGCGGCGTGCGGTTCCCGGTGTCGGGGCCGCTGCGGTACACGATGACCGCCCGGGACGCCGTAGAGCTGTGTTGCCTCATTCGTCCGCGCACGGTCATCCCGATTCACTACGAAGGCTGGAAGCACTTCCGGGAGGGGCGAGACGCCATCGAGCGCGAGTTCGCGGGCGCGCCGGAGGAGCTCCGCCGGAGCGTCCAGTGGCTGCCCATCGGGGTAGCTGCCGAGGTGGGCGCGACCACGCCCTAGCCCTGGCGGCAGAAGAACGTCAACAGGTTGCCATCGAGATCCAGGGTGGCGAACTCGCGCGTCCCGAAGTCCGTTGCGGCTACGCCGTCGCGCACCGTCGGGTGAAGTACCCCGGCGCGGTCGAGCTCTGCGAAGAGCGCATCGACGTCGGCCACCTCGATGCGGCAGCTTGCCGTTCCGGCGAGGAACGACTCCGCGCCCGAGCAGATCGGTTGTCGTGCCAGGTCCTGACGAGAGCGCCATTCCTCGTCTGTGGCGCCCCAGAGGTGGAGCACTGCGGCGTCGCGCACGAGCACAGCGAAGTCGTCGGTCTCGTGGGGAGCGTCGAAGCCAAACCGCTCGCGGTAGTGCGCGGCGGCTGCGCGCACATCCCGGACGGGCAGCGCCGGGATCGTTTGGCTACAGCCGGCCCGCGCTCGGGCGTTCGACGTGGACATCGGCGCAGTCTCGCCCACCCGCTAGAGGGCGACCGCGTTCAGCGCGTCGTCCCACGTCGCCGCGAAGTCGATCCGGAGGATCTTTGCATCCTCGACCGTGCAGAGCGCCGCGGCGTCCTGCACCACCTCGAGGCTCGTGGCGCGTCCCCGAGCGACGATTCGCACAGCCACCGCCACGCGGTCGCCCACGGGCTGCATCTGGACCAGTTCCAGCGCCACCTCGTCCATCGCTTCGTAGAAGGAGTCGAACCAGCGGCGCACGCCGTCATGGCCGCGGTAGGTGTCGGGCTCCGACGCGAGCTCGCCCGGCGTGCTCATCTCGAAGCGCTCGTGCACGTACGGCAGCATCGCCTCGACGCCGCCCCGCGCCAGCGAGTCGAACGCGATGCGCACGACCTCGACGTCGTTCTCCACGCGCATGAGTATGTCGGCCGCCGGGCTGGAAACGGGACCCCGCGCTCAGGTAGGTTGTCCGGCGGCTCGTGATCTTCCCCCGGCAAGGAGTCCCATGAGGTCGAGGAAGGCCCTTGGCGGGATCGCTCTCGCCGCGCTCTTGATCGTTCCGGCAGGTGCCAGAGGCGCCACGCCGATTCCTCAGGTGCCCTCGGAGCTCACGGGCCTCCAGCTCTTCAGCGGCCAAGTCGCCACGCCGCAGTCGGTCAAGGCGCCGAAGCCGCCGCGCCATCCGTTCATGGCGGCGAACGGTCGGAGCAACGTGCACAACGACGCCTACCAGACCGACACCTACCGGAACTCGGGGCCGCTCGGCCGCAACCTGCGCATGCTACTCGCAGGCGTTCGACGGCGCCGGCGGCATCGGCAGCTGCGGCATCACGATCGTCTTCGATCGCAAGGGACGCCTGCTCACCACCTGCATCTCGGCCACCACGGTGGACCTCCGCATCCTGGACCCGCGGACGCTCGACACGATCGACATCGAGCCGCTGCCGCCCCGCGTCATCCCGCCCGGGATCGAACCCGCTCCAGACCCCGGGAGGCGCCTACTTCTATCTCGACAACAAGGACCGCGCGGTGGTCGCGGTGAACCGCAAGATCTTCGTGGTGGCCGTGGAGGGGAACAAGCTGCGGCGCGTCCGCACCTATGACCTCGCGCGCTGGGTGCCCGCCGACGACCAGCTCAACTCGGCGCTGCCCGACTGGAAGGGCCGGCTTTGGTTCGTCTCCCGGCGCCACGGTGTCGTCGGCGCGTTCGACCGGCGCACCGGCCGGCTGCTCGGCAGGTACCGCACCGGCGAGGCGATCGGCAACTCGTTCGCGATGGACGAGACCGGCGGCGTGTTCGTGGTCACCGACAGGGCGCAGTACCGCTTCGACGCGACCCGTAAGGGAAAGCCCAAGCTCACCTGGCGCTACCGCTACGACAACATCCGCAAGCAGAAGCCGGGACAGTTCGACGCCGGCTCTGGCACCACGCCCACGCTCATGGGGCACGACTACCTGTCGATCGCCGACAACGCGGATCCCATGCAGGTGGTGGTGCTCCGCCGCGCCAAGCACCTTCCGCGCGGGAAGCGGCGGCTCGTGTGCGAGCAGCCTGTGTTCAAGAAGGGCGCCGGCGCCACCGAGAACTCGATCATCGCCACCGGCACCGCGATGATCGTGGAGAACAACTACGGCTACTTCCCGCCGCCGGACGCCACCAGCGGAGGCGCCACGACACAGCCGGGGATCGAGCGCGTGGACATCAAGCGCGGCGGCAAGGGTTGCCGGACGGTGTGGAAGAGCCAGGAGATCTCCCCGAGCACCGTGCCCAAGCTGTCGCTCGCCAACGGCCTGATCTACGCCTACACGAAGCCACCGGGCCTGCCGGACCGCTGGTACGTCACGGCCGTGAACTTCCGGACCGGCAAGACCGTCTGGAGCCGGCTGATCGGCACCGGACCCCAGTTCAACGTCCACTACGCCGGTCTGACGATCAGCCCGAAGGGCGTGCTCTACTCGGGCGTGCTGGGCGGAACGATCGCGCTCGCGGACGGCTGAGCGACTCAGGCGTCGTCGGTCCGGTCCCGTGCTTCGCGCTCGCGCGCCTCGGACTCCGGCGTGGCCACGTTCTCGGGCAGGCGCCAGCCGCGCTTTCCCGGCGCCGTGTCCGCGGGCCATCTGCCGTGCTCGGCGAAGTAGGTCACGGGCGGCCTCCTCGCGGTCGCGCTCGCGGTCGCCGCTGACCCCCATCCGGAAGAGCACGTTCAGGAGCAGCACCGAGAGGCCGGCGCCGGTGAAGAGCGCGAAGCCCTCTCCCTTCGACCCGGACGGGGCGACGAAGAGGCATACGACCCCGGCGAGCACCAGCAGGGCCGGGATGCCGTAGCGGACGAAGGTCATATGCGACTGATATAGGTCCGGCGAGCGGCAAGCAAGGCTCGTATCCTCAGCTCATGAGGGCTCGCCGATTCGTGGCAGCGGTGCTTCGCTGCTCGCGGCGCGCGCGCGGTCGGGGGCGGTGCTCGGCTGCGGCGACGGCGGCGGTGCCGCGGGCACGCCCGCGAGCGCCGCACCGGGCGCCGGAAGCGCCGCGCGCCCGGTGCTCTGCGCCCGGCTGCGCTCCAGGATCACCGGCACCGTGTCCGCGCCGGCGGCCACCGAGCTCTCGGGGCTGGCGATCTCGCACTCTCAGCGCGGCGATCCTCTGGACCCACAACGACTCCGGAGACCAGCCGCGCGTGTTCGCGATCACCTCGCGCGGGAACCTGCTCTCCGACCTCGACGTCCCGAACGCGGAGAACTTCGACTGGGAGGACATCGAGGTCGGTCCCGGCACGCGCCACCGCGACGCGCTCTACCTGGCGGACATCGGCGACAACACGGCGCAGCGTGCCGACGTGGTCGTCTACAAGGTCCCGGAGCCGCGGCGCGCGGGCCGCGGGCAGAGCTCCACGGCGCCCGCGCAACGGCTCGTCCTGCGCTACCCGGACGGCGCGCACGACGCCGAGGCGCTGCTCGTGTCGCCGACCAGCGGCACGCTCGTGATCGTGACCAAGGACTACAGCGGGAAGGCGGGCGTGTACGTGGCCGCGCGACCGCGCTCCGGCGCCACCACGACGCTGCGTCGCACGGGCGGGTTGGCGCTCGGCGGCGGCGAGGCGGTGACTGCCGGCGACGTATCCGCCGACGGGCGCACGATCGCCCTGCGGAGCTACTTCCGGGCGTTCGCGTGGTCGCGCCGCAGCGGCGAGTCGATCACCAAGGCGCTGCGGCGGAAGCCCTGCTCCGTCGATGCCGACCTTCTCGACGAAGGCCAGGGCGAGGCGCTTGCGCTCACCCGCGACGGCAGGGCGTTCTACACCGTGCCGGAGGGCGAGCAGCCGCCGGTCCGGCGCTACTCGCCCTCCCGATAGCCGCCGGTCCGGCGGCTCGGCCGGACGTCGGCGTTCTGCAAGGTTGTCCTCGCCGGCAGGTGGCGGCGCGGCCGGACCGAACGCCACGGCATGGACGAGCTTGCCTGCATGCATTGCGGTGCGCACCTCCCGGTGCCGTTCTGGAGGTGGAACAGGCGGATCCCGGAGGGCACCGGCCCGAGCGGCGCCGTGCGTTGCGGCGTGTGCGGCTGGCGCTATGAGCTCAGCCGCGGCGGAAGCGAATGGCGCGTGGTGGGCCAGCACCCGCCGGTCTACACGCCCGGCAGGCCGCGCTTGGACCGCGGCTGAGAACCCGGTCGGCCTAGGGGAAGCTCGAGGCGGTGACGTTGATCGGCGCGGCCACCTCTGCGCTGCGCGCGGCGCCGTTCGCCTTGCCCGCGTCTTCGAAGTAGAGCGTCCGCGTGGCCGTCAGGCTGTTGAAGCCGGCGGCGCGGGGATCGGTGTTCGGGATGGCCTGGGTGATCCACGGCCCGCTGTTGCCGTAGGCCGTGGCGTCCCCGGTGCACTGGGTCTCCGCGCCGGAGTCCGGCGTCTTGTCGTCGAAGTAGTAGGAGCTGCTCGTGAAGCCGGGGATGTCCGTTGCGTTCCTGTGCACGATCGAGAGGCCGCCCTGGCCGCCGTCCACGGTCTCCCACGCGAGCGTGCCCGCCGTGACGCTGTCGGGCACGCCGTCGACCCGCACGCCGCCGGTGTTGGCGTTGTTCTTGTAGGTCATCCCGTTCGCCGCCGGCGCGTAGTCGAAGTAGTCCACGATGCCCGGGATCGCGTGCACGCGCAGGTACGTGCGGATGTCCTCGCGGCGCTCGTAGAAGATGTGCTCGCGCTGGCTCAGCGGTCCGCTGTTCGCCCCGATGTAGGACCGGATCGCGCGGACCGGGCCACTCTTGTTGGCGATGAAGGCGCCCTCGGCGTCGTCGAAGGTGTCCTCCGTGCGGCCGCAGACGCCCGGCCCGAACTGCGGCTTCGCGCGGTCGAGGATGTCCACGCCGACTCGAACCCTGGGTGGTGATCCTGAGCTGGTCGTGGAGCCAGCGGTCCGAGAAGTGGTCGGTGTAGTAGGGCGTCGTGACCGTCGAGTTCTCGGGGTTCGGCCCGTCCTGGAGCTTGTAGGTGGTCTTGTAGTTGCCGGAGAGCAGGTTGAACGCGTAGTGCACGTACTGCTTTCCGGCTCCCGGGCTCAGGTTGCCGCTGCGCTTGAAGAGGTAGATCCAGGCCTTGTTGGTGCTGCCGCCGATGGTCGTGCTCGCGCTCAGCTTCAGCCCCGTGCCCGCCACGGTGCCCGGCGGCGACGAGGTGCCGGACGGCGCCTCGGCCCCGGCGTCGGCGGCCCTGAAGGCGATCTCGTCGTCGGCGTCCACGTTGGGGTTGGCGTCGGCGCCCGTGAAGGTGCCGGCGTCCGCGTACACGGTCGTCGTGAAGCCGGTGGCCGTGGAGTTGTAGACGGTGCCCAGGTCCACCTGCTTGCGCTCGTCCACCTGAACGGGGACCTGGTGCCAGTCGCCGCTCCAGTTGAACGCCACCACGTCGCCGGCGGCCACGCTCTGGAGTGACGGCGCCTGCGCGCCCGTGATCACCACCGGGTCGTCCGGACGGCCCAGCCCGCATCCGGAGACGAGGAGCGCAGCGGCCGCTACGGCGACGCGGACGGAGGTGACGGGCACGCATCTGGACGGCGACCCTACCTCAGAAGGAACTTCCGTGGCGCGGGCGAAACAGACGCTCGTGAGCCGCTCCGGCACTACCGCCCTCAGCCTCTCCGAAGAGATCCGCCAGCGCTTCGACGAGTTCTCCCGCTCGCAGAAGGACGTGGGCCAGTACATCGTCGACCATCTCGAGGAGGCGGCCTTCCACACCGCCGAGGAGCTGGCGCGCCGTGCCAACACCTCGAGCTCGACCGTCGTGCGTTTCGCGCAGGCGCTCGGCTTCGACGGCTTCCCCGAGCTCCAGGCCGCCGCGCGCGACGAGTACAGGCGCGCACGCGACGGCGGCGACGGCCAGCAGGACCTCGCGGCGCCACCGCTCTTCCCGATCGACCAGACCGAGTTCGAGGCCGCGCTCGCCGCGGACCACACGAACGTCGCGGAGACCGCGCGCCGGATCGATCGCGACGAGGTGTCGGCGGCCGTGGACCTGGTCTCCCGCGCGGAGCGCATCGTCCTCTGTGGCACCGACCAGATGGCGTTCTTCGCGAGCTACCTCCGGCACCTGTTGATGCTCCTCGACCTGCGCGCCGAGGTGGTGGCGAGCCCGAGCCAGGAGGGCCTCGCCAAGCTCGGCCGAGTGGACGAGAGCACCGTGATGGTCGGCTTCTCCGCCGGGCGCCCGCACCCGCTGGTCGTGCGCGCCATGAAGCTCGCCCGCAACCGCCGCGCGGCCACCATCGCGATCGCCGACGCCACCCTCTCGGAGGTCGCGAAGCTCGCCGACCACCGGCTCTACTACTCCTCGAACAGCCCCGCATACGTCCGCTCGCACGTGGCGTTGCTGGGTGTGATCCAGGCGCTCGCCTACGGGGTCTACGCGCTGGACGAGTCCGCCTACGCGGATCGCATCAAGGCCTTCCGGCTCAAGTAGTTGCGGAGGGCGCCGGCGCACCGCCGCATGCCCACGCCGGTACCCGATTCGGTTAGGCTCGCCTCCCCGTGCGGAGGGGAGCTCGTCGACATCTGGCGCTGGTCGCGGGCGTGCTCGCCGCCGCCGCGCCCGCCGGCGCGCACGGGCGCGTCGAGCGCCTCCGATCACGCCGGGCTGCGACCCGATCGACACGGCACACTGCCTGCTGCCCTGGCCGAACGACCACTTCACCCGCCGCGCGCCGGCACACGCCACCGGCCGGCGCTGAGCCTGACGTCGGCGTCGATGCCGCGCAACAGGCACGGGCGTGCCGATCGAGCCGTCCGACTACAACCGCTCGGACGGCTTCAGCCCCGGCGCAGCGATCGTGACGAAGGTGCCGGGCCTCGACACGCCGGGGCGTTCGCGAACACCGGCGCGGTGCCGATCACCGACCTCGCGCGCACGTACGATCGCCGCCAGCCGGTCGTCGTGATCAACGCCCGCACGGGCAGCGCCAGCTGATCTGGGCCGAGCTCGACTCGAACGCCACCACGCCGGCGGACACCGCCCTGCTGATCCACCCGGCGCAAGAACCTGCGCGAGGGCGAGCGCTACATCGTCGCGCTGCGGCGACCTGCGCGGACGCCGACGGCAAGCTGCTCCAGCCGAGCCGCGCCTTCAAGCTCTACCGCGACCGCATCCGGACGCGCTCGAAGCGGCTTCGAGCGCCGCCGCCGCGCACATGGAGTCGATCTTCCGGTCGCTCGCGGAAGGCGGGCATCGCAGCGCCACGAGCCTCTACCTCGCCTGGGACTTCACGGTCGCGAGCGCGCAGAGCCTCTCCGGGCGGCTGCTGCCGATCCGCGACGACGCCTTCGGCGAGCTCGGCGACCGCAACCTCGCGCGACCTGAAGGTGAGCGGCGGCTCGCCGCCGTTCACGCGTCGACAAGGTCACCGACTTCGCCCCCTGCGGCACGACGGCTGCCAGGCGGCGAGGACGATGATCCGGCGCCGCGTGGAGGGCACGTGACGGTGCCGTGCTACCTCGACCAGCCCGGCTGCCCGCCGGGCTCGCGCTTCAAGCTCGGCCCCGACGGGATGCCGCGGCGGATCGCCGGGCAACACCCACGAGGCGCAACTTCATCTGCAACATCCCGCGCTCGGTGGACTCCGGCGCACCGCCGGCCGCGTGTCGCTCTACGGCCACGGGCTGTTCGGCAGGGCCGGCGAGGTCAACAGCATCAGCCGCCGGCCCGATCGCGACCGAGCACAGCATCGTGCTCTGCGCGCACCGACTGGATCGGGATGTCGGGCGGCGACCTGCCGAACACGATCACGATCCTCCAGGACCTCTCGCGCTTCCCGACGCTCGCCGACCGCCTGCAGCAGGGGATGATCAACTTCCTCTTCCTCGGCCGGGCGATGATCCACCCGCAGGGGTTCGCGGCCAACGCCGGCTTCCAGCGACGCCGGGCGGCCCGCTGATCGACACGCGCCGGCTCTACTTCTCGGGCGGCAGCCAGGGCGGCATCGCCGGCGGCGCGCTCACGCGGTCGCGCCCGACTTCACGCGCGCCGTGCTGATCGTGCCCGGCGATGAACTACAGCCTGCTGCTCACGCGCAGCATCGACTTCGACCCGTTCAAGGCGATCCTCTACCCGCCTACCCGGACGAGCTCGAGCGGCCGCTGCTCCTGTCGCTGATCCAGATCGCTCTGGGACCGCGGCGAGCCGAACGGCTACGCGCAGCACATGACCGACGACCCGTACCCGAACACGCCCGCGCACACCGTGCTGCTGCACATGGCCTTCGGCGACCATCAGGTGGCGAACATCGGCACCGAGGTCGAGGCGCGCACGATCGGCGCGCCGCCTGCGGCGGCCGGCGCTCGACCCGGGGCGCAGCACGGACGTGACGCCCTTCTTCGGCGATCGAGCCGATCCGGCGCTACCCGCTACCGCGGCAGCGCGCTCGTCGTGTGGGACATCGGCCCGCTGCGGCCGGCCGGATGCGGGCTGCCCGGCGCCCCGTCGTGCGAGGGCACCGGCCGCCGCCGATCACCAACACGCCGCCGCGCCTCGGGCGCGACCCGCACGGCGCTGACCGGCCGCGAGCCCTCGCGCAGCTGCAGTTCTCGCGCTTCATCGACGGCGAGTTCATGGACGTGTGCGGCGACGCGCCCTGCTACGCGGCCGGCTGGACGGGCCCGTGAGTCGCGGGCGCTCGCGGCCGTGCTGGCGCTCGCGGCGCTCGTCGCCGCCGCCCCGCCGCGCCGGCGCCACTGGGGCGCGCGTGGAGGCGCCACCGATCACGCCGGGCTGCGACCCGATCGGCACGGCGCACTGCCTGCTGCCCTGGCCCAACGACTACTTCACCCGCCGCGCGTGGACCGCCACCGGCCGGCAGCTGGCGCTGACGGCCGGCGCGATGCCGCGCAACAGGGACGGCGTGCCGATCGAGCCGTCCGACTACAACCGCTCGGACGGCTTCAGCCCCGGACAGGGCATCGTGGTGAAGGTGCCGGGCCTCGACACGCCGGCCGCCTTCGCGAAGACGGGCGCGGTGCCGGTCACCGACCTCGCGCGCGCATACGATCGCCGCCAGCCGGTCGTCGTCATCAACGCCCGCACGGGCAGGCGCCACCTCATCTGGGCTGAGCTCGACTCGAACGCCGCCCACCCCCGCCGACCACCGCCCTGCTGATCCATCCGGGCGTGAACTGGCGCGAGGGGAGCGCTACATCGTCGCGCTGAGGAACCTCAAGGGAGCCGACGGCAAGCTGCTCGAGCCCGGGCCGCGCCTTCAGGCTCTACCGCGACCGTGTGCTCACGAACTCGAAGCAGTTCGAGCAGCGCCGCTGGCACATGGAGTCGATCTTCCACTCGCTCCGGAAGGCGGGCATCGATCGCCACGAGCTCTACCTGGCCTGGGACTTCACGGTCTCGAGCGGCAAGTCGATCTCGCGCCGCGCTGCTGTCGATCCGCGACCGCGCTTTCGCCGACCTGGGGGACCACAACCTGCGCGACCTGAAGGTGGCGGGCGTCTCGCCGCAGTTCAGCGTGGACAAGGTGATCGAGCCCACGCCTCGCCGACGACCCGAACGTGTTCCGGCGGGTGGAGGGCACGGTCACGGTCCCGTGCTACCTGAACGCGGTCGGCTGCCCGTCGGGATCGCGCTTCGACCTCGGCGCGGACGGCCTCCCGCGCAGATTCCGGGAAACACCTACAAGGCGCGCTACGTCTGCAACATCCCGCGCTCCGCGAGTCCCGACGCGCCCGCGCGCCCGTCGCTCTACGGACATGGCCTGTTCGGCGACGCCGGCGAGGCGGGGGCGCGCAACGTGGAGGAGCTCGGGAACGAGAACAACGTGCTCGTGTGCGCCGCCGACTGGATCGGCATGGCCGAGGAGGACGTGGTGCCGAACGCGATCCAGGTGCTGCTCAACCTCTCCAACTTCCCGAGCCTCGCCGACCGGCTCCAGCAGGGCTTCCTCGACTTCATGTTCCTCGGGCGGACGCTGATCCACCCGGCGGCCTGGCCTCCAACCCGGCGTTCCAGAAGGACGGCCGCCCGCTGATCGACACGCGCCGGCTCTTCTACTACGGCAACAGCCAGGGCGGCATCGCGGGCGGCGCGCTCACCGCGGTCGCACCCGATTTCGACCGCTCGGTGCTCTACGTGGGGGCGATGAACTACAGCCTGCTGCTCAACCGCAGCGTGGACTACGACGACTACGCGCTCGATCCTGAACCCGTCCTACCCGAACCCGCTGGAGCGCCAGCTTGTGCTCTCGATGATCCAGATCCTCTGGGACCGCGGCGAGCCGAACGGCTACGCCTGGCACATGACCGACGATCCCCTGCCGAACACGCCAAAGCACAAGGTGCTCCAGATCCTGTCGTTCGGAGACCACCAGGTGTCGAACCTCGCCACCGAGGTCGAGGCGCGCACGATCGGCTCGCACCTGCGGCTGCCCGCGGTGGACCCGGGCCGGCACGCGGATCGCATCCCCTACTACGGGATCCCGCCGATCCGGCACTTCCCGTACGACGGCGACGCGTCGCTCGTGGTCTGGGACATCGGCCCGCTGCGGCCGCCCGGATGCGGCGTCGCCGGCGCACCCGAGTGCCTTGGCACGCCCACGCCGCCGACGGCGAACGTGCCGCCGCGCGTCGGCGTGGACCCGCACGACCTGGTGATCGAGTCGGAGGCGCGCGTCCGCCGCCAGATCTCCGAGTTCCTACGCGTGGACGGCAGGCTGATCGACGTCTGCGGCGCCTTCCCCTGCCACGCGGCCGGGTGGGCCGGCCCCTGAGCGGTCGGGCACTGCCGCGCTTGTAGTACATAGCCACGACAGGCGGGCGGGATACCATTGCCCGAGATGGAGACCGGCACGTTCAGGGTCAAGGCGGGGCTCGCCGAGATGCTCAAGGGCGGCGTGATCATGGACGTGGTCGACGCCGACCAGGCGAAGATCGCCGAGGACGCCGGAGCGGTCGCGGTGATGGCGCTCGAGCGCGTTCCCGCGGACATCCGCGCCGCCGGGGGCGTAGCGCGGATGTCCGATCCCACCAAGATCGAGGAGATCCAGAGCGTCGTGACGATCCCGGTGATGGCCAAGGCGCGCATCGGCCATTTCGCGGAGGCGCAGGTGCTCCAGGCGCTCGAGGTGGACTACATCGACGAGTCCGAGGTCCTGACGCCGGCGGACGAGGCCCACCACATCGACAAGCACGCCTTCGCGGTGCCGTTCGTGTGCGGCGCCACCAACCTGGGCGAGGCCCTCCGGCGAATCGCCGAGGGCGCGGCGATGATCCGCTCCAAGGGCGAGGCCGGCACCGGCAACGTGGTGGAGGCGGTTCGCCATATCCGGCTGATCAAGAGCGAGATCCGGCGGCTCGCGGCGATGGACGCGGCGGAGCTGCCCGCCGCGGCGAAGGAGCTGCAGGCGCCGCTCGAGCTCGTGCGCGACGTGGCCGAGAACGGCCGTCTTCCGGTCGTGCTGTTCTGCGCCGGCGGGATCGCGACGCCCGCCGACGCCGCGCTGATGATGCAGCTGGGCGCCGAGGGCAACTTCGTGGGCTCCGGCATCTACAAGTCCTCCGATCCGGCGCGCCGGGCGCGCGCCATCGTCGAGGCGACCACGCACTACGAGGACCCGGAGCGGGTGGCCGCGGCGTCGCGCGAACTGGGCGAGCCCATGGCAGGGGTGGAGATCGGTCAGCTCGAGGCGCCGGGCGGCGGCGGGCTGTTGCAGCACCGCGGCTGGTGAGCGAATCCGCTAGCGGAAGCAGCCGGCTCGGCCGGCTGCGCACCGATCGCAAGCAGTCACCGCTCGTCGGGGTGCTCGCCCTCCAGGGCGACTTCGAGGCACACGCGCGAGCGCTCCGTGAGCTGGGGGCGGAGGCGCGGACCGTGAGGACGCCGGAGGAGCTCGAGGGTCTCGACGCGCTCGTGATCCCGGGCGGCGAGTCGACGACGATGACGCTCGGGGTCGAGCGGGAGGGCCTCGCCGAGCCGCTGCGGGACTTCGCCCGCTCGGGCAAGCCGGTCCTGGGTACCTGCGCCGGCCTCATCCTGCTCGATCGCGAGCACCTCGGCGTGCTCGACGTGAGCGCGCGCCGGAACGCCTTCGGGCGCCAGCTTCAGCTCGTTCGAGGCGGACCTGAACCTGGCGGGTTTGGGGGCGCTCCGGGGAGTGTTCATCCGCGCCCCTTGGATAGAGTCGCACGGCGACGGAGTGGAGGTGCTGGCCGAGCTCGACGGCCATCCGGTGGCGGTGCGGCAGTCGAACATCCTGGCCGTGGCCTTCCACCCCGAGCTCACCGACGACCGACGCGTTCACCGCTGGCTCGTCCCGACCAACGGAGGCCCCCCCGAATGAGAGACCAGCGCGCCGAGGCACTCGCCCAGATCCTCGTTCGCTACTCCACGCGCGTGCAAGAGGGCGACGTCTGCGTGATCCAGTCCACGAGCGCCGCCGAGGTGCTCGTGGACGCGGTCTACGAGGAGGTGCTGCGCGCGGGTGGCAACCCGGTGATCCAGCTCACGACCACGGCAGCCCAGGCCGCCTTCTTCGAGCATGCCTCGGAGTCGCAGCTCGAGTGGGTCTCGCCGACGACCACAGTGGGCCGCCGAGAACGCCGACGTCCGGATCGCGATCATGGCCGACGTGAACGCGCGCGCCCTTCAGCGCGCGGACCCGCGCAAGCAGGCGCTTGCCCAGAAGGCGCGCAAGTCGCTCATGGAGACGAGCATGCGCCGCGCCGCCGCGGGCGACTACCGCTGGTCGCTGACGCTGTTCCCGACGGAGGCCTACGCCGCCGAGGCGGGCATGTCGCTCCGCCAGTACGAGGACTTCTTCTACGCGGCCTGCCTGGCCGACGACCCGGATCCCGTGACCGCCTGGCAGCGCCAGTCGGACGACGTGAATCGCCTGGCCGAGTGGATCACCGGTCGGAGCGAGGTACGGATCCAGGCGGAGGGCACCGATCTCACCCTCGACGTGAGCGGCCGGACCTGGATTCCCTGCACCGGTGAGCACAACATGCCCGACGGCGAGTTCTTCACCGGTCCGGTCGAGGACTCGGTGAACGGCGAGGTGGCCTTCTCGTTCCCGGCCGGATACGGCGGCCGCGAGGTCGAGGGCGTGCGCTTCCGCTTCGAGAGCGGAAAGGTCGTGGACGCGTCGGCGGAGCGCGGCGAGGAATTCCTGATCGAGATGCTCGACACCGACGACGGCGCCCGCCGGCTCGGCGAGATCGGAATCGGCACGAACTTCGGCATCTCCGACGGCACCCGCGAGATCCTCCTCGACGAGAAGATCGGCGGCACGGTCCACCTCGCGATCGGGATGTCCTACCCCGAGACCGGCGGCGAGAACAGCTCCGCCGTCCACTGGGACATGGTCTGCGACCTGCGCAAGGGCGGCTCGCTCACCGTGGACGGCGAGGAGCTGCAGCGCGACGGGCGCTTCCTGGTCGTCTAGGCGCGCTCGCCGCTCGGGCGTTGCGGAATGTCGGGCGGCGGGCGGGGTGGGGAGCCGGCACGCCGAGCGCGTGTCGAGTTACTCGCGTATACGGCGAGTAAGTCAACACGCACTCGACACCCGGCCCAGCAGTAAACGCCGGGCCCCTACCCCTCCAGCCGCGCCTCCACTTCGATGGTCGCCCACCGCTGCCAGGGCCCCCGACACCGGGCAGGTGTCCTTGGTCGCCGCGCGCCATCTCCTGGAACTCCTCATCGGCTATCCCCGCCACGCGCGCGGTCGTGGCGAGCCGGATGCGCCGTGATCGCGAAGCCGTCGCCGGACCTCTCGATCGTCACCGTGGCCTGTCGTGTCCACGCTCTCGGGCTCGAAGCCCGCGCGTCCGAGGTTCCCGGACAGCGCCATCGAATAGCAGCCCGCGTGAGCGGCCGCGATCAGCTCCTCCGGGTTGGTGCCGTCGCCCTCCTCGAAGCGCGATTGGAACGAATACGGCCCCTCGTAGGCGCCGCCTCCGAGACGCATCGTTCCGTCGCCCTCCGGGAGCGATCCTCTCCAGCTGGCGCTCGCAGTCCTGTCCGGCATGTCGGCCTCCTGGTCGCTTGGGGGCTCTTACATACCAGTGACCGCCCGTGGGTAATCTCTGCTCGCGCATGGCCGGTCATTCCAAGTGGGCATCGATCAAGCACAAGAAGAAGGCGGTCGATGCCAAGCGCGGCCAGCTCTTCACGAAGCTGACGCGGGCGATCACCGTGGCCGCGCGCGAGGGCGGAGGGGAGCCGGAGGGGAATCCCGCCCTGGCGCTCGCGATCCAGAAGGCCCGCGACGCGAGCATGCCCAAGGACAACATCGAGCGCGCCGTGGCGAAGGGAACCGGTGCCGACTCCGAGGGCGAGACCTACGAGTCGGTGGTCTACGAGGGGTACGGGCCCGGCGGGGTGGCGATCCTCGTCGAGGCGCTGACCGACAACCGCAACCGCACAGGGGCCGAGGTGCGCAACCTCTTCACCAAGTCGGGCGGTGGCCTGGGCGAGCCCGGCTCGGTGGCCTGGACCTTCGAGAAGAAGGGCGAGGTGGTGGTGGACGGGCACCGCTACTCCGAGGACGATCTGCTCGCGGCCATCGACGCGGGGGCGGAGGACCTCTCGCTCGACGGCGACGTGTGGGAGATCGTGACGGGCCCGGCCGAGCTGGCTGCCGTCCGTGCTGCGCTCGAGGCCACGGGCGTGGCGCTCGATTCCGCCGAGCTCGTGATGCGACCCACCACGCGCACGCCCGTGCAGGAGGACCAGGTGGGCTCGCTCATGCGCCTGATCGAGGGCCTCGAGGACCACGACGACGTGCAGGCCGTGCACGCCAACTTCGACGTGGATGCCGACGTGCTCGAGCGCGTGGCCGCGGTCTAGCCGCTGCTGCCGCCCGCGTCGTGCTCTCAAAGGCGTCCGCGCCCAGGCGCAGAATCTCCCCTGTGGTGATAGTCCTCGGCATCGATCCGGGCAGCGCCAACACGGGCTACGGCGTGGTCCTCTCGCGCGGCCGCACGCTGGCCGCGCTGGACGGGGGCGTGATCGAGACGCGCTCGGGCACGCCGCTCGAGCGGCGACTCGCCGAGATCCACGCCCGGATCTGCGACCTGATCGCCGAGCATCGCCCGCAGGCGCTCGCCGTGGAGGAGCTCTACTTCGGGAGGAACGTGAGGACCGCCTTGGCCGTGGGCCAGGCGCGCGGGGTGGTGCTGCTGTCGGCGGGGCTGGCGGGCGTGCCCTGCTTCTCCTACACGCCCCAGGCCGTCAAGCAGGCCGTGTGCGGCAGCGGTGGCGCCGAGAAGGGCCAGGTGCAGCGGATGGTGGGCGCGCTCCTCTCGCTTCCGGAGCCGCCCGAGCCCGACCACGCCGCGGATGCCCTCGCCGTCGCGATCTGTCACGCGAACGGCGCGCCGCTGGCGGAGGCGCTCGCGTGATCGCGTCCGTCTCGGGCATCGTGATCGCCCGCCGCGCGGGCGAGGTGGTGATCGAGGCGGCCGGCGTGGGCTACCGCCTCGCGGTGTCGGCCGAGACTCTGCGCGGCGCGCCCGGCGTGGGCGAGCCGGGGATGCTGCACGCGCACCTGGTGATCCGCGACGACGGCATGCACCTCTTCGGGTTCGAGACCGAGACGGAGCGCGAGCTGTTCCTGATGCTCATCGGCGTGCAGGGCGTGGGCCCGAAGGTGGCGCTCGCGGTGCTCTCGGCCGGTCGCCCGCGGGAGCTGCTCAACGCCATCGCCGCGGGTGACGCGGCGCGCTTCCAGGCCGTGCCCGGGATCGGCAAGCGCACCGCCGAGCGCGTGATCGTGGAGCTGCGCGAGAAGGTGGCGGGCCGGGTGAGCGAGGAGATCGTGGTCCGGCGCGGCGCCTCCGACGACCCGCGCACCCTGGCGCGCGACGGGCTGGTGGGCCTGGGCTTCTCGCCGCAGGAGGCGGACGGCATGCTCGAGGAGGCATCCGGATCCACGCCCGAGGACCTGATCTCCGAGGCGCTCAGGGCATCCCGGTGAGCGGGATCAAGACCCCGGGGGTCGAGCGCGTCCAGGACCCCGCGCTCGCTCGCCGCCGAGGAGGAGCTCGACCGCTCCCTTCGCCCGCGCCGGCTCGAGGACTTCGTGGGCCAGGAGCGGGTGAAGGAGCAGCTGGCCGTGTTCATCGAGGCGGCGAAGGCCCGTGGCGAGGCACTCGACCACGTGTTGCTCGCGGGGCCGCCCGGGCTGGGGAAGACGTCGCTCGCCCAGATCGTGGCGGCCGAGCTCGGCGCCGAGTTCGTGGCCACGGCTGGGCCGGCGCTCGAGCGCAAGGGTGACGTGGCCAGCTATCTCACCGCGCTCGATCCGCGCAGCGTCTTCTTCGTGGACGAGATCCACCGGCTCCCGCGCGCGCTGGAAGAGACCTTCTATCCGGCGATGGAGGACCGCAAGCTCCCGATCACCGTCGGTCAGGGCGCGGGAGCTCGCGTGGTCACGATCGATCTGCCGGAGTTCACGCTGATCGGCGCCACCACGCGCACGGGCCTCCTGACCACGCCGCTGCGCGACCGCTTCGGGGTCACCCACCGGCTCGAGCTGTACGAGCCCACGGACCTCGCGCGCATCGTGGAGCGCTCGGCCGGGATCCTCGAGATCGAGATCGACGAGGAGGGCGCCGAGACGATCGCGTCGCGCGCACGCGGCACCCCGCGCGTGGCCAACCGGCTGCTCAAGCGCACACGCGACTTCGCCGAGGTGCGCGGCGCCGGGCGAATCGACGCCCAGGTGGCGCGCGAGGCACTCGAGCTGCTCGAGGTCGACGACGCGGGACTGGACCGCCTCGACCGTGAGATCCTCAGCACGATCTGCCGGAAGTTCGGCGGCGGCCCGCTGGGGCTCTCGACCCTCGCCGTGGCCGTCGGGGAGGAGGCTGACACCATCGAGGACGTGTACGAGCCGTACCTCCTGCAGCAGGGGTTCGTGATGCGCACGCCCCGCGGCAGGGTGGCCACCGACGCCGCGTTCGCGCATCTCGGCCTCGAGCGGCCGACCGCGGCGGGTCAGCGGCTCTTCTAGATGTTCGCGGCTCTCGCGCCCGTGGATAACCTCAGCTTTAGGCGAGCGCCTACCCTACGAACGTCATGCCCAGATTCATCTGCCCGAACTGCGGAGACCGCAGCCTCTCCACGGAACGGACGGCCGGCTTCCAGAGCCGCGCGCGTGCGTGCAAGAAGTGTGGGTTCGGGTTCCTCTTCGAATTGCTCGACGACTACTACCCGGCCCCCAACGCGGCCTTCTTCATCCTCGACCAGCAGGCGAGGCTGATCGGCACGGGCCGGGGCGCGCGCGAGCTCACGGGCCTCGGCGACCTGGACGTGATCGGCCGCCCGGTGAAGGACGTGCTCGGGCTCGAGTTCTCGAGCGGTGACGACCACATCGGCACCGCGCTCGAATGGGGCGTGCGGGTGCTCGACAAGCCGGTGACCGTGCATGCCGAGGGCGACCGGCCCGAGGCCGCGAAGGCGGACATCTTCCCTGCCTACGACGACGACGGCGGACTACTGCTGGTGCTCACTCCGAAATGACCAGCCGCAACCGCAACTTCGCGATCCTCGGGATCGTCTTGGTGCTGCTCGCCGCGGCCCTCGCCGTCATCGCCACGAAGCCCACCAAGCTCGGCCTCGACCTGAAGGGCGGCACGGAGCTCGTCTACCAGGGGCGCCCCACGCCCCAGGTGCCGACCGTCACGCCGCAGGCGGTGGACGACGCCATCAACACGATCCGCAAGCGCACGGACTCGCTCGGCGTCTCGGAGCCGGAGATCCAGCGCTCGGGACGCGACCAGATCTCGGTCGGCCTCCCGGACGTGCAGAATGCCGAGCGCGCGATCGCCCAGGTGGGCACCACCGCTCAGCTCCAGTTCTACGACTGGGAGCCGAACGTGCTCGGCGGCCGCGGCCCGGACTCGCCCTACGCGGGTAGCAAGGCGCTGTTCCAGGCCACGGAGGTCGCCTCGAAGCAGAAGCCGAAGGCCGAGGCCACGGACGTGCCGCCGGGCTCCGACCTGTCGCGCGAGGAGGCCGACGCGAAGAACGACACGACGAGCGGGCCGCGCTACTACCTGTTCGGGCCGGACCAGATCCCGATCGGCCCCGACAAGAAGCCGCTCCGCACGGGCGACTACGACCCGGGCAGCACCTGCAAGGAGGCGCTGTCGGACTACGACGCCGCGCCGGGGAAGGCGCCGGAGTACGCCAAGGGCACGGCCTGCCTCGAGGAGCTCGAGGCGCTCGGATCCGGGGGGCCGCCCGCGGGCTCGCGGGTGATCGAGGTGCCCAAGGGCATCGTGGTCGTGGAGGCCGAGCCCGTCGAGAACCAGCCCGCCCAGCTCAAGCGCTTCTACGTGCTCGAGGACGACTCCGAGCTCAACGGCACGGACATCAAGAACCCGAAGTCGAACACCGACCCGCAGACGAACCAGCCCGTGGTGACCATGGAGTTCACCGACAAGGGCCGGCAGGCGTTCGCACGGGTCACGAAGCGCATCGCCGACCGCGGCTCGAAGATCATCCCGCCGGCCGGCACCCCGCGTGATCAGGCCTTCCAGCGCTTCGCGATCACCCTGGACAACAAGATCGTCTCGCTGGCGACGATCGATTTCGTCTCGAACCCCGAGGGCATCGACGGGCGCACCGGCGCGCAGATCGAGAACATCGGGAGCTTCCAGGAGACGAACGACCTCGCGGAGAGCCTGCGCATCGGGGCGCTGCCGATCGAGCTCAAGCTCATCTCGAACACGCAGGTGTCGGCCACGCTCGGCCAGCAGGCGCTGCACCAGGGCCTCCTCGCCGGCGCAGCGGGGCTCGTGCTCACGATCCTCTTCCTCATCCTCTTCTACCGCGTGCTCGGGCTCGTGGCCACGGGTGCGCTGCTGATCTATGCCGTCCTGCTGTTCGCGCTCGTCAAGCTGATCCCGATCACGCTCACGCTGCCGGGCATCGCGGGAATGGTGCTCACCTTGGCGGTGGCGGCCGACGCGAACATCGTCATGTTCGAGCGGATCAAGGAGGAGATGCGCACGGGCAGATCGATCCCCGCCGCGATCTCCTCCGGCTACTCGAAGGCCCTGCGCACGATCATCGACGCCAACGTCGTGACGATCGGCGTGGCGTTCATCCTGTTCACGCTGGCCACCGCCGGGATCAAGGGGTTCGCGTTCACCCTGGGGATCGGCACCATCGTCTCGCTGTTCACCGCGGTTTTGGCCACGTCGGCGATCCTCGGCGGGATGGCGCGCAGCCGGATCCTGAGGCGGCCGAGCGCCCTCGGCGTCGGGAGGCAGCGCGGCGACGGCTGGCGCTTCGACTTCATGGGCAAGTCGCGCTGGTTCTTCTCCTTCTCCGGCGCGATCCTCGCCGCGGGCGCGCTCGCGATCGCCGGGCTCGGGATCAACTTCGGGATCGACTTCGAGTCGGGCACCCGGATCACCACCCCGCTCGAGCGCCCGGCCAGCGTGCAGGACGTGCGCGACACGCTCGGCCCGCTGGGCTACTCCGACGCGAAGATCCAGGAGGTCGACGACCCGGAGCTGGGGAACAACGTGGTCCAGATCGCCGTCTCGCAGCTCGAGCCGCAGCAGGTCAACAAGGTCGAGCAGGCCCTCGACTCCGACTTCGGCGTGAAGAGCGCAGACTTCTCGGCGAGCTCGATCGGGCCGACCTTCGGCGAGCAGATCGCGCGGACCGCGGCGATTGCGGTGATCGCGTCGCTGCTCCTGATCTCGATCTACATCGGGGTGCGCTTCGAGTTCAAGTTCGCCGTCCCGGTGCTGATCGCGCTGGCGCACGACCTCCTGATCACTACCGGCGTCTACGCCCTCACCGACCGGGAGGTGACGACGTCGACGGTCGCGGCGCTGCTCACCATCTTGGGTTACTCGCTCTACGACACGGTCATCGTGTTCGACCGAATACGCGAGAACGTGCCGCGCATGCCGCGCGCCACCTTCTCCCAGATCGCGAACCGCTCGATGTCCGAGGTGTTCACCCGCTCGCTGGCCACCAGCTTCGTGGTGCTCATGCCGGTGGGATCGCTGATGCTGTTCGGCGGCGCGACGCTGAAGGACTTCGCCTTCGCGCTGCTCGTGGGCGTGGCGTCCGGCGCCTACTCGTCGATCTTCATCGCCACCCCGGTGCTGGTCGAGTGGAAGGAGCGCGAGCACGTCTACATGCGCCGCCGCCGCCTGGTGATGGAGGAGAACGGCGGCGTGGTGCCCCCGTTCGCCTCGGAGACGATCGGTGCGGTCGAGGATGGCGAGCCGGCCGACCCGCGCGCCCGCCGGGTGGCAAGGAAGGCCGCCCGCACCGGCTCGCGTAGCCCGTCGTCCCGGGCCGGCTCAGCGCGCGCAACCGCCGTTGCGCCGCCGCCGCCGGTGGAGGAGGCGGACCTTGACGAGGCCGACGGCAACGGCCACCCGAGACCGGCGCCCGCCGAGCCGCCGGCGCCGCCGGACCGCAAGCCGCCCGCCGCCGATGGCGAGGAGGGCACGCCGGGCGGCCCGGACCGGGCCGCCGAGCCGGCGCGCCCGGCGCGACGCACCTCGACCACGAGCACCGCCGGCGCCGGGGCGCCGGATTCGAAGCCGAAGCCCAGGCGCCGTCCCCGCAAGAAGCACGGGAGGCGCTAGCCGATGTCTCTCGTGGTGTGGGCGATGATGGGAATCGCGGTCTGGCACTTCACCGTGTTCGTGCCCGACCGCTTCTGGGGTGGGATCGTGGGCGCCTTCCTCGTGGCGGTCGTGTCATCGGTGCTGTTCGGCTTCATCGTCAACGGGGCCACGGTCCCGGGCCGCCACGACACCGATCTGGTCCAGGCGCTCATCGCGATCCCGGGGGCGCTCATCGGGCTGGCGCTCTCGTACCTCTGGGGCGCTCGTGCGGACCGCGCGGCAGGCGTGGACCACGGCTTTACCCGGGCCGGCTCGCACTAGCCGGGCGCACCTGGCCGATCGGGGAGTCTTTGCGGAGGACGGGTGAGCGCGCACGCGCGTGTGGGACCGTGGACATGATGCCCGATCCGCCCGCCCTGGCCCCCGAGCCCGCCGTCTCGGTGGTGGTGGCCACCCACAACCGCGCCCTCCGCCTCGCCCGGCTCCTCCAGGGCCTTCGCGGCCAGACGCTGCCGGCCGAGCGCTTCGAGGTCATCGTCGTCGACGACGCCTCCGCGGACGCCACGCAGGACGTGCTGGCCCGTGAGCGCGAGCACCACGCGCTACGCCTCTGCGTGCCGCCTCCGAGCGAGCCACCTCGGCCCGGCGGGTGCCCGCAACATCGGCTGGCGACTCGCCAGGGCTCCGCTCGTGGCCTTCACCGACGACGACTGCGTGCCCACCCCCGCCTGGCTCGAGACGCTTCTCGCCGCGGCAGCCTCGAGCGGTGGCGAGGCGATCGTCCGCGGTCGCACGCTGCCGGACCCCGCCGAGGCCGGCTCCCGCGGACCGTTCGCCAAGACCGTCGAGATCAACGGGCCCAGCCCGTACTACGAGACCTGCAACATCGTCTACCCGCGGTCGCTCCTCGAGCGGATCGACGGCTTCGACGAGTCCTACCCGAGCCCGGCCGGCGAGGACTCCGACCTGGGTGCGCGCGCCGTGGCGGCGGGTGGAGTGCCCGCCTTCGCGCCGGACGCCCTGGTGCACCACGCCGTGTCCGCCCGGGGGCCCTGGGCGGCGCTCGGCGACGCGCTCCTGGCCGCGGACGGCGTGCGCGCGTACAAGCGCAATCCCTCCCTTCGCCGGCACCTGCCTCTGCGGGTCTTCTACGACCGCTCGCATCCGCTGCTGCTGCTGGCCTTCGCCGGCCTGCTCACGCGCCGCCCGCTGCTCGCCGCGCTGCTCAGCCTCCCTTACGCGTGGCATACCGACGCGGCGCCTGCGCAGTCGCGGCGCCCGCCCGCGTCACGCGGGCTTCTTCGTCCTGTTCGACACGCTCCAGCTGGTTGCGGCGGTCCGCGGCGCGCTGCGCGACCGCACGCTCGTTCTCTGACCAGCAGCCGCTCTCCCGTTCCGTCGGGGGCCGGAACCAGAATGGCCCGCGATGGAGAAGCGGTCGTCGCGGTGGTCGAGCGCACCCTATGAGGTGGGCGCCGCCCTGCGGCTCGAGCACTCGCTGGGAGTGTCGGGCACGCTGGCGGCGGTCCTCGTCCGGCGCGGGCTCGCGGACCCCGAGGAGGCCACCCGCTTCCTGGCCGCCGGCGAGCGCCACGACCCGCGCGCGCTGCCGGGGCTGACCGGCGCCTGCGGGTTGATCCTCGAGCACGTCTCGCGCGGATCGCGCATCGCGGTGCACGGCGACTACGACGTGGACGGAGTCTGCTCCACCGCCATCCTCCTCCGGGCGCTCAGGGCCCTGGGCGCCGATCCGACCTGGGAGATCCCCAGCCGCTTCGACGACGGCTACGGCCTGTCCACCGCCACCGTCGAGCGGCTGGCCGCGAGCGGGGTGGGCCTCCTCGTGACGGTCGACTGCGGGATCACCGCCGTCGCGGAGGTGGCCGCCGCGCGCGCCGCGGGGATGGACGTGGTGGTGACCGACCACCACCGGCCGGGCCCGGAGCTGCCCGACTGCCCGGTGGTGCACCCGGGGCTCGGGGAATACCCCTGCCCCGAGCTCTGCGCGGCCGGGGTCGCGCTCAAGCTCTCGGAGGGCCTCCGGGCCGCCGCCGGCCGTGATCCCGCGGAGGCCGGCGAGGACCTCGACCTGGCCGCGCTCGCAACCGTCTGCGACCTCGTCCCGCTCCGGGACGAGAACCGCCGCATCGTGCGCGAGGGCCTGGCCGCGCTGGCACGGACGCGGAAGCCCGGGCTGAGGGCGCTCATGGAGGTCGCGGCCGTGGAGCCGTCCGGCGTGGGGGAGCAGGCGCTCGGCTTCCGGCTCGGCCCGCGCATCAACGCCGCCGGCCGGATGCAGCGGGCGTCCGCTGCGCTCGAGCTCCTGCTCACCGAGGACGAGGCTCGCGCGGCGGAGGTGGCTCGCGAGCTCGATCTGCTCAACCGCGACCGCCAGGAGGCGGAGACGCGCATCCTCTTCGCCGCCGAGGGGGCTTGCGCGCCGCAGGCGAGCGCCGCCGCGATCGTCGTGGCCGGGGAGGGCTGGCACCCCGGGGTGGTGGGGATCGTGGCGTCGCGGCTGGTGGAGCGCTGGCGCAGGCCCTGCGTGGTGGTCTCCCTGGACGGCGAGCAGGGCCGCGGCTCGGGGCGCAGCGTCAAGCCGTACGACCTCCACGCGGGGCTCGGAGCGTGCGCCACTCACCTGCTTCGCTTCGGCGGTCACCGGATGGCGGCCGGGGTGGAGCTCCGGACCGAGGCGATCGAGCCCTTCCGGCGCGCGCTGGCGGCGCATGCCGGCGCCGCGCTGAGCCCGTGGGACCTGCTCCAGACCGAGCGAGTGGACGCCGTCGTGCCCGGCGGCGCGCTGGGGCTCGAGCTCGCCGAGGAGCTCGAGCGTCTCCGCCCGTTCGGCTCCGGCAATCCGCAGCCGACCCTGCTCGTTCCCGGCGTCCGCGTCGAGAACGTGGCCGGCATGGGGAAGGAGCGCCAGCATGCGCGCTTCACGCTCGTCACCGCCGGAGGCTCGCGCTCGCGCGGCGTCGCCTTCGGCTCGCCGCCGGCATCGCTCAGCGCCGCCGGCGGGGCGCCGCACGACATCGTGCTCCGACTCGAGCGCAACCGCTGGAAGGGCGTCGAGGAGCCGCGGATCGTGCTGCGCGCACTCTGCGAGACCGAGCCGGGCGCCGTCCGGGTGCTCGGCGAGGAGGAGCCCTTCTGGCCGCGGGTGGTTGCGACTCCTCGAAGCCGGAGAGCCCGCCCCGGCCGACGCGATCCCGGCGGGCATCGTCGATCGGCGTGGAGGCGGCGGGTTCGCCGGCGTGGTGGGCGAGCTGATCTCGAGCGGCGAGCGCGTGCTGGTCGGGGTGGCGGACACCGGCCGCCGGCGCGAGTCCCTGGAGACCCTGGTGGCCGGCCTCGCCGAGGACGGCCTGGCGGTGGCGTCATGGACGGCGCTCACCCGCGACGCGCGGCATCGCGCAGGGCTTCGACCACCTGGTGGCGCTCGACCCCCCGCCCGCCGGAGCGCGGGACCCGCTGCTGGCCGCGACCGCTCACGCGCACCTCGCGTGGGGCCCGGCCGAAGTGGAGTTCGCGCTCGCCGCCTGGCGCCACGAGCTCCAGCTTCGGCCCGCGCTCGCCGGCTGCTTCCGCGCGCTGCGCGAGCTCGGCGGAGCCGCCTCGCCCGAGACGCTCGAGCGGACCGTGCGCGGCGAGGGGCGCCACCCCCGCACACCGGAGCTGTGCGCCCGCCTGCTCGCAGTGATGCGAGAGCTCGGCCTCGTCGAGCTCCGCCTCGAGCCGCCCGCCTGCCGCGTGATCGAGGGAACTCGCACCGACCTCGGGCTCTCGCCCACCTACCGGGCCTGCGCCGAGCGCTACGAGCGGATCGAGCGGGACCTGGCACCAGAGCGCGCCGCTCCCGCCCCGGTACCGGCGCGCAGGGCGTCCTGAGGCTGCACGGCCGCTGCCGCGAGTCGCGCCCGGCCCGTGACGGGCCGATCCGGCTCTAGAATCGAAGTGATGGCCAGCACCCCGGCCAAGAAGCGATCTCCCAAGCGCTCCAAGCGCGCCGGGAACGGGCACGCCCCGGGGCGCGACTTCGAGCGCCATCCGGTGGACGCGGCCCAGGGTCAGGCGCCCGCCGGTCCGCCCACCCGGCTCACCGAGGACCAGCGCACCCTGCTCGGCGACCTCTTCGCCGTCGTGGAGGAGCACGCGGACGAGGCCGCCGAGCAGGTCGACCGCGAGCTCGTGCAGAAGGCCTTCGTCTTCGCGTGCGAGCGTCATGCGGATCAGCGCCGGGCCAGCGGCGAGGACTTCATCATCCATCCCATCGGCGTGGCCAAGATCTGCGCCGGCATGCGCCTCGACACGGAAACGCTCTGCGCCGCGCTCCTGCACGACACGGTCGAGGACACCAGCGCCTCGCTCGAGGAGGTCGTGGACGAGTTCGGCGAGGAGGTGGGCGCGCTCGTGGACGGCGTGACCAAGCTCTCCGGGGTCACCTTCCAGAGCCGCGACGACCGCCAGGCCGAGAACTACCGGAAGATGATGGTGGCCATGGCCCGGGACATCCGGGTCATCCTCATCAAGCTCGCCGACCGGCTCCACAACATGCGGACGCTCGGCTCGATGCCGAAGAACAAGCAGCAGATGAAGGCGAAGGAGACGCTCGAGATCTTCGCGCCGCTCGCACACCGCCTCGGCATCCACGCGATCAAGTGGGAGCTTGAGGACCTCTCGTTCTCCACCCTCCACCCGCGCAAGTACAAGGAGATCAAGCAGCTCGTGAGCCAGCAGCGCACCGAGCGCGAGGCCTACGTCGGGCGAGCCGGGCAGTACCTCGAGAAGGAGCTCGAGGCCGTGGGCATCACAGCGCAGATCTCAGGCCGCGCGAAGCACTTCTACTCCATCTACTCGAAGATGACGAAGAAGGGCCGCGAGTTCAACGAGATCTACGACCTGACGGCGATGCGCGTGATCGTCGAGTCGGTCAAGGACTGCTACGGCGCCGTAGGCGTCATCCACTCGCTCTGGAAGCCGCTGCCCGGGCGCTTCAAGGACTGGGTCGCGATGCCCAAGTTCAACATGTACCAGGCGCTCCACACGACGGTGATCGGCCCAGAGGGCAGGCCGCTCGAGATTCAGATCCGCACCGAGGACATGCACCGCACCGCCGAGTTCGGCGTGGCCGCCCACTGGATCTACAAGGACGGCCTGGGCTCCGGGCCGCCCGAGGCGAAGGTCGAGTGGCTCAAGCACATGCTCGACTGGCAGCAGGAGACCACCGATCCGCAGGAGTTCGCGGAGACGCTCAAGGCCGACCTCTTCGAGGACGAGGTGTTCGTCTTCACCCCCAAGGGCGACGTCAAGTCAGCTCGCCGTCCGGCGCCACTCCGCTCGACTTCGCCTACTCGATCCACACCGACGTCGGGCACCGCTGCGTCGGCGCGAAGGTCAACGGCAAGATCGTGCCGCTCCACTACGAGCTGCGCTCGGGCGACATCTGCGAGGTGCTCACATCGAAGAAGGAGCGCGGACCGTCGCGCGACTGGCTCTCGCTCGCCAAGACCACCCGCGCCCAGTCCAAGATTCGCGCCTGGTTCACGCGCGAGCGCCGCGAGGACTCCGAGCGCAGCGGCCGCGAGATCCTGCACGAGAACCTCAAGCGCGCCGGCCTGCCGTCGCAGAAGATCGTCGGGTCGCCGCTCCTGGCCGACGTGATCCGCGAGATGGGCTTCCAGAAGGGCGAGGACTTCTACATCGCCCTCGGCCAGTCCAAGATCTCGGCCAAGACCGTCACCTCCAAGCTGATGAACCGGCTCAAGGAGGGAGAGTCGGCCGTGGAGCCGGCGTCCGCCGCCACCCAGCTGCTCGAGCGCAGCGAGAAGCCGCGAAAGACCGCCGCCTCCTCCACCTACGGCATCAAGGTCGACGGCGTGGAGGACGTGATGCTCCGGCTCGCCAAGTGCTGCCGTCCCGTGCCCGGCGACCCCATCGTCGGCTACATCTCGCTCGGGAAGGGCATCACCATCCACCACGAGTCGTGCAGCAACGCCCTCGCGCTCATGAAGAGCCCCGAGCGCTTCACCAAGGTCGAATGGGAGGGCGACACCACGAGCTCGTTCCGCGTCGAGCTCCAGATCGACGCCTGGGACCGGCACCGCCTCCTCGAGGACCTCTCCCGCGCCTTCGCCGAGACCGGCATCAACATCCTCGAGGCGCGCTGCACCGTCGTGCACCCGATGGTCAAGAACCGCTTCGTGGTCGAGGTGGGGGACACCACGTCGCTGAAGACGTGCGTCACGCGGCTTCGCAACATCGAGTCGGTCTTCGACGCGTACCGCATCACGCCCACCGACCTGAGGGCCTGCAACGCGAGCGGCTTGCCGTTCCGCGCGAGTGCGCGAGTGCGAACGTATGTTCGTGTCCGACGAGGCCACGATCATGCACGCCGACCTCGATTCGTTCTACGCGTCGGTCGAGCAGCGGGACGAGCCTTCGCTGCGCGGGCCGTCCGGTGATAGTCGGGGGTGGTGTCGTGCTGGCCGCCAGCTACGAGGCCAAGGCGTACGGCATCCGGACGGCGATGGGAGGTACGCAGGCGCGGCGGCTGTGCCCGCAGGCGGTCGTGGTATCGCCGCGGATGTCGGCCTACTCCGAGGCCAGCAAGGCGGTGTTCAAGGTGTTCGAGGACACGGCGCCGCTCGTCGAGGGGCTGTCGATCGACGAGGCGTTCCTCGACGTTCGCGGCCTGAGGCGGATCTCGGGCACGCCGCTCGAGATCGCCAGGCGCCTGCGGCGCCGAGGTGCTCGAGCGGGTCGGACTCCCGATCACGGTCGGGGTGGCCAGGACCAAGTTCCTCGCCAAGGTGGCCAGCGGCGTGGCCAAGCCCGACGGCCTGCTCGTGGTCCCGCCCGACGGCGAGCTCGACTTCCTCCACCCGCTGCCGGTCGAGCGGCTCTGGGGCGTCGGCCGGGTCACCGCCGAGAAGCTGCACGCGCAGGGCCTCGAGACGGTCGGCCAGGTGGCCGGCCTCGCCGAGGCCACGCTGATCGACCTGCTCGGGCGCGCGTCGGGCCGGCACCTCCACGCGCTCGCCCACAACCGCGACCCGCGGCCGGTTCAGGCGCGCCGCCGCAGGCGCTCGATGGGCGCGCAGCGCGCGCTCGGGCGGACGCCGAAGTCACACGCCGCGCTCGATGCCACCCTCGTCGCGCTCGTCGACCGGCTGGCCCGCAGGCTGCGGGCCGCACGACGGGTCTGCCGCACCGTCGTGCTCCGGTTGCGCTTCCGCGACTTCTCGCGAGCCACGCGCTCGCACACGCTCTCCGAGGCCACCGCGCACACCCAGACGATCCTCGCCACCGCGAGGGGGCTGCTGGCCGCGGCCATGCCGCTGATCGAACGTCAGGGAATCACGCTGTTAGGGGTGGCCCTCGGCAACCTCCAGAACGACGATGCGATCCAGCTCGCTCTGCCCCTGGAGGGCCACCGCGCGAGGGCGCTCGACCTCACCATCGACGCGGTGCGCGACCGGTTCGGATCGGACGCCATCACCCGCGCCGTGCTGCTCGGACGCGATCCGGGTTTGACGGTGCCCCTGCTCCCCGACTGAGGAATCTGGCGACCGGCGGTCGCGCAAATCCGGTACAGGGACCGGTTCCTCCTTGACAACCGCTCTTGCGTGGGACAGTCTGAAGTGTCCGCCGGATTTTCTTTCGTGGAGGTTTGTGGGTTGGCTGGGGGCCGCTACCGGCAGGGTTTCCAGGGCGATAATTGCGCCCTGGGGACGGCGCGCGGGCCGCGGAGTGCCGCGAAGCTCGAGAGGGCCTAGGTGAGCGTCACGGGGAAGCAGGGCGCGCGCTCGATCGGCGCGGATCGTTCGCCTGGGCGCCACCCGGTCAGCGACGAGCGCATGGTGGCGTTGCTCGAGCGCAGGCGGGCGACCAGGCGCAGGCGGCAGCGGGGATGGCTGATGCGCCGCCTCTTGCTCTGGGCCGACGTACTCGGCTACGTCATCGCGGTCGCCGCCACCGAGCTGCTGTACGGGAGCAAGGGCGCTCCGGACGCCGTTCCGCTCGGCGCGGAGCTGGGGCTCTTCTTCCTCGGTCTGCCCGCATTCCTGCTCGGCGCGAAGCTCTTCGGGCTATACGACCGCGACGAGGAGCGAGCCGATCATTCGACCTCCGATGATCTGCTCCGGGTCTTCCTGCTCTTCACCGTCGGCGTCTTTCTGATGACCCGGCTGCCGGCCCTCGCGGGCAGCGCGGATCCGGACCTCGCCAAGTTCACGGGATTCTGGGCGCTCGGGATCGTCCTTGTCACCGGCGCCCGTGAGGCGGCCCGTGCCGTAGGTCGCCGTCAGGCGGACTACCTGCAGAACACGATCATCGTGGGCGCCGGTGACGTCGGACAGCTGATGGCCCGGAAGGTGCTTCACCATCCCGAGTACGGGCTCAACCTCCTCGGCTTCGTGGACACACGCCCGCGCGAGCGCCGCTCATTTTTGGAGCACCTACCCGTGCGCGGCGACGTGGAAGAGCTTCCCCGGCTGGTCCAGGCCCACGATGTCGATCGCGTGATCTTCGCCTTCACGGAGGATTCGCACAGCGAGCTCCTTCCACTGATTCGCCAGCTCCGGGAGGCGGGCGTTCAGGTAGATCTCGTCCCTCGGTTGTTCGAGGTGATCGGGCCGAAGGTGGACATCCACACCGTGGAAGGCGTATCGCTGATCGGGCTTCCGCCCATGCGACCTTCTCGCTCCTCCCGCGCGATCAAGCGATCCGTCGATCTCGTCGGCGCCTCCTTGATGCTTGTCGCGTTGGCGCCCGTGTTCGCCATCGTGGCGCTGCTGATCAAGCTCGACTCGAAGGGGCCGGTCTTCTTTCGCCAGCCACGCCTGGGTGAAGGGATGCGCGAGTTCGAGGTGCTCAAGTTCCGGACCATGGGCGCACAGACGAGCGACGACGACCACCGCCGCTACATCGCGACGATCGCCCATTCGGAGGCGGCGCCGGCGGACAGCGGCCTGTTCAAGCTTTCGCGGGAGGACGCAGTCACCAGGGTCGGCCGCTGGCTTCGCCAGACGAGTCTCGACGAGCTTCCGCAGCTGCTCAACATCGCGCGAGGAGACATGTCCCTGGTCGGGCCCCGACCATGCCTTTCCTACGAGCTCGACTACTTTGCACCGCACCATTTCGAGCGCTTCTTGGTCCCGGCCGGCCTCACCGGTCTCTGGCAGGTGAGCGCGAGAGCACACTCGACCTTCGTCGAGGCGCTCGACATGGACGTCCTCTACGCCCAGAGCTTCTCACTCGGGCTCGACCTCAGACTCCTGATTCGAACGCCGTTCCAGCTGTTCCGGCGCCAGGGCACCGCCTAGCGGGCGCGGACGGTGGAGCAACCGGTCAACATCGCGGTCGTGGGCCTGGGCTATTGGGGCCCGAACGTCCTGCGCAACCTCCAAGAGATCGAGGAGGCGGAGGTTTCCTACGTATGCGACCCGCGGCGCGAGCCCTTGACCCAGGCGCTGAGGCGCTATCCGACCGTGAGGCGAGCCTTCGACCTCGAACGGGTCCTGGCCGACCCTACAGTTGAGGCCGTCGCCCTGTGTACGCCCGTAGGGACCCACTACGACCTCGCGGCGCGCGCTCTCGCCGCCGGCAAGCACGTGTTCGTCGAGAAGCCACTGGCGGGCTCTTCGAGCGAGGCGCTCGAGCTGGTCGAGATGGCGCAAGCGGCCGGCCTGGTGCTCATGCCCGGGCACACGTTCCTCTACAGCCCGCCCGTGACCCTCAGCCGCGAGCTCATTCAGAGTGGCGAGCTCGGTGAGATCTACTTCATCACCACGAGCAGAGTCAATCTCGGCCTGCACCAGTCCGACGTGAGCGTCGTTTGGGATCTGGCACCCCACGACTTCTCGATCCTGCGCTACTGGCTCGACGAGGTCCCGACGCGGGTATCGGCGGTCAGCCGGAGTTGTCGTGGTCGAAGGCACGGCTGACGTGGCTTTCATCGACCTCGAGTACGCCTCGGGAACGATTGCTCACGTGGAGATCGCCTGGCTCGCGCCCAGCAAGCTGCGGCGAACGGCGGTCGTCGGCTCGGAGAAGATGCTGGTCTACGACGACATGAGCAACGAGCCCGTGCGCATCTTCGACTCCGGCGCCCACCTACCGGACCCCGAGACGTTCGGGGAGTATCGCCTCAGCTACCGCACCGGCGACATCGTGTCCCCGCCGGTGACGGCTCAGGAGCCGTTGTCGCTCGAGCTGACCGACTTCTGCACGGCGGTGAGAACCGGGTCGGAGCCCCGCTCCTCGGCGGCGCTCGGCCTGGACGTCGTGGCGATGACCGAGGCGGTGGACCGCTCCCTGGCCCTCGGTGGTCAACCTGTGGCGAGCGACCCGCTGGAGCTGGGCCCGGCGGCGAAGTAATCCGAAACAGCGGTGGCAACCGCCGCGAGCTGCTGTTCGGTGATTCCCGGGAAGATCGGAAGAGACAGGGCCTCCGCCGCAAGCGCCTCCGCGACCGGAAAGGCTCCGCGCTGGTAGCCGAGGTGCTCGAAAGCCGCGGTCAGATGGACGGGCGTTGGATAATGACGACCGGTGGCGATACCCCGGTCGCGCAGGAAGCCGGCGAGCGCTTCCGGGCGTGCGGTGCGAACGACGTAGAGGTGCCACACCGGCTCGCTGCCGGGCGCCACCGGCGGCAGCCGGAGGTCTCCGACCCCGTGGAGGGCTGCTGAGTAGAAGCGCGCCGCGGCGCGGCGTTGCTCGTTCCAGTGGTCGAGCAGCGGCAGCTTATGCAGCAAAGCCACCGCCTGGATCGTGTCGAGCCTCGCCGTGTAGCCAACGAGGCTGTGGTCGCCCTTGGAGCGTTGCCCGTGCTCGCGTAGAGCGCGCACGCCCTCGGCGAGCTCGAGGTCATCGGTCACGCACGCGCCGGCGTCGCCCAGGGCGCCGAGGTTCTTGGCGGGGAAGAAGCTGAACGCCGCCGCATGCCCGAGCCTCCCGCCCAGCGCCCATCGCGCACGGCGCCGGGAGCCTGGCATGCGTCCTCGAGGATGTCGAGGTCATGTCGGCGCGCGACCGCTTCCAGACTCGCCATGTCGGCGAGCTGGCCGTACAGGTGGACGGGCATCAGGAAACGGGTGTTGGCCGTCACCGCAGCCTCCACGCCCGCCACGTCGACGCAGTAGTCCGTCTCGCTGACGTCGACGAGCACAGGCTTGCCGCCGGCCTGGGACGCCGCTTCTGCGGTGGCCACGAACGTGTGCGCCGGAAGAATCGCTTCCTCGCCGGGCTCGATGCCTCCCGCCAGAAGCGAAAGCCGCAAGGCGTCGAGACCGCTCGAGAGGCCGACGCAGAACCGCCTTGCGCACCGGGACGCGAAGGCCTCCTCGAAGCTGCCTATGGCGGCCCCGTTCGTGAATTCGCCGGAGTCGAGCAGTGCCGAGACCTCTGCCAGAAGCGCGTCTTTGAGCGGGGCGTGCGCATGGCCGAGATCCACGAAGGGCACGAGGAGGTCCTCGCGAGATGGTCGCCACCCGTATCACCCTATGGCGTCCTGCAACTCATGGCCATCCGAGGTTTGGCGGCCGGAGTCCGCGGAAACCCTCTGCGCAATGGCCTTGGCAGGGGGCAGGAAAAGCCTGGCCGCACGCCGCCGGTCTCGTTTCGCGCTGCTCGCAGCCCTCGCGCTGGCGCTTTCGTCCTGCCAGGGCGAGAGCTTCGGGGGCCCTGACGGGCTGATCGCCAACCACGACGGCTACTGGAGCGGCGTCAACCAGGATCCCGAGTGGGCGGTCGAGTCAGGCTCTCTATATCGTCGCTCCGAGGCGGCATGGACCAGTTCCTCGGTCTTCCGGGCCTGGTCGAGGCGCGAGGACGTGAAGAGCGTGCGGGTGGACTTCGACCTGCGGACGAACGGCTTCACGGAGGGCACCGCCGACCGGCCGCCGCGCGCATGGGACGGGGTCAAGATCTGGCTCCACGCGCGGCACACCGACGGCGGCGTGCTCGGCGCGCCGATGCCCGGCTCGCCCGCCGGCTATACCGCCGAGGTCAGCCTGCGCGACGGGCGCATCTACGTCCAGAAGAAGGTCGCGGGTCGGTGGGCTGGCGGCAACTACGTCCAAGGCGGCACCTACTTCCTGCTCTGCTCGCCGGTCAGCCGGCCGGCGCGGATCGGGAAGTGGGAGCGCGTGGGCGGCGTCGCCCGCGACAACCCGGACGGCTCCGTGACGATCGAGGTCATCCGGAACGGCAAGGTCGCGCTCGCGGTGACCGACCACGGCGAGAAGGGCGGCCCTCCGCTGAGGGGGCCCGGCCGCATCGGCATTCGCGGCGACAACACCGATTTCCAGATCGACAACCTGCGCGTCCTACCGGCGTCGTAGGCCGCTCGGCACGTCCAGGCCGGCCGGCGCGCATGGCCTCGGACGCGGGCTACTATGGGCTACATGCCGCCGGCCACCGAGGTCGGAGCCGTGGTTCTCGGTGGGGACTATCAGGGCCTGGGGATCGTTCGAAGTCTCGGTCGACGGGGGATCCCGCGTGGTCGTGCTGGACGACGAGTACTCGATCGCGCGGTTCTCACGCTTCGCGAGCGCCGGGATGCGGGTGGAGACGCTCGGGAACAGCGACAGGACCGCCGAGGTCCTGCTGGACGCGGGCCGACGGCTCGGTCTGGAGGGCTGGATCCTCTATCCGACCCGCGATGAGACGGTCGCCGCGATCTCCCGGCATCGCTCCGCCCTGGCGGAGGTGTTTCGTGTCCCCACCCCGGAGTGGAGCACGGTCCGGCTGGCCTGGGACAAGCGTGAGGCGTACCGGCTGGCCGACAAGCTCGGCATTCCTGTTCCCCGCACCTGGTACCCCGACGACCTGGAGCAGCTCGGGGCAGTCGAGAGCGACGGCCCTTTCGTCATCAAGCCCGCGAGCAAGGGTGACTTCTTCCGGGTCACGAAGGCGAAGGCGTGGAGAGCCGACGGCCGTAGCGAGCTCGCCAAGCGCTTCGAAGAGGGCGCCGGCCTCGTTCCGGCTGGGCGAGCTGATGGTCCAGGAGCTCATTCCCGGTGACGGTCGCCAGCAGTTTGCGTACTGCGCCTTCTTCAAGAACGGAGCGGCCGTCGGCAGCATGACGGTCCGGCGGCGGCGCCAGCATCCGCCCGACTTCGGACGCGCGAGCACCTTTGTCGAGACCATCGACCTTCCCGTGCTCGCGACCCTTTCGGAGCGGTTCCTTCGAGAGATCGACTATTACGGGCTCATCGAGCTCGAGTACAAGCTCGATCGCCGTGACGGGCAATACAAGCTGCTCGACGTCAACCCGCGCACTTGGGGCTACCACAGCCTGGGCCAAGATGCCGGGGTGGATTTCCCGCATCTGCTGTTCGCGGACCAGCTGGAGCAGCCGGTCGACCCTTGCCGCGCGCGAGTTGGCCGGCGCTGGATCAGGCTCGTGACCGACCTCCCGACGGGGCTCGTCGAGATTCGAAGCGGTGCCCTGGACTGGCGCGAATACCTACGCTCACTTAGGTTCGATACGGAGGCCGTCTTCAGCCGCGAGGATCCGCTGCCCGGACTGGTGGAGGTTGCACTCCTTCCGTACCTCTACGTCAAGCGAGGGTTCTAGGGATGGTCGCTGATACAGCCATCGGCGCACTGCTTGCATCAGCCACCCTTCTTCCGCTGGCGTGGAAGTGGGAGCTCGGTGTCCGGAGGGCCGCACTCGCGGTCCTCGCATTGGCGGTGGGCTCGGGCTTGCTCGTGGCGGGCACTGACCTCGACGAGATCGCGCCAGGAGGGCTGGTCGTGTGGCTCCTCACGGTGATCGCCAGCTTCGCCATTCTTGCCTACCGCTTCTATCGCGACCCGGAACGGCGGGCTCCCGAGAGCGCCGACGTGGTCGTCAGCCCAGCCGACGGCCAGGTGATCTACGTGCGGCCCTCGCCGGACGGAGCGCTGCCGATCGCAACGAAGGGCGGCCGGCAGTACGCGCTGGAGGAACTGACGAAGACACCGCTCCAGAGCATGAACGCCATCGTCGTGGGGATCAGCTTGAGCCTCCTGGACGTTCACGTGAACCGGGCTCCGATCGGCGGTCGAGTCACCCAGCAGCGTCATTTCAGAGGCAGCTTCGGATCGCTGAAGAGGCCGGAGAGCGTCTTCGAGAACGAGCGTGCCACGACCGTGATCGAACGGGGCGGCCTCGAGATCGCGGTGGTCCTGATCGCCTCACGCCTCGTGCGACGGATCAGCAGCTACGTCAAGGAGGGACAAGAGGTGGCGTGTGGCGAGCGGATCGGAGCGATCAGGTTCGGCTCGCAGGTGGACCTCGTACTGCCCGCGGAGAGGGGTCTCGTCCTGCACGTTCAGCCCGGCGACCGGGTGGCAGCCGGCGAGTCTGTGGTTGCGGTAATCCCGCCGGAGGGCTCCCCTCAAATATCGAACGCGATCCGGTCGGACTCCTCCCGAGCGTAGGCCACCGTCGCGCCGTCGCGTGGCTCCCCGACGATCCTCGGATCCTCACCGGGCGCGGATTCGCAGCGCAGGCCGGCGCGGGCCTTCCACCAATGGGCGACCTCCTTGGGGAGCGCATGCCATCCGCGCTCCTGCTGGCTCAGGAACCCCAGGAATTCCTCGTACGCCGCGAGCCTGTCGCCGGTGCACAGGTAATCCGGGTGGACGAGGAGATGCACGAGTCCGTGATTCCGGATGATCCAGTCGCTCTTCTCCTTCCACAGCCGCGATCGACGGTTCTCGCAGGATCTCGAACATCGTGTGGTCCTGGACGAGCGTGATCGGCAGCTCCACCATCTCGCCGAGGAAGAACGGGAAGATCGAGCAGCATCCACCGGGCTGGGGCTCGAAGGGATCGGTATCCGGGAAGGACCCGTCGTAGAGGCACCCGAGCTCGGGCATCCAGTCGGCGTTTCGATGTGTGGCGGGGGATCGAAAGCCGACGGCGCCCCACTCTTGGAGGTATCGGTGGATCTTCGGCAAGTCGGCCTCGAAATGGGCGCGGTCTCGGAACAGCCTGCCGTCGTGCTTGATGCCATGGAGGCCGATCTCGCACCCGCCTGCCCTGATCTCGTCGAAGAGTCCGCTCGGAACCTCGTATCCCTCGGCAACGAAGTTCCACGCCGAGACGAAGCCGTGTCGCCGCTCCACCTCGAGTACCCGAGGGATGTTCGCGATGCCGGCCGGCCCTTCGACATCGTGGGTGAGGATCACACCGAACTTGCCGGCATCCGGCCAGAAGTTGACCAGCGGTATCCGGGTCGACCCCGACTCGCGCAGCTGTCGCCGGAGTTGGTCTGTGCTGGTGCTCGACGAGGATCGTCTCGACGGGCCACGCGGGAAATGCCCTACGCGCGCTGGCGGCGGGCATAGATCCTGCGCACGGCAAGCTGAAGGCGACGCGGTATCAGCGGCTTGGCGGTGTAGTACGCGGCCACGAGGCGCGACTGCCGGTCGCGCTCGGCGTAGCGCTCGTAGAGGAAGTAGCTCGGGTCGAGCTCGGATCCCTGAGCCGCAGGATGCGAAGCGGGGCCGGCGCCACGAGCGTCCTGCCCGACGCGGCGAGTCATGGATCGACTCCTACGTGGGATCCGAACGAAAAAGGGCCAGTCACGCCTGAGCGTCGCGGGGACCCCCGCTCGGTCCTACACTGACTGAAGTTCCGATGTCCCCTAGTCCACCGACCGAGGGTTCCGCCGCTGGATGGTCGGCTCGGAGCCCCGCCGAGCTGCTACGCGACTACCTCAAGGTGGCCCGTCGACGATGGGTCGTGCTGGTGTCGATCACGCTGCTGGTTGCGGGCATCGCAGTCGTGGTCAGTCTGAGCGGCACGAAGCAATACGACGCGACCGCGAAGCTGCTCCTCCACAACGACCAGTCGCTCAACGCTCTCCTCAACCTCACCTCTCCGAGCGCGAACGACCCGGAGCGGGAGACGAACACCGAGCTCGGGCTGATCAAGCTCGAGACGGTCGCCGAACGCGTTCGGAACGACCTTCACCTCAAGACCCCGGTCAAGGATCTCCTCGACAAGGTGGAGGCTGAAATCGACGGGAACTCCAACCTGGTGTCGCTCACCGTCCGGGATCCCGACCCGCGGCGCGCAGCGGCGTTGGCGAACTCCTTCGCCAACGAATACGTCGAGTTCCGCAAGGAATCGGCGCGGGCCAACTTCGAGGAAGCCGCCAAGCGCCTGGCCTCGCTCAGTCCCGACGGCCGCTCCGCTGACAACAGCCAGCTGGAGACCCGCCTGCGCGAGCTCCAGATCGCCTCGTCTCTGCAGACGGGTGGGGCGGAGGTGGTTCGGCTCGCGTCGCCGCCCACCAGCGCGGCAGTGCCGCGGCCTCTTCTGTCGGGGGTGGTCGGCCTGTTCGTGGGCTTCCTGCTCGCGGTGGTGGTGGTGATGCTCCTGGAGTTCGCCGACCGGCGGATCAGGGACGAGGACGAGGCTCAGGCGCTGTTCGGGTTGCCTCTCCTGGCGCAGATCCCGCGCCCCCATCGCAGCTTGCGCTCAGGTCTCACGGACCACTGACCCTCTCCAGGACGAGGGCTACGCGAACCTTGCCGCTTCCCTGATGTTCTCGGCGCAAGGGCCGGATCCCAGGTCACTGCTTGTCACCTCAGCGTGTGCCGGCGACGGCAAGACCACTGTGACCTTCGGGCTCGCTCGCGCGCTCACGCTTCTCGGCAAGAGCGTGATCATCGTGGAAGCCGACTTGCGCCATCCCCGCCCCGGCCGGCCCGCCGAGTTCGGACGGGGGGAGGTCTCACCTCCATCCTCACGGGCCGGTCGGAGGTCCCTGACGAGCTCGTCGAGGTGGACGCGGTAAGCATGCGGCCTGCCCCCCGGAGCAAGGAAGGGGCCTTCTCGTTCTCGGTCCTACCCGCCGGTGTCCTTGCCCCGCAGCTGCTCCTCTCGCCGTCCATGGAGCCGGTGATCGAGGAATGTCTCGTGCTCGCGGACTTCGTGCTCATCGACACCCCGCCGGTCGGCCTCGTCCACGACGCGATCATGCTCGCGGAGTTCGTAGACGCCGCCCTTCTCGTGGCGCGCCTGAGGTGGACGACCAAGGACGTTGCCCGGAAGGCGCTCCGTGTCCTGCGTCCGACCGAGCTGCGCATGCTGGGGTTCGTGGTGCTCGGGAGCAGCCGACCCGACGGGTATCCGTACGGCGGGTCAAGGTACGAAGCCGATGGGGCCGTGGTTCAGGCCCTGCAGTCCGGGGACGGCAGGTGATAGAAGCCGCGAGCGCGTTGCTGAGAGACCCGCTCGAGGGCATCGAGAGAGCTCGCGAGCGAGCCGCGCAGAGGCGAGAGCGAAGGTGGCCGCCGCAGCGCTACGAAGCGGAGCGGGAGTGGGAGGACAGCCTGCACGGGCTGATTGGCTCCACGTGGCCTTGTGATGCTCGCTCCGGAGTCCGAGGCGTTGTGGCGCGAAGTCGTGGGCTCGCTTACGGCACGCGGGCTTGCGGTGGGCAGGGGCTCCTACCGAGGCTGGGACGACGCGGGCCCGGCACTGGCTCGCGCCGCCTGGTGTCTCACGCGTCACCTGCGGCCGCAAGAAGGTGGTGGAGACGGGAGTGGCTCGCGGCATCACGACCCGCTTCATCCTCGAGGGGCTCGAGCGGAACGGCGACGGCCGTCTCTGGAGCATCGACCTTCCTCCACTTCGCCAGGGCGACTTGCCCGAGGAAACCGGCGCAGCGGTCCCGGAGGACCGTCGCGCACGCTGGACATACCTCAAGGGGTCGAGCAGGCGGCGTTTGCCTGGCCTCTTGGCCGAGCTCGGGGAGATCGACCTCTTTATCCATGACAGCATGCACACGGCGCGTAATCTCCGCTTCGAGCTCGACCACGCCTGGGCCGCTCTCAGGCCGGGTGGAGTGCTCCTGGTGGATGACGTCGATCACAACGACGCGTTCCATTCGTTCACGGAGACGTTCACCGGCCTTCGCTCGCTCATCGCGCGCCACGACGACGGTGAGGGCCTCTTCGGAATCATCCTCAAAGAGGCGCGAGCGGCGCCCGTCCATGAGCCTCAGTCGAACGAAGCGCTTGGCGATGGCATACGCGCGGAGCGGCGCGTTGCGGAGTGCCGGTAGCGGGTCGTCCCAGGCGAACAGCGCCGGCTCCAACGGGCCGACGAACGACCGGGCGTAGCCCCGCAGCGAGAGGCGACGGCGGCGGATCTCGCCGACGGCGGCGGGCACATCCGTGGCGATGCGAACCCAGCGGACGCCCGCCCTGCCACGGACGCTCGGCACCACCTCTCGCTGGGCGAGCCGCCACGCGAGGTAGGGGAAATCGACTCCGGCCCGACCACCGAGGGTGTGCCAGGTCCAGACGCGGGGGTTGATGTCGAGGAGCTTGTGCACGCCGGCGCGCGTGTCGTGCTTGAACTCGATCTCGACGAGGCCGGTGTAGTCGAGGACAGCCAGCAGCCGGCGCGCCGGCTGCTCGATGCTCGGCTCCTCGATCGTCTCGACAAACGAGCTCGAGTGCCCGAAGTCGACCGGATACTGACGCGTGCGCCGAGCAACGACCGATGCGAGCGGACGGCCATCCGCACACAGAGCGGCGAAGGAGAACTGCGCCTCACCACCCCCGGGGATCAGCTCCTGCACCATGATCAGCTCCGGATCCACAAGGGCGCACGCTTCCTCGTAGCGCGCCAGCAAGGTGCGGCGATCGTCGGCCTGCCATGCCTTGTCGTGCGTGAAGCGGTTCAGTCCAGCCTTGACGGCCGGCTTGAGGATGACGGGGAAGGAGCAGTCGATGGCAGCCACGTCGGCGCCATCCCGGGGGTAGGACGTCCACGGGTAGTCGACCTCGGCGCTCTGGGCGAGGCTGTGGGTCAGTCGCTTGTCGTAGGCCCACCGCATCACGTCCCAGCGTGGGCGAGGTGAGGCGGAATCGCTCCGCAAGCTGGTCGCCGTGCCGGGCGATCAGCGCGGCCGTGTCGTCGCGGGTCGGGAACAGCACCCAGCTTGTCGAGCCGATGCCTGTCGGCGAGTTCGAGCAGGTAGTCCCGCTGCTTCGTCTCGTCGCCATCTGGGAAGGGAAGTGCGCGCTGCACGTAGCGAGAGGCACGCGCGAGCGACTCGCCCGGCTCCGTCACCACCCAGACAGGGATCCCGCGGCGGCCGAGGCTGCGGGCGATCCCGAGACCCCGGTGATCCCCGGTGAGGACGAGCGCCCCCGGGGTCGTCACCTGCTGCGGGCCGGCGAGCGAGACGCACCGCCGCCGCCAGCCCGCCCTCTGACGTCGCCGCCTGCCAGGCAGCGGACTCGCCCTCCCGAGCACGTGGCGAGCGACGCTCGCAGCTGCATACTCGGTTCCCGCAACGAAGCGCATGAGGGGACCAAAGCTCCAGGCGGCCGGCGCTCCGAGGAAATGCAGCCCCCGCACCGACGACTCGAACCCGCGCCCGAGGCGTGGATAGCCCCCGGCCTGCTGCACCGAGTCCAGGAGCTCGCCGCCGAGGAACGAATAGCGCTCGATGTCGACGCGATATCCCGTGCCCAGGACCACGTGATCGACGCGCCGCTCGCTCCCCTCGTCCAGCTTGAGTGCGACACCATCCGCGGCCGCCGTAGCGGAGACAACCGACCGGTGGATCGTGAGCGGCACCGCCTCCAGGCGGGGAACCAGCCAGGCGGCGCCGGCGGGGCGGATGGAGCGCGTACCGAGCCAATCCTGCAGCCGGCGAGGAAGCGGTCTGACCCAGCCTGGCGCCGCTACCACACGGCTCACGCCCGCCGGGCCGACGTCCGTGGGCGCGTACAACAGTTTTGAGATGGGACCGAGGTTGTGCAGCCACGCGCTCCGCGCCAGCCAGTGAATGCTGTCGGCGCGGATGAGCACCTCGACCTCCGCACCGGCCTCGTGGAGCAGCGCCGCCGACTCGAGCGCGCTCTGCCCGGCCCCGACGACCGCCACTGTTCGCCCGGCAAACCGGGCTAGATCGGTGTGCTCCGACGAGTGCGAGACGAGCTCCTGCGGGAGCGCCCGAAACTGCGGCGGGCGCCAGGCGAACGGGGAGATTCCGGCGGCGACCACGACTCGAGCGGCGTCGAGCTCCTCTCCGTCGTCGAGCAGCAGACGAAATCCGCTTCGCAGCGCATCGATTCGCACCACGCTCCGCCGGTCGACGTCCGGCGCGACGGCGCTCTGGAACCACTTCCCGTATGCGACGAAGTTCTCGAGCGGCAGCGGGCGAGACAGACGCGTTCGAATCGCGCTCTCGTAGTCATCGAGCGTGAGGGCGCCCTCGGGATCCGCGATGTGGGTGGCCACCCAGGGGGAGCGCAACAGCATGCCCGCGGGCATTTGACGTTTCCAGAACGACATCGTCTCCCCGAAGACGCGCGTCTCGAGACCGTCTCGGGAGCGGAGATGGGCGGCGGTCGCCAGCCCGTACGGGCCGGAGCCGATGATTGCGACGTCGCAGGTGGCGCTCACTGGCCGGCTCGAGTCTAAGTCAGCCAAGCGGCCCGCGAGCCGGTCGAGGGATGCGATCATGGCTGGGTGTACGCCGGCACAACCGAGTGGTCGCCCGCTCGCTCTTTGGCCGCTCGCGCGAACGCGGGGTACTGGCTCGGCGTCACGGGCGCGGTCCTTGCCGCCGTCTGCTTGGGCTTGCTCGCCGGCCGGCGTCCGGACGTGGCCATCGCACTGGCCGGACTTGCGCTGATCTTCGCCCTCCCCTTCGTGGCCCCGTCGGCGCACCTGGCCCTGCTCATCTTCGTCACCGCGGTCGTCCCCTTCAGCGTGCAGAACGGCATCGGCGGCGGCGGCGGAAGCGCCAGCATCCTCCCCTCCGACCTGCTCCTCATCGCGGGACTCCTGCGCGCCGCACTCGTTCTGCCCCGCCAGCAGCTCGACCGTCGACGCATGGTCATGGCCTTCCTGATGGTGGTGTTCCTGGTGTTGGCGTCGCTTCAGTTCGCGCACGGGCTGTCGGCCGGCGCCGACCTGAGCACGGCCGGCTTCGAGTACCGGGTGCTTCTCGGGTTCGGCACCTTTCTGGTGGCGATTCCCGTCCTGGCGGACGAGCGCGCTCGGCGGCGGCTGCTCGGCGGCCTGCTCTTCGTCGGGCTTGCCGTAGGGCTATGGGGAGTCCTCCAGTACGTCCTGTCGTTCGACTTCGCGAGCTCGTCCGACGCCGGCGTCCGCCCGGGTGTTCGCTTCACCAGCACCGGGCGCGGCCAGGTGCAGGGGGGCCTGTTCGCCTTCCCGGTGGCGACGGTGATCGCCTTCGCGGTCCTGGTCTCGGGCCAGGTGCGCGCTGCGAGCCTCAGGATCGCGCTGCTCGCCGTGATCGGGCTCAACGTGGTCTCCATGTTGCTCACCTATGAGCGGACGTTTTGGGTCGCGACCACCCTGGCATTGGTTTTCGTGGCCCTCAAGGCCGGCCGCCTCAAGCGGGTCAAGGCCTTGCTGATCGGAGTCGGGGCAGTCGTCCTTACCCTCGCGACGCTCGCCACGCTGGCGCCGAGGGAGTTCACCTCCGCCCGGGAGCGCCTGCTGTCTCTGGGGCAGTACGCCAGCGACTCGTCGGTGCGGCAGCGAGTCGTCGAGAGTCGTCACGTACTGGGCCGGATCGCTGCCCATCCAATCGCCGGATCTGGCTTGGGCGCCAGCATCTGGTGGGGCCGTCCCTGGGAGAGCGTTCCGCCTCGGAGCAATACCTACGCGCACAACGGCTACCTCTGGCTGGCATGGAAGCTCGGCCTGCCCGCAGCCGTCCTCTTGTCGGCGCTCCTGCTCGCGGGCGTCATGCGGCGCGGCCCGCCGACGGGAGGCCCCCTGTTCCACGCCGTCCGAAACGGTGCACAGGCGGGGCTGCTCGTTCTCTTGGTGGCGATGGTGACCTTCCCGAGCGTGACCTCGCTGGCGATCACACCCACGATGGGCCTGCTGCTCGCCATCTGTGCCGCGCCGCTGGCCCCGGTGACGGCGCCTGAGGATCGCGCCCCTGCGGGCGAGTCGGCGCCTGTCCTCGCCGCGGCTTAGCCCACGTCCAATGTGCGGAATCGTCGGACAAGTGAACCGAGAGGGCCGGCCGGTCGAGCCGCTCCTCCTCGTCCAGATGTGTGCGGCGCTGGAGCACCGCGGCCCTGACGCTCGGGGGATGCACGTGGCGGAGGGGGCGGGCCTCGGCATTCAGCGCCTGCGCGTGATCGACCTCGTGACCGGGGACCAGCCGATCTTCAACGAGGACGGGACGGTCGTGGTGGTGCTGAACGGCGAGATCTACAACTACCGGGAGATCCGGGAGCGCCTCGCGCACGCTGGGCACGAGTTCAAGACGAAGAGCGACACAGAGGTCATCGCGCACCTCTACGAGGAGGAAGGTTCGAGATGCGTCGAGGCCCTCCACGGCATGTTCGCGCTGGCGATCTGGGACGCTCGCCACCGCCGACTTACGCTGGCGCGCGACCGGATTGGGAAGAAGCCGCTGTTCTACGCGCACCGTGACGGCGCCATCACCTTCGCTTCCGAGCTCCGCGCGCTCCTCCAGGATCCCTCGATTCCGGCGGACCTCGATCACCAGGCGCTGGACTGCTACTTCGCCTATCAGTACGTGCCCGCGCCGCTGAGCGCGTTCCGAGCCGTCCGGAAGCTGCCGCCCGCGTCCGTTCTGACCTTCGATGGGGATGGCCTACGGATCGAGCGCTACTGGCGGCTGGACTACGGCGAGAAACGGCCGACGGAGAACCCGGCCGAGGTGGGCGAGCTGATCCGCGACGGCATTCGCCGCGCCGTGCGCCGCCGGATGATCGCCGACGTCCCGCTCGGCGCCTTCCTGTCGGGCGGCATCGACTCCTCGGCCGTGGTTGCGGCGATGGCTGAGGCATCCCCCCAGCCGGTCAAGACCTTCTCGATCGGCTTCGAGAGCAACACCCTGAACGAGCTCACGTACGCGCGGCGCGTGGCCGAGCAATTCTCGACCGATCACCACGAGCTCGTGGTGCGGCCGGACGCGGTGGAGATGATTCCGAAGCTGGTCCGCCACTACGGCGAGCCCTTCGGCGACTCGTCGGCGCTGCCGAGCTTCTATCTCGCCGAGATGGCGCGGCGGCAAGTGACTGTCGCGCTGAACGGCGACGGGGGCGACGAGAGCTTCGCCGGTTATCCCCGCTACGTGCCCAACGTGCTCTCGCAGCGCCTCGAATGGCTCCCGCACTCGCTCCGGCGCGCCGCGATGGCGTGGGGATCGCGCCTGCCGACGAGCGGCAGGGTCGACAGCGCGTTGAGTCGCTTGCGGCGGCTCGCGAGCGTGTCAGGTCTCGATGCCGAGGCCCGCTACACAGCCTATGTCTCGTACCTCGATGGGTTGCATCGTGACCAGCTCTACAGCGACGAGTACCGGGAGCTGGTCGGCGAGACACTGGCGCCGGGGGTGATCTCCGAGCCATGGCGCTCGTCGTCTGCCCGGGATCTCGTCGACGTGATGCTCGATGTGGACATCAACACGTACCTGCCCGGCGATCTCCTCGCCAAGATGGACATCGCCTCGATGGCGTACTCGCTCGAGGCGAGGTCGCCCCTGCTCGACCATGAATTCATGCAGATGGCCGCTTCGCTTCCCGCCGAGTTGAAGCTCCGTGGCACAGAGAAGAAGGTCGGTTTGCGTGACGCCCTGCGCGCATGGCTCCCCGATGACATCCTCGATCGCCCGAAGCGCGGGTTCGAGGTCCCAATCGCCGACTGGCTGCGCGGCGACCTACGCGACTACGCGCATGAGTTGCTGCTCGATTCCACGGCGCGTGGGCGCGGCTACTTCCGCGAGTCATACGTGCGGGACATCCTCAGGCGTCATGAGGCGGGAGCAGAGGACAACGCACGCCGAATCTGGTCGCTGTTGATCTTCGAGTCCTGGCACCGCGAGCTGATCGATCCGGACACCGCTCTTCGCCCCCGCGAGTTGACCACGACCGCGGAATGAGTGGAGTGCTCCCGACATACGCCGTCGTGACTGCGGTCCGTGATGAAGAGCGCTTCTTCGGGACGACCGCACTCTCGGTCGTCGCTCAGACGCACCGCCCGCAGCAGTGGGTGATCGTGGACGACGGCTCGAAGGACCGGACGCGCGCGATGGCGGAGTCCTTCGCGGCGAAGCACGACTGGATCACCGTCGTCGATTCGGGTGCCGACCATCCGCGGGCGCGAGGAGCCCCGATCGTCGCCGCGTTCAATGCGGGACGGGACGCCCTGGCTCAGCGCTCCGACCTGATCGTGAAGCTGGACGGAGACCTCTTCCTCCCGGCCCACTACTTCGAATGGGTGGCGGCCACCTTCGCCCACGACCCTCGTGCGGGGATCGTCGGCGGAGTCGTCCTGGTTCACGACGGGGAGTGCTGGAGAGCCGATGCCGGCAGCCACCACAACGTCAACGGCGTGGCGAAGACCTATCGCGCGGACTGCTTCGAGGAGATAGGCGGACTGCGCCCGTCGATGGGTTGGGACGGCATCGACGAGTACGGCGCGAAGGGGCGGGGCTGGCGCGTCCACGTGCTGAGGGAGTTGAGCATCCTGCACTACGAGAGGCGCGGCGCAAAGCAGCCGTGGCACCGAGCCCGGTTCGAGGAGGGGCGGGGTGCGCATTTCATGGGATATCTCCCGGCGTTCCTGCTCGTACGGGCGCTCTTTCGCATGTTCGTCGAGCGCCCGCCGCTGCTCGGAGGCCTCGCGCTTCTTGCCGGCTATTCCTACGCTCACATCACGGGCGCGAAGCCGATCGACGACGACTTGGCGCGGGCGTCGCTGAGAGCTGAGCAACGGGGGCGGCTGGCCCGGCTTGCGCGGGGGAGGTCGCAGCTGGCGGTTGAGCCGCTTCCCGGCGGTGGGCCGGCCTTCTGGTTCACGCAGCCGGTTCGCGAAGATCTCCATGCCGGTGCCGGCCGGTCGGTCGATTAGTTGACCGGCGCGAGGATCGGCGTCATCCGGCAGTTCTATTTCCCCTGTGACACACGGGTGCGGCGAGAGGTGGACGCCCTGGCGAGGGCGGGCCACGAGGTCGATGTGATCTGCATGCGGCGGCCTGGGCAGCCCCTCTACGAGCGGTCCGGCTCGGTCGCCGTATACCGCGTACCCCTCCAACACAAGCGAGGAGGTCCGCTTCGCTACCTGTTCGAGTACCTCAGCTTCCCGTCCGCCGCCTTCCTCTGCGCGGGAGCGTTGGCCGTACGACGGCGGTGGGACGTGGTTCAGGTGAACACCCTCCCGGATTGGCTCGTGTTCGCGGCGGTCCTCCCGCGGCTGCTGGGCGCGCGCGTCCTGCTGGACCTGCACGAGTGCATGCCGGAGTTCTTCGGCACGAAGTTCGGCGCGACCCCCTCGCATCCAGTGGTCCGCCTCCTGGCCCGGCTCGAGCAGGCGAGCATCCGCTTCGCCGATCTCGCGATCACGTGCACGGAGCAGATGCGGGCGGCGTTCATCGCCCGAGGCGCCGAGGGCGAGAAGATCCAGGTCATCCTCAACTCGGCAGACGAGGAGATTTTCGACCCGCAGCGGTATCCGCCGACGGGTTCCGGGCCGGACGGCTTTGTCTTGCTCTCGCATGGCTCCATCGAGGAGCGCTACGGGCTCGACACCGCCATCAGAGCCGTGGCACGGCTGACCGGGGAGATTCCCGGCTTGCGTCTCGAGATCTTCGGAGAGGGCGCCTATCAGGACGAGCTTCAGGAGCTCGCCGAGCAGCTCGGGGTAGAAGACCGGGTGTTCTTCAGCAACGGCCTGGTCCCCCTCGACGAGCTGCTGCGGGCGATCGCGGCCGCCGATGTCGGCGTCGTCGCCATGAAACGCGACTCGTTCCGCGATCTGACCCACACGAACAAGATGTTCGACTTCATCGCCATGCGGCGGCCGGTCATCGTTTCGCGCACCGCGTCCGTGGAGGCCTACTTCGACGAGTCCTGCTTCCAGCTGTTCGACTCCGAGGACGACCTCGACCTGGCGAGGGCGATTCGTGAGCTCCACGCCGATCCCGGCCTTCGAGAGCGGCTCGTAAGCCGTGCCGCCGAGGTGAACGAGCCCTACCGGTGGCCGCGGCAGCGGGAGCTCTACCGGCACGTCGTCGAGCGCCTGCGAGGCGCGGTGTGATGGTGGTCCTCGTCGTCGTCCCGTTTCTCAACGAGGAGCGGTACCTGGGCAGGCTGTTGGATTCGATGGCGAAGCAAACCCGGCCTCCCGACCGGCTCGTCCTCGTGAACGACGGTTCCACCGACGGCTCTGACGCGATCGCCGGCGAGTTTGCCGCCAGCCACGATTACGCGACGCTCCTTCGGCGCCCGCCTCGGTCCCGCGGGCACGACAGGCTGGCTGCCGCGGGCCCCCTGCTGGCCTTTCAGTGGGCAGTCGAACAGAGCGGTGGGGGCTGGGACGTGCTCGCCAAGCTCGACGCCGACCTGCAGCTCACGCCGGACACCATTGAAGCGATCGAGCAGCGGCTGGAGAGCGATCCGGGACTGGGGATGGCGGGCGCGTACCTGTCCGAGGCCGGTCCGCAACGGCGTGCCCGTGCGGATGCGCTCTCGCCCGGAACACGTACACGGCGCGACGACCTTCTACCGGCGGGAGTGCTACGAGGACATTGCGCCGCTGCCCGCGATCGTCGGCTGGGACATGATCGATGCGAACAGGGCCCGGATGCGGGGATGGGGGACCGCGAGCGTTCCCGTTCCGAGTGGCGACCCGCTGCATCTGCGACCGATGGGCGCCCAGGACGGCCTGCTGCGCAGCTTCCGGCGGTGGGGGATGGCCGCCTATGCGCTGGGCGAGCATCCGCTTCACGTCTTCCCACACGGGGTGCAGCGCATGGGGGAGCGGCCGTTCGTGATCGGCGGCCTCAACTACCTGCTTGGCTGGGCGCTCGCCATGCTGCGCCGGACCCCTCGCGCCGAACCCGAGCTGAGAGCGTTCGTGCGTCGACAGCAGCTCCGGCGGATCGGTGAGCGCCTACGGAAGCTGGGGCGGCGGTGACGAGGGTAAGGGCCGCGATCGTCGGGCTTGGCGCGATCTCGTTCGAGCATCTCGACAAGCTTCGGAGCATCCCGATCGCCGAGGTCGTCGGGATCTGCGACCTGTCCGAGACCCTGGCCCTGGCCGTGTCCGAGCGCTTCGGCGTGAAGCCGGTCTTCACGCGGTTCGACGAGATGCTTACGGAGGCTCGACCGGACGTGGTGCATGTGCTGACCCCGCCCCAGAGCCATCGCGAGCTCGTGCTTCAGGCTCTGGAGCGCGGCATGCACGTCGTGGTCGAGAAGCCCATCGCGCCCACGTGGGAGGACTACGTCGAGATACGAGACGCCGCTCGGGAGCGAGGGCTCCTCCTGATCGAGAACTACAACTGGCGGTTCGTCGACGTCGTCAGGCGGGCGCTCGAGCTAAAGCGCACCGGCAGGATCGGCGAGGTCGTCAGCGTCGAGGTCAGTTTCGGAGGGGTGATGCAGGATCCCTCCGACCCGCTCGGCGACCGTGACGTCGCCCATTTCGCCCACGCGCTTCCCGGAGGCGCTCTCCAGAACTTCGCCACCCATCCGATCTCGCTGGCGCTGGCGTTCATGGACGGCTTCACCGGAGTCGCCGCATGGCAGCGCAAGCTCGACCCGGCCTGGCTGAGCAGCGACGAGCTGAAGGCGTTGTTGGCGGGTGAGCGCAGCTGCGGAGTGATAGCCGTGACGAGGCACGCTCAACCCGCGCATTTCACCCTCGCGGTCAGGGGCACCGCGGGGACGATCGAGGTCGATCTCTACAACGCGCGACTGTACGTCGACGCTGCCGGCTCCGGCATGGTCAAGGTCACGAACGGACTCCGCCATGGCATGAACTACCTGGCAGCCACGGCGGCCCTGGTCGCGAAGACGGCCACCTCCCGTCTCGATCACTTCGAGGGCCTCGAGAAGCTGCTCGCCGAGTTCTACGATGCAGTCGCCACGGGCGGCCCCTCGCCGATCCCCATCTCCGAGATGGACAGCGTCAACGCGGTCGTGCGCGAGCTCTTCGCGGCCGACAACCAGCTGTGAACGCGCTCGTCACCGGAGCGAGCGGGTTCCTCGGCCAGTACCTGGTGACCGAGTTGCGGCGCCGCGGTTCTCCGGGTCACGGCCGTCGTACGGCCTTCGACGCCGCTCCCGGCCGCCCTCGCCCACGAGGACGTCGCGCTGGTCCGCACCGACCTACGGCGACCGTCCTCCGCGCTGGCCGACCACCTGGCGAAGTCGGATGCCGTGTTCCATCTGGCCGCGGGCACGGTCGGCGGTTGGCGGCAGATGTTCGACGCGACCGTTCTCGCGACGGAGAACGTGCTCGACGTCCTGAGGCGAATCTCCTGGACCGGCCGCTTCGTACACGTGAGCACCTTCTCGGTGTATGGCCTGAACCAGGTGCGGCCCGGTTCGCTCGTCGACGAGTCCACGCCACTCGAGCCCGAGCCCTTCCGGCGAGACGCGTACGCGTGGACGAAGCACATCCAGGAACGGCTCGTGCGCGAGCTCCCCTCCGCTGATGGGGCGGAGGTGGTCATCGTCCGGCCCGGCGTGATCTACGGGCGCGAGCGCCAGTTCCAACATCCGTTGGGGCGACGCCTGGGCTCGAGCCTCATCCTCCTGGGGGGCCGCAACCTGATGCCCCTGAACTACGTGGAGAACACTGCCTCGCTGCTCGCCGAATGCGCAAGCCATCCGAATGCCGCCGGGCAAGTCTTCAACGCGGTGGACCCGGAGCCGCTCGCGCAGTGGCAGTACCTGCGCCACTGGCTACGCGCCCAGCCGGAGCGGGTGCCGTGATTCCGGTCCCGCTGGCGTTGTTGTCGGGCATACGCGAGAGCCTGCGTCTGGCCGAGCGGATGAGCGCTGGTCGGATCGCGCCGCCTCGCTTCCTCGACCCATACGCCACGCCGCCCAATCTGCGCAACTTCCGCTACTGGCCCTCGCACGCCACCGAGGTCCTGGGCTGGATCCCCCCGGTACCCCTCGCAGAAGCGCTGCGCCGGACCTTCGGATAGTGCTGTCGCGGCGCTGAGCTACGGGCGCTTACGCTAGGGGGCGAGGCGGCGCCGGGACCATATGGAAGAGAAAGCAGTCAGAAGCATCCCGATCAGCCTGCTCTCGTTCGCCTGCAACAAGGCGATCACGGTTGGCACCACGGTCGTCCTCGCCCGTCTGCTGGACCCTGAGGACTTTGGCCTCTACGCGCTCGCGCTCATCACGATGACGCTTCTGAGCATGTTCAACGACTTCGGTCTTGGACCGGTGCTGGTCTCCCGGCAAGACCTCGACGCGCGCGGGAAGGGGACCGTGCTCACGAGCATGCTTGCCACCAGCGCCTTCCTGGCGCTGGTGCTCGTCGCTCTCTCGTCGCCTGTGGCGGATCTCTTCGACGAACCCCGGCTCGCGCAGCTGCTGGTGATCATCTCCGGCACGCTGGCTCTGAGCGGGCCCGTCTACTTCTACGAGACGCTGATGCAGCGCGAGCTGGAGTTCAAGCAGCGGTTTGCCGCCATGATGGTGCAGACCCTGACCTTTGCCGGGGTGGCGGTCCCCCTCGCGCTCCTGGATCACGGCGTGCTCGGCATGGTGGTCGCCAGCGTGTGCTCGTATGCGACCTACCTGGTCGCCCTGGTGTGGCTGGCGCCCTACCGCGTCCGCCCGGCCTGGGAGTGGCGGCAGCTCCCGGGCCTGCTGCGGACGGGTCGCGGGTTCCTGGTCCAGGGAGGCGTGAGGTTCGTGGCGCAGAACACGGACAACTTCGCCGTGGCGAAGTTCCTCGGCAGCGCCGCGCTCGGCGTCTACTTCTTGGCCTACCGTCTCGCCGAGCTGACCTACACCGGGATCGCCGAGCCGGTGGCCAAGGTGACGTTCCCGGGGTTCGCCCGGATGCGCCACCGCGGCGAGGACTGGATCCCGTCGTTCCTGTCCACGTTGCGTTTCATCGCACTCGTGGCCTTCCCGATCGGGATGCTGCTGAGCGCCGCGGCGAGCCCCCTGACCCGCTTCCTTTACGGCCCCAAGTGGCTGGAGATGATCGGCCCGCTGGCGATCCTGGGCCTGTGGGCCGTTGTGCGGCCCCTGGAGGCCACCCTTACCTGGCTGCTGAATGCGGTCGGCGAAGCGGACGCTGCCGCCGTGGTCAACCTCACGGGGCTGGCCGTGCTCGTTCCCGGCGTCCTGCTGGCGGCGTCCTTCGTCGGGCTATCGGGAGTGGCCTGGGTCATGGCCATCCAGGCCGCGCTGATGGTCGCGGTTCTGGCTACCGTCATCGCTCGCCGCACCGGCGTGCCGCTATGGCGTCAGTTTGCGTCCATTGGCCCGCAGCTGCTCGCTGCGGCCGTTGGCTGGGGGGCCGCCCGCGCCGTGGCCGACGCGACCGCGAGCTCCGCGGCCGTGCTGGGCCTGGCCGCCGCGACCGCCGCGGGCCTCGCGACCTACGCTCCTCATGCTTTCCGTCACCCGGCCCGAACTGTTACGGGAGGCCGCCGCCCAGGGAGGGCGCACGCTGCGCCGTCAGCGTGCGGTGGTCTAGGCGAGGCCCGGGAGAAGGGCTTCGGGTGTCACGGCAAATCACCGCTCCCGTGGGGTCGCAGCGCGGGGGCGCCCCCTTTGCCGAGGCCCCGTCGTTCGTCAACGGAGGTGCCTCCGCTGCGCTGGCGCTGGCCTGATTCGACAGGGGCGGCGCACGCGGCGGTCGCGCTGCTGCCCGGCGCCCTGATCGTCTACCTGGGGTTCAACGCGGGCGGGTTCTTCCCAGGCGCGACCGGCCTAGCCGCGGTGGTGGTCGCGCTCGCACTGGTGCTGCGCGTGACCTTGGCCGAGCGGCCCTTCGCGGGTTACGGCCCGGCGCTGCAGATTGCGGCGGGAGCACTGGCGCTTACGCGGTGTGGACGCTCCTCTCGAGCGGATGGTCCGATGCGCCGGCTCGCGCCCTGCTCGAGTTCGATCGCACCGTGCTCTATCTGCTCGTGCTCCTCCTGGTCGGCTCGCTCCCCGGAGAGCCGGCCCAGCTGAGGCTCGTGATCTACGGGCTGGCGCTCGGAGCGACGGTCGTATGCGTCGCCGGCCTGGCGAGCCGCGTGGCTCCGGACATCGTGCACGCCTCGCCAGACATCGTCGAGGAGCGGCTGAGCTTCCCGGTTACGTACTGGAACGCGCTCGGGCTGCTCGCCGGGCTGGCGCTCATAGCCGCCGCCCACCTGACGTGCGACGCCGAAGAGCCGCGGGCCGTGCGGGTGGTCGCGGCCGCGACAACCCCGCTGCTTGCCGCCACGCTCCTGTTCACCTACTCGCGCGGAGCGATCGCCGCGGCGGCGCTTGGGCTCGCTACATACCTCGCAGTGGGGCGGCCCCGCCACGCAGTGGCGGGGCTACTGGCGGCGGTGCCCGCCTCGGCGGTGGCGGTCATGCGCGGCCTACCGCGCCAACCTGCTTGGCCAGCGACGAGCCGACTACCTCCGCCGCCGCGGCCCAGGGCCATCGCGTGGCGCTCGCAGTCGGGGCCTGCGGGCTCGCGGCCGCGCTGGTGCGATGTCGTGCTGCTCCGGGTGGATGCTCGCACCGTCGTCACAGCGCGCGTGCTCGGCTATCGCGCGAAGGTCGCCGTGGTGGCGCTTGGGACGGCTGCGATGGTGGCGACCGGGCTCGCGCTCGACGTGCCCGAGGGCCTCGCTACGCAGTACGACCGCTTCGTGACCGGCAACAGCCTCTCAAGCGGCGGTGACCAGCGCTCGCGGCTCGCGGACCCTGCCAACAACGGGCGCCTCGACCAGTGGAGGATCGCACTCGACGGGTTCGAGGAGGAACCGCTGCACGGCGCGGGGGCCGGTACGTACCGCTTGCAGTGGGTGCGGGAGCGGCCCGAGCCGAGACCGGTGAACGACGCTCACTCGCTGTACCTCGAGGCGCTCGACGAGCTCGGCCTCGTGGGGGCCACGCTGCTGGTCGTGGTGGTGCTGGCCGCGCTCGGCGGCGTGGCGGCGCGAACCCGCGGGGCCCAACGAGCCGCCTACGCCGCTGCCTTCGCCACCTCCCTCGCCTGGGCGATCCATGCGGGCATCGACTGGGACTGGGAAATGCCCGTGGTCACGGTGTGGTTCTTCGCCGCGGTGGGGGCCGGGCTCGCCTTCGCCGCACGCTCGCCGCGGTGGCGTCCTCCTCGCCTCGGTCGCGTGCTGCTCGGCCTGGGCATCGCCGGTCTCGCCGTCGCCCCGGCGCTGGTCGCCGTGTCCCAGGTGCGCCTGAACCGCAGCGTGGAGGCCTTCGAGCGGGGTGACTGCGCGAGCCGCCATCGACGCCGCACTCGCCTCCACCGAGGCGATGAACGTCAGGCCGGAGCCCTTCGAAGTGCTCGGCTACTGCGACGCGCGGCTTGGCGACCCGAGGCTCGGGGAACGGGCGATGCGCGCCGGGATTCGGCGCGACCCCGGCAACTGGGAGCTCCACTACGGGCTCGCGATCGTGCGGGGCGCGGGCGGCCGCGATCCGCGTCCGGCGCTACGTGCCGCCCGCCGGCTGAACCCACGCGGGATCCTTCTCTCCAGGGAGGCCCTGCGCGTCCCGAATGGCAGTCGGCGGGAGTGGCGGCGCTGGGCGTCAACCGCCCGGCTGCCGCTGCAGCGTCGTATCGCGGCCCGTTAGGCGCGCCGGCGCACTACCAGGCCGGTTCCGAGCATCGCAACGCCGGTGAGGAGCAGCGGGATTCCGAGGATCCCGGTGAAGGGCAGCGACTCGCCGCCAGCCTGCTCGACGGCGGCGACCTGCCCGGTCCCCTGCTTCGCGGCGTTGCCATTGTCGGCCTTCCCCAGGACGCCGCCTTCTGCGTCGCCCTTCTCGCCAGGCTGGTAGTACTGCCCCTCGCCGGCACTGCCGGCGCCCGAGAGACCTGACACCGCGAGGCCCGCGCCGGTCGTCCCCATGAGGATGCCGAGGGTGAGCAGCACCGTCACCGCGAGGCGCGAGCCGGGGTACGCCGGCCTTCTCGAGAGGCGCGGCGAGCGCTCCGACACCGCGCGCGCGGCGAGCCGCCTCCTCATCCTGTCCAGCTCCAGCGGGCTGAGCGCGGGGCGCTCCTCCCGCAGCCGGGCGGCGAGGTCAGCGACATCTGGGGGGAATCTGGCGTCCATAACCCTTAAGACGGATCAGCGACCGGGTTCCTGACTGGCCAATGTGGGCGATGATCGTTTGATGCGCGGCCGCGATCTCGACCGACTCTTCGACGACCACGCCCAGTCGCTCTTCGCCTACCTCATCTACCGGACCGGCGACCGGCTGCTCGCCGAGGACCTCGTGGCCGACACCTTCGAGCGCGCCCTGCGAGCTCGTGGCAGATCCAATCCGCGGCGGGGCCGCGAGCGAAGCTGGCTATTTGCCATCGCCCGCAACCTTGTGCTCGACCATGCCCGCTCCGCCGCCGCCGAGGCGCGCGCTCTGGAGCGAGTCGCTTCCGCGCGGGCGCCGGAGTCCACCCTCGACACGGATACGCTCGGCTCACGCGAAGAGATCGTGCGCGCGCTCGCCCCGCTCAGCGAGGTCGAGCGGGAGGCAATCGCCCTCCGCTTCGGGGCGGAGCTGACCGTGCCAGAAATCGCGCGGGTCACCGGGGAACCGCTGACGACGGTCGAGGGACGCGTCTACCGCGCGCTCCGCAAGCTGCGCGCCTCGCTCGAGCAGGAGTAGCGGCCCCTCGGGACGAGGTGCTGGTCTCCCGGCAAGACCTCGACGCGCGCGGGAAGGGGACCGTTCTCACGAGCATGCTTGCCACCAGCGCCTTCCTGGCGCTGGTGCTCGTCGCTCTCTCTTTGCCTGTGGCGGGCCTCTCGACGAACCCCGGCTCGCGGAGCTGCTGGTGATCATCGCCGGCACGCTGGCTCTGAGCGGGCCCGTCCCCTACAGACCTGAGCCGTGGGTCTCGCTCTTGGATCACGGCGTGCTCGGCATGGTGGTCGCCAGCGTGTGCTCGTATGCGACCTACCTCCTCATGCTTTCAGTCACCCGGCCCGAACTGTTTCGGGAGGCCGCCGCCCAGGGAGGGCGCACGCTGCGCCGTCAGCGTGCGGTGGCCTAGGCCACAGTCATCAGCGCTCGCGGAACCGCTCGGTACTCCGCCTCGTCATGGAGGCCGATGTAGTCGCCGTCCACCTGGACGGGGAAGGGGTGGCCGCCCAGCGCCTCGACCCGCACCGCGTCGAGGTGGGGAAGGCTCTCCACCTGGCGGTGGCGGGCCACCATGCCCGGGCGGCCGGAGAGCAGGCGCGGGATCAGGGTCGGAAGCTCGAAGAGGGTGGCCTTGCGCAGCACCGCGAGGGACAGCGAGCCGTTGTCGAGGCCGCCGCCCTCGGCCACCCGGATCGGGCGATTGCGGAAGTAGGTGAACGGGTCCGAGTTCTGGACGATCACCGTCACGCCCTCCAGCTCCCGACCGGCGGCGATCACGCGGACGTGCGGGGGGCGCACGAGATAGCGGCGATTGAAGATGCCGACCGCCGCGTAGCTGTAGTACCAGGCGCCGAAGCGGGCCTTGCGCCGCGGGTGGGCGTCCACGCGCTCCACCACGCTCGCGTCCAGGCCGACGCCGGAGGAGAAGACGAAGTGACGCCCGTTCACCCGTCCGAGGTCGACGGGGCGGGGGTGGAACTCGTCGGCCATGCGAAGCAGGTGCTCGGTGGCGTCCACCACGTCGTTGGGGATGCCGATGGTGCGCGCCCACACGTTGGTGGAGCCGCCCGGCAGCACGGTGAGCGGGGTGCTCGGTGCCCACCAGGCCGTTCGCGGCCTCGTTCACGGTGCCGTCGCCGCCGAAGGCCACGACCACGTCGTATCCCTCGCTCGCCGCCTCGCGGCAGATCCGCGTGGCGTGGTCGCGCTTCTCCGTGTCGATCGCCTCCACCGAGTAGCGCGACTGGAGGGCGTACACCACCAGGTTCTTCAGCCGGTCCGACACCGTGGTCGCGTACGGGTTCACGATCACGAGCATCCGCCGCTTCGGGGAGCGATCCGGCAGCAGCCGCTCGGCCAGGTCCTCTGCACGCTCGAGGGCTGTCTCCGGGGCCACGGTCGAGCAGGGTAACCCTGCGGCCGGGCGCGGTTACTCGCGCGGACTTGCGCTCGGCCGGAGGGCGCCTAGTCTGGAATCGCGGAGACTGGACTCTCCGCCCCCGGACTGCGGGCAGCGGGCGCGATCGTCCGATGAATGCGGGAGTGGACCTGGAAGCGCACGCACCGAGCGAGAGGCGTTACGAGCCGGCCGCCTCCGACGGCGCCCTGTTCGAGCGCGAGCCGGCTCTCGGCCCTGCTGCAGAGCTCGCTCGACGGGCTCGAGGCCGGGCGCGGCTCGGCCGTGGCTCTCGTCGGGGGGCACGGGAGCGGGAAGTCCGCGCTGCTGGCGTCGGCGGCTCGGACCGCGGCGGACCGCGGATTGCAGCTGCTCGCGGCCGCGGGACGCGAGCACGAGCGCGAGCTGCAGCTGGGCGTGGCGCTCCAGCTCTTCGAGACCCGCATCGCGGCCGCGAGCGCCGCCGAGCGCGAGCTGCTGATGGCGGGGTCCGGCCGCGGCTTCGCTGCCGCTCTTCGAAGCCGGCCCGTCCGCCGGGGACACCGAGGCCGCCGGCGCGCTCGTGCACGGCCTCTACCGGCTCACGGCGAACCTCGCCGCGGCTGAGCCGCTCGTGCTCGTGATCGACGACGCTGGACATGGCTGACGCGGCCACCCTGCGCTTCGTCCTCTATCTCGTCGGGCGCCTCGAGGCGGTGCCGGTGGCGCTGCTCGTCGCCTGTGGCTCCGCCGTGCCGGGCCACGGCCGCGACATCCTCGACGAGGTGCTGGCGCATCCCGCGACGCGCCGCTGCGCCGTCGAGCCGCTCAGCGCCGAGGGCACCGCCGGCTGGCTGCGCGCCTCCTTCTTCCCGGATGCCGACGATCGCTTCTGTACGCGCGCTTCACGACGCCAGCGGCGGCAGTCCCTGGCTGATCGGCGAGCTCTGCCGCGAGCTCGCGGCGGCGGGCGTGACCCCGACCGAGGCGGCCGTGGGCAGAGATCGAAGCCGCCGCTCCGGAGTCGGTCGGCGCGACCGTGATGCGCCGGGCCCGCGCGATCGAGCCCGCCGCCGCAGCGCTGCTCGAGGCGGCGGCGGTGCTCGGCCCGGACGCGGAGCTGCGCCACGCGGCGGGCCTGACCGGCTTCAGGCGCAACCGCGTGGCCACGCTCGCCGACGCACTGGCGGCGATAGGCGTGCTCGCCGGGGGCGAGCGGCTCACTTTCGCGCAGCCGGCGGTCGGGGCGGCCGTGCACGCGATCGCTCCCGGCGGCCGAGCGAGCGGAGGCCCACCTCTGGGCCGCCCGCGCCCTCAGCGACGACGACGCTCCCGCCGAGCCGGTGGCCGACCACCTCCTCCGGGCGGCCAAGGGCGGTGGCGCGTGGGTCACCAGCACCCTGCAGACCGCCGCGGCCCGCGCGCTCGCCACCGGAGCGGCCCGGACGGGCGGTCGAGCTGCTCGAACGCGCCCTCCGCGAGCCGCCTCCGCGCGATCAGCGCGCGCACGTCCTGCTCGACCTGGGCAGAGCCCAGGCGATCGCCGGGGCAGCCGGGGGCGCTCGGCACGGCTCGCCGAGGCGATCGACCGCCTCCCGGCCGCGGAGGAGCGTGCGGCCACGGCCCTGGAGACCGGACGCACCCTGATGTCGCTCGGGCGCCTCGAGGAGGCCGCCGCGGCGTTCGAACTGGGGGCGCGCTACGCGGGCGAGGGCGAGCGGGACGTGGCCGGCCTCCTGGCCGCGGGCCGCGCAACCGCCGTGCGGCTCGAGCGCGGGGCGGTCGAGCGCCCGCGCCGTGCGAGCGCCGGAGGACGGCGACACGGCCAGCAGCCGGGCCGTGCTTGCGCAGCTGGCGCTGGACGCGGCGCTGCGGGGCGATTCCCACGAGACGGTCCGCGTGCTCGCGAGCCGCGCCCTCGCGCCGCGGCGCCCTCCTCGACGACGACACCGCCGAGGGCATCGTCTACTACCTGGCCACCGCGGCGCTCACCGTGGCCGAGGACCTCCAGATGGCCGAGGCCGCGCTCGCGGCGGCCGTGAACGACGCCCGCTCGCGCGGCTCGGCGCTCGCGCTCGCCACCGCCTCGCACTTCCAGAGCTTCGCGATCATGCGCCGCGGCCGCGTGCACGCGGCCGCGGCCGCGGCACGCGCGGCTCTCGAGGGGGAGCGCCACGGTTGGCGGCTGGCCCTGCCGTCCGCGCACGTCGTGCTGGCCGCGGCGCTGGGCGAGTCGGGCGACCTGGCCGGCGCGGAGGCACAGGTCGAGCTCGCCGGCGCGGGTGCCGAGGCGGACGCCGCATCCCGCCTCGCCCATCGCGCGGGCCGTGCGCAGCTGCACCTCGCGCGTGGCCGGCCGCAGGAGGCGCTCGCGGACTTCATCGCGTGCGGCGAGCTGCTCGGGGCTGCCGGGGCGCCCAATCCCGCGGTCCTGTCCTGGCGCTCGGGCGCCGCTCGGGCGCTGGCCGGGCTGGGCGATCGGGCCGAGGCTCGTCGCCTGGCGGGGGAGGAGCTGGACCTGGCGGAGACCTTCGGCGCTCCCGGCGCGATCGGGAGGGCCCTGCGTACGCTCGGCTCGCTCGAGGAGGGCAAGCAGGCCATCGACCTGCTCGAGGCCGCGGTCGCGTGTCTCGAGAGCTCGCAGACCGCGCTTGGAGCGCGCGAGGGCGCTCGTGGACCTCGGCTCGACGCTGCGCCGGACGCACCGGTCGCGCGACGCGCGCGATCCGTTGCGTCGCGGGCTCGACCTCGCTCAGCGCTGCGGGGCCGAGGAGCTGGCGAAGCGCGCGATGCGCGAGGTGACCGCAGCGGGCGCCCGGCCGCGGCGCTCGGCCCTTCACGGCTTCGAGGCACTCACACCGCGCGAGCTCCAGACGGCCGGGCTGGCCGCCGAGGGGAAGTCGAACCGCGAGATCGCGGCCGCGCTGTTCGTGACCGTGAAGACGGTCGAGTGGCACCTCAAGCACAGCTACGGGAAGCTCGGGATCTCGTCGCGCCGGGAGCTCGCGGCAGCGCTGGCGCAGCGGTCCCGAGCACGGCCTGAGCCCGGCGCGCGCGAAGTTTGAGCCGAGCCCGGACGGGCAAGATTCGGACGGAGATTGCGGGATCGCTCGGAAGCTCCTCAAGGCCTGGCCCGTTGCGGTCGATATACACCGCGGAGCACAGGCTGGCGCCTGCACCATGCAATGAGACGGAGTCTCAAACTCGCGCTCGACGACTTTGGCCGCGCGACCCTCGAGGTCGAGGCTCAGCGCTACTCGGTCGCGCCCGGCGAGCTCGTGAGTCACGCCGTCGAGTACTACCTGGCCGACCGCGACTCGGGCCGGGCCGCGTTGCGCGTGCCCAGGTTCGGCCGGACGCCCGACCAGGCGACGGTGGAGCTGGACGTGGACCTCGACGAGCGCACCTGGGAGGAGGCCGACGCGGAGTCGCAGCGCCAGCGCGTGCCGCTGGAGCGGCTGTTCGAGCACGCGGCGCTGTACCTCGTGGCCGACCTCGACTCCGGCGAGGTGGCGGCGCGGATGGCCGCCGGCTTGCCGGTCCGAGGATCGTTAAGCGCGTTCCGCGCCGTGAACCGCTGCGCTACGCCGTGATCGGCGCGGCGTCGAGCTCACGGAGCGCTGCCTGGAGAGCGGCGCGGCCGCGGTGATGCAGGCCGTGGATGGAGCCCTCGGACTTGCCGAGTCGCTCGGCGATCTCGCTCGGCGACAGGCCCGCGATGTGGCGCAGCACGAGCACCTCGCGCTGCTCGATGGGAAGGCGGCTCAGCGCCTCGCGCAGGCACTGGGAGCGCTCGAAGCCCGTCTGCTCGTGACCCTCGTCGCTCGTGCGGACCTCCTCGACCGGGATCTGCCGGCGGGCGCGGACGTGGTCGAGTGCGACGTTGCGCGCGACCGTGATGATCCAGGCGGCGAACGGGACGTCGCGCTCCTCATAGCGGCGGATGGACGTCATCAGCTTGGTGAAGACGTTCTGCGTCACGTCCTCGGCCTCGTGGCTGTCGCGAACGATTCCGCGCACGTAGGCGCACACGTCGTCGGCGAAGCGCACGTACAGGAAGTGCAACGCGCTCATGTCGCCCTCCTTGGCCCGCGCCACGGCACGGCGCACGAGATCGGTGTCCGTGCCCTGGTCCCGCCCGCGGGCGAAACGTCCAGGCGCAGCATCCGATGCCTGCGTCGCATCAATTCTCGCGGTGTACGCCAACGAATCCCCCACAGTTAGCTGACGGAAGTCCGCTCCGCGAACCCCCGCCGCACGAACTAGACCAGAAGTCCGACCCTACGCCGGGGGGGTTACAGCTGCACTGGGGTTAGCTGCCCTAGTTTTTTGCCGCGCGCGACGGAGCGGAGGCCGCAACTCGCCGCCCTTCGATACTCCATTCGGGCACGGGTTGCCTCAGGCCAGCGAAACCTCGGCTCCGTCGCCCACCGTCACGCGCAGGGCTCGCGGCAGGCGGAACTCCCGGAAGACCCTCGCGCCGGCGCCCACCACGCTCGCCTCGAGCCGCTGGACAGGTGTTGGATGCGCGCGCCCGGGAAGACGATCGAGTGCTCCAGCTCCGCTCCCTCGATCAGCACATCGCGCCCGATGGAGGTGTACGGGCCCACGTAGGAGTGCATGATGCGGGCGCCGGGGCCGATGATCGCCGGGCCGCGGACGACGCTCGCCTCGAGCACGGCGCTCCGGTGCGCCACCACCGCCCCCTGGACGCTCGTGCGGGTGAGGTTCGCGGCGGAGTAGTCCGGCGTCGAGCCCCTCGAGCGCGAAGCGGTTGCCCTCGAGCAGGGCGTCCGTGTCATGCCCGAGGCGCCACCAGTCGCCCACGCGCCGGGTGCGCACCTGGCCGCCGGCGCCAAGGAGGTAGTCCGCGAGGTGCTCGAGCTCGTGTCCCGGGGCGGGATCGACGTCCTTGGCCGCCTCCGCGACGCCCGGCCCCGAGGATCGCCACCCCGGCCGGGGCGCAGTGGTCGGCGAACGGCGACGAGGAGCGGCGCGCCCGGAGGTCGACCACGCTCGCGCCGTGGACGGGGGTGTCGTGGACGAAGAGGATCGCCTCGCCGTCGGCCGCCTGCTCGTTGCGCACCAGCGAGTGGAGGCCCTGGCGGGCACAGGCTGTCGGCCAGGTGCAGGACGAACGGCTCGTCGTCGAGGAAGTCGCCGAGCGCGGCAAGCGATGCGCCCACGCCGGCGCCCGGGCTGCGCTCGAGCCACGTGAGATCGAAGCCCCAGCCCGCCTTGGCCACCGCCCGGCTCGTCTGGGCCGAGAGACCCTCGGGAGCGAGCACCGCCACCTCGCGGAGGCCGCCGGCGTCGAGCCACTCGAGCGCGTGCTCGAGGAGCGGACGGTTGGCCAGCGGAAGCAGCGGCGGGGGAGCCAGCTCTCCACGCACGAAGGAGCGTCTGCCGGGGGCGGAGGACGGGCGATGGGCCTGGGCGAGGATCACCGCCTTCGATGCGTTCACGCTCCAACAACGGGCGGGCGGTGCCCAATCTGCGGGGCGACCGGCTGAGATTCGGACGAGGTCCCGCCTTGGAGGCGGTGTTGCCCCTCGGTCGGCCGCCCCTTCCTGAACCAAGGACCAGGGACGGCCGGAGGTCCCGCAAGTAGCTTCGCGTTGCAGGGAGGCGGCTCGGGCCGCACGACGGAAGGAAGCCGTGTCATTGGATGAGGTGACGCCCATCGTGCCGGAGCCAGCGCCCCGGCCCTCGAGCACGGGTCTCCCCGCGGTCAACCCAGTCGCCGTGTGGCGCTCACCGAGTCGTCGCCGTAAGCCCAGTTGTGGGCGCGGGCAAGCGAGCGGCGCACCGCATGCGGGCGTCGCTCGCTCCACCCGTTCCCGTGGGACCGACCTCGCCGGCTGCGGGGGGTAGACGCCTCGCGTGAAAGGAGGGGGCCGGCCGGCCCGTTGTATCCACGATGGCCACTCCAAAGCTAGGACGACGGCCGGCGCAGCCCGGCGACGTCGCGAGCGATGCTGCCCTGGCCGTCGTGGCCGCGGACGAGCTCGCCTCGCGGCGGATCGCCGCCGCGCTCGGCGACGGCGGATTCTCCGCCGCGCTCATCAGCGAATCCGTGGAGCGAGCTGCTCGAGGATCCCGCCGCCGCGGAGCCTCGACGTCGTCGTGCTCGCCTGCGACCCCTCGCGTCCCGACGGGCTCACCGCCGTGCGCAGGCTCGCCAAGCAGCTCGACCGCTCGCGCGTGATCGTGGTCTCCTCGGCGCTGCTCGGCGCAGGCGTGCGCTCCGCGCTCGCCGCGGGCGCCAGCGCGTTCGTGGCCGAGGCCCGGCTCGAGGCCACGCTCACGGCCGCCACGCGCTCTGCGCTCGCCGGCCAGGTCTCGCTGCCGCGCGAGCTGCACCGCTGCGCTATCCGGCCCGCTTTCTCCCACCGCGAGAAGCAGGTGCTCGCCCTCGTGGTCCGCGGTCTCGGCAATCGCCAGATCGCCCTGCGCCTGTTCCTGTCCGAGAGCACCGTGAAGAGCCACCTGGCCTCCGCGTTCCAGAAGCTGGGCGTGCGGTCGCGCAAGGAGGCCGCCGCCGTGCTCCTGGATCCGGACGAGGGCCTGGGCACCACCATCCTGTCCGTCGACCTGGATCAGGCGGACTAGGTGTCCGAGCTGCATCGTTCCCAGGCGACCGCCCTGCCCGGCGGGGCGCCGGAGGCGGCCACGTCGCCGCCCCTCGCCGTGGTCACCGCGCCGACCCGTGACGACGGTCGCCACGACCTCGGCACCGCCCCCCGCGAGGAGCGGAGCCTGCCGCGCGGGCGCACCTGGATCCTGATCGTGGCGGACATGGTGGCGATCGCCGCCGCGCTCGCCATCACGTACGCCGTCGCCGAGGCCGCCGCCTCGCCCTCGATCATCGCGCCCACCTGGCTGATCGCTGCTGCTGGCCGCCGTGGTGCTGCCGGTGTGGATCGCCATCTTCACCGCCTACAACCTCTACGAGCGCCAGAACCGCAGCATCTCGCTCGCCACCTTCGACGAGGTCGGCGAGCTGTTCCACGCCCTCATCGCCGGGTCGCTGTTCTTCCTGATCCTGAGCCAGGTGCTCCGGCGGATCATGGGCGCGGAGGTGTTCTTCCCGGTCGAGGCGGCGATGTTCCTGGCCACCGCGCTGCCGCTCGTGCTGCTCACCCGCGGGTCGGTCCGCAGCTGGCTGCTTCCGGCGATCATGCACCCCGCGCCGCACGCTGATCGTGGGCACCGGCGAGGTGGCGCGGATGGTGGAGCGCAAGATCAGCGCCCACCCGGAGTACCGCCTGGAGCTCGTGGGCTTCGTCGACGACGAGGCGCATGGCGACGGCTCCGCGCCGCTGGTGGGGCGCCCGGCAGACCTCCCGCGGCTGGTGGACGAGCTCGAGATCGACTGGGTCATCCTCGCCTTCTCGCGCTCCTCCTACGAGGAGACGCTCGACCTGCTTGCGGGCCGCGCGCCGGCCGGACGTGCACCTCTCGATCGTGCCGCGCTTCTTCGAGGTGTTCGCCTCCAACGCCACCATCCAGGAGCTCGAGGGAATGCCGGTGGTGAACCTCCCGCCGATGCGCCTGTCGCGCGGTGTGCGCCTGACCAAGCGCGTCGTGGACGTGGCGGTCGCCGGCCTGGGCCTGCTGCTGCTGTCGCCGCTGCTCGCGCTCGATCGCGGCGGCCGTCAAGCTCGACAGCCGCGGGCCCGTGTTCTTCCGGCAGGAGCGCCACGGTCGCGGCGGCACATCTTCCGGATCGTGAAGTTCCGCACCATGCGCGTGGGGGCGGAGGGCGAGCGGTCGGCGCTGGCCCCGCTCAACGAGATCTCGGGCGCCCTCTTCAAGATGAAGGACGACCCGCGCGTGACCCGCGTCGGCCGGCTCCTCAGGCGCACGAGCCTCGACGAGCTGCCCCAGCTCTGGAACGTGCGTGAGGGGCGAGATGAGCCTCGTCGGGCCGCGCCCCTTCGTGGTCCACGAGTCCTCCCAGATCACCGGCTGGGCGAGCCGCCGGCTCGACATCACGCCCGGCATCACCGGCCTCTGGCAGGTGCTCGGGCGCACCGACATCCCGTTCGACGAGATGGTGAAGCTCGACTACATCTACGTCACCAACTGGTCGCTGTTCTGGGATATGAAGATCCTGTGCCAGACCATCCCAGTGGTCCTCTCGCGGCGGGGGGCGTACTAGCCGTGAACGTCTTCGTGGTCCCCGCATACGACGAGGAGGCGAACCTGCCGCGCCTGCTCACCGATCTCGAGGCGCGGCCCGGACTGTGGTCCGGCGGCCGCGTGATCGTGGTGGACGACGGCTCCCGCGACGGCACCGCCGACGTGGCCGGCGCGCACCTGGGACCGCTGCCGGTCGAGGTCATCCGGCTCGGCACCAACCAGGGCCCGGGGCGCGCATTCGACCGCGGCTTCAGGCGCGCGCTCGAGGTCGCCCCCGAGGACGGCTTCGTGGTGACGCTGGAGGCGGACACCACCAGCGATCTGGACGCGCTCGGCGGCATGCTGGAGCTGGCCCGCGACGGCGCCGACGTGGTGCTCGCCTCCACGCACGCTCCCGGGGGCGGCCTCTCGAACGTCGGGCTCATCCGGCGCGTGCTGTCGCGCTCGGCCTCCTACGCCATGCGCCGCACGAGCGGCGTGGACGCGCGCACGGTGTCCACCTTCTTCCGCGTCTACCGCGCCTCGATCCTGCGCCAGGGCTACGAGCGCCACGGCGACACGCTGGTCCGCGAGCACGGCTTCGCCTGCAAGGCGGAGCTGCTCTTCAAGCTGGCCCGGCTCGGCGCCCGGCTCGAGGAGGTGCCGGTGGTGATCGACTGGTCGCAGCGCGAGGGGACAAGCAAGATGCGGGTGCTCCCCACGATGGTCGCCTACATGCGGCTGATGACCCGCCAGGCGTTCGCCCGCCGCGCGGAGGAGACCGCATGACCCAGCCCGCGCCGCTGATTCGTGGCGCCGACGCGGGGCGCCGCGCGTGGCCGTGGTCGGCGCCGGCCTGCTCGGGCTGGCCGCGGCCTACCGCCTCGCTCAGCGCGGCGTTGCGGTGACCGTGTACGAGCGCGACGCACGAGCTCGGCGGCCTGGCCGGCACCGCGCCGCTCGACGGCATCCCGGTCGACCGCTTCTACCACGTGACGCTCCCAACCGACGAGCGCGTGGTCGAGCTCGCCGGAGAGCTCGGCCTCGAGGACCGCTTTCGCTTCCGGCGCAGCGGGGTGGGCTTCTACCACCAGGGCAGGCTGGCCTCCATGTCCACGCCCAAGGAGCTGATGTCCTTCCCCGGGCTCAGCCCGGTGGACCGGCTCCGGCTGGTCGCGTTCATCGCCCGCTGCCAGGTGGGGAGCAACTACGACCGGCTGGAGGAGGTCCCGCTCGAGGACTGGCTCGTCCGGCTCTGCGGACGGCGGACCTGGGAGGTGCTCTGGCGGCCGCTGCTCGACTCGAAGTTCGACGGGCGCTACGACGACCTCCCGGCCACCTATCTCTGGTCGCGCTCACGCCGCATGTCGCGGTCGCGCGACCGCTCCTCGCAGGAGGTGATGGGCACGCTCGACGGCGGCTACCAGACGCTCGTGGACGCGCTCGGGCAGGCCATCGCCGAGCAGGGCGGGGTGGTGCACCGGAACACCCCCGTCCGCGCCATCGTGTCGAGCGCGGGGCGTGCCGAGGGAGTGCTCAGCACGCGCGGCTTCGAGCCGCCACGACCACGTGATCTCCACGCTGCTTCCCAGCGCCACGGCGCCGCTGCTCGGCCGTGACCTCACGGCGGCCGTGGGCCCGGACCGCTGCCGGTACCTCGGGATCGTGTGCCTCGTGATGCGCCTCCGGCGCAGCCTCAGCCCCTGGTACACGCTGAACATCACCGACCGCCGCGTGCCGCTCACCGCCGTCGTGGAGACCACGCACGTGGTCGATCCCGAGCGCGTGGGCGGGCCACCTCGTGTACGCGCCGAAGTACGTGAACCCGGACAGCCCGGAGCTCGAGCGCTCGACGCGCGACGTCAAGGAGGCCTACATGGGGCACATCCGGACGATGTTCCCCGGGTTCTCGCCTGAGGACGACGTGCTCGCCAGCCAGGTCGCCCGCGCCCGCGTGGCCGAGCCCGTCCACACGCTCGGCGGGGAGGGCCGCCTGCCCGACATGTTCCCCGCGCCCGGCCTCGCGCTGGCTTCGTCGGCGCACGTCTACCCGGAGATCGTGAACGGCCAGGCGGCCATCGGCGTGGCCGAGCGCCTCGTCGAAGGCCTCGCTACCCGTCTGCAAACGGCCGAGCGCCGGGAGGTGGCGGCATGAACCCGCCCGCCGGCTTCAGCCCGAACTCTTCTCGAACCATCCACTGCTCGCAAAGGAGAACGCCGTGACGACCCCCATGAAGATAGGAGTGACCGGCGGCGCCGGCTTCATCGGCTCGCACCTCTGCGAGCGCCTGCTGGCCGAGGGTCGCGAGGTAATCGCGGTCGACGACCTGTCGCACGGCACCACGGCCAACATGGCCGGCTTCGTCCAGCACCCGAACTTCCGCTTCCACCAGATGGACTGCCGCAACACGCGGGAGCTGCGGCGGGTGTTCGCGGGCTGTGACGCCATCGCCCACCTGGCGGCGGAGAAGATCCCGCGCTACGGCGGAGCGCTGCAGACGCTCGAGTCGAACGTGGCCGGTGCGCATGCCGCCTGCGAGGTGGCGCTGTCGCTGGGCGCGCTCGTGATCGTCACATCGACCTCCGACGTGTACGGCAACGCCACGCCGCCGTTCGCCGAGGACGACCATGTGGTGATCGGCCCCTCGACCACGCGCCGCTGGGCGTACGCGGTGTCGAAGCTCTACGACGAGCACATCGCGCTCGCCATGGCCGAGGAGAAGGGCCTGCGTACGGTGATCCTGCGGCTCTTCAACGTCTACGGGCCGCGCAACCACCCGACCTGGTGGGGCGGACCGGTCACGGCGTTCACCGAGGCACTGCTCGACGGCGAGATCATGGACCTGCACGGCGACGGGCGCCAGGTGCGGACGTTCACCTACGTGAGCGACACGGTGGACGGGTTCGTGAGGGCCCTCGACACCCCGGACGCGGTGGGCGAGATCCTGAACATCGGCGGCGATGAGCCGATCACGATGATCCGGCTGGCCACCGCGGTGCAGAAGGGTCTGGGGATCGCGGGCCCGCTGCGGGCGAAGCTGCTCCCGTACGAGAAGATCGGCGGCCGCTACCAGGACGTGCGCTGCCGGATCCCGGACACCGAGAAGGCGGCCCGCATCCTCGGGTTCAACGCCGTGGTGGGGCTCTCCGAGGGCCTTGCCGCCAGCATCGCCTGGCACGTGGAGCGCCGCCGGCTGATGGCCGAGGGGCATCCGGACGCCGCGGTCACCGCCGCCTGAGGCGGCCGTCTGCGACATGGGGGCGTCCACGGCGGCGCGCGGGGCGAGTAACGTCGTGCGCGGCGATGCCGACCGTCGGGCTCTTCGGGATCAACTCGCATGCCTGCGCCGATCCGCGCGATGCGGCGCGGATCGCGGCGCTCGCGGAGGAGCTTGGGTACGACTCGCTGTGGGCCGGCGAGCACGTGGTCGTGCCGAGCCCGCGGGTGGAGCCCTCGCCGATGGAGCCGGACGAGCCCATCCTCGATCCGGTGGTGGCGCTCGCCCACCTGGCCGCCCACACCGAGCACATCCGCTTGGGCACGGGCCTCGTGATCCTCCCGCAGCGCAACCCGCTCGTGCTCGCGAAGCAGGTGGCCAGCCTCGACGCGGTGAGCGGCGGCCGGCTGATTCTCGGCCTCGGAGTGGGATACCTCGAGCCGGAGCTGCGCGCGCTGGGCGTGCCGATGGCCGGTCGCGGAGCGCGCGCCGACGAGTACCTCGCGGCGATGCGCAGCCTCTGGGAGGACGAGGCGCCCGCCTACAGCGGGCGCTACGTGGAGTTCGAGGGAGTGGACGCCCATCCGCGGCCGGTGCAGAGGCCGCTCCCGGTGGTGGTGGGCGGGCACAGCCATGCCGCGCACCTGCGCGCCGCCAGGCACGGGGACGGCTGGTACGGGTTCCTGCTGGGCCTTAAGGCCGTGACGAAGCAGCTCGAGTCACTGCGGCAGGCGATGGGAGAGGCCGGGCGCGCGCGGCCGCTGCACATTTCCGTGAGCCCGGCACGCCCGCTCGACGAGGACGTGGTCGGCGCCTACGCCGAGCTCGGGGTCGACCGGCTGATCGTGGTGCCGCGGCCGGAGCTGTCGCTCGACGAGCTCGCTCGGTTCGTGAGGCGCAACGCCCCGGCGGCGGTCGGGGCCGGCTCGCCTAGGCGAGCGCCAGGCCGGCTTGCACCTCGGCCCGGTCCGCGAGCACGGAGGTGATGGCGTCCGCCGAGCGCTCGGCGGCGTGACCGTCCCAGAGCGGGATTGCCGACGGCGTGGCCGGCAGGGCTGAGGGCCGGACCCCGGCGATCAGCTCCGGATCCTCCCCGAGCAGCACGTTCGTGCCGTGGGTGAGCGTCACGGGGCGCTCGGTGTTGGCGCGGAAGGTGTAGCACGGGACGCCCAGCGCCGAGGCCTCCTCCTGGACGCCGCCCGAGTCCGTGACGACGGCTCCGGCGGCGCTCTGGAGCGAGAGGAAGTCGAGGTAGCCGGCGGGCGCGATGCAGCGCACGTTTGCCCGGGCCAGGCGGCGCAGGCCCGAGGCCCGGCGCAGGCGCGCGCGCGTCCGCGGATGGATGGGGAAGACCACGGGCGTGCTGGCCCCCAACTCGGTGAGCGCCTCCACGATCGCGTTCAGGCGCACCGGATCGTCCACGTTCGACGGGCGGTGCAGCGTCACGAGCACGTACTCGTGTTCCTCCAGCCCGAGCGCGCGCCAGGCGGCGCGGCGGCGCGCCTTGCCCTCGAGCCGCCGGAGCGAGTCGATCATGGTGTTGCCCACGTAGTGGATGCGCGCCGGATCGATGCCCTCGCGCAGCAGGTTCGGCTCGGCTTCGGGGCTGTGGGTCAAGAGCACGTCGGACATGCGGTCCGTGAGAACGCGGTTGATCTCCTCCGGCATGGTCCAGTCGTCGGAGCGCAGCCCGGCCTCGAGGTGGGCCACGGGCACGCCGAGCTTCGCCGCGGCGAGGGCGCAGGCGAGCGTGGAGTTCACGTCTCCCGCCACCACCACCAGATCGGGTTGCCACTCCAGCAGCACCTGCTCGAAGCCCATCAGGACCTTGCCGGTCTGGTCGGCGTGCGTGCCGGACCCGACTTCGAGGCTCACGTCCGGCTCCGGGAAGCCCAGGTCGCTGAGGATGTCGTCGGAGAGGCGGCGGTCGTAGTGCTGTCCGGTATGAACCACGAGCTGGCGGGTGTGCCCACGCCGGCGCATCGCCTCGATGACCGGCGCCATCTTCACGAAGTTCGGACGGGCGCCCACGACGTAGGCCACCAGCGGGAGCGAGCCGGGTCCGGGCGTGCGGACGGGGGCCGCGCGCGCAGCTCGTGTCCGCGCCCGCGCGCGGAGTTCGGTCGTAGCGTCGATCGAGTCCACCTGCCTCTGAACGAGCCTAGGTGCGCCCCCGCGAGCGGGAAAGCGGGAGAGCGGGAATCCCCCCGATCGGCTAGGTCGCGCCTGGCCGGACGGGTTGGCTGGATCAGCGCACGCGGAGCGCGAGCGACTTGACCGCGGAGCGCAGGCCGCCGCGGCTGGTGGCTACCACGATCACGCGATAGCGCCCGCGCGCCAGGCGGTGTGCCCGGATGCGCGTGGTCCGCTTGCCCGTCACGCTGAGCCGGCGGGAGCGCACGCCCCGCGGCTTGTGACCGTGACGGACCCGCACGATCCGGATGCTCACGCGGGCCTTCGCCGACAGTACGAGGGTGAGGCGTGCGGCCGCCGGGCAGGAGGCCCGGCGCCGCCTGCAGATGACCCGCGGCTTGAGGCGGGCTGCGCGAATTCGCGGCCGCTTCTTCGCCGGTGAGCGGCCGGTCGGGGTGCCGCCCTCGCCTGCACCACCGCCTCCGCCTCCCCCGCCGGGCGGTCCGGCGCCGAACTCGTGCGCACCGGCGTCGGGCCGGGAGTCACGCACGAAGCCGTCGCGGTCGGTGGCCGGATAGTCGCCGGGATCCGCGGCGTCGATGGCCGGCGAGCCGGCCCTCAGGCGGAAGTCCTGGGCGCCCGGGTTGAGCCAGCCCAGCGGAGCGATGCGCGTCGCGGACGAGGTTGCCGGCACCACGCGCCTTGTCGCTGCCGGCGCACTTGTCGCCGACGTTGCGCCGGTAGGTGACGCCCGGCACGCAGTTCCAGGCGCCGAGGTTGCCGACCCAGCGGGATCCGCTGCTCGCCGTGCGGCTCACGTAGGCGTCGATCTCGAAGGTGTTGTTGCGCACCTTCCAACCCGAGAGGGTGCCGCCGTCGCTGGCCGTGTTGCCCACGTAGAGGGAGTAGTAGTGCCAGGTGCCGTCGTCCTTGTAGGTGTGGCCGAAGTCGTTGTTCTCCAGCGTGACGTTCCCGTAGGCCGGCGGGAGCGGAATCCACCAGGAGCCGTAGGTGAAGAAGAGATCCATCGTCGCGCACGAGTAGAAGAGGCTGTTGCGAACGGTCATGCCGGGCACGCCGATCGCGTAGACGCACTCGTTGTGGACCGACGGGTTCGTCACGCGAACGTCGTGGAAGACGACGTTGTCGAACGTGAAGTTGGCTCCGCTGACCAGCGCGCCCTTCTCGTCGGTCACGTTGCCGATCCGGCCGTCCCTGAAGGTGACGTTCGCAGCGTCGTGGTTCTGGAACCCGGCGGTCTGCGCGAACGCCGCGTCGACCTCGATGCCGTCGAAGGTCACGTTGGCGGCGTTGTTCTCGAGCTGGCGCAGCTTCGCCCCGGGCGACCCCGAGAAGGTGACCGCCTTCGAACCGCCGGGCACCACCTGCGCCGGGTACACGCCTCCGGCGACTCGGATGACGTCGCCCGCAGCACTCTGCTGGTAGGCGTATCCGAGGCTGCCGCACGGCGACGCCGTGCAGTTGCCGGCATTGGCGGCGCCAGGCGCCACGAGCCGCGTGGCGGCACCGGCGGCCGGGGCGGCCACCACGAGCAGGGCCAGCGGTCCCAGCAGGGCCGTGGCGCGGCGAACGGCCGCCAGTGGCGAGGTGTCGGAGAAAGGCATCGCGCTGTCTCCTGGACGAGCCGGTGGGTGGCCGACTCGAAGGAAGCTGTCGCGGAAGGCCGTCCATGGCCCGCGGCGATCAGTCCGGGCAGGCTAGCGAACCGCGCCTGGCAGGCGAAATGCCTGCAGCCGACGTTGCCGTCAGGACTCGATCGGCGGCGGCGGGGGCCGGCCACCCGCTGCCGGGCGGCGCCGCGGCGACCGAGCACGCCACGGACCTCCTGCTGCCAGCTCCGGAACCCGCCACGCGCACAGTGCCGCGTACGCAAGCACGCCGACGCCGCTGCAGATGACGAGGCGGAGCGCCTCGTGCACGCCCGCGTCCACGAGCCCCAGGCGGACGCCGAGCAGGATGACGCACATTCCGGCCGCGGCCTGGAACACGCCGGCCACGCCGTGCACGAACACCATCGGCGAGACGCCCAGCGCGCGCGCCGCGAGGACGGACTGGAAGGGCTCCACGAGGGTGGTGGAGACGGCGAACGCGGCGGCCACGCCCACCACGCCCCAGTGCAGGCCCACGATGAACGCCACCAGGTGGCAGCTCACCAGGACGAGCGAGAAACGGAAGATCGTGCGAGCGCGGTCGCGCGCCATGAGCACGTCCACGCTCAGGCTCTGGAGCGCCTGGACGATCCCGACCCATGCGAGGATCTGGATCACCGGCACGGCCTTGCTCCACTGGTCGCCCAGCACCACCGGGACGAAGTCCGGAGCCAGTACCACCAGGGCCGCCAGCGGCGGCACCGACACGCTCGCGAGCAGCCGGACCACTCGTGCCCAGGCCGCGGCGATCCGCTCGGGCTCGTCCTGGATGCGGCAGAAGGCAGGCGACATCAGGCGCTGGAGGGGTCCGCCGATGCGGCTCGCCGGCTGGATGATCGTGTTGAAGGCGATCGCGTAGACGCCCAGCGAGGCGGTGCCGAGGAACCGGCCGATGAGGAAGCGGTCGCCGTTGGTCTGGAGGTAGTAGAGCATCCGGTGGCCGAGCATGAAGACGCTGAAGCCGCCGAGGTCCCGGAGGCTCTCGCGGGAGAAGGCGAAGCGCGGCTTCCACGGAGAGCGCAACCAGACCGCGATGGTCGTGACCGTCGCAGCCACCGCGTACTGGACGATGATCGCCCAGGCTCCGCCGCCCGCTGCGGCGATCGCCACCCCGACCACGGCGCCCCCGAGCGCGCCGATCATGGGCAGCACCTCCACGCGCCGGAAGTCCATGTCGCGGAGCATCAGGGACTGCTGCGGCGCGCCGAGCGCGTTGACCACGAAGCCGATCGACAGCACCTGGAGGAGCGGCTTCGCGTCGGCGTCCCCGTAGAGGGCCGCGAGCGGGCCGGCCAGCGCGAACCCGAGGATCGCGAAGACGACGCCGCTGGCGACCGTCGTCCAGAAGGCCGTGTCGCGGTCGAGGTCCGAGAGCTCCTTGCGCTGGATCAGCGCCGCGCCGAGCGCCAGGTCGGAGAAGACCAGGACGAGGCTCGCGAACACGAGCGCGAGCGCGGCGAGCCCGTACTCCTCGGGCGTGAGCAGGCGGGCGATCGCGATCGCCGCGAGCGCCCGCGCAAGCTGCAGCCCGAGCTGGGATCCGACCACCCAGCCGAGCCCGCCGAGCACGCGGGCGCGGAGGTCAGGAAAGCCCGAGCCCGGTGAAACAGACATCTCTGCGGACGTTAAGGCCGCTCGGCGCGGACCGTCCTACACGGTTGGCTAGGCTCGCCCGGCGTCGCGGCGTCTACGGTGGCGCCATGTGCGGGATTGCCGGCGCGTTCAGGATCGATGGCGCCAGCGCGCCCCCGCTGGCGGACGCCGTCCTGCGGTCGATGACCGACGTGATCGCCTACCGCGGCCCGGACGACTCCGGCCACGTGTCCGGTGAGGGCTGCTCGCTCGGCGCCAGGCGGCTCTCGATCATCGACGTGGAGGGCGGCCACCAGCCCTTCGCCGACGAGAGCGGCCGGATCTGGGCCGCACAGAACGGTGAGATCTACAACCACGCGGCCCTGCGCGAGGAGCTGCGCGGGCGCGGCCACGTGCTGCGAAGCCGCTGCGACACGGAGGTCCTGCCGCACCTCTACGAGGACCACGGTCCCGCACTCGCCGAGCGGCTGCGCGGGATGTTCGCGCTGGCGGTCTGGGACCGCGCCGAGCGGCGCGGAGTGCTGATCCGCGACCGCCTGGGGATCAAGCCCCTCTACTACGCGCTGATCGGCGACGTCGTGGTGTTCGGCTCCGAGCTGAAGTCCGTCCTGGCCAGCGGCCTGGTGGGCGATGAGCTCGACACGGAGGCGATAGCCGCCTACCTGACCCTCGGATACGTGCCGGGAGCGATGACGCCGCTCCGGCAGGTCAGGAAGCTGGAGCCGGGTGAGCGGCTGGTGGTCGCGGGCGGGCGCGCCACGGTCGAGCGCTGGTGGCGCTATCCGGCGCCGGCGCCGGACGCGGTCGCGCGCTCGTCGGACGAATGGGCCGAGCTGCTGCTCGAGAAGCTCGACGAGTCCGTGCGCATGCGCCTCATGAGCGACGTGCCGCTCGGCGCCATGCTGAGCGGCGGCCTCGACTCGAGCCTGATCGTCTCGCTCATGCGGCGGAACATGAGCGAGCCCGTCAAGACCTTCTCGGTGGGCTTCGCGGGCGAGGACTCCGAGCTCGGCGACGCGCGCCGCGTGGCCTCGTGGAACGGCGCCGACCACCACGAGCTCGAGGTGACGATGCGCAGCGACCCGGCCGAGCTCGCGCGCCTCGTGTGGCACCTCGACGAGCCGCTCGCCGACCTCTCCTCGCTGGGCTTCCTGCCCCTCTGCGAGCTCGCGCGCCGCGAGGTCACGGTCGCGCTCTCGGGTCAGGGCGCCGACGAGCTCCTCGGCGGCTACCGCAAGCACCGCGTGGCGTCGCTCGCCGAGACCTGGGGCCGCGTGCCGGGTCCGCTGCGCCAGGGCGCGGCGGCCGCGCTGCGCCACGGGCCGGGCCGCGCCGACCGGCTCGTGGACGTCCTGCAGGCGGCCGACCCGGCCGCCCGGCTGCTCGCGTCGAGCGGCCTGGTGCACGCCGACCTCCAGGGCGACCTGTTCGCCGGCGCCCTCGCCGAGCACGCCCAGCGCCGCCGAGTCCGTGCTCCGCGGGCGCCTCGCCGGCGCCCCCGGCGCCGCGCCGCTCGAGGCCGCCCTCTACCTGGACGCGCGGCTCGGCCTGGCCGACGACATGCTCACCTACTTCGACCGGGCGTCGATGGCCTGCTCGCTGGAGGTGCGGGTGCCGTTCCTCGATCACGAGCTGGTGGAGCTCTGCGCGCGCATCCCGGCCGACCACAAGGTGCGCCGGCTCCAGGGCAAGCACGTGCTCCGGCTCGCCGCCCGCGACCACGTGCCCGCGTTCGTCCTGGACAAGCGCAAGCGCGGCTTCTTCAACGAGGCGGTCGGCTCGTGGGTGGGCGCCGGGGGCGGCGCCCTGGTCGACCAGCTGCTGCTCGGCCCGAACCCCGCCTACGCCGCCGTGGTGGACCGCGGGGCCGTCGAGCGGGCCGTGGCGCAGTGGCGCGGCGGCCGCACCGGCCACGCGAACCTGCTGCTCGCGCTGATGATGCTCGAGGTGTGGCTCGGCGAGTACCTGCCGCGCGCCATGGCGCACGAGCCGGAGCGGGTGGCCGCGTGACCCCGCTGCGCTACGCGGTCGTCACGCCCGCGCGCAACGAGGAGTGCAACCTCCAGCGCCTCGGCGCCGCGCTCGCGGCGCAGACGCTGCCCCCGAGCGAATGGATCGTGGTCGACGACGGCTCCACCGACGCCACGCCGGTCGTGCTCGCTGAGCTGGCCGCGCGCCATGCCTGGGCCCGCCCGCTGGCCCGCGAGGAGCCCGGGAACGGGCAGCCTGGCCGCCGGGCGTCGCCAGGCCCGCGACCTGATCGGGTTCCGGTTCGGCGTCCAGGCGCTCTCCGCGCCGGTGGACGTGGTCATCAAGGTCGACGCGGACATCGACTTCGACCCCGACTTCTGCGAGCGCCTGGTGAGCCGCTTCGCCGCCGACGAGCGGCTCGGGATAGGGAGCGGCACCTGCTACGAGCGCGAGAGCGGCTCGTGGGTGCGCCGGCCCAAGGTGGAGACGACGGTGTGGGGGGCCACGCGCGCCTATCGGGCCGACTGCCTCGACGACATGATGGCCCTCGAGCCCTGCATGGGCTGGGACGGGCTCGACGAGATCCGCGTGCAGCTGCGCGGCATGCGGACGCAGGCCTTCGTGGACCTGCCCTTCCGCCACCACCGCCCGGAGGGTGGGCGCGAGCTCACGTCCCTTCACCACGGCGAGGCCTTGGGGCGCGCGTCCTGGTACATGGGGTACCGCCCGACCTACCTCGCGCTGCGGGCGCTCTACCGGGCGCGCCGCGAGCCGGCGGCGCTGGGAATGCTCTGGGGCTACACGGCCGCCGCTGCCCGGCGCGCGCCGCGCTGCCCGGACGAGCGGGTCGTGCAAGCGCTACGCGAGCGTCAGCGCCTGGGCGTGGCCCTGCGCCGCGGCGCCCCTGCCTCCTGAGTCAGGAGTCGGCTCGCCGCCGCTCCGCCGTCGTTCCCGCTCGCGAGAAGTCGACGACGTAGTACGAGACGATTCGGACCAGCTCGGTCAGGTGCGCGAGCTTGCGGCCGAGCGGCTCGTCGAGGCCGAGGATCGAGCTCGAGTCCCTGTAGAAGAGCCCGGCCGCCTCGCGGACCGTCCGGCGCCTGGTGCGCGCCGCCGCCCCGGCGGCGTCCACGCGACTGATGTCGATCAGCCGCTGCGCCTGGGCGCGCGCGCCCTCGCGATGGGAGTGGTAGGCGGCGGCACCGGGCTCGTAGATCACGGACCAGCCCGCCGCCACCACCCGCCGCGCCCACTCGAGGTCCTCGGCCGCCGGAAGCAGGAACGGCTGCTCGCGCCACGCGCTGCGCCGGATGCAGGAGGCGGCGTTGCTGAACACCATCTCGTCCGTGCTCGCCGGGGGGTAGTCGCGCCGGGTCGGCCCGAACTGGCGCGCGAGGCGGAGCACCTCGCGCCAGGGGGCGTCGTCCCAGGGGCGCTGCCGGCTCGCCACCCCGGCCACGCGCGGGTCCTCGAACGGCGCGGTCATTCGCTCCACCCAGTGCTCGTCCACGGGCACGGCGTGAGCGGAGAGGATGAGCACGAGGTCGCCGCGCACCTGCCCGATGCCGTCGTTCAGCGACTTCGAGTAGTCGAAGTCGCCGGGCGGCAGCTCGAGGATCCGGGCGCCGCAAGACCGTGCGATCTCGAGCGTCGCGTCCGTGGAGCCGCTGTCCACGACGAGCACGTCCAGCTCGAAGCGGGAGCGCTGCCGCCTGAGCGTCTCGAGGCAGGTGCCGATCAGCTCCGCCTCGTTGAGTGTCCGGATGACGACTCCGACAGTGGTTTCCGCTTCGCGATCCATGAGCCTCGGATCCAGCGTAACCCGCCTCGGCGCCAACCTAGCCGGAAGGCTATGGACCCTTCACCGCGCTCGTTTCTACGGTCTGGGAATGGACACCTCTCCGTCCCCGCGGGACGGCGGCATCGCGATCGTGGTTCTCACGCACAACCGCGTGGACCTGCTCCGCAAGTGCGTGGAGAACGTGCTGCTCCGCACGTCCGGCGAGACGCGCGAGATCGTCATCTGGGACAACGGCTCCACCGATGGGACGGCCGAGTACCTCGGGTCGCTCGACGATCCGCGGCTACGCGTCCTGCGAAGCGAGACGAACGTCGGCCACAACGGGTACGCACGCGCATTCCGCCAGACGACCGCTCCCTACATGGTCGAGCTCGACGACGACGTGGTGAACGCGCCGCCGGGCTGGGACGCGACGCTGCGCGCCGCCTTCGACCGGCTCCCGTCGATCGGGTTCCTCGCCGCCGACCTGGAGGACGACCCCAACGACGAGGCCTCGCAGTGGCGCCACCGGATCAGGGCGCACGAGTACACGCTCGCCGAGGAGAACGGCGTGCGGCTGCTCACCGGTCCGGCCGGCGGCGGCTGCGCCATCACCTCGCGGGCGCTCAGCGATCGCGTGGGCGGCTTCCGCGAGCGTCCGAAGGAGGTCTTCTGGATCGAGGACGGCGCCTACATCGAGGAGATCGAGCGCATCGGCTACCGGGCGGCGGTGCTGGCGGACCTCAGGGTCCACCACACGGGCGGCTCCTACTACACGCAGGCGTCGAGGGAGAAGGAAGAGCACTGGAAGCGCTACTGGGCGAAGCGCGCACGGCGCGAGGCCGTGAAGCGAACGCTCGTCCGCATCCCCTTCGTCCGCAGCCTCAACGCGCGCTTCGGCTGGTTCGTCGCGCCCTCCTGAGCGGAGGACGCCGACCTGGCGCGCGCGGCTCCGGGCAGACCTGAACGTTGGGTTAGGGACCTTCCGCGCGGTGGGGTAGGGACCTCGCCGCCGGCCGCACCTACGCTCCGTCGAATGGACCTTGCGCAGCACGCAGCAGTTCTGTGGCGCTTCCGCGCCGTCGTCACCGGCGGCCTCCTCTTGGGCATCGTGCTCGCAGCTGCTGGCCGCGTACCAGCTGCCGTCGCATGACCCCGCGTGGCTCGGAGACGTGGAGCAGCGAGTCGTCCCTCCTCGTCACTCAGGCCGGCTTCCCCGAGGGTCGCTCGACGCTTCCCACCGACGGCACGGGGGAGGTTGGCGGCGGGACCGGGTCGGGCGGGCAGTCCGGCCAGCTCGAGTTCGCCGATCCGGACCGCCTCTCCGGGCTCGCCAGCCTCTACGCCCAGCTCGCCACCGGGGACCGCGTCCGCGCGCGGCTGCCCGAGCACCCCAAGGCCTCCCAGATCGAGGCCATTCCCGTGGAGGGCAACGCCAGCATCCAGCTTCCGGTCATCAAGCTCACGACCTCCGCGGGCAGCGGGCCGCGGGCTCGGGCGCTCAACGTGCACACGGTGCAGGCGCTGACCAGCGTGCTCGAGAGTGAGCAGACCAAGAACGCCATCCCGGCGGGCCAGCGCATCCGGATCACCCAGATCAACGCGCCGGCGCTGCCCGATCAAGACCGCGGGCCGCTCTCACACGGCCTCGATACTCGCTCTCCTGCTATGCGTGCTCGGCGCGGTTGCGCTCGCGCATCTCCTCGCCGCGCTGCGCGACGGGCGCGAGGACATGGAGTCGATCGACGGCGTCGCTCGTGCCGTGGGGTGTCGGGAGACCTCTCTGACACGCCCGACATGGAGCCCATGCCCGCCGGCGGGCGCCGCTTCTGCGCCGGCCCGGACCGGCTGGCCCTCCGGCAGGCGCCGGGTACCGTGAGCTCCCGCGTCGCCGTCCTCCCCGCCCCGGGGCTCCCCGGGCGCGGCGGGCGGAGCGCGGACCAGGGAGCGGGCACTCTGGATCATCGTGGGGCTGGCGGTGCTGGCTGTGCTCGCCGCGGCCGCCGCTCGCGTCCAGGCCAACCCGATCCTCGCCGCGGTCGTCGTGCCGCTGGTGTTCGTGGCCTACCGCCGCACGCTGCTCTCGTGGCAGACCATGTTCGGCCTGCTGATCGCGGTGATCCTGTTCATCCCGATCCGCCGCTACACGGTCGCGGGTGGTCTCCCCGTGGAGCTGGAGCCCTACCGGTTGCTCACGGCGGTCGTGCTGGCCTGCTGGCTGTGCGCCGTCTGCGCCGACCCGGCGGTGCGCTGGCGGCGCACGGGACTCGAGGCGCCGATCCTCACGGTCATCGTCGCGATCCTCGGCTCGCTGGCGCGTGAACGTCTCGCGCGTCAGCGGCCTCGGCGACCTGGTGCTCAAGCAGGTGACCTTCTTCCTCACCTTCTTCCTCGTCACCTACTTCGTGGCCAGCGTTCTCGAGCGCGGCGCGAAGCTGGACCGGATGCTCCGGCTGCTGGCCGCGGGCGGGGCGCTGCTCGCCCTGGCGTCGCTGTTCGAGTGGCGCACCGGCACGAACCTCTTCAACGGGATGCACCACATCTTCCCGTTCCTCCACTACGTGGACTTCGGCGCGCACATCGAGCGAGGGAGCGCCTTCCGTGCGCTCGGGTCGGCCCAGCACCCGATCGCGCTGGGCGCCGCGCTCGTGATGCTGATCCCGATCACCGTCTACCTCCACCGCCGCGACGACCGGCGCATCTGGCTGGTCTGCGGCGGGCTGCTCACGCTCGGCGCGCTGGCCACCGGCTCGCGCACGGCCTCGCTCATGCTGATCTCGCTGCTGGTCACCTTCCTCTGGATCAAGCGCGCGGAGACCCTGCGGCTCCTGCCGATGCTCATCCCGCTCGCGATCGTGATCCAGATCGCCATGCCGGGCACGCTGGGCACGATGAAGGCGATCATCAAGCCGAGCTACGTGATCCAGGAGCAGTCGCGCGACATGGGCACCGGCAGCGGCCGCATCGCCGATCTGGGGCCGAGCCTCCGCGAGTGGTCACGGACACCCTTCCTCGGCCAGGGCTTCGGGACCCGCGTGGTCGCGACCGACCTCGGGCCCGGCGGAGTCGGTGAGGCCGGCGGCGCGCAGATCCTGGACGACCAGTGGCTCGGGACGCTGCTCGAGATCGGCGCCGTGGGCGCGCTCGCCCTGCTCTGGCTCTTCGTCCGGTCGGCCCGCCGGCTCGCGGCCCGCGCGCGCTCGGACCCCGGGCCCGACGGCTGGCTGATGACCGCGCTGGCGGCGTCGCTCATCTCCTACGCCGTGGGGATGCTCACCTTCGACGCGTTCGCGTTCATCCAGGTCACCTTCCTGGCGTTCATCATGTTCGGCTTCATGGCCGTGGCCACCCGCGACGAGGAGCCGGCCGGCTCACTGCTGTGAAGCGCATCGGGGTGGCATTCCCGGGAGATCCGAGCCGGCGGGCCACCTGGTCCGGCACGCCCGCCGGGGTGATGCGCGGGCTTGCCGCCGCGGGCGCGGAGCCCGTGGCCATCCGTGCCGAGCCGCGGCCGCTCGTTCGCGCGCTGGGCGCCAACCTGATCGCCGCCGGCTATCTCCGGCCGCGCCGGGACGTGAAGGTCGGCCCTCCGCAGGAGCCGGGCCGCGGCGCTCGCGTCCCCGGGCCTGGCCGTGCTCAACTCGCGCGCCGTGCCGCGGCGCGTCCGCCGGGCCGGGCCGCTCGACGGGATCGTCCAGATCGGGACCGGCTACACGCTCCCGGACGACGTGCTCGTCGCGACCTTCGAGGACATGACCGTTGCGCAGACCAGATCGCAGGCCTACGCGGGCTGGGACCTGCTGTCCGCGAGGGCGTTCGACGCCCGCGTGGCGCGCCAGCGCCGCGCCTACGACCAGGCCGTGGCCTGCTGCCTCACGAGCCGCTGGGCCGCCGAGTCGGTGATCCGCGACTACGGCATCTCGCCGGAGAAGGTCCACGTGGTGGGCGTGGGCCACAACCTCGCCGCCGCCGGCGGGGAGGCGCGACTGGAGGCCCCGCGCTTCCTGTTCGTCGGGATGGACTGGGAGCGCAAGAACGGCGCCGGGGTGCTCCGCGCCTTCGCGCGCCTGCGGCGCGAGCTGCCGCGCGCCCGGCTCGACCTCGTGGGGGGCCATCCCGAGGTCGAGCAACCGGGCGTCGTCGGGCACGGAGTGCTGAGCGCCGACGTGGACGGTCGCAACGAGCGGCTCGAGCAGCTCTTCGCCCAGGCCACCTGCTTCGTGCTCCCGTCCCACTCGGAGGCGTCGGCGATCGCCTACGTGGAGGCCGCGGCCGCCGGGCTGCCGAGCATCGGGACCGTGGCGGGCGGCTCGGACTACCTGATCGGGGACGGCGGGCTCGTCGTGGACCCCGGCGACGACGACGCCCTGCTCGAGGCGATGCTGTGGCTGGCGGACCCGGCCGTCGCGGCGCGAAAGGGGGCCGCGGCCAGGCGCCGCTCCGAGCTCTTCACCTGGGAGGCCGTGGGCCGGCGCCTGCTTCGGGCGCTGGGCGGCGCGCCGCCCGAGATCGATGTAGCCGCGATGTCATCGGTGCGCAGCCGGCCGAGCCGGCTGCTTCCGCGAGGCTCAGCCGCGCCGCGGATCAGGCGCGAGCACGGCGCGGAGCGCCGCCACGTGTCCTCGGCGCGAGGACGGCCGGGTCGAGCGCCGCCGCCGCGTGCGTGGCCTCCCCGAGCGCCACGCCGAGCGCCTCCACGCGGGCGGCCCCGGCCCCGAGGTGCTTGCGCGCGTAGCGCACGCGGCTGCGCGCGGCGATCGCCTGGGTGGCACCCGGCTCCGAGGAGGCGCCGCCCACGTGGCGGACCTCCGCGGCGGGCTCGTAGCGGACCGAGTGGCCCGCGTCCCGGAGGCGCCGGCACAGATCGGTGTCCTCGCAGTAGAGGAAGAAGCCCTCGTCGAACCCGCCGATCGCCTCGAAGGCGTCGCGCCGGACGAGCATGCAGGCGCCGGAGATCCAGTCGGGCGTGGCGGGCAGCTCATACGCACCCGGGTCGCGGATCAGCTCGTCGGTCCACGCCGCCCGCGGCCGCAGGCGATGGAGGAAGAGCGCCTGCGCGAACGTCGAGCGCCGCCGCGGGAAGCGGCGCTGGCTCCACGCCACCGCGCCGCCCTCCTCCAGCAAGCGCGGTCCAACGAGCGCGGCGGCGGGATGCGCTTCGAGGGCCTCCCGCAGCGCGCCGACGGCCGCCGCGCCGATGCGGGCGTCCGGATTGAGGAAGAGGAGGAACGGAGCGTGGCCGCGGGCCGCGCCGAGATTGCAGCCGTACGAGAAACCGCCGTTGCGGGGCGAGCGGACGATCGCCACCGGCAGGCCGGCCACGGCGTCGAGCGAGGCGTCGGGAGAGGCGTTGTCCACCACCGTCACGCTGCACGCCGGGCATCGTCGCCAGCGGCTCCACGCAGCCGCGCAAGGTCGCCCGCGCTGCGGTAGCTCACTACGACCGCGTCGATGTCGGCCGTGCCGCGCGTCACCGTCCGAAACTAGCTCAGGAGCGGCGTCCCGAGGCTAGACTTCCGGGGGGTTGCAGCCCGCCATAGCGCCGCGAAGATCGTGAGTGATGCGAAAGGCGGGACTCACTCTTCTGGTCGGCGGCGGCGCTGGCGATGGCGGCGCTGCTCGCCGTGAGCGGATCGCTGCAGGGCTCGCCGCGGTGGACCCCCGACGGGCTCTTCTACCAGGCGCGCTCGCTCGAGCTGCGCGGCGTGGACCGCGACACGGCCCTCGACCGCGCCTTCGCAGGGCCCCTTCGGCGCCGAGCTGCGCCGCCGCGACCCGCTCCACGTCGGGGGATCCGGCCTGGGTCCGCTACAACGCCCAGTTCTACGAGCGCCGGGTGGCGGTGCCGCTCGCGGCCGCCGCCCTCGAGCCGGTGGCGGGCGAGCGCACGATCCTCGACCTCTCGATCGCCGGCTACGTGGCGGCGGTGCTCGCGATCTTCGGGCTGCTGCTGTTGCGCTTCCGGCTGCCGATCGCCGCGGGCGTGACGCTCGCTCACCGTCTTCCTGCCCGCGCTCACGGACCACTCGAGCTATCCGCTCACCGACAGCTGGGGGCTCGCGCTCGAGACCGCGGCGCTCGCCTCCGCGCATCCTCGTGCTGCGCCGCGGGCCGCGCTGGCTGATCCCCTGGACGGTCTCGATCCTCGTCCTCTCGCTGACGCGCGACAGCACCTGGATCCCGATCGCCGCAGCGGCATGGCTAACCTTCACGTTGAGGTCGAGGGTTGCCTGGTCGCTGCTCGGCACGGGCCTCGCCGCGGCCGCTCCCCGTGGCCCTCCTCTTCTCGATGCCGATGCGCGAGCTGCTCGCGATGATGCTGAACGACTTCCGGCCGGTGTCGGACCCCACCTGGGGCTTCGTCGTCGAGCGCTATCCCGGCGCGTTCGTGGACCTCGTGCAGGCCGACGGCGGGTTCGTCCGGGACGGCGCCTGGTACTCCGCCGCCTACCTCATCGGCGGCCTCGCCCTGCTGTTCCTGCTCGGCCGCGGCTCCCGCGAGGGCGCCGCGATCACGCTCCTGAAGGCCGGCGCGGTCGCAGGCGCGCTCTCCGTGGTCGCGATCCCGATCTTCAGCGCCTTCCGGCTGGAGCTCGTATGCGTGCCGATGGCGGCCTTCGGCCTCGGCCTCGCGGCCGAGCGCCTGGCCGAGCGTGCCGCCGGCCTCGCCTGGGTGCGGATGCCGGCTCCGCTGCCCGGACGGTCCCGGACCTAGCCGAAGGTCTGGCCCGAGCACGTCCACAGGGCCCGAATTCGTTGGATTTCCGTGCGTACGCAACCAGGCTCACATAGCTTCAGAACAGCGATGCGCGCTCTCCGCCCGCTATTCCTCGCTGCTGCCGCTGGTGCTGGCGCTCGCAGCCCCCACGGCGGCCCGCGCCCAGGCCGCCGTCTGCCCGTGCACGGTCTTCGCGCCCACCGACGCCCCGCTCGGCGACGCGCTCCAGGACCAGGCGGTCGAGGTCGGGATGAAGTTCCGCTCGGACGACGACGGCTACATCACGGCGCTGCGCTTCTACAAGCAGCCGAACAACACCGGCACGCACGTCGGTCACCTCTGGTCGAGCACCGGGCAGCAGCTCGCCGAGGTCCAGTTCACGAACGAGACGGCCTCGGGGTGGCAGCAGGAGACGCTGCCGATGCCGGTGCCGATCGCCAAGGACACCACCTACATCACGTCCTACCACTCGAGCCTCGGCCAGTTCGCCTTCAGCAGCGGCTACTTCTTCGGGGGCGTGGACAACGCGCCGCTGCACGCCCCGGCGGACTCCCTCGCCGGAGGCAACGGCGTCTACAAGTACGGGGCGAGCGCGTTCCCCGACTCGACCTTCAACGCGACCAACTACTGGGTCGACGCCGTGTTCGAGCAGACTGCCGGGCGCGGACACGCGCGCGGCCGCTGATCAGCGACGTCTCGCCGGCGGCGGGCGCCACGGGCCTGCCGGCCGACCACCAAGGTCACCGCCACCTTCGACGAGCCGCTCGATCCCCTCACCGTGAACGCGGGCTCCTTCACGCTGGCCGACGGTGACGGCAACGCGGTGGTGGCTCAGGTGACCTACGACTCCGCGACGCGGAAGGCCACGCTCACGCCGCAGGCTCCGCTCGCGCTCGGGAAGACCTACACCGCCACGGTCAAGAGCGGCACCGCCGGAGTGGCGGACCCGTCGGGCAACCGGCTCGCCGCGGACAAGACCTGGTCCTTCAGCACGTCCTCGCAGTGCCCCTGCACGGTCTTCGCGGCCGGCGACGCTCCGCCCGGCGACGCCAACAACGACCAGCCGGTCGAGGTGGGGATGAAGTTCCGCTCGGACGAGGACGGCTACATCACGGCGCTGCGCTTCTACAAGCAGCCGAACAACACGGGCTCGCACGTGGGGCACCTGTGGTCCGGCACCGGCCAGCTCCTGGCGGCGGCCACGTTCACCGGCGAGACCGCCTCGGGCTGGCAGCAGGCGGACCTGCCCAACCCGGTGCCGATCACGAAGGACACCACCTACATCACGTCCTACTACGCGAGCGCCGGGCCGCTTCGGGTTCAGCCCCGGCTACTTCAACCAGGGCGTCGACCGTCCGCCCCTGCACGCTCCCAGCGCCACGGCCGCCGGCGGCAACGGCGTCTACCAGCTACGGCGCCAGCGCCTTCCCCGATCAGACCTTCAACGCGACCAACTACTGGGTCGACGCGGCCTTCGACCGCACCATCCCGCCGGACACGCGCGGGCCGACGGTCACGGAGCAGGCGCCCGCGGCCGGCGCCTCCGACGTCCCGGCCACGATCGAGGTCACTGCGACCTTCGACGAGCCGCTCGCCCCCGCGAGCGTCACCGGCACGAACGTCACGCTCCGCGACGAGGACGGCAACCTGGTCCCGGCCGACGTGAGCTACGACGCGCAGACGCGAGTCGTGAAGCTCAAGCCGCAGTCGGCGCTCGCGAACTCGGAGACCTACCTCGTCCGGCTCAAGGGCGGCTCGAGCGGTGTCACGGATGCCGTGGGCAACGGTCTCACCGTCCGACAAGACCTGGTCGTTCACCACCGAGTCCCAGTCGCCCGGCGTGGGCCCGGGCGGCCCGATCCAGGTCATCAGCGACCCGGGCGATCCGTTCGGCCGCTACTACGCGGAGATCCTCCGCGGCGGAGGGCCTCAACGAGTTCGACGTGACCGACGGGCCGGTCACCGCCGCGAAGCTCGCCGGACACAGCGTCGTGATCCTGGCCACCGGAGCGGTCACCGACACCGAGGTCTCGCTCCTGACCAGCTGGGTCCAGGGCGGCGGCAACCTCATCGCGATGCGGCCGGACAAGAAGCTCGCCGGGCTGCTCGGGCTGACCGACGCCGGCGGCACCCGCGCGAACCAGTACATGAAGGTCGATCCGGGCAGCTACGCGGGCGCCGGGATCGAGGGGCAGACGCTGCAGTTCCACGGCACCGCCGACCGCTACGCGCTGAACGGCGCCAGCGCGGTCGCCCGGCTCTACTCGGACGCCGCCACCGCCACCTCCGACCCGGCCGTGTCGCTGCGCGACGTGGGCACCGGCGGCGGCCAGGCAGCGGCCTTCGCATACGACCTCGCGCGCTCGGTGGTCTACACGCGCCAGGGCAACCCGGCCTGGGCGGGCCAGAAGCGCGACGGCACGCCGAACGGGATCCGCCCGGACGACCTCTTCTACGGCGCCAAGGCGGGCGACGTGCAGCCTGACTGGGTGGACATGAGCAAGATCGCGGTGCCGCAGGCCGACGAGCAGCAGCGGCTGCTCGCCAACCTGATCACCGAGATGAACCGCGACAAGGCGCCGCTGCCGCGCTTCTGGTACCTCCCGCGCGGCGAGAAGGCCGCGGTGGTGGAGACCGGCGACGACCACGCGGTGAACGGCACCCCCGCCTTCTTCGACCGGCTCAAGACGTCGAGCCCGGCCGGCTGCTCGGTGGCCGACTGGGAATGCGTGCGCGCCACTTCCTACCTGTACGCGGACACGGCCATGACGGATGCCCAGGCCGCCGCGTACGAAGCCGACGGCTTCGAGGTGGCGCTGCACCTGCACACGTCCTGCAACGACTTCACGCCCGCCTCGCTCGAGGAGAACCTCGACAGCCAGCTGGCCGCGTTCGGCGCGAAGTGGCCGAGCGTCAAGAAGCCGGCCACGAACCGCACCCACTGCATCGTCTGGAGCGACTGGGCGACCGAGCCGAAGCTCGAGAAGGCCCACGGGATCCGCTTCGACACGAACTACTACTACAACGGTCCCCCCGGCTGGCTGACCCAGCCCGGCCTGCTCACCGGCTCCGGCTTCCCGCAGCGCTTCGCCGACCTCGACGGATCGATGATCGACGTCTACCAGGCGATGACGCAGGTCACCGACGAGTCCGAGATGCCGATGGCGCCGCAGGTGGACACCCTGCTCGACAACGCGCTCGGGGCCAAGGGCTGGTACGGCGTGATCACCGTCAACACCCACACCGATCACGGCGACCACGCCAACGCGAACGACATCGTGGCCTCCGCGCAGGAGCGTGACGTGCCGGTCGTCTCGTCGGTCCAGATGATGGACTGGCTCGACGGCCGCAACGCCTCCTCCTTCAAGGACGTGGCCTACAGCGGCGGGCACCTGAGCTTCTCCGTCGTCACGAACCCGAAGGCGCGCGGCCTCGAGGCGATGCTGCCCGCCCAGTCGGCGTCCGGTCCGCTCTCGGGCCTGACCCGCGGCGGCCAGCCCGTGGCCCGCCACACCCGGACGGTCAAGGGCGTGGACTACTTCGTGTTCAAGGCGACCGCCGGCGACTACGTGGCCACCTACGCCAACGACACGGCCGCGCCGGACATCACGAACGTCAACGCCGCCGCGGACGCGGACGGCCACGCGACGGTCACCTGGCAGACGGACGAGCCCGCGAGCTCGCGCGTGGACTACGGTCGCACCGCCGCCCTCGGCAGCCAGGCATCCGACAGCGCGCGGGTGACCGACCACAGCATCGAGCTCACCGGGCTGAGCCCCAGCACCACCTACCGCTTCCGCGTCAGCTCCACCGACGCCGCGGGCAACGCGGTCAGCTCGCCCGCGGCCGCCCAGGCGCCGGCGAGCTTCCAGACGCCGCCCGGCGCGCTCGTGGACGACCGCACCTCCGAGTTCGCCGGCGGCACGCAGAGCAACACCTACGTGGGCGCGAGCGGCGCCGGCACCGACGGCGAGGCGCTGTTGCAGCCCACGGTGGGCGAGGAGTTCGAGGGTCCGACGCCGCCCGCGGGGTGGAGCGTGCTCTCGTGGGGTCTCGGCAGCGAGGTCAAGACCGCCGGCGGCGCGCTCGTCGTGGACGGGGCCTCCACCTACACGACCCCGATCTACGACGGTCCGCGGGTCATCGACTTCAGCGCCCTCTTCCGGCCGGTCAACGACGAGGCCGTGGGCCTCGGCAACGACCTCAGCGACTTCCCCTACGCGGTGTTCGGCACGGGCTCCGCGGGAGACCCCTTCCAGATGTACGCGCAGAGCGGCGCGGACCCGGGAACCCAGCAGGTGACCCCGCTGCCCGGAGTGAGCCTCAACACCCCGCATCGCTTCCGGATCGAGTGGAACCCGACCAACGTCCTCTTCTACGTGGACGGCGCGCTCGTGGCCACGCACACCGTGACCATCGAGAGGGCCATGCGGCCGGCGGTCAGCGACTACGGCCTGTTCGGGGCCGGGGTGCAGGTGCACTGGCTCCGTCAGGGCGACTACGCCGCCGCCGGCACGTTCAGCTCGCGGACCCTCGACGCCGGACCCGGCGCGGCCCAGTGGCAGACGCTCACGGCCCAGACCGCGCTGCCGAGCGGCACCCAGATCGCCTACGACACGCGCTCGGGCGCCACCCCGCAGCCCGACGGCAGCTGGTCTGCCTGGCAGCCCGTCGGCGGGGCCGGGGCGATCGCGAGCCCGGCCGCGCGCTACATCCAGTACCGGGCCCGCATGGCGAGCTCGACCGGCGTCGTGTCGCCGACGCTGAAGCGCGTCCAGATCTCATTCGGCGCGGGCACCGACGGCGCGCCGGTGGCCGGGACGGTCACGGCCGCGCCGGCATCGCCGAAGACCAACCAGACGCTCACCGCCACGCCGAGCGGGTTCACCGACCCCGACGGCGATGCGCTGACCTACCACTACCAGTGGCTGCGCAACGGCACGCCCATCGCGGGCGCAATCTCCGCCTCGCTCGACCTGTCGCAGCCGGGCAACGGCGATCGCGGCGACGACGTGCGCGTGGAGGTGTACGCCACCGACGGCAAGGGCGCCGCCAGCGACCCGGCCTTCCAGACCGTGACGGTCGCCAACACCGCGCCCACGGCCGGGACGGTGGCGGTCAAGCCGGCCTCGCCGGCCACGAACGACGTGGTCAAGGCGGTGCCGAGCGGGTACGCCGACGTCGACGGCGACCAGCTCACCTACCGCTACCAGTGGCTGCGCAACGGCACGGCCATCAGCGGCGCCACCTCCGCTTCGCTCGACCTCTCGCAGGCCGGCAACGGTGACCTGAACGACCGCATCGACGTGGACGTGACCGCCGTCGACCCGAGCAACGGCACGAGCCCGGCGGTGCGCGGCGGCCAGACGATCACCGGCAGCAACGCCACTCCTGTCGAGGGCACGGCGTCGATCGCGCCCACGTCGCCCAAGACGGGCCAGATCCTGACGGCCACGCCCAGCCGGCTTCCGCGACCCGGACGGCGACGCGCTCACATACAGCTACCGCTGGCTGCGCAACGGCACCGCCATCAGCGGCGCCACGGCGGCCACGCTCGACCTCTCGCAGCCGGGCAACGGCGACCGCGGTGACGCGATCCGGGTGGAAGTGTCCGCCGCCGATCCGGGCGGCCGGGTGAGCGATCCCGCGGTGGCGACGGTCACGGTGGCCAACAGCGCCCCGACCGCGGGCACGGCGACCGTCAAGCCCACCTCGCCGTCGACCGACGACATCGTGTCCGCAGCCCCGAGCGGGTTCGCCGACGCCGACGGCGACGCGGTCAGCTACCAGTACCAGTGGTTCCGCAACGGCACCGCCATCAGCGGCGCCAGCGGCCGGACGCTCAACCTGGCGGACCCCGGAAACGGCGACGCGGGCGACGTGGTGGCGGTCGACGTGACCGCCCTCGACGGGAACGGCGGCACGAGCGCCACCGTGCGCGGCAGCCAGACCGTCGGCGGTGGCGCCTCGCACCCGGTCGCGTCCTTCGGCTTCGAGGAGGCCGCGGGATCGGCCATCGTCGACGAGAGCGGCGGCAACGACGGCACGCTCGGCGGAGCCACCCGCACCAACTCCGGGCGCTTCGGCCGGGCGCTCTCCTTCGACGGCGAGGACGACATGGCCACCGTGCCCGACGGCGACGCCATCGACCTCTCCGAGCCGCATGACGCTCGAGGCCTGGGTGCGGCCGCAGGCCGCCACCGACTGGCGAACGGTCCTGTTCAAGGAGTCGGCCGGCGGCGTGGAGTACGCGCTCTACGCCAACAGCGACAACGACACGCCGAGCGCGAACCTGGGCGGCGATCCGGGCGCTCGCGGCAGCTCCGACCTCGACCCGGACAAGTGGTCTCACCTCGCCGCCACCTACGACGGCACGACGCTCAAGCTGTTCGTGAACGGCACGCAGGTGGGCATCGCGGACGCTGCCGGACGCGCTCGCCGGCGGGCACGGCGGCCCGCTCACCTTCGGCGCCAACAACGTCTGGGGCGAGCGCTTCCGCGGGCTGATCGACGAGGTCCGGATCTACAACCGCGTGCTGACCCCGGCGGAGCTCAGCGGCGACATGGGGCAGCCGGTGGTGGCGGGCACGCCGCAGCCACCCGCCGACCCGGGGACCGATGTGATCGGAAGCTTCGCCGCGCCCAAGGCCTGGCCGATCGTGCCCGTGCACCTCGCGCTCACCTCCACCGGTCAGGTGGCTGCCTGGGACGGCTTCGAGGCGGCCCTCGACTCCGAGCGGCTCTGGAACCCCTCGACCGAGACGTTCGCCGCGATCCCGACCGGGCGCAACCTCTTCTGCGCCGGCCAGGTGACGCTCGGAGACGGCAAGCTGGCGGTGTTCGGCGGCCACGAGCAGGCCTACGAGGGCATCAAGGACACGAACCTCTACAACCCGCAGGCGGGCACGTGGACACGCGGCACCGACATGAGCGTCGCGCGCTGGTACCCGACGGCCACCGCGCTGCCGGACGGCCGCGTGTTCGTGGTCTCGGGCGACAGCATCACGCTCAAGGAGCCGGGCATGAGCATCCCGCTCACCGACGCGTCGAACACGCTGCCCTCGATCTACGACCCGCAGACGGACTCGTGGACCGACCTGCCGCAGGCCTCCCGCCGGATGCCGCTCTATCCGTTCATGTTCGTCCTGCCCAACGGCAAGCTCTTCGACGCCGGGCCCGACACCACCACGCGGACTTTCGACCTGAACACGAAGCAGTGGACGACCGTCGGCACCAGCCCGATCGACGGCCAGAGCGCGGTCATGTACCGGCCGGGCAAGATCCTCAAGTCGGGCACCTGGTCCGACCCCGAGTTCCCGGGCCGGGCGGTCACGAACCGCGCCGCCGCGATCGACATGACCGCGGGCGTCGCCGGCATGGCGCGAGGTCGCGCCGATGAACTACCGGCGCTCGTACCACACGCTCACGGTGCTGGCCGACGGCAAGGTGCTCGCCACCGGCGGGCAGACCACCACCGACGGCGTGGACGAGACCACCGGCGTCCTCGGCACCGAGATCTGGGATCCGGACACAGACGTCTGGACGCCCACCGCGTCTCACCGGCGCCCGCGCCTGTACCACTCCACGGCGCTGCTCCTGCCCGACGCTCGGGTGCTGCTCGCCGGCGGCGGTGCGTTCGGCAACGCGAAGAACGAGAAGTCGGCCGAGATCTACTCGCCGCCCTACCTCTTCAAGGGGGCGCGCCCGACGATCACGACCGCCCCGACCGCGCTCAGCTACGGCCAGTCGTTCAACGTCGGCACGCCCGACGCGGCGAGGATCCGCTCGGTGTCGCTGGTCCGCATGGGCTCGGTCACGCACAACCTCGACATGGACCAGCGCTTCATGACGCTGGGCGTGCAGACGCAGTCCGGCAGCGTGACGGTCGACGGGCCGGCCAACGCGAACGTGGCGCCGCCCGGCTTCTACATGGTCTTCCTGATCGACCAGAACGGCGTCCCGTCCGTGAGCAAGATCGTGAAGGTGGAGCAGGGCGGCGACCAGACGCCGCCGTCGGTGCCAGGTGGCGTGACCGCCACGCCCGGGCAGAGCTCCGCCCTCGTGAACTGGTCGCAGTCCACCGACAACGTGGGCGTCACCGAGTATCGCGTGCACCGCTCGACCACCTCGGGCTTCACGCCCTCGGCCGCCAACCGGGTGGCCACCGTGACCAGCGGCACGAGCTACAACGACACCGGCCTGACGCCGGGCACCTACTACTACCGGGTCGTGGCGGCCGACGCGGCCGGCAACGCGAGCACTGCCTCGAGCCAGGTGAGCGCCGTGATCACGGCCGACACGACCGCGCCGGACGTGTCGATCAGCGCGCCGGCGGCCGGCGCCGCGCTGTCCGGCACGACCACGCTGACCGCCACCGCGTCGGACGACGTCGGCGTGCAGAGCGTGCAGTTCCGGGTGGACGGCAACAACGTGGGCGCGGCCGACACGACCAGTCCCTACTCGCTCGCGCTCGACACCACGACGCTGTCGCAACGGCAGCCACGCCAACACCGATCACGGCGCACGTGGCGCGTCGACGCGGCCGGCAACAGCGCACCCTCCGGCACGACCTCCGGCCCGCAACGTGGATCGACGTGCAGTTCCGGTGCGACAACGGGCGCGGCCGACCAGTCCCTACTCGCGCTCGACACCGCGACGCTTCGAGCGGCGCCCACACCACAGCGCGGTGGCGCGTGACGCGCCGGCAACAGACCGCCACGAACGTGAGCGTCACCGTCGACAAGGCCGCGCCGGACGTGTCGATCAGCCGCCGCGGCCGGCGCCGCGCTGTCCGGCACGACCACGCGCCACCGCTCGGACGACGTGGGCTGCAGAGCGTGCAGTTCCGGGTGGACGGCAACAACGTGGGCGCGGCCGACACGACCAGTCCCTACTCCGTCTCTCTGGATACGACGACGCTGTCCACCGGCAGCCACACGATCAGCGCCGTGGCGCGTGACGCCGCCGGCAACACCAAGACCTCCGCCAACGTGAGCGTCACGGTCGACAACACCGCGCCGACGGTGTCCCTCAGCGCCCCCGCCGCGGGCTCGCTCGTCGCGGGCACCACCACGCTGACCGCGACCGCATCGGACAACGTCGGCGTGCAGAGCGTGCAGTTCCGGGTGGACGGCAACAACGTGGGCGCGGCCGACACGACGAGCCCCTACTCGCTCTCGCTCGATACGACGACGCTGTCGAACGGCAGCCACACGCTGAGTGCGGTGGCGCGTGACGCGGCCGGTAACACGAGGACCTCGGCGAACGTGACGATCACGGTGGACAACGCGGCCCCGACCGTCGCGATCAGCGCGCCGGCGAACGGCGCGACCGTGTCCGGCACGATCGACCGTCAACGCGACCGCCTCCGACAACGTCGCCGTCCAGAACGTCCAGTTCGCTCGTCGACGGCTCGGTCGTGGCCACCGACACGAGCGCTCCCTACACGATGTCCGGCGCGACCAGCTGGCTGTCCGACGGCACGCACGTGCTGAGCGCGATCGCGCGCGATACGGCGGGCAACACGCGGACCTCCGCGAACGTGACGGTCACGGTGGACAACAACGCCCCGACCGCGGTCACCGTCACGGCGCCCACGGCCGGGACGATCGTGTCCGGAACCACGACCGTCAGCGCTACCGCGTCCGATGCGGTGGGCGTGCAGAGCGTGCAGTTCCGCGTGGACGGCAACAACACGGGCGCGGCCGACACGACGAGCCCCTACTCGCTGAGCTGGAACACCACCGGGCTCACGGACGGCCAGCACACGCTGAGCGCCGTGGCGCGTGACGCGGCCGGCAACACGCGCACCTCCGCCAACGTGGTGGTGACCGTGGACAACGACGGCCTCGTTGCCGCCTTCGGCTTCGAGGAGACGAGCGGCTCGACCGTCACCGATGCCGTGCGCGACCACGACGGCACGATCTCGGGCGCCACCCGGACCGCGTCCGGGCGCTTCGGCCGCGCACTGACCTTCGACGGCAACAACGACTGGGTCACGGTCCCGAACGCCTCGGACCTGACCCTTGCATCCGGCCTGACTCTCGAGGCGTGGGTGCGGCCCACCAGCTTCAGCAGCTGGATGAGCGTGGCGGTGAAGGAGCGCTCGAGCGCGCTGTCCTATGGCCTGTTCGCGAACAGCAACGCCAACCGCCCGACCGCACGACTGTTCGCCGGCTCGGACCTCTCGACCGCCGGCACCAGCCAGCTCGGCGGTCAACACCTGGACGCATCTGGCGATGACCTGGGACACGGGCACGCTGAGGTTGTACGTGAACGGCACGCAGGTCTCCTCGCGCTCGGCCACGAGCTCGCTCACCACGGGCACCGGCCCGCTGCGCTTCGGCGGCGACAGCTTCGCCAATGAGTGGTTCGCGGGCCAGATCGACGAGCTTCGCCTGTACCACCGGGCGCTGTCGGCGAGCGAGATCAACGCCGACCGCAACCGCGCGGTGCCGTAAGACAGGCGCCGACGCGGGCTGGTCAGGACCGATCGACAAGGTCCAGATCGGCGACGAGCACAGCCGCGCGCCGTGGCGCCGATAGGCGGGCACGATGGCGGCCCCACGCCCAGGTCCCGCCCGGACCCCGGGAGGCTGATCGAGCGCGGGATGGGCATACTCCGCGTCAACGCGCTGTCTCGTCGAGCGGGCATGGAGGCCTGCAGAGCAGCGTTTTCGCCGTCATGAGAGCCCGTCTTGCCAAGTCCGCTTCCACGCGGGGACTCGGACGAGTCCCCGCCGCCATGATCGCCGTCGCGGTCACGCTCGCCGTTCCCCAGGCGGCGCTCGCGCGGGCGGCCGACGCCGACCACGACGGTCTCGGCGACCGCTACGAGAAGCGGCACACCCACACGAATCCCCACAAGGCCGACAGCGACGGCGACGGGCTGCGCGACAAGTTCGAGCAGCGGCGGTCGCGCACCAGCCCGCGCAGGAAGGACACGGACAGGGACGGCCTCGCGGACGGCTACGAGGTCAAGCGCTCGAAGAGCTCGCCACGGCGCCGCGACACGGACAAGGACGGCCTCTCGGACGGCTACGAGGTGAAGCACTCCAAGACCTCGCCGAACCGAGCCGACGACGACGGCGACGGGCTGGGCGACGGCGTGGAGGTGCTCTTCGGACTGGATCCGCTGCACGGACCGGGCGATGAGCCCGGCTCGGACTCGCCGGACCCCGGCCCAGGCACGCCGCCCGGCGATACGCCGCCCCCCGATGCGCCGCCCCCGGTCATTCCGCCCCCGCCGCTCCCGGACCTCATCCCTCCGGCCACCACGATCACCGCGGGACCCGGCGGAACGGCCGCGTCCGCGGCCTTCTCGTTCACTCCTCCGAGCCGGGCTCGACGTTCCAGTGCCGGCTCGATACCGGTGCCTGGGCCGGCTGCTCGTCGCCGAAGACCTACTCGGGACTGGGCAACGGATCGCACACGTTCTCCGTACGCGCTCGCGACGCCGCGGGCAATCAGGACCTCACGCCCGCCCAGCGAAGCTGGACCGTCAACGTGGCGCCGCCGCCACCGCCGCCGCCGCCACCGCCGCCACCGCCGCCGCCACCGCCCCCGGGGTCGGCCGACGTGTTCGTCTCCGCGGCCGGCTCGGACGGCGGTGCCTGCACCGCGGCGGCGCCGTGCCGGACGCTGGCCCGTGGCTACGCGGTGGCCACGGCGGGTGAGACCGTGAGCGTGGCCGCCGGCACGTATCCGGCGCAGGCCGTGCCCGCGGGCACGAAGCGCGTGACCTTCCGCGGTGGATCGGGCGTGAAGGTCCGCGAGCTCGACAACTCCGCCTCCAACGTCACCTTCGACGGGATCAACGTCGACGCCAACATGGCCACGACGGCGGCCTTCGAGAACCACGGCGCGCCGGGCGCCGACAACGTGACGTTCAAGAACGCCTCGATCGGCAACGTGATCGACGAGAAGGGCGCCCTGGTGTCGGGCAGCAACTTCACGTTCGACAACGTCCTGTTCCACGACGTCGAGATCCACACCCAGGGAGTCCACCTCGAGTGCCTGTACGCCATCGTCGTCCCGGGCATGACGATCAGGAACTCGGAGTTCGAGAACTGCGGCGTGTTCGACGTGTTCTTCACGTGGGGGTTCTGGTGGAGCCCGCTTCCGTCGCCCTACGGTGGCGTGACGCTCCAGGGCAACCGGTTCGGCAGGTCGTTCAACCTCGGCGCCCCCGGCTACTACACGGTGATGGTGGCCTACACGGGCGCGGCCCCGGTGTTCCCCCAGTGCGGCAACTCGACCGAGCCGAAGGGCTACTTGACCAACTGGACGGTCACGGGCAACACGTTCGAGCTGCCGACCGCGTACCTGCGCGACTGTCCGGCGAGGCAGCAGGGCTTCGTCTGGAGCGGGAACACCGGCGGCTAGGCCAGCTGCGAAACTCGGCAGCGGCTATTCGACCGCCCCTGGGTAGGGTTACCACGGCGGGGTCCTGGTCTGTTCGTCGACGGCGTCACTTCGTGCGATCGTCAGTCCGCCGGGCGTCGATCGCGTCATTGAGCCGCTATAGGCGGCTCAACGTAGCACGCGCGCCGGTTCCCGGTGCGATGCGCCGCACACCACGCCCGCGTAGGGACGCGCACGGCGAGCGCATGCCGCCGTGTACGAATTTCGGTCCGTCTTGATTGCGGCCACACCTACTGGCGCATACGGTCGACCTCGTGGTCCCGCGCAAGCGAGCAAGGCTGCTCCTGGCGCTCCTGTGTGCGGCCGTGATGCTCGGGTCGGTCGCAACGGCGCGCGCCGACGCCACGCCTGACTCGGTCTTCGATCCGACGGCGGGGCCGTTGCCGCAGGTGGGCCTCGCCGCCGCGACCGTGACGCCCAGCGGCTTCCAGCAGTCGACGGCGCTGAGCGGCCTGGACTTCCCGACGGCCGTTCGCTTCTCCCCCGACGGCCGCGTCTTCATCGCGCAGAAGAACGGCCAGATCAAGGTCTTCGACGGCCTCGACGACCCCACGCCCACGCTCTACGCGGACCTGAGCACGAGCGTGCACGACTTCTGGGACCGCGGCCTGCTCGGGCTTGCGCTCGACCCGCAGTTCACCACCGGCCGGCCCTACCTCTACGTCGCTCTACACCCACGACGCGGCCATCGGCGGCACCGCACCCAGGTGGAACGACGACTGCCCGACTCCGCCCGGCCCGACCGGCGACGGCTGTGTCGTCAGCGGCCGGCTCTCGAAGCTGAGCGGCGGGTCTGAGCAGGTGCTCATCGAGGACTGGTGCCAGCAGTACGCGAGCCACTCGATCGGCACGGTCGCCTTCGGGGCCGACGGCGCCCTGTACGTGGGCGCGGGCGACGGCGCGAGCTTCGACTTCGCCGACTACGGGAACGACGGCAACCCGATCAATCCCTGCGGCGATCCGCCCGGCGGGGTGGGCGGGTCCATGACCCCGCCCACCGCCGAGGGCGGCGCCCTCCGCAGCCAGGACATCCGCACGAGTGGCGATCCCACGGGGCTGGACGGCACGATCGCCCGGGTGAACCCGGACACGGGAGCGGCGCATGCCGGACAACCCGGGCGCTGCGAGCTCCGACCCGAACACGCGCCGCATCGTCGCGAACGGGCTCCGCAACCCGTTCCGCTTCACCGTCAGGCCCGGCACGAACGACATCTACCTCGGGGACGTGGGCTGGAACACGTGGGAGGAGATCGACCGCCTCCCCAGCCCCGCCGCGCCGGTCGAGAACTTCGGGTGGCCCTGTTACGAGGGAGACGGACGGCAGACCGCGTACGACGACCTGAACGTGAGCATCTGCGAGAACCTCTATGCGGCCGGCACCGGGGCCGTGACCCGGCCGCTCTACACCTACAACCACGCGGCGAACGTGTCCACGGAGAGCTGCCCGGTCGGCGGGTCGTCCCTCTCGGGAATGGACTTCTATGACGGCGGCACCTTCCCGAGCCAGTACAACGGCGCGCTGTTCTTCGCCGACTACTCGCGGAGCTGCGTCTGGGTCATGTTCCCCGACGCGAACGGGATCCCGAATCCGGCCACGCGCCAGCCGTTCGTTACCGAGGCGGGTGGGCCCGTGGACCTCCAGGTGGGCCCCGGGGGCGACCTCTTCTACGCCGACCTGAACGCCGGCACGATCCAGCGCATCCATGCGATCTCGGGCAACCACGCGCCCACCGCCCACGCGAGCGCCACCCCCACGAGCGGAGCCACGCCGCTGCACGTGACCTTCAACGGCACCACGTCCACGGACCCCGACGGCGAGCAGCTCACCTACGCATGGGACCTCGACGGCGACGGTGCCTACGACGACTCGACCGCGTCCCAGCCCAGCTTCGACTACACGACGAGCGGTGTCCGCACCGTGCGCCTGCGCGTGACCGACCCGGGCGGCCTCTCGGGAACCGATTCGCTCACGATCACCGCGGGCACTCCGCCCACGGTCACGATCGCAACTCCCACCGCGGGCACCACTTGGAGGGTCAACGACCAGATCGCGTACTCGGGCTCCGCCACGAAGAGCGGCGGCGGCGCGGTGCCGGACGACGCGCTCACCTGGACGCTCGTGCTCAACCACTGCTCGGCGCTCGTGCCCACGAGCTGCCACGAGCACACCCTTCGGACCTCGACCGGGCCGACGGGCGCCCTGACCGCCCCGAACCACGACTACCCCGCATATCTCGAGCTGAAGCTGACCGCCACCGACGGCGGTCTCAGCGCGACCGCGACCAGGCGGATCGACCCGAAGACGGTGAACCTGACGTTCGACACGCAGCCGTCCGGTCTGCAGCTGTCCGTCGGTAGCGAGGGGCAGAACACCCCGTTCACCCGCACCGTCATCCAGGGCGCCACGATCGGGGCCACCGCCCCCGCGCCGCAGACGCTGGGCGGCAAGACCTACGACTTCTCCTCGTGGTCCGACGGCGGGACGGCGGCGGCGCGCACTGTCATCGCCCCCACCAGCGCCACGCCCGCCACCTACGTCGCGAACTACTCGGAGGTGGTGTGCGCGCCGGCAGCGAACCTGGTCGGCGCCTGGGGCTTCGACGAGGCGGGCGGCACCACCACCGCGGACTCCTCCGGCAAGGGCAACACCGGAACCATCTCGGGGGCCACCCGCACCACCACCGGCAAGTTCGGCTCGGCGCTCAGCTTCGACGGCGTGAACGACATCGTGTCCGTGCCCGACAGCGCGTCGCTCGACCTGACAATCGCGCGACGCTGGAGGCCTGGGTCAATCCGGCAGTGCTCGGGACGGCGTGGCGCACCGCCCTGCTGAAGGAGCAGGCCGGACAGCTCGTGTACGCCCTCTACGCGAACAACGACCTGAACCGCCCGTCCGGGCATCTGTTCACGACCGGTGACCTGTTCTCGAGCGGGACGGCGGCGCTCTCGCTGAACACGTGGTCGCATCTGGCGATGACCTGGGACGGCACCACGCAACGGCTGTTCGTGAACGGGGTGCAGGTGGGGTCGCGGGCGGTGAGCGGGACCCTCGTGAACGGTGCAGGTGCGCTGCGCTTCGGCGGCAACAACGTCTGGTCCGAGTGGTTCTCCGGGCAGCTCGACGAGATCCGGATCTACGACCGCGCTCTCACGCAGGCCGAGCTGCAGACCGACATGACGAAACCGGTCGCCTGCACCGGCGGCACGCCGGCGCAACCGGCACTGTCGGTCTCGAAGACCAGCCTCTCGTTCACCGCCACGCAGGGCGCCGCGGATCCGGCGCCGCAGACCTTCGACGTGACCAACGCGGGCACGGGGAGCCTCAACTTCACGGCGAGCGAGTCGGCGTCCTGGCTCGCAGTGAGCCCCGCGAGCGGCGCGGCGCCGAGCACCGTGACCGCCACGCCCTCGATTGCCGGTCTCGCCCCCGGCACCTACACGGCGCCGGTCACGATCGCCGCCGCCGGCGCCACGGGGTCACCGAAGACCGTGGACGTCTCGCTCACGGTGAATCCGCCTGCCCCGGTGCTGGCGGTGGCGCCGGCGAGCCTGGCCTTCACCGCCACGGCGGGCGGCGCGAACCCGGCGGCGCAGACCGTGAACGTGACCAACGGCGGCGGCGGGACGCTGAACTGGACGGCGTCGGACAACCAGACCTGGCTGGGCGTCTCGCCTGTGAGCGGCACCGCTCCGGGGGCCGTGTCGGTCTCGGTCAACTGCACGGGCCTTGCCGCGGGCACCTACACCGGCACCGTCACCGTCACCGCCGCGGGGGCGTCGGGCTCGCCGAAGACGGTCGCCGTCTCGCTCACGGTGAATCCCGCCACGCCGGTTCTCGCCGTCGCACCCACGAGCCTGGCCTTCACCGCCACGGCGGGCGGCGCGAACCCGGCGGCGCAGACGGTGAACGTGACCAACAGCGGCGGCGGGACGCTGAACTGGACGGCGTCGGACAACCAGACCTGGCTGGGCGTGGCGCCGGCGACCGGCACGGGAGCGGCCGCGCTGTCGGTGTCCACCAATGTCAGCGGCTTGGCGGCCGGCACCTACACCGGCACCGTCACGGTCACCGCCGCCGGCGCGTCGGGCTCGCCGAAGACCGTGGCCGTGACCCTCACCGTGAACAGCGCGCCGCCGCCCGGCACCGCGCCGGTCGGGGCTTGGGGCTTCGACGAGACGAGCGGCACCGCCGTGAGCGACGGGTCCGGCCGCGGGAACAACGGCACGATCGCGGGTGCCACCCGCACGACGGCGGGCAAGTTCGGGTCGGCCCTGACCTTCGACGGCGTCAACGACTGGGTGACCGTTCCGGACGCCGCTTCGCTCGACCTGACGACCCGCGCGACGCTCGAGGCGTGGGTGTACCCGTCGGCACTCGGCGGCACCTGGCGGACGGCGCTCCTGAAGGAGCAGGCCGGACAGCTCGTCTACGCGCTGTACGCCAACAACGACGTCTCGCGTCCCTCCGGCCACCTGTTCACCTCGGGAGACCTCTTCTCGAACGGCACCGTCAGCGCTCCCGCTCAACACCTGGTCGCATCTGGCGATGACGTGGGACGGCACCACCCAGCGGCTCTGGCTGAACGGCACCCAGGTCGGCGTCGCGCGCGGTGTCCGGCACGCTGCCGAACAGCACCGGCGCGCTGCGCTTCGGCGGCAACAACGTGTGGTCCGAATGGTTCGCCGGGCGGCTGGACGAGATCCGCGTGTACGACCGCGCTCTTACGCAGGCCGAGCTGCAGAGCGACATGACCCGGGCGGTGTCCGGGACGGGCCTGTAGCCCGCGCGGATCCTCCGGTCCCGGCTCGGGCCGGGCATTACGATCAGGCGGACCGATGCCGCCGAAGACGCGCCATGCCAGGCATGGAGGAGCCCGGATCGCCTATCAGGTCGTCGGCAAGGGCCCGGTGGACCTGCTCGTGGTGCCGGGGTTCGTCTCCCACCTCGGCATGTTCTGGATGATGCCGAAGGTCACCGCGATGTTCCGGAGGCTCGCCTCCTTCTCGCGGCTGATCCTGTTCGACAAGGCGGGCACCGGCATCTCCGACCCGATCGACCACGTGCCCTCGCTCGAGGAGCGGATGGACGAGGTCCACGCCGTGCTCGACGCAGCGGGCTCGGAGCGCGCCGCGCTGCTGGCCCTGTCAGAGGGCGGCCTGATGGCCATCCTGTTCGCCGCCAGCTACCCGGAGCGCACCGCCGCGCTCGCCCTCTACGGCGCGTTCCCGTGCGGCACCTACGACGAGAGCCTGCCGCCGGAGCTGCGCGAGCACGCGGAGTGGCTCGCTTCCGAGATGGCGGCAGTGGTGGACCACTGGGGCGACGGCCGGGCGGGCGACAAGCGCTCCTGGAACCTCGGCTTCTTCGAGCGCGCCGCGGCCAACCAGGCGATGGCGCAGGGGATGGTGGACGTGGGGTACAAGCTCGACGTGCGGCCGGCGCTGGGCGCGGTGCGCGTGCCCACCGTGGTCATCCACCGCTCCGAGGATCCGTTCCCGATCGGCGCTGCGCGCTGGATGGCGGAGCGGATCCCGGGCGCCCGCTTCGCGGAGCTGGCCGGGGACATGCACCCGCCCTGGCGCGGTGACATGGACGCCGTCGTGGACCAGGTCGAGGCGCTGGTCACCGCCGCCCCGAGCGCCGCCCAAGCGGACCGGGCGCTCATGACCGTGCTCTCGCGTCGAGCGCCCCGGTGGGTTGCCGGACGCGATCGTGAGCGAGGAGCTCAGCCGCTTCCACGGACGCCGGACGCCGACACGAGGGCCACGGTGTGCATGGCGACCTTCGACGGGCCGGTCCGGGCGATCCGCTGCGCGCACGCGATCGTCGCCGCCACCGCGGCGCACCGGTCGGCCCGCGCGCGCCGGCCTGCACATCGGCGAATGCGAGCGGCTGGAGGGCGAGCGGGTCGCGGGCGCCGCGGTGGAGGGCGCGCGCCGGCTGGCCGCGGCGGCCGCGCCGGGAACGGTCCTCCTGACCAGGGATCTGACGAACCTGGTCGTGGGCTCGGGGCTGACGTTCGCGGATCGCGGCGAGCGCGAGCTGGACGGCGTGCCCGGACGCCTGCGCATCGAGGAGCTGACGCCGGCCGCCGACGGGACGCTCGAAGGGGTCCCGCGCGAACCCCGCGCTCGCCCGTCCCGTCGCGGACTCGCTCACGGCCGCTCAGCGCCTGAGCCTCGCGGTCGCACAGCGCGCCCCCGGCGTTGCCCGCACCGGCTGGCGCGCGGTCGGCGGGGTGGTGCGGCGGGTGAGGTCCTAGCGCTCCGGGAGCTTCGCCGGCCGAGGCGCTCGCCGAGCTCTTGGCCGAGCTGGCCGGCCAGGGCAGCGAGATCCTGGCGATCATCGGCGCGCCGTCGCCGTTCCTCGGCTCGCGCGGGAACGAGATCGCCCGCGTGCCACTCGTGTGGGTCGAGACGGCGCGGCCCTGGATCACGTGGGGCGCGATCGCCTTTCCAGGCTTGACGTGGGGATGCGGCGCCCGCGCCGGCGTCCGGACGCGCTTGTCCTCGATGCGGTCGATGAAGCGCGCCACGCGGCGCAGCATCGTCGCGTGCACCCCGTCCTCGCGCGCCCGACCCGTTCGTCTCGAGCAGCGGCACGTCGTCGGTGGCGAGATGCCTGCATCAGCTCGCCGGGCGTAACCTCGAGCAGCGGACGCAGCAGCGACGCCACGCTCACCGCGACGGCGGCCGTGCCGATGCGGTCGAGCGCCGCCCCGGCGGCGGCACGGACCAGGTGCTCGGAGTCGCGCGTGGCGCCGAGGAGCGGCTCGGATGCCGCCGGGTCGCGGAGCTCCCCGAGCGCCGTGCAGCTCTCGGCTCGCACTCTGGGATCGCGATGCCGGAGTGCCGCCACCAGCGAGTCGAGCGCGCGTGCGTCCTTGATCCGCCCGAGCACCGCCGCGGCGCGTTCCGGCGCGGCGCCGGCCTTCAGCTCGACCATCAAGGCGTCCACGCTGTCGGGGGCCAGCAGCTCGAGCACGTCCTCCGCTCGCTCGGACACGTCTTCGCGCTCGTCGCGAAGAGCGCTGATCACGAGCCGGACCACGGCGGGGCCTGCCTCCGGGCCCTCCGCCTCCAGGAGCGCGCGCAGCAACGAGGCGTCCACCTCGCTCACCGGGCGCTCGTCCTCCCGGTACACGATCACCTGGACGAGCTTGTGTGTGCTGCCCGGCTTGCGGAGCTCGAGCAGTGCGCGGAAGGCAGTGGCCAGGGCCTGTCCGTCCTCGTCGCGCAGCAGCCCGGCCGCCTCGGCGAGCGGCTCGGCCTCGCCGCGCTCGTACAGGGCCAGCACGGCCGCGCACCTCACTCGGTCCGCGGGGTCGCGCAAAGCCCGCGTGAGCGGTCTCGCCGGCCCGGTCGCCGGCCGTCTCGTGGAGCGCGAGGATCGCGGCCTCCCGGACGGAGGCCCCAGCATCCGACACGCGGCCGTCCACTCGCCGGACCACCTCCCGGTAGCGAGTCGCCTCGATCAAGCCGTCTACGTCACCGCTGCGAGCGAGCGACTTGACGTTCGGCTTCTCGATGCCGAAGAGCCGCCCCCAGTTCACGCGGCGACCAGGCCTTCGAGGTAAGCGCGAAGGTCCCCGGCCAGGTTGCCCGGCGCCGCGTCGTCGGCGAGCGGTTGCGCAAGAGCGTCCTGCCCGACGGTTCGGATCGCCTCTCCCAGTCGGTCGGCGTCCTCGAGCAGCGTCACGATGCCGGTCGCGTCGAGGCGGCGGGCGATCGGCAGCTGGTGGTCGTCCACGGCCTCGCCCAGGTGGAGCCTGCGCGGGACGACGATCGGGCGCTTGCCGCAGCGGCGGGCCAGCATGATCGAACCCACTCCTGCGTGGCAGACGACGACGCGGGCCTCACGCATGCGGGCGCTCAGGTCCTCGAAGGACACGAAGTCCACCCACTCGCCACGGCCGTGCGGCACCTGCGACGACCCGTGCTGCACCACGAGCGACTCGAAGCCCTCCAGGGCGGCGGCGGCCCGCACCAGGCGGTCGAACGGCTGCTCGTTTGTCCCGATCGTGACGAGGATCATCTACTTGAGGAAGAGGTTGCCGGCGAACCGCGGCCCGCGCGCGTGTCCGGCGAGCTCGGGCCACTGCACGTAGAGGCGGCCGGCGATGGGCGAGATCAAGCGGGCGGTGAGTGAGAGCTCGTCGATGCGGGTGAAGCTCTCCACGTAGACGGTGGGCACGCCCCAGAGCCGCCCCACCCACGCGAACGGCACGGCGATGCCGGCGCCGGTGGTCACGATGGCGGCGGGACGCTCCTCGCGTATGACGCGCGCGGCGAGCCGCAGGTTCCGCAGCAGGTTGGGGACGCTGCGGTTGGTGGGCCCGTGAGCGTGCACGACCTGCTCTCCCTGGAGGAGCGAGACGCTGTCGGACTTGTCGAAGGTGACCCACACGCGCGGGAAGCTCTCCCACGCGGGGCGTAGCTCCAGCAGTTGCAGGAGATGTCCGCCGGTGGAGCAGACGAGCAGCACCGGCCGACCTCCCGGCCGCGCACCGTTATCCATACGTTGATGCTCGTCCTCATCCGGCCAGGCCGGAACGCCCGTCCGACGAGCTAGTACCTAGCCGTTCGGGGGGGCTCCCCTCGCAGGCCGCCAAGCCGCACCTAGCCTGGAAATCCGTGTATCAGGTCCAGAACTCCACGGCACTCGTCCGCGGTCACCGCGGTCTGTTCGCGCGCGGCCTCAGGACGCCCCGGGTAGGGAGGACGGTGGTGCTCCTCGGTCTCGTGAGCCTGCTCACGGACCTCTCCGCCGAGATGGTGTCCACGATCCTGCCGCTCTACCTCGTGTACACGCTCGGTTTCACGCCACTCCAGTACGGGGTGGTGGACGGGATGTACCAGGGCGCCTCGGCGCTCGTTCGCCTCATCAGCGGCTTCACCGCCGATCGCTGGGGCCGGCACAAGGAGGTCGCGACCGTGGGGTACGGGCTCTCGGCGGTCTGCAAGCTCGGCCTGGTGGTGGTGGGCGGCGCCTTCTCGGCGATCGGGGCCATCGTGCTGCTGGACCGGACCGGCAAGGGCATCCGCACCGCCCCCCGCGACGCGATGATCTCGCTCAGCACCAGCCCCGGCAGCCTCGGGGCCGCGTTCGGCGTGCACCGCGCGCTCGACACCACGGGGGCGATGCTCGGCCCGCTGGTGGCCTTCGGGCTGCTGGCCGTGGCGCCGCTCGCCTTCCACACCGTGTTCACCGTGAGCTTCTGCGTGGCGCTGGTGGGCGTGGCGCTGCTCGTCCTGTTCGTGGACGACCGTCCGGCCGCCGCGGCCGCCACCGCCGGCGCCGGAGATCCGGCGCTGCGCCCCTCGCTGGCGGAGGCCGCACGGCTGGTCCGCGTGCCCGGCTTCACTCCTCTGCTCGTGGTGGGAAGCGTGCTCGGGCTCGCGACGCTCAGTGACGGCTTCCTGTACCTCGCGCTCGAGCAGCGCGTGGACTTCCAGCCGAGTGTCTTCCCGCTGCTGTTCGTGGGCACCGCGCTCGTCTACATGCTGCTCGCCGTCCCGGCCGGCCGGCTGGCGGACCGCGTGGGGCGAGGGCGCGTGTTCGTCTGCGGCTACGCCGCTGCTCGCGCTTCTCTACGGCGTGCTTCTCGCCCCTGCCACGGGCTGGTGGACCGTCCCGCTCGCGCTCGCCCTGCTCGGGGTCTACTACGCGGCGACCGATGGGGTGTTGATGGCACTGGGCAGCGCGCTCTCTCCGCCCGCCCTGCGGGGCACCTCGCTGGCCTTGCTCGGCACGGTCACGAGCATCGCGCGGCTGCTGGCGTCCGTGATCTTCGGAGCCCTCTGGGTGACGCTCGGAATGGAGAGCGCGATCCTCTGCTTCGCCATCGCCCTGCTCGTGGCGCTGGCGGTAGGAGGCGCGGCCCTGATGCGGGACCGCGAGGCGGTGGCGGGTGCCTGAAGTGACGGCGACGCGTGACCGGCGCCGCACGGTGTTCGCACTGGTGGTGCTCGGTTGCCTCCTCGTTGCGGGAGGCTCGGTCGCCCTCAGCGCGTTCGGTGGCGCGGATGCCGGGGGCGCCAGGGTGGGTAAGGACGGGGCGGCCTCGGCCCGGCAGGTGCCCGCTCAGGGGGCCCTGGTGTTCCGGAGCCTCGACCGCGAGCGCCCCGGCCGCTACGGGCGGATCGCCTGGATGAGGCCCGGCTCGCCGGGCCGGCGTCCCACGATCGGCGGCCCCGCCTGTGAGCGCGTGTACTTTGCGGCCGGCCGCGGCCTCTGCCTCTCGCGCACGGGAGCACTCGGCGCTTCGGTGAAGGTCCGCATCCTGGGGGACGACCTCGAGCCGCGGCGCGAGCTGGAGCTCCCGGGCATCCCGAGCCGCGCGCGGATCTCCCCCGACGGGCGTTACGGAGCCGTGACCACGTTCGTCAGCGGCCACTCCTACGCCGATCCCGGCAGCTTCTCCACCCGCGCGGCGATCATCGACATGGGGGAGGGGAAGGTGCTCGCCAACCTCGAGGACTTCCGCGTCACCCGCGACGGCGAGCCGTTCCGCTCGATCGACTTCAACTTCTGGGGCGTGACCTTCGCTCCCGACGCGGACACCTTCTACGCCACGCTCGGCAGCGCCGGCGACACCTACCTCGTGCGCGGCAGCGTCAGCGAGCGCTCCGTGGTCACGGTTCGCAAGAACGCGGAGTGCCCGTCGCTCTCGCCGGACGGGACGCGGGTGGTCTACAAGAAGCGGGTCGGCGCGCCGCCCGCGTGGCGCTACCACGTGCTGGACCTCGCCAGCGGTCGCGAGACGCCGCTTGCGGAGACGCGCGCCGTGGACGACCAGGCGGAGTGGCTCGACGGCGACCACGTGCTCTACCACGTCGGTGAGGAGGTCTGGAAGGTGCCCGCGGATGGCACGGGACGACCCCAGCTGTTCCTGGCCGCGGCTGACTCGCCCGCCATGGCCCGCCACAACTAGCCGAACGGGCGGGACCCCCCCGCAGAAGGGGGCCTAACTTCATTGAATGAAGGTCGGCATAGTCGGAATGGGGTACGTCGGCCTGCCGCTGGCCGTCGCGTTCTGCGAAACGGGACATTCGGTGGTGGGCGTGGACACGGACGTCCGCAAGGTCGCGGCGCTCCAGCGCCACGAGAGCCACGTGGAGGACGTGTCCGAGGCGCGCCTGGAAGCGATCGGCGACCGGCTGCTCCCCACCACGCGCCACGCGGAGCTCTCCCGCTGCGACGCCGTGATCATCAGCGTGCCCACGCCGCTCACGCGCAACCGCGAGCCCGACCTCGGCCCGGTCCTGGGCGCCGCCACGGCCGTGGCGCGCGTGCTCCAGCGCGGTCAGCTCGTGGTGCTCGAGTCCACCACCTATCCCGGCACGACCCGCGAGCGGCTGGTCCCGCTCCTCGAGGAATCCGGCCTTGCCGCCGGCCGCGACTTCAGCCTCGCCTACTCGCCCGAGCGCATCGACCCCGGGCGCACCGACCACCCGATGCGCTCCACGCCCCGGGTCGTGGGCGGCCTGACCGCCGTGTGCATGGAGCGCGCGGCGGACCTGTACGGCGAGGTCTGCGACGAGATCGTTCGCGTGTCCACGCTGGAGGCGGCGGAGCTCACGAAGCTGCTCGAGAACGTCTTTCGCTCCGTGAACATCGCGCTGGTCAACGAGCTGGCCATGCTCTGCGACCGGATGGGCATCGACATCTGGGAGGTGGTCGACGCCGCCAGCAGCAAGCCCTACGGCTTCATGCGCTTCGAGCCCGGCCCCGGCATGGGCGGGCACTGCCTCCCGGTCGACCCGTTCTACCTCGCCTGGCGGGCACGCGAGTTCGGCTGCCCCACCGACTTCATCGAGCTGGCCGGCGAAGTGAACCAGGCCATGCCGCGGTTCTGTGCCGACAAGGTGAGCCGCGCCCTCAACGGGCACGCCAAGCCGGTGCGGGGATCCCGCGTTGCGATCCTCGGCGTCTCCTACAAGTCCGGAGTGGGGGACCTGCGCGAATCGCCCTCCCTGAAGATCATGCGGCTTCTGGAGGAGCAGGGCGCCGAGCTCGTCTACCACGACGACTTCGTGCCAGAGCTTCCCGACCTCGGGCTTGCATCGGTTCCGCTGCCCGGAGGCCCTGGCGGACTGTGACGTGGCCGTGATCGTGACCGCGCATCCCGGGCTGGACCTCGACGCGGTACTCGAGGCTCCGCTCGTCGTCGACTTCCGCGGTGTCACCTCGCGGCGCTCGGCGCCGAACCTGGTTCGGCTGTAGGCAGCGCCGACGCAAAGGGCGGGCCCGGAGGCCCGCCCTTCGCGGTGATTCGGTTGAGTCTGGGTTCAGGCGGCGCCGGCGCTCACCGGGCGCAGCTCGCTCACCGACGCGAGCTCTGCCTCGGCGCTTCCGGGCACGAGGCGCGGCGTGACGCGGCGGAACAGGCCGTGCGTGTAGGCGTAGCGGCTCGCCTCGGTCCGGTTCGACACCCCGAGCTTGCGGTAGATGTTCGAGAGGTGGAACTTCACCGTCTGCTCGGTGACCCACAGCTCCCGGCCGATGCGCGCGTTCGTGAGGCCGTCGGCCACCAGGCCGAGGATCTCGCGCTCGCGGGGGGTGAGGTCGTCGCCCGCCCCGTTCGTGAGCTTGCCCTCGGTGAGGCTCACCGGGAGCGCCGTGACGATGTTGCGTGCCACGATTTCCCTGATCAGCGTGCCGAGGCTCGGCAGGTGCGCGGACTTGGACAGGCAAGCGTCGGCGCCGGCGGCGATGCCCTCGGCCACCCACTCGTCTTCCATGCGCATCGTCAGCAGCAGGATCACGCTCGAGGGCGCTTCCTCCCGGCACTCCCGGATGCGCGCGAGTGCGTGCTCCGAGCTCTGCATCTCGTCCACCAGGACGATGTCCGGCTGCGAGTCCGCGATTGGACGGCGCACCGTGGCGCGACCGTCGACCTTGCCGATCACGTTCAGTCCCGCGGCGCTACGTAGAGCCAGCCGGATCGTCTCGATCACGAATGAGCTGTCAGCAACTATCACCATCTTTTTCATGGTGTGTATCTCCCTTGGATGAGGTGTGAGCGCGTCGGAGCGAACTCCTCGACGCGCTGGACTAACGGTCGGCGGCGGCCATTTCTTCCTCGCCGATCGGTGAGGTCCGATCGGGGAGTGCCGCGGGCGGTCGGCCTACGTTCGGCTGAGACGCGGAAGTTCCGCCCGCCGGCTGCGTTTCCACCACATGGCCTGCCGCCACGACGGCTTCAGGGAGATCCAGAGCGACTACGACCCTCCGGCGGGCGTGCTCGTGTACCACTGGACCTGCGAGCACTGCTCCACGCGGATTGCCGAGGCCGGGCGCATCGCCTACCGGCCCGCCTTCGACCCGAGCGGCAACGATCAGTACATCCACGCGGGCGGCGAGCCGCCCGCGCTGTCGGCCTGACGCTCGGCAGCCTCGAACGCTAGGCGGCCTCGAACACGCTCACGCCGTCGCGCTGGTGCTCGCGGACGCGGCCATCGGCGAGCAGCAGGTCCACGTGACCGAGCACCTCCGAGAGCGTGAGGAACGCCTGCGTCACGGCGATGTTCCCCCAGAGCGCCTGCGCCACCTCGTACGCCGTGCGCGGGCGCTCCGCCACCAGGCGATGGATCTTGTCCGCCCGGCGGCGATGCATCGCGAAGCGGTGATCGATCAGCGTGCGGTGGTCGTGGACCGGCTCGCCGTGCCCGGGAAGCACGAGCTCCACGTCCATCTCGCGGGTGAGGCGGAGCGAGTCGAGGTAGGCGATCAGCGCGCGTGAGCGCTCGCCCGAGCCGTCGGTCTTGCGCGTGATGAGCGGATTCGAGGAGATGTGCCCGAGCAGGTGATCGCCGGCGATGAGGTGGCGCCGCGCCGGGTCGAGGAAGACGGTGTCGCTGGGGCTGTGGCCCGGGCGGAATGCCACCTCGAGCGAGCGGTCCCGGAGGTCGATCCGGTCACCGTCGCGCAGCACGCGGGTCACGTCCACGCGCGCACCCCAGGCGCGGAACGCGCGCGAGACCGACTGGAGCGCCGCGGTCACGTCCTCGGAGATGCCGTGACGGAGCATGACGTCGCGCGCGAAGTCGTCCTCGGCCTGGGCCTCCACCGAGAAGTTCTCGACGAACGGCACTGCGGCCTCGATCGCCGCCACCTCGGCGCCCGAATGGGCCGCCACGAGCGAGACCAGGCCGAGGTGGTCGATGTGCTGATGGGTGAGCACGATCAGCTCGATGTCCTCGAGCGCGTGTCCGAGCCCGGCCAGTCCGCGCTGAAGCTCGTCGAACGAGGTGCCCGAGTTCGGCCCCGCGTCCACGAGCGTCAGGGGCTCGTCCTCGATCAGGTACACGTTCACGCGCCCGACGGCGAACGGGGTGGGGATCGCGAGCCGGTGGATTCCGGCGGCCGCGGCCGGGGCGAAAGGATCGTCGGTGGCGATTCGCTGTGCCTCGTCGGGAGCGGTGGCTAGTCCCGGATGAGGGCCAGCACCTCGTCGCGCTTCTCCGCCATGTGGTCCGGCGAGACCACCGACTCGAGGTTCAGCCGCAGCAGTGGCTCCGTGTTCGACGGGCGGACGTTGAAGTGCCAGTCCTCGAACTCCACCGACACGCCGTCGAGCCAGTCCACCTCGCCGTCCGGGAAGCGGTCCGCGAGCTCGCGCATCTTCGCGTCCTGGTCCTCCACCTCCGAGTTGATCTCCCCGGAGATGAAGTAGCGCTCGCGCAACGGCCGCAGCAGCTCGCTGAGCGGCTTGCCCTCCTGAGAGAGCAGCTCGAGGATCAGGAGCGCCGGAAGCGTGCCCGAGTCGGCGCAGTAGAAGTCGCGGAAGTAGTAGTGGCCGGACACCTCGCCGCCGAAGACCGCGCCGGTCTCGCGCATGCGGCTCTTGAAGAACGCGTGTCCGACCCTGTTCACGAGCGCGGCGCCGCCGGCGCGCTCCACCACGTCGCGCACGGCCCGTGAGGCCCTGACGTCGTAGAGCACGGTGGCGCCGGGCTCCTTGCCGAGCAGCGACTCCGCCAGCAGCGCGGTGAGGAAGTCCCCGGCCACGAACTCGCCCGCGTCGTCGATGAAGAAGCAGCGGTCGGCGTCCCCGTCCCATGCGATCCCGAGGTCGGCGCCCTCGGCGCGGACCTTGTCCACGACGAAGCGGCGGTTCTCCTCGAGCAGGGGGTTCGGCTCGTGGTCGGGGAACTCGCCGTCGGGCGTCCAGTAGGTCTGGATCTGCTCGATCGGGAAGGAGTCGAGCAGCGGACCCAGCATCTGCCCGGCCATGCCGTTGCCGCCGTCCAGGACCACCTTCAGCGGGGCGATGCGCGAGGCGTCGATGTACTCGAGCGCCGCTGCGCGAAAGGCGTCACCCACGTCCTCGGTTCGCACCTCGCCCGGCTCGGCCACGGCGGGCCCCGGCTGCCCGGCGGCCACCAGCTCGCGCAGTTCGCCGATGCCGGAGTCGCCCGACAGCGCGAGGGCGCCGCTTCGCACCAGCTTCGCCCCCGTGTACGCCTTCGGGTTGTGCGAGGCCGTGCAGGAGATCCCGCCGTCGAGCTCGCGCGAGCCCACGGTCCAGTACACCTGCTCGGTGCCGACCATCCCGATGTCGAGCACGTCCACGCCCTCGTGCGCGAGGCCCTCGGCGTAGCGGGCGGCCATGGCCGGGGCGGTGAGCCGCATGTCGCGGCCGATCGCCACACGCAGCTCGCTGACGGGCTTGCCCTCGAGGCTGCCGAGCACCTGGGCGAACGCGCGGCCGATCCGGTAGGCCACGTCCTCGTCCATCTGGTCCGGATACGTGCCGCGGACGTCGTAGGCCTTGAAGATCGACGGGTCGACCACGGGGGAGCGTTTCTAGCAGGTAAGCGGCGCGCTAGAGGAAGCCGCGGCGGCGGAAGTACCCGAGCATCCCCGCCAGCGTGGCCACCATCACGCCGATGATCGCCCAGAACGCCCCGATACCCGTGTGGAACGGGAACGCCACGTTCATTCCGAACAGGCTGGCGAGCAGGGTGAGGGGCAGGATCACGACGCTGAAAGCGGTGAGCACCTTCAGGACCTCGTTCACCCGGTGCGAGATCAGCGCCTCGTTCGTGTCCTCGAGCGCCTCCACGACCTCCTTGTAGTTCTCGAGCATGTCCCAGATCCGCTCGGAGGCGTCGTTGATGTCGTCGAAGTAGATCTCGAGGTCGTCGGCGATGTAGCGCTGCTTGGTGCGCTCGAGGTCGCCCAGCACCGCCCGCTGCGGCCGGATGATCTTGCGGAAGTTGATGATCTCCTGCTTCGCGTTGGAGATGTCCCGCACGATCTCCTCGCCCCGCCCCTCGAAGATCTCCTCCTCGATCCGCTCGAGCTTGTTGCCCATCTTGCGCAGCATCGGGAAGCAGTAGTCGAACGCGTCGTCCACGATCTTGTAGAGCAGGTAGCCGGATCCCTTCGAGAGCAGGCCGCTCCTGACTTCCTCGGACGAGCGGCAGCGTTCGAACAGGTACTCCACGGGCGGGATCGGGGTGTTCGGCAGCGTGATCAGGAAGTCGGGCCCGACGAAGATGTCGAGCTCCGCGGCGTTCAGGCGCCCGACCGTCTTGTCGAAGACGGGGAAGTAGAGGACGATGAAGAGGTACTCGTCGTACTCGTCGATCTTGGGGCGCTGGTTGCGCGAGGCCACGTCCTCGTAGTCGAGCGCGTGGAACTCGAAGTGCTCCTCGAGCCAGGCGCGGTCCACCGGCCCCGGACGCTCGATGTTGATCCAGCGAAGGCCGCCGGGACCCTCGACGGTCTCGACGTTCGGCTCAGTCGACCCCGAGGCGAGGTGACCGGCATCGACCCGCGCGCGAGCGGAGCGCCTGAGGCGTGGCTTCGGAAGGCTCGGCATCGCGTAGGAGCGGGTCGTCGGTTACCGGGGTCACCTGACTGATTCTAGCCCGGGGAGCCGAAACCTCGCTGCGGAGTGCCCTGATGAGCGGCCGCGATCCCGCTCGCAACCCGCCCGCTGCTCCTGTATCCTCCGCGCCCACATAGCCGTTGCATCGAGAGGGGTGGAGGGATATGGCCCTATGAAACCCCGGCAACCGTCCACGACGCAGGCCTAGGCCCGCGTCGAGGGAAAGGTGCCAAGTCCATCGGACTCAGTCCGGCAGATGTGGCAAAGGGGCGCTCGTGAAGGCCTCCGTCACAGCAGCGGCGGAGGTTTTTTCATAGGCGAAAGGAAGCCATGTCGGTTCAAGCGCTCCAGTGCAAGGAATGTCGTCAGTCGTACCCGCTCGAGGCTCGCTACGTGTGCGAGCGCTGCTTCGGCCCGCTCGAGGTGGCCTACGACCACTCCTCCCTCGATCCCGCCGAGACCAAGCGGCGGATCCAGTCCGCCCCGCAGTCGATCTGGCGCTACGCGGACTTCCTGCCGTTCGAGTCGCGGCCGCAGCCGGGCCTGCCGGTCGGGCTGACCCCCCTCCAGCGGGCACCGCGTCTGGCCGAGCGGCTCGGCCTCGGTGAGGTCTGGGTCAAGAACGACACCGCCAACCCCACGCACTCGTTCAAGGACCGCGTGGTGGCCGTGGCCTTGGCAAAGGCACAGGAGCTGGGCTACCGGGTCGTGGCCTGCGCCTCCACGGGCAACCTGGCCGGCGCGGTGGCGGCCCATGCCGCCGCCGCGGGTCTCGAGTCCTACGTGTTCATCCCGGCGGACCTCGAGGAGCAGAAGGTCCTTGCTACGGGCGTCTACGGGACGCATCTGGTGGCCGTGCGCGGCACCTACGACGACGTGAACAGGCTCTGCACCGAGCTCTCCGCCGAGCGCGACTGGGCGTTCGTGAACGTCAACGTTCGGCCCTACTACGCCGAGGGCTCCAAGACGCTCGCGTTCGAGATCGCCGAGCAGCTCGGGTTCGAGCTGCCGGATCGCGTGGTTGCGCCGGTGGCCTCGGGCTCGCTCTTCACGAAGATCGCGCGCGGGTTCGAGGAGTGGCTCGAGGTGGGGCTGGTGGAAGGCTCCCTCCCGGCGTTCAACGGCGCTCAGGCCGCCGGCTGCGCGCCGGTGGCCACTGCCTTCGAGGATGGGGAGGACGTCTGCCGGCCGGTCAAGCCGCGCACGATCGCCAAGTCGCTCGCCATCGGCAACCCGGCCGACGGTCCATATGCCCTCGATCTTGCGCGCCGTTCGGGCGGCTCGGTCGAGGCGGTCAGCGATCCGGAGATCCGGGAGGGCATTCGGCTCCTGGCCGAGACCACCGGGATCTTCACCGAGACCGCGGGCGGTGTGACCACCGCAGTGCTCAGGAAGCTGGCCGAGCAGGAGGCGATCGGGGCGGACGAGCGCGTGGTGCTCGTGATCACCGGGGACGGCCTCAAGACGCTCGACGCGGTGCGCGACACCTTCACGGTGCACGAGATCGACGCGACGGCCTCTTCCTTCGAAACCGCTGCCATCGAGCAGCCCGTCGGCGCCCTGTAAGCTGGCGCCGCGATGGCGGTCATGGTCAAGATCCCGAGCCAGCTGCGGAGCGTCACGGGGGGCGATTCCGAGACGTCCGTGGACGGTGCCGCGACCGTCGGGGAGGTGCTCGACGGCCTCTACGACCGTTACGACGGCCTGCGCGATCGCATCGCCGAGGACGGCGATCTGCGCCGGTTCGTGAACGTGTACGTGGGCGGCGAGGACATCCGCTTCCTCGACGGTCTGGACACATCGGTGGAGGACGGCGACGAGGTGACGATCCTCCCCGCAGTGGCCGGCGGCTGAGCTACCGCGGCCTCAGGGCAGCTCGACGATCACGTCCTCGAGCCTCGCCTTCCACTTGCGCGTGCCCGTGTCGCAGACGACGGCGTTCGGGTCGCCGGACGAGGCGATCCGGAAGACCACGCGCAGGGTTCCCGTGGCCCGTTGGCCCTTGAGCTTCCCGGACACGGACGTGCCTGCGTGCTCAGGGTCGGATCCCGATGCCTTCACCTTGAGCTGGAACTTGCCGTGCGTGAGCTTCAGCGAGCGGGTGGCGGGCGTGCCCGGCAGGTTGATCGTGCCCGTCTGACCATTTGAGCAAGTCACCGGCTGGCTGCCGATGTCCAGCTGCTTCACGCGCTTGCGCGTTGCCGTGAACTCCACCTGCGGCTTGCCGCGGGCGGCCACGGTGCCCAGGTACGCCCCGGTCTCGAACGGGGGCTTTGCGAGGGCGACGGCGCCTGAGAGCGAGAGCAGGAGGCCGGCCAGGAAGGCGGCGCGGCCCAGCGGCGGTCGGGACAGGGGATGCTCCTTCGAATGGGGGTTGGCGACCGAGAGCCGGTCGTCCTCGGCGAACCCGGGAGGGTAGAGCGCCGCCCGCGCCCGTGCCCTGTGCCGGTTCGGGGCGTGATATCCGGGTAGGGGAGGGGACACTAGGACGAGAGGAGAGGGACATGAGCACCGGAGCAATCGTGGTGATCGTCATTGCGGCGCTGGTAGTGCTGGCGCTGGTCGCGGTCTTGGCCCGGAAGGGACGCGAGCGCCGGCTCGAGACCCGTCGCGTGGAGGCGGGGGAGATCAGGCGCGAGGCGGAGCTCCACGGCGCGCGCGCGGACGGGATTCGCGCAGAGGCGGAGGAACGCGCCGCCCGGGCGCGCCGCGAGGAAGCGGTGGCGCGGGAGCAGGCCCTGCGGGCGGACGAGCACGCACAGGAGGCCGACGAGCATCATCGGCGCGCCGCAGAGCTCGACCCCGACGGGGCGCCCGAGGACCGCGAGCCCGAGGAGGGCGAGTCGGTCCGCGAGGCACGCTGAGACGCATGGCCAAGGACCACGGACCGAGCGTCAAGGACGACAAGCAGTACGAGGGGCTACGCAAGAAGGGGATGAGCAAGGAGCGGGCGGCGAAGATCGCCAATACCCCCGATGCCTCTCAGAAGGGCGGCAAGCGCAGCCATCAAGGCGGTTCGAGCCAGAGTCGCAAGAGCAGCGGCTCGGGCAGCGGCGGCAACCGGGCGCAGAAGCAGGCTGCGGGCCGCAAGGGCGGAAAGGCAAGCTGAGACAGAGCTGTCTCCGTTTGGCGGGCCGCGCGGCGGGCACACGTCACGGGAGCGGGACCGGCTTGCTCGACTATTAACACTGGGATGGCATGCCGGGACCGCTCTAAGTCTCTCCTGTTTGACCGTCCTGCCCGCGATTGCCCTACGATCTGGTGCAGTCGTCCTCCGGCAGGCACCGCTTCAGAAAGGCCCCGTACTCCTCCGCATGTCTCGGTCAGCAACACTCCGCGCGCTCATCCTCGCCCTCGTCGCCTTCGCTGTGGTGCCCGCGTCGGCAAGCGCGCTTCCAGGCGCCCGGGTCTCGTCGAACAAGCTCGTCAAGCACGTGGAATACCCGGACACCCAGCACCTCCATTACGAGTACGGGCCGATCCAGATCCTCCCGGGTCAGAACAACATCGAGGCGGGGCTGAACCGGAACAAGCCGACGGTGCCGGGCTACATCACCCGCTTCAAGCCCAACCTCGTCTACTCGGGCTCGCACAAGATCCCGCGCGTGGACGTGATCCACCTGCACCACGGTGTCTGGCTCAACAACCTGTATCCCACGTTCGCGGCCGGCGAGGAGAAGACGGTCCCTCAGTTCCCGCGCGGCTACGGCTACCACTACAAGCCAAGCGACCGCTGGATCATGAACTACATGATCCACAACCTGACGCCGAATCCGACGAAGGTGTCGATCACCTACGACATCGACTTCGTGCCGGACAGCTCGGCCACTGCCGCGAAGCTGACCGAGACCCACCCGCTCTGGATGGACGTGTCGGGCATCAAGGCGTATCCGGTCTTCGACGCCATCAAGGGCACGGGACGGCGCGGCAAGTTCACGTTCCCCGGCCAGGCGACCGCGTCGCAAAAGGATGACGTCGGCCAGGCTCACCAGTACGTGGCCGCGCGGGACATGACCCTGGTCTCGACGGCCGGCCACCTGCACCCCGGTGGGCTCTATACGGACCTGAAGCAGACGCGCGGAGGACGCACGAAGAACCTGTTCAGGTCGGTGGCGAAGTACTTCGAGCCGGCGGGAGCGGTGTCTTGGGACGTTTCGATGACGGCTACCGAAGCCGAACTGGCGCGTGGCCGTCAAGGCGGGCGACCGCCTCAACGTGTCGGCTACCTACGACACCCGCAAGGCGTCCTGGTACGAGTCGATGGGGATCATGGTCCTCTGGTTCGCCGACGGGAAACAACCGGGCGCGAAGGATCCATTCGCCTCGAAGGTCGACTGGCATGGGCTCCTGACGCACGGGCATCTGCGCTGAGAACCGAGGGCACGGAGGCAAGCCGCGCCCCGGGCTCCCGGACGCCCGCGATCTGGCGAACGGCGTGTTCAGCAGCAACCTGCAGATCAAGGGCTTCAGCTACGAGCGCGGCAACCTGCTCCTTGCGGGGAAGAAGCGCCTGCCCCCGTTGGTGAGGGCGGGACAGTCGCTGACCTTCACGAACCTGGACGCCACGACCGCCATTTCGCCGCAGGCGTCGGCCTACCACACGATCACCGCCTGTAAGGCCCCCTGCACCGGTACCACCGGCATCGCCTATCCGCTCGCCAACGCCAAGGTCCAGTTCGACTCGGGTGAGCTCGGATACGGGCCCGGCGGCTACACCCCGGCGGCCAACCGCAACACCTGGCAGACCCCGAAGAGCCTGAATCCGGGCACGTACACCTACTTCTGCCGCATCCACCCGTTCATGCGCGGGGCCTTCCGCGTGGTGCCGGGCAGCAAGAGCAAGGGCTGACCCCAGCCCCGCGTGGGGCCGCTGATCGCGCGGGGACTACTCCGACAGCCCGACGGCTGCGAGGGCGTCGCTCGCGTCGCTGTAGCTGGTGAGGCGCGTGATTCGACCGTCGCGAAGCTCGAAGACGAAGCCACCGATGAGGTCGATGTCCACGCCGCTTCCAGGCCCGCGGCCGGTCACCTGGCCGATCGCCACTACGCGCTCGCCCAACTCGCGGAGATCGACCGGATCGATCCGGAATGAGGACCAGTCCTCGTCCATGTCGCCGACGAAGCGCCGCACTCCCTCATGGCCCCGGTAGGTGATGCCCTCGAGCTGGGCCCGAAACGGCAACCACTCGCAGTCGCGAGCGCAGAGCGAGACGAGCCGGTCGATGTCACGCCGGTTGAACGCGTCGAACCCTTCGCGCACGATCTCCACGTTGTTCTCCGGCATGGCCCGCCGAGTATCCCGCAGCCGGCCGGCAAGGGGGAGGACCGCGGATGGCCTTAGCCGTCGTGCTCGCGCCGGTCAATGCGTTGGCCGGCGCGCTGCTTGGCGCTCGACGGGACCAACTTGGAGAGCTGCGAGCGGTGCTCGGCTCCCCAGCGATATCCGCGCTCGGTGAGCTTCGGAAACCGCGCGAACGCGGCTGCCGGGAGCCGACCAGCAGGCAACAGTCTGAGGAGCGGTGCCACTGCTGCGCCTGCCGAGCGTCGCTCGCCGGTAGGAGCCACCAGGTGCCACGAGGCCATCCGCTCCGCGGGCGTGAGCTCCTGTAGGAGGTTGTCGGCCTCGGATCGCTGCAGCGCGATCGGGTGCAGGCGCCCCGCGCGATCCCACCGCAGCAGGGCCGACAGCAGCCACTTGCAGAAGCCGCAGTCCGCGTCGTAGAGAACCGCCCAGCGGCGTTCGCCGGGCAGGCCGAAAGGGCGGTCACCAGATTGCGTCAAACTCGCGTTGGTCGAGCGGAAGCAGCCAACAAGCTGCGATCTGCCGGTCGATGACGTCGTACAAGCCCACAGTGGACCAGCGATGGTCGACAGCGCCTATCGTGGCGAACCCGTCGGTAAGCGCGGCGAGTCGGTCACCGTCGCCGACGAGAACGTCTCGTCGCTTCATCTGGAACGTGTGATCGGCGAGCTCTCGTCGCCGCCGGAAGTAGCCGAGCACCTCCTCGAGGCCGCGGTAGGTCCCGGCGATGCGGTTCTCGCCGGGGACGGTCCAGGTGACGTAAGGGGCGAGGAGTTGCTCGACGGCAGCGCGTGAGCCGCCCGCGTAGAACTCGTTCTGCGCGTTGTGCAGCCGGTCGAGAAGGTCGATGGCGGCGTCCCTGTTCATGCCTGGCCGGCGCCGTTCCGGGGAACGCCTCAGGCGTGCGCGGGTGTCGGCTCGCCGGCGCGTGCCCGCCACTCCCGCTCGATCTGTCGCAGCATCGGCGGGTAGACGATCAGGTGCCGGAAGGGCCTGATCGCGGCCATGTAGGCGTTCCCGAGCAGTCCGTTCGGCTTCACGTAGACGGCCATCTGGCCGCGGTAGCCGCCGGTCCCGTCGGGGACCCAGCCGATGTGCATGACCCCGTGCATGGTCCGGTTGGCGATCTCCGCGGCGAACTCGTCGTCGAGCAGGTAGAGCGAGCTGAAGGGGAGCGCGTCGAAGTCCGGGCCGGACGGGGCGTCGCGCAGATCCGCCGGCAACCGGTCGCGGAGCGTCGGCACCCTGGAGCCGAGGCCGGTGTCCGGGCCGTCCCAACCGAGCAGCTCCCCGAGCTTCCACCGGATCGCGAAGAGCGTGCGCACGGCACGCGAGGAGCCTTGCGACGGGTCGCCCGAGGCGATCGCCTGCACCAGCCGAGGGAAGTCGTCCGGGCCGCCCGGCGTCGGCAGCGCCCACACGTCCTCGAGCCGGAAGTCGCGGGTGAGCTCGTGGATCCGCCAGGGCCGGGAGGTATGCGCGGTGTTCGGGAGCCTCATTCGTCGGAGACCTCTTCATGCTTCTCCATACGGTAGCGTATAGATACGCTAGCGTATAGATCGAGCTGTGCGGTGTCAAACGCCGCGCGGAATCGCGTAGCGACAGACCATGGCCCTCACCCGCACGCCTCGCAGCAGCTGGATCGATGAGGGGCTGCGGGCGCTTGCCGCCGGCGGCCCCGACGCGGTCCGGATCGAGCCGCTGGCGCAGGCGCTCGGCGTCACCAAGGGCGGCTTCTACTGGCACTTCGACGACCGGCGCGCGCTGCTCGAGGAGATGCTCGACACGTGGGAGCGGGTGAGCGTCGACGAGGTGATCGAGCGCGTCGAGGGCGAGGGCGGGGACGCCAGGGCCAAGCTGCGGCGGCTGTCCGCGCTCGCCTCCTCCGGCGACAAGGTGCTGAGGATCGACCCGCTCAGAATCGACCTCGCCATCCGCGACTGGGCGCGGCGCGAGCAGACGGTCGCCGAGCGCCTCCGGCGCGTCGACAACCGGCGAATGGACTACATGCGCTCGCTGTTCGGCGCCTTCTGCCCCGACGAGGACGAGGTCGAGGCCCGCTGCATGCTCGCCTTCTCGCTGTGGATCGGCAACCACTTCATCGCCGCCGATCACGGCGGGCGCAGCCGCGCGGACGTGCTGGCGCTCGCCATGAGGCGGCTCGAGGCCTAACTGTCAGCGATGCGTGAGAGCCCTCTTCGCCACGAGGTGATCCGAGGAGCCGCTGACCACTTGCGAGCGGACGGCCCCTCGTGTCGCCGGGCGCGCCGCCGTAGTCGTGGGCGAGGTGAACATCGCTTCGGTAAAGACCCCGCCGCTCGGCGAATTCGCCGAGGCGAAAACCGGGCGTGCGCTGCCGGATGCGAATGACGTGGAGATGTAGTCGCCCACCATGTAGCCCTGGTTCGTGTTGGCCAGCCAGGTAAGGGTCAGCGGCCCGGCGAGCTGGACAGGAGACGTCCATGTCTGGCCGCCGTCGGGCGATGTGACGTAACCCAGGTCGAGTTGGCAGGTCGCGGTCGTGCAGTTCGCGTTGGGGTAGTAGTAGTAGGCGAGTGCGAGCCTTGCGCTGGAGCCCGAGCTGGACTTGTCGACGGCGAGGCCGGGAATGAAGTGGTCGAACGAACTCGCGGCAGGGTGGAGCGGAATGCGTACCACCGGTGACCAGCTGGCTCCGTCGCTCGAGGTCGTCATGACGATGTCGTTGGCCGCGCATCCGTTCCGGAAGCGGCAGTCCTGCCACACCACGTAGACCTTGCCGGCTGCGTCGATCTCCGCGGACGGCAGCGGCCCGCTGCGAAGATTGCCCGCCACGTCGTGGCTCGGGAGGGCCGTGACGGTGGTGGCGTTGCCCCAGCTCGCGCCGCCGTTGGTGGACCGGAAAGCGAGGATCGCGGTCTCATTCGCATTGTTCAAGCGGCACCACCACGGTCCCGTTCGGTTGCACGACCGGTTGGCCGCCGAGGCCGGTGGCGGCATTGGCCGTCTCCCGCGCCGGACCCCACGTCAGGCCGCCGTCGGTTGACGTGCTCATCTTCACCCGGTTGCCGTTGCCGTTGTCGTCCCATTCGACGTAGCAGTGTCCGTAGTGCGGACTCGTCGCCGTGTTGTCGCACACCACCCAGCTCTTGTCGAGGTTGCTGCCGGCGTTCCCCGAGCCGGCCAGCGCCACCGTCACCGGGGCCGTCCAGGCTCCGCCGCCGTTGGTCGATCGGCTCACCACAACTGCGGCCCCGTTGAGCGAGCTCGACAGGGTTAAGGACGCGATCAACCAGGCATCGTGAGCAGCGTCGTAGGCGACGGTCGGATCGCTCACGCGGGCATAGCTGCCGCCGGCGAAGGTGGTGATCCCGGCCAGGAAGCCCTTGGTCCACGAGACCCCGCCGTCGATCGAACGGGCCCAACCGATGTTCGTCGCCCCGCCGTCGAAGAAGCGACCTACCTGGAAGGCTGCGATGATCGTCGCACCTCGCGAAAACGTGTCCGGCTCGACCTCCGTGGCGTGCTGACTGGAGCTATTTGTGTACGGGTCCGAGCTCACGTTCGTCAAGCCCGCCACACCGGTCGTGAACTTCTCCGTGCTGTTGGGGCCGCTTGGGCCGACGCAGACGAAGTTGTCCCACGAACCCTCCCTGCCGCACGCCTGATACTCGTACTGCGCCCGCTGGGCCAGACCGCTTACGTCCTGATGCCAGGGCACGTCGCTCACCTTGGGGATGTCGTGGCCCGTCGGCCCGTTCGTCCAGGCGGTCGTGCCCACCCGACGCCAGCGTATGAAGGCATCGCAGTCGTCATCGCAGGAGCCGATCGCGTTGAGCCGCGCCGAGTACAACCCGTCGGACTGCTGGGCGACATTGGTCGCACCGGTGGTCCGTCCCGAACAGGCGGCCAGCACCAGAACCGCTCCCAGCCCCGCCACGAGGAGTCCCTTTGGACCGCATCGAACGCTGAGTGCCCGCCTGGGTTTGCGCCTCAAATCCCGCGTGACACTACGCCCGGACCTTACGACGGTCAAACCAATCCAAGCCGCTTCCGGCATCGCGTGGCTGCGGGCGTCTCCGCCGCGGCGGGCGGACGACCGGACGTGACGCCGTGCGGCGGGCCTCAGGGAGCGCGGCTCAACTCGGCGCCCTCGAGAAGCGCTCGAGCCGATCGCGCTCCCACCACGCTGCCCTTCAGCTCCGCCAGCTCGAGCGCCTCGCGGAGGACCGGCGCCGGATCCCGGCCCGAGCCGATCCGGCCCAGGACCTGCGCCAAGCTCATGCGGGCGTGCGAGCGGAGATGGAGGAAGTCCGTCGAGTCCGCCACAGCCACCGCCTTCCTGCCCAGGCGCTCCGCCCCCTCCAAATCGCCGCGGCCCGCCAGCACCTTGGCCCGGACACTCCGCAGCAGCGCCTGCGAATACGCGTCCTCGGCACCAGCGCGCGCCTCGCTCGCCACGGTCAGACTGTCGGCCTCCTCGTCACGACCGAGCTCGTAGACCGACTCGGCGAGGATGGCCTCGACCGTAGACAGCCACGACAGCTCGCCCATGGCGGTTAGCGTCTCGCGACCCCACCGGAGCTCGCGCTCGGCGGCGGCGGGATCGCCGGCCATCAGCTCGAGCCAGCCGGCCAGCTGGGCGAGCGGCCCCGCCAGCCAGACCGTCAGCGCCACCTCCTCGAGCATGGCCCGCGCCTGGCCGATGAGCTCCCTACCCTCGGCGAAGCGGCCGAGGGTCGCCTGGAACGCGGCTTGCGCGATCAGCGAGCTCGACATCGCCTTCTTGTCGCCCCGCACCCGCGCGAGCACGTCGCTGCAGCGTTGCAGACCGTCGTCCGCGTGGGCTGGGCCCGCCCACACCACCAGCGGCACCCATGAGAGGCTCTCGAGCTCGTCGCGGCGATCGCCCGCGCGCCGAGCATGTGCGGCGGCCTCTTCCCAGGCCCGCTCTGCCGGACCGAAGTGCGCCTTGGCGGTGTGCACCAGCCCGAGCAGCGCCCAGCCCTTCGCCAGTCCGCGCTCGTCGCCGACGCCGCGGAACGTCGCGATGGCCGTCGTGGCCGCCCGCTCGGCGTTCTCGAACCACCCTTCCGGGTTCGTGGAGAGACCGATCCACGATGCGACGATCGTCGCGTGCGCCTCGAGCGCCGGGTCCGCGCGGCGCGCCGCCGCCTCGCTCACGTCGGCGACCACGTGCTCGAGCGCTCCGAAGTCGCCCGTCTCGAAAAGCGCGAACGCAAGCTGGGGAAGCAGGTCGAGTCGCTGATGATCGCTTTCGGGCAGAAGGTCGGCTGCACGGTCGAGCAGCTTTACGGCCGCGGGCATGTCTCCCCGGGCGAAGGCCCGCATGCCCGCCGAGGCCTGGAGCTTGCCCGCCCGTCGGCCGAGGGCTTCCGCGCGATCGTCCGTGGCGGCCAGCTCCAGGCGTAACCGGCGCCCCTGCTCGAGGTGAAAGGCGAGGATCTCCTCGTACTCGCCCGCACGGTCGCTCGCTTCCGCCTCGATCCAGTTCGCAAGGCGCTCGTGCAACTCCGAGCGCGTGGCCTTGGGGACCGCGTTATAGGCGGCGTCCCGAACCAGGATGTGCGCGAATCGGAACGCGTCCTCCTCGCCCGCGCCGCCGTGCTCGGCTCGGATCAGCTCCTTGCGCATCAACGACTGCAGGTGGCCGGTCATGTCGTCCCGCGGGTCCCGACCGGAGAGCTCCACCAGCGCGCTCCACCAGAACACGCGCCCGATGACCGACGCTCGATCGATGACCGCGCGCTCCTGCGGCTCGAGCCGGTCCAGCCGTGCGGTGATGAGCGCATTGATGGTCGGCGGGATGGCAACGCTCGCCACGTCGCCGCTCACGGCCCACCCCTCCTCGTCGCGCCAGAGCAGCCCCTCGTCGACGAGCATGCGAAGGGTCTCCTCGGCGAACAGCGGATTGCCCTCGGCCATCGCCGCGATGGGGGTCACGCCCTCGCCCGGCAGCGTCGTGTGACCGACCAGATTCTGAATCAGCCCGCCCATCTCGGACTCGGTCAGCGGATGCAGTGACACGAGCCGGGTGTTCTGCCTGCGCGCCATCCAACCGGGGCGCGCCTCGAGCAGTTCGGGCCGCGCCAGACAGATGATGAGCACGGGCGCGTGCCTGATCCAGTCGGCGAGGTACTCGAGAAGGTCGAGGAACGTCGACTCGGCCCACTGGATGTCGTCGAAGACGACGATCAGCGGTTGCTCCGCCGCAAGGCCCTCGAAGAGCTTCCGGACCGCCCAGAAAGTCTCCTGAATGCCGGCGGTGGCGGGCTCGAACCCCAGGAGGCCGGCGATTCGCTCACCGATGAGGACGGCCTCGTCGCTCGGCGGCTGCAGCGCCGAGATCTTCCGCCTGGCTTCCGCCGGAGAATCCCGCTCGCCCACGTGCGCGGCGTCCTTCAGCGCCGCGACGACGGGCCAGAACGTCGTCCCGTCGCCGTACGAAAGGCACCGGCCCGCGATGACCTTGCCATGACCCTCGACGCCGGACACGAAATCGTCCGTCAGCCGCGACTTTCCGATCCCGGCGGGGCCCAGCACGGTCACGAGCTCGGGGGATCGGGCCTCGACCGTTCGCTCAAACGCCTCGCCGAGCACGCTCAGCTCCCGCTCGCGCCCGACCAGTGGCGAGTCGAGCCGGCGGGTCCAGCCGGGGGCTCCCGGAACCACCTCGAGCACCCTCCATGCGGCGACCGGCTCGGACTTCCCCTTGAGGGCCAGCGGTCCCACGGGCTCGGCGATCACGGCTTCTCTGACGAGCCTGCGAGTGGTCTCACCGATCAGGATCTCGCCCGGCGCCGCCGTCTGCTCGAGTCGCGCGGCGAGGTTGATCGCATCGCCGATCAGCAGCGACTCTCCGCGCGCGGGATCACCCACCATCACCTCCCCCGTGTTCACCCCGGTCCGCGCAGCGATGGTCAAGCCCCACGTGCTGACGAGCTCCTCGTTCAGGCGAGGGAGCGCGTCGCGCATCTCCGTGGCGGCGCGGACGGCCCGCAGGGCGTCGTCCTCGTGGAGCTCCGGAACCCCGAAAACCCCCAGCACGGCGTCGCCGATGAACTTGGCGACCATACCTCCATGGCGCTCGACCACCACCTTCATCTCGTCGAAGTAGCGCGACATCATCTGCCGAAGCGCCTCGGGGTCGAGGGCCTCCCCGATCACCGTCGAGTCTTGGACGTCGCAGAAGATCGCGGTGACCACCTTGCGGGCGGCGCGATCGTTCGCGGCCCTTTCGGGCAACGACGCACCGCAGGAGTGGCAGAAGCGAGCTCCAACTCGGCTCTGAGACCCGCACGCCGGGCAGCGCGGCCCGACGCTCATGACGCGCACACTGCCGTGGCACGCCCTCGGCTGGATGCGAGTGATGGCTTCACGTCCGGGGCCAGTCAGAGCGGACTGACGAATCGTACCTTGACACGTCGCCCCAAACGGGATACGCAGCACATACCTCCAGGAAAGGGGCTCTCGTGAACGACGATGATCCGCGTGCGGCGACCAAGCTCGCGCTTGCGGCATTCGCAGACGCAGTCTCCACCGCCGAGTGGCGTGGCCAGTTCGCCCGGGACCCCGATGGGGCGCTCGCGGCAAGGGACATTCGCAAGCAGGACATCCCGGATGAGGTCCTCGGCTTCCTCAAGGCCCTCTCGGAGGAGGAGCTGCGACTCGTGGCGAGCCTCGGATCGGTGATGGTCGACGCGGGCCTGTACGAGGAGTCGAAGGGCTACCTCTTCTGGCACTTCTAGGGACACCGCGATGACCGTCGCCACCGCCGGCGACAGCCGGCGCCTGCGCATGAAGATCGAGGTGCTGCTGCCCGCCCTCAGCGCCGCGCGGCGAAGAGTTCCTCCACCACCGGCGAGTGCGCGAGCTGTATCCCGAGTTCCTGTTCGTGTCCCATTGCATCATCCGCGCAAGCGTCCCGCTCATGGAGGCCGCCGGCGACCAGGCGCGAATCCGGGCGAGCGAAGATCCCGTAGCGGCCGCGCTGGCCCCCTACTTCGAGTCGCACGCGCCGGAGGAGCTGCATCACGACGAGTGGTTGCTGGACGATCTCGAGGTAATCGGGGGAGATCGTTCGGCCTTCCTCGCCCGCCCGCCCTCGCCGACGCTGGCCGCTCTCGTCGGATCCCAGTACTACTGGATCTTCCACCACCACCCGGTGGCGCTGCTCGGGTACATCGCGGCGTTCGAGGGCTATCCGCCCTCGGTCGAGCTGATCGAGGAGCTGATGGCCCGGACGGGCTTCGAGCGAGACGCCTTCCGGACGCTCCTGAAGCACGCCGAGCTGGACCCCGGCCACGCGGCCGAGCTCGACGAGCTGCTCGACCGGCTCCCTCTCACGGACGAGCATCGGGCGGTCATGGGCCTGAGCGCCATGCACAGCACCATCACGTACACGCGGGCGCTCGACGAGATGGTCGAAGGCCTCGGCGGCCCGGGCCTCGATCAGGCCTCCGGCGCCGAGGTGGCACCCTCCCGTCGGTAGCGAGCGATCACGGCGCGCGGTGCTCGGTGTAGAGATCGACCAGGCGCCGCGCGAGCTCGGCCGGGCGGGAAAGCATCGGCAGGTGCCCGCCCGCGATGTCGTCGAGATCGAGCCCCAGCCGGTCGCGGACGACCCGCTCCTGGAAGCTCCACGGGAAGAGCCGATCATCGCGCGGGCACAGGACGCGGGTCGGGACGTCGGGCCAGCTCTCACGAGGCCACGGCTCGGTGAACATGCCGGGGCCGGGCGCGCCGCTGAATCGCTCGGAGGCGCGGGCGACGGCTGGGTCCACGTCGTGGAGAAAGACCTCGTCGAAAGCCTCCTGTCCCCAGTCACCCATCGGTCCGTGGCGGTTGCTGAGGTCGGCGATGGCCTCTGCGTGACGGGTGTTTTGCCACCACTCCCCGGCGGTCTCGCCGGGCGCGGGGACCATCGGGGCGAGCAGGACGAGCAGCGCCGCGCCGACCTGATCGGCCACGAGCGGGCCGGCGAAAGCACCGAGCGATTGCGCCACGACGACGATGTGGCCACCGGCGGGCGTGGCGCTCACCACCGCCGCGGCGTGATCGCTGGGGTGTGCTTCGGGATCTCCGAGCGGCAGCGGCGGTGCGAGCGCGTCGTGGCCGAGCGAGCCCAGCTCGTCGATCGTCGCGCCATAGACCTGCGGGTCCGACCCGGCGCCGGGGATGAGGACGAAGGTGGCCATCGGGGAAGGATGTCGCACTCCGCCCAGCCGGGCGCGAGGAATTTCGCGGCACGTCACCCGTCCGGCGCTCTCAGGGGTCGAATCGGGGAGGCAACATCGTGGCTTCGCTCAGGTTGGGTCGGTCGGGGGGAGGGCTTGTCGGGTTGTTTGCGGCCGTTCTCGTGCTGGTGGGTTGCACGGTGCCGCGACCGCCGGGTGATGGCGCGCTTCGCTACCGCGACCAGGTCTTCGGCAGTGCGAACATGACGCGCGACCTCACCTACGGGCGCGCTCCCGATGCCCAGGGCAACGCCGGTCGATCTGAAGCTCGACCTCTACCAGCCTGCGGGGACACCCTGGCCAAGCGCCCCGCTTTGATCTGGGTTCACGGCGGCGGATTCACGACGGGCGACAAGAGGGCTGTCGCCGGCCGTGCCGGCCTTCTTCACCAAGCTGGGCTACGTGGTGGCTGCCATCAACTACCGGCTGCTGTCGCCCACCGGCTGTGGAGGCAACCCCGACCCGACTCCGGTCTGCGTAAGCGGCCGCGCTCGGGGCCCAGCACGACGCTCAGGCCGCGGTGCGATGGCTTCGGTCGAAGGCCGCCGCTTTCCGGATCGACGTTGGTCGCATTGCCATCGGCGGCGGCTCCGCAGGTGCCGTCACGTCCCTGCTCGTCGACTGGCGTCCCGAGGATGCCGGCACGAGCGGCAATCCGGGGTTCCCCTCCGACATCCGGGCGGCCGTGTCTGTCGCGGGTGGCGCGCCAACCCAGGAGTTCATCGACGGAACGATTCGCCAGCGATCTTCTTCCACGGCACCGAGGACCGAACCGTGCCCTACACCTGGGCGGTACAGAATGCGGCCGCAATGTACAACGCGGGGATCTTCACCGTGCTCGAGCCGTTCGAGGGCGCGGGCCACTCAATCGGTGAGACCGCGACGTATCAACCAGCAAGCGGACTACTTCCTCTACTTCGCGATGGATCTGGCCCACGCAGCGCGCTAAAGGGCTCTCGCCTCAACGCCTAGAGCTAGCTTCGCGCGAGGCCGAGGTCTGCGCCGGCGCGGTCAGGTCCCCAGTAGAGGACGAGCCTCGTCACCTCGTCGCCGCACGACATCGCCCGCCGAGTATCCCGCCTCGGCGCAATCGTCGGCTAGGTGGCGGGCTTGACGCCCCGTTGCGACGAAGCGCGACGCACTGCCCTTGGTTCTTGAAGGTCGAGCCGAAGTTGCGCCAGCCGCCGTTCCTGCACTGGTCCTTCGAGGTCGGGAAGGGCTGGGCGTCGGTGACGACAAAGTCGCCCGAAGACGGGACCGTGGGCCCTTCGTCGGCCGTAAATGGTTTTGCACAGTCGTCGGGACCTGCCGGTCCGTCCAGATGGTCAGCTTCGAGGGTGTCGGGAGACCCGTCGACGACCCGGAAGAGGCCGCTGCGCGGCTCGGGGCCTTGAGAGTTCGCGCCGAACACGGCGGTGTTACCAGTGACCCGCAAACACACGACCCCGAACTCGGAGGGTTGGGAAAACGGCGCCGTGATCGCCAAGGTTCCGTAGGCGTTCTCCCCGGATGGCCCACTGTGCGCGTCGATCTCGACGAAGAATCCGAAGGGAGTGGAGCCGGCTCCCGACACCGAGTCCTCGGACGGCACCTGCGCCGTAGCAGCACCGGCGAAGCTCATGCCCGAAGCCAGCGCAAGAACCACGAGCGCGAGAAGCTTCGCATCGGACATCCCTTTCGGCCGAGTCCAGTGCCCGTGTGACTTCGTGGCCTACCAGCGGCGGCCACCCAAATCAAGGGCCCCATACGGCTAAGGCGGTCCCCGCTACCCCACATGCCTTCATCGACTCGACCGTGGAAGAGGAGGGGCGTGAGGCTACGACGGTCTTTGGGCGCGCGGGCCGCGGCTGGCTGGCTCGGACAGCTCGAGCTGCCGCCGGGGTGCCACCTCGTCGAGTTCTGCTACGAGCCCGCCGCCAGGCGAATCGGGTGGATCGTGACCTTGATCGCCGTGGCCGGGCTGATCGCCGCGGTGACGATCGGTGTCAGCACCCGAACTTCAACCGCTCGTTCGAGCAGTCGAGCGACACCGGTGAGACGGCGCCGCCCTCGACGGCGAAGATCCTGAGCGAGCCGGCTTCGCCGACGGCTGCAGGTAGCTCGACGCCATACCCGGAGACTCGCAGGCCTGGCCGGCCGTTCCGGCTGGCGACGTCGGGCCTGTGCACGGTGAGCTTGACCGCGCCGATGAAGCGGCCGCCGGAGAAGAAGAGGATCGAATCGGCGGGCCGGCCCTCATTCAGGTTGGCCGCCCACCCGCTGATGCGGGGGTGGTCGTCGACGACCTCCGATGAATCGACATGGCCGGTGAGTCCCTTCGAAGCCGGTCGCGTCTCGCGACCGTCGGCGAAGCGAACCTCCCCTTCCACGAGCCTGTAGCCCTGCGAGCGACCCCCGCTCGGGCGACAGCGCCTCGGCCGCGTCTCGTAGCGGCTCTCGCTGGCGGTGGAAGAGCTCACGATGCGACACGGCGGGGAGACGGCGGCGACCGACTTCTCCTCCTCATCTAACGCGGGGGGTATTACGAAAAGGGCGAACGGCACCGCCACCGCTGCAACCAGTGTGAGGACACCCAGCTCCTCGCCCCTGCGCCGCTCGACGTAGCGGCTCAGGGCGAATGCCAATCCGACGGCCGCGACCAGGAGGAGAGCTATGGGGACGGGTCCCATCGGCGGTGCCCTGCGGTACCCGGCCTACGAGCGGGCGGAGAATGGTCGGGGACGGCCGGCCCGCGAGGCGCGGCGGCGGGCGCGCGATGTGCGAGTCGCACGGACGGCGCGCTCGATACTGACCGCCGCCAACACGATTAGGGCTGGCTCTGCGACCAATCGGTAGCGGGTTAACCCGAACGCGATCGCCGCTGCGACGGTCGCCATCGCGAAGGTGGCCAGGAGCGGCACCAGCGAGACCGATCGCCTTCGCAACAGGAGGGCGCCCCCAAGCGCGAGTGGCGCCAGCAGCGTATAGAGGATCAGGCCCGCCGTCGCCGCGCCCCTGGCGCGTGCCCAGTACCGGCCGTAGTCCAGGTTCGTCTCCGGATCGTAGACCTCCCACACTCGCTCCACACGCGCAAGCACCACGAGCGGTACCCGCGCGAGGTTGTCGCGGGCGTAGTCCCGCGCGCGCCGTGCCCGGCAGTTGTCCTGGGCGACCTCCCCCGTGAGGCGGTTGCAGCCCTCGCGGGCGCAGGCATGCGACGCAAAGCCGATCAGGTGCGTGTAGTAGACCGAGTCGCAGTTCGTGGCCTGGGCCGTTCCGCCGCCATTGGTCGCGAGCACCGGGAACTCGTCGAACTGGACCCAGTTGCGAGCCAACCAGGGAGAGAGCACCAGGACGGTCGCCGCCGCGCAGGCGGCGAACGCCGGCAGTCGGCCCTGGCCGGCTCGCCAGGCCAGCGGCACCGCGAGGAGCACGAGCAACAGGATCCCCTCCGTCCGCGCAAGGGTCGCCAGACCGATCGATACGCCGACCGCGGCGGCTCGCTGGGGACTCGGCCGGTCCAGGAAGCGGTAGGCGAGCAGCAGGCTCGTCACTATGAGGGGGGCGTAGATCGACTCTGAGATCAGAGCCCCGTCGATCATGAAGAGCGGCGGATAGACCGCGGCGACGCTGGCCGCGATCAGGCCCACCCGTGCGCCGGCGACCCTGCGACCGAGCAGTCCGATGAGGGCGACGGCCGCAGTCCCCATGAGGCAGGCAGCGACCCGATGCGCGGCGAGGCTGCCGAGCCCGAGCTTGATCCATCCGGCGAGGTAGAAGGCGAACAGCGGCGGATGCTGGGCCGTCGGCTGCGGATCTCCCGCGAAAACGCTGTCGAGCGCCGAGTAGCCGTATCCGTTCGCTACCTCCCAGGCCAGGCCTCGATAGAGAAAGGCGTCACCGGGCAGCTCGAAGTCGGAGGCGACCGTCAATGCGTAGGTGACGCGCACGGCGAAGGCAAGGGCAGTGACGCCGACCAGCCACCACCGGAAGTTTCGGATCTCTGTCATGACTCGGCCCCCTGGGTCGCTAGCGCTGGCCGAGCGGAGCGGCCGGCTCGGGTGCCGGGCGTTGCGGATCCCTCCGCAGCGCGGCCTCTCGGTGGGTGTCGGTCCTCACCACGAACAGCGGCCGGTTCGTCAGCTCGTCGTACATCCGCCCGAGGTACTGGCCGATGATTCCGATGCGCGCGAGCTGCACGCCACCAAGCAGACCACGACGCCGACGACGGAGGTCCAACCCCTGCACTGCGTCGTCGGTCAGCACGCGGACGCCGATCCCGTACACGAAGTAAATCGTGCCGAGGAACGAGACGAGCAGGCCGAGCATGCTCGCCACGCGAAGCGGCAGGGCCGAGAAGCCCACGATCGCGTCGAAGGCCAGCCGAACCATCGCGCGCTGGGTGTACTTGGAACGACCCACGAGGCGAGCGTCGCGGTCGTACTCCACCGCGCCTGAGGAAAGCCGTGCCAACGCGTATACCGCGAAGGAACCGGTGGCGCTCGGGCATGAGAAGCAGGGCGTCCACGACGCGCCGCGACATCAGCGGAAGTCGGCGCAGCCGATCGGCAGGTCGAGCGAGGTCATCGCGTTGACCGTGCGGTAGAACAGGCGTGCCGAGAAGACCTTGAAGCCCGCCCTCGGCGAGCGTAGGTGTTGCGCACGCCATATGCGACGTCGTATCCCTCGTTCGCCTTGCTCACGAGAGCCCGGATCATCTCGGGCGGATGCTGCAGGTCGGCATCCATGGTGGACGACGAGGTCACCGGTGGTGGCGGAGAGCCCGGCGGGCAGGGCGACCTCGGTGGCCGAAATTGGCGCGACAGGGACTACCAGGCTGAGCTTCACTCGAGAGATTCTGGCACGACAAGCGTCAACCTCCGCCGGCATCCAGGGCATCTGCAGGAACGAGCAGCCGTGCGAGGCGGAGAGAGAGAGAGAGGGGTCGGCCTCGCTGCGGCTCTGCCGATCGTCTTCTCAATGGTCCACGTCGTGCCGGTCGGATGGGTCCCGCTGGGCGACGACGCGGCGATCGCGCTGCGCTCCCACGACGTCCTCAGCGATCGCTCACCGCTTGCGCATCCACGCCCACGCGATGGCTCGTGACGCAGGCGACAAGGAGGCCCTGCGATACCTCGTGGAGGGCTCGCATTTGGCAGAAATTGGCAGAAATGGCCCCGATGAGACCAACGGAAGCCCCTTGGCGGAGCAGCTCCGAGAAGCAGAAAACCCCGCCTGAGCGGGGCTTTCCCTTGACGCGCCCGGCAGGATTCGAACCTGCGACTTCTGCCTCCGGAGGGCAGCGCTCTATCCACTGAGCTACGGGCGCCGGCTCGGGCCAGTCTAGTCCGCACATGCTGATCGCCGTGATCTCGGACACCCATCTGCCGCGCGGGGCGCGGCGCCTGCCAGACGCTTGCGTCGAACGGATCGAGGCGGCGGATCTGCTGCTTCACGCCGGCGATCTGAACACCCTCGACACGCTTCGCGAGCTCGAGGCGATCGGTCCGCCCGTGGCGGCGGTCCATGGCAACGTGGACACCGCCGAGCTGCGCGGGCTGTTGCCGGCGGAGCGGGTGGTGGAGGCGGGCGGGGCGAGCGTGGCGATGCTCCACGACGCCGGCCCAGCGCGGCGGCCGCCTCGAGCGGCTGCGCCGGCGCTTCGGCGACCGCGCCGACGCCGTCGTGTTCGGGCACTCGCACCTGCCGCTCCACGAGGGGGACTCGGAGTTCCAGATCTTCAACCCCGGCAGCCCCACCGAGCGCCGCCGCGCCCCCGGGCACACGATGGGCCTCGCCAGGGTCGAGGGCGGCCGCGTGTCGTTCGAGCTCATCCGGCTCGACTGACGGGCTGATCGGGCGCGAGTCAAGATAGGCCCATGGATCTGGACGTCCTGTTCCTCGGAACCGCCGGCTCGGCGCCCACGGCGCAGCGCGGGCTGCCCGCGACGCTCGTCCGCCGCGGCGGCGACCGGCTGTTGTTCGACTGCGGCGAGGGCACCCAGCGCCAGCTCCTGCGCTCGATCGGCCTGATCGACCTCGAGGAGATCTTCCTCACCCACTTCCACGCCGACCACGTGCTCGGACTCCCGGGGATGCTGAAGACGTTCAGCCTGCGCCAGCGGGAGCGCGCGCTCACCGTGTACGGCCCGGCCGGGCTCGAGCGGCTCTTCAAGGTGCTCCAGCCGCTGATCGGCAACACGCCGTTCCCGGTGCGCCTGGTGGAGCTCGACCCGAACGACGAGCTCGACCGCGACGGCTACCGGATCGCCGCGTATGCGGTGGACCATGTGCCGCACGCGCTCGGCTACGCGCTCGTCGAGGAGCCGCGACCCGGCCACTTCGACCCCGAGCGAGCCCGCGCTCTGGGCGTCACGCCGGGGCCCGACTTCGGCCGCCTCCAACGCGGGGAGACGGTGGACGGGGTCGCGCCCGGCCAGGTCATGGGGGAGATGCGGCGTGGCCGCAAGGTCGTGCTCGCCGGGGACGGCGCGCCCGCGGAGATGACGCGCCTCGTGGCATACGGCGCCGACCTGCTTGTGCACGAGGCGACCTTCCTGGACGAGGAGGGCGAGCGCGCGGCCGAGACCAAGCACTCGACCGCGCGTGGCGCGGCCGAGCTGGCGGCGGCGGCCGACGTGCACACGCTCGCCCTGACGCACGTGTCCACCCGCTACGGGGGCGGGCAGGTGCGCGACGAGGCGCGTCAGGCGTTCGAGCGGGTGATCGTCCCGCGCGACTTCGATGCGATCGAGATCCCGTTTCCGGAGCGCGGCGAGCCCGTGCACGTGCGGGTTGACGATGCGCGCCCCGTCCCGGCGGGCTGATAGCCTCGACGCGGTTCCTTTAACCAGGTCCGGCGAGGCCGAGAAGGGGCGTGAATGTCGGATGTGAAGACGGTCCTCGATCGCGAGGATGTGCGGCGCACGCTGGTGCGCATCGCTCACGAGATAGTCGAGAAGACGGGGGGCGAGGGCATCGCGGTCGTGGGTATCCACCGTCGCGGCGCCGTGTTGGCCGCGCGCCTCCGCGATCTCGTCGCCGAGTTGGTGGGCGAGCCCGTCCCGCTCGGTGACGTGGACATCTCCTTCTACCGCGACGACCTCGGGCTCCGCGAGCCCGGAGCCCAGCCGGTGGTGCACGCCTCGCACATCGGGTTCCCGGTCGAGGACACGACCGTGGTGCTGGTCGACGACGTGCTCTACACCGGGCGCACCGTCCGCGCGGCCATCGACGCGCTCTTCGACTACGGGCGACCGCAGCGGGTGCAACTCGCGGTCCTCGCCGACCGCGGTCACCGCGAGCTTCCGATCAGGCCCGACTACGTCGGCAAGAACCTGCCGACGGCACGGTCGGAGCGGGTGAACGTGCGGGTGGAGGAGATCGACGGGTCGGACGAGGTCGCGATAGTCCTGGCGGACGTGGGGGAGGCGGCACGATGAGAAGGCACCTGCTCTCGGTGGACGACGTGTCGCGCGAGGACATCGAGCGCATCCTGGGCCGGGCGGCAAGCTTCGCCGAGGTGTCCGGCCGCGAGATCAAGAAGGTCCCCACCCTGCGTGGGCGCACCGTGATCAATCTCTTCTACGAGGCGTCCACGCGCACCAGCTCCTCGTTCGAGCTGGCCGCGAAGCGACTCTCGGCAGACCTCGTGAGCGTCAAGTCGAGCGGCTCGTCGGTGGAGAAGGGCGAGTCGCTCAAGGACACGGTGCAGACGCTCTCGGCCTACGACCCCGCGGCGATCGTGATCCGCTCGCCACACGCGGGTGCCGCCGGGCTGGTTGCGCGCTGGACCCCCGCGTCGGTGATCAATGCCGGCGACGGCAAGCACGAGCACCCCACGCAGGCGCTGCTCGACCTCTACACGCTGCGCCGCCGCATCGGCTCGCTCGAGGGCCTGTCGATCTGGATCGTGGGCGACGTGCTCCACAGTCGCGTCGCGCGCTCGGGGATCCTCGCGTTCACGCGGATGGGCTGCCAGGTGACGGTGTGCGGGCCGCCGACCCTGATCCCACGCGGGATCGAGTCGCTCGGCTGCGAGGTCCGCTACTCGCTCGACGGCCTCGCGCAGGCCGACGTGGTCTACGCGCTCCGCATGCAGCACGAGCGCATGCAGGGCACCTTCGTGCCCTCGCTGCGCGAGTACGCCGCGCAATACCAGATCGACGGCCGGCGGCTGGGCGCGAACCAGTTCCTGATGCACCCGGGTCCGGTCAACCGGGGGGTCGAGCTCGCCGCCGAGGTGATCGACTCGCCGCAGGCCCTGATCACCGAGCAGGTGGAGTCGGGAGTGGTCGTGCGGATGGCGGTGCTCTACGAGCTGCTGGCCGGCCGCGGCGCCCCCGCGGGTGTTCGCATCCCCGACGAGACCAGCGCTCCCCAGCCTGCATGAACGCCGCCGAGCTCAACTGCGCGGCCGCCGAACCGGCGACCCTCCTGATCCGGGGCGCCGTGGTCCTGGACCCGCGGGCCGGTCTCGAAGGCGAGAGCGACATCCTGGTGCGCGAGGGGCGCATCGCCGAGCTCGGGCCGGCACTCGAGGCGCCGGAGGGGGCCGAGGTGGTGGACGCACAGGGGCTCCACGCGCTGCCCGCCTTCGTCGACCCGCACGTGCACCTGCGCACGCCCGGGAGGGAGGACGAGGAGGACCTGGATTCAGGTACGCGCGCCGCGGCCGCCGGCGGCTACTGCGCCATCCTCGCCATGCCGAACACCGACCCGGTGGTGGACTCCGCGTCGGTGCTCCGCTCCCTGCGCGAGCGCGCCCGCGCGGAAGCCCGGATACCCACCGGGTTCCTCGCTGCGATCACGCGCGGCCAGCGCGGGGAGGAGCTCACCGAGATGGCCGAGCTCGCCGGCGCCGGCGCGGCCGGCTTCAGCGACGACGGGCTGCCCGTGCGCTCCGCGGGCGTGATGCGCCAGGCGCTCCAGTACCAGCGCCTCGCCGGCAGGCCGCTCGCGCTGCACGAGGAAGACCCGACGCTGTCGGGAGACGGGGCCATGCACGAGGGGGAGATCTCCGCCCTGCTCGGCTTGACCGGGATCCCCTCGGTGTCCGAGTCCACGATGGTCTCCCGCGACTGCGAGCTCGCCCTGTACGAGGGCGGCGTCATCCACGTGCAGCACGTGTCCGCGCGCGAGACCGTCCAGGCGATCGAGCGGGCGCGCGCCCAGGGCACCACCGTCACGTGCGAGGCCACCCCGCACCACCTCCTGTTGACGGACGAGGCCGTGCGGAGCCTCGACACCAACACGAAGATGAACCCGCCGCTCAGGGGCGAGGCCGATCGCCAGGCGCTGATCGCCGCGCTGCGCTCGGGAACGATCGACTGCGTCGCGACCGACCACGCGCCGCACGCGCGTGAGGAGAAGGAGCAGCCGTTCGAGCTGGCGCCGATGGGCGTGACCGGCCTCGAGACCGCGTTCGCCGCGCTCTACACCGGCCTGGTGCTCTCCCAGGAGCTGGAGTTCGCGGTGCTGGTGGAGCGCATGACCGCCGGCGGCGAGCCCTTCGGGATCCCCGCGCCCTCGCTGGTGCCCGATGCCCCCGCGAACGTCTGCCTCGTCGATCTGGCCTCCGAGTGGGAGGTGGGGGAGGCCGGCTACGAGAGCCGCTCCGCGAACTCCGCCTTCGCCGGCCGGCGGCTCACCGGGCGGGTCCGGATGACGGTGGCCGACGGCTCCGTGGCCTACCGCGAGCGGAGCTTCGCGCTGGGGGCGGTGGCGTGAGCGCGGGCTACCTCCTGCTCGAGGACGGAACGCGCCTCGACGGCGACCTCGGCGGCCCGGTGGGCGAGGGGACGGGACTGGGCGAGGTGGTGTTCAACACCTCGATGTCCGGCTACCAGGAGGCGGTCACCGACCCCTCGTACGCCGGCCAGATCATCATCTTCACCTATCCGCTCGTGGGCAACTACGGCGTGACCCAGGAATACATGGAGTCCGACCGCATCCACGCCCGCGCGGTGATCATGCGGGAGGGGATCGACCGCGAGGACGCCGCGCACGCCGAGGGCGGCTGGCTCACCTGGCTCTCGGACTGCGGCGTGCCCTGGATCACCGGAGTGGACACGCGGGCGCTCGTCCGCCACATCCGCGACCGCGGCGCGATGCGCGGCGGCGTGTTCGCGGCGGAGACAGCCGAGAGCGACGCGATGGAGCGCGTGCGCTCGGAGTCCCCGATGACCGGCCGTGACCTCGCCCGCGAGGTGTCGCCGCGCGAGCCGGTGATCCTCGACCCGGATGGCTCCGGGCCGCTCGTCGTCGGGATCGACACCGGGATCAAGGACTCGATCGTGCGCAACCTGCGCGAACGCGGGGCGCGGCTCGAGCTGTACCCCTGCTCGACCGGCGCCGACGAGCTGCTCGCCCGGCGGCCCGACGCCGTCTTCCTCGCCAACGGCCCCGGTGACCCCGCCGCGCTGGACTACGTCGTGGACACCGTCCGGGACCTGGTGGGCAAGGTGCCCGTCTGGGGCATCTGCCTCGGCCACCAGCTCCTCTGCCGGGCGGTCGGGCTCGAGACCTTCAAGCTGCCGTTCGGCCATCGCGGCGCAAACCACCCGGTCAAGGACCTCGGAACCGGGCGGATCGAGATCACCTCCCAGAACCATGGCTTCGCCGTTCTGGGGCCGAACGGCGAGACCCGGCTCGACGTGGATGCCCCGGTGCGCTGGGAGACGGACTTCGGTGTCGCCGAGCTGCAGCAGCTGAACCTCTACGACCGCACGGTCGAAGGGCTCGTGCTGCGCGACGTGCCCGCGTCGACGGTGCAGTACCACCCCGAGGCCGGACCCGGCCCGCACGACGCTGAGCACCTGTTCGACCGCTTCATGGACGGGCTGGTGGCCGCCTGATGCCGCGGCGCGACGACATCAAGAAGATCCTCGTGATCGGCTCGGGCCCGATCGTCATCGGGCAGGCCGCGGAGTTCGACTACTCGGGCGCCCAGGCGTGCAGGGTCCTCCTCGAGGAGGGCTTCGAGGTCGTGCTCGTGAACTCGAACCCGGCCACGATCATGACCGACCCCGAGTTCGCCACCGCCACCTACATCGAGCCGCTCCTGCCCGAGTCCGTGGCCCGCGTGATCGAGCGCGAGCGGCCCGACGCCCTGTTGCCCACCCTCGGCGGGGGCACGGCGCTCAACCTGGCGCGTCAGCTGACCGACGACGGCACGCTCGCCCACTTCCGGGTGGAGCTGATCGGCGCCGACTACGAGGCCATTCGCCGGGCCGAGGACCGCGAGCTCTTCCGCGCCACGATGGAGCGAGCCGGGCTGCGCGTCCCGAAGAGCGCCGCCGTGAAGTCGATGCGCGAGGCCGAGCGGGCGCTCAACGAGATCGGCCTCCCCGCCATCGTTCGTCCCGGCTTCACGATGGGCGGCGAGGGCGGCGGCATCGCGCGCACGGCCACCGAGTACCGCCAGGTGGTGGGCGAGGGCCTGGCCGCCAGCCCGATCGGGCAGGTGCTCGTGGAGGAGTCCGTGATCGGGTGGGGCGAGTTCGAGCTCGAGGTGATGCGCGACCACGCCGACAACGTGGTGATCGTCTGCTCGATCGAGAACGTGGACCCGATGGGCGTCCACACCGGCGACTCCGTCACGGTCGCCCCCCAGCAGACGCTCTCGGACGTGCAGTACCAGCGCCTGCGCGACCAGGCCATGATCGTCATCCGCGCGGTCGGGGTGGAGACGGGCGGCTCGAACATCCAGTTCGCGGTCAACCCCCACACCGACGAGATCGTGGTCATCGAGATGAACCCGCGCGTGTCGCGCAGCTCGGCGCTCGCCTCGAAGGCCACGGGCTTCCCGATCGCCAAGATCGCCGCCCGCCTCGCTGTGGGCTACGCCCTGGAGGAGATCGACAACGACATCACGCGCCGCACGCCGGCCAGCTTCGAGCCGACGCTCGACTACGTGGTGGTCAAGTGGCCGCGCTTCGCGTTCGAGAAGTTCCCCGGCGCGGACGGGACGCTCCACACCTCGATGCAGTCGGTGGGCGAGGCAATGGCGATCGGCCGGACGTTCAAGCAGGCGTTCGTGAAGGCCATGCGCTCGCGCGAGCTGGATGTGGCGGCGGACCTTTCCGGGGATCTGCTGGAGCGCCTCGAGCTGCCGTCTCACGACCGCTACGAGGTGCTCTTCGAGGCCATCCGCCGCGGCGCCGACGAGGCCGAGGTCTGCCGCCGGACGGGGATCGATCCCTGGTTCATGGCGGAGCTGGGCGAGCTGGCGCGCGGCCATGACCCTCAGGCGGGGCTCGAGCGCAGCTTCAAGGCGGTGGACACCTGCGCGGCTGAGTTCGAGGCGGAGACTCCCTACTACTACTCGGGCTGGGAGCGCCGTGCGGTGCACGAGGTGCGCTTCACCGGCCGCCCCGCGGTGGCGATCCTCGGCTCTGGCCCCAACCGCATCGGCCAGGGCATCGAGTTCGACTACTGCTGTGTCCACGCCGCGATGACCGTCCGCGAGTCCGGGCGCGACGCGGTGATGATCAACTGCAACCCGGAGACGGTCTCGACCGACTACGACACCTCCGACCGCCTCTACTTCGAGCCGCTCACGCTCGAGGACGTGCTCGGCGTGCTCGAGCTCGAGCGCCCGGAGGGCGTGATCGTCCAGTTCGGCGGCCAGACGCCGCTCAAGCTCGCGCACGGCCTGGCCGAGGCCGGCATGCCTCTGCTCGGCACGCCGGTCGAGTCCATCCACCTGGCCGAGGACCGGCCGAGCTTCAGCGCCGTGCTGGACGAGCTCGGGCTGCGCAGCCCTCCGTACGCCACCGCGGCCGGGCCCGACGACGCCATCGCCGCGGGGGCCCGCGTGGGCTACCCGCTGCTGGTCCGGCCGTCGTATGTGCTCGGCGGGCGCGCCATGGAGATCTGCTACTCCAGCGAGGGCCTCCGCGACTACCTGCGGAGGGTGGGGGGCGCCCTTCCCGGATCGGGTGCGATCTTCCTCGACCGGTTCCTCGAGAACGCGATCGAGATCGACGTGGATGCGCTCTGCGACGGCCATGAAGTGCGGATCGGGGCGATCATGCAGCACGTGGAGGAGGCGGGCGTGCACTCCGGCGACTCGGCCTGCGTGATCCCCGCCATGTCGCTCGGCCCCGCGATGCTCCGCCAGGTCGAGCTGGCCACCGAGGCGATCGCTCTGCGACTGGGCGTGATCGGCCTGATCAACATCCAGTTCGCGGTCTTCGGGGACGAGGAGCTCTACGTGATCGAGGCCAACCCGCGTGCATCGCGCACGGTGCCGTTCGTGTCGAAGGCCACCGGGTTGCCGCTCGCGAAGGTCGCCTGCCGGCTGATGCTGGGCGAGCGGCTGGCCGAGCTGGCCCTCCCGGCGCCGCGACCGCCGCGCCACGTCTCCGTCAAGGAGGCCGTCCTTCCGTTCGAGCGCTTCCCGGGCGCCGACGCGCTGCTCGGACCCGAGATGAAGTCCACGGGCGAGGTGATGGGCGTGGCGGCCGATTACCCGGCCGCCTTCGGGAAGGCGCAGGCGGCGGCCGGATCCGAGCTGCCCAAGACGGGCACGGTGTTCATCTCCGTCACCGACGGCGACAAGCCCGCCGCTACCCAGCTCGCGGCGGGCTTCTGCGACATGGGCTTCAGCATCCTTGCCACGGGCGGCACCGCCACGGCGATCCGCCGCATGGGAGTGCCCGTCGAGCGGATCATGAAGGTCTCGGAGGGATCCCCCAACGTGGTGGACCGCATCGAGGCGCGCGAGGTGGACCTCGTCATCAACACGCCGACCGGCTCCGGCGCGCGGGCCGACGGTTACGAGATCCGGCGCGCCGCCATCGGACACGGGATCCCCTGCATCACCACGATGTCGGGCGCCAGTGCCGCTCAGCGCGCCATCCGCGCCCGCCGCAGCGAGCAGGCCGAGGTGATCTCCCTCCAGGAGCTGCACGGGGGCGCCCTCGGTCGCTTCGACCGCGTTTCGGCGGCGCGAGGGGCGGTCGGGGAGAGCACGTGAGCGGCGCGGCCACCGCCGCGGAGCCGCGCACCCAGGCGCCCCCGGAGCGCCGCGTGGTGCCCGTTACCGGAGTCGAGCGGGTGGGGGCCTACGCCGTGGTGCGCGCGCTCGATCCGGCGCCCGCGCCCCGACCGCACCCCGGCCAGTTCTACATGCTCGCCGCCGCCGCCGGGTGGGGCGGGCGTGACGACGAGCGCCCCTACCTGCCGCGCGCCTTCTCGCATGCGCGCGCGCGCGAGGTGGCGGGCGGGATCGAGCTCGCCTTCCTGCTCGAGGAGGTGGGACCCGGCACGGCCCGGCTCGCCGAGCTGACCGCTGGAGAAGGGCTCGGGCTCGTGGGCCCGCTGGGCATCGGCTGGCGCCTGGAAACCATCGGTGCGCACCCGGCCGAGCCGGGTGCTTCCGCGGAGGCCATCGGTGCGCCGCCGGCCGAGCCGGCGGCTTCCGCTACGGCGCCGGGCAAGCGCCCGCTGCTCGTGGGCGGAGGCATCGGAGCTGCGCCGCTCCTCTGTCTCCAGGACGACCTCGGCGTGGGACCGCCGGTGCTGCTCGGCTTCCGCTCAGCCGCGCATGCGGAGGCGGCCGGCCTCTTCGGCGGCGAGGTGGAGGTGGCCACCGACGACGGGAGCACCGGCCGGCACGCGCTCGTCACCGACCTCCTGCGCGAGCGGCTCGACGCCGATCCCCAGGCGAGCGTGCTCGCCTGCGGGCCTCCTCCGATGCTGGAGGCGGTGCGGGTGCTGTGCGTAGAGCGCGGGGTACCCGCCCAGCTGGCGATGGAGTCGGGAATGGCGTGCGGCTTCGGCGCCTGCTTCGGCTGCGTGGTGCCCACGCGGGAGGGCTATCTGCGCTTGTGCGTGGACGGGCCGGTGCTCGACGCCGACCGGCTCGACTCGGCGCTGGTGGCCGGGGCCGGGCACTGAGCGGCGTGGGGCCGCTCGAGCTCGCGGGGGTGCGGCTGCGCGGGCCGGTCCTGAACGGCTCCGGGACCTTCGACGCGATCGCCGCCCGCCGCGCCTTCGGCGACGAGCTCCTCGAGCGCTTTCCGTTCGACGCGTTCGTCTCGAAGACGATCACGCTCGAGCCGCGCCAGGGCAACCCGCCGCCCCGCCTGTGGGAGACGCCCGCGGGCATGATCAACTCGATCGGCCTTCCGAACAAGGGCCTCACGGGCTTCCTCCGACACGACCTTCCGCTCCTGGCGGAGCTGCCGGTGCCCCTGGTGGTGTCGGTGATGGGATTCAGCCGCCCGGAGCTCGCCGAGCTGGTGACGCGCGTGGGCGAGCGCCCGGAGGTGGCGATGCTGGAGCTGAACGTGTCGTGCCCGAACGTGGAGAGCGGGCTCGTGATGGGCACGGACCCGGGCGAGACGGCGCGCGCGGTCGCGAGCGTGAGGCCGCTCACCGAGCGGCCGATCGTGGTCAAGCTGACGCCCAACGCCGCCGAGCCGGCCGCCGTGGCGGCGGCGGCCGAGGAGGCCGGGGCCGACGCCGTGTCGCTCATCAACACCCTCAAGGGGATGGCGCTCCACCCGTCGGGGACCGGTGCGTGGCTGGGAGGCGGCACCGGGGGCCTCTCAGGTCCGGCGGTGCGCGCCGTTGCGCTGGAGCAGGTGCATTCCGTCGCGCAACGGGTCGGAATACCCGTCATCGGCATGGGCGGGATCGCCTCAGGGCGCCACGCGCGCGATTTTCTCGCCGCCGGCGCCACCTGTGTGGCGGTCGGTACCGAAAGCTTCCGCGATCCGGCCGCCGGACGCCGGGTGGCGCGCGCACTGGCCGGTTGGACCCCCAGCTCGCGCCCCGTGTGACCGAGGCCCAGCCGCCGAGTGACCTGTCGGGGGGAACTCTGGAGGTCCTTTTTCCGTAACTAGCGGGATAATGACCACCCCTGGATTCCTTGGTCAAGATCATTGACCGTGAAAACACCTGCAAAGCGCCCCAAAACGCTCAAGGAACCGCAACCGAGTTAAAGCTCAGGTTGAGGTGAAGGTGAATTCGCCCGTTTTTGGGGTATGCGGCCTCGACGGCCGGCCCCAAGCGTGTACTATCGCCGCCCATGCCGGCCGCCCCGCAGTCGCCCGCTAAGCCGCACCCGGCGGGCCTCGCTCCCGAGCGCTCGCTCACGCAGCGGATGGACGCTCTGAAGCGCGCGAACGAGATTCGCACCCGGCGCGCGCGGCTCAAGCGAGACCTGAAGGCGGGACGGGTGCAGGTCCACGGGCTTCTGCTCGATCCGCCCGAATACCTGCTCACGGCGAAGGCGTTCGACCTCCTGCTGGCGGTCCCGAAGTACGGTCGCGTGAAGGTGAATCGCATCCTCACGCACTGCCGGATCTCGCCCAGCAAGACGATTGGCGGCCTGTCCGAGCGCCAGCGCAACGAGCTGGTCTCGTACCTGCGCCGATAGATGTCATCGGGGCGCGGCCGCGCGGCCGGCCGAGCCGGCCGCTTCCGCAATGAAGCCGATCCTCGTCATCACCGGGCCCTCCGGAGTGGGGAAGGGCACGCTGATCAAGGGTCTCCTGGAGCGGATGAAAGGCCTCACGCTCGCCGTTTCCGCCACCACGCGCCCGCCCCGTCCAGGGGAGGTGGAGGGGCGCGACTATCACTTTCTCAGCCCCGAGGACTTCGATCGGCGGGTGGAGCACGGGGACTTCGTGGAGCACGCGGAATACGCCGGAAACCGCTATGGGACGCTGCGTTCCGAGCTGGAGCGCCCGGGCGACGGGACGGTGCTCGAGATCGACGTCCAGGGCGCCCGGCAGGTCCGCCGGACGCTCCCCGACGCGGTTCGCATCTTCGTCGAGCCGCCGTCGGTGGAGGATCTGGGCCGGCGGCTGGTCCGGCGCGGCGCCGACACGCCCGAGCAGGTGTCACGCCGCCTGCGCGCCGCCGAGGACGAGCTGGCCGCCCGCGAGGAGTTCCCGCATCGCATCGTGAACGACGACGTGGAGCGAGCGACCGACGAGCTCGTGGACCTGGCCGCTAGAGTGTGCGGTCTGTGATCAAGCCACGCCTAGACACGCTTCTCGAGCAGGTCGATTCCCATTACGCCTGCGTTCTCGTCGCCGCCAAGCGGGCGCGGCAGATCAACTCGTACTACCACAACCTCGGCGAGGGCACGTTCGACGAGTACCCGCCGCCGATGGTGGACACGGGCTCGAAGAACTACCTCAAGATCGCGCTCGAAGAGCTTGCCAGCGGCAAGCTGAAGTACCGCTACCGGCATCGGGCGCGCCGGCCGAGCCGGCCGCTTCCGCACAGCCGCCCGCTTCGCGCGGTTGCAACCGCCGCGCCAGGCCCTCGACGCCACCGCCGCTTGCGGGCAAACTGATCTGATGGCCAGGATCCTCCTCGGGGTCACGGGCGGGATCGCCGCGTACAAGGCGGTGGAGCTCGTGCGCCTCGCCACCGGCGCCGGCCACTCCGTGCGAGTGGTCCAGACGCCCGCCAGCCTGAACTTCGTGGGCAGGGCGACCTTCGAGGGCGTGACCGGTGCGCCCGTGCTCGTCGACGAGTTCGAGCCCGATCCCGCCCGCGGCGCGTATCCCGGGGACCCCGCGCCGGATCACGCGCCGATCTCCCACCTCGAGCTGGTCCGGCGCTGTCACGTGCTCTGCGTCGCGCCGGCGTCGGCGAACACCATCGCGAAGCTCGCCAACGGCATCGCGGACAACCTGCTCACGAACGCCGCGCTGGCCTGCACGGCCCCGCTCGTGCTGGCCCCGGCGATGAACGACCGGATGTTCGAGCACCCCGCGACCCGGGAGAACCTGGAGCGCCTCCGGACGCGCGGCGCCCGGATCGTGCCCCCGGGCACCGGGCCGCTCGCCTCGAAGGGAGAGTGGGGCACGGGGCGGCTGGCCGAGCCCGCCGACATCCTGGCCGCGATCGAGGCGACGCTCGAGCCGGCGCCGTTCGCGCCGCGGTCGCTCGACGGCCTGCGTGTGCTCGTCACGGCCGGCGGCACGCGCGAGCCGATCGACTCGGTGCGCTACGTGGGCAACCGCTCGTCGGGACGGATGGGCCTCGCGCTCGCCGAGGAGGCCCTGCGGCGTGGAGCCGAGGTGACCCTGATCTCGCGCGAACGTGGCGCTCGAGCGCCCGGACGCGGCCCGCGTGCTCGACGTGACGAGCGCCGCGGAGCTCGAGGCCGCGGCGCGCGCCGAGTTCCCCGCTGCCGACGTTCTGCTGATGGCGGCGGCCGTGGCCGACTTCCGCCCGACCGCGCCCGCGGGCGCAAAGATCGCGAAGGCCGGCCGCGAGGGCCTCGCAATCGATCTCGAGCCGACGACGGACATCCTCGCCGCGCTCGCCGGGCTGCGGCGCCCTGACCAGACCCTCGTGGGCTTCGCCGCCGAGCACGGCCACGGCGCCGTGGAGCGGGGCCGCGCCAAGCTCGAGCGCAAGCGCCTCGACGCGGTGGTGGTGAACGACATAGCGCGCACGGACATCGGCTTCGACAGCGACCAGAACGAGGTGACCATCGTCACCGCCGGCGGCGAGCGTCCGGTGCCGCGCGGCCCCAAGGGCGCGGTCGCGGCTGCGGTGCTCGACGAGGTGGAGCGCCTCCGGGCGCGGTCGGGCATGCCGAGTACCTTTGAAGGTGAGTCATGAGCGACGCAGTGTCCGTGTACGACCTCTTCAAGAGGGGCAGCGAGCTTCTCGAGGCGGGCGACTTCATGGCCGCCACGATCCCGCTCGAGCGGGCCCGGTCGCTGGATCCCGACAAGGGCTCGATCCGCGAGGCGCTCGGCCGTGCCTACTTCCGCTCGGCCCGATTCGAGAAGGCCGCCGAGGAGTTCGCCGCCCTCGTGGAGCGCTACCCGGTGAACGACTACGCGCACTTCTGCCTGGGCCGCTCGCTCGAGAAGACCGGACGGCGCCTCGAGGCGCGCCGCCACGCCGTGCTGGCCGCGGGGATGCGCCCCGATCGCGCCGACTACCGGGCGCTGCGCGAGCGACTGAGCACCAGCAAGGCATAGCCGACCGTCACTGGCCCGAGGTCGCGCGTGCGTGGTCGCGCACCGCGATGGCCGCCTCCGTGAGCAGTCCGAGCAGCCGGTCCACGCCGCGCTCGTCCGCGGCGCCCACCGGCAGGTCGGCGTGGACCCAGATGTCGCGTCCCCGCGTGCAGGCGAAGCGCACCTGGCGCGTCTGGCGGTTCCACCAGAGCAGCATCCAGGGATCGACCACCTCGGCCGCCGAGGGGAGTGCCATGGCCTGGGCGCGCAGGAGCCCGTCGGCGATGCGGAGCCCCACGTCGAGCGCCTCCCCGTCGAGCGTGGCCGCCGGCACCGTGATGCCCCACTCGCCGTGGGCCAGGCGGCGAGCCCGCAGCTCGGGCTCCCCGGCGAGGTACGCGTCCACGACGTCCGCGGCGGCCATTCGGTCAGAGTACGGAGCGATGCGCGCCCTGGTGCAACGCGTGAGCGAGGCCGCGGTGAGCGTCGAGGGCGAGGAGGTCGCGCGGATCGGGGCCGGCCTGCTGGTACTGCTCGGGATCCGGCGCGGCGACGGGGCCGAGGAGGCCGACCGCCTGGCCCGCAAGCTGCTCGCGCTGCGCGTGTTCCAGGACCCGGAGGGGCGGATGAACCTGGCCCTGGCGGACGTTGGCGGCGAGGTGCTCTGCGTGAGCCAGTTCACGCTCTACGGCGACGTCCGCAAGGGCAACCGCCCGAGCTTCGTGGACGCGGCCCCGCCCGAGGACGCCGAGCCGCTCTACGAGCGGGTGCGCGACGCGCTGGGCGCTCAGGGAGGCAGATTCGGGGCACGGATGGCGGTGGCCCTCGTGAACGACGGGCCGGTCACGCTGCTGGTGGAGGCGTGAAACACTTGCCGCCGGTGCTGCACTCGCGCGACAGAGGAGATGGGACATGGCGGTAGCCGCTGAGGCTCTGGTCCGGGACAAGCTCTACATCGGCGGCGAGTGGGTGGAGCCGGCCGGCGACGGCACGATCGACGTGGTCAACCCGTCCACCGAGGAGGTAGTGGGCCGGGTCCCGGAGGGCACCGCCGAGGACGCGGATCGCGCGGTGCTCGCGGCGCGTGCGGCGTTCGACTCCTGGTCGAGCACGCCGGCGGCGGAGCGCGCGGAGTACCTCGGCGCCATCGGCGCGAAGCTGGGCGAGCGCGGCGACGAGCTGGCCGCCCTGATCTCGACCGAGATGGGCATGCCGCTCAAGCTCTCGCGGATGATCCAGGTGGGGCTGCCAACCGCGACCTTCTCGCTGATCCCGCAGCTCGTGCAGGACGTGGCCTGGGAGGAGAAGGTCGGCAACTCCCTGATCGTGCGCGAGGCGGCCGGGGTCGTGGGCGCCATCACCCCCTGGAACTATCCGCTGCACCAGATCGCGAACAAGGTCGCCGCCGCGCTCGCCGCCGGCTGCACCGTCGTGCTCAAGCCGAGCGAGGTCGTGCCGCTCAACGCCTTCGTGCTCGCCGAGATCGTCGAGGAGGTCGGTCTCCCCGCCGGCGCCTTCAACCTGGTCACCGGCACCGGCCCCGTGGTGGGCGAGGCGATCGTCGCGCATCCGCAGATCGACATGGTCTCCTTCACCGGCTCCACGCGGGCCGGGCGGCGCGTGTCGGAGCTCGCCGCGAAGAGCGTCAAGCCCGTGACGCTCGAGCTCGGCGGCAAGTCCCCGAATGTGATCCTCGACGACGCGGACCTCGAGCGGGCCGTGCCCGATGGCGTGGCCAAGTGCTTCCTCAACTCGGGGCAGACCTGCAGCGCGCTCACGCGCATGCTCGTGCCGCGCGACAAGGTCGAGGAGGTCGAGCGCATCGCGGCGGCCGCGGCCGAGCAGTTCACGCCCGGCGATCCGTTCGACGACGACTCGCGGCTCGGCCCGCTCGTGTCGGCCGCGCAGCTCGAGCGCGTGCGCGGCTACATCGAGAAGGGAACGGCGGAGGGCGCCCGGCTCGTGACCGGCGGCGCCGAGCCGCCGGAGGGCCAACGAGCAGGGCTACTTCGTGAGCCCGACCGTCTTCTCCGACGTCGAGCCGGACATGACGATCGCGCAGGAGGAGATCTTCGGGCCCGTCCTGTCGATCATCCCCTACGACGACGAGGAGGACGCGGTCCGCATCGCCAACGACTCGATCTACGGGCTGGCCGGGGGCGTCTGGTCGGCCGACGAGGAGCGGGCGCGGCGGGTGGCCGCGCGCATCCGCACCGGGCAGGTCGAGATCAACGGCGGCGCCTTCAATCCGCTCGCCCCGTTCGGCGGCTACAAGCAGTCGGGTCACGGCCGGGAGAACGGGCGCCACGGGCTCGAGGAGTTCCTCGTGGCGAAGTCTCTGCAGCTCTGAGTTGCCGAAGCACGCGGCTTGGCCGCGTGCGCACGGATGCCATTCGAAATCCGCTGCCGGGGCTGTCCGGGCGGGTCTATACTCAATCGTCGTTAGGACTTTCAGTGGTACGCGATCCGCTCGGATCGCGCCTGGAGGTGGGCTTCGCAGCCCGCCTCTTTTTCGACCAGATGCCCATGGAACAGCTACACAACGAGATCGAGGAGCGCCTCGCGGCCGCCGAGCCGGAGGTCGAGCTGCTCGCGTGCGAGCGCGCCGGCGCCGAGCGCCTCAGGCTCGTGATCGACCATCCCCGCGGCGTGGACCTCGCCCTCTGCGAGCGCGTGTCCGGCCATCTGCGCGACCTGCTCGTGGACTACGGGATCGAGGTCTCGTCGCCGGGCCCGCGGCGGCCGCTGACCAAGCCGGACCACTTCCGGCGTTTCCTCGGCCAGCGGGCGAAGCTGCGGCTGCGGCAGCCGCGGGAGGGTCACCGCAGCGTGGTCGGTGAGCTCGTGGGCGCATCCGAGGCGGAGGTGACGGTGGCGGCCGACGACGGCGTCCTGTCGATCCCGTACACCGAGATCAACAAGAGCAACCTTCTGGAGACCCGATGACCAAGGAGATCGTCGAGGCCGTAGGAGTACTCGAGCGCGAGAAGGGGATCTCGGCGGACCGCCTGATGGAGGCGCTCGAGGACGCGCTCCTGTCGGCCTACAAGAAGACCCCCGGGGCGGCGAAGTACGCCCGCGTCGAGGTGGACCGGGAGACCGGTGACTTCCTCGTGTTCGAGCTGATCCTGCCCTCCGAGCTCGAGGAGCAGCTGCTCGACGAGGTCGAGGAGGAGCTGGGCGAGGCCCAGGTGGATCCCGAGACGGGCGAGCTGCGCGAGCCCGAGCCGCCGGAGATCGACCAGGAGCGCCTGGCCCAGTACCGCGATCAGATCGACGAGCGCGACGTCACGCCGCACGACTTCGGGCGCATCGCCGCCCAGACCGCCAAGCAGGTGATCCTCCAGCGGATCCGCGAGGCGGAGCGGGACATGATGTTCCACGAGTACCAGGACCGCGTGGGCGAGCTGATCACCGGCATCGTCCAGCAGTCGGACTCGCGCTACACGCTCGTCCAGCTGCGCGAGCGGGTGGAGGCGCTGCTCCCGCGCGGCGAGCAGGTGCACGGCGAGCGCTACGACCACGGCCAGCGCGTCAAGGCGATCATCACCGACGTCTCGAACCAGTCGAAGGGGCCGAGCATCATCGTCTCGCGCCGTTCGCCCGAGCTGATCAGGGCACTCTTCGAGCTCGAGGTTCCCGAGATCGCCGACGGCCTGGTCGAGATCCAGAACGTCGCGCGTGAGCCGGGCTATCGCTCGAAGATCGCGGTTATCTCGCACGCGTCCGGCGTCGACCCCGTGGGCGCCTGCGTGGGCCCGCGTGGCTCCCGGGTGCGCATGGTCGTGTCCGAGCTGCGCGGCGAGAAGATCGACATCATCCCGTTCAACGAGGAGCCGGCGCGCTTCGTGGCGAAGGCGCTGTCGCCGGCCCGCGTGCGCGAGGTGCTCGTGGACGATGACGGCAAGCAGGCGACCGTGATCGTGCCCGACGACCAGCTCTCGCTGGCCATCGGCAAGGACGGCCTCAACGCCCGCCTGGCCGCCCGCCTCACCGGCTGGCGCGTGGACATCCGCTCCGAGACCGAGTTCGCGGAGGAGGAGGCGGAGATGGGCTTCGACGACGAGGATGTGGCCGGCCGCTGCGCCGCGATCCTCGCGAACGGCAAGCGCTGTCCGAACGCCTCGCTTCCCGGCTCGCGCTACTGCGGGCTGCCCGCGCACCAGGCGCTGAATGACCAGGAAACGGACTTCGTCGTTCCGCCGGAGGAGGGCGCCAACGGCCACGCGCCGGTGGACGAGTCCGTGGCGGAGGAGTTGGCGGCCGAGGAGCCGGCGGCCGCCGAGCAGGTCACGGAGGAGCCGGTGACCGAGGAGCCCGTCGCCGAGGAGCCGGTCGCCGAAGAGCCGGTGGTCGCGGCACCCGCCGACGGCGATGGCGCGGCGGAGGCCGACGAGCCGGCCGGTGCCGAGGAGGCGGAGCGGTAGCGCCGCTCCGCCGGTGCATCGCCTGCCGCCGATCGCTGCCCCGCCACGACCTGCTTAGACTCGTACGTGGCCCCGACGGGGTCGTGATGGTGGACCCCGACGGTCGCGCCGAGGGGCGCGGCGCCTATGTGTGCCGCAGCGCCGAGTGCTGTGACCGCGCCGTGGCTGCCGGCCCGCTTGCCCGGGCGTTCCGGGCGCCCGTGACAGTCCAACCGGAGACCATAGACTTACTGCGAAGATGGCAAAGAAGCGCGTTCACGAGATAGCGAAGGAAAAGGGAATCTCCAGCAAGGAGGTTCTCGCGATCCTCCAGGAGGCCGGCTTCGACGTGAAGGCGGCCGCGTCGAGCGTTGACGAGGACGACATCGCGCGTGCCTTCGGCGGGGGCTCGGAGGCCGCCCAGGCCGAGGCCCCGGCCGCGACCCCGTCGGACGACAACGGGGCGCCGCCCGCGCCCCGTTCAGCCGGCGACGGTGCCGGCCAGTCCGACGGCGCGCCTCAGGGCGGCGCCGCTCAGGGCGACGGCCGCCGTGACCGCGCGCGCCCGACGCGAGCCGCGCGCGGCGGCGAGACCGCGGGTGGTGGTGGAGGCCGCAGGCGACGCGTGGTCATCGACTCGCAGGCGGCGCGCCGCGATCGCCAGCCGCCGCCTCCCCAGCAGCCGGCGCGGCGCGGGCGCGGACGGCGCCGGCGGCCGCAGTGGGTGGAGCCCGACCTCGAGGCGCTGGCGGCGGCGCGCGATGCGCCGCGGGTGGAGCCGGCCGTGCCGGTGCAGTCCGGCTCGACGGTCAAGGAGGTGGCGGAGTCGCTCCAGCTCTCGTCGCCGGAGGTCATCAAGAAGCTCATGGAGCTCGGTGAGATGGCCACGCTCACGCAGACGCTCACGGACGAAGCGATCGAGGTGCTGGCCGACGCCTTCGACAAGCGGATCGAGATCACGCACGCGGGCGAGGAGCAGGATCTGGACGTGGTCTTCGACGACGTCGAGGAAGACCTCGTGGATCGGCCGCCCGTGATCACCGTCATGGGCCACGTGGACCACGGGAAGACCTCGCTGCTCGACGCCATCCGCGAGACCGAGGTGGCCGCCGGAGAGGCGGGTGGGATCACCCAGCACATCGGCGCGTACCAGGTGCACCACGGGGACCACTCGATCACCTTCCTCGACACCCCGGGCCACGAGGCGTTCACGGCCATGCGCGCCCGCGGGGCGAAGGTCACCGACATCGCGGTGATCGTGGTAGCCGCCGACGACGGCGTCATGCCCCAGACGGTCGAGGCGATCGACCACGCCAGGGCGGCCGAGGTGCCCGTGATGGTCGCGGTCAACAAGATCGACAAGGAGGGGGCCGACCCGAACCGCGTGCGCGGCGAACTGGCCCAGCGCGGGCTCACGCCCGCCGACTGGGGCGGGGACACCGAGTTCGTGGACGTGTCGGCGAAGACCCACCAGAACCTCGACAACCTCCTCGAGACGCTCGTGACCCTGGCGGAGATCCAAGAGCTGAAGGCCAATCCCGCTGCCGAAGCCTCCGGGTTCGTGATCGAGTCGCGCCTTGACCCCGGCCGCGGTCCGGTAGTGACGCTGCTCATCCACCGCGGGCGGATGCAGGTAAGCGACGCGCTCGTGGCCGGCCAGCACTGGGGCCGTGTGCGCGCGATGCACGACTTCCGCGGCCAGCGCGTAACCGAGGCCACCCCGGGGATGCCGGTGGAGGTGCTCGGCTTCGATGGCGTGCCGGACGCCGGCGAGCAGTTCCGGGTGGTGGAGAACGAGCGCGAGGCGCGGCGCCAGGCGCAGGAGCGGTCCATCCGCGTAAAGCGCGAGGCGCTTGCCCGTCAGGCGGGACGGCGCGTCTCGCTGGAGGACGTGCTCGCACGTGCCGCGCGCGGCGAGCAGGAGCTGAACCTCGTGGTGAAGGCCGACGTGGCGGGCTCGCTGGAGGCGCTGGCCGACGAGGTGGCGCGCCTGCCGCAGACGCAGGTGCAGGTACAGCTCATTCGCGACGGCGTCGGCGGCATCAGCGAGTCCGACGTGATGCTCGCCGCTGCGTCCGACGCGGTCGTCATCGGCTTCAACGTGCGCCCGGTGGGCAACGCCGCCCAGGTCGCCGACCGCGAGGGCGTGGAGATCCGCACCTACTCGGTGATCTACAAGATCCTGGAGGACCTGCGCGCGGCGATGGAGGGCATGCTCGAGCCCGAGGAGGTGGAGGAGAGCGTCGGCACTGTCGAGGTGCGCACCACCTTCAAGGCCTCGCGCGTGGGCACGATCGCCGGCTCGTACGTGACCGAGGGCGTGGTGCGCCGCGGCGCCCAGTGCCGGCTCGTCCGCGACGGCACCGTCGTCTACGACGGCCGGATCGGCTCGCTGCGTCGCTTCAAGGAGGACGTCCGCGAGGTCGCCCAGGGAACCGAGTGCGGGATCGTGCTCGAGAACTATCCCGATGTGAAGGAGGGGGACGTGATCGAGGTCTACGAAACCAAGCAGGTCGAGCAGACACTGGCTTGAGCTTCTTCGTCTGCGTGGTGGAGCTCGAGCTGCACCTTCCGCGGAACCGGAGCCTGAAGGAGAAGCGGAAGGAGCTCACGTCGCTGAAGGCGCGCGTGCGGCGGCGCTTCGGTGCGGCGGTGGCGGAGACCGACCACCACGACCTCTGGCAGCGCGCCACGTTGACGGCCGCGCTCGTGGGACCCGATGCCGGGCCGCTGCGTGAGCGCGGCTGGAGCCTCGGCAGGTTCGCCGAGTCGATGTTCCCCGACGGCACGCGCGTGCAATGTCGCGTGCTGTCGGGCGAAGACCTCCCAAGGGGGGGCTAGCATGTCCCCGGACCGCATGCGCAGAGTGAACGAGGCGGTCCGTGAGGTCCTTTCGAACCGGATTCTGGAGGGCTTCAACGACCCGCGCATAGGATTCGTAACGGTGACCGCTGTGGAGACAAGCCCTGATTTGCGCCATGCCCGCGTGCACGTGAGCGTCCTCGGCGACGAGGAACAGCGCACGCGCACGCTCGCGGGTCTCGACGCCGCGCACGGGCTTCTTCAGCAGGCGATTGCCAACGAGCTGCGCATGAAGCGCACCCCGACGCTCAGCTTCTCCTACGACGAGTCGATAGATCGGGGAATGCGCATCTCGGAGCTGCTCGACGAGTGACCGTCGCCACCGAACAGGATCAGGTGGTGGGCGCGCTGCGCCACGCTGAGCGGCTGCTGCTCACCACCCACGAGAACCCGGACGGCGACGCGCTCGGGTCGTTGCTCGCCATGCAGCTGATGCTCGAGCAGCTCGGCAAGGACAGCCTGATGTACGTGTCCCCGGACGAGTTCCCGCTCCCGTGGGAGTACCGGAACTGGACGTTCGACCGCCTCGTGGGAGCACCGCCGGACGACGTGGACGACCGCACGATCGTCTTCCTCGACTGCGGGAACATCGACCGCATGCCGGTGGACTTCCTCCAGCGCGAGGGGCTGCGGATCCTCAACATCGACCATCACCACGACAACACGCGCTTCGGCAGCGTGAACCTCGTGGTGCCCGAGGCGTCCTGCACGGCCGAGATCGTGTGGCGGCTGGGCAAGGAGCTGGGTGCCGAGCTCACGAAGGAGATCGCCAACGCCCTCTACACGGGGCTCATCACCGACACCGGCCGCTTCATGTACGAGAACACCGGAGTGGAGGCGCACCACATGGCGGCAGAGTTGATCGCCGCCGGGGTCAAGCCGCACGAGGTGTACAAGCGGCTCTTCGAGGACTTTCCCTTCAGCCGGCTCCAGCTGCTCCAGCGGGCGCTGGCCACCGTGGAGCGCCACGACCACGGGGAGATGACGGTGGCGCACCTGGTCAAGGCCGACTACGAGGAGACCGGCGCGCTCGAGACGGACTCCGAGGGCGTGGTGGACTACCTGCGCGCCGTGCAGGGCACGCGCGTGGCGGTGCTGGTGCGCGAGCTGCTGGGTGACGATCGCGAGGGGCTCCGCAAGGTCAGCCTGCGGGCCACCGACGGCCGGATGGACGTGTCTCGCATCGCCCGCGCCTACGGCGGCGGCGGCCACACGCAGGCAGCCGGCTTCACCACGGAGACGCCTTACCCCGAGCTGATCGAGGGACTGCGCAAGCTGGTGGGCGAGCAGGTCGGATGACGGTGCGGACCCGGCCGAGCCGCGCGCTTCCGGCCGAGCCGGGTGCTTCCGCCCGCATGACCCCTGCGGGGGTGCTGCTCTATCCCAAGCCGGCCGGCGTGACCTCCCACGACATCGTGGCGCGCGTGCGCCGTGGTCTCGAGCGGGGCACGAAGGTCGGGCATGCGGGGACCCTCGATCCGTTCGCCACCGGGTTGTTGCTGGTGCTCGTGGGGCGCGCCACGCGGGCGCAGCGCTTCCTCATGGGGCTGCCCAAGACGCTACCGCGCGGTGGCGCGGCTCGGGTGGCGCTCCGACACGGGCGACCGCGACGGCCGGCTGGAGCACACCGGGCGCCTGCCCGAGCGCCTCGAGCTGCCCACCGGGGAGCTGATGCAGCGCCCGCACGCCTTCTCGGCCGTGAAGGTCGGCGGCGAGCCCGCCTACCGCCTCGCCCGCCGCGGGGAGGCGCCGGAGCTGGAGCCGCGCCCGGTCACGGTCTCGCGGGCGGAGCTGATCGCCCGGACGCCCGAGCGCGCGACCTTCGAGATCGAGTGCTCGGCCGGCACCTACGTGCGGAGCCTGATCGCCGAGCTCGAGGACGCCTACTGCGAGGAGCTCGAGCGCACGCGCATCGGGCCGTTCCGCCTGGAGGACGCCGACCCCGACCGGCTCGTGCCGCTCGCCCGCGCGCTCGGGTTCCTACCCGAGCGCCCGCTCGACGAGCGTGAGGCCGAGGCCGTCGGGCACGGCCGGCGCCTGCCCGCGCCGGGCGCGCCGGAGGGCCCGGTGCGCCTGACCCGTGCGGGCGAGCTCGTGGCCGTGGCCGAGCCGCGGGATGGCGAGCTCCGGCCCGTCGTAGTCTTCGCGCCCGGATGAAGGTCACCCGCCTCCCCGACGTGGAACCGGCCGAGCGGCCGCGCTCCGTGGCGATCGGGACCTTCGACGGGGTGCACCTCGGCCATCGCGAGGTGATCGCGGACAGCGACACCGTGCTCACCTTCGACCCGCACCCGGTGTCGGTGATCCGCCCGGAGGCCGCGCCGAAGCTGCTGACCGCGCCCGCGGTCAAGCGCGACCTGATCGCGGGCCTGGGCGTGGCGGAGCTCGTGATCATCCCCTTCGACGACGACTTCGCAGCCCGCGACGCCGACGCCTTCATCGAGGACATCCTCGTGCGCCGTCTGGGTGCGGGGAAGGTGTCGGTCGGGGAGAACTTCCGCTTCGGGCACGGAGCCGAGGGCGACCCGCGGCTGCTCCAGTCCCGCCCGGAGTTCGACACGCGCGTGGTGCCACTGGTGGAGGTGGCGGGCGAGACGGTCTCCTCCAGCCACATCCGCGGCCTCGTGGCCGCGGGCGAGGTGGCGCTCGCCGCCGAGTTCCTCGGCGGTCCATTCCTCTTCGAGGGCGAGGTGGTGAGCGGGGACCAACGCGGGCGCGAGCTCGGCATGCCCACCGCGAACCTGGTGCCGGACGATCGGCTCGTCGCTCCCGGGCACGGCGTGTACGCCGCCTGGGCGCACGGCCACCCCGCCGCCGTGAGCATGGGGGTGAGGCCCACGTTCGACACCGGCCGCGGACTGCTCGTGGAAGCGCACCTGATCGACTTCGACGGCGACCTCTACGGGCAGACGCTGCGAATCGCCTTCCTCGAGCGGATGCGCGGGGAGAAGCGATTCGAGTCCGCGGACGCGCTCGTGGAGCAGATGCAGCGCGACGTGATCCAGGCGCGCGAGATCTGCGCCGCCGCGGGCGGCCGCGCGGCCTGACCGTCACCCATGCGGCTGCTACGGTTTCGCGTCCGATGACGCTCACCGCGGACGCAAAGCGCGACATAGTCGCCAAACACGGACGGGCGAACGAGGACACGGGCTCCACCGAGGTCCAGGTCGCGCTGCTCACCGCCCGGATCAACGGCCTCACCGAGCACCTGCGCGAGCACAGCAAGGACCACCATTCGCGCCGCGGCCTGCTCATGCTGGTCGGCAAGCGCCGCCGGCTGCTCAAGTACCTGCAGCGGGCCGACATCGATCGCTACCGCTCGCTGATCCAAGAGCTCGGCCTGCGTCGGTGATCCAGGCGGGCTCGCCCGCCCCGGACTTCAAGCTCCGGGACCAGGACGGGAAGAAGGTTTCCCTCGACGACTTCCGCGGGCGCACCCTGGTGCTCGCCTTCTATCCCCTCGACTTCAGCCCCACCTGCACCGACCAGCTCAACGTGTACCAGGAGGTGCTCGGCGAGCTCGAGAGCCGCGGCGTCGCGCTCGTGGGCATCTCGGTGGACTCGGCGTTCGCCCACAAGGCGTTCCAGGAGCACCTCGGCATCACGATCCCGCTGCTCGCCGACTTCCACCCGAAGGGCGCGGTGGCGAGCCAGTACGGCGTCTACATCGACGAGCGCGGCCACAGCCAGCGCGCGCTCGTGATGATCGGTCCCGACGGCGACGTCGTGTGGTCATACATGTCTCCCACCCCGCTCGAGATCCCGGGCGTGAACCTGATCTTTGACGCGCTGGACGAGCAGCGCGCCGCCTGACCCGGGGCCCGACGACCACGTCCGCGGCGCCGGGCCGGTGGTGCTCGAGTACGCCGACCTCGAGTGCCCGCACTGCGCGCGCGCTCACCTGATCCTGAGAGAGCTCCCCGTGCGCCGGGTGTTCCGGCACTTCCCCGTGACCTCGAAGCACCCGCGGGCCCGGGTGCTGGCCTGCGCCGCCGAGGCGGCGGCGCTGCAGGGTCGCTTCTGGGAGATGCACGACTCGCTCCTCGAGGACCAGGGGCACCTCGACCTGCCGCACCTCTGGGAGCGCGTCCGCGCGCTGGATCTGGACCTGGAGCGCTTCGAGCTCGACCGCCGCTCCGAGGCGGTGGCCGCCCGCGTGGAGCGAGACTTCCGCTCGGGTATCCGCGCGGGCGTCGTCACGACGCCCACCCAGTTCGTTGACGGCGCCGCCTATCCGGGCGTTCCGGGCGGCGCTCTCCTGGCCCTTCTGGAAGCCCCCGGCGGATAACGCATTCGCGCGCGGCCGGCCGTTCACGACCGGATTGCCGTACAGACTTCCCTTTTTCTCTTCTTTTCCTTTCTCTTCTTCCCCTTCTTCTCTCTTTTTTTTTCTTCTCTTCTCTTCCTATTCTTTCCTATCTCTCCTCTTACTTCTTCTCCTTCTCCTTCTTCTTCCCTTTCCTCTCTTCTCTCTTTCCTTTTTTTATCTCTCCTCTTTCTCTCTCTTCTCTGCTACCTCTATCACCTTTTATCTTCCCATCTTTCATATACACCTACCCTCTTCCTTTTTCTTCTACATCTATTACATTTATCTCTCTCTCTCTCTTTCATCCCTTATCTCTTCTCTCCCTATCACCCTTTTTATCACCTCACCTACTATTTTCTCCCTTTTTTATTTTATCTATATCTCCTACCATCTTTACTTCTCTCTACTTCCTTCCTTTTTTTCTCCATATTCTCTTTCACCACTCTCTCTTATTTCCCTCCTTCTATCACTCTATTTATTTCTCCTACTATCTCTTTCCTCTTCTACCTCTCTCTTCTACTCTCTTTTTTCTTCTTCTCTTCCATCTCACTCTCACCTTCTTTATCCCTTTCTTTCAACCCTTACCTCTTCTACTCTTCTCTCTATTCCTTTCTATCTCTCCTTAACCTCTATTCTTCTCACACCTACTCTTACTTCTCTCCCCACATCTATTTCTACTATTTATTCCTCTTCTCTCCTTTCCTCTACTCACTCTCTATCTATTACTATTCTCTATTACTTCCTCTCTCTTTTTTTTTACCTTACTCTTCCCTTTCTTCTCTACTTCTACTTTCATCTTTTTCTTCTCTTTTTTTCTCCTCTTTTTCCTCTTTCTTTTACCCTTACCTCTACTACTTCTCCTTCTTTTTCTTCCCTTTCTCTTTTACACTTAACCCTCTCTACTCATACCTCCCTCTTCTCCTACACCTTTCTCTTATCCTTATATCCATAACTTTCTCTATCTTTTTTCCTCCCTTCATTTCACCACCCTTATCACTTACCACACCTTCTCTTTACTCTTACTTCTCCCCTCCCATCCTCTCACCTCCCCCCACACCACTAAAAGGCCGCTGCTAGCATCGGCCGGGTTCTCAATAGGACGAAAAAACGCATGTCGCCAACCGGAGGCGGCCGAAAGGACCAACATGACTGATGGTGTTAGCCAGGTCTCCCTCGAGGTCGGGGGTACTGAGATCTCGTTCGAGACCGGCAAGCTCGCCAAGCAGGCGAGCGGCTCCGTCGTCGTTCGCGCAGGAGACACGATGGTGCTCTCCACTGCCACGGCAGGCAACGTTCGCGACGTCGACTTCCTCCCGCTGACCGTTGACGTGGAGGAGCGCATGTACGCCACGGGCAAGATCCCGGGCAGCTTCTTCCGCCGCGAGGCGCGCGCCGGCGAGAAGGCCACGCTGACGGCGCGGATGATCGACCGCCCGCTCCGCCCGCTCTTCCCGAAGGGCTGGAACCGCGAGACGCAGCTCGTCTCGATCACGATGTCCGTGGACCACGTGAACCCCTACGACATCCTTGCCATGAACGGCGCCAGCGCCGCTCTCATGATCTCGGACATCCCGTTCCCGGCGCCCGTCGGGGCCGTGCGGATCGGTCAGGACTCCGAGGGCAGCTTCATCGTGAACCCGGACGAGGAGTGGCTGCTGGAGAGCCCGCTCGACCTGGTGGTGGCCGGCACCGAGGAAGCCATCCTGATGGTCGAGGCCGGCGCCAGCGAGATCACCGAGGCGGAGATCCTCGACGCGCTCGACATCGCGCATGCCGAGATCAAGCGCCTCTGCCAGGCGCAGCACGACCTGCGCAAGCAGGCCGGCAAGGACAAGATCGAGCACACCGCGCCGACGGTCGACGAGAGCCTCAGCTCCGAAGTGAAGGAGCGCTTCGGCCCGTCCCTCGACGAGGCCACCCAGGTGGTGGACAAGCTCGAGCGCCAGGACGCCACCAAGCGGGTCGAGGAGGAGACCCTCGAGGCGCTCGCCGGCGACGCCGAGGACTCCGAGCGCCGCGCGGCCGTCCAGCGGGCGTTCGACGCACTCGAGAAGGACGTCATCCGGCGGCGCATCGCCGTGGACAAGAAGCGCCCCGACGGCCGCGCCGCCGATGAGCTGCGCGAGATCTGGATCGAGGTGGGCATCGCCCCGCGCGCGCACGGGTCGGCGATCTTCACCCGTGGCCAGACGCAGGCCTTCTCCGTGGCCGCTCTCGGCACCACCCGTGACGAGATGAGGCTCGACACACTCGGCCTCCAGGAGAAGAAGCACTACTTCCACCACTACAACTTCCCGCCGTTCTCGGTGGGCGAGGCCGGCTTCATGCGCGGACCCAAGCGCCGCGACATCGGACACGGCGCGCTGGCAGAGCGCGCCCTCGTGCCGATGGTGCCGACGGTGGACGAGTTCCCGTACACGGTCCGCGTGGTCTCGGACATCCTCGAGTCGAACGGCTCGTCGTCCATGGCCTCGGTGTGCGGATCGACGCTGTCCCTCATGGACGCCGGCGTGCCGATCAAGGCGCCGGTGGCGGGCATCGCGATGGGGCTGATCAAGGAGGGCGACGACTACGTCGTGCTCACGGACATCGCGGGCGTGGAGGACCACCTCGGCGACATGGACTTCAAGGTCGCCGGGACCTCGGAGGGCATCACGGCGCTCCAGATGGACATCAAGATCTCGGGCGTCACGTTCGACATCCTGCGCGACGCGCTCACGCAGGCCCAGAACGCCCGGCTCGCGATCCTCGGCAAGATGAAGGACGCCATAGCCGAGCCGCGCGCCGAGCTGTCCGCCTACGCGCCGCGGATCTCGCAGATCCAGATCGACACCGAGAAGATCGGTGCGGTGATCGGCAAGGGCGGCGAGACGATCCGGGCGCTCTCGGAGGAGTACGAGGCCCAGATCGACATCGACGACGACGGGACTGTCCGCATCTACGCGGCCACCGGCGAGCAGGGTGACGCGCTCACGGACCGGATCCGGCAGATGACCAAGGAGGTCGAGGTCGGCGACGAGTTCACCGGCAAGGTGGTCAAGACGACCACGTTCGGCGCCTTCATCGAGCTCGCCAAGGGAACCGACGGGCTGCTGCACATCTCGAACGTGTCGCCCGGCGAGCGGGTCAACACGGTCGAGGACGTGCTCAACCGCGGCGACGAGCTCAACGTCAAGGTCGTCGAGGTCGACCGCGAGCGTGGCCGCATCGGCCTGCGTCTGGCGGAGGACCCGGATGTTGCGGGCAAGTCGAAGGAGGAGCTCGCGTCAGTGGGCACCGGCGACAAGGGCCCGCGCGGCGGTGGTGATCGCGGCGACCGCGGCGGCCGTGGAAACGGCGGGCGCCGTCGCGAGGGCGGCGGCCGTGGCGGACGCGACCGCGATCGTGACCGCGATCGCAACCGGCGGGACGAGCGCTGAGCGAGCCCGTCCCGCGAGGAGCGGAGGTCGATCGGTGATCGACCGAGCACCGCAGCCTGTAATCACAACCCTCGATTCGGGCGTCAGGGTCGCGACCGAGGCGATGCCCTCGGTCCGCTCGATCGCGCTCGGCTTCTGGATCCGGGCCGGGTCACGCGACGAGGGGAACGAGCAGGCGGGGATCTCGCACTTCCTCGAGCACCTGCTCTTCAAGGGCACGGACCGCTTCAGCTCGCTCGAGATCGACGAGGCCTTCGACGCGATGGGGGCGGAGGTGAACGCCGGGACCGGCAAGGAGACCACCTCCGTCTACTCGCGCTTCCTCGACGGCCAGCTGGAGCGCGCGTTCGACGTGCTCCAGGACATGGTCCTGCGGCCGGCGTACCCGGACATCGAGTCGGAGCGCCAGGTGGTGATCGAGGAGATCGCCATGTACGAGGACGAGCCCCAGGACAAGGTCCACGACGTGCTCGCCGGAGCGATCTTCGGCGAGCACCCGCTCGGCCGCCCGATCATCGGGCGCGCCGACGTGGTGTCCTCGGTGCCCGTGCCCAACGTCGCAGCCTGGCACGACGCGCGCTACGTGCCCGGCGGGATCGTCGTGGCTGCGGCGGGGAACGTGGATCACGAGCGGCTCGTGGCACTGGTGGACGGCGCCTTCGATGGCGCCCGCGCCGCCGCGCCGCCGGCCGCTCCCGACTCGCCCAACGGGGCCGGCCACAAGCTGCGCTTCCACCGCAAGGACACCGAGCAGTACCACCTCTGCCTCGGCGCGCCGGGGATCCCGCGCGGCGACGACCGCCGCTTCGCGCTCCGCGTGCTGGACACGATCCTCGGCGGCTCCACCTCCTCGCGCCTCTTCCAGGAGGTGCGCGAGAAGCGCGGGCTCGCCTACTCGGTCTACTCCTACACGAGCCACTACGCGGACTCCGGCCAGGTGGCCGTGTACGTGGGCACCCGTCCCGACAACGTCGCCGAGGCGCTCGAGGTGATCGGCCTGGAGCTGCGCCGGCTGATCGAGGACGGCGTGACCGAGGAGGAGCTCGAGCGCGCCCGTGACAACGTCAAGGGCCGCACGGTGCTCTCGATGGAGTCCACCTCCACGCGCATGAACCGCCTGGGGAGCTCGATCTTGATGGGCGTGCCGCTGCTGACAGTCGACGAGGTGCTGGCCGCGTTCGACGCCGTCACCCTTGACGACGTGACCGAGCTGGCCCGCGAGCTGTGGCTGCCCGGCTCGCTCGTGGCCGCCGGCGTGGGGGCGGACGAGGACACCTTCCGCTCCGCCCTGGGCGCGGTGAGCCCCGAGCTCGTGGCGTGATCAACGTCGCCGTCTCGGGCGCCGCCGGCCGCATGGGCCAGACGGTGTGCGCGGCGGTGGAGGGCGCCGAGGACATGGCGCTCGTCGGCCGGGCCGACCCTCAGCTCGGGGTCTCGCTCGCCGACGTGCTCGGGGACGCCGACGTGGTGGTGGACTTCAGCCGGCCCGACACCGCGTTCGAGAACGCGCGTGCCTGCCTCGAGGCGGGCGTGCACTGCGTGATGGGCACCACGGGGGCCAGCTTCGACGAGCTGCGCGGGGTGGGGGACGCCAACCTGTTCGTGGCCCCGAACTTCGCGATCGGCGCGGTGCTGATGATGCAGTTCGCACGCCAGGCCGCTGCTCATATGCCGGAGAGCGAGATCGTGGAGCTGCACCACGACGGCAAGCTCGACGCGCCGTCGGGCACGGCCAAGCGCACCGCGGAGTTGATCCGTGCCGCCGGCGGGAACCTTCACGAGCCGATCCACTCGGTGCGCCTGCCCGGGCTGGTGGCGCACCAGGAGGTGCTCTTCGGCGGAGTGGGAGAGACGCTCTCGATCCGGCACGACTCCAGCTCGCGCGAGAGCTTCATGCCGGGGGTGCTGCTGGCCGTGCGGAAGGTCGGCGGAACTGGACGATTCGCCGGTCGTTGGGCTCGAGAACCTGCTGTAGGTCGCTGCTCGATCGCCTAGGCCTCGGGCTTGCGCTCCGGCGTCGCCCTGCGGAGAGGCGGCGCTGCTCTCCGTCCTTGACTAGAGGGCCTACCGGCAGTCGAAGAGTTCGAGACTGCCGTCCGGCGCGACGTACAGCACCCGGCAGAGCCCCTTAGCGGGCGGCTGTCCCGGCCGTGGCGCGGGTGTCGAAACCGGCCAGAGGACGGCGCTCAGCCTGTCCGCGCGGGCCGCCAGCCTACCCTTGCTCATCAGGACCCGAAAAAAGGCCGACTGCCAGGAGCGGCTCCGTGCGGGGCCGGCGACGGCTGTCGATCACCGGATGAGTGAGCGAAGCGAGCTCGAACGGTGATCGACGCCGGAGCGCAAGGCCACCGCCCTGGGCAAAAGGACCCTCCTCAGGAGCGCAGCAGGAGGGCCGTCACCTCGGCCGCCGGCAGCGGACGGGCCAGGTGGTAGCCCTGTCCCATCGGGCAACCCTGGGCGGTCAGGAAGGCGCGCTGCTCCTCGGTTTCGACGCCCTCGGCCACCACCTCGCGCCCGAGCGCCTGGGCCAGCCGGATGATCGCGGTGACCACAGCCGAGGCGCTGCTGCTGCGCGGCACGTCGCGCATGAACGAGCGGTCGATCTTTATTTGCTCGACCGGGATCTGGCGGAGCCGGCTCAAGGAGGAGAAGCCCTCGCCGAAGTCGTCGATCGCCACGCCCACGCCGAGCTCGTGCAGACGCCCGATCGGCCCCCGCGCGGCCGTCTCGTCCATGGCGGCCGACTCGGTCACCTCGACCACGATCCGGGCGGGCTCGATGCCATGGCGCTCGAGCGCACGCCGCGAGCGACTCCACGTACTCGCTGCGCCGTAGCTCGCGCGGCGCAGCGTTGACGCTGAGCCGCGGGGTCAGCCCGAGTTTCGCCCACTCGGAAGCCTGGCGGCACAGCTCGTCCATCACCCACTCGCCGATCGGCTCGATCAGCCCGCTGTGCTCCGCCGCCGGTATGAACGCGGCCGGCGGCACGAGGCCGCGCGAGGGATCGTTCCAGCGCAGCAGCGCCTCGACGCCCACGGGCAGCCCGCGCTCGAGGTCGAAGATCGCCTGGTAGTGGAGCTCGAGCTCGCCGCGGTCGATGGAGCGGCGCAGCCGTGCGGTCAGGGACAGCCGGTCGAGCGGATGCTGCTCCTCAGGCGTGTAGACCATGTGCCCGGCGCGCCCGGCCCGCTTGGCCTGGTACATGGCGGTGTCGGCCTGGCGCAGCAGCTCCTCGGCCCCCGCGGCGAGCCGGGGGAAGACGCTCACGCCCAGGCTGGCACTCACGTGGAACTCCGCGCCCTCGACCTCCACCGGCTCGGAGAGCGCCGCGGCCACCCGCCGGGCGGTGGTCACGGCGTCGTCCATGCCCTCGGCGGGCAGGTCGGCCAGGAGGAGGAAGAACTCGTCCCCGCCGGTGCGCGCCAGCAGGTCCCCGTGGCGCTTGAGCGCCTCGAGCCGGCGCGCTATCGACACGAGGAGCTCGTCGCCCACCGGATGGCCGAGGCTGTCGTTCACGAGCTTGAAGTCGTCGAGGTCGAGGCAGAGCAGGCCCACCGACCGATTCGTCCGGCGCGCTTGGTGGATCGCGGCGGAGACGCTCTCGGAGAGCTGGGCGCGGTTCGGAAGGCCGGTAAGTGGATCGTGGTAGGCGAGGAAGGCCACGCGCTGCTCGGCCAGGCGGCGGTCGGTGACGTCCTCGCCCGAGCCGAGCGACCCGGTCACGACACCGTCGTCGCCGCGGAGGACCGCGTTGTGCCAGCGGATCAACCGCTCCTCGCCGGACGCCGCCAGGACCGGGCTCTCGAACTCGGTTACCCCCTCCACCTCGCCGCGGATGACCGCGTCGAACCCCTGCCGAGCCTGGGCGCGATCGCTGTCGGGAACCGCGAGCTCGAACCAGTCGCTTCCCAGGAGCTCCGTCTCTCGGCGGCCGAGCACCGCGCAGGCGCGCCGGTTCACCAGGCTGATCCTGCCGTCGGCCGCCAGCACCACGATCATGGTGGCCGCGATGTCCAGGTAGCGCTGCGCGCGGTCGCGCTCGTCGCGCACGCGCGCCTCGCTCTCCTGCAGCGCGCTCTGGGTGCGCTTGAGCTCGGTCACGTCCATGAGCACGCCCTGTGTGCAGATCGGCCGGCCCTCCTCGTCACGGATGACCGTGTCGCGCTCCCAGATCCAGACCACGCGCCCGTCGGCCGCCATCATCCGGAACTCGCCCTCGTAGGGGGCGGCCTGCTCGTAGGTCGACCGCTCGGCGGCGAGCACGCGCTCGCGGTCGTCGGGGTGGAGCCGCGTGGCCCAGAGCTCGTCGTCCTCGGTCCAGCGGTCCACCGGATACCCGAGCAGCGTCTCGATCTGCGGGCTCACGTAGAGGAACGGCGCCTCCGCCGAGAACTCGGCGATGTACGTGACGGCGGGGATCTGCTCCACCAGCATGCGGTAGCGCGCCTCGATCGGCACACCCGCTTCCATGCGGGCAGGGCCATCCAGTGGAAGGACTCGCGCGGGCTGCTCCATGGGTCAACGTAGCCGCCGCAGGGGGCTGTTCCCCTAATCGGGTGACCCGGGGTGCGACTTGAGTCAGGCCGCGGTGCGACTGCGCCGGCGGAGGCTCCGCGGAACGACGAAGCGGATTCCAGAGCGCTCGTCGTCGATCGAGCAGGTCTTGTTGTCGATCAGACCCAGCCGCTTGGCATGGGGTACCAGCGTCATCTGGTTGAGGTAGTGCTCGTGCCCGCGCTTGCGCGTGATGATCCAGAGGTAGCCCGTGTCCCGGAGACGGGCGCGATAGCGCGCCAGCACCTCGGTGGCCTCGTCCATCGACTCCACGAGCACGATCGCGCCATCCAGCTCGCCCGAGCGCACCAGTCCGCGGCCCGCCGCCTCCTTCACGTCGCGGCGGAGTCCCGATCCCACGTCGCCGGCCACCTCCACGCGGTCGGCCGGCCTCACGCCGAGCTTCTGTACCGCCGTCCGGTGGCTGTAATCACGCTCCCGCTCCATGGAAGGAAGGAATTGTCTCAGTTGCAGCGGGCGTTCCGGAAGGGATGAGAGCGCGCTATCGTCGGCGAGCATGCAGCCGGGCGGCATTCTCACCGCGATGGTCACGCCGTTCGACGGGCACGGCGCCGTGGACGAGGCCGCAACGGTGCAACTGATCCACGATCTGCTGGCCGGGGGCTCGGACGGCATCGTGGTGGCGGGCACCACCGGGGAGTCACCGACCCTCACCGACGAGGAGAAGCTGCGGCTCTGGCGCCTTGCGGTGGACGAGTCGGGCGATGCCCCCGTGATCGCCGGCACCGGCACCTACGACACCCGGCACAGCGTGGAGCTCACCGAGCGGGCCACGGAGATCGGGGTCGATGCCGTGCTGGTGGTGACCCCGTACTACAACAAGCCGAACCGTCGCGGCCTGGTGGCGCACTTCGAGGCGGTGGCCGCCGCCACCGATCTCCCGGTGATCCTCTACAACATCCCCTCCCGCTGCGTCGTGGACATGCCGAACGATCTGCTCGCGGAGCTCGCTCAGATCGAGAACGTGGCCGCGGTCAAGCAGGCGCGATACGAGGACCTCGCGCCGATCGACGGGATGGACCTCCTGGCAGGCAACGACGACATCCTCGCGAAGGTGCTCGACATGGGCGGAACGGGCGGCATCCATGTCGCATCGCAGCTGGTCGGGACCGAGATGCGGCGGATGATCGACGAGCCCGAGCGGCGCGCGGAGATCCACGAGTCCCTCAGCGACCTGTTCAAGGCCCTCGAAGTCACCACGAACCCCATCCCGATCAAGACCGCCATGAGCATGGCCGGCCACCAGGTGGGCGGGCTGCGGCTCCCGCTGGTCGAGGCCTCGGAGGACGAGGCGGCGGTGATCCGTGGCGCGCTCGAGCGGCACGGCCTGCTGGCGAGGGTTTGACGAAGAACGGCACTCTCCGGGTCCTTCCCCTGGGCGGCCTGGGGGAGATCGGGAAGAACATGACGGTCGTCGAGTACGACGGGCGGATAGTCGTCGTGGACACAGGCCTGATGTTCCCCACGCCGGATCAGCTGGGGATCGACCTCGTCCTTCCGGACTTCGCCTACCTCCGCGAGCGCGTCGACGACGTCGAGGCGATCGTGCTCACCCACGGCCACGAGGACCACGTCGGGGCGCTGCCCTTCTTCCTGCGCCAGTTCGACCGGGCGCCCCCGATCTACGGCGGCCCGCTCACAGCGGCGATGGTGCGCTCGAAGCTCGACGAGCACCGCCTGAAGGACGTGCCGGTGGAGGACGTGCTGGCCGGCGGCACCTTCGAGGCCGGTCCGTTCTCGGTGGAGATGGTGAAGATGGCGCACTCGATCCCCGACTCGTTCGCGGTGGCGCTCTCGTGCGAGCTCGGCACCATGCTCGTCACCGGCGACTACAAGTTCGACCAGACGCCCGTGGACGGCGTGCCGGCGGACGTGGGGCGGCTTGCGGAGCTTGGGCGCGAGGGCCTGCTCCTCCTCTGCGGCGACTCCACGAACGCCGACCGACCGGGGACGTCGCCATCCGAGTCCAGCGTCGGGCCGCGCCTGCACGAGGTGTTCGGCCGCTGCAAGGGCCGGATCGTGGTCACCTGCTTCGCGTCCAACATCCATCGTGTGCAGCAGGTGGTGGATGCGGCCGCCGGGCTCGGACGGAAGGTCGCGCTGGTGGGACGCTCGATGCGCAAGAACGTGAACATCGGCCGGATGCTCGGGCACATCAACGTGCCGGAGGGCCTGCTCGTGGGCCCCAGGGAGATCGAGGACCTGCCGGACCACAAGGTGGTGATCCTGTCGACCGGCAGCCAGGGCGAGCCGCTCTCGGCGCTGCGCCGCATGGCGCACGACGATCACCCCCACGTGACCCTTCACGAGGGCGACACCGTGATCTTCTCGGCCACGTCCATTCCGGGCAACGAGCGGGCGGTGAACGAGACGATCGACCGCATCTACCGGCTCGGCGCCACGGCCATCACGCCGAGCGACGTTCCTGTGCACGCATCAGGCCACGGTTTCGCGGAGGAGCTCAAGCTGCTGCTCAATCTCACGAAGCCGCGCTACGTGCTGCCGGTGCACGGCGACCACCGCCGGCTGAGCCTGCACGGCGAGCTGGCCGAGGCGGTGGGGATCGACCGCGACTCGATCTTCCACGGCGAGAACGGGCTGCCGCTGGAGCTGAGCGAGCGCGGTGCCCGCTTCGGCAAGCGCGAGCAGGCGGGGATGATCTTCGTGGACGGAATGGAGGTGGGCGACATCGAGGACGTGGCCCTCCGCGACCGGCGGATGCTCTCCGCCGACGGCATCTTCATCGTGGTCGCCACCGTGTCGGCCCAGGACGGCCGCTCCGTGGCCCCGCCCGAGATCATCTTCCGCGGCGTGCCCTTCCAGGACGAGACGGACGGGCTCGTGACCGAGCTGCGCGATGCCGTGGAGGCCTCGCTCGAGCGGTCGGCGCACGAGGAGATCAGCGAGATCGACCTGCTGCAGGACCACCTCCACGACGACGTGGCCGAGTACGTCTACGAGCGCCTGCGGCGGCGCCCGATGATCCTCCCCGTCGTCGTGGAGGTTTAGGGGCGGGCCAGGTCGGGGCTTTCGCTCAGCCCGTCAGTGCCACGTGCCCCTGGAAGCGGCAGGAGCCGGCGCCGGTCGGGTCCGCCGCCGCCGCCACCACGCCGCTCAGCGCCTTGCCGCTCGGCGCCCAGGCGGCGATCGGCGACGAGTCGAACTGGCTGGTGCCGGCCGCAACGAGGGTGAGCACGGCCTGAGCGCCGTCGCCGGGACCCAGCTGCGGCACCGATCCGGAGGAGCCGTCCGCGGCGGAGGCCGCCTCGGTCGTCTGCACGCGCACGCTGGCGCGGGTGCCACCGGGGTCGACCGTGCAGGCCCCGGTTACGGTGAGCGACCCGTGGCTGACGAGCGTCGCCGGCGTGGCGCCCGAGGCGACCGTGGTCAGCGGGATAAGGCCGAGTGAGCTGACGGCCCCCGCGGTGTCGGCGCGCGTCGCGCTGGGCACGTTGCTCAGCGTCGCCTCCTTGATGTCCTCGCCGGTGATGGTGGCGAGCGCCACGTCGCGTCCCTGGATCGTGCTGTTCCTGATGTCCACGCCGCGGACCTCGTTGTTGCGGAGATCCTTGGTACGCACGTCGTTGTTGCGGATGTCGCGCGTGCTCACCGTGTTGTTCCTGATCTCGCGGCTGTCGATGGAGCCGGTGGCGACCCCGTACGAGACGCCGCCGAGCGAAAGGAAGAGAGCGAGCAACGAGATGACGATGGCGGGCGAAGGGCGCCGCCGGAGAAGGGATCGGTGCGCAGCCGGAGCCGGCTTCCGCTTTAGGGACTTCAAGTCCTGCTCCTACCGTCGGGTTCTGGCTCGAACCCGGAACACCGTAGTGGGCGGATCGGAGCGCCGGGTGCTAGGCCCGGTCGGGCGCCGCCGGCGACTCGGCGGATAGCTCGGACTCGAGCCCGAGCGGCAGCGAGACCACGAAGCGAGCCCCGCCGCCCTCGGCGTCGAGCAGCTCCACACGGCCGCCGTGGGCCTCGGCCACGGCACGCACGATCGCGAGGCCCAGCCCGCTGCCGCCGCCGGAGGCCGTGTCCCCGGCGCCACGGGCGAAGCGCTCGAACACGCGCTCGCGAATGTCCCAGGGCACGCCCGGCCCGCGGTCCGCCACCTCGAGGACGGCGTCGCCGCCGCGGGTCCCCGTCGACACGGTCACGGGTGTGCCCGGCGCCGTGTGCACCAGCGCGTTCTCGATCAGGTTGGCCACGAGGCGATGCAGGTCGTCGGGCACGCCCGCCACCGGCACGACCTCGGGGGCGAACAGGGAGAGCGTGTGGCCGGAGGCGAGCGGGGCGGCCTCGGTGGCGGCCTCGTGGGCCACGGCGGACAGGTCGAGCGTCCGGCGTGGCGCCCGCCGCCCGGCGTCGGCCCGCGCCAGCAGGAGCAGGTCCGCCACGAGCCGGCGCATGCGCTGCGAGGAGCGCAGCGCGGAGCTCGCCATCTCACGCGCCTCGCCCTCGAGCTCGGGCTCGAGCAGCTCGAGGTTGGCGAGGATGCTCGTGAGCGGTGTACGCAGCTCGTGCGAGGCGTCGGCCACGAAGTCGCGCTGGCGCTCGAGCGCCGCTTCGCTCTCGCCGCGCGCGGCGGAGAGCTCGCGGAGCATGTCCTCGAGCGTGTGGGCGAGGTCCGAGACCTCGTCGTTGGCCTGCGGCTTGGGCAGCGTCACGTCCGGATCGCGGGTTCTGGCCACCTCCCGCGCCGCGCGGGTGAGCCCGGCGATCGGGCGCATCGCGCGGCGGGCCACGAACAGCCCGCCGGCGAAGGCCAGCAACGTGCCGCCGACCGACGCCGAAGGCGAGGAAAACGCGCACCTTGTTCACGGTGCGCTCGACGCTGCCCTCCGGCTTGGCGTACTGGACGTATGCCACGGGCTCGAACACGGGCCGTGGGAGCGGGTTGAAGGACCCGTCCGAGCTCAGTGCCGGGGCCACGAGCTGGCGCGAGACCACTCGCAGGTCGCCCGCGTGGGTGAGGCCTTCACCGGGGCCGCACGAGCGGCGACGCGCCGGGGGGATAGACCACGCCACCGCTGAGGTTGATCACGCGGACCACTGCGCCACCGGCGGTGTAGAGCTGCAGCAGCTCCTGGTCGTGCGAGTCGAGCTGCTGGATGCCCTGGGCGTCGGGTTTCACGGTGATCTGGTCCTGCAGGTCGGCGGCGGTGGCGCGAAGCTCGTCGTCGAAGCTCGTGCGGATGCGCTGCTCGGCCACTGCGCCGACCACCAGCGCGAAGAGGCAGAGGATCGCGAAGGTGAGCGCGGCGCTCACCACCGCCACCTTGAGACGGACCGGCAGCCGCGTCCTCATGCGGGCCTCAGCACATAGCCCGCGCCGCGGACCGTGTGCAGCAGGCGCGGCTCGTCGCCCGCCTCGAGCTTGCGGCGCAGGTTCGAGATGAACACGTCCACGGTGTTCGTCTCCGCGAACGGGTGGTAGCCCCACACCTCGTCGAGCAGCGCCTGGCGCGACACGACGATGCGCTCGTTGCGCATCAGGTGCTCGAGCAGCTCGAACTCGCGGGCCGTGAGCTCGAGCTCGCGGCCGCCGCGAGAGACCTCATGGGTGTCCGGGTTGAGCCGGAGGTCACCGGTCACGAGGAAGGCGCTCCCGCGCGGTGGGCGGCGCCGCAGCAGCGCGCGCACCCGCGCGAGGAGCTCGGCGCGCTCGAAGGGCTTCACGAGGTAGTCGTCGGCGCCCGAGTCGAGGCCCTCCACACGCGCATCCACTGCGTCGCGGGCGGTGAGCATGAGGATCGGCACGTCGGCTCCCTCGCGCAGCCTCCGGCACACCTCCACTCCGTCCATCTTGGGCAGTCCGAGATCGAGCACCACCGCGTCGGGCTCGAACACCCCGGACTCCTCGAGGGCCGCGGGGCCGTCGCCCGCCACACGCACCTCGTAGCCCTCCTTGTCCAAGGAGCGGCGCAGGACGCCCGCGATGTCGGCGTCGTCCTCCACAACCAGCACGCGCGGCCTACCGCTCATCGGCCCAATGGTAGGGAGGGAGCAGGTGCCCTCCGTCGAAGTTGCGTCTGATGGCGAGTCGTCGGCCGAGAGGACGCAGCCGCCGCCGGCCCCGCCGGCGGCTCCCGACCAGCTTCAAGCTTCCGACGCTCGACCAGGGTCAGTGGGACCTGGTCGGCCTCGGCCTCGTCTCGTTCGCCGCCTTCTTCGCGTGCGTCTTCTACCTCGGCTGGGCCGGTGGCGAGGTGGGGGAGGCGATGGCGGACGGCATCCGCCTGCTCTTCGGCGGCGCCGGCTATCTGGCGCCGCTGGCGCTGTTCGCCGGGGGGGCCATCGTGATGCTGCGGCCGATGCTCCCGGCGGTGCGGCCGTGGGGGGTCGGCGCCCTGTGCCTTGGCGGCGCCCTGACGCTGGGCCTCGCCGCCGGCTCGCTGGGTCTCGGCCCCGGCGATACACCGCGTGACGGCTTTCTCGACGCCGAGCTACCTGAGGCAACACGGCGGGCTCGCGGGCGAATCCCTCTTCTGGGCGTCGAGCCATCTCTTCTCGCGTGCCGGCGCTCACATCCTGTTCGTGTTCCTGCTGCTGGCCGGCGTGCTGCTGCTCACCGGCGCCTCGGTGGCCGGTGTGGTCAGCGCCACGCGCCAGGGCGTGGCCAGCACCACCGAGCGGGTGCGCGTGTCCAAGCAGGAGCTGGCGAGCGCTCTGTCGGGGCTCACCACGGCGCCGCCCGGGCCGATCCCGGGCGAGTCGGTGGCGCCGCCTGAGCCCGAGGACTCCGAGCCGGTGGTGCGCGCGACCCATGTGGAGGCGCCGGCCCTCGACGGCTCCGAGCGCTATCCCGACCTGTACGCCGAGGACGAGCAGGAGGAGGACGACGAGCAGCCGGAGCTGGGTTCGGCGAGCCCGAGCCCGAGCCCGAGCCGGCCACCCGAGCCGGACCCGCTGGACGAGCCCGGGCCCGAGCCGCCGAGTCCCGGAGGGGGACGAGCCCGCGCTCACGCCCCAGGGCCACCGGCGCTCGGCGGTCACCGAGTCGGACGAGATCGACTACCGGATGCCGAAGCCGTCGTTCCTCAAGCGCTCGAACGGGGCGCAGAAGGTGGACACCAAGGGCATCGAGCGCAAGGGCGGCCAGCTCGTGGAGACGCTCAACCACTTCAACGTCGAGGCGCGCGTGATCGGCACGGTCACCGGCCCGCATGTGACCCGCTACGAGCTGCGCCTCGCTCCCGGGATCAAGATGTCGAAGGTCGCCACGCTGAAGGACGACCTCGCCTACGCCCTGGCCGCGGAGCAGGTGCGCATCCTCGCGCCGATACCCGGCAAGCAGGCGGTGGGCGTGGAGGTGCCCAACCGGGTGCGCAAGATGGTGCACCTCGGGGACGTCTTCCAGCCGCGCTCCGAGCGGCTGGTCGCCGCTGTCCGTCTGGCTCGGCAAGGACATCGCCGGCAAGGCGATCGGCACCGACCTCGCCAAGCAGCCGCACATCCTCATCGCCGGCACCACCGGCTCCGGAAAGTCCGGCTGCGTGAACGCGATGCTCTCGTCGGTGCTGCTGCGCTCCTCGCCGAACGAGCTGCGCATGGTGCTCGTGGACCCGAAGCGGGTGGAGCTGAACCACTACGAGGGCATCCCGCACCTGCTCACGCCGGTGGTCACGAGCCCGCGCCTGGCGGCCAACGTGCTCGGCAACCTGATCAAGGAGATGGAGGAGCGCTACGGCGTGATGAGCCGGGCGAAGACCCGCAGCCTCACCGAGCTCAACCGTGTGCGCCTGAGCCAGGGTGAGCCGGCGCTCCCCTACATCCTCTGCGTCATCGACGAGCTGGCGGACCTCATGATGGTCGCTCCCGCCGACGTGGAGGACTCGATCATCCGGCTGGCGCAGAAGTCGCGCGCCGTGGGCATCCACCTGGTGCTGGCCACCCAGCGCCCGAGCGCCGACGTGATCACCGGGATGATCAAGGCGAACGTGCCTGCTCGCATAGCGTTCGCCGTCTCCTCCCAGACGGACTCGCGAGTCATCCTCGACCAGAACGGCGCCGAGTCGCTGCTCGGCCAGGGCGACATGCTCTTCCGGCCGGCCGGCGAGTCGCGCTCGGCGCGCATCCAGGGCGCGTTCATCGCCGAGGACGAGATCGAGAAGCTCACCGACCACTGGCGCCGCCAGGGCGAGCCCGAGCTCCACGAGGAGCTGCTCGAGGCCGTGGAGCCGGAGGAGGGGGAGGACTCGGCCGGGGACTTCGACCCGGACCAGGACGACATGCTCGCGGATGCGATCTCCACCGTCGTCCAGATGGGAACCGCGTCCACGTCCATGCTCCAGCGCCGCCTCAGGGTCGGGTACACCCGCGCCGGGCGGCTCGTGGACATGATGGAGCGCCGCGGCGTGATCTCGGGCTATGAGGGCTCGAAGGCGCGCCAGGTGCTGATCACCGAGGCCGACCTCGCGCGCGTGCTCGAGTCGCTCGCGGAGGCCCCGGTGGCCGCCTCGAGCGACGACTGACGCATCCTCCTCGGGCCCGCGGCCTGAATTACTCCGACAGCCCCACGGCTTCGAGGGCTTCGGTCCTTGTCTGGGCCATGTAGGACGCGGTGACCTTTCCGTTGCGGACTGTCGAGACCTGGAAGTAGTGGAAGTCGACTGCGACCCCGCTCCCACGACCACGGTTGCGCTGTTCGACCTCAACAATGACGTGGTCGCCGTGGTCTTCCGGAGCGAGCGCCTTGAACTCGATCGTCTCCCAGGCGGCGAGCCAGTCGCCCCAGAACTCGCGGATGCCGTCGTGTCCGCGGTACACCTTTGCCATGTCGGGGAGGCCGAATCCGGACATATCCCAGAGGATGTTTTCGTCGACCACCTTGAAGGGGGACTCGAAGTCGCGCCGCTGCACGGCGGTGTAGAGCGACATCACGAGCTCCACGTTCTCCTGCGACATCGGCTACTCCGACAGCCCGACGGCTTCGAGGGCCTCTTGGCGATCCATGAAGATTCGAACTCGCCTGATCTTGCCCTCGACGAGGTCGTAGACGTTCGTCGTCGGTGTTGCGTCCGTGACCTGCAAACCGCTTGTTCGCCCGCTGCCGGTGACCCGCAGGAAGGCGAGCACCCGGCCTGGGCGAATCGTCTCCGCTCGTTCGAGCTCGAGTCGGAAGTCGGGACCCACATCCTCGAGGTCCGTGAACCACCGCCGGATTCCCATGGGGCCCTCGTACACGCCGCCGATGGCGGCGAGTGGCGTGTGAAGCTCGATGTCCGCCGTGCAACACGCCAGATAGCCGTCGAGGTCCCGGGCATTGATGGCCGCGACGGCCCGCTCGATGACCCCCAGGTTCTCCTGCGACATCGGCTACTCCGACAGCCCCACGGCTTCGAGGGCGTCGGCACGTTCCACGTATTCGTCCATTCGTGTGATCACGCCGTCGCGAACGGTTACCACCACGAAGATCATCGCTTTGACGTCGATGTCACTCGCCTTTCCCCGCATCGCCGCTTCGACCGCCGCGATCACCTGGTCGCTTCCGAGATCGATGATCTCCTTGATTTCGATCCGGTAGATAGAAGCGGCCTCGACAAGCTGATCAAACCCGCTGGCCATGTCCCCGTAGCCGCGATACGTGACGCCGGTCAGCGCGGTCTTCCACTCCGCGCTCGGATGCAGGCAGCGCCTCATTTCGACGGCCTCCGGCGAGAGTTGGCCCGCCCGCAAAGCGTCGGCTGCGGAGCGAGGGTCTTCCCAATAGGCCATGAACGCTCGCTGCGTCGCGCCGTAGTAACGGCGCACCACTTCCACGTTCTCCTGCGACATCGGCTACTCCGACAGCCCCACGGCTTCGAGGGCCTCGGCCTTCGAGTTGACGACCGCTATCCGCGCGGCCTTCCCGTCATGAACGGTCCACACGTTGAGGGTGGTGGCCTTCACCTCGATCCCGCTTCCCTTCCCTTTCATGCGCAGGCGTATGAGGACGATGACTTGCTCGTCACCGACCTCGGTGAACTCCTCGGGCTCCATGCGCACGTACTCCCACAGCTCCATGTAGTCGGCGAGGAAACGCCGGACGGATTCGCGGTCGTGGTACATGCCGGCCCACGGGCCGCTTCCTTTCGTGATGTCGTACTCGAGGTCCGGGTGGTAGTACTCGAGGAAGGCGTCCAGGCCTTCCTCGTTGAACGCGGCGTAGGCCCGCCGCACGATCTCCACGTTCTCCTGCGACATCGCCCGCGCAGTATCCCCCGCCAAGGACCCTGGGGGCATCCCCTCGACCCCGAGCGCCGCACCGTCCCGATCATCGGGGAGCTGCGCACGATCCTGGCCGCCGAGCTGCTGCGTTCGGGCCGCCGAGGCACCGACCTGGCGTTCGGGGCACACCAGGGTGTCCCCGTTCTGCCCGAAGGGCCTACAGCGCCACGCAGACAGCGCGTGGAGGACCGCCGGGTTGGTGCGGGTCACTCCGCATGAATGCCGCCATTCATTCGCGTCGATCGCCATCGCGGCGGGGGTGAACATCGGTACGGTGTCGGCGGCGCTTGGCCACGCCAGCGTCACGATCACATGGGATCGCTATCACCACCTGATGCCCGGCACGATGGACGAGGCGGCCGAGCTGATCCAGGCGTACGTCGCGACCTAGTTTCTACGCGCATTTCCTACGCGCACCCACCGCCACTTCGCTCTACAAGCGGCAAAGTAGGGCTTTGACGCCGATGCCCACGATCGGGGAAACGCTGCGCGAGGCCCGGATGCGCCAGAAGCTCGACATCGCGGACGTCGAGCGGCAGACGAAGATCCGCGCGAAGTACCTGCGTGCGCTCGAGAACGAGGAGTTCGGGATGCTCCCGGGCCCCACCTTCGTCAAGACGTTCCTACGCACGTACGCCGAGGTTCTGGGGCTCGACCCGCACGCGCTCGTCGACGCGTACCGGGCGAGCTACGAGCCGCACGACGAGCTGGAGACGCTGAAGCCGCTCGGCCCGCCCGGCTCATCCGCCCGCGACCGGCGCCGCGGCCGGCCCCGTCCCTGGATCGTGGCCGTGTTGCTCGTGACCGTCGTGATCGCCGGCCTCGTGGCGCTCGGGCTGAGCACCGACGACGAGAAGGGCGGCGGCAACCGGGCCGCGGCCACGGAGAACGGCCACGCGCACCGAGCGGACGGCCACGACGAAGGAGCCCGCTCCGGCCCCGCCCAGGCGAGTAGCCGTCCGGATCACGCCGAGCACGCCGACCTACGTGTGCGTGGACACCGGCTCGGGCACCGAGGTGACCTACGAGGGCACGCTGGAGGCCGCCCGCACCTTCAGGGGGAAGCGGCTGCGCGCGAACATCGGCAAGAGCGTCGTGGACGTTCGCGTGAACGGCCGCCGCCTGCGGATCGAGCCCGGCCCGGACCCGGTGGGGTTCGAGTTCACTCCCGGGTCCACCCGCCCGCTGCCCGTGGGAGAGCGTCCCTGCGCCTGAGGACCGCTTGAGCGCCCGCGCCGGCATCGTCGTGACGGGCACGGAGGTCCTGACCGGCCGCATCAGCGACCGCAACGGCCCCTGGCTCGCCGACCGGCTGCTCGAGCTCGGGATCGAGCTTGCCCACATCACCATCACCGGAGACCGGGCCGCGGACATGGAGGCGCAGCTGCGGTTCATGGCCGACCAGGATGTGGACGTGATCATCACGAGCGGCGGCCTCGGCCCGACCGCCGACGACATGACCGTCGAGGTGGTGGCCCGGTTCGCGGGCCTGCCGCTCGGGCTCGATGAGGCGCTCGAGGAGCGGATCGCGAACATCCTGCGCGGCCTCATGCAGCGCTTCCGGCACTGGGACTTCGACGCGGTCCGGGCCGCCAACCGCAAGCAGGCGGTCGTGCCCGAGGGGGCGTACGTGATCGACCCGGTGGGCACGGCGCCGGGGGTGGTGGTGCCTGGGAAGCCGACGGTCGTGGTCCTGCCAGGACCGCCGCGCGAGCTTCAGGGGATGTGGGAAGAGGCCGTGTCCACCGAGGCCTTCCAGGAGGCCACGGCAGGGCGCACGATCTACGAGCAGGACACGATCCGCCTGTTCGGCCTGCCGGAGTCCGGCATTGCGGAGACGCTGCGGGTGGCCGAGGCAGAGATCGCGGGCTTCGAGCGCCTCGAGATCACCACCTGCCTGCGCCGCGGCGAGGTGGAGGTGGTCACGCGCCACGAGCCGGGGGAGACGGCCGCATACGACACGCTCGTCGAGCTCATCCGCGCCCGGCACCCGCGCGAGCTGTTCTCGGAGGACGGCTCGAGGGTGGACGACCAGGTGGCGGCGCTGCTCGCCGGTCGCCGCGCGGCGACCGCGGAGTCCTGCACGGCGGGCCTGATGGCGGCACGCCTCACGGAACGGCCGGGATCCTCCGCCTACGTGGCCGGCGGGGTGGTGGCCTACGCCAACGAGGCGAAGGTGGCGCTGCTCGACGTGGATCGCGGCGCTCATCGAGCGCCATGGCGCGGTGTCTCCCGAGGTGGCGGCGGCGATGGCGGAGGGGGCGCTCCGCCGCTTCGACGCGGACACCGCGGTGGCGATCACCGGGATCGCGGGACCGGACGGCGGGACCGAGGAGAAGCCGGTGGGCACGGTGTGCTTCCACGTGGGCACGTCCGACGGCCGCTCGATCGGGCGCGACCTGCTGCTCCCCGGGGGGCGCGCCGACGTCCGCGAGCGCTCGACCACGGTGGCCATGCACCTGCTGCGGCGGCTCCTCCGAGGCGAGGAGGAGGGGATTCCCTGAGCGGCCCGCGGGCGCGGATGTTCGTGGCGCTCGACCTGCCTGCGCCGGCCCGGCAGGAGCTGGCCCAGTGGCGCGACGAGCTGGTGGAGGGGCGCACGGACCTGCGGCCGGTGCCCGCGGACAAGCTGCACGTGACGCTCGCGTTCCTGGGCTGGCAGGACGAGGCGGCGGCCGAGCGGATCGCCGCGACCGCCTTCGGCGCGGCGGGCGGCCCGGCCCCGCTGCTGGTGCCGGGAGAGGTCAGGGCGGTGCCGCCGCGCGACCCGCGCCTCTTCGCCCTCGACCTGGAGGATCGCGGCGGGCACGCCGCGAGCGCTTCAGGCCGCGGTGGCGGCGGCGCTCGAGTCGGCTCGGGTCTACAAGCCCGAGCGCCGGCGCCTTCTGGCCGCACCTCACGCTCGCACGGGTGAAGCGCCGCGAGCGCCGGGTGCCGGGCCTGCCGGCCGGCCCGGCGCCGCCGGGCGCGCCGATGGTGGCCGGCGAGCTCACCCTGTACAGGTCGACGCTCCGACCGCAGGGGGCCCTGTACGAGCCGCTGGCTCGTCACGAGCTCCGCGGGTAGGCCTGGCACGGGGCTCCCAGGGGGCGAACGTCTGTCCGATTCCGCTCTTACGGTGTGTCGTTCCAGAACTTCGAGGAGACGCGCCAATGGAGAAGGAACAGGAGAAGGCCGCCAAGGCCCGCGAGTCGGCCCTGAAGGGCGCGCTCACGCAGATCGAGCGGCAGTTCGGAGCCGGCTCGATCATGAAGATGGGGGATGACGCCTTCGCCGTTCAGGTGGAGGCCGTTCCCACGGGCGCGATATCGCTCGACCTCGCGCTGGGCGTGGGCGGGCTGCCGCGCGGGCGGATCGTCGAGATCTTCGGGCCGGAGTCCTCGGGCAAGACCACGCTGCTCTACCACGTGCTCGCCAACGCCCAGAAGCTGGGCGGCATCTGCGCGTTCATCGACGCCGAGCACGCCATGGACCCCGTCTATGCCAAGCGCATCGGAGTGGACACCGACGAGCTGCTGGTGTCCCAGCCGGATCACGGCGAGCAGGCGCTCGAGATCGCCGACCTCCTGATCCGCTCCGGTGCGGTCGACGTCGTGGCGATCGACTCGGTGGCGGCGCTCACCCCCAAGATCGAGCTCGAGGGCGCCATGGGGGACCAGACGGTGGGCCTCCAGGCCCGGATGATGAGCCAGGCGATGCGCAAGCTCGCCGGCAACCTGAACCGCGCCAACACGCTCTGCGTGTTCACCAACCAGATCCGCGAGAAGGTCGGGGTGATGTTCGGGTCGCCCGAGACCCAGCCGGGTGGGCGGGCGCTCAAGTTCTACGCGTCGCAGCGGCTCGACATCCGCCGCATCGAGACCCTCAAGGAGGGCACCGAGGCGGTGGGGAACAAGGTCCGCGTGAAGGTGGTCAAGAACAAGGTCGCCGCGCCGTTCCGCCAGGCCGAGTTCGACATCGAGTACGGCCAGGGCATCAGCTCGCAGGGATGCATCCTCGACCTGGGGATCGAGCACGGGATCGTCCAGAAGTCGGGCTCGTTCTTCTCCTACGGCGAGGAGCGGCTCGGGCAGGGGCGCAACAACGCGAAGAGCTACCTGCGCGAGCGCCCGGACATCGCCCAGGAGATCGAGAGCAAGATCTACGAGATCCTCGGCGCGGCGCCCGCAGCACCGCTGACCGCCGTCGAGCCCCCGGCAGAAGGCGACGAGGGAGCCGTCGAAGAGGTGGCCGTCACGGCGGGCCCGCCGCAGGAGCAGGCCGCCTAGGAACCGACACGGGTCGTGGACGGCTCGCCCCCCGATCTCGCCGAGCTGGAGCGGGCGCTGGGCCTGGCCCATCGCGCCATCGGGCGCCGCGAGTACACGGTCGCGCAGATGCGGGAGCTGCTCGAGCGCCGCGGGCTGAGTCAGGGCACGATCGACGCGGCGGTGGTCGAGCTGGCCGGTGCAGGGCTGTTGGACGACGCCCGTTTCGCCCGCCGCTTCGCGGGCGACAAGCGGGAGCTCGAGCAATGGGGCGGGCGCAGGATCGCGAGCGAGCTGGGGCGCAAGGGCGTGAGCGAGGACGAGATCGCCGCCGTCGTCGGCGCGCACGGCCAGCGCGACGAGCTGGACAGCGCCCGGCTCCTCCTCGAACGGCGCCTTCCGGAGGCGCCCAGGGACGATCGCGGGCGCGACCGGGCCTGGCGGCTCCTGGTCCGGCGCGGGTACGAGCCCGAGCTCGCCTACGAGGCGATCCGGGAGCACGAGCGCGCGGCCGGCGCGTCAGCGGACCTCGACTGAGCGCGGAGGGGCTCGCGGAGTGCGTCGGGCGTCCGCCAACTCGGGTTGCCACCGCCCCGGCGCGGGGTTACCCTCATGTTGAGCGGCCGGCACGGCCGCCGTGAGACCGGAACGACATGCAAATCGCAGCTTTCGAACAGACACGACCGGCGGGTGGGAGCCCGCGACAACTGACCGCCCCGGCCCCGACCAGAACGGCTCGCAGAGCCTGGAGGAGCGTCAGGGCAGGGCTCTAGGAATGGCCACGCGCGTTCGGACGCGCGCGGCCGGGCACCGTCACTCCAACCGTCTCGCGGCGCTGAGCCGCACCGCTCGAAAAAACGAGATCGAGCCCGGCGCCCGTGCGCCGGATCAAGGAGACGTGGGAGATGGACATCCTGTTGGCAGCGCTCGTGGCGGCCGGAGTCGCCGTTGGAGTGGTGCTGTTCGTGCAGCGCCCGCGCGCGCTTGCCGCGAACGGCGGCACGGTGGGCGCGCCCGAGCGCACGGATGCCATGCCTGCGCCGGCAGCCCCCGTTCGCCGTGACGAGCTCGAGCAGGAGCTGCTGGCGCGCCGCTCGGAGCTGGCTCGCTTGGAGGAGCGGCTGCGCGCGCGCGAGAGCACGCTGGATCTGAAGGAGACGGAGCTCGGGGAGAAGGAGCGCTCGCTCGCGGACCGCCAGCGCAACCTGGATCACGGGCGAGACGAGCTCAAGGAGTCGAAGCGCGACCAGATCCGCGAGCTCGAGCGGGTGGCCGGCCTGAGCGCGGGGCAGGCGAAGCAGGTCATGATGCGCGAGCTCGAGGACGAGCTCCGCCACGACAGCGCGCGGCTCGTTCGCCAGGTGGAGGAGGAAGCCCGTCGGGACGCCGACAGGCGCGCCCGCAGCATCCTCTCGACCGTCATGGGGCGGCTCGCATCCGGCCACGCGGTCGAGACGACCGTGTCGGTCGTGGAGCTCAAGTCCGACGAGCTGAAGGGCCGGATCATCGGTCGCGAGGGTCGCAACATCCGGGCGCTCGAGACGCTCACCGGCATCGACTTCATCATCGACGACACCCCGGGCGCCGTGCTGCTGTCCGGGTTCGACGGCGTCCGGCGCGAGATCGCCCGGCTCACGCTCGAGCGCCTGCTCGTGGACGGGCGGATCCATCCGGCACGCATCGAGGAGGCCTACCACCACGCCAAGTCCGAGATCGACAAGCACGTGGTGGAGATCGGCGAGCAGGCCGTGTTCGAGGCGAACGTCGGGTCGGTGCACCCCGAGCTCGTAAAGCTGCTCGGGCGGCTGCGCTTCCGCACGAGCTACGGCCAGAACGTCCTGCACCACTCGGTCGAGTGCTCGCGGCTGGCGGCGATGCTCGCCGAGGAGCTGGGGGCGGACAGCCGTGTGGCCGCCCGGGCCGCGCTCCTGCACGACGTGGGGAAGGCCGTCTCCCACGAGACGGAAGGGCCACACGCGCTGGTGGGCGGCGAGCTCGCCCGGCGCTGGAAAGAGACCGAGGCGGTGGCGCACGCCATGGAGGCGCACCACAACGAGGTGGAGCCGCAGACCGTTGAGGCCGTGATCGTCCAGGTGGTGGACGCCCTCTCCGGCGCGCGCCCGGGCGCGCGCGGGGAGTCGCTCGAGCACTACGTGAAGCGGCTGCACGAGCTCGAGGCGATCGCGGGCAGGCACGAGGGCGTGGAGAAGGTGTACGCGATGCATGCCGGGCGCGAGATCCGCGTGATCGTGCAGCCCGAGTCCGTGGACGACGACGAGGCGGCGCTGCTGTCGCGCAAGATCGCGCGCGACGTGGAGAAGGAGCTCGAATACCCGGGCCAGATCAAGGTCACGGTGATCCGGGAGAGCCGCGCCACCGACTACGCTCGCTGACCGGGCATGAGGAGCTACCACCTCACCACCTTCGGGTGCCAGATGAACGAGCACGACTCGGAGCGCATGAAGGGGATGCTCGAGTCGCTCGGCTACGCCGAGGCCGAGGAGCGCGAGCGGGCCGATCTCATCCTCTTCAACACCTGCTCGATCCGGGAGAAGGCGGACAGCCGCCTGGCCGGGCACCTCGGCGAGGCCAAGCGCCTCAAGGCGGAGGATCCCGGCCGCGTGGTGGGAGTGGGCGGTTGCTGGTCGCAGTCGCTGAAGGAGCAGGTCTTCGAGCTGTTCCCGTTCGTGGACGTGGCGTTCGGGCCCGGGCAGGTCCACCGGCTCGCCGAGTTCCTGACGAGCGACAGCATCGGCGCTCAGGGCTACTTCGAGTTCGAGGGGTTCACCGGCCATCTCCCGATGAAGCGCGAGCGCGAGTTCCAGGCGTGGGTCCAGATCTCAGTGGGATGCAACTGCGCCTGCTCGTACTGCATCGTGCCCTCCACGCGCGGCCGGGAGGTGTCGAGGCCGCTTGCCGAGCTGCGTGCCGAGGTGGAGCGGCTTGCCGGCGACGGCGTCCGCGAGGTCACGCTCCTGGGGCAGAACGTGTGCTCCTACGGGCGCGACCTGCCACGCGGGGAGAAGGCGAGCTTCGCCGAGCTGCTCGCCGAGGTGGACGCGGTGGAAGGGATCGAGCGGATCCGCTACACCAGCCCGCATCCCAAGGACATCCGCGAGGACGTGATCAGCGCGCACGTGGAGCTGCCCTCGGTCTGCGAGCACATCCACCTTCCGCTCCAGTCCGGATCCACGCGGCTCCTCAAGGCGATGCGCCGCACCTACGGCCGCGAGCGCTACCTCGAGCGGGTGGCGATGATCCGCGAGCGGGCCCCGGACTGCTCGCTCAGCACCGACATCATCGTCGGCTTCCCCGGCGAGACCGACGAGGACTTCGAGGAGACGCTCGAGGTGGTGGACGCCGTGCGCTTCGACTCGGCCTTCACCTTCGTGTTCTCGCCGCGTCGGGGCACGGAGGCGGCGACCCTGGCGGCCCAGGTGCCGCACGAGGTGAAGGGCGAGCGCATGGAGCGGCTGGTGGAGTCGGTCCAGCGGCACGCCACCGAGCGCGCCCAGCGCTTCGTGGGCCGCACCATGGACGTGCTGGTGGAGGGGCCGTCGCGGACCGATCCGTCGCGCCTGCGCGGGCGCATCAGGCACAACAAGACGGTGAACTTCGCCGGCGTGGCCGAGCCGGGCGAGCTTGCGCACGTGGAGATCGCGTCGGCCACGAGCACCACCCTCGCGGGCGAGGAAGCCCTGCTCGCGCGCCTCGCGAGCTGACCGCGGCGCGCGACACCGGCGTCACGCCCGGCGGGGCGCGCCGGGCCCTGACGGCCATCTTCTTCCTCGACGGGGCGGCGATCGCCTCGTGGGCGCCGCACATCCCCGCGGTCCGGGACGACCTCGGTCTGGGAACCGGCGCGCTGGGGCTGGCACTGCTCGGCCTCCCCGTCGGTGCGCTGCTCGCGCAGCCGCTGGCGGGCTGGCTCGCCGCCACCCGCGGCAGCCGGAGGCTCACCACAGCCTGCGTGATCGCCGTGGCCCTGACGCTCCCGCTGCCCGGCTTCGCGCCGGATGTGCTCACGCTCGGGCTGGCACTCGCGTGCGTGGGCGCGGCCACGGGGGCGCTCGACGTGGCGATGAACGTGCACGGTGCCGAGGTCGAGGAGCGACTGGGCCGCTCGGTGATGGCCTCGCTGCACGCCGCGTACAGCCTGGGCGCCCTGGCGGGGGCCACGAACGGGGCGCTCGCAGCGGCGGCGGGGGCGGCGCCGGGCCCGCACCTGCTCGCCACCGGAGCGGCGATCGCCGTGGTCGGCGTGCCCGCCGCGCGCCGCCTGCTGCCGGACGAGGCGCCGGGCCGGCCGAGGATGGCGGCCTTCGCGCGTCCGTCGCGGGCCCTGCTGGCACTGGGCGCCCTGGGCTTCTGCGTGGCCCTGGTGGAGGGCGCCGCGCTCGACTGGAGCGCGGTGTACCTGGACGACTCGGCAGGCGCCTCGCGCGGTCTGGCGGGCGCGGGCTTCGTTGCGTTCGCGGCCGCCTGGGCCACGGTGAGGCTCGTGGGCGACCGCCTGGTGGACCGCTTCGGCGCCCCGGCCGTCGTGCGCGTCGGTTGCCTCGTGGCTGCGGCCGGGCTCGCGGGCGGGCTCGCCACGGGCGGCGTGGCGGGCGGCATCGCCGGGCTCGCGGTCCTCGGCGCGGGGATCGGATCCGTGTTTCCGCTGATTGTCAGCGCCGCGAGCCGCGCACCGGGGCTATCGAGCGGCATGGCGATCGCCTCGGTCACGACCACGGCCTACCTGGGCTTCCTCGCGGGGCCGCCGATGATCGGCTTCCTGGCCGAGGCCACGGAGCTCAGGCTCGCGCTCGGGCTGCTCGTGGGCCTCTGCCTGGGAGCCGCGCTGCTCGCGCCGGCCACGCGGCCGGCCGGCAGGCCCGCTTAGCCGAGCAGACGCTCAGCGGAGCAGCCGTCGCTGGAGGTCCGCCAGCGCCGCACGCGCGGCGAGCACGCCGTCACCGCGCCACCAGGCGGAGTCGTGCACGCGGAGCACCACATCGGCGGTCTTCGTCCCGGTGGGCTCGAAGCCGGCGTCGGTGACCACCCGCCCCGCGAACGACTCGGGCGTGGCAGCGCCCCGCCGGTCGGCGCCCACCACGGCCACCTTCCTGGCGCGCACACCGCGGAGCGCGTGCCGGGCACGCGCCGCCGTCTCGTCCCAACCCGTGAGCAGCCCCTCGGCCTGGTTCGTGCGCCCCAGGGCCTCGCCGAAGAGCCGCAGGTCCAGCTTCCAATCCGTTTTCGCGGGCACGTCGCTGAGCACGGTGGGAGCGATCTCGCTGAGCCGCTCGTAGAGGCGGCCCTGCGTCCTCTTGGCGCCCAGGATCAGGTCGGGGTCGAGCACCTCCACCCCGAGGAGGTGCGCGGCCACGAGCGGCGGCTTCACCTCGGTGCCCGCGCCGCGGCGGGCCAGGTAGGCGGGCAGAGTGCCGCCGGGCAGCAGGGCACCAACCGGGCGCACCCCGAGGGCGAGGATCGCGTCGAGGCCGCCGTCCGAGAGCGCGAGCGGCCGCTTGGCCTGACCCGGCACCTTGCTCTCGCCGAGTGCGTGCGCGACCTTGAGCGGGCGCGCGGTCTCCTTCTGCTCGTCGAAGCCGCTGCCGCAGCCCACCGCGACCACGGCGGCCGCGGCCAGGAGGGCTCGGAGGGGCGGGGGCATCCGCCGTATTCCTAGCGGAATCGGGCGGCCGGCTTGCGCACCGAGAGCCATACTGCGCGCGTGACGCTCATCGCCCTCTTCGGGCCCACCGGCGTGGGCAAGACGGCGGTGGCGCTCGCGCTGGCGGATCGCCTCAGGGCGCGCGGGGAGGACCCGCTGGCCATCTCCGCCGACGCCCTGCAGGTCTACCGCGGGCTCGAGGTGCTCACCGGCGCAGCCGACCCCGCCGAGCGGGCCCGGCTCGAGCACCGCCTCCTCGCGTTCGTGCCGGTCGCAGGAGACCTTCTCGGCCGGTGCGTTCGCCGAGCTCGCACGAGCGGAGATCGACGCGGCGCTCGCGGCCGGCCGCACCCCGATCGTCGTGGGCGGCACGGGCCTCTACCTCCAGGCGGCGCTCACCGACCTGGAGCTGCGCCCGCCGCCACCCGGCCACGTTCGCGAGCGCCTGCGCGCGGCGCTGGCGGAACGCGGCAGCGAGGCACTCCACGGCGGAGCTGGCCGCGCGCGACGAACACGCCGCCGCGGCGATCGAGCCGGGGGACCGCACCCGCGTGCTGCGGGCGCTCGAGCTGCTCGAGATGGGGCTGGACCCGGCGCCCGCCGGGGAGGAGTCGGAGCTCTGGACCGCGCGGCTGCGCCACCCGACGCTCCTGTGCGGGCTCGTGATGGAGCGCGAGGCGCTGTACGCGCGGATCGGCGAGCGCGTGGAGGCGATGGTGGCGGCCGGCGCCGTGGAGGAGGTGCGCCGGGCCCACGCCGCAGGCGCCTCCGGCACCGCGCGGGCTGCGCTCGGCTTCGACGGAGCTCCTGAGCGGCGACGTGGAGGCGATGAAGCGGCGAACGCGCAACTACGCGAAGCGCCAGCTCACCTGGCTGCGTCGCCTGCCCGGCTGTGCACACGATCGACCTGACCGGCGGCGACGCCGAGGGCGCGGCCGCCGAGATCGAGCGCCTCGCCCGGGGATAGAGTGCCGCGCCGTGCGCTTCGAGAAGTGGCAGGCGCTCGGCAACGACTACGTGATCGTGGAGGAGCGCGAGGTTCCCTTTCCCCTGACCGCCGCCCGCGTCCGGTCGCTCTGCGCACCCCACACCGGCATCGGCGCCGACGGCGTCCTGCTCCTGTCCAAGACCGACGAGCCGGGGTTCGTCGCCGGGCTGCGGATCTTCAATCCCGACGGCTCTGAGGCGGAGCTGTCGGGCAACGGCGTGCGCGAGGCGGTGCTCTACCTGCGGCGGAACGGCTGGGTGGACGACGACAGCTTCTCCATCCGTACGGCGGCGGGCGAGATCAGGCCGCGCATCACCGGGCCGGACACCTGCACGATCGACATGGGCACGGCGCAGCTTCGCTCGGAGCGCGACTTCCCGAGCGGCGCCGAGGACGGGGCGGGGACGATCGCCGTGGAGGGCCGCGAGTTCGGCTTCCAGTTCGTGCAGGTGGGGAACCCGCAGGTCTCCATCGAGCTGGGCGACGGCCTCGAGGAGCTCGATCTTGCGCGCTACGGCGCGGCCATCGAGCGGCACGAGTGGTTTCCGCGCCGGACCAACGTCTCGTTCTGGCAGCGGATCGGCGAGCGGGAGCTGCGCGCTCGCATCTTCGAGCGGGGGGTGGGCGAGACGATGGCCTCGGGAACCGGCGCCTCCGGCGCGGCGGTCGCGGCCGTGCTGCGCGGCATGGAGAGCCCGGTCACGGTGCGGCTCGACGGCGGGGAGCTCGAGGTGGACGTGGGCGAGGGATTGCACGTGGACCTGACAGGCTGGGCCGTGCCCGTGTACCGGGGCGAGCTGAGCGAGGAGCTGTTGGGGGGTCTGAGTGAGAGCGAGTGAGCGTCTGCAGCGGCTACCGCCGTACCTGTTCGCCGAGCTGGAGCGGAAGATCGCGGCGAAGAGGGCCGCCGGCGTGGACGTCATCAGCCTTGGGATCGGCGATCCGGACACGCCCACCCCGGCGCCGATCGTGGACGCGCTGGCCCGCGCCGCCGCCGACCCGGCCACGCACCAGTATCCGTCGAATCGCGGCCGGCCCGAGCTGAGAGAGGCATTCGCGCGCTTCTACGCGCGCCGCTTCGGGGTAGAGCTCGACCCGGACACCCAGATCGTCCCGGCGCTCGGTGCCAAGGAGGCCGTGTTCAACCTCAACCTGGCCTTCCTCGACGCCGGCAGCGCTGCGCTGGCGGCGGACCCGGGCTATCCCGTCTACACGGGCGGGCCGCTGCTCGCGGGCGGCGAGGCGGTGCTGATGCCGCTGCTCCCGGAGCGCGGCTTCGCGCCCGACCTCGAGGCGATCGGTGCGGCGGACCGCGAGCGCGCGCGGCTCATGTTCCTCAACTACCCGAACAACCCGACAGGGGCCGTGGTGCCCGACGGCCTGTTCGAGGAGGCGGTGGAGTTCGGGCGCCGCCACGACGTGCTGGTGGTGCACGACGCCTCGTACACCGAGACCACCTTCGACGGCTACGTGGCGCCGAGCTTCCTCGCGACGCCGGGCGCGGTGGACGTGGGGGTGGAGGTCTTCTCGCTGTCCAAGGGCTGGAACATGACGGGCTGGCGCACGGCGGCGGTGGTGGGCAACCCCGAGGCGGTGGAGGCCTACTGGCGCCTCAAGACCAACATCGACTCCGGGATGTTCGAGGCCGTGCAGCTCGCGGCGGCCACCGCCCTCGACGCGGGGCCCCCGGCCGGGATGACGGAGGTGTACACGCGCCGGCGCGACCTGGTCTGCGGGGCGCTGGCGGCGATCGGCGTGAACGTGGATCCACCGCTCGGCACGATCTACGTGTGGGCGCCGGTGCCGGAGGGGCACGACTCGGCGTCGTTCTGCGAGCTGGTGCTGGAGGAGGCAGGCGTGGCCGTGTCGCCTGGTGGCGCGTACGGGCCGAACGGCGAGGGCTTCTTCCGCATCTCGCTGACCGTGGCTGACGAGCGCCTGGGCGAGGCCGTGGAGCGCCTCACTTCGAGCATGGGGGGCTGACGGATGCACTACTGCGGCGTGGTTGCGATGGGCGGAGCGCTCCAGCTCGCCGTGCTCGAGGAGGTCCGGACGGCAGAGCCGCCGATTCGCCTGAGCGCCCTCTTCTTCGAGCCCGGCTCCGCCGAGCAGGTGGCCACCGAGATGCGCTCGCTCGGCGAGATGGTGCTCGGGCTGGGGGCGCCGCTGTCGGCGCGCGGCAACGGGGCAGGACGCGGCTCGGACGCGCTGCTCGCGGCGCGCGGAGTGGCGCCTCAGCCGCCCAGCGAGGAGGTGTTGCGGCTGGTGGGCCTGCTGGAGGGGGCGGCCGCCTACAGGCCCGACGAGGCGGCCGGCGAGACCGGACCGGTGGGCGAGGGCGCCTACAGGCGGTTCGCCCTGTTCGAGACCAACCCGGACGGCGTTTTCTGCGCCCTGCAGGGTCGCCGGGTCCCGGCCAAGCGCCATCCGCTCGGCATGCAGATGCGGATCGAGGAGCTGGCCGGGGACCACGTGATCGACGAGGGCGGTGAGCTCTGGCACCGCCGGATCGAGGAGCTGGAGGCCGTGGCATGCGCTCTCTGCGCGCACCGCTACGCCGTTGGCCACGCGTCGTGGGTCGGGACGGAGGACGACGGCGTGATCGTGCTGCCCGGCTCGGCGCTTCCCAACGAGTTCCCGCGGTCGGGCGTGCTGCCCCCGGTGGAGCGCCTCCAGCTGCCCCCGGTCACGGGCGCCTGAGCACCCGCGGCCTAGACTTGACCGGGTGGACCGAGGCAGGAACAGCCGCAACAGCGAGACCGGCTACGGCGAGGGCATTCGCAACCAGAGGGCACGCCAGCGCGCTCTCTGCGTCGCCGCGACCCCGGGCGAGCCCGATCTGGCGGAGCTGCGCGAGCTGCTGCGCACCGCCGGCGTGGCGGTGGCCGGGGAGGTCGTGCAACGGCGCGACCGCCCGGACCCCGACCGCTATCTGGGGCGAGGCAAGCTCGACGAGGTGAAGCGCGAGATCGAAGCCACGGGGGCGAACCTGGTGGCCTGCGACGACGAGCTGCTGCCGCGCCAGGAGCGCAACATGGAGCAGCAGCTCGACGTGCCGGTGATCGACCGCACGGCGATCATCCTCGACATCTTCGCCGACCACGCCGGCTCGGCGGAGGGCAAGCTCCAGGTCGAGCTGGCCCAGCTCGAGTACAACCTCGCCCGCATGCGCGGCCTCTGGACGCACCTCGAGCGGCTCGGCGCCGGCATCGGCACCAGGGGCCCCGGCGAGTCCCAGATCGAGACGGACCGCCGCCTGGCACGGGACCGCATCGCGGCGCTCCGGCGCCGCCTTCGCCGCACGAAGGCCACGCGCGGCACGATGCGGCAGGAGCGCGAGCGGGCAGGACTTCCGACGGTCGCGCTCGCGGGATATACGAACGCCGGCAAGTCCACCCTGCTGAACGCCCTCACCGGCGCGGACGTGGGCGTGCGCGAACGCCTCTTCCACACGCTCGACCCGGCCACGCGCTCGTTCGAGATCGCGGGTCGCACCTACCTGCTCACGGACACCGTCGGCTTCATCCGCAAGCTGCCCCACCAGCTCGTGGAGGCCTTCTCCGCGACGCTGGAGGAGGCGCTGGGCGCCGACCTCATCGTCCATGTGGCCGATGCCTCCGTCCCGGAGGCGGAGCTCCACGAGATGCTGGCCGCCGTGGACGAGGTGCTCGACGAGACCGGCGCCGGGGACCGGCCCAGGTCGCTCGCGCTCAACAAGGTGGACCTCGTGGACGAGGAGCGGCGCCGCGAGCTCTCCTTCCGCTTTCCGCGTGCCGTGCAGCTGTCGGCGGAGACGGGGGAGGGCCTCGAGGGGCTCCGCGAGGCGATCGAGGCGCACTTCCTGCGCTCCCTCCTGCCGATGGAGCTGCTCGTGCCCTACTCGGAGGGCGGCAGCCTGTCCGAGCTGCACGAGCTGGCGGGGGAGCTGGAGCGCGAGGACACCCCGGCGGGCGTGGTCGTCAAGGCCCGCGTGCCGGCGTCGGCGGTCCAGCGCTTCGAGCGGTTCGCGGTCAACGGACGCCCCGGGTGATCCTCCGGTACCGCCGGCTGACGCCGGAGGCGCGCCCTCCCGCGCGTGCCCACGAGGGCGACGCCGGCTTCGACCTGCATGCGGTGGAATCCGCCTCGATCGCCCCGGGACGGCGCGCGAGCGTGGGCACGGGGCTGGCGGTGGCCATCCCCGACGGCCATGCGGGCCTCGTGGTGCCCCGCTCCGGACTGGCCGCTCGCCATGGGATCTCGCTCGTCAATGCGCCCGGCCTGATCGACGCGGGGTACCGCGGCGAGCTGCGCGTGCTGCTCATGAACGGCGACGCCGACGAGACCTTCGAGGTCGATCCGGGCGACCGGATCGCCCAGCTCGTGGTGGTCGCGGTGGCCGGCCCCGAGCTGCACGAGGTGGCCGAGCTGGACGCCACGGGCCGCGGCGAGGGCGGCTTTGGGTCCAGCGGGCGCTGAAACCTCTGCAATTTCGTAGCCAGGCCCTTGAAAGTCCCCTCGCGGGGGCGTTCAGGCGCGTGGACGAATTGCCGATACGGAATGCATGAGCGACGTCCAGGCCGCTTCTGCGGGCTCTATCCCCGTGCCCGGACTCATTCCGCCGTCCGAGCGCACGGGTGCAAAGCGCCGGATCGGCGACGTGATCGTCCAGCTCGGCTACACCGACCGCAATGTCGTGGAGGCCTCGGTCGACCGCGCGCGCGAGCGCGGGCTGCCGCTCGGCCAGGCCCTGATCGAGGACGGCGTGGTCAACTCGAGCCAGTTGGCGCGCGCGCTCGCCGAGCGCAACGGGCTCGACTACGTGGACCTCAACGAGTTCGAGCTGGACCATGGCGCGGCCCATCTGGTGGACGCCACGAAGGCCCGGCGCCTCCGGACGGTTCCGATCGCGTTCTGCGGCGACCGCACGCTGCTGGTGGCCACCGCGGACCCGGCCAACGTGGTCGCCTTCGACGACATCACGATGGCCACCGGCTACGAGGTGCGCCGCGCGGTGGCCTCGGCCGAGGACATCGAGTCGGTGATCGGGCAGCTGTCGCGCCTCGACGAGTCGGTGCAGGAGCTGGACGAGGTCGAGGAGGAGAGCGCCGCCCAGGTCATCGAGCTCCGCGAGTCCGCGGACGACGCCCCGGTCGTGAAGCTCGTGCACACCGTGATCGCCGACGCCGTGACCCGGGGCGCATCCGACATCCACTTCGAGCCCAGGCAGGGCGACATGCGCGTGCGCTTCCGGATCGACGGCGTGGTGTCCGACTCGACCACGGTGCCACGCCAACTCGTGCCCGGGCTCGTGTCGCGCGTGAAGATCATGGCCGACCTCGACATCGCCGAGCGGCGCGCTCCGCAGGACGGCCGCGTGGGCCTCACGGTCGACGGCCGCCGGATCGACCTGCGGGTGGCCACGCTGCCCGTCATGCGCGGCGAAGCGGTGGTCATGCGAATCCTCGACGCGGGCCAGAGCCTCACGAGCATCGACGCGCTCGGAATGGGACAGACCGACCGCACCCTGTTCGAGCAGTCGCTGCTCGGGAAGACCCACGGCGCGATCCTCGTGACCGGACCCACGGGCTCGGGCAAGACGACGACGCTCTACGCGGGCCTCGGCGCGCTCAACACGCCCGACAAGACGATCGTGACGATCGAGGACCCCGTGGAGTACGAGCTCGAGGGGATCAAGCAGGTCCAGGTGAACGTGAAGGCGGGCCTGAACTTCCCCGCCGGCTTGCGCTCGATGGTCAGAGCCGATCCGGACGTGATCATGGTCGGCGAGATCCGCGACCTCGAGACGGCGCAGATCGCGATCGAGTCCGCGCTCACCGGCCACCTGGTGCTCAGCACCCTGCACACCAACGACGCGCCGATGGCCGCCGCCCGGCTGATCGAGATGGGCATCGAGCCCTTCCTGGTCGCGTCCGGCCTCGAATGCGTCGTGGCCCAGCGCCTCGTCCGGAGGCTCTGTGACTGCAAGGTGCCCGTTGAGCTGAACAAGCAGGCGCTCGAGTCGAACGGGTTCGACCCCAAGTACGCGCCGCTCGAGGCCTTCGAGCCCGGCAAGTGCGTGCGCTGCGGCGGCACCGGCTATCGCGGGCGTATCGGCGTCTACCAGGTGATGCGCGTGACCGACCCGGTCCGCAACCTCATCCTCGAGAAGGGCGCCCCGGAGGCAATCACCGACATCGCCCGCGAAGAGGGCATGGGCACGCTCCGCGACGACGGCTTCGACAAGGTCCGCCAGGGCGTGACCTCGGTCGCCGAGGTGCTGCGCGTGGCCGGCTCCGTCTAGCCGCCGCTTACCTCCAGGCCCGCGATCCGCGGGGCGGCCCTCGCACGACGATAATCGCCGGCGTGGATCAGACACCATGAAGGCGGTCGTCCAGGACTCCTACGGCACACCCGACGTCCTGAAGCTCAGGGACATCGACAAGCCGGTCGTCCGGGATGACGGCGTGCTCGTACGGGTGCACTCCGCCGGCGTCGATCAGGGCGTCTGGCACGTCATGGCGGGCCTGCCCTACCCGATACGCCTCGCGGGCTACGGGCTGCGCGCGCCCAAGAACCCGGTTCCGGGTGCGGACCTGGCCGGCACCGTGGAGGCCGTGGGCGACGCGGTGACCAGGTTCCAGCCTGGCGACGAGGTGTTCGGCATCGGCGAGGGCTCATACGCCGAGTACGCGCACGCTCGCGAGGACAAGCTCGCGCCAAGGCCGGCGAACCTCACCTTCGAGCAGGCGGCGGCGGTGGCCGTCTCCGGCCTGCCCGCCCTGCAAGGCCTGCGCGACCACGGGGAGCTGCGCCCGGGCCAGAGGGCGCTGATAATCGGTGCATCCGGCGGCGTCGGGACCTACGCCGTGCAGCTGGCCAAGGCGTTCGGGGCGGAGGTGACCGGCGTGTGCAGCACGACGAAGGTGGACTTGGTCAGATCCATCGGCGCCGACCACGTCATCGACTACGTGCATGACGACTTCGCGGACGGAGAGGCGCGCTACGACCTGATCCTCGACATCGGTGGGAACTCGTCCCTGTCGCGCCTGCGGCGCGCGCTCACCCCGAAGGGGACGCTGATCATCGCCGGAGGCGAGACCGATGGACGCTTGCTCGGCGGCACCGACCGCCAGCTCCGGGCGCTCCTGCTGTCGCGGTTCGTGGGCCAGAAGCTGGGCACTTTCGTCTCCCGGGAGAACCACGAGGACATGATCGTCCTCAAGGAGCTCATCGAAGCAGGGAAGGTCACACCGGTCATCGACCGGACCTACCCGCTGAGCGAGGTACCCGAGGCCATCCGGTACATGCGAGCGGGCCACGCCCGCGGCAAGGTCGTCATCACCGTGTGAGCCGGCCCTAGGCGACCCCGGCCGCGCGCCGGGCCGCGGCGTGGGCGGCGTCCTCCAGGGAGTCGTCGGCCAGCGGCGCCAGCTCGATGCCGAGCGCCAGCTCGATCACGCGATCGGCCAGCCACACGTTCTTGGGCAGAAGCGGGCCATGGAGGTAAGTGCCGATCACGTTTGCGCGCCGCACTCCCTCCTGGTGGTCGCGCCCGTTGTTGCCGTGCCCGGACAGCACGCGGCCGAGGGGCTCCTCCTCGTCGCCGAGATAGGTGCGCCCGCCGTGGTTCTCGAAGCCGGCGATCACGCGCGGGCCGTCGCCCAGGTCGGCCTCGATCGCGCAGTTGCCGATCAGCCGCGGGCCGGGCTCCCGGACCGTGTGAAGGTCCACGAGGCCGATTCCCGGCAGGCGCCGGTCGCCGAGCTCGTAGGAGTGGCCGAGCAGCTGGTACCCGCCGCACACCGCCAGCACCACGGCACCACGCGCCGCCGCGGCGTGGAGCGCATCGCGCTTGGAAGCCACCATGTCCTCGGCCACGAGCGCCTGGTCGCGATCCTGTCCGCCGCCCAGGTAGAAGAGGTCGTGGCGATCCGGGTCCACCGGCTCGCCGAGCGATGCCGAGGCCAGCTCGAAGCCGAGCCCGCGCCATTCGCAGCGTGCTCGCAGCACCGCGATATTGCCGCGGTCGGCGTAGATGTTCATCAGCTCGGGATAGAGCGCGCACACGCGCAGCCGATCGCTCACGCGGGCGCCTCCAGCAGCACGACCGTGCTTCCCACGTAGTCGCTCGTCGCCGGCACCTGGTGGCGCCCTGCCGGCGCCAGCCCCGCCTCCTCGGCCTCGCCTTCGAGCTCCTCGGCCGAGACCGACTCGAGCAGGACGGTGCTCAGCTCCTCGGTGATGTCGACCTGTCGGCGACACGAGCTGGCGGAGGCGGTGAACCGACACGCCCTCCGGCTCCTCGCGGACCTCCACGGGGCGGCTCGAGAGCACCCAGCCCTCGACCTCGGCCACGTCCGGGAGCGGCGGCAGGGCGTCGGCGGGGGGCACCGTCTCGAACGGGTCAGCGAGGGCGGCACCGAGGCGTGCGCCCGGCTCGAGATGGTCGCGCGCCCGTGCGAGGAAGGCGAGCCGGCCGGGGCGGCCGCCCAGTAGCTGCACGACCTGCATGGCGGCGAGCGCCAGGCCGAAGCGTGCACCGAGCGCCAGTGTGCGGGCGTCGGCGGCCAGGCAGTCCACCCGGAGGTCGCGCTCCCGCGCGCGTCGCCCGAGCTCTGCCACGAGCTCGGCGTCGGCGTCCACGGCCGTCACCGCGTGCCCGCGCGCGGCGAGGTCGAGCGCCACGCGCCCGGTGCCGCACCCGAGATCGAGCACGGGCCCGCCGCTCTCCGCGGCCAGCCGCCGCCAGAGCTCGAGGTCGGCGGCGTAGGCGGCGCACTCCACGTCGTGCCAGGCCACGGACGCCGGTCTCATGCGGACCACCTCGACGCGAGTCCCCTTCTCGACAGCAGGTCGCGCAGCTCGAGCAGCGCGGTGTAGGTGGGAAGGGCATAGAGCCGGGGCCCTGCCGCGGCGGCCAGCGCGGCGTCGAGCGAGCGGCCCACGTCGCGCTCCACCTCGATCTCCGCCCCGATCGCCGCGTACTTGATACGCAGCGCCATCTCCTCCGCGCGCGTGCCGCAGCACACCACCCGCCGCACCCTGCCACGCAGCAGCTCGAAGTCCGCGTCCCAGATCCAGGACACGTCGCGGCCGTCCGCGATCCGGTCGTTCAGGCCGACCCAGAGGTCGAGCGAGCCGTCCTCGAGGATCAGCGTTCGCAGCACCTCGTTGGTCCCGGCAGGGTTCTTCACGAGCAGGATCGAGAGCTCGTGCCCGCCCACCGGGATCGTCTCCACCCGCCCGAAGGCCCCCGCAAAGGACTCGAGCGCCTCCCCGACCGTCGCAAGCGGAACGCCGAGCTCGAGCGCGGTCGCGGTCGCGGCCACCGCGTTGTAGACGTTGTAGAGGCCCGGCGCGGGCAGGTGCACCGACAGCTCGCCCTCGGGCGTGCGGAGCTCGATCCGGGAGCCGGACATGCCCTCCAGCCGGGCCCGCGTGACCGCCACCTGCGGCCGCGGGCGCTCCCTCCCGCAGCCGGGACAGCGGTAGCGGCCCAGATGACCGAGGTACACGGCGTCGTAGTGGTAGGCGCGGCCGCAGTTCCGGCAGTGCTTGGAGTCCGCGGCGTGCTGGAGCTCCGGCAGCGCCTGCGTGTCGTCCTCGAGCCCGAAGTACGTCACGCCGTCGCGCTCGCGCCCGAGGTCCGCCACGAGCGGATCGTCCGCGTTCAGGACGAGCCGGGGCGGCGCGTCGGGCCCGGACACCAGCTCCGCCCAGCGGTCGGCCAGCAGCTCCAGCTCGCCGTAGCGGTCGAGCTGGTCGCGGAACAGGTTCGACAGCAGCAGCAGCCGCGGGCGCAGGTCGCGCGCCACGGCCGGCAGCCACGCCTCGTCCACCTCGAACAACCCGATCTGGCCGGGGACGCGGCCTGCGTCGAGCAGCGCCGTGGCCACGCCCCAGGACATGTTGGAGCCCGCCCGGTTGTGAACGACCGGGCGCCCGGCCCGCTCGAGCGCGGCGGCCACCATCGCCGCGGTCGTGGTCTTGCCGTTCGTCGCGGACAGGAGCACCGATCCCTCGCTCAGCCCGGCGGACATCCGGCGCAGTGCGCCCGGGGACAGCCTGAGCAGCAGCCGCCCGGGAGCCGTGGTGCCGCCGCTGCGGCCGATCCTGCGGCTCACCGCCCGCACGAGGCGGGCGAGCGCGCGCGCCGGGCGGTACATCAGGACGCCGCCGGCGGGACGATGACGCGCAGGCAGCGTGGCTCCGACGGTCACCGTGGCCGGCGTGGCCCCGATCGGATCGCCGTCGGCGTAGATCACGAACGGCCGGTCGGAGCTCACCTCGATCACGCGGCCGCGCAGCACGTGCGCGTGCGGCGAGTCGAGGTGGGTGCCCTTGAAGACCTTGGGCAGGCTGCGCAGGAAGGTCAGCTTCGAGGTGTCCCCGGACATGAGCACGTCCAGCTCGCCGTCGTCGAGCAGGGCGTGGGGGAGGAGGTACATGCCGCCGCCGTAGGCGCCGGAGTTGCCCACGGCTACGGAGTACCCGGTGAGCTCGTGGCGCTCGCCGTCCACGGTCACGGTGAAGCGGGCGGGCCGCCACGCGATGAGCGCCCTGAGCGCCGCATAGGCGTACACCGCATTGCCCCTCACGATCCGTGCCTCGTTAGCGATCCGGTTGGCATCCGTGTCGAAGCCGAAGCTCGCGATCCCGAGGAACGGCGTGCCGTCCACGTTCGCCACGTCGAGCAGTCGCTCGCGGCCCTCCACGGCCGTCTGCGCCGCCGCGCGGGGCTCCCTCGGCACGCCGAGCACACGCGCGAGGTCGTTGCCGCGCCCGCACGGGATCAGGGCCAGGGCCGTGTCCCTGCCCTTGAGTGCCTCGGCCAGCGGGCGGAGCAGGCCGTCACCGCCCAGAGCGGCAACCGTCTCTGCCTGCTCGGAGGCGCGCCGGGCCTCGTCCTGCGCGTGCTCGACGCTGCGCGTGGTCACGGTCCGGTGCTGGGCCCCGAGCCGGTCCAAGGTCTCGATCACCTCGGGGAGCGCGCTGAGCGCCCGTCCCCCGGCCGAGGCCGGGTTCACGAGCAGCGCGAAGCGGCGGCTCACTCGGCGGCCGCGGCGGCCGCCGTCTTGGCCGCTCGCTCCGCGGCCATGGCGCCTCGCTCCGCCCCGCGAAGGTGCGCGCCGCCGTCGAGCTTCTGCACGTCGGCGGCGGCCACCACCTCGTCACCCACGAGCCGCTCGGCATGCGGAGCCTCGACGTCGGTCGGGTCGAGCACCAGCAGGACGTCCTGGGAGACCGAGTGCCAGGGCTCCTCGGTCAGGCGCTCCGAGGCCACGAGCAAGCGCCCCGGCTCGGCGCGCCAGTGGAGCTCGAACATGCCCAGGCGATAGGCGTAGAGCCGCTCCCCGTCCGAGAAGAGGAAGTTGAGCCCCGAGAAGGGGGAGCGCTCGACCGTGGCTGTCACGGCGCGCCGTAGCGAGCCGACGGCGTCACCCGGGTCGTAGTCGCGCATCAGGAAGTTGAAGAACTGCTCCGAGTCGGTGTCCCCCGCGGCCGGCGGCATTCCCGGCCAGGTCAGGCGCGGGTAGCGGATGATCGTGCCGTTGTGGCAGAAGGAGTAGTCGCCGAGCGAGAACGGATGGGTGTTCTCGAGCGAGAGCCCGCCCATCGTCGCGCGCCGGACGTGGACGTTGAAGATCCGGCCACGCGACTCGGTGGCTGCCAGGAACTCGGAGTCGGTGAAGGCCGCCTGGGGAAAGCGGATCAGCTCGGGGGCCTCGCCGTCGATGCGCCTGTACACGGCCATGCCCCAGCCGGAGTCGTGGTCCTCCGACTGGCGGATCATCGGGTTCTCCGCCTCGAGCAGCTCGTGCCGGATGGAGACGGGCTCGGCGGCGACGCAGCCGAATACGCGGCACATGCGGGGAGATCCTACCGGGGCGAAGCGCGGCCGGAGGGTCCTTCACCTCCAAACGGACCGGGAGGGAAGATGGTGGAGCCGCGACGGATCTGGTGGGCGCGCCCGCGCAAGCTGTGCGCTCTCGAGCGACCGGGGGGAGGGGGGAGGAGCCACCGCCCGGAGCGGCGGGCGGCCGAGATCGACTACCTGACCCGGAGTGGCGTGCGTCTGGTGGTGTCGGTGATGCGCACCCGGCACAACCTCGCCCACTACGACGCCGCCGGCCTCGCCTGGCACCACGTGCCGGTTGCGTCCACCGCCGAGGGGCCGGCCTCGCTGGAGGAGCTTCTGCCGCTGCTCCGGCGCGAGCTGCGGGCCGCCGGCGCGGTGGCCGTCCACGGCGACCGCCGGACCGATTTCGTGAGCGCGCTCTGTGCCGCGCACCTGCACGACGCGCGCCGGCGCGACCCGCTCGAGTCGCTGGCGGCGGCAGCCGCGGCAGGTCTCGACGTGGGACCCGACGCGTGCGCGCTCGTCGGGGTCGAGCTCTCCGACTTCGAGCGGCTCGTGCTCAGCCGAGGATGAGCGCGGCGAGCGTCTCCGCCACGGCCACGGGCTGCGGATCGGCTCCGTCCAGGTCCGCCGCACCCTGGCCGCCGGTGAGCACCAGCGCGGCGTCCAGGTCGGCGCTCGCCGCCGCGGCCAGGTCGGCGTCCACGCGGTCGCCCACCACGAGCGTACGGCCCTCGCCGAGACGGTCGAGCGCCGTCAGCAGCAGCTGCGGCTGCGGCTTGCCCACGATCTCGGCCCTTCGCTCGCTCGCCACCTCGATCGCGGCCAGGATGGCCCCGGTGCCGGGCCACATGCCGTCCGGGCGGGGGTAGGTCGGGTCGCGGCCGGTGGCCAGGAAGTCCGCCCCCCGGCGCACCGCCAGCGTCGCGTTGCGGAGGTCGTCGTAGGTGAGGTCGTCGCTCCTCGCCACGACCACCACCTCGGCGCGGGACGCCAGGTCGGTCCCGTTGAGGATCCGCAGTCCCGCGTCCGACACGTGCTTGCGGAGCGCCGGGCTGCCGATGACGAACGCGGTCCGGCCCGTGCGGGTCTCGGCGAGCAGGTGCTGGAGCGCGCCCCCGACAGTCACCACGTCTCGCAACGAGGCCTTGACGCCGATGCCCCAGAGGCGCGCCACGTAGTCCTCGGTGGCGCCGGCCGGGTCGTTCGTGGCGAAGGCCACCCGCTTCTGCGCCTCTCGCAGCGCCTCCAGCGCCTCCGGAGCACCCGGAGTGGGCTCGTCGCCCACCCACACGCAGCCGTCGAGATCGAGGATGAACTGGTCGTATGAGGCGGCGATTCGGGAGATCGGCACGTCGCTAGCCTACGGCGCCATGCCGCGCCCGCTCCTGGCGATCCTCTGCTCGCTCACGTTCGTCGCGGCTGCCTGCGGGGACGACGACGGCGACAAGAGCGCGGCCCCGGCCAAGCCGAAGCCCGCCGCCTCGTCCGGGGGCTGCAAGACCGTCAAGGCCCCCGCGGCCCGCCCGGATGGCGGCGCCACGAGACCGCGAGCGGAGCTCGACCCCGCCAAGCGCTACGAGCTCGTCCTCGACACGAGCTGCGGCCAGATCGACATCCGTCTCGATCAGCGGACCTCGCCGCGCACGGCCGCCTCGGTCGCAAGCCTCGCCCGCAGCGGCTTCTACGACCACACGGTCTTCCACCGGATCGTGCCCGGCTTCGTGATCCAGGGCGGCGACCCCACCGGCACGGGCACCGGAGGGCCGGGATACAGCACCCGCGATACGCCGCCGCGGGATACGTCCTACTTGAAGGGAACGGTGGCCATGGCCAAGACCGAAGCCGAGCCGCGCGGCACCGCCGGCAGCCAGTTCTACATCGTCACCGGCGCCGACGCCGGCCTGCCGCCCGACTACGCGGTGGTCGGGAAGGTCGTGAGCGGCATCGACGTGGTCGAGCGGATCGGCCGCCTCGGGGATCCCTCGAGCCCCACGGGAGCCCCCACGAAGACCGTCGTCCTGGACAAGGCGAGCGTTCGTGGCGGCTGAGGTGCCGATCCACGACGTGGACGAGGCCGGCTTCGAGTCGCAGGTGCTGGAGCGCTCGAAGGAGCTGCCCGTGGTCGTGGACTTCTGGGCGGACTGGTGCGGGCCCTGCAAGCAGCTGACCCCGGCGCTGGAGCGGGCCACGGCGGCCCGCGAGGGCAAGGTGGAGCTGGCGAAGGTCGACGTGGACGCCAACCAGCGGCTCGCCGCCACGTTCGGGATCCAGGGGATCCCCGCGGTGAAGGCGTTCCGGGACGGCAAGGTCGCGGCCGAGTTCACCGGAGCGGTGCCGCCGGCCGAGGTGGAGCGCTTCTTCGACTCGCTGTTGCCGTCCGAGGCCGACGAGCTCGCTTCCTCCGGGGACGAGGAGTCGCTGCGGCGCGCCCTCGAGCTCGATCCCCGCCACGCGGCCGCCCGCCGCCAGCTCGCCCGGCTGTTGCTCGGGCGCGGCGATGCCGCCGCGGCGCTGGAGCTACTGGAGGACGCGACCGGCGACTTCCTGGCCGAGGGTCTGGCGGCCAGGGCCCGCCTCGCGGACGACGGCGAGCTCGCGCCCGCGTTCGAGGCCTGGGACCGCGGCGACTACCGCGAGGCGCTGGAGCGGCTGCAGGCGGCCCTGAGCGATCCCGAGCGCCGCGACGACATCCGGCGCATCATGGTCGCGATCTTCACCGAGCTCGGTCCTCAGGACGAGCTGGCGAGCGAGTACCGGCGCCGCCTCGCCGCCGCGCTGAACTAGCAGGTCGTCAGCGCCCGTCGTCAGCCGCCGCCGCGAGCGGCGCGCGCCTTCGCCTGGCGCCGGCGCCCGAGGAGCACGAGCACCCCGAGGGCCAGGATGACCACGAGCAGGCCGAAGAATCCGGCGCTGCCGGTGCCGATCCCGCCGAACGGAAGGGCCACCAGCTCCACGATCCCGAAGCCGATCGCCAGGAGCACGATCACGGCGACCAGGAGGATCAGGATCCCGCGCACCCGGGCGACCATGCCGGCGCTCGACGGAGGCGCGACGAGGCCCATGAGGCGCAGCAGCAGGAGCTGACGGGAGGAGGGCGCCTCCTGACCGAGCTTCTCCATCGCCGCCTTGAGGTCGTCCGGTCGCCGCTCCGCCAGCGCGAGCGACGCCTTCATCATCTGACGCAGCGCCGGGCGCTCCTGCGGGTGGCAGCCGGCGAGGGCCTCGTTGAAGTAGGCCCGGGACGCCTTCACGTCGTAGCGCTCCGCCGCGCGGGCCCCGAGAATGGCCTTGGCGGCAACGCGGTGCTTGGACTCGCTCATCAGCTGCTCGTCGGTCCGCTGCTCGAGCTGCGGGATCGCGGAGAGCGCGCCCACCTGCATCTGCATCCTGACCTGCTTCTGCTTGGCCATCGTCCGGAGAGTCTGCCAGAGCCGGTTTCGGACAGGGTCAAAACGGGGTACCGGGACCGCATGACCATCGGAATCATCATCGCCGTGTGCGTGATCCTGCTTGTGCTGGGCTTTCTGGTCCCGCGCCTCTCGCGCGGGCCGCAGCGCGGCGTGGACCGGACGCTCGGGGTCGGGCAGAGGGCCGGAGGCAAGGCTCCGGGGCCGATCGGGCGCCTCCTGTCCAAGTCCGTCGGCAGCTCGCGCAAGGCGACCAACAAGAGCGCCGAAAGCGGGCGCAGCGCACGCGGCAAGCTGCCGCTCTGAGTGCCTCAGTGCTGTAGAGGGTGCGGAGCCGTTCAGCTCCGCAGGGGCCTCGGCGTCCGCCGGCAGCGGGTCTTCCTCGTCAGATCGTCCGTCGTCCGCCAGGGCCGCCGCGACGGTCTGCGGCGGCGTGAGGCGCTCCATCGCCTCGTCCGCGGTGGCCAGCACCTCGTCCGCGAGACGGCGCACCTCTTCGATCAGAGCCTGACGCTCCTTCCAGAGCCGGCGCGTGTCCACCGCCACCTGCTCCGCGTACTTGTCGGCTTCCGCCTTCAGCGAGCTCCGCCTCGCGCTCGGCGCGCTGCAGGCGCCCTTCCGCCTGGGCGCGTGAGCGTGCGGCCAGCTCGTCGGCCGCCTCGTGCGCCTGCTGGAGGATGCTGGCGGTCTGCTCGCCCACCTCGTCGAGCGCCCGCTGCACGACCTTCTCGCGGAGCTGTCGTCCCTCGAGCTCGTCCACGAGCTGCGTGAGCTCCGCCACGTATTCGTCCACGGCGCGGCGGTCGTAGCCGCGCAAGGCCAGCGGAAAACTCGCTTCGCGCACCTGCTCGCTTGCGCTGGCGTGCGCCGGGCGGTCTCTGGAGTCCTGCTCGGGAGGGAGGCTCATGGTCGTACCGAGTATGCCCATCTGGATCGGCTGTGAACGGGGGCGGGAGCGCGCCTGCAACCAACGCTCGATAACGAAGGTTATGGAAACACACCGGTGAAAGCGGGATCGCGGCGTAGTCTCGGGCCGATGAGCGAGCGGCCCTCCCCGCTGCGCAGCACCGATCTCGACTCCGACCCGCTCGCCCAGTTCGGGCGCTGGTACGCGGACGCCGAGGCGGCACGGGTCCCTCAGCCCGAGGCGATCGCGCTCGCCACGGCCACGGCGGAGGCCGCCCCGTCGCTGCGCATGGTGCTGCTGAAGCAGTTCGACGAGCGCGGCTTCGCCTTCTTCACCCACCTGGACAGCCGCAAGGCCGGCGAGCTCGACGCGAACCCCCACGCCGCGCTGCTGGCCTTCTGGCAGCCGCTGGGGCGCCAGGTGCGCGTGGAGGGCCCCATAACGCCTGTAAACCGGGACGAGGTGGAGCACTACGCCCGCACTCGCACGCGCGCCAGCCAGCTGAGCGCCCTGGCGTCGCCCCAGAGCGAGCCGATCGAGAGCCGCGAGTGGCTCGAGCGGCGCGTGGAGGAGCTCGAGCGGGCCCACCCGGACGGAGATGTGCCTGTCTCGCCGCGCTGGGGCGGCTTCAGGCTCGCGCCCGACCGCTACGAGTTCTGGCAGCAGGGAGTCAACCGGCTGCACGACCGCTTCGAGTACCGGCGCCTGCCGGGCGGCGGCTGGGACGTGCGCAGGCTCGCGCCGTGAGCGCCGCTCAGCCGTCCGCGAACGGCTGGATCTTCACGCCGTGGTCGGTCTCGCGCACGCCCAGCTCGTAGGCGGCGCCGCCGCGGATCTCGAGCGCCCGCACCGGGCGCTCCTTGGGCTCCACCCGCAGTCGCATGTCGGCCACCGAGCAGTTGAGCGAGTGGTGCTCGCCGCCGGCCGGGTCGGCGTAGACCCAGCCGACGCAGTCCTCGAGCGCCGCGGAAACGTCACCGGACACCACGAGCCCGCGCCCCGAGAAATGGAATTCGCACAGCCCGGGCTCCTCGCGCACCTCCACGCTGCGGCCGAGGCCGCCGAGCGAATGGCGCTCGCCCTCCAGGCTCACGGCCCCGTTCACGACCCACGGAGTGATCTTCGACCCCATGCGCACCTTGCCGATCGCGGCGTCGAGCCAATCCCCCTCCTCGGTCAGCGCGTGCAGCCAGATCCATCGCTCGGCGTGCTCGGAGCCCCAGTTGTGGCCCACCATCCCGCGCCAGCCGTCGAGCGAGATCTGGCGATCCCCCACTCCCAGCCGGCCGCCGAAGTCGGCCGCCGGGAAGGGGCTGCACAGCTTCGTCTTCGGGACCTTCGACCGGTACATCAGCGCGGTCGGGAGGTGGAAGAGCGGCTGCTCGAACGACTCGAAGGTGAGCTCCCACCACGCTGACCCCGCCCAGCCGAAGGCCCTCCCCGAGCCGATGCCGGACTCCCCGCCGATCTTGATCCACTCGCGCTCGCCCGCCACGGGGTCCGGGATCGTCGTCTTGGCGGCGATCGGGCCGCCCGCGCCGGCCTCGAAGAGCGTGAACCAGACCGATCCGGTGGGCTCCTCTCCCGGCGGCTTGTGCACCGTGTAGCGAATCCACACACCCAGCGGCTCCTCCGGGTGGCAGGCCTTGAGGTAGTAGCTCTCGTAGTGGCCCGCGGGTCCGCGGACGGCCGGGAATCGAGCCTTTGTGGCTTTCGCTCCGGCCACGGTCGCCCCAGAGTACTTGCGCCAGTTGCTAGAAACCCACCCCGTGCCCGACCAACCCGTCATGGTGATCACCGGCGCGAGCAGCGGCATCGGGGCCGCAACGGCATGGCGCGCGGCGGAGTTCGGGTACCGCGTGGTGCTGGCCGCCCGCTCCGAGGACAAGCTCGCCGGGCTGGCCGAGGAGCTCGGCGAGGGCGCGATCGCGGTGCGCTGCGACGTGACGAGCTGGGCGGACCAGCAGGAGCTCGTGGCCACCGCGCTCCGCCGCTTCGGGCGGCTCGACGTGTTCTTCGCGAACGCCGGCTTCGGGGCCAAGCGCGGGTTCCTCGAGGAATCCGTCGAGCACTGGCGCGCCATGATCGACACGAACGTGCTCGGCGCCGCGCTGTCCATCCGCGCCACGCTGGGCCACTTCCGCGAGCAGAACCGCGGCCACATGCTGCTCACCAGCTCTGTCGCAGGCCGGCGGGTGCTGCCCGGGTCGCTCTACTCGGCCACCAAGTGGGCCGTCTGCGCCATGGGCGAGGCGCTCCGCCAGGAGCTGGCCGACACGGACATCAAGGTCACGCTGATCGAGCCCGGGATGGTCGACACGCCGTTCTTCTCGGAGCGCCCCCAGGGGGCGCTCGAGCCGGACGACATCGCCCGCGCGGTGATGTTCGCCCTCACCCAGCCCGCTCATGTCGACGTGAACGAGGTGCTGGTCCGGCCGATCCACCAGGCGGGCTGAGGAACGCTTCGCAGCTCGCCGGTCTGACGGCACGCGGGGCTACGCTGAGCTCGTGGCCGAGGATCCGCTCCACGTCTACGCGCATCTCGACATGGATGCGTTCTACGTGAGCGTGGAGCTCCAGCGGAGGCCCGAGTTGCGCGGCAAGCCGGTGGTGGTGGCCGGGAGCGGTCCGCGCGCCGTGGTCACCACCGCCAGCTACGAGGCGCGCCGCTACGGGGTGTTCTCGGCCACCCCGGCCGAGCGCGCTCGCCGGCTCTGCCCGCAGGCGATCTTCGTCCCACCCGACTTCGAGCACTACCGATCGCGCTCACGCGACGTGATGGCCGTCCTGCGCAGCCACGTGGACCGGCTCGAGGTCGTGGGGCTCGACGAGGCGTACATGGACCTGACCGGGCTCGACCGGCACCGCGCCGCCGCGCGGAAGATCAAGGCCGCGGTGCACGGCGAGACCGGCCTGCGCTGCTCCATCGGGATCGGTCCGAGCAAGCTGGTGGCCAAGGTGGCGTCGGACGCCGACAAGCCGGACGGCTTCCTCGAGCTCACGGCGGCGGAGGCCCGCGAGCGCTTCGCGGACTCCTCCCCCGGTCTCGTGCCGGGCATCGGGCCCAAGACGGTCCTGCGGCTCGAGTCCCACGGGGTCACGACGCTCGCCTCGCTCGGCTCGCAGCCGGATGAGCTCCTCACCGACTGGTTCGGTGCCCGGCTCGGCCCGCACCTTGGCCGCCTCGCCCGCTTCGAGGACTCGCGCGTCCTCGAGTTGCAGCGCGTGGCCAAGTCCGAGTCGCGCGAGACGACCTTCGACCGCGACCTCCACGGCCTCGCTCAGCTCGAGCCGGTCCTCGAGCAGCTGACCGGGCAGCTGTGCGCCACGCTCTGCGAGCAGGGCCGGTCGGGCCGGACGATCGGCATCAAGGTGAGGCTCGACGACTTCACCACGGTCACCCGCGCGCGCACGCTCGACGCGCCCAGCGGCGAGCGCGGAACGGTGTGGCCGGTCGCACGGGAGCTGCTGCGGCAGCTCGCCCCCGCGCGGCCGGTGCGCCTGCTCGGCGTGCGCGTGGCCGGGCTGGACGAGCTGCGACGGGATCTCCCCGCCGCATCCGCCGACCAGCTCAGCCTGTCGCTCTGATCAGCGGGTCACCCAGAGGGTGCCGATGTCGCCGAAGCCGAGCCGCTGCTTGGTGGCGCTCGTCAGGTCCCACTCGCGGCCGCCCCCGAAGGGCCCGCGGTCGATCACCGGAACGGTGACCGAGCGGCCGTGGTAGCGCAGGGTGACGCGGGTACCGCACGGCAGCGACCGGTTGGCCACGCCGAGCGTGGCAGAGCCGAGGATGCCCCCGCAGGCGGTGTGATTCCCGTAGAAGCCCGGCCCGTACCAGCTCGCGGCACTCGCGCGGTACACGTTCACGCGCCCGCGGAGGGTGCGGCTCACAGCGGAGTTGCGGCCGTCGCCGCCGAACTTCACGCGCAGCCGGTAGCGGCCGGCGATGCCGGTGCGCCAGGCGGCGTGGTAGCGACCGCCGCGGCCCGTGCGCGTGCGGTCAACGGTGCGCCAGCCCCCGCCCGTGGCGAGCTGGAGACGAACGCGCCTGCCGGCGAACCCCGGAGCCAGGCGACCGCGCACGCGAACGCGCGAGCCCGCCCGGACGTGGCGGCTTGCGTGTCCCGCGAGCCGCGCGACGACGGTGACGACGCGGGTGCTCGAGATCCCCTCCTGGGAGACCGCGCGGAAGGCACCGGAGCTGATCGGCCGCAGCGTGAACCGGTACGAGCCGCCGGCGGAGGCGACGGTCTGGCGGAGGCTCCGCCAGCCCCCACCGCGCGGGGCGTACTCGAGTCGCACGGGTCCGGCGGCCCCGGCACGCCCGCTCAGCTCGAGCGCCTGGCCGTAGCTCACCTTCGCCTTCGTGCCGGCGCCCGCCAGGGAGAGACCTCCCGTCTGGGCATTGGCCGGGGCGGCGGCGAGACAGATCGTGGTCACTGCTGCGCAGAGGCACAGGACGAGGGAACGCACTCGTCCGGCGCGTGCATGGGCACGCGAATTCACTGGTCCAGGGCTCCTATTCCCGGCCCCTTGCCTGCGGGGTTAGCTGACGGGCTCGGGCGTCTTGCGCCCTAAGCGCGGATCACCGCGCCACTCGCCCCTGCCGAGCCTCGAAAGGTCGGCCCTGGTTCCCCCGCCCGCCACGGTCTGGGATGTGGCAGTTCGGCCAGGCCGAATCGAACAACCGTTCGCACCCTAGAGGTGAGGAGGGCCGCTTGTGTGACGCTCGTCACGGTTGCCGGCTGCGCTACGGTGCTTGTTCCGCCCGCACTCCCAAGGAGGCCGCCGTGGTTGGAGACCGGCTGAGCGCGCTAGACACCTCGTTCCTGCACATCGAAAACTCGTCCGCCCACATGCACGTGGCGTCGGTCATGCTGTTCGAGGGGCCGCCTCCCCCCTACGACGAGCTGCTCGAGGCAATCGAGCGCCGCCTGGGGCTCGTGCCGCGCTACCGGCAGCGGCTCGCGTACGTGCCGCTGGGCCAGGGGCGCCCGCGCTGGGTCGACGATCCGCACCTGAATCTCCGCTACCACGTGCGCGTCACCGCGCTGCCCTCGCCCGGCTCGGAGGAGCAGCTGATGGACCTGGCCGGCCGGGTCTTCTCTCAGCAGCTCGATCGCGACAAGCCGCTGTGGGAGCTGTGGCTCGTGGAGGGGCTCGAGGACGATCGCTTCGCACTGCTGGCGAAGACCCACCACGCGCTGGTGGACGGCGTGTCGGGGATCGACATCGTCTCGGTCCTGTTCGACAGCTCGCCCCAGCCGGCGGCGCCCACGGCGCCCGGGCAGCAGTGGCTGCCGCGGCCGCTGCCCAGCGGCGCCCAGATGCTCGGCGAGGCGCTGATCGAGCGCGCCACGGTTCCCGGCGAGGTCGTGCGCACCGTGCGGGCCGTGTTCCGCGGCCCGCGCCGCGTGCTCGACGGGCTCAAGAACGCCGCGGTGGGCGTGGGTGCCATGGCTTGGGCGGGACTCAACCCCGCACCGCCGTCCCCCTACAACGGCCCGATCGGCCCCCATCGCCGCTTCACCTGGGTGCGCGCCGAGCTGCGCGACATCAAGGCGATCAAGGACTCGCTCGGCGGCACCGTCAACGACGTGGTGCTCGCGACCGTCGCCGGCGCGCTCGGGCGCCACCTGCGCCGCCGCGGACAGCAGACCGACGGGCTGGAGCTCAAGGCGATGATCCCCGTGAGCGTGCGCTCCGAGATGGAGCGCGGAGCGCTCGGCAACCGGGTGGCGGCCATGATGGCGCCGCTACCGGTGTGGTGCCAGGAGCCGCTGGCCCGGCTCGACATCGTGCGCCAGGAGCTGAGTGACCTGAAGCAGGGAAGCCAGGCCGTGGGCGCCCAGGTGCTCACCGACCTCAGCGGCTTCGCTCCGCCGACGATCATGGACCAGGCGGCGCGCCTGATGTCCCGCCAGCGCTTCTTCAACCTGGTGGTGACGAACGTCCCGGGGCCGCAGTTCCCGCTCTACCTGGCCGGCAGGCGCATGCTCGACCCCTTCCCGATGGTGCCGCTCGCCGCGGGCCAGGGACTGGGCGTGGCGCTCCTCTCCTACGACGGCCGCATCAACTTCGGGCTGGTCGGCGACTTCGACATGCTCTGGGACCTGGACGAGCTCGCGGACGACGTGCGCGCATCGCTTGCCGAGCTGGCCGACGTGGCCGGCGTCAGGCTCACGGCGCTGGCCGGCGGCGCCACGGAGCACGTCGAGGCGTGAGGGACAAGGTCGCCGCCAGTGCCCGGTCGCTCGGGCTCGAGGTCCACGTGCAGCGGCTCGAGGAATCCACGCGCACGGTCAGCGACGCGGCGGTAGCGGTCGGGTGCCAGGTGGCCGAGATCGCCAAGTCGATCGTGTTCGTGGCCGACGGCGACCCGGTGGTCTGCGTCGCGTCGGGCCGCCACCGGATCGACGCCGACAAGCTCGCGGAGGCCCTCGACTGCGCCGTGGTGCGCCAGGCGGCCGCCGACGAGGTGCGCGCGGCAACCGGCTTCGCGATCGGAGGCGTGCCGCCGTTCGGCCACGACCTGCCGGTGATCCTCGACGAGGCCCTGCTCGACCACGAGCGCGTGTGGGCCGCCGCCGGCGATCCGCACAGCCTGTTCGCCGTGGATCCGCGCGAGCTGGCCCGCTGTACGCACGCGCGGATCGCGCGCGTGGGCGCCGTCGACGAGGGCAAGGCCGGGCTAGAGCGACGGTAGGCGGCGCGCCACGCGCTCGCCCAGGGCCACGAGGCCCAGCAGCACAACCGTCCCGAACATCACCCAGCCAGGCCAGAAGTAGCTGTTGCCCGCGGCGAGCCAGGCGCCGACGACCGTGAGGTTCACGATCGCGAGCACGCCGACGAACAGCGCCTCGTGGCGACGCGGCCGTGGCTCCCCCAGCCTCAGCGTCGGGTTCCCGCAGACGAGCCAGGCGTCGAGCGCGGCCACGGACCCCAGCCCGAGCAGGGGCCACGCGACCCAGGCCGACACCGCGCCGGTGAGGAGCCAGATGGCCACGAGGAGGGCGGCCAACCCCGCCCAGCAGCTCGAGCCGCAGGCGTAGCCGGCGCCGTCGGCGGGCGTCGCGCGCGGTCGCCTCGGGCTCCGGCAACCCGCGCGCGCTCGGCCGCTCAGCGGTGCCGGCGGCCGAGACGGGTATGCGCGCGAGCACCCGCGTCCCGGACCCGGAGTCGCTCTCGATCGCGAGCGAGCCGTCCAGGGCGCCCACCCGGTCCTCGAGTCCTTGCAGCCCGGAGCCCGAGCCTGCCTGTGTACCGCCCACACCGTCATCGCGCACCTCCACGACCAGCGCGCCATCCGCCACCGCGACCCGCACCCAGGCGCCCGTGGCGCGCGCGTGCTTGGCTACGTTCGCGAGGCTCTCCGAAACGATGAAATAGGCGGCCGCCTCCACCTGCTCGGGCAGCCGCTCGTCCGGCCTGGCGAGGATCGACACGGGCACCGCCGCCCTGGAGGCCAGGTCGTCGAGCGCGGCGGCCAGGCCCCTGTTCGTGAGGATCGCCGGGTGGATGCCGCGGCGCCAGGTCGCGCAGCTCCTCGAGCGCCAGACGCGCCTCCTCGCCCGCTCGCCGCACCAGGTCGCCGGTGCCGTCGTCACCCGTCTCGGCGGCGCGCTTCTCCGCCATCCGCAGCGTCAGGGCCAGCGCGACCAGGCGCTGTTGAGCGCCGTCGTGGAGGTCGCGCTCGAGGCGGCGGCGCTCCGCGTCGGCCGCCGCGATCACGCGAGCCCGCGAGCCGCGGAGCTCGGTCACCTGGGCGGTCAGCGCAGGATCCGCGCTTGTCCCGAGCAGCAGTTGCGCGAAGCGGCCGTAGAGCCGCCCGAGCCCGTTCAGCGCCGGAATGCCGAGGAAGAGCAGCACGGCGCCGATCGGCACGAGTGCGACCGCCTCTGCCAGCGAGTCCACCTGTGCGATACCCAGCTCGATCCCGTCGGGCAGCGCCCAGTACCAGGCGGGGGCGGCGAGCGCTCCGAGCGCCACGCCGAGGACCGTGACCGTTACCACGAAGCTGACGAGCCCCATCAGGACCTGGAGGAGCAGGAAGACGACGTCGCGCCACGTGGCCGGATCGGACAGGAAGGCCTTGAGGCGCTCCCAGCCCCGCTCCGCCGGGAGTGGCCGGTAGGGCGGCGGGAATCTCGACGTCCAGGAGTGCGTGCACCAGCCGCCGCTCGCCGATGGCCATCCAGCGCGACAGCATCAGGGTGCCCACGAGGATCGGGATTCCCACGGTCACCACCGCCAGTCCGAGGCCCACGGCCAGGCCGGTGATGAGGATTGCGCCCTCGAGCTGTCCCAGCGGCAGCGCGAGCAGCAGGTAGGCGATCCGGGCGTACGTGCGTGGAGCGACGATCTGGGCCGCGAGACGAGCCATTCGCAGCCCCCAGGCTATGGCCGCCGGGGCGGCGAGGCCAGCGTGCCAGCAGGGGTGGGCGCGGTGCGGGAAGCCGAACCCCGGGCCGAGACGACATTGCCGCGTGCGACCATGCCGTCATGCGCCCGGCGGCATCCCACGCTTGCCGGGTGCTCGCGGCGCTGGTCGTGGTTGTGGTCGTCCCCGTCGAGGTCGACGACCGCGGCGTTCCTCAGGCCGGGCCCGTGCTCGCCGCCCGGCCGCTGTCGGCCAAGCCGCCGGCGGCATTCCCCCCACGCGCGCGTGTTCGCGCGGCGCGCCGCTTCATCGCCCGGCGGGCGGGGATCGGCTCGTTCGCCCTGATCGACTCGGCCGGGCGCGTGTACGGCTACGCGCCGCGCCGGACCTACGTGTCCGCGAGCGTCACGAAGGCGATGCTGCTCGTGGCCTACCTGCGCTCGCTCGGAGGCCGGCGCCCGAGCGCGGAGGAGCGCGGGCTCCTCGGCCCGATGATCAGGCGCTCGGACAACCACCGGGCCGACGCGGTCTACGCGCGAGTCGGGGACGCGGGCCTGCTGCGCGTGGCGCGACGGGCGCGAATGCGCCACTTCGCGGTCGCCGGGTACTGGGGGTACGCGCGGATCACGGCACTCGACCAGGCGCGTCTCTTCCTGCGCGTGGACCGGCTCGTGCCGAGCGGCAACCGCGCCTACGCCCGCCGGCTGCTCGCGTCGATCGTGCGCCAGCAGCGCTGGGGCTTCTCGCGGCACGCCGCACGCGCCGGTTACGTCACCTTCTTCAAGGGCGGCTGGCGGGGAACCGCGCTGGGCCGGCTGGTGCACGAGGCGGCCCTGTTCGAGCGCGGCGGCACGCGCTTCGCCATGGCGGTGCTCACGGACGCCAACCCCTCGCACGACTACGGCACCGCCACCTTGCGCGGCGTGGCGGCGCGGATCTTCGCCACCGGGGCGCGGTCTCCGCGCGCGGGCCGCCTCCAGCCGAGCCGGCCTGCGGCGGGCCGGCCTCCGCGACGTCCTCCATGCCGCCCCCGGCATCCGCGCCGAGCTCGCCTACGGCGGGTCGCACAACCTCACCGGGCGCCGGCTGCCCGGATACTGCCGGCCGTGGGCGTACCTGTTGCGCCCGGCCGCCCGGGATCTGGCGCGAGTGCAGCGTGAGGTGCGCCGGCGCGGCCACGGCCTCCTCGTCCTCGATGCCTACCGGCCGGCCCGCGCCTCGCGCGCGCTCGTGAACTGGGCGCGCAAGGCAGGGCACCCCGAACTGGTGGGCACCTACATCGCCCGCCGCAGCCGCCACAACACCGGCGGCGCCGTGGACCTGACGCTGGTGCGGCTCCGCGACGGGCGGCGCCTCCGGATGGGCACCGGCTACGACCACCTCGGCCCGAGCGCGCACACCCTCGCGGCGCAGGGCCGCCAGTTGCGCAACCGGCTACTGCTGAGCGCCGCGATGGAGCGGCACGGCTTCAGCGGCTACTGGCGCGAGTGGTGGCACTTCGAGCACCGCGTGCAAGCCCGCCGTCATCTCGACCTCACGCTGGGATGTCCTCGCCCGCACCCGCGATAATCGAACCATGAGCGACCTGCTCAGGGTGGCACTCGCCCAGATCGATCCCAAGGTGGGCGACATCCGCGGCAACGCGCGGAAGATCGCCGACTACACGGCCCGCGCCCGCGAGCGGGAGGCCGCGCTGGTGGTCTTCCCCGAGCTGGCCCTCACCGGCTACCCGCCGGAGGACCTGCTCCTGAAGACCGGGTTCCTCGACGCCGCGGCCGCTGCGCTCGACGAGCTCGCCGCTCAGACCCAGGGGATCGTGGCCGTCGTGGGCTTCCCGCAGCGCGCAGAGGACGTGTACAACGCCGCCGCGGTGCTCGCGGATGGGCGTGTCGCGGCGGTGTACCGCAAGATGCACCTGCCCAATTACGGCGTCTTCGACGAGCAGCGCTACTTCCAGGCCGGCTCCGAGGCGGTGGTCTTCGAGCTGAACGGGATCCCGATCGGGCTCTCCGTGTGCGAGGACATCTGGGAGCCGGGCCCGCCGGCCCGCGCGGAGGCGCTGGCCGGCGCCCAGCTGCTGGTCAACGTGTCCGCCTCGCCGTACCGTCGCGGCTACGGCACCCGCCGTGAGCGCATGATCGTCCAGCGCGCGGTGGACTACCAGGCCGCCGTGGTGTTCGTGAACACGGTCGGCGGCCAGGACGAGCTCGTCTTCGACGGTCACAGCCTGGCGGTGAGCCCCGAGGGGACCGTGCTGGCCCGCTGCGCGCAGTTCGAGGAGTCACTCGCCGTCTGCACGATCGACCCGCGCGAGGTGGTAGCCGCGCGCCTGCGCGACACGCGCCACCGCGCCAACGTGCGCCGCCAGCAGCGCAGCGCCGGACCGCCCGCCCCCGAGATCGTGGTCAGCCAGGGCCCGAGCCTCGCGGTGCCCGGCACCCCGGCCGAGCGCGTGGGCGGTGAGGTCGCGTCGCTGCTCCGCTCGGAGGAGGACGAGGTGTATGCCGCGCTGCGCACCGGCCTTCGCGACTACGTCGAGAAGAACGGCTTCGAACGCGTCGTGCTGGCGCTGTCGGGCGGGATCGACTCCGCGCTCGTAGCGCTGATCGCGGTGGACGCACTCGCTCCCGAACGGGTGACCTGCGTCTCGATGCCGTCCCCCTACACGAGCGAGGGCACCCGCGCGGATGCGGCGGCGATCGCCGCGAACCTGGGCACGGGGTTCATCGAGCTGTCCATCGAAGAGGCGATGGCCACCTACTCCGAGCTGCTGGCCGGGCCGTTTGCCGACACCGAGGCGGACGTCGCGGAGGAGAACCTCCAGGCCCGAATCCGGGGCAACGTCGTGATGGCGCTCTCGAACAAGTTCGGCTGGCTCGTGCTCACCACGGGCAACAAGTCCGAGCTCTCCGTGGGCTACGCCACGTTGTACGGCGACATGGCGGGCGGATTCGCCGTGCTGAAGGATGTGTACAAGGGGCTCGTCTACCGCCTCGTTCGCCACCGCAACGAGGTGGCGGGCCGTGAGCTCGTTCCCGGCTCGGTTCTCGAGCGCCCGCCGTCGGCCGAGCTTCGTCACGAGCAGCGCGACGAGGACTCGCTCCCTGCCTACGACGTACTCGACGCGATCCTGGAGGGCTACATCGAGGAGGACCTGGACGCGTCCGAGCTGGTGGCCAGGGGGTTGCCGACCGATGCCGTGGAGCGCGTCATCGGGTTGGTGGACCGCGCGGAGTACAAGCGCCGCCAGGCGCCGCCCGGGATCAAGATCTCGACGAGGGCCTTCGGCCGGGACCGGCGACTGCCGATCACGAACGGCTACGAGAGCACTGCCGAGCCCGTGCCGGAGCGCCATCTCCGGGCGCTCAAGTGACGGCGCCGCGCGCCTAGGGCTGCGGGCGTACCGCCATCGTCACCCGCGACGTCGCGCACAGGCGACCGCCGTCGTCGGTGAAGTCCACGTCCCACACCCAGGTGGTCCGGCCACGGTGCCGGGCCTGGGCGGACGCGTGCACGACGCCCTCGCTGACGGGCCGCAGGAAGTTCGTGTGGTTCGACTGCCCCACGGCGATGTTGCCACGACCCGCGACCGCTGCGTAGGTGGCAGCGGACACGAGCGTCTCGGCGAGCGCGGCGTAGGCGCCGCCATGAACGATGCCGAACGGCTGCCGAACCCGGTTCTCCACAGGCATCCGCGCGCTCGCGGTTTCGCTGTTCGCCTCGAGGATCTCGAACCCGAGCACCTCGTCCAGCGTCCCCTCTATGGGCCGGGTCCCGACCTTCTGGTCGCTCACCCGGCGCAGCCTATAGTTCGGCCCCCGTGGCTACCTTTGACCAGCTCTCCGAGGAGCAGCGCGCCGTCGTCGAGCTCGTGCTCCGGCGTGGCAAGGACTATGAGCAGCTCTCCGAGATGCTCGATCTGCCGGAGCCGCGTGTTCGCGAGCTCGCCCGTGAGGCGCTCTTCGACCTGGCCCCGCTCAGCGGCCGCGGCGTGGACGAAGACTGGCGCGGGCAGCTCGCCGACTACGTGCTCGGGCAACAGAGCGGCCCCGAGGCGACTGCCACGCGCGGGCACCTGCGCCGCTCCGAGGCCGCGCGCACGTGGGCGCGCTCGCTACTGGACTCCCTGGAGCAGCTCTACGACAACGGCTCGATGCCGGCGATCCCCGAGGGGGAGCGCGGCGGCCGCTCTCGCCGGCCCGACGCGCCGGGGGCGGCCGGACCGCTCGCCGGTGTAGACGTGACGAAGCGCCGGCGCGCCTTGGCGCTGGCCGGTACGCTCGCCGCGGTGGTGCTGCTGGCGGTGCTGGTGTGGCCCATCGGGCTCCTGACGGGCGACGACGACGGCGGCGGCTCGAACGAAACCGCCGCCAGCGCCACGCCCGCAAACGCCTCGGGGGTGGCCGTCGTGCTCGGCCAGGGCAAACAGCGGGCCGTGCAGGTGCGGGCCAACCGGCTCCCGCGGAGCACGCGTAAGTTCGCGTACCAGTTCTGGCTCTACAACGACCGGGACCACGCTCGCTCGCTCGGCGCGCAGGTGACGGATGCGAAGGGAACGCTGGTGGCGATCGGGAACCTGCCGAGCGGCTTCGAGAAGTACCGCTACTTCGACCTGTCGAAGGAGTCGATCGGGGGCCCCAAGGCGCACTCCGGGGAGAGTGTGCTGCGCGGCCCGATGCCGAGGCTCACACCGGTCAACGGGAAGAAGATCACGCGGCTCGGCCAGGTGGAGCTGAACCCGCCGGCGGGCTAGGGCGGCCGCCTGGGCGCCGGCCTCACCCCGGCAACAGCTTCCCCGGGTTCATCACCCCGGCCGGGTCGAGCGTCGCCTTCGCCGAGCGCAGCACCTCGAGCCCCAGGTTCCCCACCTCGGCGGGCATCCACGGCGCGTGGTCGCGGCCGATCGCGTGGTGGTGCGTGATCGTCCCGCCACTCGCGACGATCGCGTCGGAGGCCGCCGTCTTCGCCACCCGCCACTGCTCCAGCGGATCCGCGCTCTCCTGGCGGGCCAGGAAGGTGAAGTAGAGCGAGGCCCCGGAGCGGTAGAGGTGCGACACGTGGCACATCACGAGCGGGGGCGTACCGCGCTCCGAGAGCGCACGACGCAGAGCGTCGCCCACCGCCGCGTAGAGACGCTCGATGTTGCTCCAGGTGCCGGCGGTCTCGAGCGTGTCGACGAAGACGCCGCGGTCGAGCAGGTCGTCGCGCAGGTAGGGACCCGCGTAGCGGCCGCGCAGCCAGGCCGCCCCCGGCCGCGAGCCGAGCGCCACGCCGCCTCCGGCCCGCAGCAGCGCTGCCGAGCGCACACGCCGCCGCTCCACGTCCTCAGCCTCCCCCTCGAAGCCCGCGATCGCCAGGCAGCCGCCCTCGTGCCCCCGCGCGCGCAGATAGGCGCGTCCGAGGCGCTCCGTGCGGCTTCCGGACGACCCGAGCGCGAACGACATGCGCGTCTCGTGCTCGTCGGACAGGCGCGCGACGTCCGGCGAGGCGTCGGCCTGCTCCATGACCCGCAGGGCTTCCGCACCCTCCGCGAACGAGTGGAAGGACCATCCCTCGTAGCGGCGCCGCTCGGGCGCCGGCCGCACCCGCAACGTGGCTTCGCCGATCACCCCGAGCACGCCCTCCGAGCCCACCACGAGCTCACGGAGTGCCGGGCCGGCCGCCGAGGCCGGCACCGCGAGCGTGCCGAGCTCACCGACGGGCGAGATCAGCCGCACGCCCTCCACCAGGTCGTCGATGCGCCCGTACCCCGTGGACGCCTGGCCGGCGGAGCGCGTGGCCACCCAGCCGCCGACGGTCGAGAACTCGAACGACTGCGGAAAGTGGCCGAGCGTCAGGCCCTGCTCGCCGAGCTTTGCCTCCGCCTCCGGCCCCAGGAGCCCGCCCTCGAGCGTGGCGGTGAGGGACTCGCGATCCACGTCCAGCAGGCGGTCGAGCCGCCGCAGGTCGAGGGACACGACCCCCGCGAACCCGTCCCGGAGCGGCTCCACGCCGCCGACCACGCTGGTGCCGCCGCCGAAGGGCACCACCGCCACCCGCTCGCGCACGCACACGTCGAGCACCGCCTTGACCTGTTCCGCGGAGGCCGGCTGGAGCACCGCGTCAGGCGCGTTCAGCCCTTCGCCGGAACGTAGGCGGATCAGGTCCGGATAGCTGCGGCCGGCCGCGTGGAGCACGCGCGCCTCGCGGTCGTCCCTGAACGCATCGGCCTCGAGCGCCGAGGCGAGGGCCTCTCGCGCCCGTGCCGGGAGGGCGGGGTCCGCCAGGTGGACGTCCTCGAGCGACACCCTCGGGCTGGAGTCGCCCGGCTCGGAGCCCACCTCTTCGCGCAGGAAGTCGTCCGCCGATTCGGGCAGCCCGCCCTCGTGGGACTCGTGGCCCCAGCCCCACCAGCGCATCCCTAGTGCGGCTCCTCTGCGGGTCCCAAGAGCTCGACCAGCCCGTCGAGGGCGCCCTGGACCTGGCGCCGGCCGGCGATGCGGAGCTGGAAGGGAGCGAAGCGGGCCCAGCCGCGCGGGCGCTGCACGAGCCCGAGCGAGATCCGCGTGCCGTCGCCCTCACCGGCGAGGGCGATCTCGGTCGTGGATTCGGCCAGAAGGCGCTCGAACGGCGTCTCCGCGAGCTCTTGGCGCCAGACCAGCCGGTGCGGCTCGTCCGCCTCCACGCGCGTGAAGTCGGCGCGAACGGCGCGGCCCTTGGCGGAGGTCATGACGGTGGTCCAAGCCTCGCTGGTGGCCTCTTCCACGCGTGTCACGCTGGGCCACCAGGCCGGCAGCCGCCAGGGATCGGCCACCACGCGCCACACCTCCGCGGGGGTGGCCGGCACCCGCCGTTCGCGGCGCACGGTCACTCCGCGTCGTAGACCACGAGGCTGTGCACGTCGCGCGGGCTCAGGCGGTCGCGCCCGTGGAGGAAGGCCAGTTCGATCACGAACGCGCATCCTGCCACGACTCCGCCCGCACCCTCCACCAGGTCGCAGAGCGCGGCGGCCGTGCCGCCGGTGGCGAGCAGGTCGTCGTGCACCAGCACCCGGGCTCCGCCGCGCACGGCGTCGCTGTGCACCTCGAGCGCGTCGATCCCGTACTCGAGCTCATATTCCTCGGAGCGCGTCTCGCGCGGCAGCTTCCCGGGCTTGCGGGCGAGGATGAATCCGGCTCCCGCCGCGACGGCCACGGCGCCGCCGAGCACGAAGCCGCGCGCCTCCGCCGACACGACGTAGCTCGCCTGCCGCTCGCGGGCATAGCCGGCGAGCGCGTGGACGGTGGTCCTGAGCGCGTCGCTGTTGAGGAACAGCGGCGTGATGTCCTTGAACACGATGCCCGGCCGGGGGAAGTCGGGAATGTCCTGGATGTGATCTTCCAGGCGCACTTCGGGCCCGGTCAGCGCGCCAGCTTGCGGAGATCCCTGATGAGGAGCAGGTGCTTGAGATGCGAGGAGATCGCGGCGAGGTTCTCGAGCGCCTCCATCGCCTCCTTGCGCCGCTCCGGGTTCCGCGAGCGCAGCGCGGGAGCCAGGATCTGCTCCAGCAGCGCGGCCTCGCGATCGGCGGATGTGCGGAACACGCGCAGGTTCCGGCCGCCGACGCCGAATCGCTTGAGCTCGGTCACGGCCCGGATGATCTCGCGCTCGGTGTCGTCGTAGAGCACCTCGCCGTCACGCTTCTCGGCCTTGATCACGCCGTAGTCCTCCAGCTCCTTGACGAGGCTGCGCTCGGCCCCGGTGTCCTCGAGCACGTCGTCGAGCCGGTACAGGGAGCCGGGTCCGCGGAGGGCCACGGTGGTGCGCCTGCCCGACCGCTGGTCCGGCGGGCTCGCCTTCGCCACCTCGGCGTCGGCGCGGCCGGCGGCCAGCTCCTGGCGGATCACGCGGAGCGGCAGGAACTCGTCACGCTGGAGCCGCAGGATCGTCCGCAGGCGGGCGAGGTCGGCCGCGCTGTAGAGGCGATACCCGCCCGGCGTCCGGCGCGGCGCGAGCAGCTTCTGGTCCTCGAGGTAGCGGATCTTCGAGATCGAGATGTCCGGGAACTCGCGCTCGAGCTGCTTGCAGACGGCGCCGATCGTCAGCGCCTTCTCCTTGCGCGGTGGAGCCTCCGGGCCGGTTTCGATGCTCATGACCCGAGATAGGTGAGCTTGTACTTGCCCACCTGGAGTTCGTCGCCGTTCTGGAGCCGGTGCGACTCGATCCGCCGCCTGTTCACGTAGGTGCCGTTCAGGGAGCCGAGGTCGTCGATGTACAGGCCGTCGCGACGGCGTACGAGGAGAGCGTGGTTGCGCGACACGGTCACGTCGTCGAGAAACACCTCGGCCTCGGGGCTGCGCCCGATCGTCATCCGCTCGCCCCCCACCGGGAACGCCTCACCGGACCTGCCGCCGCCCGAGCGGATCACCAGGGTCGCACCCTCGCCCGTGATCTCCTCGAGGTCCATGGGCTTGAGCGTCCCGGTCTCCCCCACCTGGTAGACCTCGGTGGTGTCGCCCTCCTTCTTCTCGGACTCGGCCAGGAAGGCGCCGCACTTCTGGCAGTAGTTGGCGCCCTCGGCATTCGCGAATCCGCACTCGGGGCAATGCACGGCGGCCCTCCTAGGAGGCGTCAGGGTCCTCTGGGATGGCCTTGCCGGACAAGATGTCGGTGAGCTGCTGCACGTCCGCGCCGCTGATCACCGATTCGCCCTCGGCGTGCTTCTTGCGCAGCCGGTTCACGAGCTCGGCGCGCAGGATGTCGATCTTGCCATGGAGAATCCGGCGCCGGTAGGAGACGTCCTGCTCCTCCTCCGTCAGTTCCTGGATCATGTCCTTGAGTTCCTCGTCCGAGAGGGCACCGAGGTCAGGGAAGGTGTCCATGCAGCGCTAGCTTCCTTTCGCGGATGGGTGGAGGCATACTGCGCGGCCGGCCGGGCCGGCGGCTTTGCGCACGGCGCGAGTATAGCCCGATTCTCAAGTTGAGCTTGAGGGTGATTTCGCGCGGAGCGCTTTGATGCCTGCTGCGACGTACTGTGCGGTGGCGGCGAGGGTGAGCGCGAGCCCCAGGTAGAGGGATGCGTCGATGACCCAGCCCTCCGTCAGCAGGCAGAGCGCGAGGGCGGACATCACGGGCCACACCGCCCACCGGCCGAGCATGTTGATCTGGAGGTCCAGGCCGTGGCGGAAGGCGAGCCGGGTGAGCACCAGCATGAACGCCTCGCGCACCGCCAGCACGGCCAGTGCCCAGCGCGGCAGCAATTCGAAGTTCCAGGCCACGATCGCCCCGGCCAGCACCAGCAGGCGGTCGGTGAGCGGGTCGAGGAGCGCCCCGAGGCGGCTGTACTGCCCCAGAACCCGCGCGGTCATGCCGTCGAGGTAGTCGCTCCACGCCACCACCGCGAACAGGACGAACGCGAGCGTGTCCTGGCCGTCGTCCGAGCTCAGCGCGACCACGAGGAAAACCGGGACCAGCGCGAGCCGCACGACGCCGATCGCGTTCGGCACCGTCCACGGGTTCAGTGGCTGCTCGCGCCGCGTCTCGGGCGGCGGGCCGCCGGACCGGTCGAGCCCGAGCAGCCGCCGCGTGGTCAGGGGAGCTCGCGCCACAACGCGGCCACCTCCGCGGCCGCTCCCTCGAGCGAGACGGAGCGCTGCTCGCGCCCCCGGCGCACCTGAACCTCCAGCTCGCCGGCCTCCACGCTGCGCTTGCCCACGGTGAGCCGCAGCGGACAGCCGAGGAGCTCGGCGTCGGCGAACTTCTCGCCGGCGCTGGCGGTGCGGTCGTCGTAGATCACGTCGAGCCCCGCCTCGCGCAGCTCGTCGTAGAGACCGTCTGCGATCGTCCTTGCCTGCTCCCCCTCCTTGCCGAGCGTCACGAGCTCCACGTCGAAGGGGGCGAGTGCACGTGGCCAGGCGATCCCGTGCTCGTCGGCCCCCTGTTCGACCGCGGCTGCCACCACGCGCGCGGGGCCGATCCCGTAGGACCCCATCCAGATGAGCTGCTCCGCGCCCTGCTCGTCGAGATAGCGGGCGCCGAGCGGCTCCGAATAGCGCACCCCGAGCTTGAAGATGTTCCCGACCTCGATGGCGGGCTCGATCGTGATCCTGGCGCCGTCGGGCGCGGTGTCGCCCGCCTCGACGCTGCGCACGTCGGCCCAGGTGGGCGCGAAGTCGCGCGCAGGATCGACCCCGCGCAGGTGCCGATCCGCCTCGTTCGCGCCCGCCACCAAGCCGGTGAGGCCCTTCAGCCCCTCGTCGGCCATCACCTCCACGCGGGCGCCGACCGGTCCGATGAAGCCCGGCACCGCCCCAAACGTCTCCCTGACCTCCTCCGCCTCCGCGGGTCGCACGGCGGCGCCAGCGAGCGCATTCTGGAGCTTGATGTCGTTCAGGCGGTGGTCGCCGCGGATCACCACCAGCAGCGGGCCGCGGTCGGCCACGAACATGGGGAAGGCCTTGATCAGCGCCCCGGCGGGCACACCGAGCATGGCCGCCACCTGGTCGATCGTCGTCGCGCCGGGGGTCTCCACGACCTCGGGCGCGTCCAGCGGCTCGGGCAGCCCGTCGACCGGCTGCGCGGTGGCGCTGGCCACCTCCACGTTGGCGGCGTAGCCCGCCGCGGAGAGGGCCACGTCGTTCTCGCCGGCCGGGCAGGGCGCCATGTACTCGTGCGCGCCGAAGCCGCCCATCGCTCCCACATCCGACTCCACCCGGTACCACTCGAGCCCTGAGCGGTCGAAGATGCGGTCGTAGGCGCTCACGAACCGCTCATAGGAGCGCTCGAGCCCCTCGCGGTCGCGGTCGAAGGAGTAGGCGTCCTTCATGATGAACTCGCGCGTGCGGAGCACCCCCGCGCGCGGCCGCGGCTCGTCGCGCTCCTTCGTCTGGAAGTGGTAGAGCAGCTTCGGGAGGTCGCGGTAGGAGCGCACCTCCCGCGACATGTGGAAGGTGAGGGTCTCCTCGTGGGACATCGCCAGCACCAGCTCCGCCCCGCGCCGGTCCTGCAGCTTGAAGACCTCGTCGATGTCGTAGCGGCCGCTGCGCTTCCACAGCTCGGCCGGCTGGAGCACCGGCATCAGCATCTCGTGACAGCCGATCCGCTCGAGCTCCTCGCGGATGATCTGCTCGACCTTGCGATGCGCGCGCCAGCCCGCCGGCAGCCAGGTCCACAGCCCCGCTCCCACCTGGCGCGCGAGGCCCGCGCGCACGAGCAACCGGTGCGACACGGCCTCGGCGTCTGCGGGCGCCTCTTTGACGGTGGGAAGGAAGTAGTTCGAAAGGCGCGTCACGGGCGGCGAGTCTAGTGCGGTACGGCTCAGGAACCCGCGCAAACGGCCGATGTATAGAGAATGACCGAGGTACCTCGCTTGGGCCGGGTGGGCTGGGCGCTGTGGGCGCTCGTGGCGGTCGCCATGGCGGTGTATGCGACCCACATCGCGCTCCACATCGGCTCCGGCTGGTTCTTCGAGGGGTTGCTCTACAGCGGCCTGATCGGGTGCGCGTCGGTCGCGTGCTTCGCGCGCGCTGTTCAGATGACGCGCGAGCGCCTCGCGTGGGCGTTCATGGGGGTCGGCCTGGCCGCCTGGATGGGCGGGGAGGTCTACTGGACCCTGGTCCTCAACTACAAGGACGTGGTCCCGGTTCCCTCCCCGGCGGACGGCCTCTACCTGCTCTTCTACGCGGCCACCTATGTGGCGCTCGTGCTCCTGGTGCGGGGACGCATGAAGAGCTTTCGGGCGAGCCAATGGCTGGACGGCGCGATCGCGGCCTCCGCCGTGGCGGCGTGCGCCGGCGCGGTCGCCTTCCAGCCGATCGTCGACGCGACCGTGGGCGATCCCATGACCATCGCGGTCAACCTCTCCTATCCCCTCCTGGACCTGCTTCTGCTGAGCCTGGTGGTGGCGAGCTTCGCCCTGTCGGGCTGGCGACCCGACCGCGGCTGGCTGCTGCTGGCGCTCGGCCTCGGCCTCATGGCGCTCGGCGACGGCGTCTACCTCTTCCAAGCGGCCAAGGGCACCTACGTGGAGGGCAGGCTCCTCGACGCGCTCTGGCCCGCGGCGGCTCTGCTCGTAGGCGCCGCCGCCTGGCAGCCCGTGCGCGCCGCGGCGGTCCCCCGGCTCGAGGGCTGGCGGGTGGCCGCGATCCCTGCGGCATGCGGGCTGATCGCGATCGGGCTGCTGAGCTATGACCACTTCCACCGCATGCACGACGGCGCCCTGCTCCTCGCCGCCGTCACGGTCTTCCTCGTGACGTTGCGCATGGCCCTGATGTTCAGGGAGAACCTCCACATGCTGGAGCGCAGCCAGGAGGAGGCCCTCACCGACTCGCTCACCGGCCTCCGCAACCGGCGCTCGCTGATGGACGACCTCGAGCACGAGCTGACGCTCGCCACCCCGGAGGAGCCGCGCGCGCTCGTCCTGCTCGACCTCGATGGCTTCAAGCAGTACAACGACTCCTTCGGGCACCTGGCGGGCGACGGCCTCCTGGCGCGGCTCGGAGAGCGGCTCGCGTACATGATCGGCGACGACGGTCGCGCCTACCGGCTCGGCGGCGACGAGTTCTGCGCGCTGGTGACGCTCGGACCCGAGGGCCTGGCGCCGCTGGTGGCGAAGTGCACCGCCGCTCTCAGCGACAAGGGCGAGGGCTTCGAGATCGGCGCCTCGCACGGTGAGGTGACGATGCCGGTCGACGCCGCCAGCCCGACCGAGGTGCTTCAGCTGGCCGACCGGCGCATGTACGCCCTCAAGGGCGGGCGCCGGACGTCCGCCGGGCGCCAATCACGCGACGTGCTCCTCAGCACGCTGTCCGAGCGCCAGCCGGACCTGCACCACCACGTACACGACGTGGCCGAGATGGCCATAGCTCGTCGGGCGCGAGCTCGGCATGACCCCCGAGGAGCTGGACGAGGTAGGGCGGGCGGCCGAGCTCCACGACGTCGGCAAGGTCGCGATTCCCGACGCGATCCTCAACAAGCCGACCGCGCTGAATGCGAGCGAGTGGAGCTTCATGCGCCGCCACACGATCATCGGCGAGCGGATCCTGCTCTCCGCGCCGGCCCTGCGCCCTGTGGCGCGGATCGTGCGGTCGAGCCACGAGCGCTGGGACGGCGGCGGCTATCCCGACGGCCTGGCGGGCGACGAGATACCGCTCGGCTCCCGCGTGGTGTCCGTCTGCGACGCGTTCGACGCGATGACCACGGACCGCCCCTACCGGCCCGCCGTGCCCGAGCAGACCGCCGTGTCGGAGCTCGCGTCGTGCGCCGGGAGCCAGTTCGACCCGAACGTGGTGGCCGCGTTCGCCCGGGCGCTGCGGCCCTGCGCCCAGATCAGAGCTTGACTACGGCCGCGTGAGCAGGAGGATCTGCTCCGCCAGCTCGTCCGGAGCGGTCTCGAGCCGCCTCGGGGTCACCCGCACCACGCGCTGACCGGCGACGGCGAGCTCCGCGTCGCGCATGCGGTCCCGCTCGAAGGCGCGCCTGGTGTCGTGGGCGGCCCGGCCGTCCAGCTCCACCACCAGCCCGGCACCGCGCCAGAGGAAGTCCACCTCGTGGCCGTTCAGGCGCGCGTTCACCTCCGGTGCGGGCAGCCCGCGGCCGGCGCAGAGCTCGAGGAAGCGCTCCTCCAGCTCGGACCGGGTGCGCGTGGAGCCCGCCTCGTGGTGGGCGAGGATGTCCTGCAAGCGCCCGAACCCCGGCCGCCCCGCTATCGGTGTCAGCCCGGTGCAGTCGAGGCGGAGGTACTCGGCCTCGTCGAAGGCGCGCTCCACAGCCCTACGGGACACCACGTCGGCGAGGTCCACGAGGGTGCGGGCCGGGGAGGTGACGGGAATGCCGTCTCTGATGCGGATGTCCTGGCTCGCCAGGCGCGCGCGGTGGAGCCGGATGCCCGGGCGCTTGGCCCGCCCGGAACGGCCGGAGACCGTCACGTCCACGCCGGCGCCCGCGCTCGGGCGTATGCACCACAGTGCGGCGGCGCTCCGGTGGCTCAGGACGGCCCCGTGGCCGCAGGCGAGCACGGCGGCCAGGTCCACGGCGAGACCGCGGGGGCGCGGGTGCCCGACGGCGTAGACGCCGCGGTGGAGCGGGTGCAATCGCCCCAGCCGCAGCCGCGCGTCGATCTCCCCGCGACCGAGGCCGAGCGCGAACAACTGGGCACGTGAGACAACCCCATATTGCCGCGCGGCGAGCTCCGAGATTCGTCGATCGGCGGGGGGTTGGGCGAGTTTTTCATCCATGCGATGAATAACTCGCCCAGGGGTCGGGGCTCGCCCCCGTTCGGGGCGCTCAGGCCCGGGTGAAGCGGCGGCCGTCGGTGGGCGATTCGTCCTCGCCCAGCACCACGCGCTTCGCGGCGGAGCCGTTGCCGCCGGCCATCGGCAGAGCGGTGCCGTCGTTCAGGGCCTGCTCGGCGGCCGCCGCGGCCTCCATGGCCGCGATCCGCTCCGGCGTGAGCTCGCCGGCGTTCTCCTCTTCGATCTGCGAGAGCCAGGCGGCGCCTTCGGCGGCCTTGTGCTCGTCCACCACTACGCGGCCGGCCGACAGGGACTTGTCGATCTCGGCGAACAGCTCGTCCACGAGACGGTCCTGTGGCACCTTCCGCAGCGGCTCGCCGTGGGCGAAGATCAGGCCCTCGTTCTTGGCGCCGGTGATGCCGAAGTCGGCGTGCGAGGCCTCCCCGATCCCGTTCACGGCGCAGCCCAGCACCGCCACCTCGAATGGATCGTCGTACTGGCGCAGCCGCTCCTCGATGTCGGCCACCACGGTGTCCATGTCGAACTGCAGCCGGCCGCAGGTGGGGCAGGCGATCAGCACCGGACCGCGCTCGCGCAGCTTGAGCGCCTTCAGCACCTCCCAGGCGACCTTGACCTCTTCCTCCGCGTGGAAGGTGGAGAGTGAGATGCGGATGGTGTCGCCGATCCCGTCGGCCAGGAGCGTGCCGAGCCCGACGGCGGACTTGAGCGAGCCGGACCACTTCGTGCCCGCCTCCGTGATGCCCAGGTGCAGCGGATAGTCGATCCGCTGCGAGAGGAGCCGGTTGGCGGCGATCGTGTTCGGGACGTTGGTGGACTTGATGGAGACCTTGAAGTCCTCGAAATCGAGCCGCTCCATCAGACCCACGTACTCCTCGGCGGCGCCCACCAGCGCCTCCACCGGGTTGGAGCGCTCGAGCTCGTGCAGGTGCTTGGGCAGCGAGCCGGAGTTCACCCCCACCCGAATCGGCACGCCGGCCGCGCGGGCCTTGTCCACCACCTCACGGGTCTTCTCGTGGCCACCGATGTTGCCGGGGTTGATCCGGATGCAGTGGGCCCCGGCGTCGATGGCCTTGAGCGCGAGCGTGTGGTTGAAGTGGATGTCGGCGATCACGGGGATCGGCGACTCCCGCACGATCCGCTTGAGGGCCTCCACGTCCTTGTCGCGCGGGACCGCACAGCGGACCAGATCCCCGCCCGCCTCGGCGATCGCGTGGATCTGGCGCATCGTGGCGTCGTAGTCGGCGGTCTCCGTCTTGGTCATCGACTGGACCGCGACGGGGGCTCCCCCGCCGATCTTCACGCCGCCGACATCGATCTGCCGCTTCGAGGCCACTTGCCTCAAAGGGTATCTACGAGTAGAGCGCCTCTATCTCGGCGGCGTACTTCTGGGCGATTGGCTTGCGCTTCAGCTTCATGGTGGGCGTGAGCTCCTCCCCGCCCGGCTCCCACTCCACGGGCAGCACCTTGAAGCGCTTGATCTGCTCGACGCGGGCGAGCTGCTCGTTGGCGGCGGTCACCCCGCGCTCCACCTCGGCGAGCACGGCGTCCTCGCCGTTCTGCTCTACGAACGCCGGAGCCACGTCCGGGTCGAGGGTGATCAGGGCCACGTTGTACGGGCGCATGTCGCCGATCGCCACCGCCTGGCCGATGACCGGGCTCGAGGCCTTGACCTTCGCCTCGATGTTGGCCGGCGACATGTTCTTGCCCGCCGCGTTGATGATCAGCTCCTTCTTGCGGTCCACGATCCGGAGGTAGCCGTCGTCGTCGAACTCCCCCACGTCGCCGGTGTGGAGCCAGCCCTCGGAGTCGATCGCCTCGCGCGTCTGCGCCTCCTGGTTGCGATACCCCGTCATGACCATCGGCCCGCGCATGAGCACCTCGCCGTCGTCGGCCAGCTGGATCTCGGCGCCTGGCGAGACCGGGCCCACGGTGCCGATCTTGATCCGGTCGGGCGGGTTGCAGGTGCCATAGCCGCAGGTCTCGGACATGCCCCACAGCTCCGCGAGCGGCACGCCGATGGCGTGGAAGAACTCGATCACCTCGCGCGGTGTGGGCGCTGCGCCCACGTTCACCGACTCCACGTCGGCGAGCCCGAGCCGGCCGCGCATCTTCGAGAGCACGAGCTCGTCCGCCCGGGCGTGCTCCTCGCGCAGCTCGTCGGAGAGCTGCTCGCCCGCCTGGTCCGCCTTCACCTTGCGGAGCCCGACCTCGAGCGCCCACTCGATCGCCTTCTTGCGCTCCGCGTCCTGCTCGGCCGCGATCCCGGCCTCGATGGCGGCCTTGAGCTTCTCCCAGATCCGCGGCACCGCGAAGAACCACGTGGGCCTGACCTCGGGGAGGTAGGCCACCACCTGGCGCGGGTCCTGGCAGCAGGTGGTGCTGAAGCCGAGGACCATCGGCAGGTAGTGGGTGCACGAGCGCTCGGCGATGTGCGCCATCGGGAGCCAGGAGACCACCCGGCCCTCATCGGGGAAGGCGATCACGTCGTCGAAGCCGCGGACCGCCGAGAGCAGGTTCTCGTGGGTCAGCTGCACCCCCTTCGGCGGCCCCGTGGTGCCCGAGGTGTAGATCAGCGTGAGCAGGTCGTCCGGGCCCACCGCCCGCCATGCCGACTCGAAGTCGAAGTCCGCGGGCGCCGCCGCCTCCACGTCGGCGATCGAAAGCGAGCCCTCGGGCCCGCCGCCGTCCACGACCACGAGGTGCTCCACCCCGTCGAGCCCGGCCACCTGGTCGAGAAAGGCCGCCTCGGTCACCACGATCCGGGTGCCGGCGTCGTGCACCTGGTACTGGATCTGCTCGCGCGCGTAGGTGTTGTAGATCGAGAACGGCGTGGCTCCCGCGTGCAGGGCGGCGGAGTCGAACCAGTGGAACTCGGGCCGGTTGGTGAGCATCAGCCCGAGCGTGTTGCCGGGCTCGAGGCCGAGGCCGGCGAGCCCGGCCGTGAGCGCCCTGACCCTGTCGCCGTACTCGCCCCAGGACATCGTCATCTCGTCGTCCTTCAGGCGCAGCGCGACGCGCTCGGGGTGTGCCGCGACGGTGAGCTGAAAGGCCTCGGCCATGGTCGAGGCGTCGAGGCCGGCCGGCCGGCCGGTGCGGCGTTCCGCGGTGCTGCTCATGCTGACCTCCCTCGTGGCAGTGAGCGCGCTGCGCGCGCCAGCCTACCGCACCTGGAAGCCCTGGCCGGAGAGCCTGTCGATGTCGTTCGACAGCCCGATCAGGAAGATCAGGATCACGAGCATGAAGCCCACGACCCCGGCTCGCTCCATCACGGCCAGGGGCACGGGACGCCGCCGCACCTTCTCGACGATCGCCCAGAAGATGTGGCCGCCGTCGAGCGGCAGGAACGGGAACAGGTTCACGATCGCGAGCGAGAGCGAGATGATCGCGAGGATCGCCACGGCGTCAGCCACGCTGCTGAGGATCGTCTGACGGGTGACCTCGTAAGAGCCCACGACGCCGGAGATCTGCTTGCGCGTGTCGGGGTTGATCAGACGGGCCGGAAGGGCGACCGTCTCCTTGGTGATGAACCAGAACTGGTCGGCCGTCAGGTTGAGGGCGCTCCCGAACGAGAGGTCCTCCCGCGGGCCGGGCGCGTAGGAGAAGCCCAGCCGCGTGCGCTCGGTCCTCGGGTCGTAGATCGGCGTCAGCCGGATCTGCTTGCGCTCGCCGTCTCGCACGACCGTGAGCTGCACGGGCTCGGTGGCGCGGCAGCGGCGCGTGGGCGGGTCCTCGGCGCACTTGTGCGAGGCGATCCGCTTCGAGAGCGCCTCGAAGTCGCCGCCGCGCCCGTCCACGGCCACCAGGCGGTCGCCCGGATGGAGCACGCCCGCGGCCGGGAAGCCGCGCTCGATCGCCCCGACGTCCTTGCTCGTGGTCTCGCGCCCGATGGCGAAGAAGAAGACGAACAGCAGCAGGAAGGCGATGATGAGGTTGACCGCCGGTCCCGCGGCGATCACCGTCACTCGCTTCCAGACGGGCTGCGCGTGGTAGGCCCGGGTGCGGACCTCGTCCGGGAGGTCCTCGTCCGGGTTCATCCCGGTGATCTTCACGTAGCCGCCGAGTGGGATCGACCCGAGCGCGTACTCGGTCTCCCCCACCTGCTTGCGCAGGAGCAGCGGCGGGAAGAAGAGCGAGAAGCGCTCCACCCGCATGCCCACCGCCTTGGCGGCGGCGAAGTGCCCCAGCTCGTGCAGGATGATGAGCAGGGCGAAGCCGGAGAACGCCAGGAACCAGCTCACGCGCTCACGCCCTCGGCGGCGCTGCGGGTGAGCTCGCGGGCCTCGGAGTCGGCCGTGTAGAGGTCGGAGAAGTGGCGGACCGGCCTGCTGGGCAGCTCCTCGAGCGCGTGCTCGATCAGGCGGGCGATGTCGAGGAAGCCGATCTCCCCCTCCAGGAAGGCGTGGACAGCGACCTCGTTGGCCGCGTTCAGGACGCACGGCGAGGTGCCGCCCACCCGCGCCGCTTCGCGTGCGAGCGCCAGGCAGGCGAAGGTCTCCGTGTCGGGCGCCTCGAAGCTGAGCGCGCCGAGCTCCACCAGATCGAGCGCCGGCACGGGAACGTCGGCCCGCTCCGGGTGGTGGAGCGCGAACGAGATCGGAACCCGCATGTCGGGGTAGCCCATGTGGGCGAGGGAGGCGCCGTCGTTCAACTGCACGAGGGCGTGGACGATCGACTGCGGATGAACCACCACGTCGATGCGGTCGTAGGGGACGCCGAACAGGTGGTGGGCCTCGATCAGCTCCAGTCCCTTGTTCATCAGGGTGGCGCTGTCGATCGTGATCTTGCCGCCCATCTCCCAGGTGGGGTGGGCGAGCGCCTGCTCGCGCGTGACGCCCCTGAGCTCCGCGGCGGTCCGCCCGCGGAAGGGCCCACCGCTGGCGGTGAGCACCAGCCGGTCCACGGTGCCCGGGCCGCTCCGACGAGATCAGCTGGTGGAGCGCGGAGTGCTCCGAGTCGACCGGGATGATGCGCGCGCCCGGTGGCCTCGGCGAGGGCGCTCACGAGCTCGCCACCCACCACCAGGCTCTCCTTGTTGGCGAGGGCGAGGTCGATGCCCTCTCCCAGCGTCGCGATCGTGGGCCCGAGCCCCGCCGACCCGACCAGGGCGTTCAGCACGAGCTCGCAGTCGCCGGCGGTGATCAGCTCCACGAGGCCCTCCGCGCCGCCCAGCACCTCACCGTCCGTCCACGCCTCGGAGGCGCGCGCCGCCGCGTCCTCGTCCGCCAGCGCGATCCTGTCCACGCCGATGCGCCCGGGCCTGCTCGAGCAGCGGCTCCCAGCTCGAGCCCGCGGCCAGCCCGACCACCTCGAGCTGGTCGCTGCGCTCGATCACGTCGAGCGCCTGGGTGCCGATCGACCCCGTCGATCCGATGATGGCGATCCTGCGCACCCGGATGAGTCTAGGAGGGCGGCCGTTGCCTTCCGGGGATAGGATTGGCCGGCCGGCAAATCCGGCGCGTCATGCGCTTCGGGATCTTCTACGAGCACCAGAATCCGCGCCCCTGGGCGGGCGAGCGCTCAGAGCACACGCTGCTCCGCAACGCACTGGCGCAGGTCGAGCTGGCGGACCGCGTGGGATTCGACTACGTCTGGGAGGTCGAGCACCACTTCCTGGAGGAGTACTCGCACTCCTCCGCTCCGGAGGTGTTCCTCGCCGCCGCGGCGGCGCGTACCGAGCGCATCCGGCTCGGGCACGGGATCGTGCAGCTCCCGCCCGGCGTGAACCATCCCGCGCGCGTGGCCGAGCGCGCCGCCACGCTCGACCTGATCTCGGACGGGAGGCTCGAGTTCGGGACCGGTGAATCCAGCTCGGAGGCCGAGCTCGGGGGCTTCCTGGTCGACCGCCTGCAGAAGCGGGCGATGTGGGAGGACGCCATCGACGCGATCGCGCGCATGTTCGTCGAGGAGCCGTTCGCGGGCTGGGACAGCGAGTTCTTCCGGATGCCGCCGCGCAACGTGGTCCCCAAGCCGCTGCAGCGGCCGCACCCGCCGATGTGGGTGGCCTGCAGCCGGCGCGAGACGATCCAGTTCGCGGCCCGCAACGGGATCGGGGCCCTGTCCTTCTCGTTCGTCGAGCCGGAGGACGCCGGGAAGTGGGTGAGCGAGTACTACGAGCTGATCGCGTCGGAGGAGTGCGTGCCCGCCGGCTTCGCCGTCAACCCGAACGTGGCGGTGGTGCTGCCGATGATGCTGCACGAGGACGAGGCCACGGCGATCGAGCGTGGCATCGACGGGGCGCACTTCTTCGGCTACTCGCTCGCGCACTACTACGGGCTGGGCACCCACCAGCCGGGCCGCACGAACGTCTGGGAGGAGTTCCTCGAGAACCGCGACGCAACCGGCTTCGCGCGCCACATCGTGACACCGGACGCCGCCCCGCTGGCGGTGAAGATCATGGAGGAGGGCCTCGGCTCGCTGCGCGGGGCGATCGGAACGCCGGACCAGGTGATCGACCTCCTGCACCGCTACGAGGCCGTGGGCGTGGACCAGGTCATCTTCGTGCTCCAGGCGGGCCCCAACCGGCACGAGCACATCTGCGACTCGATCGAGCTCTTCGGCAGGCGCGTCGTGCCGCTCTTCACCGAGGGGCGCGAGGACCACGAGCGGACCAAGGCCGAGACCCTCGCCCCAGCCGTCGAGCGTGCGCTGGCCCGGCGCTCGCCGCGCGCGCGAAGCTCCCCCCGGCTATGCCATCGACGAACCGGCGGAGCTCGAGCGGGCGGCCCGCGCCAGTCGTTCCGGTGGCCTGCGCGAGCGCGCGGCGGAGCTGGGCGCCGAGGTGCGCAGGTCGCTCCAGCGCCAGACGCAGGAGCTGATGGGCCGCCTCGTGCGCGGCGCGAGCGACGAGCAGCTCGAGCGCCGCTTCGGAAGCCGGGTCGCGCAGCGCGCGATCTTCACCGGCATGGCGCGCCAGTTCGAGCCGCGCTTCGCGTTCGGCTTCGAGGGCGACATCGCCTACGAGCTCGAGCACGTGGGCAACGGAGCCCCGCCGGCGCGCTGGGTGGTGCGGGTCAAGGACGGAGCCGCCACGGCGCTCCCGGACACGGACGACCCGGCGGCAATCACGTTCCGGCTGTCGGTGCCGGACTTCGCCCGCCTGGTGGCCGAGGAGGCGGACCCGCAGGAGCTGCTCTTCTCCGGCCGCTTCCACGTGGAGGGCGACCTCGCGCTCGCCGCCCGCGTGCCGGAGATGTTCGGCGCGCAGCCGCGCTTTTAGACGCCGACGTTGAGCGCGAGCTTGATGCGGTCGCGGGGCGAGCCGGACCAGTCGGCGACCTGGCTGGCGTAGCCGTCGCTGAAGACGTTGTCGGTCTCGAGTGAGGTCTGGGCGAGGTTCTGGGCGCTTTGCTCGTACCGCTCGGTCGCATACACGACCTCGCAGGCCTCCTTGGGGAGGGCGATCTGAGAGGTCCTGAGCTTTGAGCCGGCGGAGGTGGCTGCGTCGATGCTCTCGTAGACCTCGAAGTGGATGTGTGGCCACCGTCCGGCGTAGGCCGCGGGGAAGACGCTCGCGAACTTGAGCTTTCCGTCGCCGTCGCTTGCCTGCACGCCGCGCAGGTAGTTCTCGGATGCGACCGCCTGGTCGTACAGCGAGTACTGCCCATCCGCGTTGCAGTGCCAGAGGTAGACCGCGGCCCCGCGCATGGGCTTGCCACCGGCGGCCACGTCCAGGAGGGCGATCTCGATGGTGGTGGGCACCCCGCTCGCCGTGCCGGACGCCTCGCCGAAGCTGGTCGTGATGTCGCTCCGCACGACGCCGCTCTCGGTGAGCACGTTCGGCCCGTTGGAGCCGTCGCCCGGGTAGGGCCCGGCCGTCTCCTCCGGGATCTCGCCGCCGGCGCTCTCGGGCAGTCGAGGTGGTCCGGAGCGTGCCGGACGACCCGCATGCCGCCATGGCCACGCCCGACCCCGCCGGCGAACAGCCCGAGCGCCCGGCGGCGGCTCACCAGCCGCGGCAGGTCATACGCAAGCCCCCGGTCGTGATCCTCGTGCATCGTCTGATCCCTCCTTCGTGGAACGTCGCCGCAGGATCAAGCGGCAGGCTGGGCAGGGACTGTGGGCTACCTGGGAGTCTCCTGGGACGCCGCCCGGTCACACGTAGCCCAGCGCTTGCGCCGCGAAGTAGCCCGCCACCATCGCGAACAGCACGGCGTCGAGGCGGTCGAGCACGCCCCCGTGCGCCCCGAAGAAGCTGCCGGTGTCCTTCACCGCCAGGTCGCGCTTCACGAGCGATTCGAATAGATCACCCACGGGCGCGGCAAGCGCCACCGCGAGGCCGATCAGGAGGGCGTCGGGACCGCTCAGCCAGTCCTGGTAGAGGCCGGCGAACCAGAACGCGAGCGTGCCGCCGAGCACCCCGGCAACGAGCCCCTCCACCGTCTTGTTGGGCGAGATTCGCGGCGCCAGCGGCCGGCGGCCGTAGAGGCGCCCGCCGAAGTAGGCGGCGGTGTCCCCGATGAACGTCCCGATCAGCACGTCCACCACGAGCCCGTCGCCGTGGGCGGCCTCGCGCAGGAGCACCGCGTACACCATCGGGATCCCGACCCAGAGGACGCCGAAGAAGGTGGCGGCCAGCGCCCACGACACGTGCGCGCGGCGCGGGCGGAAGAACGAGAGCCAGAACACGAGCGGGAACGATGCGGCCAGCGCCGCGAGCACGTGGCGCGGCTCCCCGTAGAGCGCGGCGGCGATCATTCCCCCGAGCGTGAGGAACCCGCCGAGGTTGACCGGCCGCACGCGGCCCATCAGCGTGTAGAGCTCGCCCAGGGCCACCACGCCGAGCGCGAAGATGCCGAGCGCGAACACGAGCCCGCCCTCCCCCACGATGAGGATCGCGAACAGGACGGCCGGGATGGCGATCAGGACCCGCGAAAGGAGGTCCGACTGACGTGCGGCGCGCTCGCGCCGGGCCGCCACGGCTCAGCGTGCTCCGAAGCGGCGCTTGCGGCTTGCGAACTCCTCCAGCGACTCCTCGAAGGTCGCCCGCGAGAAGTCCGGCCAGAGCTCATCGCGGAAGACCAGCTCGGAGTAGGCGCACTGCCACAACAGGTAGTTCGAGATTCGCCGCTCTCCGCTCGTGCGGATCAGTAGGTCGGGGTCGTGCATGTCGGGCGCGTAGAGGTGGCGACGGAACTCGTCCTCGGTCTCTCCCGAGAAGGTTCGCGCCGCGTCCACGATCTCCGCCCGGCCGCCGTAGTCGAAGGCCACGTAGAGGGTGATCCGCTGATTGGCCGCGGTCCGCTCCTCGGCCCATTCCATCCGCGCCAGCAGGCCGGCGTCGAGCCGGTCGCGGCGGCCGATGAAGCGCATGCGCACGCCCTCGTCGTCGAGCTCCGGCGTCTCGCGGTCGATCCGCTCGGCGAACATGGCCATCAGCCCGTCCACCTCGGGGCGCGGGCGCGCCCAGTTCTCGGTGGAGAAGGAGTAGACGGTCAGCTCGCGCACGCCAAGCTCGACCGCGTCCTTCAGCCTCGCCTTGACCACGTCGGCGCCGGCGCGGTGGCCCTCGATGACCGGAAGGCCGCGCTGCTCCGCCCAGCGGCCGTTCCCGTCAGTGATGATCGCGACGTGGCGAGCCTGCGCCGCGCTCACGCCGCCGGGTCAGACCTCAAGGATCTCGTGCTCCTTGCCCGAGAGCGCGGAGTCGATCTCGGCGATGCGGGCGTCCGTGAGCTTCTGGAGCTCGGACTCCGCCCGGTGCTCGTCGTCGGAGCCGACCTCGCCCTCGCTCTTCAGCTCGCGCAGGTCGTGCATCACGTCGCGGCGGATGTTGCGGACCGCAACCCGGCCCTGCTCGGCTATCCCGTGCACCACCTTCACCAGCTCGCGCCTGCGCTCCTCGGTGAGGTCCGGGATCTGGAGCCGGATGAGCTGGCCGTCGTTCGACGGAGTGAGCCCCACGTCCGACTCGAGGATCGCCTTCTCGATGGCCTTGATCGAGCTCTTGTCGTACGGCGTGATCGTGAGCAGCCGCGCCTCGGTGGCGGAGATCTGCGAGAGCTGCTTGAGCGGGGTGGTGGCGCCGTAGTAGTCCACCTCGATCCGGTCGAGGAGGTGCGGCGACGCGCGTCCCGTACGCACGCTGGAGAACTCCGCCCGTGTGGCCTCCACGGACTTGGACATCCGGGCCGTCGCTTCCTCGATGAAGTCCTTGAGGACGCCGTTGCTCATGTGCTCACCACGGTCCCCACGCGCTCGCCGCACACTATCCGGTCGATGTTGCGCTCGTCGTCCATGTTGAAGACGTGGATCGGGAGGTTGTTGTCCATGCAGAGGGACAGGGCGGTGGAGTCCATCACGGCGAGCCGCTTCTCGATCGCGGCTCGGTGCGTGATGGTCTCTATGAACTACTGCCCCGGGATCCTTGCGCGGGTCGGCGGAGTACACCCCTTCCACCCCGTTCTTGGCCATGAGGATCGCCTCGGCGTGCATCTCGAGCGCCCGCAGCGCCGCCGCGGTGTCGGTGGTGAAGAACGGGTTGCCCGTGCCCGCGGCGAAGATCACGATCCGGCCGTGCTCGAGGTGGCGCATGGCTCTACGCCTGATGTACGGCTCGGCGACCTCGGAGATCTCGATGGCGGACTGCACCCGGGTCACGGCCCCGACCTTCTCGAGGGCGTCCTGCAGGGCCAGGGCGTTCAGCACGGTGGCCAGCATCCCCATGTAGTCGGCCGTGGCCCTGTCCATGCCCTCCGCCGCGGCTGACAGGCCGCGGTAGATGTTGCCGCCCCCGACGACGATCGCGATCTCGACGCCGCGGTCGGCCACGGTCTTCACCTGCTCGGCTATCGACGCGATGCGCGCGGGATCCGCCCCGTAGGGCAGATCGCCCATGAGCGCTTCCCCCGACAGCTTGAGCAGGATGCGCGTGAAGGCCGGTGTCACTCCTCGCCGATCTGGAACCGGGCGAAGCGCCGGATCACCACGTTCTCCCCGGTGCTCGCCGCGATCTCCGTGCGCAGGGCCTCGATCGTCTTGCTCTCGTGCTTGTCCTCGTTCACGTGGGTCTGGTCGAGCAGCACCACGTCCTCGAGCCACTTGCGGAGGCGCCCCTCGACGATCTTCTCCTGGACGGCCTCGGGCTTCCCCTCGCTCGCCGCCTGCTCGCGAAGCACCCGGAGCTCCGCCTCCTTGGCCTCCTCCGGCACGTCCTCGTCGGACACGTACTGCGGCCCGGCCGCCGCGATGTGCAGCGCCACCTCGCGGGCGAACTCCTGGAACGGCTCCGTTCGGGCCACGAAGTCGGTCTCGCAGTCCACCTCCACGAGCACGCCGATCTTGCCGTTCGCGTGCACGTAGCTCGACACCACGCCCTCGCCGGCGCCCCGCGCGCCGCGCTTGGCGGCGGAGGCCTGGCCCTTCACCCGCAGGATCTCGACCGCCTTCTCGAGGTCGCCTCCGGCTTCCTGGAGGGCGCCCTTGCAGTCCATCATCCCGGCGCCGGTGCGCTCGCGCAGGGTCTTCACGTCCTTCGCCGAGATCGCGACGCTCACCTCAGCCCTCCTCGTCCGGATCGAAGGTCCGCCGCTCGCGCGGGGCGGCGCCCGCCGGGGCGGGAGTGGCGGGCTCGTCGGGAGAGAAGCCGGCCTCCTCGGCCTCGCGGCGCGCACGCTCCTCCGCCTCGCGCTGCTCCGCCTCCTCGGCCTCGCGGCGCGCACGCTCCTCCGCCTCGAGGCGCTCCGCCTCCTCGCGCTCGCGACGCGCCTGCTCCTCCTCGGCGCGGAAGCGGGCCGCCTGGTCGGCCGCCACCGACGCGATCGCCTCGATGATGATCTTGCAGGACCGGATCGCGTCGTCGTTGCCCGGGATCACGTAGTCCACGGGCTCGGGGCTGCAGTTGGTGTCCACCAGGCCGATGATCGGGATCTTGAGGCGGATGGCCTCACGGACGCCGATCTCCTCGGACTTCATGTCCACCACGAACATCGCGTCCGGTGGCCGCTGCATGTCGGCCACGCCGCCCAGGTTCACCTCCAGCTTGTCGCGCTCGGACATCGCGCCGATGCGCTCGCGCACGGGCAGCAGCTCCATCGTGCCGCTCTCCGTCCAGTCGCGCAGCTCGTGCAGGCGCTTGATGCGCTTCGAGATGGTCTGGAAGTTGGTGAGCAGACCGCCGAGCCAGCGCTGGTCCACGTAGGGCATGTTGCAGGCGGTCGCCGCCTCCTTGATGGTGTCGCGCGCCTGCTTCTTCGTCCCGACGAAGAGGATGGTGCCGCCGCGCCCGGCGAGCTCGCCCGCGAAGTCCTGAGCCTGCTTGAGCAGGCGCTCGGTCTTCTGCAGGTCGATGATGTGGATCCCGCCGCGCTCGCCGAAGATGAAGCGGCGCATCTTGGGGTTCCATCGGCGCGTCTGGTGGCCGAAATGCACGCCGGCCTCCAGCAGCTCCCTGATGCCAACGTCATTGGCCAAAGGTGCTCCCTTATTTTGATTTGGATGTGCCCACCGGCCGGACGCGGACCCGGGACCTTGTCCCGGGCAGGGCCGCGACCGCCTACCCGGTGGGGTAGTGGTCTGAAGTACGGACCGTGAGGATAGCCACCGGCCCGGATGCCGCGGTGCGCAGCCGGCCGAGCCGGCTGCTTCCGCCCGGATGGCATCGGTGCGCAGCCGGCCGAGCCGGCTGCTTCCGCTAAAAGGAGCGGGGCGGCTGAAAAGCCGCCCCGCATTCCCATCCTTCAGTTCCCGTCTGGCCCTCCGGGAACTGGCTCCTGCCGCGCCACGGCGAGTGCTCGCAGCAGCTCGGCAGGTGGTTTGGACTCGCAGGTCACGATTTCCCCGCTGCTCGGATGCCTAAACATGAGAGTCGCAGCGTGAAGGAACTGCCTGTCGAGGCCGAGCCGCCGGCCGCACGGGAGGCCCCCGTAGCGGGGGTCGCCGCACACGGGTAGGCCGATCGCCGCGAAGTGCGCCCGGATCTGGTGGGTGCGGCCGGTCTCGAGGCGGACGTCCAGGAGGGTCGTGCGCGGAAGCCGCTCGCGCACGCTGAAGCGGGTCACCGCCCGTCGCCCCCGGGCGGTGCGCGTGGACACCACGTCGCGGCGGGCGCGATCGCGCCCGAGCGGAGCGTCGATGGTTCCCGACTCGGCATCTGGGTGCCCCGCCACGAGCGCGAGGTAGCCGCGGTCGATCTCCCTGCGAGCGAGCATCCGGGTGAGCTCCGCGTGGACCTCCTCGGACTTCGCGACCACGAGCAGGCCCGAGGTGTCGCGGTCGAGGCGGTGCACGATGCCCGCCCGCTCCGGATCGGCGCCGCCGGCGGCGCGTCCGCGCAGGGCCTCGGCGAGGGTCGTGCGCGAGTGACCGGGCGCGGGGTGGGTCACGAGCCCGGCCGGCTTGTCCACCACGAGAAGGTCGTCGTCCTCGTAGACGATCTCGAGGTCCATGGGCTCCGGTTCCGGCGCGGCCGCCGCGAGCGGCTCGACGATCACCGACTCTCCCGGCGCGAGCCGGTGGCTCTTCGGGCGCTGACGCCCCTCGACGGTCACGTGGCCGGCGTCGATCAGGCGCTGCGCGTCCGTGCGCGAGCCGATCTCGGACCGGGACGCGATGAAGGCGTCCAGGCGGGCGCCGTGCGTCCTCCGGTCCCGCGGTCAGGTGGACGCGGTCCGTCGCGCCCCCCTCTCGGCCACGTAGAGCAGCACGAGCACGCCGACCACGATGCAGCTGTCGGCCACATTGAACGCCGGCCAGCCCACCGGGTCGATGAAGTCCACCACGGCGCCCTCGCGCGCACGGTCGATCAGGTTGCCGGCGGCGCCACCCACGAGCATCCCCACCGGGAGCCACAGCAGCGGCAGCCGCCGGTTGACGAAGAAGTAGGCGAGCAGCAGCGCGAGCGAGAGGCCGATGAGCACCGCCACGGCGAGCCCGGCTCCCTCCAGGGCTCCGAAGGCTACGCCCGTGTTGCGCACGTTGCTCAGCTGGAGGCCCGGGACGAGGTCGACGTGATCCCCGGGGACGATGCCGTCCTTGACGAGCGATTTCGTCCACTGGTCGAGAGCCACGACCACGCCCGCGGTCACGAGCGCGAGTACTGCCGGGCGCACCGTGCTCAGCCGTGGATCAGGTTGACGATGATCGACCCCACGATGATGAGCGCGAAGGTGGCCACGATCGGGCTGAGGTCGATGGCGCCGGGCCCGAGGCGCACCGGGGGCAGGATGCGCCGGAACAGGTTCAGGTAGGGGTCGGTCACGTCGGTGATGAACTTCAGGACCGCGCTGAGCACCGGGTTGTAGGGGATGCGGGGGATCCAGGTGAGGAGGATGCGCACGAAGATCAGCACCAGATAGACGTACATGAGCGTGTTGACGTAGTCCGCCACGTCCACACGCGTGATCGCCAGCACGGTCACCGGGTTCCCTCCACCACCGCGTCCACTGCCGCGCGGCACACGTCCCGCAGGCCGCCGTCCTCGAGCCGGCGCAGGCCGCGCTCGGTCGCGCCGCCGGGGGTGGCCACACGGGCCCGCAGGTCCTCCAGGTCGTAGTCGTGGCGTCCGAGCCACGCGGCCGCCCCGGCCATCGTCTCGACCGTCATTCGGCGGGCGTCGCCGGGCGGCAGGCCGTGCGCGGCGCCGGCCTCGGCGAAGGACTCCGCCACGAGCGACATGAAGGCGGGGCCGCAGCTCATCAGGGCCATTGCGGGCTCGATCAGGGCCTCGTCCAGCCGGATCACCGCCCCGGCGCGGCCGAACAGCGCGAGCAACTCCTCCTCGGGGCCCTGGGCGGCGAGCGATCCGGGCGCGTAGCACAGCACGCCTTGGCGGACCTCGGCGGGGATGTTCGGAATGAAGCGGTACACGGGCACGTCGGGATAGGCCGCCTCGATGCGGCCCGTGGGAGTGGCCGCCAGGATGGACGCCACGGCGGACGCACGCCCCTCCACCTGCCCGGCAACCTCCTCGAGCTGGGCGGGCTTGTGGCAGAGCACCACCACGTCCGAGCGCTCGGCCAGCTCCGCGTTGGAAGCCACCGACTCACCGCCGAGCTCACGCGCGAGAGCGGCGGCCCTGGCCTCGTCGAGGTCGTGGACGAGCACGGGCTCGCCGATGCCCCGGGCAAGCGCCGAGGCCATGTTTCCGGCTCCGATCAGCCCGAGTTTCATCGGCGGTGAGCTTACTGCGCGGGTGCGGCGGCTCCCGGGCGGGCGGCCGCCGTCAGGACTGGTTGAAAAAGCCCTTCTCGATCAGCCGCGCTCGCTCCTCGGCCGACACTTCGACGTTGCGCGGGGTGAGCAGGAAGACCTTGTCGGCGATTCGCTGCATGCCGCCGTCGAGCGCGTAGGTGAGGCCGGAGGCGAAGTCGATCAGGCGCTTCGAGAGGTCCGTGTCCGTGCCCTGGAGGTTCAGGATGACGGGGATCGCCTCCTTGAACTGGTCGGCGATCTGCTGCGCGTCGTTGAAGTTCTTGGGAATGACCAGGTGGACCTGGATGTCGCTCCCGTTGCCGCCGCGGCCGTTCGCTCCCACCGGTCGCAGGACGCGCGTCTCGCGGCCGGGGCTGCGTCCCTCGTCGGCGAAGATGTCGTCGATCTCGTCACGCCGCTTGCGCTGGAGCCTCCGCACGTTCGGGCGCTCGCGGTAGCGGTCCTCGAGCTCGGCCTCGGGCTCCGGCTCGTCGTAGGCATCGAAGCGCGGGTCCTCTTCCTCGGCGAGTCCGAAGTAGACAAGCGTGCGATGCCAGGTGTCGCGGAGCGCCATGGTGCGTTTTTTCGAGCGTAAGGAGGAAACTCCTTTGCGACAGTGTAGGACTGTGGAGCCCTCGCCGTTCGAGTTGCTGCGCCAGATTCCGGGTGCAGGCAGCCTGACGTTGTCCGGAGAGGAGGAGGGCGAGGGGCCGCCGCTGGTCCTGCTCCACGGCCTTTCCGCCACCCGGCGCAACGTCGTGCAGGGCTCGCGCTTGCTCGCACGCAGGGGGCACCGGGTCATCGCCTACGACGCCCGCGGCCACGGGCGCTCCTCCCCCGCGCCCGCCTATGGCTACGGCGACCTGGTGGACGACCTCGAGGCCGTGATCGGCGACCGCGGCGTGGAGCGGCCCGTTCTGGTGGGCAGCTCGATGGGAGCGGCCACCGCGATGGCGCATGCGCTCAGGCATCCCGAGGAGGTCTTGGCCCTGGTCCAGATCACGCCCGCCTTCGACGGCCGGGCCGGCGGGGAGCAGCGCTGGGACCGGCTCGCCGATGCCCTCGAGACGGGTGGCGTGGACGCGTTCGTGGAGGCCACCGAGCCCGAGTCGCTCCCTGAGCGGTGGCGGGAGCCCGTTCGCCGGGCCGTGCGCCAGCGGATGGAGCGCCACGAGCATCTCGGAGCGGTGGCTGCGGCCCTGCGCGCCGTGCCGCGCTCGCTGCCCTGGGACGGCGGGCTGGAGCCACTGGAGCGGCTGGAGCTCCCGGTACTGGTGATCGGCTCCCGCGACGACGCCGATCCGATGCACCCACTGGCGGTGGCCGAGGAGTACGCGGCGCGCCTGCCGCACGCGACGCTGGTCGTGGAGGACGAGGGAAAGGCCCCGCTGGCGTGGCAGGGCGGGCGGCTGTCCGAGGCCATCGCGGAGTTCCTGGCCGAGAGCGGCTAGGAGCCCGCAGGCGTGGTCTGCGGCTCACCGAGCGCCGGCTCCGCGAGTCCGAGTCGCTCGTGCAGCCGCTTGAGCGGGCGCGGTGCCCACCAGTTCCAGTCGCCCAGCAAGGCCATCAGCGCCGGGACCAGCAGGGCGCGCACGATCGAGGCGTCGATCGCCACGGCCGCAGCCTGGCCAAAGCCCACCTGCTTCATGAAGAAGATCGAGCCCGTGGTGAACGAGAGGAACACCACTGCGAGCAGCAGCGCCGCCGCGGTGATGACCCTGCCCGTGCGCTCGATCCCCAGAGCGACCGCCGTCTCGTTGTCGAGGCCGCGGTCGTGGTACTCCTTGATCCGGGCGAGCACGAGCACCGCGTAGTCGGTTGCCAGCCCGAAGGTCGTGGCGCCCAGGACCACCACGAGGGCGATCTCCAGGGCGCTCGGGCCGCTGTAGTCGAACAGTCCCGCCCCGAAGCCGTCCTGAAACACCACGACTACCAGGCCGAGGGCCGCGCCGATGCTCAGCAGGTTGAGGAGAAGCGTCTTCACCGGCAGGATCAGCGAGCCCGTCAGAAGGAAGAGCAGAAGGGTGGTGCTAGCGGCGATCAACCCTGCCACGAGCGGGGCGTGGTCCAGGAGGCTCTGCTTGAAGTCCAAGAACTCCGCGGTCCTGCCCCCCACCCGGCTGTGGCCGGTCAGGGAGGCGGAGATGGAGCGGATCTCGCGGGCGGTGTGCTGCGCGGTGGGACTGAGCGGGCGGTCGCTGGGTATCGCCTCGATCAGGGCCAGCCTGCCCGCCAGCGGCTGCGGGGCTGACACTGCGCGTACACCTCGCAGCCGCGCCACGCGGCCTCGCACAGCGCCGGCCGCCGCCTGCGGGACGGTCACGCTGATCGGCGCGTCGAGGTTCGGCGTGAACTGCGAGTCGATCGTGTTGCTCACCGTCCGCGCATCGCGGCCAGAAGGCACGGCGTCGCTGCCAGGTTGGGTCAGCACGGCGCGCGTGAGCGGTGACGCCATGAAGAGCAGGACGAGCGTCACAGCCGCGGCCACCGCGGCAGGGCGGCGCATCACGGAGCGGGCGAGCCGGTACCAGCGGCCGCTGCCCTCGCGAGCCACCGCGGACCGGCGAATGCTGAGCGCGTTGACGCGGTCGCCGAGCAGTGCCAGGAGCGCGGGCGTGGCCACCAAGGCGGCGGCCGCAGCGAGCAGGGCCACGCTCGCCGCGCCGGCGCCCATCGAGTACAGGAAGCGCTGTGGCAGGACGATCATCGAGGCCACGGCAGCGGCCACCGTCAGGCCGCTGAAGAAGACCGCGCGGCCCGCCGTCTCGACGGTCCGCAGGTGCGCCTCCCACCCGGGCCCGGACCGTTCGAGCTCCTCTCGATACCGCGAGACGAGCAGCAGTCCGTAGTCGACGGCCAGGCCGAGCCCGAGCGCCGTGGTGATGTTGAGAGCGAAGATCGACACGTCCGTGAAGTGGCTCAGCAGGCGTAGCGCCAGGAAGCTGCCCACCACGGCGATCGCCCCGATCGCAAGCGGGATCGAGGCGGCGATGGCTCCGCGGAACACGAGCAGGAGGAGGATCGCCAGGATCGGGAACGCGATCATCTCGGCGCGGAGCAGGTCCTCGCGCACGGTCTTGTTCACGTCATCGAAGCCGATGGCGAAGCCGCCGATTGCGAGATCGAGGCTCTCCGAGGACAGTCTGGGCGGAATTCGCTTCGCGGCGTCCTCGAGGTCGCCCTCGTCTGGGGTGGAGAAGCTGGCCGTGATCAGTCCCGACCGACCGTCCTTGGAGATCAGGCGCAGATCCGCCGGCCGGTCGAACGGAGTCCGCACAAGCGCCACGTCCGGGTCGGAGGCCAGCACCCGCGCGAGCCGGCGGATCTCTGCGCGAGCCGGCGGGTCTCCGATGCCGCCGTGGCGCGCCCGTGCCACCACCACCACGCCCGGCACCGGGTCGTGACCCAGGGCCCTGGCCGCCTGGTCGGCCGCCAGCGAGCTCTCCGAGGCGGGGTCGGTGAAGCCGGCCGGCTTCAACCGGCCGGCTACGTCGCCGCCCAGGGCACCCGCCGCGACCACGAATGCGGCCACGCCCGCCAGCACCCGCTTCGGATGCCTGTACGTGAGCCGGGCGAGGCTGAGGAACATCGGCGCCGGGCAGCGTACCAAGTTCTCCAAGTACTAACATTGTTTTCTTGGTACAGCAGGACTAGACTCGCACCTGTGGCCAAGCGCAGCTACGAGCAGTTCTGCCCTCTTGCGCGCACGCTCGATCTCGTGGGAGAGCGCTGGACGCTGCTGATCGTGCGCGACCTGATCGCCGGTCCCAAGCGCTATACGGACCTGTCGCGAGGGCTTCCCGGCCTGGCTACCGACCTGCTCACGGAGCGCCTGCGGAGGCTGGAGGAGGCGGGCGCGGTGCGCCGGCGAGAGCTCGCGCCCCCGGCGGCGGCCACCGTGTACGAGCTCACGGACCGCGGTCGCGAGCTCGAGCCGGCCATCCTCGGCCTTGCCCGCTTCGGCGTGGCGCTGCTGAGCGACGCCGGCGCTGTGGGGGCGGCGCCGAATCCCGACCACTTCGCGCTCCTCTTGCGCGTTCTCTTCGACCCCGCGCGGGCCCCCTCCGAGCCAGAGACCTGGAGCTTCGAGGGCGGCGGGCGTGGCGTGACCGTGACGCTGGGCGCCGGCGAGCTCGACGTGCACCCGGGCGGCGAGGCGCCGGACGGAGCGTCGCCCAGGTTCATCGCGGACGTTCCCACGACCCTCGCGTGGATCTTCGGCACGCTGGACACGACCGCGGCGCTGGCCGACGGGCGGCTCACGATCAAGGGCGACGAGAGTGCGCTAGCCCGGCTGCGCGCCGCATTCCCGGCGCCGCAGCCCGCCTACTCGTAGAGGACGCTGCCGAGGCGCACGATCGTGGCGCCCTCCTCCACCGCCACCGCGTAGTCCTGCGAGGTGCCCATCGAGAGGCGCTCGAGACCATGCTCGGCCGCCAGCTCGGCGAGGCGCGCGAAGTGCGGCCGGCTGTCCTCGGGCCGCTCGGTGAACGGCGGCATCGTCATCAGCCCGGTCACCGGCACGGGGCAGCCGGCGATGAAGTCCCCGAGCTCGGCAGGGAGGATCCCCTCCTTCCCCTGCTCACCCGCCACGTTCACCTGCACCAGCACCTCGCTCGCAGGGGTCTGCTCGAGCCGGCGCAGCACCGACTCCGAGGCCACCGAGTGGATCAGCCGGACGTTGGGGGCCACGTCCTTGACCTTGCGGCTCTGGAGCGCGCCGATGAAGTCCCATGTGAACAGGTCCCGGTGGCGCTCCTGCTTCTCGAGCAGATCCTGAGCACGGTTCTCGCCCACCAGCTCGATGCCGCCCTCCGCCAGGGCCGGCAGGTCGTCCGCATCCACGTACTTCACGGCGGCGCAGATCTCCACCTCCGCGGGCACCCGCTCGCGCACGCGCTCGAGGTTCGCGCGGACGCGCGCACGCGTCAAGCATCGAGCGCGATCAGGCCACCCTGGCGGCCGGTGAGGCCGCGGTCACGGCGGTGGGAGAAGTACAGATCGGCACGGCAGCTCGTGCAGTGTTCCACGTGCTGGACGTCCGTCCACTCCCGCCGCGGCCAGCTTCAGGGACAGCGACCGCGCGAAGGTCGAGCATGCGCCCGCGCGCCACTCCGGACAGCCCCGCGAACGCGTCGAGCACCTCCGGTCCGACCTCGTAGCAGCAGGCCCCGATGCCCGGACCCACCGCGGCCGCCACCGGGCCCTCGAGGCGCGGCCACCGCGTGCCCGACGATGCCCGCAGCGAGCCCGCGCCAGCCGCAGTGGACCATCGCCACGCGCTTGCCGTCGGACAGGGCGAGCGGGTAGCAGTCGGCGGCGAGCACGAGCAGTCCCAGGCCCGGGAGCGAGGTCACATGTCCGTCCACCCGCTCGAGCTCGGCGCCGGGCCGCGCGTAGCCGGGATCCGGCGGCGGCGCATCCCACTCGGCCAGCGTCCGCGCCGTGCACCTGCCAGCCCATGGCCACCCGTTCCGGGCTCGATGCCCAGCCGGGCCGCCAGGCGGCGCCGGTTCTCCGCGACGTTGGCCGGGTCGTCCTCGGTGAGCACCCCGAGATTGAGCGACCGGTAGGGCCCCTCGCTCACGCCGCCGTTGCGGTCGGAGAAGAGCACGCGCGCGCCCGGGAGCCGCAACTCCGTCATCCATCCTCCCGCGCGAGCGCCAGCGCGCTCCGGAGCTCGTCCTCGCGACCGGACACGAGGCCGTCCAGCTTTCTGTCGAGCGTCCCCTCGAGTGCACGGCCCACCGCCGGGCCCTCGGGCACGCCGGCTCTCAGGAGGTCGTCGCCGGTTATCTCGAGACGCACGCGCGCCAGCTCGGTCAGCCACCGCAGGATCGGCTCGGGTGGGGCGCCGAACGCCAGCGCCAGCGCCAGCGTCTCGGGGCGCTCGTGACCAAGCGCGGCGCGGAGCTCGGCGGCGCTGTGCTCGCGCTCGCGCAGCGTCCACGCCAGTGGCTGCGCCCAGCGCGCCGCCCACATGACCGCGTCGCGGTCGCGCGCGTCCAGCTGAAGCCCGTCCAGCCACCCTTCGAGCTCCTCGGGAGCGGATGCGCACAGGGCCGCGAGGGCGGCGAGCGAGCGGTCGGCGCCAAGGGCCACCGCGCCGAGCGCCGCGGATGCCACCAGCTCGGCGTCCGGTCGGAGCGCCGGATGGAGGCCACGGTCGATGCCGAGGTCGGACAGGCGCTCGACGGCATCCGGCACCTCCACCTCGGAGAGCAGGTCCATCAGCTCGTCGCGTATCCGCTTGCCGGACACCGTGGACAGCGCGCCCTCGACCACGGCGACGCGGGCGGCCCGCTCGGTCTCATCGGTCATCCTGAACCCGAGGCGCGTCTCGAAGCGCACGGCGCGCAGCAGGCGGGTCGGGTCGTCGAGGAAGCTGCCCTCGTGAAGCACCCGGATCAGTCGCTCGTCGAGGTCGGCGAGACCGCCGTGAACGTCGTAGAGGTGCCCCAGGTCGTCCCCACGGAGGCCGATCGCCATCGCGTTCACGGTGAAGTCCCTGCGGCCGAGGTCCTCCTCCAGCGGAGCCGGCTCGACCCTCGGCAGAGCGCCGGGCTCGTCGTAGGTCTCCCGCCGGGTGGGGGTCACGTCGAACTCGTGCCTGCCGGCCCAGATCGTCGCGGTGCCGAAGCTCTCGTACTCGCGGATGCGGCCGTTCAGGCGCGCGGCGATCTCCCGCGCCACCGGGCGGGCGTCGCCCTCCACGGCCAGGTCGATCCCCGCGAGCCGATCGTCCACCGCCAGCACGTTGCGGACCGGTCCGCCCACCAGGTACACCGGGGGCAGCTCGAGCAGCGCCGGCAGCAGCTCGTCCATGCCGGGAAGCCGGCGCACGCGCTCGCGCAGGTCGGCGCGACCCCTCACAGGCGGACGGGCACGCCGGCGCGGCGCATGTGCTCCTTGGCCTCCTGCACCGAGTACTGCCCGTAGTGGAAGATCGAGGCGCAGAGCACGGCATCGGCGCCGCCCTCCTCCACGGCCTCGACGAGATGGTCGAGGGTCCCCGCCCCGCCCGAGGCGATCACGGGCACGTCCACGGCGTCCGCCACCGCCCGGGTGAGCTCCAGCTCGTAGCCGTCCTCGGTGCCGTCGCGGTCCATGCTCGTCAGCAGTATCTCCCCCGCGCCGCGCTCCACCGCCTCGCGGGCCCATTCGACGGCGTCGCGGCCGACCGGCGTGCGCCCGCCGTTCACGTACACCCCGTACCCGTCCCCGTCGCGCCGGGCGTCGATCGCCAGCACCACGCACTGGGCGCCGAACACCGCGGCCATGTCGCCCAACAGCTCGGGACGCGCCACGGCGGCGGAATTCACCGACACCTTGTCCGCGCCCGCGTCGAGCACGGCCTGGGCGTCCTCCACCGAGCGCACGCCGCCACCGATCGTGAAGGGCACGAACACGTCGTCGGCGCAGCGGCGCGCGAGCGCCGCCACCGTGTCGCGCCGCTCGTGCGAGGCGGTGATGTCGAGGAACACGATCTCGTCCGCGCCGGCCTCCTGATAGCGCACCGCCAGCTCCACGGGGTCACCGGCGTCGCGCAGATTCACGAACTCCACTCCCTTGACCACGCGACCCTTGTCCACGTCGAGGCAGGGGATGACCCGCCGCAGGAGCATCAGCCCTCGCCCCCCAGCAGCGCCTGGCCCTCGCGCACGCCGAAGCGCCGCTCGTAGAGCGCCTTGCCGGAGATCACTCCGGCCAGATTGACGAGCCTCAGGTCCCGCAGTGCCTGCAGGTGCTCGAGCGACCCGATGCCGCCCGAGTAGATGAAGCGTCCGTGCACCGCCGCAGAGATCCGCGCGATCTCCTCGAGGTCGGGGCCCTCGAGCATGCCGTCGCGGTCCACGTTCGTGTACACGAAGCGCGAGGCTCCCCGCCGCTGCAAGCGCTCGATCACGTCCTCGCCGAGCGTCTGGGTCTCCCTGGTCCAGCCGGCCACGGACACCTGGCCGCCGCGCACGTCCACCGCCACCAGCACGCGGCCAGGCCACGTCTCGAGCGCCTGGTCGAGCAGCTCGGGATCGGTGTAGGCGGCCGTGCCGAGCACCACCCGGTCCGCCCCGGCGGCGAACGCGGCGCGAAGGGCGCCGAGCGACCGCAGCCCGCCGCCGTACTGCACGGGCACATCGAGCTCGCGGGTGATCCGCTCCAGGTGTCCGAGGCTCGCCGGCTCCCCCGCCCGGGCGCCGTCCAGGTCCACCACGTGGAGGAAGCGGGCGCCGGCCTCGACGAATGAGCGCGCTGCCTCGAGCGGGTCGTCGGCGTACACCGTCTCGTCGTCGAAGTGGCCCTGACGCAGGCGTACCGCGCGACCGTCCCGGATGTCCACCGCGGGCAACAGGATCATGCGGCCACGGGCACGCAGCTGCGCACGAAGTTCCCGAGCAGCCGCAGCCCGTCCGGCCCCGACTTCTCGGGGTGGAACTGCACTCCGTACAGCGGCGGCCGCGCCACGGCGCTCACGAACTCACTGCCGTATTCGGCCGTGCCGAGCACGTGGTCGCGGTCGGCGGGCCGCGGCGCGTACGAGTTCGCGTGGTAGAAGGCGCAGGGGCTCGGGAGGCCCTCGTTGAGCGGCGTCTCGCGCCGCCACGAGACCGGGTTCCACCCGATCTGAGGCACCTTGAGCCCGCCGGCGTCGAGGTCCATCACCGGGCCCGGGAGCAGGCCGATGCCCTCGGCGCCGCCCTGCTCGGTGGTGGAGTCGAAGAGCAGCTGTAGGCCCATGCACACGCCGATCACCGGCACCCCCGCCTCCACCCGCTCGTGGAGCAGCTCGTCGAGGCGCAGGCGGCGCACGTGCTCCATCGCCCTTGGCATGGCCCCGACGCCGGGGAGCACCACGCCGTCGGCCTCGCGCACGCGCCGGTGGTCGGCGGTGAGCTCGGGCGGCGGCGCCCACGTGCTCGAGCGCCTTCGCCACCGAGCGGAGGTTGCCCATGCCGTAGTCGAGGATCGCGAGGCGTGGCGTCAAAGGATTCCTTTGGTGGAGGGCACGCCGGTCTCGTCCGGGTCGTCGGCCACGGCCGCCCGCAGAGCGCGGGCGAAGGCCTTGAAGGAGGCCTCCACCATGTGGTGCGAGTTGGCCCCCGCCTCCACCCGGAGGTGAAGCGTGAGCTTCGCGGTGCTCGCCACCGCCCGGAGGAACTCCTCGGCCAGGTCGGTGTCGAAGTCGGCCACCCGCGCGTGCGGGTAGGAGCCCTCGAAGACCAGGAACGGACGTCCCGAGATGTCGATCGCGCAGCTTGCGCGCGCGTCGTCCATCGGGATCACCGCGTGGCCGTAGCGGCGGATGCCGGCCCGGTCGCCGAGGGCGCCGTCGAGCGCCTGCCCCAGCGCCAGGCCGGTGTCCTCCACGGTGTGGTGCGCGCCGGTGTCGAGGTCACCCTCGACCCGGACGTCGAGGTCGAGGCCGCCGTGGCGGGCCACGGCGTCGAGCAGGTGGTCGAAGAAGCCCACGCCCGGTGCGGCGCGTGCCTGCGCCGCTGCCATCGAGGTCGAGCGTCAGCTCGACGTCGGTCTCGTTCGTGGTCCGGTGGATGTCTGCGCTTCTGCTCACGCCCGGTGCTCCATCGACTCGGCGTGCACGGGAAAGCCCTCGGCGCGGGCCAGGGCGGCGCCGGCGGGCGCGAGACGGGCCGCCGCCTCGCCGGGCAAGGATACGCGAGCCATTCGCCGCCGGAACGTGGCGGGGGAGAGCGCGGACTGGAAGCGAGCGGCCCCGCCCGTGGGGAGCACGTGGTTCGAGCCGGCCACGTAGTCGCCGAAGGCCGTGCCCGCGGCGGCGCCCACGAAGAGGCATCCGGCCCGCTGCACGCGGCCGGCAAGGGCCTCCGCCTCCTCGCCCACGAGCTCGAGGTGCTCGGGCGCGATCTCGTCCGCGATGCGCACGGCGGCCCGCGCGTCGGGGGCGCGCACCAGTTGCAGCTCGGCGTCGGCTGCGGACGGCCGCTCGCCGGCCAGCCGCTGCACGGCCTGGCCCACGGCGTCGAGCAGAGCGGCGTCGGGTGACACCACCCAGAGCGGGCTCTCCTCGCCGTGCTCGGCCTGGGCAAGGAGGTCGAGCGCGATCGGCTCGGGATCGGCCGGCGCCGTGGCCACCACCACGAGCTCGCTCGGGCCTTGGAGCCCGTCGATGCCGACGGTCCCGAAGAGCTGGCGCTTGGCCTCCTGCACGTACGCGTTCCCCGGCCCGGCGATCACGTCCACGGCGGGCACCGACTCGGTCCCGAGCGCCAGCGCCGCGATCGCCTGGGCTCCGCCCATCCGGTAGACCTCGGTCACCCCGCAGAGCACGCAGGCCGCGAGGATCCCCGGGTGTGCCTCCCCGCGCGGGCCGGGCGGAGCGCATACCGCGATCTCCGGCACGCCGGCAGTGCGCGCGGTCACGGCGAGCATCACGACCGTGGACGGGTAGGCGGCACGGCCGCCGGGCACGTAGAGGCCAACGCGGCCGACCGGCGGCTCCGCGATCTCCACGCGCTGGCCGTCGGGCAGCTCCGCCGCGGCGGGCTCCCGCAGCTGCGCCTCCGCCACGGCGCGCACGTTCGCGATCGCCGTCCGGATCGCCGCGAGCACGTCGGGCTCGAGCACGCCCACCGACGCCTCGAGCTCGCGCTCGTCCACCCGGAGTCGCTCGGGGCGCAGCTCCGCGCGGTCGAACCGCTCGGTGAGCTCCAGCACCGCCGCGTCGCCGCCCTCGCCGACCTCCGCGATGATCGCGGCCACCTCGCGCTCCACGGCGGCCGAGCGCGGCGCTCGCGACCAGCTCTCGACCCGGCGCACCCTCATGCGCGGATCCGCTCCACGAGCTTGTCGATCTCGTCCGCCTTCAGCTTGTGGGCCACCGGATTGGCGATCAGCCGGGCCGTGCACACGCCGATCTCCTCCACCACGCGAAGGTCGTTCTCCTCGAGCGTGCGTCCGCTGGCGGTGAGGTCCACGATGCCGTCCACGAGACCGGTGAGCGGCGCCAGCTCCACCGACCCCTTCACCTCCACGATCTCCGCCTGACGACCGGTGAGCGCGAAGTGCCGGGCGGCCACGTGCGGGTACTTGGTGGCGATGCGCACGCGGCCGAGGCGGCGCAGGGCGGCGGCGATCGGGTCGCCGCCGTCGCGGGCGGCCACCACCATGCGGCAGCGGCCGTAGCCGAGATCGAGCAGCTCGTAGACCTTGCGGTCCGCCTGCTCGAGCAGCACGTCCTTGCCGGTGATGCCGATGTCCGCCGAGCCGTGCTCCACGTAGGTCGGCACGTCGCTCGGTCGCATGGTCACGATGCCGGGTCCGTCGAAGAGGAGCTTGCGGTCGTTGGCAGCGCACCTCCGACACGTCGAGGCCGAGCTGCTCCAGGAGGTCGAGCGTGCCGTCGAACAGCGCTCCACGGGGCACGGCGACCATCAGCCGCGCGCTCATCGCAGGGCCTCCTCGGCGGCGTAGGCCTGGTGCACGCGCTGGATGTCGAGCGCCACGCCGCAGGCCGGGAGCTCGCGGCCGAAGCGGCCGATCAGCTCGTCGTAGCGGCCGCCGCCGCCGAGCGTGAACCCGACCGCGGGGTCGTACACCTCGAACACGGCGCCGGTGTAGTAGCCGAGCTCGCGCACGAGGCCGAGGTCGAAGATCACGCGGTCGGCCACTCCGCGCTCGGTGAGCAGCGCGTGCAGGGCCCGCAGGCCGGACACCGCCTCTGGCACGAGCGCCTCGGCACGGTCGAGCACCTCCGTGCCGCCGCGCAGCTCCGGCAGCCGGACGAGCAGCTCGCGGTCGGCGTCGGCCAGGCCGAGCTCGGTGACCTCGTGCTCGAGGCCCACCAGGTCGCGCCGCGCCAGCGAGGCGAGCAGCGGCGTGTGGCGCTCCGCGGGCACGTCGAGCGACTCGAGCAGCCGCCTGTACAGCGAGGCGTCCCCCACACCCACCCGGTGGCGCCTCAGGCCGGCCTCGAGGAGCGCGCCCACCGTCAGCGCCACCACCTCCGCCTCGCCCTCCTGCCCGGGCACGCCGATCAGCTCGAGGCCGCCCTGCATGAACTCGCGTGGCTCCCCCACCCCCCGGTCCACGGCGCGCCAGGCATGCGCGAAGTAGCAGAAGCGCAGCGGCGGAGCCACCTCCGCGTAGCGGGAGGCCACCACTCGCGCGATCGGGATCGTCATGTCGGAGCGAAGCGCGAGCACGTCGCCCTGCTCGTCGAAGGTGCGGTAGCGCGCGCCCGCGGCGTGCTCGTCGCCGCGCCGCAGCACGTCCTCGTACTCGAGGGCAGGCGTATGCACCTCGCCGTAGCCGGCGACCGTGAGCGCGGCGCGCAGGCGCTCGGTGAGCGCGCGCAGCTCGCGCATCTCGTCCGGCAGCACGTCCCGTGTGCCCGGAGGGATCGGGTGCGTCACCGCGGCCTCCTTGCCGTTCTAGACGGCGAGGCGCTCGGAAGCCACGCGCTCGATCCGCGCGCCGAGGCCCCGCAGACGCTCGTCGATGCGCTCGTAGCCGCGGTCGATCTGGCTGATGTTGCCGATCTCCGAGCGGCCCTCCGCGCACAGCGCCGCGATGAGCATGGCCATGCCTGCCCGGATGTCCGGGCTCTCCATGCGCTCGCCGTGAAGCCGGCTCGGGCCGCTGACGACCGCCCTGTGGGGGTCGCAGACGATCACCCGAGCGCCCATGGATACGAGTTTGTCGACGAAGAACAAGCGGTTCTCGAACATCTTCTCGTGGATCAGCACGAGCCCGTCCGCCTGCGTGGCCATTGCGAGCGCGATGCTCGTGAGGTCGGCCGGGAAGGCGGGCCAGGGACCGTCCTCGATCTTCGAGACGGCGTCACCCTCGTCCGACTTGATGCGGAGCGCCTGGTTCGGGGGCACCACCACGTCGTGCCCGTCCACGTCGATCACGCAGCCCAGCCGCTCGAAGCAGAGCCGGGTCATGCGCAGGTCCTCGGGCACGACGTCGCGGATGCGCAGCTCCCCGCCGGTGCAGGCGGCGAGTGCGATGAAGCTCCCCACCTCGATGTAGTCGGGGCCGATCGCGAAGTCGGCGCCGCCCAGCTCCTCCTGACCGTGGACGATCATGCGGTTCGAGCCGATCCCCTCGATCCGGGCGCCCATCTGCATCAGCAGGCGAGCGAGGTCCTGGACGTGCGGCTCGGCCGCGGCGTTGTGGATCACGGTCGAGCCGGGCGCGAGCGCCGCGGCCATCAGCGCGTTCTCGGTAGCCATCACGGACGGCTCGTCCATGAAGAAGTCGCAGGCGTGCAGCCCGTCGGGCGCCGACAGGTGGAACGAGCGCTCGACGCGCACGTCCGCGCCCAGGGCGCGGAAGGCGTCGAAGTGGGGATCGAGGCGGCGGCGGCCGATCACGTCACCGCCCGGAGGCGGCATGTCGGCACGGCCGAACCGCGCCAGCAGCGGCCCGGCGAGCAGGAACGAGGCGCGGATGCGCTCCGCGCAGACGGGGTCCACCGCCGTGCTCGTGACCTCGTCGGCGCGCAGCGCCACCACGTTCTCGTCGCGCCACTCGGCCTTCACGCCCAGGCGCACGAGCAACTCGATCATCGCCTCCACGTCGCGGATCCGCGGGATGTTGCGGAGCACGACCTCCTGGTCTGTGAGCACGCATGCAGCCAGCGCCGGAAGGGCGGCGTTCTTGTTCCCTGCGGGAACGACGGAGCCCGACAGGGGCGCGCCGCCTTCGATGATGAACTTCTCCATGCGCGGATCAGTGGCAGGCCGCCCACCGAGCGGCTTGGCAAGCGTACCGGAGGCCATCTGAGTCGGTTTTCGGCTCGGAGCCCGGATAACCTGCCGTGGATGGCCGCCGCCCCCACGAGAGAAGAGGCCTGGGAGCTCGTGCGGGAGTGGACCGCCTCGGATTCGCTGCGCAAGCACATGCTCGGGGTCGAGGCGGCCATGCGCGCGTACGCCCGGCATTTCGGCGAGGACGAGGAGCTGTACGCGGTCACCGGCCTCCTCCACGACCTCGACTACGAGCGTCACCCCGACATGGACAGCGCCACCGGGCACCCGCGCACGGCGCTCGCGCTGTTTCGCGAGCGGGGCTACCCGGAGGAGCTGATCGACGCGGTGGCCGGGCACGCCGATTTCCTCGGCGTGCCGCGCGAGTCGCGGATGGCCAAGACGCTCTACGCCGTGGACGAGCTGTCCGGCTTCGTGGCCGCCTGCGCGCTGGTCCGGCCGACCGGGATCGAGGGCCTGACCCCAAAATCGGTGAAGAAGAAGCTGAAGCAGCCGAGCTTCGCGGCCGGCGTCAACCGCGACGACGTTCGCGGTGGCGCCGAGGAGCTCGGCGTGGAGTTCGACGAGCACGTGGCCTTCGTGATCGCCGCGATGGAGCCACGGGCCGAGGAGCTCGGCCTGGCGCCGCGCGCGCCCCAGCAGGACTGAGCTACTGCCAGCGCCCGCCGGCCTTGGCCCAATCGGCCATGTGCTCGACCGAGCAGAACACGTCCGGGATGCGGTGCTCGCCCCGGTGCCGGACGAGCGTGACGGTCACGTCGCCGAGCGGCTCGCCGCAGCGCGCGCAGGTTGCCGAGCCATCGCCGCCGGCCTCGTCGGACCACAGCTCGTGCTCCTCCCCGGGTGGCACGGCATCCCAGTGCGCCCCCTGGATCCACCACGGCACCACGTGCTCGAGCCGGCAGAAGGCGGCCCGCCGCGCGCCCGGCAGCTCGTGGAGGCGCCAGCCGTCCCCGCGGTCCACCGCGCGATCGCACCAGGAACAGCGGCCGAGCTCGGTCATCTAGATTCTTCGCCGGAATGGCTGACGAGTTGCGGATTATCGTCCTGGAAGGCGACGAGACCGGCCAGGAGCTGCTCGAGCAGGCCCTGCGCGTGCTCGATCCCGCGGTGACGAAGGTCGACGTCGCGCTCGAGCATTACGACCTCTCGCTCGCGAACCGGCGTGGGACGGCCAACGAGGTGGTCACCGCCGCCGCGGAGGCCATCCGCGCGGCGCGCTTCGCGATCAAGGCGGCCACCGTCACTCCGGAGGGCGCCGACGACGTGGGCAGCCCGAACCGCCTGCTGCGGGAGGCGATCGACGGAAAGGTCATCATCCGCACCGGGCGCCGAATTCCGGGTGTGACCCCGGTTGCCGGCGTGCACTATCCGATCGCGGTCGTGCGGATGGCCGTGGGAGATGCCTACGGCGCCGAACAGTGGCGGGCGGAGGAGGACGGCGACGAGGTGGCGTACCGCACGGAGCGGATCTCGCGCAGCGTCTGCCGGGCGGTGGCGGAGTACAGCTTCCGCACGGCCGACCGCATTCACGGGCGCGTGTACGGCGGGCCCAAGTGGACGGTCAGCCCGATCTACGAAGGCATGCTGAAGGAGGAGCTCGACGCCGCCGCGGACAGGCACCCCGAGGTGCCGTACCACCCGGTGCTGATCGACGCCACCTACGCGGGGCTCATCTCCGGCGCCGCCGACGCCCCGCTCGTGATCCCGGCCCTGAACCGGGACGGCGACTGCCTCTCCGACCTGGTGATGCCCATGTTCGGCTCGATCGCCGGCGCCGAGTCGGTGCTCCTGGCCTTCGACGACCACTACGAGCCGAGCGCTGTCATGTCCGAGGCCCCGCACGGCACCGCCCCGGCGCTGCAAGGCAAGGACATCGCGAATCCGATGGCGATGATCCTCGCGGTGGCCGCGGTGCTGCACTACGCCGCGACGCTCGGCCACGCCGGAGCGGACACGGCGTCGCGGGCGATCTACGAGTCCGTGCTCGAGGCCACGGCCACCGGCGTTCGCACCCCCGACCTCGGCGGCCACGCGAGCACGAGCGAGTTCACGTCCGAGGTGATCGCCCGGGTGCGCACCAAGATCGACATCTGGTCCTCGCTCTAGCGGGCCGAACTGCGAGTCCCTCGGGCGCGGTGCCCGAGCGGCAATCCGGCCGCCGATCGCGCCGGGTCCATCAGGTGCCGTCGTCGCTTCGCGACGTAGTAGCGGCGCTGGATGAACAGTGTGATCACGCCCGCCAGGACGATCGCGCACAGGTTGATTGCGAGCTGGCCCGCGGCGCCGAGCGCCTCGTCGGCGTCGCCGTAGGCGGCGGCCACGCCCACGTTCGCCGCCGCCGGGATCGTCGTCACGGAGATGAGCACGCCGATGAGGGCGCCCGACTTCGCCGAGGTCAGCGACAGGATGCCGGCCGTGCCCGCCACGAAGGCCACGAAGAACGAGAAGAAATCCGGCTTCGAAATGAAGCCGGTGAGCGGGTGGCTGTCCGGTACGAAGTCGTCCGGCGAGGCCCCGATCGCCCGGAACGCGAGGACGGCGACGAGCGTGAGCAGGATCCCCACCGGGAAGCCTACGCCCAGCGCCAGGAGCGAGCGCCGCGCCAGGTCGGAACGCCGCTGAACGAGCGCGACGCAGAGGCCGGCCAGCGGCCCGAACTCCGGTCCCACCACCATCGCGCCCACGATCAGGATCGGCTGGTCGAGGAGGATCCCCACGGACGCGATCTGCATCGCCAGGACCATGAAGGCGACGAAGCTGATGGAGAGCTCCGTCGACTCGCTGGTGCGCTGCTCCACCTCCTCCCAGACCACGGAGTCGGACGGCAGGCCCGGCGCGGCCCGCTCGGCGGCGTCCGCCGCCGCCGAGAGCGCCGTGTCCACCGTCTCCACGGCGATCGAGCCAACCTTCGGGATCTCGAGCTCCTTCAGGTCGCCGATGATCAGGCTGGCGTCCTCGCGCGCGACGTCGCACAGGATCAGGTCGCCCGAGGGCTTCCGCGCCGCGTCCCGCAGGCGCACCACGTTGAGGACCGCCGGGGATCCGCACAGCACCTCCATCACCCGGTCCGCGCGGTCGGCTGGGGCGACGATGCGCAGGTGCAGCATCAGGCCGGCTGTTCGGCGGCGGTGTGCTGCTCGAGCCCGGAGCGGACCGCCTCCGGGATCGGACGCTTGCGCATGGTCGCCGGATCCACGAACACGTGGCGCAGCTCACCCTCGGCGAGCACCTCGCCCTGGCGCTCGACCGCCAGCGCCGTCCGCATCGACGTCTCGCCCATCGACAGGACGCTCGCCACGAGGTCGATCTCGTCGTCGAAGCGGGCGGACGCCCTGTAGGCGATGCGCGCCTCCGCGACCACCATGTCCGCGCCGTTCTCGTTCATATCGCCGTACGGGGCCACCGCACTCCGCCAGAGCTCCGTCATGGCCACGTCGAAGTAGGCGAGGTAGTTCGCGTAGAAGACGACGCCCTGAAGGTCGCACTCCGCCCAGCGAACGCGCATCCGGTAGCGGAACGGCGAGGCCATCGCGGCAGCGTACAACCGCCGTCGCCGCGCACCGGGCGGCGTAGCTGCAAGGGAACTTGCAGCAAATGGGCCCTTCCATCCGCCGCCCGCCGTAGCTTGGCGAACACATGTTCCCCGGCCTCAGACAGCGGCTCGACGCGGCGCTCGACCTAATCGTCGAGTTTTCGACGCTCGGCGAGTACCGGCTGGCGGCTCCGGCCGCCGCAGGTCCCGCGAGCGCCCCGCTTGCCGCCTCAGCGGAAGCAGCCGGCTCGGCCGGCTGCGCACCGATCGGCCTCAGAGGCTGGGTCCCGCGGCTGGGAGGCGACGGCGGCAACGCCGCGCGTGCCGCGGGCAGCAAAGTCGCGGGAGGCGCGGTCGCGCCCGCACGGGGTCCCGGTCTCCGGGTGCCTTCGCGCGGCGCGGCCGCAACCCCCGCGGCGCGCCGGCTGGCGCTGGCGGCGGCCTGCCACGGGGCCACCCACCGGGACCGCGGCGGCCGGCTGGCCACGCGGGCGTCGCGCACTCGTGCCGGCACCCCCGTGGTGCCCGAGCAGCTCTGCCTGGCCGTTTAGCGGAAGCAGCCGGCTCGGCCGGCTGCGCACCGAGGGCCTCAGCGGAAGCAGTCCGGCAGCCGGCTGGCCGATCGCTCAGCGCGGGTCGAGGTTCCGGCGCCGCAGCTCCGCGGCCAGCCACTCGATCGGCTCGCGGGTCTTGCCCTCGGTGGAGCCGTCGAGCTCGACGAAGCGGACGAACAGCCCGAGGTCCGGGATCCGATCGAGCATCGTGTCGACCTTGTGCGCGGACACGTGTCCCGTTCGGCGCAGACGGCGCCACAGGTGGTAAGGCCGGTCGTGCAGCTCGATTGTCGCCAGCAGCCGCTCCGCGTCCGTGTACTCCTCGGCGAACCGGCGCGCGCGCATCGCGTGGTGGTTCTCCCCCGTCTTGGGCCACAGGGGTCGCACGGCGTGCTTGAAGGCGTCGTGCACCAGGGAGATGAAGCGAAGGTCCGCACGCCGGCCGCCCGTCTCGCCCCACTCGTCGATGGTCGCGAGCAGGTGCTCCACGTGATTTGCCACGGCGCCCTCGGGATGGGCCTTGCGAGGGCGGCCCCACGCAAGCCCCTCGACCAGGCGCGGATCGGCGCTCACAGCTCGCTCGAGATCGGTCTCCGCCGCGAACCCCGGAACCAGGTCCGCGACGGTCATGCCTTCGACCTCACGGCCAGGCTAGTCGACGCTCTCGGCCACCCAGTTGCCGCCCTGACGGCCCAGCACCACCATCGCCTCGCCGTCGGGCCCGAGGGCCACGAAGTGCGCACGATCCTCCTCCATGCCGGGCATGTCCTCCACGAGCACCAGTCTCAGGTCGCCGAACGAGAAGTCCGGGCGGGAATCCGAGAGCGCCGATCGCGCCACACCCTCCATGAGCTCGCGATCCCAGCCGCGGTCGCTCGCCCGCGCCTGCTCCAGCGCCTGATCGGCAGCCCGCACGTGCTCCTCGTACACGTCGGCCTCCTGGTCGGAGCGCACGTGCACGGCGATGAGCCCGCCGATGAAGAAGAGCACCACCACCACGCCCAATATGACGAGGACGAGGCTCACCGTCGAGAGGGCGATGGGCGCGACGAGTTCGAGTGCGACGAGCATGGCCGCCGGAGTGTAAAGACAGCGGGCCGCCCGTTGCGGGGCGGCCCGTGTCGGAGAAAAACGGCGGCGACCTACTCTCCCAGGGCCGCGAGGCCCAAGTACCATCGGCGCTGAGAGGCTTAACTTCTCTGTTCGGAATGGGAAGAGGTGTGGCCCTCTCGCTATCGCCACCGAAGGTTGCGAGACCATGGCCCTCTCCGAGCCTTGAAAACTGCACAGCCAACCTTGGACGGGGGTAAATCAAATCCGTCAAGCCCTCGAACCATTAGTACCGGTCTGCTGAGGGCATTGCTGCCCTTACACATCCGGCCTATCACCTGGTGGTCTTCCAGGGGTCTTACTCCCTCAAGGGGATGGGAGAGCTCATCTCGAGGTCGGCTTCCCGCTTAGATGCCTTCAGCGGTTATCCGATCCGCACGTAGCTAACCAGCAGTGCCCCTGGCGGGACAACTGGTACACCAGAGGTGCGTTCGTCCCGGTCCTCTCGTACTAGGGACGACTCCTCTCAACTCTCCAACGCCCACGGCAGATAGGGACCGAACTGTCTCACGACGTTCTGAACCCAGCTCGCGTACCGCTTTAATGGGCGAACAGCCCAACCCTTGGGACCGACTACAGCCCCAGGATGCGACGAGCCGACATCGAGGTGCCAAACCGGGCCGTCGATGTGGACTCTTGGGCCCGATAAGCCTGTTATCCCCGGAGTACCTTTTATCCGTTGAGCGACGGCGCTTCCACTTGCTACCGCCGGATCACTAAGGCCTGCTTTCGCACCTGCTCGACATGTCTGTCTCACAGTCAAGCTCCCTTGATGCCTTTGCACTCTACGCACGATTTCCAACCGTGCTGAGGGAACCTTTGCGCGCCTCCGTTACATTTTAGGAGGCGACCGCCCCAGTCAAACTACCCACCTGACACTGTTCACCGCCCGGATTCACGGCGCGGCGTTAGAAGCCCAAGACACCAAGGGTGGTATCTCAAGGGTGGCTCCACAGGGACCGCAGTCCCTGCTTCGTAGCCTCCCACCTATCCTGAACGAGGTGCCTCAGACTCCAATATCAGGCTGTAGTAAAGGTTCACGGGGTCTTTCCGTCTGGCCGCGGGTACTCGGCATCTTCACCGAGACTGCGATTTCACCGAGCCCCTCGTTGAGACAGCGCCCAACTCGTTACGCCAT
>CAVXAD010000016.1:0-37490 GCA_963759625.1 uncultured Thermoleophilaceae bacterium | reverse complement strand
GACGCGGTGCTGCCCAACGGCTGGCGGACCGGCACGTTGGAGCCCTTGATGATCCCGGAGATCTCGCCGAGCGCAACGACCGTGTCGCCGAGGTCGCGGATCTCGTCACTGACGACGGTGTAATCGTCGAAGCCGTCGCTCCAGCCGCCCATCAGCCGCGGATTCCGTCGTGGCCATGAAACCCGCTGGCGTTCTCCGGCGCATCCGGAAACGGGTACCAGACCACGTCTTCGGGATAAAACGCCAACACGGCCTCGACTCCCCCCGAGTTCCAGGCGTCGACTGCCTTGCGCACCACCTCCACGTTCTCCTGCGACATCGGGGGGAGAGGAGGGGAGAGATGGGGGGGAGGGGGTCCCGCCGAGTATCCCGAGAAGGGAGGGGGAGCCCAGAAGCGCCCAGACCCCGGCCACGTCCCGCTACCCGGCTTCGGTCCTGTGCGCATTGAGGGGTCTTTTCGGGCTCTGGGTCCCGTTTCTAGGGCCTGGGGGGAGCTAGCCTTGGGTCGCGGGCGAGGTGCCCGCTGTCCTTTTCGGGGCGGCGGGCGTCGTCGCTTCAGCGGGGATCCAGCGCGAACGGTCTCTCTTGCTCTGGGAGGGGCCGGTCCGCTGCTCCTAGGCCCCTACGCGGCCGAGGCCGGGCGGCTCGAGCGCTCGCTCAGAGCAGCACTCGCCCGTTAGCCACCGCCGCGTTACCGCCGCGTAGTCGGCTTGAAACCGGTTGCACCGAGGCTGGTCCCGACTTGCAACCACCAAGGAGGTCGGTAATGCAGAAGAAGAGAGATCTCGCGCCGCTCAGCGGGGCGCTGTTCGTCGTGCTCCGGAAGATGATCGCCACTGTTGAAGCCAGCGGTTCCGCACGGTCACGACTGGGATGGCCAACCGTCGCACTCGCCGAGTTGCTTGCGTCCTGTCCGTTGTTGCCCTTGCTCGACGATGACCGGATTGCCACAAGCATCCGCGATCACAAACGGCGAGCCGGACGGGAACCGGCATCCCTACGTCGCAGGCGTCAACCTCGGGGACAACACCGGGGCCAAGCAGCTGCTGTGCTCGGGTACGCTCATCGCCCCCAAGATCGTCCTCAGCGCAGCGCACTGCTTCACCGCTGAGCACTTGGCCAGGTTCAACCAGGTGTGGGTCAGCTTCGAACCGGTCGTCACGTTGGGTAGCTCGAAGGAGTACCACGGGACAGTGGTGACGGATCCCCAGTTCCATTTGTTCATACCGCCACCAGGGCAGAAAGGGGATGTGCACGACATCGCAGTCGTCCATCTGGACCAGGCGCCGGGCATCACCCCGGCCAGGCTCCCGACGGCCGGATTGCTGTCCTCCATGGATCTGCGAGGCCAAACCTTCACCGCCGTCGGTTACGGCGTAACACGTGATGACAAGACGAGGGGGCCGAACAGCTTGAACTTCGAGCCGGACGAGTGGCCGAACGTGCGCCACGTCGCCACCCAGGAATTCCGGGGCCTCGAGCCGAATCAGATCACTCTCTCTAAGAATCCCTCCACCGGTGACGGCGGCTGGTGCTACGGCGACTCGGGTGGCGCCAACTACCTCGGCGACTCGAACGTCGCGGTCTCTTTGTCATCGCTTACCGACAGCGTATGCCGCTCGCTCGACAAGGGTTACCGGCTCGACATCGACTCGACGAGGCAGTTCCTCGCCTCACAGGGCGTGTCCGTCCCATAAGTCATTCCGCCAGAAGTTCGATTCGCCGCCATCCCCCGCTTCAACGGAGCCGGGGCCTTACGACCCCGGTTACGTGGGTGAACAAGAGGTCCATGGTCGCGCAGTTCCTGCTTCAACGGAGCCGGGGCCTTTCGACCCCGGTGAGCGATGTAGGTCGCGTCGGTCACGGCGGTCACCGCGTTGCGAATCTCGAAGTCGCAAGTGAACAGGTCGCGCGGGATCGCGTCCGCGTTTATGGCGTCCACCAAGCGCCGCACCAGCTCCACGTTCTCCTGCGACATCGCCTACTCCGACAGCCCCACGGCTTCGAGGGCTTTTCCTACGTCCCTGTAGAGCTTGGTCTGCGTGACCTTCCCTTCGTGCAACTCGGCGAGCTGCGCCAGCCGCTGCTCGAGCTGGACTCCGCTTTCTCGACCACGCAGGAAAACGCGGTACACGACTACAACCCTGTCACCCGCGCTCTCGAATCTCTCCGGCTCGACCCTCCATCCCTCCCAGAATCGAAACAGCGACGTCCAGAAGTTCTTGATCCGCTCTCGTCCGACGTACCGCTCGGCGAGCGGGTCTTCGTCGGCCATCTCCAAGACGGCATCGGGGTGGAAGTGCTCCAGCGCCCCGTCGAAGTCGTATCGCGAGAACGCCGCGAGAACCTGCTTGACCACCTCCACGTTCTCCTGCGACATCGCCCGCCGAGTATCCCGGCTAGCGAGCCTGGGGGTCTTCTAGAGGACCTGTGCGCTGCCGCCGGTCAGTACCAGCGGCCGCGAGCGAACCCGCCGAAGGCGATCAGCCCGACCAACGCGATGATCACCCCGAGCACGAGGCTCCAGAGGACGGCCACCACGATCCCCACGATCACAAGGACGCCGCCGAGGGATACCCCTCCGATCCCGCCACCACGTTCCGGTGCAGCCATGCACTCCTCCTTAGAAGACTTCGTAGTCCTGGATAGATCCCCGGCAGGGACGAAGCCCCGCTCCCCTAGCGGGGCTTCGCCACGGGGAACCGCATCTTGGGGAGATGCCGTTCGCACGACCCGCTACCCGAGAACAAGCCGCTCACTCTCACCGCCGACCCGCTCATAGCCGAACCCCCAGCATGCAGGCTCCTCACCGCACGCCGAGCGAGAGCTTCACCGGCGCGGCTGGGAGCCACGGTGACCATGCTGCCCCGGACTACCGCGCCGAGGCGTCCCTTCTCGCGAAGCGGCCCTCGAAGCCGTGGGGCTGTCGGAGTAGCCGATGTCGCAGGAGAACGTGGAGCTGGCTCAGCAGGCCTTTGACGCCTTCAACCGACGCGACATGGGTGCGTTTCTGGCGCTGATGGACGCGGACGTGGAGGCCGTGTCGCGCCTGGTCGCGATGGAGGGCGGCTATCACGGCCACGACGGAATCCGCCACTGGTGGCAGAACCTGCTCGACGCGTTCCCGGACTACACCCTCGAAACGGTCGAGGCGCGCGAGCTTGGGAACCTGACGCTCGCGACGCTGCGCAGTCGCGGCCACGGCGCCGACAGCGACACTCCGTTCGTGGACACGGTCTGGGTGGTTGTCCACTGGCGTGACAAGAAGGCCGTCCGGTGGCGCGTGTGTACCAGCGAGAGCGAGGCCCTCGAAGCCGTGGGGCTGTCGGAGTAGCCCGGCCATCTTACGCTCCCCCGTCCCCCTAGGGACGGCAAGCGGTGTGCGTGAATGTCGTTGGCGTTGAGTGTTATGTAAATCGTTGACCTGTTCTGGTTGGGATGATCGAGAGGTTTCTGGCGTAGCTGGTTGCCCTGGTTACGAAGGTCAAGTTTGAGCGCGAGGAGATTCGCGACCGGCTCGAAGACCTGGCCGCGAGAACCCGGCCTCGTACTGAAGCTGCCGCCTGCCGCCTAGGAGGGTCTAGCGAAACGACTAGCGAAACGAGCCACGCCTACTCCCGTTCCTGCGCGAGGCGTTCGGCGGCAGCACGGGCCTCGTCGATGTCGAAGACGGTAAGGCGCGCGATCAAACCTCCCACCCAGACGTAGACCCATCCCTCTCTCTGCTGAACGTGACCGGCGATGCCAGCAGGCTGAGCCTCTTGGAGGACCACAGCAAGCACAACTCCGTTGCCGAGGTCGTGGACCTCCTCGAGCTTGAACTCCAATTCCTCATACATGCCGAACCAGCCCTCAACGAAGGCACGAATTGCCGCTTGGCCTTCGAAGATGTCCCCCAACGCCCGCCCCGTCAAGGACCGCATCCACAGCAAAGGTGCTCATCACCGCATCGATATCACGGCGATTCCCAGCCTCAAACTGCCTGCGCACACGCTCCACCGGGTCGGGGGTCGTGGACTCCTCGGGCATGACCCTGGTGAGTATCGCGCAGGACGACTACGCCGCGAGCGGAACGGCTCGCGCCCTGGCGAGGGCGCAGGCGAGCTGCGGACGGTCCTTGCCGCCCACCGGCTGCGCGTCGTCGAGATCGCGTGGTTCTTCGACCTCAAGGCTGTAGTCCGGGAAGGTCTCAAGAAGGTTGTTCCACCAGCGGATCACGCCGTCCTGGCCGTGGTAGCCGCCTTCAACGGCAGCCAGTCGCGATTCGGCTTCCACGTCACTGTCCATCAGCGCAAGGAAGCGTCGCGTTCGCGCTGGTTGAAAGCGTCGATTGCGCGGAGGAGGCAATCCAGGTTCTCCTGCGACATCGGCTACTCCGACAGCCCTACGGCTGCGAGGGCTTCGGCGGGGTTCATGTACCCCTGCATGCGAACGATGCGTCCGTCACGCAGATCGAGGACGGTCGCCGTATCGATCACAAGCTCGGCCCCGCTCTTGCTGCGCTGGTATTCGCGCTGGAGCACAACCACCCGGTCGCCCGCATCGATGAACTCTTGTGGCTCGATCCGGTGGTCCTCCCACACCTCTTCGTTTTCCGTCTCGAAGGCCCCGAACGATCTCGCTGAGGCCGCGCAGGATCTTGCCTCCTCCAGACCCCCGACGGTCCCGTGCAGCTCGACGTTCGGATCGAACAGATCCGTCGCCGGCCTGCCAATCCCTGCGCTCCAGGGATTCACCCGCCCGCCGCACGATCTCCACGTTCTCCTGCGACATCGGCTACTCCGACAGCCCCGCGGCTTCGAAGGCCGCCTCGCCGCTCGCGTACGTGCGGCTTCGCAAGACCCTGCCCTCGGACAACACGCACACCAACCCGAGCCGAGCCTCGACCGGGACACCGCTGTCCCTTCCGACGGCGATGAAGCGCAACCGCGCGGCCACCGTGTCCGGACCCACCTCGGCGAGCTCTTCGATCTCGTTTCGCCATTCCCGCCAGAGGTCGGCCATGTCGGTGAACCAGCGGCGGACGCCGTCATGGCCGCAATATGTGTCGGGTCCGGACGCCGCCGGCAATCGCGTGTGCTCGATGCTCGGTCCGAGACCGCGACGAACGCCTCAATCGCTTGGACGTCGCCCGAACGGGCCGCCTCGAGCAACTGGCGCACGATCTCCACGTTCTCCTGCGACATCGCCCGCCGAGTATCCCCCGCCGCGCTCCCTGTGCGCTAGGGGCGGAGCGTCGAGACGACGATCGGGCCGTCGTCCCGACTCCGCCCGCTGCCGCTTGGATCAGGAGAAGCCGTCGAGCCGGATCATCATCATCTGGGCGTACCCGACGGTGCCGCCTCCCCGGCTCACCAGAGGCTCACTTCGCCGCCGCCGGCGGGGACCTGGGCGCCGCCGTTCATCGACAGCGACACGCTCGTGTGACGTCTTCCGGCGATCCCCCTTCGGTCGGTGGCGCCGCCGATGTAACCGCTGCCGTTGCGCAACTCGCAGACCGTGTCCCCGCTCGCCTCGGCGACGACCGTATCGGAGGCATGTTCGCCGTCGCGGTGATCGCATAGCTCCCCGCCGGCAGGGTCTTGCCGACGACCTTCCTGAAGCTGAGTCCGCTCAAGGGACGGGTTCGCCGGCCCGGCGAAGGTGGCCGTGGTGGTCGGCGGCAGGCTGAGGCTCGACTCATCGATGTCGGCGCCGGTGAGCGTGTTGGCTGCGACGTCCGCGCCCTGCAACGTGGAAAGCTGGACGTCGGCGCTGGTGACCGAGTTGTCGGTCAGCACCCTGCTGTCGACCGACCCGGCCAGGAAGTCGCCGTTCCCGAGCGAGTTTGCCGACCTGGAGGTTCCCGACCGAGCCGGGCCCCAGGTCCTGGGCATACAGCCCGCCGAAAGCGAGGTTGTCGTCGCGGACGTCGGCGGTCGTCACCTGGTCGTCGACGATGTCGTCGTTGAAGACGGTGTTGGTGCCGTCCAACGCGAAGGCGGTGCCGACCCGTCCATTGTCGAAAGAGACAGCGCGATAGAAGGCGATCCACGTTTTGCTTTGAGAGTAGCAAGACCAGCCTGCGCAGCATCCGAGCCCTCCCATGGTCGCAGTGACGGAAAGGTCGATGACGATGCTGAGCCCGGCGGCCGGCAACACGGGCGGTTAATCGACGCCCCCCGCTTGTAACACAGGCCGCAGCCACCGGCGGCGTGACGGCTATCGGGCTACTCCGACAGGCCCACGGCTTCGAGGGCTTCGGCCCGGTGTCGAAGTGGGCCCACCAGAAGCACCTCCCGCGCCGCCAGCGAACCACCTGCCAGAACACCTGCTCGATCGGGGTGTCGCTACCCGCGCCGTGGCCACGAGCGCGCCCGGCTGCGAGCGTCAGGTTCCCCCCCATGTCGTGCACCTCATGAAACTCGACGCTGAAGTCGGGGAAAGCGCCGAGCAAGTCCGTCCACCAGCGACGGGTTCCGTCGTGGCCGTGATAGCCGCCTTCCATCGCGCCCACGCGCGGGATGGCCTCTATGTCTTCGTCCGTCAGCGCCAGATAGGCGTCGAGGTCACGCCGGTTGAAGGCGTCCGTCAATCGGTGCTGGAGTTCCACGTTCTCCTGCGACATCGGCTACTCCGACAGCCCCGCGGCTTCGAGGGCCTCGGCCTTGGTCGCGTAGCCACGGCAATGCACGACCTTGCCCTCGAGGAAGTCGAAGACCTGCCAGGTGCGGCTTTCGACCATCGCACCGGTGTCCTTGCCACGCCCCCACTGATGCAGGAGTACGAGCACGGAATCGCCCGCGTCGATGATCTGGTCGGCCTCGAAGCCGAAGTCGTCGAACCCGCCGGCCCAGTCCCGGAAGAATCCGGCGACCTGCTCGGGCCCGTGGTAGGTCACGGCCTCCGGAAAGGCCCCGACGTAGTCCCACTCCACCTGTTCGTGGAGTGTTGCGAGCAAGGCAGCCGGGCCCGAAGCCAGCGCTGCCTGCAAAGTCTCCACGTTCGCCTGCGACATCGCCCGCCGAGTATCCCGCAGCATGGGCCGAAACGAGGTGGGACAGCTGGCTGAGGGGCGTGCGATGAACCGTTCAGCGGCGATCAGGGCGGCGATCTTGGAGCGACCGTAAACCGTCCGAGCGGCCGGTTGGCCGTGCGCAGCTCCCCGATGATCCTTTCCAAACCTCACCGAGGAGGACCTGCTGCCTCCCTCCGAGCCGTTGCCTCCCTGATCCGACCGTAGCCGGCGCCTACTCCGACAGTCCGGCCGCCCGCAACGCCTCCGCGTGATCGAGATATCCACGGATGCGCGAGATCATCCCGCCGCGAAAATCGAAGACCATTCCCAGCGACGCATCGACCGGGACGCGGCTGCCCATTCCGCGTCCCTCCAGTCGCCCGAGCATGACCACGAGGTCCTCTGCATCATGAAACCGGTTGCGGTGAATATGGAATAGCTCCCAGGCGTTGTTGAGGCTTCGGAAGTACCTCTCGATGCCCTCCCGTCCCCGGAAGGTCTCGCCCTCGATAGCCACCATCGACGGGGACCACTCGAAGTCCGGCGTCGTGAGGACGGCGAAGGCGTCGACGTCGCTCCCGTTGAAGGCCTCGATCGCCTGCGTGGCTACCTCCACGTTCTCCTGCGACATCGGCTACTCCGACAGTCCCACGGCCTCGAGGGCCTCCTGCACGCTGTTGAAGGCGCGAGTCCTGACGATCTTGCCTCTCTGAACGGTGACCAGCACGCCAAAGACGCGATCGATCGGGATGGCACTCTGTCTCCCGCGTGCCACCAAGCGCGCCTCCACGACTACGGTTTCGCCGCCCGCGTCGATGAGATCGCGAAGCTCGGACTTCCACTCGCCCCATGCCTGGTCCTGGTCGGCCAAGGAGTCGCGAAAGCCGCTGGCGCCCCGGTAGGCGGTGTTGTTGATCGCTCCCCAGTCGCTTTCGAGGACGTGGTCCGGGTGGTAGAGCTCGTTCAGCACAGGCCAGTCCGGCGGCTTGCTCGACGCAGCCTCCCACGCCCTCCGCACCAACTCGACGTTCTCCTGCGACATCGGCTACTCCGACAGCCCCACGGCTTCGAGGGCTTGGGCTCGGTCGGTAAAGGTCTCCTGACGCACGACCTTGCCGTTGCGTACCTCGGCCACCCAGGCCCCCGGCTGCGCATCGAGCACCAGCCCGCTGTGGCGGGCGCGTGCATGCCAGGTGCCGAGAATGAGGACGACATCACCGAGGTCCCGGAACTCCTGAGGGTCGGTCATGAACTCGGCCCAGTCGCGGTCCAACTCGTCAATCCAACGGTTGACCTCGGCGAGCCCGTGAAGCGAGACGCCCTCGAGCTTGGCCAGAATCGGAATCCACTCGACCTCCGGGTCGAAGACCTCGGCCAGAGCTTCTCTATCGCGCTCGTTGAACGCCCGATGGAGACGGCGGGCAAGCTCCACGTTCTCCTGCGACATCGCCTACTCGCGAAGCCCCACGGCCTCGAGCGCCTCGTGCTCGGTGGGGAAGAACCCCCACCAGCTCACCTTGCCCTCTCGCAGTCTGACGGCCTGCCACATCGTCTCCTCGACCCGGACGTTCCCCAACTTGCCGGCCATGCGGAAGAGCGCGACACCCCGGTCGCTCGCCCCATGGACCTCGAGCGGCTCCCAGCTCACCTCCCGGAACGCTCCGAGGACCGTTTCCCACCAGGCACGAACGCCCTCGTGGCCACGGAAGGTCCTTCCTTCCGCAATAACCGACCCGAACTCCACATCCTCGGTCACGAGCGCCACGAAGCGTTCGAGATCCTTCGACTTGATCGCCTCGTAAGCCGCATCTGCCACAGCACGGAGCTCGGGACTCGCCTGCGACATCACCCGCCGAGTATCCCGCGTCGCGCACCCTGTTGGCTAGCGGGAGGCCGTCCCGCTTTCTACCGCGTAGACGCTTGAATCACCGGGCTCCGCAGCGGCCGCCGCGGAGGGGGAGCCTGGCGCGCTGGTCGATGTTGCGGGAGGACTGCCCGACGGAGATCCGGTAGCAGCCGGGCGCCACCTGCCAGCGGTCACGTGCGGAGTTCCAGTAGGAGAAGGCGCGCCGGTCGAGGCGGAATGTGACGCGCTTGGTCCGCCCGCGCCGGAGCTCGACGCTCTGGAAGCCCTTGAGCTGGCGCGGCGGCTGGATGCGTCCGCGCGCCCCGGGCAGGCCGAGGTAGAGCTGGGGGACCGCCGTGCCGGCGCGGCCCCCGCGGTTGACGACGTCGACGCCGACCGTGGCACCGATCCCGCCGCGCGCGGCCCGGACCTTGAGGTGGCGCAGCGCGAAGCGCGTGTAGGACAGCCCGTGGCCGAAGGGGTAGGCAGGGCGTTTCCCGCGCTCGTCGTACCACCGGTAGCCGACCAGCACGCCCTCCGAGTAGCGCACGGTGTCGCCGACGCCGGGGTAGCGGCGCCGGTCGCCGGCGGTCGGCAGGCCGCGTTCGCTTGCGGGGAACGTGGCAGGCAGCCGGCCGGCGGGCTCGGCGTCGCCGAACAGCAGTCGAGCGATGGTCTCGCCGGCGGCGCTGCCGGGGTACCACGTCTCGAGGATCGCGCCGACCCGGTTCCGCCAGGGAGTCAGCACCGGCCCGGCCGTCTCCAGGACGACGATCGTGCGGCGGTTGGCGGCGCCCACCCGCTCGATCAGCCGGTCGCGGCGCAGGGCGTCCTGCGCGCCGCAGTCAAGGCGCAGGCACGGCTTGTCGATCCCCTCGCCGGCCTTGTCGGCCACCACGACGACCGCGGCATCCGCGCCGCGCGCCAGGCCCGCCGCCCGGGCGGGATCCGTACCGTCGTCGAAGCGCACGTCGACCCCGGAGCCCGCGCGGGCCGCGATCGCCGCGCGCGGCGTGGTGAAGGAGTAGGGCTCGATGTTCGACGAGCCGCCGCCGTTGACGTAGCGGTCGCCGTCGGCGCCGATCACCACCAGCGACCGGACCCGCCGGGCGTCGAGCGGCAGCGCGCGGTCCCGGTTGCGCAGCAGCACCGTGCCCCCCTCGGCGATGTCGCGCGCGGTGCGCAGGTCGGCCGCTTGGTCGATTTGCGACTCGTCGATGGGGTAGGCCGCGCGGTCGAAGAACCCGAAGCTGAACAGCGCGCGCAGGAGATGCGTCACGGCCCGGTCGACGTCGGCCTGGGTCGCACGGCCGGCAGCCAGCGCCGCGCTGACGGCGGTCGGGGTGAGGACTTCGCCCCCGTCGAGGTCTACGTACGGCCACGGCTCGAAGTCGAGCCCGGCGCGCAGCCCCTTGCCGACGTGCTTGGAGGCGCCGTAGTCGGCCAGCACGAACCCCTTGAAGCCCCAGTCGCGGCGCAGGATCTGCGTCAGCAACGTCGGGTTCTCGCAGGCGTGCGCGCCGTTGACCTTGTTGTAGGCGCACATCACCGACTCGACCTTCGCCTGCCTGACTGCGGCTTCGAAGTGCGGCAGGTAGATCTCTCGCAGGGTGCGTTCGCCGACTCGCGCGTCAACGGTGTAGCGGCTGCCGACGAGCTTGCCGCCGCTCCCGCCGGCGCCTTCCTGGTTGTTGACGGCAAAGTGCTTGACGTTCGCGATCACGCCGGCGCGCTGCGCTGCACGAATCCACGCAACCCCGGTCTCCGCCGTCAGATACGGGTCCTCGCCGAAGCTCTCGAACGCCCGTCCCCACAGCGGCGTGCGCAGGATGTTCACGGTCGGCGCGTACACCAGGTCGTTGCCCTTGGCGCGCGCCTCGCCGGCCACGGCGCGGCCATGCGCGGCCGCCAGCCGCCGGTCGAACGACGCTGCCAGCGCCAGCGACGACGGGAAGGCGGTGGCCTGACCTTGCCGCACGCCGATCGGGCCGTCGGTCAAGTACAGCGGCGGAACTCCGAGCCGGGCTACGCCGGCCTCCTCACCCGTGTGCGTCCCCTGCCCACCGACCGAGTTGGCGTCGCCGCCAAGCAGCCCGATGCGCTCCGCGGGCGTCAGCGCCTGCACCAGCAACGCCGCCCGGCGGTCGGGCGACAGCGACGTGTCGCACCACGGATGCGCGCCACAGCGCCCGGCGGCCGACGCCGGGCCGGCAACGCAGCCGGCGAGGATGAGCACGAGCAGCACCGCCCAGCCCGTGGCATGCCGTGGTGCGCCGGCACCCAGCGCGCGGCGACTCGCGAATATCGACCTCATCCAGCTCCCCTCTCCTCGCGCCAGGCCGGCGCCATGCACCGGGACAATGCCAAGTTAGTCGAGTTCCGCGATCGCGATGCGGTAGCCGAGGTCGAGCTGCTTGCGGTTTCGGAGCTCGCCGTGCCGATCCCGCCACGCGCCGCTCGCGAGGTCTGCGGCCAGCTCTTCCAGCCCCTCGGCGACCTCACGCTCGGGCAGCCGGGCGAACACCGAGATACCCCTCCTCACCCGCTCGTCGAGGTAGGCCTCAGGGCGGCGCCAGTAGGCGCCGTAGAAGCCGTCCTGGCAGTCGTGCGGGATCGGGACCGGCTCGATGCGCAGCTCGCCGAGCTCGCGCGCGAGTTCCTGCGCCCAGTAGCCCGGTCGGCGATACGGCTCCGGGATCAGGGCCAGGAACGAGGGGAGATACTCGACCGTGAGCCAGAAGCGATCGGACTCGGCCGGGTCGGCGTTGAACAGGACGACGCGTCGGCGGGCAATCCGCCGCAACTCGCGGAGACCCGCGATCCGGTCGCTCCAGTGGTGGTCGCTCAGCACCGCCATCGCCGCGTCGACGCTCCCGTCCGCCAGCGGCAGCGCCTCGGCGCTCGCGCGAATGGCTCTCGGCCGCGTCCGCCGGCCGCTGCGCGAGCATCACGGCCGACGGCTCGACCGCGATCACTTCGCGATCCGCGGGCTCGTACGCGCCGGCGCCGGCGCCCACGTTCGCGACCGTGGCCGCGTCCCCGAGCGCCGCCCAGACGGCGCAAGCGATGCGCGGATCGGTCCGCCGAGTAGCGGTGTAGCCATGGCCGATCGTCTCGTAGAGAGTCGCCGTCAGCGCCTCCCCTGGCTCAGCTTGGCGACCACCTCATCCGGGTCGTCCACCGAGACGAGCAACTGGCGCAGCCGCACAGGGATCTTCACCGTGTGCGCGCGAACGGGCGGGTCGATCTCGACCGCGACAAGCGGCCCGGCGGCTCCGTTGATGAGCCAGCGGCCGCGCCAGCCATGCGCCCCGAAGCTGCCCGGATAGGGGTTCTTCACCCGGCTCACAGAGCGAATGGATGCCCGCGGAACGTCGGCATGAAAGCACCAGCTCATATGGACGCTCACCAGGTCCGGACCGACGTCGAGGTAGGCCCGGCTGGGCGTCAGCCCGATAGCGATGAGGAGCCATTTCAGCCGGCCGAAGCGAATCGGGATTCGTTCGGCGTTCATGGACGGATGGTGCCACGGTCAGCCCGGGGCGACGCCGAGCGGTCCACATCCCTTGCGCAAGCTCGGCGCTTGAGGTTAGGGTCGTCTCTCGCCCCCAGGGACTCGAGGCAGGGAGAAGAGCGGATGCGGAAGCTGGTCGTTTGCGGTCTCATGGCCGTGGTCTGCGCGGTGGCTGCCGCGGCCGCGCTGGCGAAGAGCGAGGCGACCACCTTCGCCGTCAAGCAGACGACCCGAGCGGAGGGAGCGTCCACCGCGGTCTCGTTCAAGATCGTCTTCGGTGATTCCGAGGCCCCGACCGGAGTGCCGAGCGGGCTGAAGAGCTTCAAGATCAAGCTTCACAAGGGGTCGAAGATCGACGGGCGCGGCGCAGCGCAATGCAAGACGACCAGCGAAGAGCTGATGAGCAAGGGCGTGGCGGCGTGTCCGGCCTCGAGCCGGATTGGTTCGGGCACAGCGAGCGCCACCAGTGCGGCGGGCGCCACGGTCAAGGTGGATTCGGCCATCTTCAACGAGGTCGCGGAAGGAAAGGACGCCTTCCTGTTCGTCTTCCTGCTCAACGGCGCTGTGGTGACCGGCTTCGACGCGAACATCAAGGGCGGCACCATCTCCTCCCAGGGCCTCACGGGCGTGCTGCCGGGCGACTTCGTGGTGACCAAGTTCAACGGCACGATCAAGAAGCACTCCAAGGGTCGTGGGAAGGCGCGGCGGAATCTGATCACCGCCCCGAAGGTCTGCCCGCCCGGCAGCCGGAAATGGAAGAACACCGGAAGCTTCATCTTCCAGAACGGCGACAAGGACACCGGGTCGAGCACGAGCGCCTGCAAGCCGGGCGCCTAGGGGGAGGCCCCCGGCGGCCCGCCGGGGGGAGGGCGGTCTCGCACGGGTAGACGTGGGATGAGGGCGACCTGCTCGCGGCGACCTCGGAACCAACGCGGCCGGGGCGGCAATTGACCTAGAGTGGTCGCGCCGGCACCGCGGAATGGCCTTCTCTTCCATCGAGTTCCTGTGGTTCTTCATGCCGGCGGTGCTGGCGCTGTACCTCGTGGTGCCTCCGCGGGGACGGAATGCCCTGCTGGCCGCGGTCAGCCTCGTGTTCTACGTCTGGGGCGCGCACGCGTTGCTGCTCCTGTTCGTGGTCAGCATCGCCTTCAACTTCGCCGCCGGTCTGGCGATTGGGCGCAGGGTGGAGCGCGGCGAGCAGGATGGGGCGCGACTGGTGCTGCGCGCCGCGGTGGTGGCCAACCTCCTCTGCCTGTTCTTCTGGAAGTACGCGGTGTTCGCGACCGACCAGCTGTCGGCGGCACTGGGCCTCGCCGGACTGGGTCGCGTAGCGGACCCGCACATCCTGCTGCCGCTGGGCATCTCGTTTTTCACCTTTCACGGCATCAGCTATGTGGTCGACGTCTACCGCGGAACGGCGCGACCGATGCGGCGCGTGGCCGACTACGCGCAGTACATGGCGTTCTTCCCGCAGCTCATCGCGGGGCCGATCGTCCGCTACCACGAGATCGACGAGCAGATCCGCCGGCCTCCACCGCGCTCCCAGCGCCCGTACGACATAGCCGACGGCTTCCCGCGCTTCGCGCTCGGCTTGAGCAAGAAGGTGGTGATCGCGGACCCGCTGGGGGCGGTGTCCGCTGCGGCCTTCGACGGCGGCGGGCACCCCAGCTTCGCAGTGGCCTGGGTCGCTTCGCTCGCCTTCGCGGTGCAGATCTACTTCGACTTCTCCGGCTATTCGGACATGGCGATCGGCCTGGCGAGGATGTTCGGCCTCCGCCTGCCCGAGAACTTCGAGCGCCCGTACTCCGCGGTGTCGATGACCGACTTCTGGCGGCGTTGGCACATGACCCTCTCACGCTGGTTTCGCGACTACGTGTACATACCGCTCGGCGGGTCGCGCGGGTCGCAGGAGCAGACGGTGCGAAACCTGATGGTGGTGTTCTTCCTGACCGGCGTCTGGCACGGCGCCGCGTGGACCTTCGTGCTCTGGGGTCTCTTCAACGGCACGCTCCTGGTGGGCGAGCGGCTCGCGGGATTGGCTGCCATGCCCGCTTCGCGGGCGCAGGCCCTGCGACGCGCCACCACCTTCTTGCTGGTCACGTTCGGGTGGGTGCTGTTCCGATCCCCGAGCGTCCACGAGGCGCTGACCGTCTGGGCGGCCATGATCCCCCATCCAGGTGTGGACCTGCACCTGTCCACGACGGTTTCCCTCGCGTTTACACCCCAGGCCAAGATCGCGCTCGGAATCGGTCTGGCCACGGTCCTGTTGCCACGCTGGTTCGTGTTCGGGCGAGTGCTGCAGGGACCCTGGAGCGGTAGGCCGCCTCGTGGCCCGCGGGTTGGCGGTGGCGGCGCTCCCGTATGCCACGATCCTGATCGCCGCGGGGTCGTTCAGCCCATTCCTCTACTTCCGCTTCTGATGGCCGAGGCGCGTCCGCTCCCACTCGACCCGCTCGCGCCCGAGGAGACCCCGGAGGCTCAGACCGGCACAGGGAGCGGATCGCGCGGCCTGCGCGCGGCGGTGGCGGTGATGGCGCTCGTCTTCTTTGCCGCGCCCGCGGTGGCCTGGCTGCTCGGGGCAGGCGGCCATCGGATCGAGGGAGAGAGAGCGGTGCGACAGCCGTCGCTAAGCGAGGGCTGGGACGTCTTCGACACCGCCGCCCGCTACTTCGCGGCCCAGCTCCCGGGACGAGAACGGGCGCTGAGGTCGAACAACTTCATCTCGAAGGATGTGCTGGGAGCTACCCCCACCTACGGGGCGTCTGCGTCGGGCCCCGACCGCGCGTTGCCCTTCGGAGGCGTGAAGGACGATGAGGAGCAGGACGCGGCGCAGAACGGCGGCGCGGCCGCGGGCCGCCCGCCGGTTTTCCTCGGCCTGCACGGGTGGAGCTTCCTACAGGCCGACCTCGACCGAGCCTGCCATCGGCCGATCGGCCTGAAGGTGGCGCTACGCCGCTGGGGCGAGCTCGTGAGGGAAATTCGGTCCAGTGGCAGGAGGGTCGTGCTGCTGGTGGTGCCGGAAAAGTCCACGATCTATCCCGAGAACCTCGGTCCGCGAGCTATCGACGGCCGGTGCGCGTTGCACAACAAGGCGCTCATGTGGTCCAAGGTCGAGTCGCTGCGCGGCCGTGGAATCGTGGGGCTCCGCAGGCGCCTTGCCTTCCTGAAGCGGAGCACCGGGCACCAGCTCTATCTGTCAATCGACAGTCACTGGAACGATCTCGGCGGGATCGAGCTCGTCCGGCGCGCGCTACGAGCGGTCAGCCGGCAGGTGCGGGTCCGCCGCGACGAGCTCGTGAGGGGAACCAGCCGTTACGCCGGCGACGTCACCCGTTTCAGCGGTGAGGTCCGCTACGCCACCACGCCGACGATCAAGATCGACCGCGGCGGCGGTGACACCCCCCTTGCCACTGAGGTCCGACGGCGCGGAGGGGCCACCGTCCTGGTTTCCAGGGACTCGCCCGCGACGGCAGCGGTCATGCCGGGCACCACGCTCTTCCTGCACGACTCGTTCGGCGAGCTCTCCCCGCTGCCGATGCTCCAGCACTATGCGGCCCGCCTGGAGAGCGCCGGATGGCTCGAGTTGCGCGCGAACGACCTCAGCTCGCTCGTACGCGGGGCCGACACGGTCATCCTCGAGATCGTGGAACGCAGCTTCTGGCAGTTGCCCTCCGATCTCCCTGCATCGCAAGGGGGCTCGCTGCTCACTCCGGAGGTGCTCGCGAAGGTGCGCCGAGCGCTGGGGGTGGAGCGCTAGAGCCGTACGAGGTGTTGAGACGCTCGTGGGTGCGGCCGGTCACAGTGACGCAGGGCCGGGTTCTCTACGTTGGTTTCGTACGGGTCGGCCAGAAACGAGGAGCCGCGGTCACGGCGCGGAACGTCGAGATCCTCAAGCAGATCTACGAGGCGCTCGGCAGGGGCGAGGTCGGCCCGGTCCTCCTGCATTTCGATCGGGACGTGGTGTCGGTAGAGCCCGAGACGGAGGGTTGGGCGGCCAGGGGCGGCCACTTTGGCGTGGGTGCGGTGGCGGACGAGTTGCTCGGCGCCGTGCCGGAGGAGTTCGAGACTCTGGTGCTCCGGCTGGAGAGGCTGATCGGCGGCATCGACAGCGTGGTCGTCACCGGCCGCTATTGGACCCGTGGGGAGGGCGCCCGGGCAGACGTGTCGTTTATGCATCTCTGGGAGTTGAGGGGCGGCAAGGTGACCGGGTTCGGCATCTTCAAGGACCACGCGGCGCCTCGGTTACCGCCGGCGGGTCCGGGCTACTAGGCGTGAGGTGACCGACGAGACGATCCGTGAGAACCGCCTGCGCGGGATGGCCGAGCGTCAGGGGCTCCGGCTTACGAAGGTGCGGCCCCGGGATCCTGGCGTGATCGAGCACGGGATCTACACGCTCGAGCGCGACCAGAGCCACGCGGTAGAGCCGCCCCGCAGCGACATCCCCTGGGGGACCCCGCTAAGTCTCGACGAGGTCGAGGCCTTGCTGAAGGGAGGCAAGATCTGACGCGCGCTGCCACGCTCATCGTTGGTCGCGGCGGGAGAGCCAGCCACCCAGAGCACCGAGTGCCAGACCGCCCTCAGGCGCGAGCGGAACGTCGGTGGTCACGCTGACCAGGATGCCGAGGGCCAGCCCGACGACGGCACCGAGGGCGATCGCGACTCCCGGGCTCACGCGGCTCACTCGATCACCCTACCTGCCTCCTGATGCACCGCCTCGAGCGCCTGCGCCCGATGCGCTGCGACCCGTGCCCTTCGTGCGCCTTCTGCGAGCTGGCGAGGCCCGACTGCAGACAGCGCTCGCGACGTGCCGTCGCGACCCGACTCGGACCGAGCCGACGCGTCTCGACGGCAGTCGACTCTATCCTGGCGTCCCAGTCGGCCTGACCAATGTTGACCGCTTGGCTGGGTAAGGCCTGCTGCCGGAATGAGCTGGTCCCTTGTGTACCCTGTCCGCCGATGTCAAGCCTGAGACTGACTCCAGCTTCGGGACGAGTAGGTGCCACCGTGCTGCTGGCGCTCATCTTAGGCGCCGCTGGATGCGGCGGCGGGGACGACGACTCCGACTCCGACAACACCACTTCCGCCCCTGCTGCCACGGCTCCTGGCGAGGGTTCCGCCGCCAGACAGGCGAAGGTGGACAAGATCTCCTCGTGCCTGGAGCGTGCAGGGTTGACGATCAAGTCGGTGCCACAGCCGCCTGCAAACTCGTCCGGGATCACGTTTGCCTTGAAGTCCGGCAACAACGCGTTCGTCTACGTCTTCGCGTCTCCCTCAGCGGCAAAGGAAGGCTCGGTGCCGATAGGGGCCTTTACGAAGGGCGCCGGCGGGACCACCGCGCTGGTCGGCGACTCGGTGGTGGCGTACTCGAAGCCCGCCAAGGGCCAAGACACGAAGCAGATCGAAAACTGCCTCTGAGCGGGCGTCAGCCCAGCCCCTGGGCGCTCTCGCCGGAAGGGCGGCGGCGCCTCGTCGACGCTTGCCGGGCGCCGGCGTCCCGCACCAGCTCGAGCGCCAGCACCGGGAGCACCAGCAGCGCGAAGACTGCGCTGAACAGCAGGGAGCGCTGGAAAGCGCGTGTGACCTTGGTCTCGATCGTCGAGTCGATGTTGGCGTGCAGGTCGGCAAGCTGGCTGCGCTCGGGTCCACTCGCCTTCTCGCTGACTTCGGAGAAGGCGGGGCCGAGGTCGGGCAGCTGCGCCTGTGGAGTGTCGTTGTAGGTGGCCAGCAGTCGCGCCCCGAGCTCGATCTTCATCGGCGTAGGGATCGGGTTCGCTGATGATCGCGTTGGCAACCTCCGGAATCGCCTTCTTGGGCACGGCCTTGAGGTCGCTGACGAAGGCCGGGGTTATCACCAGAAGCCCGATCACCAGGCCCAGCTCGCGCGCGGCGACCGTTCGGCCGGCCCGGACCGTCGGCGAGCCGCTGGCGTTCAGCGCGGCGGCGCTCAAGGTGGGAAACGCCAGCCCGAGCCCCGCGCCGCAGAGGAGCAGGGCCAGCAGCATCCAGCCGAGCTGACGGTGGGGAAGCAGGGCGATCGCGACCAGTCCGAGGGCGAGCACGATCGCACCCGCTGCGCCGAGGCGGATCGGCGAGCGCCCGCGCGCGGCGCGCTCGACCAAGTAGGTGGCGATCGGTATCGCGCTGACCACCCCGGCGGCGCCCAGCGGGTCGAGCTGCCACACGTCGATGAGCAGGATCACCACCAGGAACAGGGCACCGATCAGCCCGGCCGAGAGCAGCGCGAGGGCCACGTTGGCCGTGCCCACCCGCACCGCGCCGCGCCGGCGCCTGTCGCGCTCCACGACCACGTGCGAGGAGTCGATATGGGCGGCCCACACGGCGGCGGCGGCCAGCGCCGCCGCCGGCGCCTGGGCGAGAAAGATCGCGCGCCAGTCGAAGACCTGCGTGAGCACGCCGCCCGCCGCCGGGCCGATCGCTGCGCCGAGCGCGGCCGCGGCGGCCCAGCCCGCCGTCGGCGACTCCCCGGGCTTCGACGCGGCGGCCAGCAGGGGAAGCGAGGCGCACAGCAGTAACGCGCCGCCCAGGCCCTGCACGCCGCGGAAGAACACGAGCATGTGCAGACCGTTCGCCAGTCCACTGCCGATCGACGCGAGTCCGAAGAGCCCGAGACCCGCCAGCAGCGCAATGCGCGAGCTGACCCGATTGACGAAGGGCAGGAAGGCCAGCACGCCGACGATCGACGGCGATGTTGTAGACCATGATCACCCACACGACGTGCGAAATCGTCGTGTCGAACTGGCCCACGATCTGGGGCAGCGCGAGGACGACGATCGACGCGTCGGCGAAGGCCAGGCCCACCGCCAGGCGCACCGTCACGTCGCGCCAGGAGCCGTGCGACATGGCTTGGGGCCGTGAGACTGCGTCAGAGCTCACGTGGCGTCACGCTAGCGCCCGGGCACCCGCACGCGCCGCCCCGCGCGGCAAGCCCGGTCACCGGCGGCGGCGCCCATCGAAGGCGCGCTGCCTTCCACGCGGCCAGCCCGGCGGAGGAGCTTCACGTTCTCCCGGGACATCTCGCGGTGCTACCGCCGCGCCGGGCTACGCGCTGCCCGGAGCCGGTTCCGAGCTCGAGCCTGCCGCTCGGCGGCCCTGGCCGCCGCAGCCGGCTGACCGGCCGCGTGCGGAAGGTCGAGCGCCCAGTAGAAGTAGTACGAGGTGTGCGTGAACATCTGGTCGCCGAACTGGGCGTACGGCACGTGGCCCGCACCTTCGTACAGCTCCAGGTAGGGCGTCTTGCCGACATCGCGCAAATTCGTGAGCCGTGTCCACCGACCACGAGGAGGGCACGATGTTGTCGGCCGTGCCGTGGAAGAAGATCCCGGCGGTATCGCTCGCGTCGACGAAGACGCCATCGAGGATCCCGCCCGAGATCGACGAGAACGCGCGGACGCTGGAAGAAAAGCCGGGGTTGCCGCTGGTGCCCGGGTCGTCGGCGCGTAGGCCGGCGAGCGTGGCGGTGATGCCGCCCGCCGACTCGCCGCCGATCGCGATCCGGCCCGAGTCGATCCCGTACTGGCGGCGTTCGCGCGCAGCCATCGGATGGCTGCCTGCGCGTCGTGCTGCGCGTTGAACGCGGCCGTGATGCACTGCGGTCGGGAAGCTGGTGCCCACGCAGCCGCTGGCCGGACCGACAGCCGGTAGTTGATCGAGACCGTCACGTAGCCGAGCTTCGCGAACTTGTTGGCGAGGTCGGGGGAGGGGCCCGAACGCCTTGTCGCCGCCGTGAAGCCGCCGCCGTGCACCCAGACGATCGCCGGGCGCTTGTTGACCGTGTCCGTAGCAGGCGGCTGGTAGAGGTCGAGCCTCAGCGCCACCGGGTTGCCGTTGCCGTCCGGGGCGCTGCCGTACTGAAGGTCGCGGGTGATCGTGACCGCGCTGAAGATCGCGTCGCGGTAGCGCAGGGGAGCGTCGCCCGCCGGCCGGAGGATCCCGCACCCGCTGACCGCCACGGCGGCCACGAGCGCAGCGGCCACGGCCGCCAGCCGGCGCGGCATCCGGGTCACGCCCATGGTCCCGCGAAGCCTCACTCTCGCTCTCCCTCCGTAGCGGCCGACACCCCGGGGTGCCAGCCAATCAGCGGGGGATGGTACGCCGCCAATCCAGCGCCCGGCATAGCGGCATGCCGCATGCAGAACTGCACGCCGCGGCATGGGTATGCCGAAGCTCGCCGGTTACAGTCGGGCCATGCCAGTCTCGCCGGCAGCGGGCACCGTGCCCGACAACCTCGCTGACATCGTGGGCGGCACTCCGATGGTCCGCCTCGGCCGGGTCGCGCCGGAGTGCGACGCCGAGCTGATCGGGAAGCTGGAGGCATACAACCCCGCCGGGAGCGTGAAGGACCGCATCGGGGTCGCGATGATCGACGCGGCCGAGGGCGAAGGCCAGATCCAGCCGGGTCGGACCACCATCGTGGAGTCCACCTCCGGCAACACCGGCATCGCGCTCGCATTCGTCTGCGCGGCGCGCGGCTACGAGCTGGTGCTCACGATGCCGCAGGGCATGAGCCGCGAGCGGGAGAGGCTCGTGCGGCTCTACGGCGCCGAGGTGGAGCTGGTCGAGTCGCTCGGGGGGATGAGCGAGGCGATGGACGAGGCGCGCCGCATCGCCTCCGCCCGCGAGGACGTCTTCATTCCCGACCAGTTCTCGAATCCTGCCAACCCGGAGATCCACCGGCGCACCACCGCCGAGGAGATCTGGCGCGACATGGAGGGCAGAGTGGACGTCCTGGTGGCCGGCGTGGGCACCGGAGGCACCATCACGGGCTGCGGCGAGCGGCTGAAGGAGCACAACGCGGACCTGCACGTAGTGGCAGTGGAGCCGCGCTCCTCACCCGTCCTCTCCGGCGGGAGTCCCGGTCCGCACAAGATCCAGGGCATCGGGGCCGGGTTCGTGCCCGCCGTTCTGAACCGTGAGGTGATCGACGAGATCGTGACCGTGGACGACGAGGACGCGATCGGCACGGCGCGCCTGTGCGCCCGCCGCGAAGGGCTGCTCGCCGGCATCTCATGCGGTGCCGCGCTGTGGGCGGCCATCGCGGTGGGGTCGCGCCCGGAGATGCGCGGGAAGCGGGTGGCCGTGGTCATGCCCGACTCTGGCGAGCGCTACGTGAGCACGCCCTTCTTCGCTCCCTGATGTTCGGTCTCGGCACACTGGCACGGGTCGCGCGCGAGCTCCGCGAGGACCTGACGGCCGCCGCCGAGCGCGACCCGGCGGCCCGCAGCGTGGGCCGGGCCGAGATGCTCGCCACCTACGGCGGTGTGCAGGCGCTGCTCTCGCACCGCGTGTCGCACGCACTCCACGAGGCGGGCGTGCCGGTGGTGCCGCGGGCGCTGTCGAACGTCACCAAGGTCGTGACCGGGATCGAGATCCACCCCGCGGCGCGCATCGGCCGCGGGCTCTTCATCGACCACGGCTCCGGCGTCGTGATCGGCGAGACGGCCGAGGTTGGCGACGACGTGACGATCTACCAGGGCGTCACGCTCGGCGGCACCGGCTTCCAGCGCGGCAAGCGCCATCCCACGGTCGGCCACGGCTCGATCATCGGTGCGGGAGCGAAGCTCCTCGGACCGATCGAGGTGGGCGAGCGAGCGCGGGTCGGCGCGAACTCGGTGGTGATCCACGACGTCCCCGCAGACGTGACCGTGGTCGGGAACCCCGGCCACCCCGTGCGCGTGGGCGGACGCAGGCCGCAGGGGGCGGACGCCGACTGGGCGCACCTTCCCGACCCGGTGGCGGACGCCATCCGCGGGATGGCCGACCGGCTCAACGGCCTCGAGGAGCTGGTGGCCGAGCTCACCGGCCGCAAACCCGAAGGAGCCGAGGTCCGGCCGATCAAGCCGCGCCGCGGGCCCGACTCGACCGGCGGCTAGCGCAGGCTCTCTCAGTACGCCACCGTTCGGGTGCGGTGGCGCGGCACGGCCTTGTAGCGCGGCAGCTGCCCGCGGTTCCACAGCCGGCCGTCGAGCACGCGCGGAGGCACCCCGGTCTCGCGCGACATCAACTCGCAGGCGTGGACCGCGCAGGCGCGGATCTCGCGCTCCTCCCTGCCGGGCGGGATCAGCACGCCGGCGTCGATGCGGGCGGCCAGGGCCGGGTCGTAGCGGAGCACGCCGTCCACCCTGAGCACGTGCGGCACGAGGTTGTCGGCGAAGATCGTGAGCCGGTCGAGGTCGGAGAACTCCGCGATCCCCGCCAGCGCCAGATCGCTGGCCACGATCTGCGCGCGTTTGTAGAAGCCGCGATCGTCGAAGAAGGGCATCCCGCGCACCAGTAGCTCGGCCAGGCGCTCTGCCGAGCCGCCCGCATCCGCGACCACGTCGATCGCGGGGCGCTCTCCGAGAAAGCGCCCGAGCTGTCGCAGCGCGTCCGCGTACAGGCCCATCAGCTCGTGATCCGGCGCCTGACCCAGCGTGGCGGCCACCTCGGCCGCCTCGATCCCGCTGAGCTCTGCGTTCGACCACGGGCCGCGCTCGCGGAAGCGGTCGGCCAGCGCCCACGCGACCGTGAAGTAGCCGGAGCACCCCGGCCGCTTGCGCAGGGTGGGGAACCAACCCGAGCCGAAGTTGATCGAGTCGAGCACAAGCAGGTACGTGGCCACGTCCTCGCGGGTGCCCTCGAGGTAGTGGCGCTCGGGGTCGAGCGCCGGTGCAGGACCGGGCTCGAGCGCCGTCGCGGGGTCGAGCTCGATGGCCACCGAGCGGGCCTCGCGTGCCAGCCGCTCGCACGAGCGACGGACCTCGTCGAGCAGATCGGGCACGCCGGAAGTCTCGCCGTCAGCGCAACTATCCTCGCCAGGGTGAGCGCTCCAGCCGCCGCGGAGGCCCTTCTGCAAGGGCTGAACGACCCTCAGCGCGAGGCTGTCATGCACAACGACGGCCCGCTGCTGATCCTGGCCGGAGCCGGCTCGGGCAAGACCCGCGTGCTGACGCACCGCATCGCCCGGCTCGTCCGCGACGGGGAGGCCCGTCCGAGCGAGATCCTCGCGATCACGTTCACGAACAAGGCGGCGCAGGAGATGCGCGAGCGGGTGGAGGGGCTGGTGGGGGGCCGGGCCCGCGCCATGTGGGTGATGACCTTCCACTCGTCGTGCGCGCGCATGCTGCGAGCCGACGCCGAGCGGCTGGGCTACACCCGCGGCTTCACGATCTACGACGAGCAGGACTCGCTGCGGCAGGTCAAGGCGTGCGTGGACGAGCTGGACGTGGACCCCAAGCGCTTCGCGCCGCGCGGCCTCAGACGCCAGATCTCGGATGCCAAGAACGCCCTGCTCGATGCCGAGGCGTATCGGCTGAAGGTTTCCTCGTTCTTCGAGCAGACCGCGGCCGACGTGTACGACCTCTACGAGCAGCGGATGCACGCGGCGAACGCGATGGACTTCGACGACCTGCTGTTCCGCTGCGTGAACCTCTTCGAGCTCTTCCCCGAGGTGCGCGACCGCTACAGGGGCGCCTTCCGGCACGTGCTGGTGGACGAGTACCAGGACACCAACCACGCCCAGTACCGCTGGCTCCAGCTGCTCTGCGAGGAGCACCGCAACCTGTGCGTCGTGGGCGACGACGATCAGTCGATCTACGCCTTCCGCGGCGCCGACATCCGCAACATCCTCGACTTCGAGGACGACTTCCCGGACACCGAGGTGGTGAAGCTCGAGCAGAACTACCGCTCGACGCAGACCATCCTGAACGCGGCCAATGCGGTGATCTCGCACAACCGCGCCAGGAAGCGCAAGTCGCTCTGGAGCGAGGTGGGTGAGGGCTCGCCGGTGCACGTCCGGGAGCTGGAGGACGAGCACGCCGAGGCCCGCTTCGTGGTCTCCGAGATCGAGCGCATCGTGGACGACGGCGGCTCGCGCGACGACATCGCCGTCTTCTACCGGACGAATGCGCAGTCGCGGGTGCTCGAGGACATGCTCGTGCGCTACGGCGTGGGCTACCAGATCATCGGCGGCACGCGCTTCTACGAGCGCGCCGAGATCAAGGACGCGCTCGCGTATCTGACCCTGCTGGTGAACCCCGCCGACACGGTCGCGTTCGGGCGGATCGTGAACTCGCCCCGCCGCGGGATCGGCCAGACCTCGCAGGGGCGGATCGTGGGCTACGCCAACACGCTCGGCGAGCCGGTCTGGAACGTCGCCGCCGCACCGGAGGCGGTGCCCGGCCTGGCGTCCGCCGCGGTCAAGTCGGTGGGACGGTTCATGTCGGTGATGGAGCGCCTGAGGGAGCGAGCGGAGGCCGGCGCCGGGGTGGGGGACCTCCTGCACGAGACGCTCGAGGAGACCGGCTACGTGGAGGCGCTCCAGGCGGAGCGCACGATCGAGGCCCAGGGGCGGCTCGAGAACCTGGAGGAGCTGGTGGGCGTGGGACGCGAGTACGACGCGGCCGCCGCCGGCCCCGGGGCGGCCGAGGGGGAGGGGCCCTCGGTCGAGCAGTTCCTGCAGCAGGTGGCGCTCTTCTCCGAGCAGGACCAGCTGCGCGGCGACGAGGGCATCGTGACCCTCATGACGATGCACAACGCCAAGGGCCTCGAGTACGACACGGTCTTCATCATCGGACTCGAGGACGGCGTCTTTCCGCACATGCGCGCCATCGAAGCCGGCGACCTCGAGGAGGAGCGGCGCCTCTGCTACGTGGGCATCACGCGCGCCCGGCGCGAGCTCTACCTGAGCCACGCGCGCTCGCGCAGCCTGTTCGGCGCGCGCGACTGGAACCTGCGCAGCCGCTTCATCGACGAGATCCCGGCCGACCTCACCGACCGCGAGGAGGACGCGGTCACCGGGCCGGCGGCGGCAGCCACGTGGGAAGGCGGCGCAGCAGCCACGCCGCCCGGTCCGGGCGCTACATTCGCGCTCGGCGACGATGTGGTCCACGCGAACTTCGGCGAGGGGGTGGTCACCGGCATGGAGCCGGGCGGGCTCGTGGTGGTGCGCTTCGCCTCGGACGGATCGGAGCGCAAGCTGATGGCCGACTACGCACCACTCAAGAAGCGTGGCTGAGGCTCGGATACTCGACGGCAACGCGCTCGCGGCTCGCCTGCGCGAGCGCGTGGCGGCCACGGTCGAGCAGCTCGAGGACCTCCACGGCGTGCGGCCCGGGCTCGCCACGATCCTCGTGGGCGACGACCCGGCATCCGAGGTGTACGTGCGCATGAAGCGCAACGACAGCGCGGAGGTGGGCATCGAGTCGTTCCACCACGAGCCCCGCGAGGACGTCTCCGAGCAGGAACTCGCCGACCTGATCCTCGGACTCAACGCCGATCCGCGGGTGCACGGCATCCTGCTTCAGCTGCCACTGCCCACGCACCTCGCACAAGACACGCTCGTTCCCCTGATCGACCCGGGCAAGGACGTGGACGGGCTCACGCCGGTGAACGCCGGGCTCCTTGCGCAGGATCAGCTCGGAGCGATGGTGCCGTGCACGCCCGCCGGGGTCATGGAGCTCCTGGCCGAGGCGGAGGTGGACCTCGACGGCGCGCGCGCGGTGGTGGTCGGGCGCTCGATCCTGGTGGGCAAGCCGCTCGTCCAGCTCCTGCTCGCGGCGAACGCGACCGTCACGCACTGCCACTCGCATACCCGTGACCTGGGCGCGGTCTGCCGCGATGCCGACGTGCTCGTGGCCGCGGCCGGACGCCCGGGGCTCGTGACCGCCGACATGGTCTCCGAGGGCGTGGTGGTCATCGACGTCGGCACCAACCGCACCGACGCGGGGCTGGTGGGGGACGTGGACTTCGAGGGCGTGAAGGCCAAGGCCCGCGCGATCACCCCCGTGCCGGGCGGAGTGGGTCCGATGACGCGCGCGATGCTGCTGGTGAACACGGTGGCGGCCGCGCAGGCCCAGATGGCCGGCGGCTGCGCCCCCGCGGGGTAATCTGCCTCGCCGAAATGGACGTGCGCAGGCTTCGTGTAGGAGAGATCGTGCTCGGCGCGGCCGGTGCCCTGTTGATCGTTTCGCTGTTCCTGCCGTGGTACGAGACGTCCGGCCAGGGGACCGTCAGCGGCTTCGAGGCGCTTAGCGTGGTCGACGTCATTCTCGCGTTCGTAGCCGCGTTCGCCATCTCGGTGGCCGTCGCGACCGCGGCCATGCGCGTGGCCGCCGTGCCGATCGCGCTCGACGCGCTGGCCAGCCTGCTCAGCTTGCCGGCGCTCGTGCTCGTGCTCATCCGCGTGCTCGACCTCCCGGACGTGGCCACCGGACGCGAATTCGGCCTCTGGATGGCGCTCGCCGGCGCGGCCGGCATCGCGGTCGGCGGGGCGCTGGCGATGCGGGACGAGCGGCTGTCGCCCCCGGGCCGCTACGTGGACGCCACCGGGCGTCCGGTCCCCAAGCCGCCCGAGATCGAGCCACTCCCCGCCCCGCCGCCGGGCAGCCCCTCGTGACCCTGGAGCCGGGGCTGGAGCGCACCGAGGAGTTCGTGGCGGAGGGCCTGCTGCTCACGGACGTGGGCGGCACCCTGCCGCTGAGCGTGCTCTCGACCCCCGGCATGATCGGCGTGATGGAGCGCTGCGCCTCGGTGCTCGCGTACGAGCAGCTCGGCGACGGGCGCGCCACCGTGGGCTTCGAGATCTGCGTGAAGCACGTGGCGGCCGCCGGCGACGGGGCGGCCTGCACGGTCACCGCGCGGCTCCGCGAGGTGGTGGAGGAGCGCAAGCTGCGCTTCGACGTGGAGGTGCGCGAGGGGGACCGCACGATCGGGGTGGGCACCCACGAGCGCCGGGTCATCCAGCGCGCAGGGTTCGGCGGCTGAGCCCGCCGCCCGCCCCGACCTACAATCGCCGCCATGATCGACCGGCAACCAGGTGCTCCACGTAGCCCGTCTCGCCCGCCTTCGGCTGAGCGACGAGGAGGTGGACTCCATGGTCGAGGAGCTCCCGAAGATCCTCGGCCACATCGAGAAGATGGAGGAGCTGGACCTCGACGGCGTGGAGCCCACCTCGCACGTCGTGCAGATCGAGAACGTGCTGCGCGAGGACGTGCCCCGGCCGAGCCTGCCGGTCGAGAAGGCCCTCGAGCAGGCACCCGATCCGCAGCCCGGCGGCTTCGGCGTGCCCAGCCCGGGACGCTCGTGAGCGCACGAGCTCCTGACGTTGAGCGCCGCCGAGTCCGGCGCACTCGTCCGGGCGGGCACGCTCTCCGCCGCGGAGCTGTTCGAGTTCTGGCGCGGCCGCGCCGCGGGTGACGATCTCGGCTCCTACCTCTGGGTGGCGGACGAGGCGGACGCGCAGCCCGCCGCCGGACGCCGCGCTGGGCGGCGTGCCCGTGGCGGTGAAGGACCTGTTCTGCGTCGAGGGCGTGCCGAGCGCGGCCGCCTCGCGCATCCTCGAGGGCTACCGGCCGCTCTACACCGCCACAGCGGTCACGCGCCTCCGGGACGCCGGCGCGCCGGTGCTCGGCAAGACGAACCAGGACGAGTTCGCCATGGGGTCGTCCACCGAGAACTCCGGCTTTGGCCCCGTCCGCAACCCGTGGGACCCGGAGCGCGTGCCCGGCGGGTCGTCGGGCGGCTCGGCCGCTGCCGTGGCCGCCGGCACCGCGCCGTGGGCAATCGGCACCGACACCGGCGGGTCGATCCGCCAGCCGGCCGCGCTCTGCGGGGTGGTCGGGCTGAAGCCCACCTACGGCGCCGTGTCTCGGTACGGCATGATCGCCTTCGCATCCTCGCTCGACCAGTGCGGTCCGCTGACGCGCAACGTCACCGACGCGGCCATGCTCGCCGCCGCGCTCGTGGGCCGGGACGCCTGTGACTCCACGTCCGTCGAGCACCCGGAAGGCGTGCGGCTGCCCAGCGCCGAGCGGCTGGACGGGGTGCGGGTGGGCGCGTGGGGCTTCGACGAGGAGGGCCTCGAACCGGGGGTGGCCGAGCAGTGCCGCCGCGCGCTGGCCCTCGTCGAGGAGCTGGGCGGGACCGTGGAGGAGATCGAGCTGCCGCACGCGAGGCATGCGATCTCGGCCTACTACGTGATCGCGCCCGCCGAGGCGAGCGCCAACCTCGCTCGCTACGACGGCGTGCGCTACGGCAAGCGCACCGAGGCCGGCGACCTGCTCGAGATGTACGAGCGCACGCGCCACGACCACTTCGGCGAGGAGGTGAGGCGGCGGATCATGATCGGCACCTACGCGCTGTCGTCGGGGTACTACGAGGCGTACTACGGAACCGCGCAGAAGGTGCGCACCCGCATCGCCGAGGACTTCCGCGCCGCCTTCGAGCGGGTGGACCTCGTGGTCACGCCCACCTCGCCGACGGTGGCGTTCAAGCTCGGCGAGCGCACCGCAGACCCGCTCGCCATGTACCTGTCGGACTACTACACGACGCCGGTGTCGCTGGCCGGCATCCCGGCCATCTCGATCCCCTGTGGCCTCTCCGAGGGGCTTCCGGTGGGGCTCCAGATCATTGGTCGCGCCTTCAGCGAGAGCGGCATCCTGCAGGCCGCGCACGCGCTCGAGCGGGCGATCGGCTTCGAGGGAGTGCCGCGGCCGTGAGCGAGGTGCGCCACTACGAGCCGGTGATCGGGCTCGAGATCCATGTGCAGCTCCGCACGCGCACGAAGATGTTCTGTGGCTGTGCCAACGCGTTCGGAGCACCGCCGAACACGCTCACCTGCCCGGTCTGCCTGGCCCACCCCGGCACCCTTCCCGTGGCGAACGCCGAGGCGGTGCACCTGGCGCTGATGATCGCGATGGCGCTCGAGTGCGAGGCGGCCGAGCGCTCGATCTTCCACCGCAAGAACTACTTCTATCCGGACAGTCCCAAGGGCTACCAGATCAGCCAGTACGACCATCCGCTCGCCACCGCCGGGCGGCTGGGCGACGTGCGCATCCACCGCGTGCACATGGAGGAGGACGCCGCGAAGCTGGTGCACGCCGGCGCCTCGGGACGCATCCACGGCGCCGAGCGGAGCGTGGTGGACTTCAACCGCGCCGGCACTCCGCTCGTCGAGATCGTGACCGAGCCCGACCTGCGCTCCGCCGCCGAGTCCGCCGAGTTCGGGCGCGTGCTCCAGGCGACGCTCCGGCGAATGGGCGTATCCGACGTGAACATGGAGGAGGGGTCGCTGCGCATGGACGCGAACGTCTCGATCCGCCCCGCCGGCGAGGCCACTCTCGGGACCAAGGCCGAGCTGAAGAACATGAACTCGTTCCGGTTCCTGGAGCGCGGGATCGTGGCCGAGATCGAGCGCCAAGAGGGCATCCTGCGCGAGGGCGGCCAGATCGAGCAGGAGACGCTCCACTTCGATCCGCGGTCGGGCGCGCTCACCTCGCTCCGCTCGAAGGAGGAGGCACACGACTATCGCTACTTCCCGGAGCCGGACCTCGTCCCGTTCGCCCCGACCGCAGCGATGCTCGAACGCGCCCGCGCGGCGCTGCCGGAGCTGCCCGCCGCCCGCGCCGAGCGCCTCGAGCGCGAGCTCGGCGTGCCGGCCGCCCAGGCGCGGCTGTTGTCGTTCCGCGCCGAGCTCGGCGACCTCCTCGAGCAGGCCGTGGCCGCCGGCGACGCCGATCCCCGCTCGCTGGCCAACTGGGTGGTGAACGAGGTGCCGGCGCGGATCGGTGACGCCGACCCGGCCGACACCCGCCTCGAGCCCGACGCACTGAGCGCGCTCGTGGCGATGGTGGAGGCGGGAGAGGTGGCCCAGTCCGCGGCGAAGGAGGTGCTCGACGAGCTCGTCGAGAAGGGCGGCGACCCGCATGCAATCGTCCGCTCCGGGGGCCTCGGCCGCACGGGTGGCGACGAGCTCGAGCAGATCGTGGAGCGGGCGCTGGCCGAGCACTCGGACGCGGTCGAGAAGATCCGGTCGGGGAACGACAGGGCGATCGGCGCGGTGGTGGGTGCCGTGATGCGCGAGGCGAAGGGCCGCGCCGACGGCGGTGAGGTGCAGCGCATGATCCGCGAGCGCATCGGCGTCTAGCGGCGCCTCCGCGGCGGCGTATCCTCAATGATGGACACCGCCCCGAAAGGAGACGAGATGGCGCGACTGATCCAGATGGATGGAAGCGGCCACAGCACGCTCGCCGAGTGGACGCCGAGTGACGAGGCCGCCTTCGAGACTGCCGCGCACGAGTTCCGCGGCCAGCTCGAACGGGGCTACATCGGCACCGTGCCGGACGGGCCGGGGAAGGCCACCCACGTGCGCGAGCTTCCGCGCGAGGCCGACCTCGTGATCATGCGCCGGCCGATCGCCGGCGGGTAGCAAGCGCCATGGCCGCCGGCCAGGTGCTCCCGGAGCTGGCGTCCGTTCCCTGGCGTGTCGCCGACCGATGAGCACTGGCTGCGGCGCTGGGGGCGGGTCTGGCAGGCGTGGACGGTGCTCTTCACGGTGCCGTTCGCCGTTGCCGGGGTTGGGAATGTTCCTGCTCGAGCCGCTCGCCTTGCCGGTGTCACTCGCGGCGTTTGCCCACGCCTGGATCATCCCCGAGCTCTACGCCTACCGCGGCGCCAGCGTGGTGCGCCCCAAGGGGCCTCGAAACGACCGTGCCGAGCCGGTGGCGCAGGGCCTGCTGGGCGACCTGCTCGCGCACGATCCGCGTGAGCTGCAGAGCCGCACCGGGCTGGCGGTGGAGGGCGGGATGCTCGGCACCTGGCTCGTGGGTGAGGCAGGGGCGCTGCTGGTCACCCCGGGCGGCAGGCGCGTGCACTGCTTCTGCGTGCGCGTGACCGACCGCGACCTGCCGCCCTCCGACCGCGTGTCGCATCTGCTGCTCGCGCTGCGCGAGGACGAGGTCGGCTTCGCGACGGTGGCCAACCACGCTTTTGCCGGCGCGCCCTGGCGGGTCAAGCGCCGGCTCCCGGCCGGGATGCGGCCGGCGCTCGACGCCGCTCGCGCGGCGGCTCGTTAGCCTCGCCGACCGTGGCGTACCACGCGGCACTCATGCCCGGCCCGGCCCGGCGCCTGCAGCTCGGGAGTCGGGCGGAGCCGCACCGGTGAGCGGCGAGACCACCTTCAGGGAAGGCCGCTCGACCGATCTCAAGGCCACGTTCGAGCTGGCGGCGCGCTCGCTGCGCGAAGCGATGGGCCGGAGTGGCGTGGTGTCCGCGGCCGCCGATGAGCGCTTCGTGGAGGTGGAGTGGCCGCGCCAGCGGCCACTCCTCGAGTTCATCGCCGCACAGCCCGGCACCGGGTTCTGGGTCTGTGAGAAGGACGGCGAGATCGTGGGCTACGTGAGGATGGCGCGGTTCGCCGACATGGACGAGCTCACCGAGATCGCCGTCGCGCCCGAGCATGCCGGGAAGGGGATCGGAAGGGGCCTCCTCGAACGGGCCTGGCCGGAGTCGCCCACCCGCGAGCGCGGGCGCGTCGTGGTGACCCTCGGCACCCCCGCCGACCTGACCCTCTACACGCGCTTCGGCGTGATGCCGGTGGCGGGTCACTGGCATCTGCGCCACCGCGCCGATGAGTACCTGGAGCGGCGCTCGCTCGAGGCCACGGACGCGACCGAGCCGGCGGTACACGGGCTTACGCCGGATAGGGCGGTGCAGGAGTGGAAGCGCCTCGAGCCGGCAGCCATCGGCCACGACCGGCCGGCGCTGCACGAGTTCTTCGGCCGGACCCGCGGCTGCCTCGCCGTGGTGGACGGCGGCCAGGCGAAGGCGCTCTGCTGGGTCAGCCCCGACGGCGACATCGGCCCGGCCGTGGGAGTCACTCCCGAGGACCTGATCCCCGTCGTCCTGGCCGCGCTCGATCGCGTGGCCAAGTCGCACGAGCCGGAGCTGCTCGGCGTTTACTGCACGACCGACTCCTGGTGGCTTCTCGACCGGCTGCGGCGCCTCGGCTTCCGTCTCCACTGGCCGAGCTGGGTGATGTCGTCGGTGCCGCTGCCCGGGCTCGACCGCTATCTGCCCACTCGCCCGGCGCGCCTCCTCTGAGACGCAGCGCCGCTCTGCCAAACTGGGGGTATGGGACAGACCGTGTCGGACCTCGGCAGGAAGCTCCTCGCCCTGGTCATCCTCCTCCTGGCTGCCTGGGTCCTCTTCAAGCTCGTGATCGGGGCCGTGGCCGCGGTGGCGTGGATCGTCATCGCGGTGGTCGCCGTCATCGCGATCGTGTGGGCCCTGCGCGTGCTCTGAGCGCCCGCGGGTGGAGTACGTAGTCCTCGTCTTCTTCTGTGGCCTCTCAGCCGGAGTGATCGCCAAGATCAAGGGCGGCCCGTTCTGGATCTGGTTCCTCGTGGGATTTGTGCTGCCGTTGATCGGAACGATCGCCGCCGTGCTGTCGCGATGGGACAACTCGGAGCCGCGGCGCCGCTGCCCCGAGTGCAACAACCTCGTGCCCCTGCACGACCAGGTGTGCATGCGCTGCGGTCGCGACCTCGAGTTCCCGGATCCGCCCGAGCTCGGGCCCTCCGGCACCCCGGCCTGACCGGCTAGACTGCTTCCCCCCGCCACCCCTCTACACCAGAGGGAGTGGAGGACTACCGCCCCCAGAAAGGAGCGCTGGCCGTATGCGAGCCGTCGACGCCATCATGGAATGCCTCAAGGCAGAAGGCGTCGAGCACGTTTTCGGCATCCCGGGGGGCGCGAACCTGCCGACCTACGACGCGCTCTACGACGCCGGCATTCGTCACGTGCACTGCCGCCATGAGCAGGGCGCCGGACACGCGGCCGAGGGCTACGCCAAGGCCTCGGGCAGGGTCGGGGTGGCACTCGCCACGTCGGGCCCCGGCGCCACGAATCTGGTGACGGCGATCGCGGACGCCCAGATGGACAGCGTGCCGACCGTCTTCATCACCGGCCAGGTGCGTAGCGAGCTGATCGGCACCGACGGCTTCCAGGAGGCCGACATCAGCGGCATCACGATGCCGATCGTCAAGCACTCGGTGATGATCCAGGACCCGCGCGACATCCCGAAGGCGATGCACGAGGCGTTCCACATCGCCCGCAGCGGGCGGCCCGGAGCCGTGCTCGTGGACGTGCCCCAGGACCTCTCGCGCGCGGACATCCCCTACGAGCCCGTGGACAAGGTGCACCTACCGGGCTACCAGCCCACCACCGAGGGCAACACCAAGCAGATCCGCCTGGCCGCGAAGGCCCTCGCCAACTCGCGCCGGCCGGTGATCTACGGCGGCGGCGGGATCGTGAACGCGAACGCGTCGAAGGAGTTCACTGAGCTCTGCCTGTCGGACAAGCTCCCGGTCACGTGCACGCTGATGGGCCTCGGGTCGTTCGCGGCCGACCAGGAGACCTGGCTCGGGATGCTCGGCATGCACGGCACGCGCGCCGCCAACTACGCCATGGACGAGGCCGACCTGATCGTGGCGATCGGAGCGCGCTTCGACGACCGGATCACCGGCAAGCTCTCCGAGTTCGCACCGCGAGCCAAGTTCATCCACATCGACGTGGACCCGGCGGAGATCTCGAAGAACGTGCCCGCCCACATCCCGATCGTGGGCGACGCGAAGCACATCCTGCCGAAGCTCACCGCGGAGTACCGGGCGCTCGCGTCCGATCCCGCGCGCCTCGAGGGCTGGTGGCAGCGGATTCAGGGCTGGCAGGAGAAGTATCCGCTCCACTACGAGGACAGCACGGACTCCGAGATCAAGCCGCAGTACATGGTGCAGGCCATGTACGAGGCCACCGCCGGCGGCGCCGTGATCACCTCGGACGTGGGCCAGCACCAGATGTGGGCGGCCCAGTACTACGCCTTCACCCAGCCGCGCCAATGGATCAACTCCGGTGGCGCGGGCACCATGGGCTTCGGCCTGCCCTCGGCGATGGGCGCCAAGGTGGCGCGGCCGGACGACGACGTGGTCTGCCTCGCCGGCGACGGCTCGCTGATCATGACCGTCCAGGAGCTGGCCACCTGCGTGACCGAGCAGATCCCGGTGAAGATCTTCCTGATGAACAACGGCTTCTACGGCATGGTCCGCCAGTGGCAGGAGCTCTTCTGGGACAAGCGCTACTCCTCCGTCGAGATGGGCGCGAGCCCCGACTGGGTGAAGCTGGCCGAGGCCTTCGGCGCGCGCGGCGTTCGCGTGGACGACAAGGCCGAGCTGGTGGGCACCTTCAAGGAGGCGCTCGCCGACGACGGCCCCGTGCTCGTGGACGTGCGCGTGACCAAGGAGGAGAACTGCTATCCGATGATCCCCGCGGGTCAAGCCGCCCGCGACATGGTCGGATGACCAGGCACTGGTGGGCTGAGCCATGGGTGAGCCCGGGACGAAGGAGATCCTCAACCTCGAGGACCTGCAGGTCGCGGGCAGCGGGCGCACCGGGCGCAAGCACGTGCTCTCGATCCTGGTGGAGAACCGCCCCGGTGTCCTGGCCCGCATCGCCGGGCTGTTCGCCCGACGCGGCTTCAACATCGACTCCCTCGCCGTAGGTCCCACGGCGGACACCACGCTGTCGCGGATCACGCTCACGCTCGACGGCGCGGCGCACCCGATCGACCAGGTCACCAAGCAGCTCCACAAGCTCGTGAACGTGATCAAGATCCGCGACCTCGAGCCCGCGGACACGGTGGCGCGCGAGCTGGCGCTCTTCAAGATCTCCTGCCACGACGGTGACGCCCGCGCGCAGGTCATGCAGTTCACGGAGATCTTCCGCGGCAGCGTCGTGGACGTGTCCAAGCGCTCGGTGACCGTCGAGGTCACGGGCACGGACGACAAGATCGAGTCCTTCGAGGACATGGTGCGCCCGTTCGGCCTGATCGAGATGGTGCGCACCGGCGAGATCGCGGTCGCCCGCGGTCGCGGCGCAACGTAGCCGGCGCCCACCGGTCCATCCGCCATCCTTCAGGGGGTGGCCGTGGGGAGCACCCATGAGGACCCGCCGTTCGCCCTCGCGCCCGCGGCGGAGCGGCTGCTGCTCGAGCGTGCCGAGCGGGCGCTGGCGCTCGCCCGGCGCAATGGCCGCCCGGCCGTGGCCTCGGTCACCGTCCCGCTCCCCGCCGGCCTCGACCTGTCGGCGGTGGTCCTGGCCGCGCGTCGCCCGGGGGACCGGTTCTTCTGCCTCGAGCAGCCCGAGCGCGAGGACTTCGTGCTGGCGGGCCTCGGGGCGGCCCTGAGCGTCGAGGCGAGCGGGCCCGGCCGCTTCGCGGAGACCGCCCGGCGGGTGCGCGAGCTGGCGTCACGCACGCTGGCCGACGATGCCGGCCGGGACCCGGGACGGCCGCCGGCCGCGGGGCCGGTGTTCGTGGGCGGGTTCGCGTTCGCCGACGACGGTGGCGGCTCGCCGGAATGGTCGTCGCTCGCGCCCGCCACGCTCGTGCTTCCCGAGGTCAGCCTGGCCCGCTACGGGGAGGAGGCACGCCTCACCCTGTCGCTCGCCGCCGGTCCCGATGACCGGCCGGACTCGCTCATGGAGCGCGGTCGCGCGCGGCTCGGCGAGCTGGCGCCGGCCACCATGCCGCTGCTCGATCCCGATCCGGTGGGGCGGGCGCGCGTGGCGGGTGCCGCCGCGCCGTCCCACTACGAGGCCGCCGTGGGGCGCGCGGTCGAGCGCATCGCCGCCGGCGAGCTCCAGAAGATCGTGCTCGCGCGCGAGGTGCGGGTGCATGGCACGAAGGACCACGACCCGGCGCCGGTGCTCGACGCGCTCCGTGCGGCATTCCCCGCCTGCTACTGCTGGTGTGTGGGCACGCCAGAGCTCGCGTTCGTGGGGGCCAGCCCCGAGCTGCTGGTGCGCCGCGACGGCGCCCGCGCCCAGACCGTGGCCCTGGCCGGCACCACGCGCCGCAGCGCCGACCCGGCGGTGGACGACCACCTCGGCGAGCAGCTGCTCCAGAGCCCGAAGGACCGCGAGGAACAGGCGATCGTGGCCCGGCGCATCGAGCGCACGCTCGAGCCGGTCAGCCTCTGGGTGGCGGCAGGCGACGAGCCCGGGCTGGCCAAGGTCCAGAACGTCCAGCACCTCGCGACCCCGATACGTGCGCAGCTCGCCCGCCCGCTGCACGTGCTCGAGCTGGCCGGGCTCCTCCACCCGACGCCGGCGGTCGGCGGCGAGCCCAGGTCGGTGGCCGGGCCGCTGATCCCGGCCCTCGAGGGCATGGATCGCGGCTGGTATGCCGGCGGGGTTGGGTGGACCGACCTGGGGGAGGACGGCGAGTTCTGCGTCGCGCTCCGCTGCGGGCTGCTGCGCGGCCCCACGGCGCACCTCTACGCCGGCTGCGGGATCGTCCGCGACTCGGTCCCGGCGGACGAGCTCGCGGAGACGGAGGTCAAGCTCCAGGCGCTGCTGCCGCTACTGACGTAGGTCACTCGGCCACGCCCTCCACCACCTCCCGGTGGAGCGCGACGTTGGCCCGGCGATCCGTGCGCACCTCCACGAGCGCGGGCGTGCCAACGGCGTCCCGAAGCTCCTGCACGGTCGTGGCGGAACGGTGCTCGAGCCCCGCCAGCGCGGCCACTGCGGCAAGGTCGATCCCGTGCGGGGTGGCGATGTGCCGCTCGTAGGCCTCCGCCTCGGCCGCCCTGGCCACCGGCAGGAAGTCGAAGATGCCGCCGCCGTCGTTGTTGAGGCACACGACTGTGATCTCCGCCCCGGCGCGGCGCGATGTCAGCAGGCCGCCCACGTCGTGGAGCAGCGCCACGTCGCCTGTGAGGAGGAAGGTGGGCCGGCCGGATCCCAGCGCGGCGCCCGCGGCCGACGACGCCACGCCGTCGATGCCGTTCGCCCCGCGGCCGGCCAGGAATCGCAGCGGCTTGGGCGACGTGGGGAAGAACGCCTCCACGTCGCGGATCGGCATCGAGTAGCTCAGCCACAGGAGCGCGTCGTGGGGGAGGACCGGCTCGAGCGCGCCCGCCACCTTGCCCTCGAACGGATCCGCCGCTCGGGCGAGAGCCTCCGGCACCAGCGCGTCGGCTTCCCGCCAGGAGCCGAGCCAGGCAGGATCCACGTCGGCGGCCTCGCCCGCGAGCGCGTCGAGCAGCGCCGCGGGCCGGGCGGCCAGGCAGAGCTCCGCGGCCCGCGATGGGTCGTTCCAGCTCGCGTGCGGGTCGATCACGATCTGGTGGCTTGCCGCGAGCCACGCCCGGAGCGACTGCGACACGGGTGCCGCGCCCACCCTGAGAACGAGATCGGGACGGTGCGAGCCGGCGAAGGCGTCCACCCTGAGCAGCACGTCGTAATGAGCCACGACGTGCGAGCGGTCGTGGGGGCCGCAGCGCACCCCGGAAAGGGGGTCGGCG
>CAVXAD010000015.1:0-63949 GCA_963759625.1 uncultured Thermoleophilaceae bacterium | reverse complement strand
CCCGGACCGCGCCCACACGGGCCTGGTCACCTACGACGCCAAGGACCCGGACACCTCGTTCCCGCCGATCGAGCCGCTGCGCCCACCCGAGGGCGCGCCGAACGTCCTCGTCGTCCTCATCGACGATTGCGGCTTCGGCGCCTCGAGCGCATTCGGCGGGCCCTGCGCGACACCGACCGCCGAGCGGCTCGCCGACAACGGGCTCAAGTACAACCGTTTCCACACGACGGCTCTGTGCTCGCCGACCCGCCAGGCTCTTCTCACGGGTCGCAACCACCACTCGGTCGGCATGGGCGGGATCACCGAGATCGCGACCTCGGCGCCGGGCTACAACTCGGTCCGCCCGAACACGGCGGCGCCGCTCGCCGAGACGCTGAAGCTGAACGGCTACTCGACCGCGCAGTTCGGCAAGTGCCACGAGGTCCCGGTCTGGGAGACGAGCCCGATGGGCCCGTTCGACGCCTGGCCCTCGGGCGGCGGCGGCTTCGAGCACTTCTACGGCTTCATCGGCGGCGAGACGAACCAGTACGCGCCGGCGATCTACGACGGCACCGTGCCGGTCGAGCCCGACCGCACCCCGGAGGAGGGCTACCACTTCACCGAGGACATGACCGACCGCGCGATCGACTGGATCCGCCAGCAGAAGGCGCTGATGCCCGACAAGCCGTTCTTCGCCTACTTCGCGCCCGGCGCCACGCACGCGCCGCACCATGTGCCGACTCGAGTGGTCGGACAAGTACAAGGGCAAGTTCGACGCAGGGCTGGGACGCGCTGCGCGAGGAGACCTTCGCGCGCCAGAAGGAGCTCGGCGTGATCCCGCCCGAGGCCGAGCTGACCGACCGGCCGGAGGAGATCCCGGCCTGGGACGAGATCCCGGACGACCTGAAGCCGGTGCTCGCCCGCCAGATGGAGGTCTACGCCGGCTTTCTCGAGCACACCGACCACCACATCGGCCGGGTGATCGACGCGCTCGAGGAGCTCGAGATCCTCGACGACACCCTCGTCTACTACATCGTCGGCGACAACGGCGCCTCGGCCGAGGGAACGCCGCAGGGCTGCTTCAACGAGCTGATCGTCCTGAACGGCGCCGGTGGCCTGGAGACGACCGAGTTCATGGCGTCGAAGATCGACAAGTTCGGCACGCCCGAGGCCTACAACCACTACGCCGTCGGCTGGGCGCACGCGATGGACACGCCCTACCAGTGGACCAAGCAGGTCGCATCCCATTGGGGCGGCACCCGCAACGGCACGATCGTGCACTGGCCCGCCGGGATCAAGGCCAAGGGCGAGGTGCGCTCGCAGTTCAGCCACGTGATCGACGTCGCCGCGACGGTGCTCGACGCGGCCGGGATCCCCGAGCCCACCTTCGTCCACGGCGTGCAGCAGATGCCTCTGCACGGTCGCAGCATGGTCCCCAGCTTCGACGACGCCGGCGCACCCGAGCACCGCGAGACGCAGTACTTCGAGATGTTCGTCAACCGCGGCATCTACCACAAGGGCTGGACCGCGGTGACCCGCCACAGCATCCCGTGGATGGCGACCGAGATGCCCGCCTACGACGACGACGTCTGGGAGCTCTACGGGCCCGACGACTGGACCCAGGCCCACGACCTCGTCCGCCGAGCAGCCCGAGAGGCTTCGCCGAGCTCCAGCGGCTGTTCCTGATCGAGGCCGCGCGCTACAACGTCCTGCCGCTCGACGACCGGCGCTTCGAGCGCTTCAACGCCGATCTGGCCGGCCGCCCGCAGCTGATCCGCGGCAAGTCGCAGCTCCTCTTCGGAGGCATGGGCAGGCTCTCCGAGAACTCCGTCCTGGTGATCAAGAACAAGTCGCACTCCGTGACCGCGGAGATCGACCTGCCCGACGGCGGCGGCTCGGGCGTGATCGTGGCCCAGGGCGGCGCCTTCGGCGGCTGGTCGCTCTACCTGCACGAGGGCCGTCCGGCCTATTGCTACAACACCTTCGGGGTTCAGCGGTTCAAGGTCTACGGGGCTGACCCGCTGCCCGCCGGCGAGCATCAGGTGCGGATGGAGTTCGCCTACGACGGCGGCGGGCTCGGCAAGGGCGGCGACGTCACGCTGTTCCTGGACGGAACCGAGGTCGGCTCGGGCCGGGTCGAGATGACCGTTCCGATGGTCTTCTCGGCCGATGAGACCACGGACGTCGGATCCGACGGCGGCACCCCGGTCAGCGACGACGTCGATCCCAAGGCGACCGAGTTCACCGGCGCGGTCCATTGGGTCCAGATAGACATCGACGAGGCCGCCGAGGACCTCGACCACCTGATCACGCCGGAGGAGCGCCTGCGCGTCGCGATGGCCCGGCAGTAGGCATGGCTGAGGCGCTCGCGCACGAACCGGCGCTCGTGCGGGACATGGTCCCGATCCCCGGCGGGGAGTTCCTGATGGGCTCGGAGCGCTTCTATCCGGAGGAGCGGCCCGCTCGCCGCGTCGCACTCGACGGTTTCCGGATCGATCGCGGGCCGGTCACGGTCGCAGACTTCCGTCGCTTCGTGGATGCGACCGGCTATGTCACGGTGGCCGAGCGCCCACTCGACCCCGCCGACTTCCCGGAGCCGATCCGGCGCTGCTCGTGCCCGGCTCGCTCGTGTTCCGAAAGACGCAGGGGCCGGTCGACCTCCGCGACGTCCTCCAGTGGTGGGACTACGAGCCCGGCGCCACCTGGCGCGACGGGCCCGACGACCACCCGGTCACCCACGTGGCGTTCGAGGACGCCGAGACCTACGCCGCCTGGGCCGGCAAGGAGCTGCCTACCGAGGCCGAATGGGAACGCGCGGCCCGCGGCGGGCTCGAGGACGCGGTCTTCGCGTGGGGCGACGAGCACTCTCCCGGCGGTCGGCCGATGGCCAATACCTGGCAGGGCGATTCCCGTGGGAGAACCTGCGCGCGGACGGCTACGAGGGAACCTCCCCGGTCGGCGCTTTTCCCCCCAACGGATACGGACTGCTCGACGTGACCGGGAACGTCTGGGAGTGGACCGCCGACCTCTTCGCAGTTCGCAGTCCCGGCGCATCGGCGAAGCCCTGTTGTGTACCGGACCCGGGAGCGCCGTCTAGCGCCGCGTGATCAAGGGCGGCTCCCACCTGTGCGCCCCGAACTACTGCTTGCGCTACCGGCCCTCGGCCCGCCAGGCAGAGGGAGTGGACACGTCGACCCAGCACATCGGCTTCCGCTGCATCCGGCGCTCGCCCGGCTCGATGCGTAGGGGTGCATGCACCCCGTCCGCTTGCTTGCCTGCATTGTTGTGCCCGACCCGCCCCTTCGTGAGGCTTCGCTCAGTAGTGCCCGACCAGTCTGACACCTCCCCACCTGAGCCCGCTCCGGGGTTCCCAAGCCCAAGCGTCGCCGTCGCGTCCTCGTGTGGTCGATGATCGTGCTGGCGTCGGTGCTGCTGGTCTTCTCGATCACCGCGAACTGGGTCCAGCTCGCGGTGCTCGACACCGACTCGGTGGTGGACACCACCGACGAGATCCTGAGCGACAAGGATGTTCAGGACGCGCTCAGCATCTACCTCGTCGATCAGGTGTACGCCACCGTCGATGTCCAGGGCGAGATCGAGGAGAAGCTGCCGGACAATGCCAAGGCGCTGTCCGCTCCCGTCGCGGCGGCCACCAGGCAACTCGCCCTGAGCGTCTCGGAGAAGGCGCTCGCCTCGCCTCGCGTCCAAGCCCTGGTCTCGAACTCCATCCGCGTGTCGCACGGACAGTTCGTCCGCTTGATCGAGGACGAGGGGCAGTACGTCCGGACGACCGGCGGCGACGTGACGCTCCAGTACGGGGACGTCATAGCCGACCTGGCCATCCGCCTGGGGGTGGATCCAGAGGCGATCTCCAGATATCGAGCGATCTCCAGGATCCGGAGCGTCGCTCAGGACCTCTCGGGGGACCTGAAAGACCGCTTGACCACGACCCAGACGAACATCGAGTCGGCGCGCGCAGGCCTCGCCAAGGTGCAGGCGGGCACCTCAGCCCGGAGCTCGAGCAGAATCTCTCAGACGCTGCAGACGAATGCCGACGCGCTGCAGGCGAAGATCTCGAGCCTCGACACGAAGCTCGAGGGTGTTGCAGGGGAAGGCCCCGGCCCAGCTCCAGGACCGCCTGGCCAACCTCGACGAGCGGCTGACCGACCTCGACGGCCGGCTGACCGAGGTCTCGGACCGGACCGCCGCCGTGCTCGAGGACCCCGAGCAGGCGAACGTCGACGGCCTGGACGCCCGGCTCGCCACGGCGCAGGCTCGCGTCACCGACGTGCTCGACCGCCCGGCCTTCCAGAACCCCGGCCAGCTCGTCGTGCTGAGGTCCAGTCAGCTCGACGGGGTTCAGACGCTCGTCGCGGCGCTCCGCAACCTCGGCTTCGTGCTGCCGCTGCTGGTCCTCCTGCTGTACGTGGGCGCCATCTACCTGGCGACGGGGTGGCGCCGGCACGCTCTGATCGCGGCCGGAGGCGGGATCCTCACCGCGACGCTGCTCGTCCTGCTGACGCGGCGCCTGCTCGGCGGCGCGGTCGTGGACGCGGTGGCGGGCTCCGACACGGTCAAGCCCGCGATCCAATCCGTCTGGGACATCGTTTCCGGAACGCTGCGCGAACGAGCGATCTTCGCCCTGGTCATCGGGGTGGCGTTCGTCGCCGCGGGCCTGCTGGCAGGGCCCGCCCGCTGGGCAGTCGCAGTGCGCCGCGCCCTCGCGCCGTACCTGCGCGATCACCCGGCAGCGGTCTACTGCGTCGTCGCCGTGCTGTTCCTGCTCTGGCTGACCATCATGCCCGGGATCACCAATCCCGGGCAGGTCCTGGTGATCCTGTTGCTCGCAGCGCTGGCCGTGGTGGGAATCGAAGTGCTGCGCCGCCAGACCGCGCAGGAGTTTCCACCCTCCCTTCCCGGTCGCAACTAGCGGATTTTTCGCGCGCCGCAGCGCGCTGGGCTCGACAGCCGCTGCGAAGCTCGAAGGGATGACGCACGGCAGGGGTGCCCGTCAGATTCTCGTGGCGACGGCGATCGCGCTCGTCGCCGTCGCACTGTCCGGCTGCGCCTTCGGCGAGACCACGCCCGCCACCGAGGTGACGGAGACGAGCGCGACGCTCAACGGCAACGTCCGCAGCAACCTCGACGACGGCACCGTGTGGTGGTTCGCGTGGGGTGAGACCACCGACTACGGGCGCGAGACCCCTCACCGCACCGTCGTCGTGAGCGGCGACGCCGCGCACCCGGTGGCCGAGACGCTGACCGGCCTCCGGCCGAGCACGACGTACCACTACAGGCTCTGCGCGTTCGACCCCGCGCACCAGAGGAGCGGCGCCTGCGGCGCGGACAGGACGGTGACCACGGCCGCGGTCGGCAGCTACCGCGACGAGGTGCTGGCGGACGGCCCGGCCGGCTACTGGCGCCTCGGCGAGAGCGCCGGCACGACGGCCGCGAGCGAGACCGGAACCAACCCCGGCATCTACATGAACGGCGTGACGCTGGGACGGCCCGGCGCGATCACGGGCGATCCGAGCACCGCGGCCGGCCTTGACGGCGTCGACGACACGGTGCGCGTGCCGAGCTCGCCGGCGCTCGGGCCGACGGCCGGCCTCACCGCTCGAGGCCTGGGTGGACCGGCGCGCCTCGAGCGGCACCACGACGATCGTGCGCAAGGACGGCCAGTACCTCCTTCGCCTGACGCCGTCCGGGAACCTCGTCTTCCGGCTTTGGCACGGCTCCACGGCAACCGAGCTCACGACGGCCCCCAATCTGGTGCAGCCTGGGCGCTACCAGCACGTGGTGGCGACCTGGGACGGCGCGGAGATGGCGGTCTTCGTGAATGCCACCCGGCGCGGGACGCTCGAGCTGAGCGGTCCGATCGTGACCGGCGGGTCGAGCCTCTACCTCGGCGCCAGCTCGGGCGCGTACGACTGGCTGGACGCCGACATCGACGAGGTGGCGGTCTACGGCGCAGCGCTGTCGCCGCGTCGCGTGGCCGCGCACTTCGCGGCGGCCGACGTGCCGCCGGTCTCACCCACCGTGTCGCTCGACTCGCCGGCCGACGGCAGCACCTTCGACGACACGCCGACGTACGGCGGCCTCGCCGCGACCGAACCGGGAAGCGCGGACACGGTGACCGTCAACGTCTACCCCGGCACGGAGGCGTCGGGCACCCCGGCGCAGGTCCTGACGGCGGAGGTCCAGCCCGCGGGCACGTTCTCGATCGAGGGCTCGCCGGCCCTGCGCGAGCGGCACGTACACGGCGCAGGCGGAGCAGGCAGGCGCCCTTGGCACGCCGGCCGGCCTCAGTCCGGCCCGCACGTTCACGGTCGACGCCGGCCTGCCGCCGACGCTGCTCGCCGCGGGTGACATCGCGGGCTGCGACACCTCCGGCGACGAGGCCACCGCCGCCCTGCTCGACCGCCTGCCGGGCACGGTCGCGACGCTGGGCGACCATGCCTACGAGTACAACACCGCCTCGGACTTCGAGAATTGCTACGACCCCACCTGGGGGCGCCACAAGGCGCGCACCCGGCCGGGCGTGGGTGGGCACGAATACCTGACCCCCGGCGCCGCGCCGTACTTCAGCTACTTCGGGACCGCCGCCGGCGACCCGGACAAGGGCTACTACAGCTACGACCTCGGCTCGTGGCACGTCGTGACGCTGAACCCCGAGTGCGGCGAGCTCGGGGGCTGCGGCGAGGGCTCGCCCCAGGAGCAGTGGCTGCGCGACGATCTCCAGGCTCACCCCAGCGCCTGCACGCTCGCGGTGGTCCACGAGCCGCGCTTCTCGTCAGGGGCGGTCCACGGCAACCACCCCACGATGGAGCCCTTCTGGCAGGCGCTCTACGACCATGGCGCCGAGGTGGTCCTCAGCGGAGACGATCACCTCTACGAGCGATTCGCTCCGCAGACGCCGGCGGGAGTCGCGGACCCCGCCCAGGGCATTCGCCAGTTCGTGGTGGGCACAGGCGGCCGGAGCCACTACGCCTTCGCCGACATCAAGCCGAACAGCGAGGCGCGCGAGGCGAACAGCTTCGGCGTGATCCGCCTGAGCCTGCGCGCCGGCGCCTACGACTGGGAGTTCGTGCCCGAGGCCGGCCGGACCTTCACCGACAGCGGCACGACGGCCTGCCACTGATTGCTGGCACGGGCCACGTGCTCTTCTGGTTCAACGTGCCGAACGTCGCGACGCGCAGGTCGTCCCCGTCGACCGGCGGCCGTCCCGCGGCCCCGGACGCGGAGATGCTGCGCCGGTCGAGTCGCTTCACGAGCGCCTGCCAGCCGGCTCGGCGACGATGTTCCCAGCCCGCGTGGTCGCCGGATCCGGCAAGCGGCGACGAAGCGGTCGAACGCATCCTCGTAGTCCGGCCGTCTGGAGCCGGATGTCCCGGATCGGGCGCGGAGTAGCCCTCGACGTCCACCGCCCCGTCGAGCACCAGTGCGCGCACGCGCCGCGGGAAGAGCGTGGCGTAGGTCGCCCCGATGTGCGTGCCGTAGGAGTAGCCGAGGTAGCTCAGCGCGTCGTCGCCCACGGCCGCTCGCAGGCGGTCGAGGTCGCGTGCCACGTTCGCCGTGTGGAGGTGGGGCAGTAGAGCCGCCTCGGCGCGCGCCCCACGCAGCGGCGCACGTAGCGCCCTCGCGTTCTCGCGTTCAGTGAACGATCGTCTTTAGAGCGATCACGACGACTCCGAAGCTCAGCGAGATCGTCGCCGAGACCACGAGCTGGACCCCCCGCCCACCCGCGAGGCGCGCGGCCACGAGGCCGACCGCGGTGAGCTCCGCGAGGCATGCGTAGAGCGCCACGTCCTGGGCCGTGTGGTCGGCGAGAATCCCGAGAGGGCCGAGCAGCAGGAGCGCGGTGGGGAGGATCCCCGCCTGCACGAGCGGCCACTCCTCGTTGAGGATGCGGCGGATCTCCGCGGGCTCGGGCATGTGGCGCTCCTCCAGCCCGATTCCGAGCACGCCCGAGTAAACGTGCGCCAGCCAGAAGACCCCGGCGGTCACGATCACCGTGACGGCGGTGATGCCGGAGTTGTGCGGGTCGGCCTGCTGTGAGACGGCGATGACCGAGGTGGCCAGGATCAACCCGTAGATCGCCCCGTCCACGTCGCGCTTGGCGGCTTGGCGGATGCCCGGCCGCCACCAGGCTGTGTGCCGCTCCGTCATGCGCGTGGCACGCTATCCGCTGTGGGACGATGCGACCCGCGATGAGCTCCCGCTGGCTCACTCCGGCGATCGCGGCGCTGCTCGGGCTCGCCTTCGCCCCGGCCGCGAGCGCGGCCACGCGCTGCGCCGGCTCCCACTGGCTCGGCGCCTGGTCGGCGTCCCCGGCGTTCGCGCAGGATCGCGTGCTCGAGAACCAGACCCTCCGGCTGGTGGTCAATCCCACGACCGGCGGGCGAGTCGTCCGAGTGCACATCTCGAACCGCTTCGGCACCGCTCCGCTGCGGATCGGCCAGGTCACGATCGCGCGGCGCGCGTCGGGCGCGGCGCTGGTGGCCGGGACGGTTCGGACGCTGCGCTTCGGCGGGCGCCGGTCGGCCACGCTTGCCGCGGGCGCCGACGCCGTGAGCGACGCGGCGCGGCTGCGCGTGAAGGCCTTCGGCGATCTCGCGGTCAGCATCCACGTGACGCGCCTCAGCGGTGGCGTGACCTTCCACCCGTTCGCCTTCCAGACGTCGTACGAGGGCGCGGGAAGCCACGCGACAGATCGCGGCGGTGAGGCGTTCACCGAGACCACCCGGGCATGGCCCCTGCTCTCCGGCGTGGACGTGCGCGCCCCGCGGCGAGCCGGAGCCGTCGTGGCCTTCGGGGCCTCCTCGGTCGACGGCACCGGGTCGCCGACGGACGCCAACCACCGCTTCACCGACTACCTGGCGCGCCGGCTGGCCCGGACCCGCGGTCCGCGCCTGTCGGTGCTGAACCAGGGCATCGCGGGAAACCGGCTGCTCGCGGACGGGAACTCGTCCTTCGGCCCGAGCCTGGCGCACCGCGCCCGCAAGGACGTGCTGCTCCAGCCGGGCGCGACCGACGCGATCGTCTGGCTCGGCTCCGGCAACGACTTCCGGATCCCGCCCGGCGCGTCCCCGAAGGCGGTGATCCGCGGCCTGAAGGCGCTCGTCGTCCGGCTGCAGCGGCATGGCCTGAACGTCATCCTCGGCACGACCTCGCCCTCGGCGGGCTCGGCCTTCCCGAGCCCGGAGGGGGTGGACGTTCTCAATGCCAAGGTGCGCGCGGTGAACGCCTGGATCCGCTCGACCGCGGTGCCGGACGCGAAGGTCGACCTCTGGAAGGTGCTGGGCGACCCGGCGCGGCCGGACTTCCTCGCCGAGCGCTACGACAGCGGCGACGGGCAGCACCCGAACTCCGCGGGCTACCGGGCCGTGGCGAGGGCGTTCAGGCTGTCGCAGCTCAGGGGGCCGTGCGCGAGGGTGGCAGCCGCCGCGCCGTCCGGGTAGCGTCGGGCGCCACTGGTCGACCGAGAGGGGCGCAATGGATCTGGACACGTACCGGCAGGCGAGCAGGCAGACCTGGGACGAGATGTCCTCGGGCTGGGAGGACCGGCGCGAGTGGCTGCTCGGGTTCACCGGGGCGATCAACGAGTGGGTCGTCGGGCAGGTCGACCCGCAGCCGGGACAGACGATCCTCGACATCGCCGCCGGCACGGGCGACCTCGGGTTCCTCGCCGCCGAGCGCGTGGGCTCCGAGGGGCGGGTGATCACCACGGACTTCGCTCCCGGACATGCTCGAGGCGGCGCGTCGCAACGGCGAGACCCGCGGCCTGTCCAACGTGGAGTACCAGGTGATGGACGCCGAGCGCATGCCGCTCGCCGACGACTCCGTGGACCGCGTGGTCTGCCGCTGGGGCTACATGCTGATGGCCGACCCGGCCGCGGCGCTCGCGGAGACGCGGCGGGTGCTGCGCGACGACGGCACGCTCGGCTTCGTGGTCTGGCAGACGCCCGACCGCAACATGTGGGCGGCCGTGCCCGCCATGACGCTGATCCAGCGCGGCCACATGCCGCCCCCGGAGCCGGGCGCCCCCGGCATCTTCGCGATGGGCGAGAGGGACCGGATCGTCGAGCTCGTGACCGGCGCCGGCTTCCCCGAGCCGCGGATCGAGGAGCTGACGTTCGAGTGGAACTACGGGGCCAATGACGTGTGGGACACGATCAACCGGCTCGCCGGCCCGATCGCCGCCGTGATCAAGGAGCTCTCGGCGCAGGAGCAGCAGGAGGTCCGCGAGGCGATCGAGGCCGGCTTCGAGGAGTACCGCGACGGCGACAACCTGAAGGTCCCGGCTGCCTGCTGGGGCGTGGTCGCGAGCTGAGCGCAAAGCGCCCGGCGTCGCCTTTGCGGCATGCTCCCGCCGCCGTGCGCGCCAACTGGGTCAACGTCGAGTACGACTTCACCGCCCCGGTCGACCGGGTGTTCGCCTACATGAGCGAGCACGAGAACCTCGCGGCCGTGTTCGGCGCCTCCGTGGAGCGGCTGGAGGACGGCCGGCCCGAGCGCAACGGCGTCGGGTCGCGGCGCAGGCTCAAGATCGCCCCCGGAGCCGCGCCCATCGAGGAGACGGTCACGCAGTTCGTGCCCGGCGAGCTGATCGAGTACCGGATCACGAAGGGATCGCCGCTGCGCGACCACGTGGGGATCATGCGCTTCAGCCCGCGGCCCGGCGGCGGGACCCACCTGAGCTACCGGATCCGGATCGCCTCGCGGATACCGGGCCTCTCGCCGCTCGTGACCGCCGTGCTCACGCGCAACATGACGAAGGGCCTGGCGAGCGTGGAGGCCGCCGCGTGAGCGAGGTCCAGCGGCGCCCGCCGAACCTGATCCTGCTGATCACCGACCAGCAGCGCGCGCCGATGCACTGGCCCGACGAGCCCGGCTGGGTGGACCGGCTGATGCCGCATGACGCCGAGCTGCGCCGGACCGGCTTCAGCTTCAACCGCGCCTTCTGCGCCACGGCGATGTGCTCCCCGAGCCGCGCGACCTTCCTCACCGGGCAATACCCCTCGCGCCACGGGGTCACGCTCACGATGACCCACGGCGACCTGTTCCCTGACAAGGACAACGTGCCCGACGTGCTCCGCACGGTCGCGAGGATCGCCGTGAGCGGCGAGGTTCCGCGCAGCCGGCTCGCGAACAGGTTCGTCAGGGGCACGCTCAGGCTCGGCCCGAAGAGCGGCAACGAGCCCGAGCTCGAGGCCGGCACGGCCACGCTCGCGACGCTGCTTCGCGAGCGCGGCTACCACGTGGCCTTCAAGGGCAAGTGGCACCTGTCGAAGCCGGTGAACGGCACGGACTGGAGCGACGCGGACTCCGAGCGGATCGAGCGCGACTACGGCTTCGCCGAGTGGGAGCCGCCGGACGCCGGCGGCGATGCCAAGGCGGCCACCTTCGGCGGCGGCAACGCCGGCTTCACCCACGAGGGCTGGGACGAGGACTACACGCGCCAGGTGGAGCGCTGGCTCGGCCGCCCGGACCTGCCCGAGCCGTTCTGCCTGGTGGTGTCGCTCGTGAACCCGCACGACGTGCTCGGCTATCCGTCGTCATACGTGACGGGCGGGTACTCGCTCTCGGACTTCCACGACCTCGGCGTGCCGCTGCCGGCGACCGTGGACGAGGACCTGCGCGAGAAGCCCACCGTGCACTCGCTGATGAAGCTCGGCCAGACCGCGTACATCGGCGCGCTGAACGACCGAGCGGCCCAGCAGGACTACGTGAACTTCTACGCCTACCTGCACAAGGTGGTGGACGAGAAGATCGGGCGGGTGCTCGCCGCGCTCGGCGATCCCGCCGATCCGGGCTCGCTGCGCACACGCACGGTGATCTCGCGCATCTCGGACCACGGCGAGCTCGGGATGTCCCACGGCGGGCTGCGCCAGAAGATGTTCAACACCTACGAGGAGTCGATCCGCGTCCCGTTCGTGGTCTCGAACCCGGTTCTGTTCCCGGAGCCGCGCGAGAGCGACGCGCTCGTGTCGCTCGTGGACCTCGTGCCCACGCTGCTCGGCTTCACCGGCACCGAGGCGGACCCCGGGCGCTTCGACGGCCACGACCTCGGCCCGCTGCTCCGTGGCGAGCGGGACTCCCTGCGCGACACCGTGCTCTTCACCTACGACGACCACCAGGCGGGCACGGCGTTCCAGGACGTGTCCGGCCAGCCGAACCGGATCCGCTGCGTGCGCGACGCGCGCTGGAAGTACGCGATCTACATCGACCCGACCGGCGCGACGCCGGCCGAGTTCGAGCTGTACGACCTCGAGGGCGATCCCGACGAGGCGCTCAACCTCGTGGACAAGCGCACCGGCCGCGGGCGCACGCGCGCCGCGGAGGCCGAGCGCGTCCGGATGCACGAGCGGCTCGGCGAGGCGTGCGCGCGAACGGGCACGACCTCGCCGGCGCTGCCCGTCGTGACCTAGTAGGTGGCGTAGCCCTCGACTGACAGAACGCCGTTCTGCCCGTCCAGCGTGTTGTCGTCGACAACCTTGAGCTCGCCGCTCGTGATCCCGCGGAACCTGCCCGTCCCTGAGACAAACTTGGCCGTGCCGCGGAAGTGGATGCCGCCGTCGGCGATCGTGAAGGGCAGGGTGGCCCGGCCGTAGATCGAGCCGCCCTTCAGGAGGAGCCGGAAGCTGCCCGTGAACTGCCCGTTCGGCGAGCGCGCCGGTCAGGGACATCCTGCCCTTGCCGAGGCTCCCGGTGATCGTCCCGACGTCCTCGATCGAGCCCGGGGCGGCGGGCACGTTCCGCGACTTGCCGTCGATGCTCAGCTCGCGGCGCTTGCGCTTGCCGGCGGGCCGGGTGGCCTTCCACAGCTGGTAGGTGTTCTGAAGCTCGTCCTGGACGATCGTGGCGTCGCCGTGCTGCGGGGCCACCGCCAGCGGCGCCTTGAGTCGGCGCACGCGGTAGCGCCAGCCCGGCGGCAGGTCCAGCCGCTTGCCGAGCTTGGGCAGGTCCTTCAGCTTCAGCGTGCGGTCGCGGATCTGCGAGTAGGCCTGCATCACGTAGATGTCGCCGCCGGGGGCCACGAGCTGGTACACCACGCGGCCCGGCCTTCCAGCGCCAGATGTTGGTGCGCTTGACCACGCGGTCGGTGTAGGGGACCTGCTGGATGTCGGCGGCCGTGCGGATCGGGATCGTGGCGACCCGGCGGAGCTGCTCGCCGTGCCAGTTGCGCGTGCGCCCGGGCGTGGCCGTGACGGAGTCCATGAGGAAGTGCCGCGGCCCGTTGAGGAGGACCGCGAGCGCGTTTCGCTCCTTGGCCAGCTCGGCCGCGTCGAACGCGTTCCACCACTTCGCCGGGCACCTGTTCAGCCCGATCGTGTTCCAGACCGTCGCGCTGGCGTTCGGCAGCTGGCCGCGCAGCTCGAGGATCTCGCAGTAGCGGGCGTCGTGGAGGCCGCCGAGCGTGGCGGCCTGGGCGGATGGGGCGGCCGCGAGCGCGAGGACGGCGGCGCCGGCCGCGAGCGCGATCCTCACGGCCGGACCATGCAGGAGCGGCCCTTGCACTTGTCCAGCTTGGCCAGCTTCCGCTTCAGGACCTTCGGACCTTCGCGTACTTGGGCGACTTCACGACGTTCTTCAGCTGGTACGGGTCCTTGCGCCGGTCGTACAGCTCCGCGTCGCCCGCCTCCGGGTACTCGACGTAGGTGTAGCGGTCGGTGCGCACTCCGTGCCAGGGGCGGTCCCACTGGTTCGCCGGCAGGTTCTGGCGGAAGAGCGGAGCGGTCGCCTCGATCTGGATCAGCCGCTTCGGGCGCTTGCGCGGGTTCCGGATGGTGGGCAGCAGCGAGACGCCGTCCTGCACGCGGCCCGCGCGAGCGTTTGCCGCGTCGAGCAGGGTCGGAGCGAAGTCGATGTTCGCCACCTGGCCCTTGACGGCCTCGCCCTTCGGGACGCCGGGGCCGCGCAGGATCAGCGGGATCCGGAGCGACTCCTCGTAGGGGAGGAACTTGTCACCGGGGATCCGGTGTTGGCCCTGCAGCCAGCCGTTGTCGGAGAGGAACAGGATCAGCGTGTTCCTCAGCTGGTTCGTGTCGCGGAGGGTCCCGATCAGCTTCTTCACGTGGTCGTCGACAGCCAGCAGCGAGCCGATGCGGCCCTCGTAGTCGAGCTGCAGCTGGTCGATCTGCTTCTGGGTCAGCGAGGGCGCCTTCGAGGTCAGGTTGACCGGCTTGTCCGAGACGTCCTTCTCGTTGAAGCTCGGCGGGCGCGGCAGCTTGTACTGCTTGCTCTTCTGCTCGTAGCGCGGGGCGGGCCGCGGGTCCCTGCCGGGGCGTCCCATCAGCGTCGTGGCCACGTCCTCGCGGTGCGGCGCGGCCGGTGCCCACCAGATGAAGAAGGGCTTCTTCGAGCTCTTCTCCGAGCGGACCAGCTGCTCGGTGATCCCGCCGGTCACGTCGGGTGAGTAGTTCTCGGGCTCCTGGGTGCCCCAGTACGAGTAAGGGCCAGGCCCGAAGGTGTCGCTCAGGGCCCTGAAGACGCCGGAAGCGCCGGCCTGGTTGTCGATCACCTGAATGTGCGAGAACTCGACGAGCTTGCGGGCGAAGTCGGCGTCGCCCCACGTGGTGAGGTCGCCGTCCTTGTTCATCACGTAGTTGTAGTAGTCGTAGGCGGAGGCATCGAGGAGGCCGCGCCAGATGTCGAAGCCCTTCGGCACCTCGCCGTGCGCGTCGAGGGAGCCGTAGCCGTTGAGCCACTTGCCGATCAGCGCGGTCTTGTAGCCGACCTTCTGCAGCCACGACGGCAGGATGTTCGCGCGGTTCTTCATCCCGTTCCAGCCGTTCGGCCAGAAGTTGCTCGCCACGCCGTGGTTGTGCGCGTACTGGCCGGTGATGAACGTCGCGCGGGCGGGGCAGCAGAGCGGGTACGAGTCCACCGCATCGTTGAACGTCGTGCCCTGTTTCATCAGCAGGCGCTTGACGTTCGGCATGTGCTTGAGATCGGCCTGCGCCTGGTCGTCGGTCATGACGACGAGGATGTTCGGCCGCCCGTCCTTGGCGGCCGAAGCCGGGCGGGCCTGGGCCGCGGCCGGAAGCGCCAACAGCATGACCACGGCGATGGCGAGCCCTCTCCTCACGGCGGCGCAGGGTACAGGGTGTGTCACACAGTGTCAACTTCTGTATGATCGCCGCTCGGATGGCTGCCGGAACGCTCCGAACCCGCGCCCGACAGAGCCGCCGCGAGAGCCGCGAGCGCATCGTCGCAGCGGCCACGGAGCTGATCCGCACGCGTGCGTACTCGGAGCTGAGCGTGGAGGCCGTGATGCGCGAGGCGGGCATCGGGCGCACGATCTTCTACCGCCACTTCGACGATCTCGCGGATCTGATCCTCACCGCCAGCCGGGAGGCGATCCAGCAGCTCTTCCGCGCCGAGGAGGAGCTGGCGCAGGCGCGCGCCGACGACGATCCCGCCGCGGTGCGTCGCGCGCCTGGAGGCCGCCGTCGACGTCTACCACCGGCACGGACCGCTGCTGCGCGCGGTGGTCGAGGCCGCGCCCGGCGACGAGCAGATCCGGCGCGACTACGACGTCCTGCGCCAGCGCTTCGACGATTTCGCCGAGCGGTCCCTGCGCGAGGTGGCACACCTGGGCACCACGCCGCCGGCCGATTTCGCGGAGACGGCGCGGGCGCTCAACCTCATGGGCGTGAGCTACCTGCTCGACGCCTTCGGGCGCGAGCCGCGCATCGCGCCCGAGACCGCCGTTCAGACCCTGACCGAGATCTGGGAAGCGGTCATCCGCCGCTGACGAAAGGAGCCCGCCCGATGGACGTCTTCCGCACCCCCGACGAGCGCTTCGAGAACCTGCCCGGCTACCCGTACGAGCCGAACTACGTGGAGGTGGACGGGCTGCGGCTGCACCACCTCGACGAGGGCAGCGGCTCCACCGTGCTCTGCTTCCACGGCGAGCCGAGCTGGAGCTACCTCTACCGCCACATGCTCGACCGGCTCGTGGCGAACGGCCACCGGGTCGTGTGCCCCGACTTCGCCGGCTTCGGGCGCTCGGACAAGCCGACGGACCAGGGCTGGTACACGTACGACCGCCACGTGGACATGGTCAGCCGCCACCTCGACCAGCTCGAGCTCGAGGACCTGACGGTGGTGGTCCAGGACTGGGGCGGCCCGATCGGGCTGCGCTGGGCGGTGCGAGAACGCCGACCGCGTGGCCCGGCTCGTGATCCTCAACACGGGTCTCTTCACCGGCCGCGTGAGCAAGGGCTTCATGGCATGGCGCGAGTTCGCCGAGCGCACGCCCGACCTGCCGATCGGCAAGATCATCCAGGGCGCGACGACGACCGACCTGCCCGACGAGGTGGTGGCGGCCTACGACGCGCCGTATCCGAACCCCGAGAGCAAGGCGGGCGCGCAGCGCTTCCCGCTGCTGGTGCCGCTCACGCCCGAGGACACCGGCGCCGCCGAGATGGTGGCCGTGAAGGACGCCCTTGCCGGCTGGGACAAGCCGGCGCTCGTGGCGTTCTCGGACACCGACCCCGTGTTCCCCTTCCCGCGTGCCGGCGAGCGCTTCACGGAGCTGCTGCCCGACGGCCGGCGAGCAGGTGCGGATCGAGGGCGCGGCCCACTTCCTCCAGGAGGACCGCGGGACCGAGATCGCCGACGCGATGATCGGCGCGCGCTTCGCGCCGGGACGGCGCAGCGGCCTGATGGCGGTCGAGCCGGACGGCCGGCAGTTCGCGGAAGTAGCCGCGCTGGCGGGCGGGGAGGGGGACGGCCCGGTCGTGATGCTGAACCTCAACCGCTACCGCGAGCGCGCCCGGTACGAGAGCGACGTGCCGGGCGGCGAGAGCCCGGACGTGTCGGGCCGCGACGCCTACCTGCGCTACGGCGCCGTGGCGAGCGCCGTCCTCGAGCGCGTCGGCGGGCGCATCCTCTGGCACACCGACTCGAGCGGCACCGTGATCGGCGGCGACTCGGAGGTGTACGACGAGGTGATCGCGGTCTGGTACCCGAGCGTGGCCGCCTTCGCCGCGCTCGCGACCGACCCGGCGACGCTGGAGGCCCGCGCGCACCGGCTGGCGGCGCTCGAGCAGGCGACGCTCATCCGCTGCGAGTCCGGCGCCGAGCCCGTGCTCGCGTAGTGACCGGCGCGTACTGGCCCGCGCCCTGGACATGTGAGGACGGCGGGCCGCGCCGCTGGGGCTGCGCCACGGGCCAGCCCGGCCTGGGCATCCGGCCCGGCGAGCGGCTCGAGGTGGCCGCCGCCTACGACGCGTTCGCCACCGACGTGCTCGCCCGCCGCGGCCCGGGCGAGCTCTATGCGCTGCGGCACGACCCGCTGCGCGGCGCGCAGCGCCCCACGGAGGCCTGGGTCGAGCGCCTCGATCCGGAGACGCTCGCGGTCACGGCGGCGACCCCGCGGCTGCCCGGCGGTCCGTACTGGCCGGGCGGGATCGCCGCGCACGCGAACGGCGATCTCCACATGGTCTTCGGCTGCTGGGCCCACCGGCTGACGCCCGGGCTCGAGGTGCTCGCCTCGCACCGGCTTCCGGTCGACCGGCCGCACAACTCGTTCGTCGTGCTCGACGGCGGCGAGCTCGTGATGAAGGACTGCGACGCGCCGGCCGGCCGCGAGCCGTCGACGGTCTCGGTGCTCGATCCCGAGACCCTGCTGCCGGTGGCTCCGCCGCTGCCGCTGCCCGAGCCGTGCATCGCGCGGCTCTCCTCCGACGGCGACACCGTGATCGTCGTGGGCTCGACCGTGGTGTACCGGCTGCGCCTGGACCGCGAGGCGGGGCGGATCGTGGTGGACGAGCGCTGGCGCCCGCGCTACGGCCCGGCGCCGGACCGCAGCTTCGGGTGGGACCCGGTGATCACCGACCGCCACGTCTTCTGGATGGACAACGGCCGCAACGACACCGACAGGACGATGCTCGGCGCGGGCGAGCAGGAGGGGCCGGTGCGGCTCTGGTGGGCCGCCCACGACGACGACGCCGCTCGCTCGGTCGAGATCAGCGGGCTGCCGCACGGGACCGAGTCGAACCCGCCCGGCTGGGACCCGGAGCGCGGGATCGTGATCGCCTACGACGCCGGCAACGCGGTGCTGCGCGCCTGGCGGGTCGACGGCGACGAGCTCGAGCCGCTCTGGCGCCGCGACGGGTTCGCGCACGCCGGCCACCTGATCGTCTACCCGGACACCCGCGAGCTCGTGGTCCAGGACTGGAGCGACAACGAGGCGCTGCGGCGGCCGCTGGTGCGCCGCGCGCTGCGGCCGGCCTTCCAGGCGCTCGTCGCGCTCCGCCGCCGCCCGCCGGGCATCGCTCGCGACGGGCAGCGACCAGCTCGTGGTGCTCGACCTCGACTCCGGCGAGGACAAGGCGAGGGTCACCGTGCCGTCTCCCTCGCCAGGCGTTCCTCTTCCCGGCCCCCGGGTTCGGCCGCGACCTCTACTACCAGTCGCTCACCACGGTCGCGCGCGTCGTCGTGGCCTAGGCGCGGGCGCGCGCGGCGCGCTTCTCGCGGTACATCTCGGCGTCGGCGTGGCGCATCAGCGCCTCGATCTCGGGGGCGTCCTCCGGCCAGACCGCGCGCCCCACGCTCGCCTTCAGCGAGATCAGCTCGCCGCCCACCTCGAAGGGCTCGTCGAAGGAGCGGAGCCACGCGCTCGGCGGCGGCCTCCACGACAGCGCGTCCGGCAACGCGCGAGAGGACGATCGCGAACTCGTCCCCGCCGAGCCGGGCGACCGTGTCACCCGAGCGGATCGTGCCGAGCAGACGCTCGGCCACGCGGCAGAGGAGCTCGTCGCCGGCGTGGTGCCCGAGACCGTCGTTCACGGACTTGAAGTCGTCCAGGTCCACGAAGAACAACCCGACCGGCTCGCCGCTCTCGCCCGCCACGGCCAGCGCGTGCTCCATCCGCTCCGCGAACGCGGTCCGGTTGGCGAGCCCGGTCAGCCCGTCGTGGCGGGCCTGGTGGGTGACCGTGTCCACGAGCTTGGCCGTCTGAAGCGCCGTGGCGGCCTGTGCCACCACGCCGGAGACGCGGTCGAGCAGCTCGCGCCCCGGCCGCAGCCGGGCGGGCTCGGAGGTGACCGTCACCGTCAGCGTGCCGAGGAAGTTGCCGCGGGCCACCATCGGCGCGGCCATGGCCGCCTCGCCGCCGAACCGCTCGAGCATCGCGGTGGCGTAGGGGTCGTCCGACTCCCGGTCGGCGAACAGCGGCTCCGAGGTCGGGTTCGAGAGCAGCGATGCGAGCAGGCCGTTGTCCTCCGGCCGGAAGCGCATGGAATAGAGGTCGAGCGGCTCGTCGTCTCCGGTGGAATGACCGCGGCAGGCGAGCTCGCCCGCTTCCTCGTCCCAGACCCAGACGCTCACGCGGTCGCAGTCCACGACCGAGGGCACGGCGTCGACCAGCGCGCGCACGACCTGGTCGCTGGTGGTCGCATCGGCCAGCGCGCGCGCCAGCTCGAGCAGCGCCCGCGCCTCCTCGTGGCCACGGGTGGCCACGGCGAGCGCGGTCGCGCCGTCGAGGGCCGTGGCCGCATAGCGGGCGTAGAGCTCGAGCAGGTAGCGCTCCTGGGCGAAGAAGCTCACGTCCGCCATCGCCACGAGGCGGCCGTAGTAGCGACGGTGCGAGCGCACCTCCGCCACGAGCCAGGAGGCGGGCAGCTGGTACGCGGGAAGATCGATCAGTCGCTTCGCGATTTCGGCGGCCTCGTGCTCGTCGAACCCGCTGTGATGGGAGTGCAGGCCGGACTCGTCGTCGGTCCTGACCGCAAGCAGGTAGCGCGGCGCCCGCACGGCGGTGGCGGCGCGCTCGGTGATCCGCGCGAGCACCGAGTCGAGGTCCGAGTCGGCGATCAGGTCTGCCGCGGTCGCGTAGAGGCTGTCGAGCCGCTCGGTCATCGCGCTGATGTGGCCCTCGAGCACGGTCACGTGCTGGACCGGGTCGGAGGTCAGGGCGGCGAGCTCGGCATCCCAGGTGATCTCGTACACGCAGGCCTCGTCGCCGCGCGCCTGGCAGGCCGACTCCTCGACGGTCGCGGGGGGCAGCCCGAACAGTGCGGTCGGCTGGCTCAAGAGGCCCTTGGCCCAGTCGCAGTGCTGGACCGTGCGCTCGAAGCCGTCGCAGGCACGCTCGCGGATCACGGCGCGGCCGGGCTCCACCTCGGGCGCCTCGAGCACCGAGGCGGTGGTGAACTTGCTCCCCGCCTGGGTGATCTGGCGGTAGATCTCCTCGGGCGACCCCAGCGAGCGCATCAGCGTGGCCACCGGCGTGCCGGCGTGCTGGGCGATCGTCTCCTCGCCCACGCGCCGGGCGATGCGCGGGTCGCCGGTGATCTCCTCGGCGGCGCGGAAGAGCGCCATGGCCTCGTCGTAGGAGATCCAGTTGGTCAGCTCGTCGAGATACGCGATGGTGCGCTCGGAGCCCGCGAGCTCCAGCAGCCGGGCGAGCCCCTCCTCGCCGTGGGTGCGGCGCAGGCGCCGGACGAGCACGCTCGAGAGCGTGCACGCGAAGTGCCGGTCCCCACCGGCGGCTGCTCGACGCATCCTGCCCGCCCATTGCGACCTGTATCGGCAGGCGCTCCGAGGCGCTAAAGGCTGTCCGCGACCGCCTCGGCGGGTGTCGGAGAGCGCCCCTGTCCGGAGACGTCGGGCCGCCCGCGCTCCGCAGGCGGTCCACGGCGCACCGGCACGGCGGGTGGCTTGATCACAGGACCGCGTCCGCGGGCCTTGGCGGCCGGCGCGTCGGGCGCTTTGCCGGAGCCGGACTTGGGCGAGCCGTCCGGCGGTCCATGGCCGCGCGCCTGTGTGGGCACCGGGGCTGCGCCCGGCGCCCGGGTGCGGGCCTGAGTGACGCCCCGGCCGCGCTCCCGCGCGTGGCGCATGCTTCTCGGACCGCGCCATACCGGGCTCGCGGGTGAGTGTCGGCGGCGCCGGCTCCTGGGCAGCGGCGGGGATGCCGGTGGGCGGCCTGGGCGTCACGACCTTCGCGGGCGGGTCGGGGGACCGCGCCGGCGATCCGTGATGGACCGCGGCTTCGCCCGCCACGACCCCGCCTCCGGCGAGCGCTCCCACGATCGCGAGCTTTGCCCGTGGCTCCCCCCCGGCCGCGTTCCCGATGCCCCGAGCGCGGCCAGTGCGCCGGCGCCGCCGGCCGACCCGCCGCCGAGCCCCACAGCGCCGAGCACGGCCGACTTGAGCCCGAGCGACGGGGCCGCGGGCAGCGCCACGGCGAGCATGCCGCGCTGCTGCTTCACCTGCTCGCGGAAGGTGCGGCACCCTGGACAGACGCGCAGGTGGTGCCTGAGCTCGGTTCGCCGCAGGGCGCCTCCACGGAGGCTCGCCAGCTGCCGGCGGATCTCCTCGCAGGGCGCGGCCCGCGCGTCGCGCCGCTCGAGCAGCCCCTGGCGCGCCCGGTACACGAGAGCCTTCACTCGCGCGGCCTCGCACTCGAGCACTTCCGCAGCTTCGGCATGCGAGAGGTCGGCCACCTCCGCGAGCAGCAGCGCCGCGCGCTGCTCGGCGGGCAGGTCCGCGAGATCGGCCAGCAGGTCGCGCAGGTCTGCACGGCGCTCCACCTCCTCCGCGAGCCCCGCGGTGGACGGCTCGTGCGACTCGAGCGGCTGCTCTCGGCGCATCCGCAGCAGCGAGAGGCAGCGGTTCCGGGCGATCGCGTACAGCCACGGCTTGAGGGTGATCTCCCGCTCCTCGCCCAGGAGCGCCCTGTGGGCGGCGGCGAAGGTGTGCTGCACCACGTCCTCGGCTTCCTCTCGCGACCCGAGCATGTGCCGGCAGAACGACAGGATCCCCGGGCCGTGGCGCTCGAAGGCGACCTCGAACGCCGCATCGTTTCCCAGCCGCAGTTGCGTGACGAGGCGGTCGTCGCCGGCCAGCGCCAGCAGGCGGCGGGATCGGAGCGGCCCCAGCTGGGGCCCGGCTTGAAGCGGGATGGAGCGCACGTGTGGCGGGGTCCTGGCTTCCTATCGGGCCGGAAACGGCGTCTCACGTCCTCTTGAACGCCGCATCTGGCCGAAGGTTCGGGGGTAACTCCCGAACTTCTTGTCCCCGGCGGCGTTCCAGCGTCAAACCAAGACAGGAGGCATGGATGCGCAGAGGAGTGTTGATCGTGATCTGCATGGTGGTCGCCCTGGCGATCCCGTCGGGCGCGGTGGCAAAGCCGACGAAGCAGGACCGCGCGAACGCGGCCAAGGAGTGCAAGGCGCTCCGCGGCTCGACCGACGAGTCGCGCGAGGCGTTCAAGGCCCAGTACCGCAACCTCGGCGCCTGCGTGTCGGAGAAGGCGCGCGAGGAGGCGGCGGAGCGGCGCGCGGCCAAGAAGAGCGCGGTTCGCGACTGCCGCGAGGAGCGAAGCGACGATGCGGCGGCGTTCGCGGAGAAGTACCGCAACTTCGGCAAGTGCGTGTCGGCGAAGAGCAAGCAGGCGCTGAAGGCCGCCGACCGCGCCGACCGCGAGGACATCGCCGAGGCGAAGAACGCGGCGAAGGAGTGCGCGTCGGAGCGCGAGACGCTCGGCGAGGACGGCTTCGCGGAGAAGTACGGCACCAACCACAACAAGCGCAACGCCTTCGGCAAGTGCGTGTCTGGCAAGACGCACGACGAGGGCAGCGACGAGCTCCCGGGGGACGGGGCGAGGGGGCAGCCCGAGGGCTCCTAGTCGCGGCGCTCGAGCGACCGGGTGGGGGAGGCCGCCCGGTCGCTCAAGCGCCTGCAGGGCATCAGCTCCGCGGTGCGGACCGCGCGCTGTACACGGCGAAGCGCGAGGGCCGCGACCGCGTGGAGGCGGCGGCTGCGGCCCCGGCGCGCCCGGCAACGGAAGGTCGTCCGAGATCCGCGCCTAGCCGCGCCAGGGCCGCAGCCAGGCGGCCTCGGCGTGCTCGAGGTAGGTGAGCAGCGCGTCGATCGGCGGCTCGGAAGCGCCGGCGGCGGACATGTGGGCGGCCACGAGGTCCGCGTAGTCGGCGTGCCTCTCCTCGCCGATCATCGAGAGGCCGCTCTCGACCTCCGCGAGGTCGGCGAGCGCCGAGCCCATGTCGGCGTCCGCGGCCGGCGTACCGGCCTGCTCGAGCTCCTCGCGTGCGGCCCGCGCCTCGTCCGGCAGGATCTCCACGAAGCGGCGCACGTCCTCGCGCTCGCGGTGCTCGTCCACCGCAAGCCGCAGTCCCTCGCGCAGGTGCTGCCTCAGCAGCCGGTGGAGGTAGAGCCGCTCGTGGTCGGGCAGGTCCTCGCGGGCCGACAGCGCCAGCGCCGCCCGGATGTCCCCGAGCAGGATCGAGACGGCCATGACGTAGCGGGCGGTCGCGTTGTCCGCCGGGAAGATCGCCCCCACCCGAAAGCGCAGCTCCGCCACTGCACGGCGAGCCTACCCCAGCGCGGTGGCAAGCGCCGGAGCCGGCAACGCCGCGTGCGCCGGCTTGGCGAGCGACATCTGCACGACCCGGATCCTGCGTTCCCGGAAGCCGGCCTCGCAGTAGGCGAGGTAGAGCTCCCAGAGCCGCTGGAAGCCGCGGTCGTAACCGAGGCGCTCGGCAGCGGCGGCGGCCGCCACGAAGCGCTCGCGCCAGCGCCGGAGGGTCTCCGGGTAGTGAGCCGTGAGGTCGTCCAGGTGGAGCCGGCGCAGGTCCGTCACCCGGTCGAGGCAGCCGTCGATGACCTCCACGGACGGCAGGCACCCTGACGGGAACACGAGCTCGCGGATGAACGAGCGGCTCGCCTTCTCGGCCTCGTAGGCCTCGTCGTCGATCACGATCGCCTGGAGCAGCATCGCGCCGTCCGGCCGCAGCAGTCGGCTGCACGCGCCGAAGTACTCGTCGAAGTACTGCCAGCCCACCGCCTCGATCATCTCGATCGAGACCAGCTTGTCGTAGCGCCCGCGCAGGTCGCGGTAGTCCTCGGAGAGCACCTCCACGCGATCGGCGAGGCCGGCGTCGCGCACGCGCTCGAGCGCGCGGGCGTGCTGCGCGGCCGAGATCGTGGTGGTGGTCACCCGGCAGCCGTAGCGGCCGGCGGCGTGCAGGGCGAAGGAGCCCCAGCCCGTGCCGATCTCGAGCACGTGGTCGTCGGGGCCGAGATCGAGCTTCCGGCAGACCAGGTCCAGCTTGCGCTCCTGCGCCTCGGCGAGGGCTGCGTCCGGCGGGTCGAAGACCGCGCACGAGTACGTCATCGACGGGTCGAGGAAGAGCTCGAACAGGTCGTTGCCGAGGTCGTAGTGGGCGGCCACGTGGTCGCGCGCCGCTGAACGCGTGTTGAGCGGGATGCGCGTGAGCGCGTCGCGCACGGGCAGGAACGGGCGGCGCAGCCGGTCGAGGCGCGGCATCTCGCGCGCGCCGATGCGGAACAGGCTCACGAGGTCGCGGGACTCCCACTCGCCGGCCACGTACGAGCGCGCCAGCGCCGCGCTGCCCCTGGTGAGCGCCCTCCAGAAGCGCGGGGAGCGCACCTCGACATGCCCCTCGAGCGCGGCCGCGGGCGGCCCGAACTCGAGCCGCCGTCCGCGCTCCTCCACGACCAGGTGCCCGGCGCGCGTGCGCCCCAGCAGCGCCGATGCGAACGCCCGCGCGATCATCGGGCCGGGTGCGGGTGGTAGGGGGCTCCCTTCAGCTTGAGGCGGACGGCCTGTGCATAGATGCCGGCCACCATGCGCACGGACTGGAGCGGGTAGCGAAACAGCGGTCCGGGAGCCAGCTGCGCGCCGCTCGAGCGAGAGCGTGGCGTCGAACTGCGCCCGTCCCGGCGCGCCTGCTGTCCACGTGCACCTGGAGGCGCTCGCCGGGAACGCTCGCGCGCAGCCGGTAATCCGCGTCCATGCCAAGGAAGGGTGACACGTGGAAGCGCTTCTCGAAGCTGCCGGACAGGCCGGCGCAGGCGTAGGTGTGGCGCTCGCCCCAGGGCGTGTTCGTGACCTCCGCGGCCAGCGCCTCCACCTGCTCGCCGCCGGGGTCGAAGCAGTAGTAGATGCTGATCGGGTTGAACAGGTGCCCGAAGGTTCGCACGCTCGTGAGCAGCCGCACTGGGCCGCCGGGCCGCCGGCCCGTCCGCTCCTCCACGGCGTCGAGCACCGCCTGCCGGAGCGGCACCGACTCGTCGCCCATGAAGTCGCTCCTGCGGTACCAGGCGGGCGCCGGCCGGCGCCCCGACCACAGCGGCACGCGGTCGAGGACCCCGGGCAGCTCGTCCAGGTCGAGGTAGCTCAGGAAGATCCGGTAGCGGAACTCGTGGGCCACCGGCTCGTGGCGCCGGTGGCGGATCCAGCCCTCGTAGAGGGCGCTCGCGCTCATACGAGCGCAGCCCCGAAACGCTCGCACACCCGCAGCGCGGATACCACCCCGTCCTCGTGGAACCCGTAGCCCCAGTAGGCGCCGCAGAAGTGGGTGCGCCGCCGCCCGCTCACGTCGTCCCAGCGCCCCTGCGCGGCGAGCGCCGCGGGCGTGTAGACCGGATGGTCGTAGCGCAGGCTGCGGATCACCGTCGCCGGGTCCACGTCGGCGGAGCGGTTGAGCGTCACGCAGAACTCCCGGTCGGCGTCGAGCGTCTGGAGGCGGTTCATGTGGTAGGTCACCGTCGTCCGGCCGACCGGCTCGTCCTGGAGGTGGAAGTTCCAGCTGGCCCAGGCGCGCGGGCGCCGCGGGAGCAGCGAGCGGTCGGTGTGCAGGACCACGTCGTTCGGCTGGTAGCCGATCGCGCCGAGCACCTCGCGCTCGGCGTCGCTCGGGTCGGCGAGCATCGCGAGCGCCTGGTCGGAGTGCGTGGCCAGCACCACCTCGTCGAAGCGCAGCGGCTCGGCGCCGTCCGGCGTGACCTCGACGAAGTCGTCGAAGCGCTCGACCCTCCGCACGGCCGCGGACAGCAGCAGGCTCTCCTCGAACCCTGCCGTCAGGCGCTCGACGTAGCGCGCGGACCCGCCGGCCACCGCGCGCCACTGCGGCCGGCCGCTGAAGCCGAACATGCCGTGGTTGGCGAAGAACTCGGCGAGGAGGCTCGCCGGGAACTCCCACATGGCCGCCGGGTCGGCCGACCACACGGCAGAGGCCTGCGGGACGATCAGCCGCTCGACGAACGCGCGCGAGTATCCGCCCTCGTCGAGGAAGCGCCCGAGGCTCGGGCCGCTGCCGTTCAGCCCGATCAGCGCCGGCGCCTCGCGGTTGAACTTGAGCAGGTCGAGGATCATGCGGTGGAACGACGGGCGCACGAGGTTCGAGCGGTTCGCGAACAGGCCGTTCGCCGACGAGCCGTTGTACTCGAGCCCGCCGCGGCCGTCGCTCACGGAGAAGCTCATCGGCGCCGGCTGCGTGGCCACGCCCACGCTCTCGAGCAGCCGGATGAAGTGCGGGTAGTTGCGGTCGTTGTGGACGATGAAGCCGGTGTCCACGTGATGCGTCTCGTCGGCCGTGTCCACGCGCACGGTGTGGGTGTGGCCGCCCGCGTAGTCGTTGGCCTCGAACACGGTCACCTCGTGCTCCTCCTTGAGCAGGTGCGCGCACACGAGGCCGGAGACGCCGGCGCCGACCACGGCGATCCTCATCGGTCGCCGATCGCGGCCAGCGCGCCCGCGGCCAGTACGGAGGTGCCGGCGAGCGCGAGCGTGCCGATCCGCGCTCGCCTCGGGACGGCGTCGCCCGCGACGAGGGTCGAGGCGATGTCCGAGAGGTCCGAGCCGATGCTCCCGAGCAGCCACGGCTCGAGCGGCGCCGGTCGCAGCGCCGCGTCGATGGTTCCGCCGGCCAGCGCCAGATCGCGCGCGGCGAGCCCGCGCAGAGCCACGTGCACGGAGCGCGCGGAAGCCGCCTCCCCGAGCCAGCTCGTGCCCACCCGGCCGGGCGTGGCCGCGAGCGCGATCCCGTACAGCCCGCGGACGGCGGCGAAGGCCACGGCGAGCTTGCGCGTGGAGGTCATCGAGGATGTCTACGCAACACGCGCCGGTCACGATCAGTCGGATAGAGTCGCGCCGCGTTCGCTAGCCAGGAGAACTCCGTGGATTCCAACCGACTGAAGTCGATCTCACTGTTCCAGACGGTCCCGGAGGAAGAGCTCCGCGAGATCGCCCCGTTCGCCCAGGAGGTGAGCGTGGAAGCCGGTCGTCACCTCGTCCGCGAGGGTGACTTCTCGTACGAGCTGATGGCGATCGAGGAGGGCGAGGCCGAGGTCCTGCGCTCCGGCGAGCACGTGGCCGACCTGGGGCCCGGCGACTTCTTCGGCGAGCACGGGCTGCTCGAGCGCGACAAGCGCAACGCGACCGTCGTGGCGAAGACGCCGATGCGGCTGATCACCCTCACCGGGTGGGACTTCAAGCGCATGGAGCGGGCGATGCCGGAGGCGGTGGCGCGCGTCCGCGAGGTGCTCGAGGAGCGCCGCCCGGAGGAGTAGGGATGCCCGGCCGCATCGTGCTGTTCGGCGCGACGGGCTACACCGGCAGGCTGGTGGCGGAGGCGATGGTCGAGCGCGGGCTGAAGCCCGTGCTGGCCGCCCGCAGCGCCGAGCGGCTGCGCGAGCTGGCCGGCGAGCTCGGCAGCGGGCTCGAGACCGCCACGGCCGACGTGGCCGACCCGCCGAGCGTGACCGCGCTCGTGGAGGCCGGTGACGTGCTCGTGAGCACCGTCGGGCCGTTCGTGCGCTGGGGCGCCCCGGCCGCCGCGGCGGCGTCGGAGGTGGGCGCCCACTACATCGACTCCACCGGCGAGCCGCCGTTCATCCGGGAGGTCTTCGAGCGCTACGGCGCCGCCGCCGAGCAGAGCGGGTCCGGGATGCTCACCGCGTTCGGCTACGACTGGGTTCCCGGCAACCTCGCCGGCGCGCTCGCCCTGAGCCGGGCGGGCGAGGCGGCCACGCGCGTGGACACCGGTTACTTCCTGAGCGGCGGCGGGGCGCCGAGCGGCGGGACCAAGGCCTCGCTCGCGGGCGTGATGAACGCTCCCTCCTTCGCGTTCCGCGACGGGCGCGTGCAGTCGGAGCGCGGGGCGCGGCGCACCCGCTCGTTCCGGATCGGCTCCAAGGCGCGCACCGGCATATCGGTCGGGAGCTCCGAGCACTTCGCGCTGCCGCGGGTGGCGCCGCAGCTCACCGAGGTCAACTCCTACCTGGGCTGGTTCGGGTCCGGGTCCAAGGCGATCCAGGTGCTCTCGGCGGGCACTTCGCTGGGCATGAAGGTCCCCGGCGCGGGCCGGCTCTGGGAAGCGGCCACCGGGCGCTTCGTGAAGGGCTCCACCGGCGGGCCCGACGCGGCCGCTCGCTCCCGCTCGCGCTCCCACATCGTCGCGATCGCCTATGACGCCTCGGGGCGAGAGCTGAGCGAGGTGCACGTGACCGGCGGGGACCCGTACACGTTCACCGGCAAGGTCATCGCGTGGGGCGCCGAGCAGGCCGCGGCAGGCCGATTGCTGGGTGTCGGGGCGCTCGGGCCCGCGGACGCGTTTGGCCTGGAGGCGCTCGTCGACGGCTGTCTCCAGGCCGGCATGGCGGAGGACCCGACGGGGGCCCCGCACCGGGTTCCCGTTGACCGCCGGCTAGCGGTCGCGTGCGGCTGTCGCGCGATCCGGCCGCGCGCCGCAGGCTGGTGGCGCTCGCGTCCGCCGCGGCCCTGGCGCTGGCCGCGGGCGTGGCCGTGGGCGCCGGCTCGGGCGGCGACTCCGCCGGCGAAGCGACCCGCGAGAGCGCACGCGCCGCGCCGCCCGTGGACCCGCTGTCGCTGCGGCAGCAGGTGGGCCAGCTGCTCGTCTCGAGCTTCGACGGCACGTCGGTGCCCGCCTACCTGGCGCGCCGGCTGCGCGCGGGCGAGACCGCCGGGCGTGATCGTGTTCGGCAAGAACGGCGGCGGACCGGCCGAGTGGCGCGCGCTCACGCGCTCGCTCCAGCGAGCCGCGCACGGTGGCGCCCTCGTGGCGGTGGACCAGGAGGGCGGCGAGGTGCGGAGCCTGCCGTTCGCCGGGCCCGAGCCGGCGCAGTCGGAGCAGGGCCCCCCGGCCGAGGTGCGGGCGCTCGCGCGCGGCGCCGGCACCAGGCTGCGGGAGCTCGGGGTGAACGTGAACCTCGCTCCGGTGGCGGACGTGGCCGCGGGCGCCGCCGCGCTCGGAGGGCGCATGTTCGGCGGCGGCCCCGGCGAGGTGGCGGACCGCACCCGCGCCGCGGTGACGGGCTACCGCGCGGGCGGCGTCGCGGCCACGGCGAAGCACTTCCCCGGCCTGGGCGCAGCCGCGCTGAACACGGACGACGGGCCGGTCACGATCGACGCGTCGCGCGCCGTGCTGGAGGAGCGCGAGCTGGTCCCGTTCGCCGCCGCGGTGGACGCCCACGTCCCGCTGGTGATGCTCTCGCACGCGCTCTACCCGGCGCTCGACGCGCGCCGGATCGCGTCTCAGTCGCCCGCGGTGGCCACCGGCCTGCTGCGCCGCCGGCTCGGCTTCCACGGCGTGACGGTCACGGACAGCCTCGAGGCCGCGGCCGTGCTGGCCCGCTCGGACATCGCCACCGCCGCCGCAGCGCTCGGTCCGCGCCGGTGCGGACCTGATCCTGATGACCGGGTCCGCGAGCTGGAACGAGGTGTTCCCGCGGCTGCTCGCGCTGGCGCGCCGCTCCCCCGGCTTCCGCGCCCGCGTGCGCGAGTCCGCCGCCCGTGTGCTGGCGCTCAAGTCTGTGCTGGGCCTGCGCTCACCGCGCGCTCCATGAGCTCGCGGTGCACCGAGCGCGTCCTGCCCCGGCGGCGGCTCCAGGATCCGTCGGTCTCGAGCTCCCAGGCGAACGTGTCGTCCGCCAGGCAGCGCTCGAGCGTGTCCTCCAGCTCGGAGCGCAGCGCCGGGTCCTCGACGGGGGCGAGCAGCTCCACCCGCGTGTCGAGGTTGCGCGGCATCAGGTCGCCCGAGCCGATCCAGTAGCGCCGTTCCTCGCCGCGGACGAACCCGTAGATGCGCGAGTGCTCGAGGAAGCGCCCGACCACGGAGACCACGCGGATGTTGTCGGAGACTCCGGGCACGCCGGGGCGCAGGCAGCAGATGCCGCGCACGTTCACGTCCACCTGCACGCCGGCCTGCGAGGCCACGTACAGCGCGCGGATGCTGCGGGCATCCACGAGCGAGTTCATCTTGAGGATGATCCGCGCCTCCTGGCCCGCAAGGCGTGCCTCGATGGTCTTGCGCACCTCCTCCAGGAACCAGTCGCGCATGTGGTCGGGGGCCACGATCGCCTTGCGGTAGCCCGGCGAGCGCGCAGCGCCCGTCAGCGCGTTGAATAGCTCGGCCACGTCGGCGGCGAGCTCGGGATCGCAGGTGAAGAGGCCGAAGTCCTCGTAGAGGCGGGCGGTCTTCGCGTGGTAGTTGCCGGTCCCGATGTGGACGTAGTGGCGCAGGCCGCCGCCCTCGCGCCGCACGACCAGCAGCGCCTTCGTGTGCGTCTTCAGGCCCGGCAGGCCGTGCACCACGTGGGCGCCCACCTCTTCCAGCGATCGCGACCAGCCGATGTTGCGGCGCTCGTCGAAGCGGGCCTTCAGCTCCACGAGGCAGACCGCCTGCTTGCCGCGCTCGGCGGCTTCGATCAGGGACGGCACGAGACCCGAGTCGTCGGAGGTCCGGTACACGGTCATCTTGATCGCGAGCACGTCGGGGTCGGACGCGGCCTGCTGCACGAAGCGCTCCACGCTGCCCACGAACGAGTGGTACGGGTGGTGGACCAGGATGTCGCCCGCGCGCATCGCCGCGAACATGTCCGCGCGGCCGTCCTCGCGCTCGTTCGGCTCGGGCTTCGGGACCGGCTGCCAGGGCGCGTCGCGCAGCTCGCGGTAGCCGTCCAGCTCGTAGAGCGACCAGAGGTCCTGGAGGTCGAGCAGCCCGTCCACGTCGTTCACCTGGACCTCGTCCACCGCGAGCTGCTCGATCAGGTAGCCGCGCATCCGCGGCTCCATGTCGTGCGACACCTCGAGCCGCACGGCCTCGCCGAAGCGCCGCCGGCGCAGCTCGTCCTCGACGGCGCGGAGGAGGTCGTCGGCCTCGTCGGAGACCGTGAAGTCGGCGTCACGCGTCACGCGGAAGTAGGCGTGGCGGAGGATCTCCATGCCCGGGAACAGCTCGCCCAGGTGGCGGGCGATCACCGCCTCGAGCGGGACGAACACGCCGTTCCCGATCGGCAGCAGCCGCGGGAGGACCTCCTTCGGCACCTTCACGCGCGCGAAGATCTCGTCTCCGCCCACGGGGTCGCGCAGCCAGACGGCGAGCGACAGCGAGAGGTTCGAGATGTACGGGAAGGGCCTGCCCGGCCCGACGGCGAGCGGCGTGAGCACCGGGAAGATCTGCTCGTCGAAGTTCCGGTCCACGACCTCGAGCTGGGCCGAGTCGAGGTCCTCGAGGTCCTTGACGCTGATGCCCTGCTCCGCCAGCGCGGGCCGGATCCGGTCCTCCCACTGGCGTGCGAGTCGTCCGCCCAGCTCGCGGCTGCGCTCGGCCACGCGCTCGATCGTCTCCATGGGAGAGAGCCCGTCGGCCTTGCGGTCGTCGATGCCGGCGTCCACCTGGTCGTGCAGGCCGGCCACGCGCACCATGTAGAACTCGTCCAGGTTGGAGGCGTAGATCGCGAGGAACTTCACGCGCTCGAGCAGCGGGATGCTCTCGTCCTCCGCGAGCGCGAGCACGCGCTCGTTGAACTGGAGCCAGGAGAGCTCGCGGTTCCAGTACAGCTCGCGCGAATCGAGCTCGGGCGTCTCGACCGTCGCGTCCGTGGTCTCCAGCCCAAGCTCCATGTCAGTGATTATCGTCCTTTGGCGATGATCTGGTTACTCAGGCACGGAGAAGCTGCAGACGGGTCGCCCGACGCCGAGCGTCCGCTCACCGAGAAGGGCCGCCGGCAGTCGCGCGCGGCGGGGGCGGCGCTGAAGGCGCTCGGCGTGAAGCCGGACGCCTGCCTGACCAGCCCGAAGGTGCGGGCCGCCGACACGGCGCGCCTCGCCTGCGAGGAGCTCGGCAGCGTCGTGCCGCAGCACGAGCCGAAGCTCGCGGGCGGTCCCTTCCACGCCGACGAGCTCGCCGCCGGGCTGGGCGAAGACGTGGTCCTCGTCGGACACGACCCGGACTTCTCGGCCGCCGTGCACTCGCTCACGGGAGCGCAGGTCCGCCTCAAGAAGGGCGGGCTGGCCGGGATCGACCGGGGCGAGCTCAAGGTGCTCCTGCGCCCGTCCGAGCTGGCCGCGATCGCCGCCGGGGCTCCGGTCTCCTAGGCAAGCCGCCGGCCCTCCACGAGCTCGAGCAGCACGCCCTCGCGCAGGCCCCCGCGCGCGATCCGCAGCGGCAGCTCGAGCAGGTCGGAGAGCGCCTCGAGCACCAGGATCCCGGCCGGCAGCAGCCGCACGCGCTCGGGGTCGAGCTCGAAGCGCTGCGCCACCTCCTGGATCGGAGTGCTCGAGAGAACGCGGATCCCGCGCTCGAGCGTCTCGTGCGAAAGCTCGGCGCCGACCACCCTGCGGAGCGACGTGGCGGTGCCGCCGACGGCCACGGCCGAGTCGGCCGGCGGCGGCTCGAGGCCCTCGATCGCGCCGGCCACGTGGCTGCGGACGTTCTCGAGCTCGTCCACCGACGGCGGGTCGGAGCGCAGGTAGGAGTCCGCGAGGAACCCGGAGCCGATCCGGAAGGACGCCGACCAGCCCATCTTGCCGTCGGGCTCGCCCACGGCGATCTCACTGGACCCGCCGCCCACGTCCACCACCGCGATCGTGCCCTCGGCCGGCTGGAGGAGCGTGCGTGTGGCGCCGACGAAGGCGAGTCGCGCCTCCTCCTCGCCCGAGAGCACGTCGAGCTCCATGCCGCCCGCCTCGGACACCGCATCGCGCAGCTCGTCGCGGTTCGAGGCCTGGCGGATCGCCGCCGTGGCCACCGCCACGAGCCGCTCGGCGCCCACCTCGCGCGCGACGGTGGCCTGCGTGCGCACCACATCCGCGGTCTCCTCGATCTTGGCCGCGGGGATGGTCCCGTCGCCGTTGCGGAGGCTCTTGCCGATCCGCGTGAACGCGCGCTGGTTGACGAGCTCGCGCAGCTGACCGCTCCCCGCGTCCGCCACCAGCAGCCTCGTGGTGTTGCTGCCGATGTCGATGCAGGCGCAGATCAAGCGGGCTATTGGGGCGCGAGCTCGGGATGCGACGCATCCTCGAACTCGCGGAAAAGGCCCGTGACCACGAAGGCGGTCTGCTCGCCGATGTCGACGGCGTTGTCGCCGATGCGCTCGATGCAGCGGGCCACGAGCATCATGTGCATCGCCCATTCTCGCCTATCCGCGTCGTCGCCGAGCTCGAGGGCCTTGGCGAAGACCTGGCGGTTGAGCGTGTCGATCTCGTCGTCCTGGCGCACGAGGTCCTGCGCGAGGCCCACGTCGCGGCCCGAGAACGCCTGCCCGCACTGCACGACCTGCTGGCGGGCCTGGACGCCCATCCGCCGGATCAGCGAGAGCATCTCCTCGTCCGCGGGCGGCTCGTGGCCGGCGAGCGGGACGAGCTTCGCCATGTTCACGCACTGGTCGCCCATGCGCTCCACGTGCTTGATCACGTGGAGCAGCGCGGCCACGAGGCGGAGGTCGCCCGCCACCGGCGCCTGGAGCGCCAGCAGGGAGAGGATGCCCTGGTGCACCTCGAGGTAGCGGCCGTCGATGCGGTCGTCGTCGGCGATGACCATGCTCGCCAGCTCCACGTCCTGGTGCTGCACGGTCTCGAGCGCGCGGTCGAGCGCGCTGGTGACCATGTCGAGCCCGCCGAGCGCCTGGGTCTCGAGGTTCGCGAGCTCTTCCTGGAAGTGGGTGCGGGTGGTGTCGGCCATGGCCCTAGCCCACCTTCCCGGTGACGTACGCCTCTGTCCGCGAGTCGGCCGGGTTCGTGAAGATCTTCTCGGTGTCGTCGAACTCGACCACCCGCCCGGTGCGGTGGTCCTCGTCCTCGTCCAGCTCGACGGTGAAGAACGCGGTCTTGTCGGACACGCGGGCCGCCTGCTGCATGTTGTGGGTGACGATGACGATCGAGTACTCCTTCTTGAGCTCCATCATCAGGTCCTCGATCTTGCCCGTGGAGATCGGGTCGAGCGCCGAGCAGGGCTCGTCCATGAGGATCACGTCGGGGTTGACCGCGAGGCAGCGCGCGATGCAGAGGCGCTGCTGCTGGCCGCCGGACATCCCGAACGCGTTGGTCTTGAGCCGGTCCTTGACCTCGTCCCAGAGGGCCGCCTGCGTGAGGGCGCGCTCCACGGTCTCGTCGAGGTTGTGCTTGCGGCCGAGGACGCGCGGCCCGAAGGCGATGTTGTCGTAGATCGACTTGGGGAAGGGGTTGGGCTTCTGGAAGACCATCCCGATCCGCTTGCGGACCTCCACGGCATCCACGTTCGGGGCGTACAGGTCCTCGCCGTGGTAGAGCACCTTGCCCTCCACGCGCGCGCCCAGGATGAGGTCGTTCATCCGGTTCAGGCAGCGGATCAGAGTGGACTTGCCGCAGCCGGACGGCCCGATGAGCGCGGTGATCTCGTTCTTCCCGACGTCGAACGACACGTCGCGCACGGCGGGCTTGGGGCCGTAGCTCACCTGGACGCTCTCGAGCTTGAAGATCGCCTCGCGCGGGCCCCTCGGCGCCGCCTCGGGCTCGCCGTCGCGCGCGAAGCGCGCGCCCTGGTCGGGGATGCCCACCCCGGGCACCGCCGGGGCGGCCTCCTGCTGCTTGTCCTCGGGTTCAGTCACTCGCTCCGCCATTTTTCGTCTCCTACCACTTTTGCTCGTAACGATTCCGCAGCCAGATCGCCACGCTGTTCATGAGGAGCAGCAGGATCATCAGGAAGAGGATCGCCGCCGCGGCGAGTGGCTTGTAGTTGTTCACGTCGTTGGAGGCGCGCGAGATCCAGTCGAAGATCTGGATCGGGAGCGCCGTGAACCTCGAGTCGAGTCCCTCGGGGTTGAAGGCGATCACGGTGGCCGCCCCGATCACGATCAGGGGCGCAGTCTCGCCGATGGCGCGCGAGAGCGCCAGGATCACGCCGGTGGCGATCCCGGGGATCGAGGCCGGCAGCACCTGGCGGCGGATCGTCTGCCACTGGGTGGCGCCGAGCGCCAGCGACCCCTCGCGGATCGAGGGCGGCACCGCGCGGATCGCCTCGCGCGAGGCGATGATCACCACCGGGAGCACCAGCAGGCCGAGGCATAGCCCGCCTGCCAGGACCACGGGCCCGAGCGAGAGCGGGCCGCGGACCAGGAACGCGAGGCCCAGGATCCCGTAGACGATCGACGGGACCGAGGCCAGGTTCTGGATGTTCACCTCGATGGCGCGGTTCCACCAGCGCGAGTTGTCCGCGTACTCCTCGAGGTAGATCGCGGTGGCCACGCCCACCGGGACGATGAACAGCGCGCAGACGACCATGATCCAGATCGTTCCCCAGATCGCGGCCTCGGCGCCGGCCTTGTCGGCGCTGATCGAGCCGAAGCTCGTCAGGAAGTCGATGGTCAGGTGCGAGGCACCGTCCTTGACCACGTCGTAGAGCAGCAGGGCCAGGAGCCCGACGGACAGCCCGAGGCAGGCCAGCATCGTCAGGCGGAACCCGGTGTCCTTCGCCCGCTGCGAGAAGGGGGCCTTGCCGATGGCGCCTCCGTGGGCGCTCACTCGTACACCTGCCGGTACTTCCGCACGAAGCGGATCGAGATCAGGTTCATGATCAGCGTGATGATGAACAGCAGCATCCCCACGGCGAAGATCGTCTTGTACTCGGTGCTGCCCGTGGGCACGTCGCCCTTGGCCGTCGCCCCGATGAACGACGCAAGCGAGTAGTGCGGCTCGCGCGGGTCGACCGAGGTGCTCGCGATCTGGCCGGCGGCGATGAGCACGATCATCGTCTCGCCGATCGCCCGCGACACGCCCAGCACCAGGGCCGCCACGATCCCCGAGAGAGCGGCCGGGAAGACGACCCGCATGGAGACGTTCAGCTTCGAGGCGCCGAGCCCGAAGGCGCCCTCGCGCAGCGACTGCGGGACCGCGGACATCGCGTCCTCGGCGACCGAGGCCACCGTCGGCACGATCATGAAGCCCATGACGATGCCGGCCGCGAGCACGTTGAAGATGTTCACGTCGGCGCTGAAGAGGCCGCGCAGGATCTCCGGGGTGAAGAACGTGAGGGCGAAGTAGCCGAAGACGATGGTCGGCACGCCCGCGAGGACCTCGAGGGCGGGCTTGATGGTCTTCCGCACGCGCGGGCGCGCGTACTCGCTGAGGTAGATCGCGGCGCCCAGTCCGAGCGGGGTGGCCACCAGCATCGCGATCCCGGTGGTGAGGAGCGTGCCCACGAGCAGCGGGATCACCCCGAAGCTGGGCGGCTCGAACAGCGGCGTCCACTTGCTGCCGGAGAGGAACTCCCAGACGCCGACGTCGCCGAAGAACTCGATCGTCGGCACGAGCAGCGCGACCACGATCCCCGTGGTGGTGAGGATCGAGAGGAACGTGGCGAAGATCAGGATGCGCCTTGACCACGTCCTCGCCGTAGCGGCGGCGCGCCGCCCCCAATGCGGGGACGGCGCGCGCGCCTGCTGCGGTCGTGCTGCCTGCTTCCATCAGGAGCCGGCGTTCGACTCCGCTGTGGCGAGGGCCTTCTTGCCCTCTGCGGCCTGCGCGTCGGTCATCGGCACGATCTGCGAGTTCGTGGCGATGTCCGAGTAGTTGGCGATCACGTAGTCCATGAACGCCTTGACCTCGGGCCGCTTGAGCGCCTTCTCGCTCGGATACATGAACAGCGGCCTCGAGAGCGGCTTGTAGCTGCCGTCCTGGATCGCCTCGGTGCTCGGCTTGACGCAGCCGTCACCGCCGTCCACGCCGACCAGGTTGAGCTTGTCCTGGTTCTGCTCGTAGTAGGAGAACCCGAAGTAGCCGAGTCCGCCGTCGGAGCCCTCGACGCCCTGGACGAGGATGTTGTCGTCCTCGGAGGGCTGGTAGTCGTCGCGCGAGACGCCTTCCTCACCGTTGATCTGGTCGGTGAAGAAGTCGAACGTGCCCGAGTCCGTGCCGGGGCCGAAGAGCTCCAGCTCCGTGTCCGGGAACTTCGGGTCGATCTGGCTGAGCTTGCTCGACCTTCGAGCCCTTGTTCCACAGCTGCTTGAGCTGCGCGGTGGTCATGCAGTCGACCTTCAGCGCGGTGTTGGTCACCACCGCGATGCCGTCGTTCGCCACCTGGACCTCGTCGTAGACGACCCCGTTCTTCTTGCAGACGGGGACTTCCTCGTCGTCCTTGATCGGCCGCGATGCGTCCGAGATGTCGGTCTCGCCGGCGCAGAACTTCTCGAATCCGCCGCCGGTGCCGGCCGTTCCGACCGTGATCTTCACGTCCGGGTTCTCCGCCTGGAAGGCCTCCTGGGCCGCCTGGGCGAAGGGAGCCACCGTGCTCGAGCCGTCGATCGCGATCGAGCCGGACAGATTGCCGCCGCTGTCGCCGCTTCCGTCACTGGAGCTCGAGTTGTCGTCATCGCCACACGCAGCAGCCCCGAGGGCCAGCACGCCGCAGATGGCGAGCGTGAGGAGCTTCCTCATGCAGGTCTTCTCCTTGGTCGTTCCATTAGACGGAGCGGACGCTCGCACGGGGCATGGGGTCAGTCTGTTACCGGGCTGTCGCCGCCCTGTGAAAAAGATGTGAAGGCGGTCAGGAGGCGTCGCGGTCGGGCGCGAAGCGGTAGCCGAACCCGAAATGCGTGTGGATGAAGCGCCGCGCGGGCAGCGCAACGGCCAGCTTGTGCCGCAGCTTCCCGATGTAGACGTCGACCGAGCGGTCCGCCTTGCGGTAGCTCTCCCCCCACACAACGCGGTAGAGCTCCTCACGGCTGACGATGCGCCCGCGCCGCTCCACGAGCGCCGTGAGCAGCTCCAGCTCGCGCACGGTGAGGTCGAGCGGCTTGCCCCCGGCGAGCGCCACGAACTCGCTCGGGCGGATCTCGATGTCATCCGCCTGCAAGATGCCGTTCTGGATCGCGGCTTCCATTGGCGTCGAAAATGCCAGGCAAGTGCGGAAAGTCCGTTACCCGGCCGTTGTCGACCTGTGAAAAAGCTGTAAATGCAGCGCAGATCCGGGTGCGACCCCCGTACACTTGCCTTCGATGACCGCCACGGAGATTGGTCCCGTGAGGCTGGCGATCCTCGACCTGGACTCCGGATTCGTGCGTGTCCTCGTCAAGCGCGCGGATGACCTCGGCTGGCAATACCGCCGGCTGGAGGCCGCTCCACGCGTCGATGAGTTCGTCGCCATGAGGGTGAACGCGCTGGTCGTGGACCTCGCCGTGCTCGGCGAGGGCGCCTGGGGCTTCCTCGACCGGCTCACCGCCGCGCTGCCCTCGCTGGGCGTCGTGGTCGTGACCGGCCGCTCGAGCGTGGCCCAGCGCGTGCGCGGCCTGCGGGCCGGCGCCGACGACTGGGTCACCAAGCCCGCCCACCCCGAGGAGGTCCTCGCGCGCGTGGAGGCCGTCGTGCGCAGGCGCAAGCAGGCCTCCGCGCGTGTGGACACCGGGCCGCTCGTGGCCGGCGAGCTCGAGATCCGGGCCGACCAGTTCCAGGCCTTCGCCCGCGGCAACAGCGTCGACCTCACGAGGCGCGAGTTCGAGGTGCTGCAGCTGCTCGCGCAGACCGCCGGGAAGGTCCTCCAGCGCGAGGAGATCTACCAGTCGGTCTGGGGCTACGCCATGGCGCACGGCGACCGCTCCGTGGACGTCTTCGTCCGGAAGGTCCGCCAGAAGCTCGAGAAGGCCTCGCCGGACTGGAACTACATCCACACGCACTTCGGCGTCGGCTACCGCTTCCAGCCCGAGCGGGCCGGGCGGCGACGACGGCGAGCTCGCGCTCGACCCGCCCGAGGACGGGCGCTCGCATCGATCCGGACCGGCTGCCGGAGGAGCCGGCGGCGGACGAGATCGCGCTGCTGGACGACGGGCCTCGCCGCCGACCCGCCGCAGCCCGGCGAGCACGGCGCCGCGGTCTTCTAGGCCGCCAGCGCGAGCGGCGCGGGCAGGCCCTCGGCCAGGAGGCGCGCCGGCTGCGCGCGCGTGAGGCTCCATGCCCTGCCCGGGCTGACGCCGGCGTCGAGCAGCGCCGAGCACGCGGCTCCCAGTGACGGCGGCCGCAGCGGCCCGTGCGCGTCCGATGCGACGAGCCCGGCCAGACCCTGCGCGACGTATGCGCGGCGGCCGCTGCGGGCGTCGGCGCCGTGCTCGCCCAGGAGCGACTGGGCGTTCAGCTGCGCCACGCACCCCTGCTCAAGCTCGTGCCGCAGCGCCTCGAGCCCGTCGCTGTCGGCGAACGCCACGCGCTCCGGATGCGCGACCACGACGCCGAACCCGCGCTCGCGCAGTTCCGCCGTCGCGGCCCGGAACTCTGCGGTCAGCCCGTCGAACGGCGCCTCCACGAGCAGCCAGCGATTCCCCGCGGGCCCCTGCGCGATCGCCTCGAGCTGAGGCTGCGACAGAGTCCCGGCGAGGTCGTGACCCAGCTCTCCGCCGCAGCGGAGCTCGAGCGGCACGCCCGCGTGGGCCAGCGCCTCACGCAGCTCGCGCACCAGCTCGACGACGTCGAGCGGCTCGGTCACGAAGTCCGTTCTCACATGCGGCGTGCACACGACGGTGCGGGTCCCGTCCGCCACGGCGGCGCGGGCGAGCGCCACGCTGTCGGCGAGCGTCTCCGGCCCGTCGTCCACGCCGTGCAGTAGATGGAAGTGGATATCGGCGTAGCTCATCTGGGCCGAGTCTCCGGCCCGAAGGGCGCCGAAGGCGTGACCGTTCGGTGACCGCCGCGTTGCCTACCGGTGAACGAGCCCGGGCGCGTTGCAATACTCCGGCCGGGATGCGGCCAGGCACGCCGACAGTCCGCCTAGCCGCGGTGATCGCCGTGGCCGCGCTCGTGCTTCACGAGCTGCGCTACCTGATCGGGTTCGGCGACCACGCGGGCGAGGCGCTCGCGGCGCGCGGTCACGCCTACCTTCCGTTCGCCGGCGGCGTGGCGGGCCTGCTGCTCGCACTCGCCGGCGCACAGCTGCTCGTGGCCATCGACCGGGCCCGCCGAACCGCTCGCGGTGAGCGCGCGCCGAGCTTCGCGCGGCTCTGGCTGGCGCTCGCCGCGGTGCTCCTGACCGTCTACAGCGGGCAGGAGCTGCTCGAGGCCCTGCTCAGCCGCGGGCAGCACCTCGGCCCGGCGGTCCCCTTCGCGGAGGGCGGCTGGTCGGCGATCCCGCTGGCGCTCGTGCTCGGCGCGGCTGCCGCGCTCCTCCTGACCGGCGCGAGCCGTGCCGTGATGGTCGCGGCGCGCCGCGCGCGCCCAGTCCGTCTCAGGCCGCTCCGCGGCGGGCCCCGGCGGCCCGTCGCTCCCACGCGCGCGCCGCGCCATGTGATGGCGCGGCACCTCGCCGGCCGCGCCCCTCCCGCGCTGCGTCCCACGACGTAGTAGACGGGCGCGCCCGCCGGGCGCGCCCCTGCGGAAAGGAGCATCGAGATGAACAGGAACCAGCGGATCGCGCTCGTGGTCGCCGCCGTGCTCGTGGCGGTGATCGCGTTCGTGATCGTGAGCCCGGGCGGCGATGACGACGACGACTCGGAGCAGGCCGCCCAGACGACCACCACGGGCGGGACCGCCACGGCGCCCGCCACGGACGAGACGGCGACGCCGGACACCCCGGCCGAGCCGGCGGTCACCCAGATCGCCATCCGCGGCGGCGAGGTGGTGGGCGGTCCCAAGACCATCACCGTCACGAAGGGCGACCAGGTGCGGATCGTCGTCACGGCCGACGCGCACGACGACATGCACCTCCACGGCTACGACATCGAGAAGGCGGTCGAGCCGGGCAAGCCGGCCCGCTTCGACTTCGAGGCGAACCTCGAGGGGCAGTTCGAGATGGAGAGCCACGTGGCCGAGGACGCGGGCCGCGACCCGAAGGTCGCGAACCTGGTGGTCGAGCCGTCGTGACCCTCATCGCCCACGGGCTGGTCTCCCGCTCCGACCTTCCGATCCCGGAATGGCTGTTCGGGTGGGCGGCCGCGATGGTGCTCGTGGTGTCGTTCGTGGCGCTGGCCGTGCTGTGGCCGGAGCCGCGGCTCCAGGAAGAGAAGTGGCGGCCGCTCCCCGGTGGGAGCGGCCGCCTGATCGCGGCTCGCCCCGTGCAGATCCTGTGCGGGGCGATCGGCGTGTTCCTGCTGGGCGTCGTGGTCTACAGCGGGCTGCGCGGCACGCAGAGCTCCACGGCCAACTTCGCGCCCACGTTCATCTACGTGGTCTTCTGGCTCGGGCTGGTGCCGGCGAGCGTCCTGTTGGGCGACGTGTTCAAGGCCTTCAACCCGTGGCGGGCGATCGGGAACGCGGTGGCCTGGGTGGCCAGGCAGGCCGCACGCACCGACCTGCCGGCGCCGCTGGCCTATCCCGAGCGGCTCGGCAACTGGCCCGCGGCCATCGGGATCTTCGCCTTCGCCGCGCTCGAGCTGGTGGCCTCGGACGGCGACAAGCCCGAGAACCTGGCGATCGCGACGCTCGTGTACTCGGCGCTCACGTTCGTGGGCATGGCGCTCTACGGAGTCGAGCCCTGGATCCGGCGGGGCGAGGCCTTCTCGGTCTACTACAACCTGTTCTCGCGGCTGGCGCCGTTCGCGACCCGCGACGGGGAGGTGGGTGATCCGGGGCTTCCTGACCGGTCTGCCCGCCTTCAAGCCGGTGGCCGGCACCGTGCCGCTGCTGGCCGTGATGATCGGCAGCGTCACGTTCGACGGCGGCTCCGAGGGCGCCCCGTGGACGAGCATCGCGCCGGACATGGCGACCTGGTTCGGGGACCTCGGGCTGTCGCCGCGCCACGCCCTCGAGTTCACCTTCCTGATCGGCCTGGCAGGCACGGTCGCGCTCATCTACGCCTTCTACATGCTCGGCGTCTGGGGTGCCCGCAGCGTCGGCGGCGGCTTCGGCCAGGAGCAGCTCGCGCGCGCGTTCATCCACACGCTCGTGCCGATCTCGCTCGCCTACGTCGCGGCGCACTACCTCACGCTGCTGCTCTTCCAGGGCCAGGCGATCGTCTTCCTCGCCTCCGATCCGCTCGGCGAGGGGTCCGACCTGTTCGGCACGGCCGGGCACACGGTCGACTACACGGTGATCGGCGCGAACGCCACCTGGTACTGGCAGGTGGCCTTCGTGGTGGCCGGGCACGTGACCGCGCTGGTGCTCGCCCACGACCGGGCGCTCGCCATCTACAAGGACGCCCGGGAGGCGGTGCGCTCGCAGTACTGGATGCTCGCGATCATGGTCGGCTTCACGAGCCTCGCGCTCTGGCTGCTGTCGCAGTCGAACCAGTGACCCGGCGCATGCGAACATCAGCGCCGTGATCGTCTTCGCCCACGCCGGCCACTGGCTCACCTCCGTGGCCTACTTCCTGCCGGTCGTGGGCTTCCTCGTGTGGCTCGCGGTCGTGCAGATCCGCGAGCGCAGGGGACGCAACCGGTGAGACGGACAGGCCTCGTGGCCGTTGCCGCCGCCGTCGCGTCGCTGGCACTCGTACCCAGCGCGCCGGCGGCCGGCACCCGGGACGTCCTCGTGGTGAGCAACAACTGGGCGGGCACCGCCGACCTGGTCGACCCCCACAGCCTGAAGCGCCTCAAGCGCATCAACGTGATCCCCGACAACGACGAGCGGGTCGCGGAGATCATGGCCGACCCGAACGCGGCCGGTTACTTCAGGGTGATCCGCACGCTGATCGGCGAGGGCCACAACCAGTACGTGGACGACGGGTTCACATCGCCCGACGGGCGCTACGTCTACTTCTCGCGGCCGAGCTTCGCCGACGTGGTCGCCATCAACCTGAAGACGGGCAGGATCCGCTGGCGGACGAAGGTGGACGGCAACCGCGCCGACCACATGGCGATCTCGAAGAACGGCAAGCGGCTCCTGGTCTCGGCGTCGACGGCGAAGGTCGTCGACGTGATCCGGACCGGCGACGGCAAGATCGTTGGCCGCATCCCGTCGGGCGACTCGCCCCACGAGAACAACTTCTCGCGCGACGGGAAGCGGATCTTCCACGCCAGCATCGGGATCGTCTACTCGGACGCCGACGACCCCTCCCAGGACTCCGAGAAGGGCGAGCGCGTGTTCGAGGTGATCGACGCGCGCACGCTCAAGGTGCGGAAGCGGATCGACATGGGACGCAAGCTCGCCGACGCCGGCTACCCGGGCATGAGCGCCGCGGTGCGCCCGATGGCGATCACCCCGGACGAGCGCTACGTCTACTTCCAGCTCTCGTTCTTCTTCGGGATCGTCCAGTACGACCTGCGGAAGGACCGCGTGGTGAAGGTCCTGAACCTCCCGCTCGGCGCGGCGAAGGGCGTGCCCCGCACCGACTTCCTGCTCGACTCGGCCCACCATGGGCTGGCGATGAACCCGCGCGGGACGAAGCTCTGCGTCGCCGGGACCATGTCCGGCTACGCGGCGATCGTGACCCGCAAGCCGTTCAAGTTGCAGCGCACGATCAAGGTCGGGCGGGTGCCCTACTGGTCGCAGTCGAGCGCGGACGGGAAGTACTGCTTCGTGTCCGTCGCCGGCGAGGACCGCGTGTCGGTCATCTCCTTCAAGACCGCGCGTGAGGTCAAGCGGATCAAGGTCGGAGACCACCCGCAGCGCATGCGCACCGGGGTGATCCGAAAAGCCTTCCTGCGCTAACGCGGGGAGTGCGCGCGGCAGAAGGCGCGCACGGCCTCGTTGAAGCGCTCGGGCTGCTCCAGGTTGCTCACGTGACCCGCGCCGGGGATCACGACCAGCCGCGCGTGCGGGATCGCGTCGTCGAACTGGCGCGCGACGCTGAGCGGCGAGCGGCCGTCGTGCTCGCCCCACACCAGCAGCGTGGGCACGTCGATGCCGGGCAGCACGTCGCGCAGGTCCGCCTCGGCCATCAGTGAGAGCTGCGTCCTCATGCTCGCCGGCCGCACGTCTGCCGCCATCTCCTCCAGCAGCGCGAGGGCCGCGTCCGGCGGGTCGGGGCCGAGCAGCCCGGGAAGGGTGGGATCGAACTCCTCCGCGGGCGCGGCGAAGGTCGCGCGCGTGTGGGCGATGCGTGCGCGCAGCTCGTCCTCGGGCAGCGATCCCTTCCAGCCGGCGTAGGTGTCCACGAGGATCAGCGTGGCCACGCGGCCGGGGTGGCGGCGGTAGAGCTCCAGGGCGAGCGTGCCGCCCCAGGAGAGCCCCGCCACGTGCGCCGGGCCGAGGTCCAGCGCTTCGATCAGAGCGGCGAGGCAATCGGCGTAGTCCGCCAGCCCGAAGCCCGCCGGCGCGTCCGCGGAGCGGCCCGCCCCCGGCTCGTCCCACGCCACCACCGTGAACTCGTCGGCCAGCGCCGCGAGCTGCGGCCGCCAGAGCCGCGCGTCCCCGGCGGCGCCGTGCGCGAATACGAGCGGCGCCCCGGCGCCGGCGCGCTCGTAGGCGATCTCGAGCCCGTTCGCCCGGACGACCTCCACACGCGCAACGTAGCCCACTCGGGTATAAATGCGCTGGATTCGCTGGCTAACGAGGGAGTTGAGCTGTGCCGATAGCGGCTGATTATCCGTTTATGGATGTCTTTGGTCGATGATCATCTTTTTCTTCTGGGTGATCTGGATCTGGATCGTGATCACGGTCTTGATCGATGTGTTCCGCCGTCACGACATCGGCGGTTTCTCGAAGGCGTTGTGGGTGATCTTCGTGGTGATCTTGCCGTGGCTTGGTGTGCTGATCTATTTGATCGCCGAGCACGACGGGATGCGCGAGCGGAGCGTCAAGCAGGCCCAGGCGCAGCAGCAGCAGTTCGACGACTATGTGCGCGATGCGGCCGGCGGCTCGGCGACCCAGATCGCCCAGGCCAAGGAGCTGCTCGACTCGGGCGCGATCACGCAGGCCGAGTTCGACGCGCTGAAGGCCAAGGCACTCGCGTAGGGGTCAGGCGAGCGCCGTCTCCGTGCCGTCCGATGGGGCGGGGTCGGGCCGGCGCATCATGCGGAACCCGTTGAGCAGTCCGAGCAGCCCGGCGAGGATCGGGACGAGCAGAGCGACCTGCAGAGCGCGCGGTCGCGCGTCCGTGTTGATGCGGACGATCTCGTCCCGGACCTCCGCCGGCTGACCGGCGAGCTGCTCCTCGAGCCGGGTGTTGCTCAGGACCTCCGCGTCCTCCTCGAGGGCGTCGGCGACCTGTTCCTGGGAGGCGGGCGGCAGCACGGTGCTGTCCTCCGCCATCTGCGTGAACACGATCGAGAGCGTCGCGAGCATGATGGCTCCGGCGAACGCGAGCCCGAACGACAGCCCGAAGGACCCGGCGGCGGAGTTGACGCCGGCGGCCTCGCTGACGCGCTCGTCGGAGATCGGGGAGAGCGTGTAGTTGTTGAGCTGGGAGACCAGCAGCCCCAGTCCCGCTCCGGCGATCATCAGCGGGATCGACGAGCGCCCAGCCCGAATCCGCACGCGGGACGATCGGGAGCAGCAGCAGCATCCCGACGGTCAGCAGTCCGGAGCCTGCGCGGATGATGCTCGCGGGACGCCGATGCCCCGCCCGCTTGCCGGCCACGACTGCCGTCCCGAACATCGTGAGGGACAGTGGCGCCAAGCGTCAGGCCGGTCTCCAGCGCGTTGTACTCCAGCACCATCTGCAGGTAGATCGGCAGGGCGATCATCGCCCCTCCGAGTGCGATGTTCTGCAGCATCTGCGACGAGATGCCCAGCTTGAACAGGTCGTGCTTGAAGAGATCGGGATCGAGAAGCGTGGGCTTGCCCTCGCGCTTGCGCCGGACGAGCCAGCGCGCGAGTGACCCGAGCGCCACGAGGCCGACCGCGATCAGGACGCCGACGAACTCTCCGCCCTCCTGCCAGACGAGGATGCCGATCACGACGCCGCCCATACCGACGGCCGACAGCACCGCGCCCACGCCGTCGACAACGCGCGGGCCGGTGTAGGGCACGTCGCGAATCAGCTTGAGGTTGATGAGCACGACCGCGATCACCACGACCTCCAGCAGGAATCCCACGCGCCACGACAGGAAGGTGGTCAGGGCCCCGCCGATCAGCGGCCCGACCGCCGCGGCGATCGCCGCCGCGGCGCCCACCAGCGCGTAGGCCTTCTTCTGGGCCGCGCCGTGGAAGTTGCCGTGGATCAGCGACTGCATCGCCGGCAGCAGCAGCGACGCGCCGAGCCCGCCGATGATGGCCCAGAACAGGATGATCGCCGTGAGGCCCTGTGAGAGCGCCATCGCCAGGGCGCCCAGCGCGTAGCCCAGCAGCCCGAGGACGAAGGCCCGCTTGCGCCCGATGAGGTCGCCGACCTTGCTCCCGATCAGGATGAACGCGGCCGACACGAGCGCCTCGAGCGCGATGGCGCCCTGCACCCCGCTGACGGTCGTGTCGAGGTCCTCGACGACCTTCGCGATGGACACGTTCATCAGCGACGTGTCGACCACGAGCACGAACATCGCCATCGCCAGCAGGACCGCCAGGCGCTGGCTGCCCCCTGGCTCGCCCGGGCTCATCCCGCCTGCTTCAGTCCGAATCGGCGGCCAGCCAGCCTTCGCCTCTGCGAGATCGCGGCTCCGGAAGCCCTTCGCCTTGCCCGGCAGCAGGAAGGACAGCGCGCGCAGCGCCGGCCGCATCCAGTCCTCGTCGCTGACCACGGCGACGCGATCAAACGATGCGGCGTGTCGTGCGCGGAAACCGGTGTCGGCCTTCATGGCATCACCCTCGACGTCACGCGCCTCCGGGCCCAGAACGTAGAGCAGGCGCACCTTGCGCCCTTCGGCGATCTCCTCGCGAAGCACCGGCTCGACCGTGTCCTCCCAGTCATCGTCTTCGACCTCACCGACCGCCTCGAACCCGATCGTCCCAACCGGCATGTCAGTCATCTGGCGCAACATCAGCATGGCCTCCAGTTCGTCGTGCAACGTCCGAGCGTCCGGCGGTCATGGGCTAGGCCCAGCCCGCCACGTCCGCCCCGTTCTCCTGGCTGATACGCGAGCCGAAGCGAATCAGAGCCGGATGCGAGGCGATGTTGCCGGCCACGAGCGCCTCGCCCTGCGCGAACGTCGTGGCTCGATCGATCAGGCCGGCCGGAACGGCCGAGAAGGCCCGGGCCACGTGACCGAGGTCGGCGATCGAGTTCATCCGCATCAGGATGAGGTTGTCGCATTGGGAGAGCACGTTTTCGTGCACCTTCTGGGGCCGCTGCGTCACGACGATCAGGTAGAGGCCGAACTTGCGGCCCTCGCCGGCGATCCGGATCACGTCCTCGGTGGTCAGCGCCGTGAGCGGGTCGTCCGGCTCGGCCGGGCAGATGTTGTGAGCCTCGTCGATCACGATCGCGACAGGCTCGCGTCGCGCGCGCCGCCTCCAGAGCCGTTCGAGGACCGCCCCGGCGGTGACCGCCTGCTCCTCGCGCGTCGGCAGCGATCCAAGGTCGACGACGATGCAGCGCGGCCGCGTCGTCGCTCTCGAGCTCCGCGGGCAGCGATGCACCCTCGGGACCAGGCCAGATGCCCCAGCGGTCCACGCCGAGGTTGTGGGCGCGCAGCTTGAGCGCCTCCGCCTTGGAGCGGGCCAGATCCTCCACGCTGACCACGTTCTCGTCCTCGATGAGCGACAGCAGGTCCGCGTACTCGCTGCGGTCGGCCACGGGATCCAGACGCAACAGCGCTGCCTGGTGCTCCGGGCTGAGGTCGCGCAGGCGGATGCGGATCGGGTCGCCGCCGCTCGTTCCGCTGCGCACGGCGACCGAGCCCGCGGCCGTGCGGTAGCGCTCGACCGACTCGTCGTCGGCGCCCGGCCTCGGCTCCCCAAGCCGCACGTAGTCGGAATTGGGGTCGAGCACGACGATCCGTAGCTTGGTCTGCATCAACAGCTGCTCCAGCAGCACGCCGAGCGAGTACGTCTTCCCCGACCCGGACTGCCCGCACAGGAACGTGTGGCGGCCGAAGCCGGCGGCGTCGAGCCCGAACGGCACGCCGCGAGCGACCGCGAGCTCCCCGACGTCGAGCCGAGCCCGCTCGGACCGCGAGCGCTCGAGCCAGGCCGACACCTCCGCCTCGGTCGCGGGCCGCACGCTCGCGTCGTGGAAGCGCCGGCCATTCCCCTCCAGCACCGTCCCTTCCCCGCGCGCGACCCGGATCAGGACGCTGCCCGGCCGGTCGTCCGCGCCGGCCGCACGCTGCTCCATCTGGAGCGAGAGCACCTGGCCCATGCGGATCTCCCCATCCGCGTCGATCGCCACGTAGCCGCCGGCCTCGAGCTCGAGGCCGTACAGCGAGGCCTGGTACTCGAACCGGCGGCCGTCGATCGAGGTCGCCAGCGGAAGGACCGATCTCTCGAGGGCCTCGCGCCGGTCGCGGTACTCCTCGAGGACGGCCTGGTGGTCGCTCACTCCGCTGATTCTGCCTCGGCTAGTGGTCGGCCTCGGCCAGCTGCGCCTCGACCGCCAGGTGGACGTTGCCGTGGACATGGTCGGCCCCGATGCGGTCGATGAGGCCGTCGGCCTCCAGGATCGCGAGAACCTGCGGCCTCACACCCGCCAGCCGCAGCGTGACGCCGTCGGCTTCCGTCAGTTCGTGGATCTCGGTCACCTTCGCCGCGCCCTGGGAGTCGATGAAGTTGACGCCCTCGAGATCGAGCACGAGCCCGCGGCGGTCGGGGTCCTCCTGGGCGAGCTCGCGAACGCGCTCCTCGAGCGGCTCCGCGGTCGCAAAGAACAGCCCGCCGTCCATGCGCAGTACGGCGACGCCGGGAAAGGTCTCGTCGGCGGGGTTCCCGTCGAGGTCGCGGAAGACCTGGGTCCCGGGCTGCCGGCCGAGCAGGGGCATCGGAGGACGCGTGGCGACATAGACGAGCCAGCCGAGCGAGAGCACGACCCCGACCACCACACCTGCGAGCACGCCCACGGAGAGCACGCCGATGATCGCCGCCGCCGCGACCCAGAAGTCGAATCGCGTGACCCGATAGAGGCGCCGCAGCTCGGCGACGTCGATCATGCCGAACACGACGGCGTCGATGATCACGGCCCCGAGCACGGCCTTGGGAAGGTCCGAGAACAGCGGGGCGAGGACGAGCAGGGTCGCGAGCACCAGGCCGCCGCTCACGAGCGACGCCACCTGTGTGCGCGCGCCCGCCGACTCGTTCAGAGAGCTGGCCGAGAGGCTGGTCGACACGGGCATGCCCTGGAACAGGCCCGCGCCCGCGTTCGCCATCCCCTGAGCCACGGACTCCTGGTTCACATCGATGCGATACCGGTGCCGCGCCGCGAACGCCCTCGCATCACCGGCTGTCTGAGAGAACCCGATCAGCAGCAACGCCACCGCCGCGATGGCGACGGTTGCGTAGTGGTCCCGGACGAGCCCGAGATCGGGCAGCTCGGGGGTGGGAAGCCCGCGCGGCACGTCGCCGACGAGCGCCACCCCGTGCGCGCCGAGATCGAACAGCGACGAGGCCAGCAGTCCGCCCGCCACGAGTACCAGCGCGCCCGGAACCGCAGGCGCGAAGCGACGCAGCCCGAGGATCACCCCGAGCGCCGTGACCCCGACCAGCAGGGTCGTCCAGTCGGTGTCGCCGAGCGATCCCAGCCACGACCCGAGCTCGCGCCACGCGTTGTCACCCTCGGCGGACGTCCCGGTGAGCTTGGGCAGCTCGCCGATGACCACGTCGACCGCCGCCCCCGCCAGGAATCCTGTGACCACCGCCCTCGACAGGAAGCTGGCGATCCACCCCAGCCGCAGGAGCGCAAGCAGCAGGAACAGGATCCCCGTGACCAGCGCGATCGCCGCGACGAGCCCCGCCGCCTGCTCTCCGGCGACGCTCGTGACCGCCACCGCCCCTCCCGCCACGGCCGCAAGCGACGAGCTCGGCCCGGTCGAGATGTGCCGAGACGTGCAGAAGAGCGCGTACAGGATCGCCCCGGCGGCCGCCGCGTACAGGCCGTTCTGCACCGGGATTCCCGCGATGTCCGCGTACCCGAGGTTCTTCGGCACCACCAGGGCGGTGACCGCGATCCCGGCCGCGAGATCGTGTCGCAACCAGCGCCGGTCGTAGTGGGGCAGCCATCCCACCACCGGTAACGCGCGAGCTAGTCGCGTCACCGCTTCATGCGCCGCGCCCGGCCGGGACGTCCACCGTGGATGCGACCGTCTCGTCGAATGCGAGCGCCAGACCGGCGAGCCGCACGGGCTCGAGCAACAGACGCTCGGCAGCGGACATCGTTCAAGGTGCTAACCATCGCCGACCCCGCGATGAAGGCCAGGCGTCCGCCGAACCGCGTCACCGGCGCTGGCTGCCGTTCGGCGACCCGTCGCGTGGGCGCCGCCTGGTCAAGGTGCTCGGCTGGCTGGCGGGCACCGCGCTGCTGGTCGCCGTGCTCGGGCTGTTCGGCGTCGACGTGGCGGGCTGGTTCGAGAGCCTCTGGGACGCCCTCACCGGCATCGGGTTCGGCTACCTCGTGGCCGGCTGGTCGCTGCAGACGCTGCAGACCACGCTCACCGCGCTCGGCTGGTACTTCATCCTGCGCGCCGGCTATCCGGACGCGCCGGCCCCGTACCGCCAGGTGCTCGCGGCCTACGCGGCCGGCGTCGCGCTCAACGGCTTCCTGCCGGCCAACATCGGCACGTTCGTGATGCTGCTGATGTTCATCGCGATCATCCCCGGCGCGAACCTCCCGGGCGTCCTCGGCGGGATGCTGGTGCAGAAGATCTTCTTCACGCTCGCCGGCGCGTTCGTCTACGTGTACCTGTTCGCGTCCGTGCCGGGCACGTTCGAGCGCCAGTTCGAGCTGCCGCACGACCATCCCGGCCTGTTCCTCGCCATCGCCGCCGGGGTCGTGCTGCTGATCGTCGTCCTCGTTCGCCTCTTCCGGCGCAAGCTGCCCGGCTTGATCGAGAGGGCCCAGCAGGGCGGCGCGATCCTCGCGCGTCCGCGGCAGTACCTGGTGCGTGTCTTCCTGCCGTCGTTCGGCGCGTGGCTGGCCAAGCTGGGCGTGATCGCCGTGTTCCTGGCGGGCTACGGGATCACGGTCACGTTCCACACCGTGATGTCGGTGATGGGCGGCAACTCGATCGCCAACATGGTCTCCGTGACGCCGGGCGGGGTCGGCGTCAACCAGGCCGCCAACGTCGCCGCGCTCGGCAACGACGACGGACGCTGCGACCGCCACCGCGTACTCACTCGGCCAGCAGCTCGCCGTCACCGCCTGGAACATCGCCTTCGCCGTCGCGCTCGTGGTCTGGGCTTTCGGCTGGGCAGGCGGAAGGGAGCTCGTCGAGCAGTCCTACGCCGACGCCAAGGTCAAGGTCGCGGAGCAGAAGGAGCAGCGCGCCGAGGCCCGCGCGGCAAAGAGCCTCGAACGGCGGCTGGGCGCCTTTCCCGCCTCCGCCGCCGTCCGTAGCCGGCCGTACAGTCGCGCCGACTCGCAAGGCCGAGGAGAGGAGAGCCTGTATGACGGAGAACGTTGCAGCGTCGGTCTGGCTGGATCACCTTCGCCGGAGTGATGGCGGTGATCGCGGGCGGGTACAACGCGCTCAGCGGCATCGCGGCGCTGTCCGACGACGACACGCTCGCGGCGCAGGCCAGGGACGTGCTCTACGGGATCGACCTCACCGCCTGGGGCTGGTTCTGGCTCATCATCGGAGCGGCCCAGATCGTCACCGGGGTGCTGATCTTCCAGCGCAACACCTGGGGACTCTGGCTCGGCGTCGGCTTCGCGGGCCTCAGTGCGATGCTGACCGTGATCGTCATGTTCGTCTTCCCGCTGTGGGCGATGGCGGTCCTGGTGATCGACTTCCTCGTCCTCTTCGGGTTGCTGACCCAGAGCGACGAGTTCCTGGCCTGACGGCCGGCTCAGCCGGCTGACGCCGGTGCGCTACGCCGTGGTCGGCTGACCCGCCCGGCCCGGGCGCGCGTGAGGCCAGCGCCGCCCAGGCTAGGCGCGCCGCCTCGCGCTTGTTGCGCGACCTGAAGATCGCGTCTACGGTGGACACAGGCCTCCGGTCCGAGCAGGGGAGGATTCACCGATGACCCGGCTGCGCCGCCGCAGCCGTCCTTGAGGCATTTGAGGGTGGCGTGAAAACTGAACTGAGCCCCAGTGCGGGCGAGCAGATCCTGCCCGCATCGGGGGGAGCGCGATCGCCAGGCTGCCAGCGCCCGACCTGACGGACGCACGCGCGGCCGGTCGGCCGGCGTTCATCACGCCGTGGCTGACCGTGTTCGCCGCCGACGTGAGCGCCCTCGGCGTGGTGATGCTGCTGGGGCTGGCCCAGGCGGGCCAGCTCGAGCGGTGGCTCCCGAGCGCCGGGGCCCAGGCCGGAGTCGCTGCCGGCCTCCTGCTCTTCGCGCACATCCGGACGGCGTCGCCGAGCCTCCGCAGGAGGCTCCTGGACACCTGCCGCGACCTGACGGTCGCGTGCCTGCTCGCGGCCATGGCCGTTTTCTCGTCGCAGGCGATCCTCGGCCTGCCCACGGACCCGTCCCGCGAGATCCTGCTGGCGTCCGCGCTTTCTTTGAGTGCGGTCCTCGCCTCACGGGTCACGCTGGTGCAGTGGAAGCAGCGGGCCCTCCGCCGGAGCGGCGGGCATCCCGCCGTGATCGCGGGCGCCGGCCAGCTCGGTGTGGCGATCGCCGGCCGCCTACTGCGACATCCGGAGCTCGGGCTGCGGCCCGTCGGGTTCTTCGACCATCATCCGAAGGGCGACGACTACAAGGAGCTCGGGCTTCCGCTGGCGTCGCACGGACGGCTGGCGGACGAGGTGTCCCGGCGCGGCGTCCGGCACGTGGTCGTGACGTTCCAGCGCGGCCCCGACCGCGAGCTGCTGGAGGAGGTGAGCAGGTGCGCGAGCGCCGGCGCCCAGGTCTGGATGGTCCCCCGGCTCTTCGAGATGACGCGCGACCGCGTGGCGCTCGACCGGCTCGGCGGAGTCCCGCTCCTCTGCATCGCGCCGGTCACGCCGGGCGGCTGGCGCCTGTCCGCGAAGTACGCGCTGGACCGCATGCTGGCGCTGCTCGGTCTCGTGCTGGTCGCGCCGGTCCTCCTGCTGGCCGGCCTCGCCATCCTCGCCTCGCTAGGGCGGCCGGTGTTGCTCCGCCAGAAGCGAGTCGGCCACGACGGGCGGGTCTACGGGCTGCTCAAGCTCCGAACCCTGCCGGACGGCGACGCCGTAGTGTCCCCGAGGCGGGCGGCGGTGGCGGCGTTCGTACGGAGGATGTCCCTCGACGAGCTTCCCCAGCTCGTGAACGTGCTGCGGGGCGAGATGAGCCTCGTGGGGCCGCGTCCCGAGCAGCCCCATCTCGCGGCCGAGTTCGATCGGACTGTGTACCGGTACAGCGACAGGCTCCGGGTGAAGTCGGGCATCACCGGGTGGGCACAGGTGAACGGCCTCGGCCGTGGGCCGGATCGCTTCAGCCAGCTCTCGCTGACGGAACGGGCCGAGTGGGACAACTACTACATCGAGAACTGGTCGCCCTGGCTCGACGTGAAGATCCTGATCGCGACCGCAGTGGCGGTCGTCCGGTACAGGCAGGTCTAGCGTGTGCGGAATCGCGGGGGTCTACGCGCGGGAGCGCGATGCGGGGACCGACCTGGGCCGTGTTCGCCGGATGCTGAGCACCCTCGAGCACCGCGGCCCCGATGGTGAAGGAATCCTCGAGGAGGACGGCGTCGTGCTCGGTCACCGGCGGCTCGCGATCATCGATCCGTCGGAGCGCGGCGCCCAGCCGATGTCCGACTGGACGGGGCGCTACGTGATCACCTACAACGGCGAGGTCTACAACTACGTGGAGCTGCGGACCGAGCTGGAGCGGCTTGGCGCCCGGTTCACGTCCAGCTGCGACACCGAGGTGTTGGTGAATGGCTTCGCCGTCTGGGGGCGGGACTGCCTCGAGCGGCTGAACGGCATGTTCGCCTTCGCCATCTACGACCGGGTCTCCGGCGAGCTCTTCTGCGCGCGTGACAGGCTGGGGGTCAAGCCCTTCGTCTACACCGACGACGGGCGTCGCTTCGCGTTCGCATCCGAGCCGAAGGCCCTGCTCGAGGCGGGACTCGCCGAGCGGAGGCTCGACCCGGACGCGGTCTACTCGTACATCGCGCGCGGGTACGCCGACCCGGAGCGAAGCCTCTACGCCGATATCAGGAGCCTGCCGCCCGGGCACGTGCTCGAGGTGACCCGGACGGGCGCGCGCCGGCCGCCTGGTGGTCCCCCTCTCACGACGCCCCGGCTGACGGCGCGCCTCCGTCGAGGACGTCGCATCGCTTCTCTCGGACGCGGTGAGACTGAGCCTGCGCAGCGACGTGGGCGTGGGCACGTACCTCTCCGGCGGGCTCGACTCGAGCACGGTGCTGGGGTTGGCCGCCCGCCACGCGCCCGGCGACGTCGTGGCAGTCACGGGCGCTTTCGCCGGCGCGGATGAGTTCGACGAGCGGCCGTTCGCGCGCGAGGTGGCCGGCATGCACGGCGTCCCGTGCCACGAGGTCGAGATCTCGCTCGACGACCTCCCGCGCGTGTTCGACCGCCTGATCTGGCACCTCGACGAGCCCGTCGCGGGCCCGGGCGCCTTCCCGCAGCTCATGGTCTCGGAGCTCGCCGCCCGCGTCGGCCTCAAGGTGGTCCTCGGCGGACAGGGAGGGGACGAGCTCTTCGGCGGCTACCTGCGCCATCGCGTGGCGTACCAGCTGAGCAGATTGCGGTCACGGCGGATCCGACCGGCCGCGTCGGCGGGGGTGGACCTGCTGCGGCTCGCGCTCGCGCACGGGCGTCGCGTCCGCCAGACGGCGACGCGCATGACCGACTCCGACCTGTCTCCGGCGTTCGTCGAGCGGGTCGATCCGGAGCTGCGGGCCGCCGCGAGGACGTCGGCGCTTCGCACTCTGGGCCCGTCGGAGCTCCTGACGCGCGACCTTACTTCCTACCTGCCGGCGCTCCTGGCGGTTGAGGACCGGGTCAGCATGGCGGCGTCGATCGAGTCACGGGTCCCCCTGCTCGATCACCGGCTGGTCGAGCTCGTCACGGCGCTGCCGCCGGAGCGGCACTTCTCGCAGCGGGCGAGCAAGCCGCTCCTGCGCAGCGCGGCGGCGCCGCTACCTGCCCCGGTCCGTGGCCGCACGCACCGGCAAGAACGGCTTTGCCACTCCGCTCGATCGCTGGGGGCGGCATCCGCAGTTCCGCGAGCTGGTGAGCCGCGCGACCATGCCTGCTCGCGAGCGCGGCGCGCGGTCGCTCCCCGAGATCGAGGGCGAGAACGAGGTCTTCTCCGCGGAGTTCCTGGCGACCAGCCGCTCGTTCACGACCAGCAGGCTCTGGACCGTGCTGGCCGTCCAGGGCTGGCTCGGGCAGTTGGAGTCGGGGACGGCGGAGGGCCTCGGGTGCGGGCTCGACGGCGAGCCGAGCCCGGTCGAGGCGGTGGCCGTCTGATGCGGGCGCTCGTGACCGGCTGCGCCGGCTTCATCGGATCGCACCTGACCGAGTCCCTGCTCGAGGACGGCCATACGGTCGTGGGGGTCGACTGCTTCCACGACAATTACGCCCGCGCCCAGAAGCTCCACAACCTGCACGCCGCGCGCAGTGGGAGTCCTTCGAGTTCGTTCCGATCGACCTGAGCAGGGGTCGCCTGGATGACCTGGTCGACGAATGCGAGGTCGTATTCCACCTCGCCGCCGAGCCCGGCGTCCGAAGCAGCTGGGGCACCCGCTTCGAGACCTACCTGCTCAACAACGTGCTCGCCACCCAGCAGCTGCTCGAGGCCGCCAAGCAGTGGCCGGACAAGCGCTTCGTCTACGCCTCGTCCTCGTCCGTCTACGGGCAGGCGGAGCTGCTGCCCACGGAAGAGGACGTCGTGCCGAGGCCGTTCTCCCCCTACGGGTGCACCAAGCTCGCGGCCGAGCAGCTCTGTCGTCTCTACCACGACAACTACGGCGTCCAGGCCGTGTGCCTCCGCTACTTCTCGGTGTATGGCCCCCGCCAGCGCCCTGACATGGCCTTCACGTCTTCTGCCGGGGCATCCTCGCGACGAGCAGGTACGTGTCTTCGGCGACGGCGCTCAGACGCGCGACTTCACGTTCGTGGGGGACGTCGTGACGGCCACGCGCTCGGCCGCGGTTGCGCCCGTGGCGGGGCAGGTTCAACATCGGGGGCGGCTCGCAGGTCCGCCTCGACGCGGCCATCGGGATCATCGAGGAGCTCGCGGGGAGGTCCCTCCGCGTTGAACGGGCCGCCCAGGAGCAGGGCGACGTGCGCAGCACCGGCGCCGACACGACGCGCGCGCGCCGGGAGCTCGGCTTCGAGCCGACCATGGATCTCGAGGCCGGGCTCGCGCTGCAGTTCGAATGGGCGCGCGCGGCCGAGGGGCGCCCCGTCAGCGCCGGGGCACGCGCAGCCTGAAGGCCGCCTTCGCCGCGAACGCGCGCGCCCGCTTGAGCCGCGACGCGCGGTAGCGCTCGAAGCGAGCGGCCATCTCCTCGAACTCGGGGTGGGGGGCGAGCATGTGGAGCGCCCTGAGCTGGTCGATGTGAAGCCGGTGATAGGCGGCGCTGCTGACGTTGGCCAGCGGATGCGGGTAGAGGTCGTAGCGGGACCAGTACCCGGTGTCCCAGCGGCCGAGGCTCGCAGCGAGCCCGTCCGCGCCGTCGCGGAACCTGCTGCGTGGCGGCGTCGTCGCCGAGCCCGGCGCCCACGTCGTAGCAGCCCCAGAGCGCGAAGATCGCCCCGTTCAGGACGAACGACGGTGGGTCGGTCGGGTACTCCTCGGGGAACCGATGACCGTCGAGCCGGGCCTCCACCCCTCCCTCCGCGCTCGGCACGGCGAGCGGCACGAGGGCGCGCCGGGCCGCCTCCGCGAAGGCGTCCCTTCCGGTCTCGCGATATAGCCGGACCAGCAGGCTCGCGCCCTGCCCCTGCGCGAGCGCCGACAGCCAGGGGGGACGGACGGCGAAGGTGTGCGGCATCGGGTCGCGGTGAACCCAGCCTCCCTCGTGCCTGCCGCTCGAGGACTGCTCCCGCAGCAGCCACTCCCCGGAGCGCAGGGCGGCGGCCAGCCACTCCTCACCCTCCCCCGCGAGGTGGCGTTCGTAAGCGCCGAGGCCCCACTGGCAGACCGTGGCCGGCAGCCCCCCGTGAGGCGGCTGCGCCGGGTCGTCTCGCCTTGATCGTCAGATCGACGTAGTAGCCGCGCACCTCTCCCGGCACGATGCGAGTGCCCAAAGGCTCGTCGAAGGTCGTGCTGAAAAAGGCCCGCACCCGGCCAAAAGCCCTGCTCATATGAGCTGAATCTCGTAGTACAGTGATCTCATCGGTGCCAACAATGACTGGGGCGCGCCGAACCGTGGCGGGGAAGCAGTAGACGACTCTCTCCGCCCTTATCTTTCCGTGATAAGGGCGCGCTGGTGGCTGCTCGTGGCGACCGCCCTGCCGCCCTTGCGGGCTGTGCGGGCCTGCTCGCCCTCCGCGACGCCGAGTACGAGGCGCGCGCGCGGATACTCGCCACGCCGATCCCGCCGTACGACGACGCCCTGGTGGCACCGGTCTGCTGACGGGCACAGGCGACCCGACCCGCGACGGTCAGACGGCCGCGGCCACGCTAGAGAGCGATCGCGCCAGCGCCTTGACGGCAGGCGTTTGGGCCTCAGCCGGGCGAACGTGGCCTCCTCGGTGAGCATCGAGCCGCTGGCGAGAGCGACGTCCTCGGCGTCACCGCGACGGCGGAGCATCCGGACTCCGCCCGGCGCATCCAACGAATATGCGCGCGTCACGCTCGCGATCCAGGCCGAGAACGCCAGGCGGCTGTTGCGCGCCGCCATCGACCGGACTGTCGAGCGACGACGATCGGAGCGCGAGGAGTCGAGCGCCTGGACGGATCTGTCGCAGCGGATCAATCGGCTCCAGGCGGCCTACGACCGGGGTGTCGACCCGACGCTGAGGCTCCTCGAGCCTGCCACCACGGCCAGCTCGTCGGTGGGCCTCGGGGCCGCCCCCATCCTGGCCGTAGCGCTCGTCGCCGGTCTCGGGTTCGGAGCCCTCCTGGCACTCGTGGTCGAGTCGCTCAGCCCGCGCGTTAGAGAAGCGGACGAGATGGCACGCCTCGCCCGGTCTGCCGGTCCTCGCGCGCGTCCCACGCCTCCGGCGGCGGCATCTCCGAGGCGCACTGGCGCTCGCAGCGCCTCCGTCCGGCGGAGCGCGCCCCGCTCGAAGCGCTACGCGGCCAGGTCGAGCAGATACTCGACGGCCGTGGTGTGGTCCAGGTCGTCAGCCCGACCGCCAAGGACGGGCGAACCACAACCGCCGCCTGCCTGGCCCTCGCTCTCGCGGCGGCCGGGCACACGGTGATCTGCGTCGACACCCACCGGGCGCGGCCCCGGCTGCACGACCGCGTGGGCACCGACCTCACGGTTGTTCCGGCCGCGGACGACGAAGCGCCCGACCTGATCGCCGAGGCAGGCGAGCAGGCCGACTTCGTCGTGATCGACACTGCCCCGTTCTCGGAGAACAGCGACGCGCTCGCGCTGACCCAGGTCGTCGACGCCACCATCCTGGTTGCGCGCGTGGGACACACCCGGCTGAGTGCCGTGAAGGCGCTCTGCGCGCTGCTCGACGCCACCGGGGCGGGCGCCCTAGGCAGCGTGGTGATGGGTCAGGGCGGATCGGCCCAGGCCCCGCGAGGGGCCCGCTCGCCGGTCGACCTGGGCGGACGATGAGCGCCTTCGCCGCCGCCCCGGTCCGCCGACCGGCCAGATGGCCGCGCGCCGGTGTCGTGGCGGCGGGACTTGCCGCGGCGCTGGCTTCGGCGCCGTCGTGGCCGTCCATCCGTACGCGGCGTTGGCCCTCCTGACGCTGACCGTCTTCCTCGCGGCGGTCGTATTCGACCTGCCGCTTGCGGTGGGACTCCTGGTGTCCCTCGCCTTCGTCAATCAGGTTGCGTTCTTCAACCAGGTCCAGGACGCACTGTTGGCGATGGTCGGCCTGGTCGCGATCCGGGCTTTCTTCGACGTGCGCGGCCCCGGTGTGATGGCGCTGCGACGCCAGCGGTGGCTGTTCGTCGCGCTCGGTGCCCTCGTGCTCTGGCTGCTGCTCTCGCTGACGTGGGCGGTCGCGCCCGATCGCGCGCTCACGGACATCCGCGCGTGGGTCTTGGCGGCGGCGGTGATCCCTCTGTTGGTCGCCACCCTGCACACTCCTCGGGACGTCCAGCTCGTCATGGCGTGCTTCGTGCTGGGCGCCGTCGTGAGCGTGGGAGCCGGGCTGATAGGCATCCAGGTGCTTCCTCCGGACTCGTCCTGGGATCCGGATCCAACGCGGCTCCGGGGTCTCGAGGGTGACCCGAACATCCTGGCGGGGTTCGCGCTGGCGTCGATCTTCGTCGCCTTCGGCCTCTTCGCGACATGGCGATCTCTGCCGGCACGGGCACTCCTCGCCGCGGCGATCGCTGTCCTGGCGATCGGTTTCTTCGCGTCCCAGTCACGCGGCGGGCTGATCGCCGCGCTGATGGTGCTTCCCTTCGTACTGATCGTGATCAGGAGGCGCCGCCGGCTCCTCGCCGGCGTGATCGCCGGCGTGGCGATCTTCGGGGCGGTGGCGCTCATCGGCGGGCTCGGCCGGGACAGCGGTCTCGCGCCAAGCGATAGCAGCGGCCGCAACGACCTGTGGCGGGTGGCGGTCCAGATGTCGGCAGACCATCCGTTGGTCGGCGTCGGCCCGGGAGGCTTCGCGGTCGAGTCGGCCGGCTACTCCCGTGAGGTAGGGCCGATCGACCACGTCGAGATGCTGGTGGAGAAGCCGCAGAACACCCACAACATCTGGCTGCAGCTCTTCGTGGAGACGGGCATCGTCGGGCTGGCGCTCGCTCATTGCGGTGGTCGCCGTGTGCGTGCGGGCTGGTTACCTCGCCGCAAAGCGGTTCCGGCGCATCGGCAGGCAGGACCTCGCGGCGCTCGCCCAATGGGTGACGATCGCGAGCCTGGCGCTGCTCGCCGCGGGGACGTTCATCTCCAACGCCGCGAACAGGCCGCTGTGGGTGCTGCTGGCGATGGGGCCGATCCTGCTGGGCATCGCGTCACGGGAGCTCCGTGGCGCGGCAGCGCTGGTGAGTGTCATGCCGGCACGTGCCACGCCGGATCCTCGTGCTGACCCAGTTCTTCGCGCCGGAGCCGTACGCCGGGGCGAAGCGGATGGTCGCGATGGCGGACGCCCTGGCGACGAGGCATCACGTCACCGTCGCCACCCTCGAGCCGGGGTACCCGAGCGCGGCCGACTACGCCCACCTGCACGTCGCCGAGCTCGACGGCGTGCGCGGCTACGAGGTCAGGCGGCACGGCAGGCTGGAGCCCCATCGCAGCTCGGACGCGCGCCGGGCGGCGGCCGAGCTGCGAATGGCGGCGCGACTGGCACGTCGCGGGCTGGCCGACCGCCACGACGTCGTGCTCGCGACCTCGCCGAGCATGTTCATCGGGATGACGGGCCTCGCGCTGGCACGACTCCGGCGAGCGCGATTCGTGTGGGACGTGCGGGACATCACCTGGGACTACGCGGCGGAGTCGAGGACGAGCGCCGGGCTGTCGGGAGCCGTCGATCTCCGCGCTCCGCAGGCTCATGTGGTCCGATCGTCCCGCGCGCGGACCTGGTGCTCGCCGCGACGCCCGGAATCGCCGCCGCCCTGACCGCCCGGCGGCCGGAGGCGAAGGTCAGGACCGTTCCCAACGCCGTCGTGCCCGAGGAGCTGCTCGCCCTCCCGCCGCCCGAGCGCGCCGAGGGGGATCCTGCCCGCGTCACGTACGTGGGCCTGGTCGGCGATGCCCAACGCCTGGGCGTGCTCCTCGCGGTCGCCGAGCGGATGCCCGGCGTGGCGTTCTCGGTCATCGGGCGCGGCCCAGAGCGCGCCCGGCTCGAGGCCGAGGCCAGCGAACGCGGCCTCCGGAACGTCGAGTTCACCGCCCATGTGGACCCCTCCCGCCTGCTCGAGGACTATCGCGCCGCCGACATCCTGTTCGCCCAGGTGCGGAGCACCCCGACGCTCAACCAGACCGCGATGCCCTCGAAGCTGGTGGAGTACATGGCGTCGGGAAGGCCGGTCATCTATGCCGGCAGCGGCTCGGCGGCCCACGAGATCGAGCGGATCGGCTCCGGGCTGGCAGCGCCCCCCGAGGAGCCCGGTGCGATCGCGACCGCGATACAGGCGCTGGTCGGCGACCCGCGGCGCGCGGCGGCGCTGGGCGAGGCCGGCAGGGCCTACGCGCGGGCCCGTCGCGACGAGCGGGTCCTCGCCACGGCGCTGCTCGCTGCGATCGAGGAGCTGGAGCCGTGACCGAGCCCGCTCCTGTGCTCCACGTCTGCGACTTCGCGGCTCCCTACGGGGGAGCGTTCATCCGGCAGCTCGAGCTCCTCGACGCGGAGCTGCGCCGGCGCGGGCACGGGCCGTCGGCGTACGGCTTCCCTGAGGACGTCCGCGACGCCGGCTGGTGCGAGCGGCTTCGCGCTGGTGGCTCTCAGGTTCACCTGCTCCCGCGCACGTCTCCGCGTGCAGCCGCCCAGGCGAGCTTGGCCGTGAGGCGGGCGATCGCCGCGACGGATTGCCGCATCGTGCACTCGCACTTCGGGACCTACGACGTCCCGGTCGTGTTACTGCCCGCCGCCGGCCGGTGGTGTGGCACTACCGGACGGAGCTGGAGGAGCCGGTCGAGGAGCGCGGTCCGGCTCGGCGGCTGAAGGACTTCGTGAAGTTCGGCGTGGCGGGGCGCAGCGTCGACAGGTTCGTGGCTGTGACGCAGGCGCTGGCGCGTGAGGTGGCCGCTCGGGGGGCGGGCGAGCGGGCATGCGCGGTCGTGGCGGGCTGCGACACGGAGCGGTTCAGGCCGGATGCCCAGGCCCGGCGCCGGGTGCGCGAGTCACTCGGGATCCCGGAGTCGAGCGTGGTGGTCCTACACCTGGGGTGGCACTGGCGGCGCAAGGGTGGAGATTGCTCGCGGGCGCCGCGCGCCGGCTGCTCGAGCGCGGCACGAGGACCTCGTCTTCCTGTCGCTTGGGGCTCCCTCGTCGGATGTGTTGCCGCCGGTGACGAGCCTCCCGTTCAGAGAGCGTGTGGAGGAGGTCCACCAGGCGGCCGACATCTTCGTCTCGGCGAGCCGCTCCGAGGGATTCGGGAACGGCCTCGTCGAGGGGCTCGCGAGCGGCTGCGTGGCGGTCGGCACCCTGGTGGAGGGACAGCGCGAGATCTTCGAGGGCCTCCCGGGGTGTCGCTCGGTGCCCGTCGAGGATCCCGTGGCGATCGCCGACGCCATCGAGTTCCTGCTGCCCAGCGCGAACGCTGGCCCGAGCTCGGCGAGGGGACCGAGCCCACATCGTCCGCAACTACGAGCTGCGCGACTGGGCTCGCCGGATGGCCGACCTGTACGACGAGCTGGAGGCGCTGCGGTGAGCCGGCCGGGCGCCGGTGCTAACTATGATCGACAGCTCATCGCCGGAGGCGCCGAGCGCGTCGCGGTCGAAATCGCCTGCGGGCTCGACCGGCACCGCTTCACGCCTCACGTGGTCGTCACCGTCATGGCGGCCCGCTGGAGGCCCAGTTCCGCGCCGCCGGCGTGCAGTTCATGCTGCTGGACAGGAACTCCCGCCTCTCCCGGCGGCGCTCCGGCGGACCTGGGCGCGCGCCGGTCGGACCTGATCGATTCCAAAGTTTCCGAGCTCCGCGTGGGCCGCACTGCTCGCACGTGCCGCCGCGGTCCGCTGGTCACCCATGACAACAACTGGAGTGCGGGCCACTCGCCTGCCCGGTCGCTGGTAACCACTTTTGGATCGCGCCCGCCGCCCACGGACGCTGTGCGTGTCCGGTCCGTAGCGCGCGCCCTCGCCGAGGAGGGGGTCCCGCCTCGAGATCGAGATCGCCGAGAACGGGTTCGTCTCCAGGCCTCTGCGACGCGGGAGGAGGCGCGCAGGCGGCTCGGGTCGAATGGTTCGCAGCTCGTGGTCGGACCGGTGGCCGCGCTGCGGCCGAGAAGGCGCACGAGCTGCTTCTGGAAGCGGTCGCCGTCCTGTGCGCCGAGGACCGCCCGGTGCGGCTCTGTCTCGTCGGCTCCGGGCCGCGCGCCGATCAGCTGAGGAACCTCGTGTCCCGCCTCGGGATCGATCCCCAGGTCACCTGGGCCGGGCAGCGGGCCCGACGCACCGAGTCTCTGGCCGCGTTCGACGTCGTTGTCGTCTGCTCGCGCTGGGAGGGACTGCCGCTCGTCGCGCTCGAGGCGCTGGCCGCCGAGGTGCCGCTGGTGGCCACGGCGGTCGGCGGTCGCCCCGGCCCTGCTCTCCGGCGGGGCTGGCTTCCCGTGGACTCTCCGGATGCCGGCCTGCTCGCCAGCTCGATCGCCGCCGTGATGGACGATCCGGGCGAGGCGCGGGCACGTGCGCACAAGGACTGCGCGTAGAGGAGCGCCATGGGCTCGACGAGGAATCAGGCGGGGGGAGGCGGTGTACGATGCGCCTCCTCGGCAGGGCGGCGGCCTGATGCGCATCCTGTTCGCCGACTTCACGGCTCGGTCCACACGCGCCGCTGGGCGGACTTCTTCGCCGGACGGGCGATGAGGTCCACGTGGTCACGTGCGGCGATCTCGCGGCCGGAGACGGCGCCGGCATACGCGGTCGACGACCTCGGCCCGCCGCGGGCGGGCAAGCCGGGCTACTGGCGAAGGTCCGGCCGGCCCGCCGGCTATCTCGACGCTGCGGCCCGACGTGGTCCATGCGCACTACGCGACGAGCTACGGGCTGCTCGGCCTGGAATCGGCGTCCACCCACTGTGGTCAGCGCACACTGCGACGACGTCCTGATCTCGCCCGGGAACCCGTTGATGCGCGTGCTGGTCAAGCGCGTGCTGGTTCGGCCGATGCCATCATGGTCCCGGTGATCATGTCCGGCTCGCGGTCGAGGGCCTGGCCGGCGGGGCGACCGCGAGGTGTGACAGCTTCCAGTACGGGGTCGAGACAGTCAGGCTGGCGGCGCTGGGGCGCGAGTCCGCGGCGCCGACCAGGCGGGTTCCCGCTGAGGATCGTGAGCGTCCGTCCCC
>CAVXAD010000014.1:0-154714 GCA_963759625.1 uncultured Thermoleophilaceae bacterium | reverse complement strand
TTCCTCTACGTCCCACTCTGCAGCGGGCATCGCCCTTCCACCTCTGACCGTCGACCTCAGCGCGGACACCGGCATCGGCGAGATCGTCGGCGAGCGGCACTGGTCCTCGTGGGCCGGCGGCTTCGCCATCAAGCGGCTCGGCTGCGTTCACGTCGTGGCCCGCGAGCGGGGCAAGCGGCGCATCCACCGGGCGACGCTGTCGTTCGGCATGCGCGACGCCTGCGACTGACCCTTCGCGCGGCGCCCCCAGCGCCGGGGTGCCAGGCTAAAGGGGTGCCAGGCCCCTCAGGGAGAGGGCGCGGTGGCGCTTTCGGGCCGGAGCGTCATCCCCAGCTTCATCCTGGTAGCGGGCGTTCTCAGCGGTGGGTTGAACCGCGCCGTCGCTCTCCGGAACGCCGAGCTGCCCGCGGGGGCCGGATGGCCCCCGCGGGCGGGTTGCTCGGGTCTCGGGCCGGGTCGGTCTAGTGGCCTGAGATGGCTGCGGCGGTGGTGCTCTCGTCGGGTCCGCTGGAGCCGGCGACGGAGGCGGCGGTGGCGGCCTCGTCGGGCCCGGCGCTGGTCGGCTGGATGGAGCCGACGGCGACGAGCGCGGCGATGTGGCTCTCGTCGGGCTGGGCGGTGGTCGGCTCGCTGATGCCGGCGGCGACCGAGGCGGCTACGGCGCTCTCGTCGGGCCCGGCGATGGTGCTGGAGCCGAGCGAGGCGGCGACGGCGCTCTCTTCGGGGCCGCTGTCGGCGCGCAGGCTGGGCTGTGCCTGGTCGGCGACGGCGACTTGGTCGTTGTTGGACGTGTCGTTGCCGAGCGCGATCACGAGCGCGGTGGCGGCTACGGCCGCCAGCGCCAGCAGCGCGGCGATCAGCGTGGTGCGGGTGGACCGGGGGACGCGGGTGGTGATGGCGGGGTGTGCGAACTGTGACATTTGATGGCCTCCTGTTGGTGACTGACTGATTGACAGGAGGGAGCATCGGCGGACCCGGCTACAAGACGCCTACGGGCCGGTAACAGACCCCCTTACGGTGTCCGGGCCGGCAAGACCGGCCTCTCCAAGCCCTGACCGCATCTATGCTCCTGCGCTGTGGGCCGCTCCGCCCTCATCGTGGTCGACGTCCAGAAGGCCTTCGACGACCCCGCCTGGGGCGCGCGGAACAATCCGGACTGCGAGCGCAACATCGGCGCGCTGATCGGCACGTGGCGCGAGCGCGGCTTCCCGGTCGTCTTCGTCCGTCACGACGGCCTCGAGGAGGAGTCGCCGTACGACACGCTTGGGCGCGAGCATCCCGGGAACGCCTTCAAGGAGGTGCTCGAGGGCGAGCCCGACCTGCTCGTGACCAAACACGTGAACTCCGCGTTCCATGGAAGCCCGGACCTGGAGGCCTGGCTGCGAGCGAACGGCGTCGACGCGATCACGGTCTGTGGGATCCAGACGCAGATGTGCTGCGAGACGACCGCGCGCGTCGGCGCCAATCTCGGCTTCGAGATGACCTTCGCGATCGACGCCACCCATACGTTCGATCTTCCTGCCTACGGCGGAGGGACCCTGCGCGCCGACGAGGTGGCGCGTGTCACCGCCTCGAACCTCGATCCCGAGTTCGGGCGCGTTGCCACGACGGCCGACCTGACCGGCTGAGGCGAGGCGGCGCCCGTCACGCCGCCAGCCGAGGGAAGCCCGCGTCCTGTGTCAGCCGGGCCGCCGCGGCCGGCGCGGGATCCGGCGCGGCCGGGCAGCCGCAGTCCTGTCCCGCCGCCCGCTCGCGCCGGCTCTGCTCGTCCCGCTCCCGGTCATGGTCCTCGCTCAGGCCGACCTCGTAGAACACGAGCAGCAGGGCGCCGCCGAGCCCGGCCAGCACCAGGGCGAGTAGAAGCACCTGGCCGACGACGCCGTCGATCAGCACCCCGCAGGCCGCCCCCGCCAGCACGAGCAGGGCGGCCGTCCCGAACGCCAGGATGCGCGAGCGAGGAGCCATCCCGGCTACCGCATCTCCTGCCCCGCTTGCACGAGCGTGAAGTCGAGCACCACGCTCGGCGCCTCCGCGAGCGCGGCGTGTAGCTCGTCCTCCGTCTCGTAGCGCCCGCCCAGCCGGAGGCCCTCGCAGCGCACCGTCACCTCGCCGCCGGAGAACGGCCACGGCTCCACCGCAACCCGCCCCGCGGCCACCGGCGCGAGCCGCACGTCCAGGCCGGCGTCGCCCGCCGACGGAACCGCGGGGGCCGTGTGGCCGTCCCAGCCGAGGCAGAGCGCCAGCGACATCCCGTCCCAGGCGTAGAGCAGCCGCTGGTTGCGCGACACCTGCGCGCGATCGGCCTCCAGCAGCGCGATCAGGCGGTCCTGCAGCACGCGCTGGCGGGCGAGATAGCCGCGCACCGCGGCGGCGTCCGCGGTCGCCATGCGCGCCAGATCGCGACGCTCATAGAGCGCCGTGCCGTGCAGCGACACGAGCAGGGCGGCGTAGCGGCTCTGGGGGAGGAGCTTGGCCGGCGCGGCGGACCAGAGCCGCAGGTGATCCTCGAGCGCCATCTCCGTGAAGGACAGCGGCCTCCCCGTCTCCGGATTGAGCCGCGGCGCGAGGTCCCACTCGGCCATGCCCACGTCGTGCTGCTCGGCGGCAAGGCAGACCTCCTCCCACGGCGCGGGGCGATCGAAGCGGTCGTTTCCCCAGGCGCGGGCGAGCTGACCGGAGAGCCAGGCATGCGAGGCCTGACCGATCGCCACGATCCCGTCAGCCTCTGGCCGGATCAGCACCTACTTGACGGTGAGCGTGCCCTCCATCCCGGCCTCCCTGTGGCCCGGGACGGAGCAGTAGAACGTGTACTTCCCCGGCTTGAGGGTGGCGGCCACGGTCGAAGTGGCCCCGCCCTCCACGACCTTCCCCTTCTTCTCCACGCCGCCGCCTTCGATCGACACGTCGTGCGGCACCGGCGAGTCGTTCTTCATGTCGATGGTGACCGGTCCGGCCTTCGCCGCGAGCTTGGACTTGTCGAACTTCAGCTGGCCGGAGGGGTCGGCCGCCAGAGCGAGCTTGGAGCCGCCGCCGTTGGCGGGCGCGGGGACGGTCTCGTGGTTCGGCTCGGTCTTGGTCTGCGCCGCAGGCTCCGCGGCGGCGGCCACATCCTCCTCCGCTTCGTCGTCCTCGAGTATCCCCACGGCGATCCCCGAGCCGATCGCACCGAGCGCGAGGAGCACCGAGATGGCCCCGACGAGCCGCGCCTGAGCCGTGGTCTTGGGAAAGCTCTCGCTGAGCACGCCCAGAGCGGTGACCACGACCGCCCAGATCGCGAGGACCGCGCCGACGATGTGGAAGGCGTTCAGCGTGGCGATGACCGTGGTGCTGCCCACGACCGAACCGTAACCCAAAGGCCCAACGGCACGGCTGGCCGACCGCCGCGCTCGGGATACTCGCCGGGTGGCCAAGCCGCTCCGAACGGCGACCGGCGAAGCGCTCAAGGTCGTACGCGGGCACACGCCGACTCACGAGCACCTCCGCTCGCGGATCGTCGGTCTCACCGTCATGACGATCGCGGTGGCCCTGGTGGCAAGCGTCCTCATCCTCATGTTCGAGCGCCGTGCGCCCGGCACGCAGATCACCAACTACGGCGACTCGCTCTTCTGGACCACCACCCAGCTGCTCACCGTCTCCTCGCAGCTGCCGAACCCGATCTCCACGCCCGCGCGCGTGCTCGACGTGGGCCTCCAGGCCTATGCGATCTCCGTGGTGGCGGCCCTGGCCGGCTCGTTCGGCGCCTTCTTCCACCGGCGCGGGATGGAGCGCGACCCGCTCGAGCGGCAAGGCGAGCCGGGCTAGCCGTCGTCCCAGCGCACCACCACGACCGGGCAGTCCGCGCGGCGCACCACTCCCTGCGAGGTGCTCCCGAGCATCAGCGAGCTCAGCCGTCCACGTGCGTGCGCCCCGACCACGATCGCCGCCGCCTCGCGCTCCTCCGCCACACGGACGAGCGTGTCCGCCACGGTCCCCTCGTCCGCCACCGTGACACCGTCGGCGTCCCAGCCGGCCTCGCGGGCCACCGCGGTCCCCTTCGACGTCAGTCGCTGCGCCCCCTCGTACAGCGCCCGGTCCGTCTCCGCCGCGTTGACCACGGTCAGGGGCGCCAGATCGAACGCGTCGGGAGATTGCGGCAGCTCGTAGGCCACGTCCGGCTCCCACACCACGACCACGAGCAACGGCCGCGGTGCGAGCAGCGCGCTGGAGCTGCGGATGGCGTGGTCGGAGGCCGGCGAGCCGTCGTAGCCGAGAACGATCAGGTCGGACATCGCGCCGCCACCCTACTGCGCGCCACATCGAGATCACCCCGGGCGACCGGAGGCGTGACCGGTCGCAGGGCCACCGTGCCCGGCCGGCTCGTCCCGCCTCCGGCATGGCCACCGAGGCCGCGACGAGGAAACTCGCAAATAGCGTTCGATGACGAGTGGCGGCGGCCATCCATTTTCCGGTGGAGGCATAGCATCGGTAAGGCATTGCCGCCGACACGGAGACTTGCGCTAGTGGGGGCGAGCGTGGCGGTCTGCTGGGCCGCCGTCGTACCCGCTGCGCAAGCGCACGCGGGCCCGCTCACGAAGGCGCGCTTCCTGCATGCCGTGCCGGGAGCGGCTCCCGCCGTGCTGATCGTCCACGGCCACCCGCCGCGCCTTCCCTCCTCCTACGGGAAGCCGAGCCCCTACCACGCCTGCCATCCGGGACCCGCGCGCCTGGAGCTGAAGGTGAGAGGGGCAGAAGCAGGCAGCGGCGACGGCGAACATCGACATCGGGCGCGGCCGCTACACGGTGATCGCGGTGCCCGAGGGCAAGGGTGTGGGCCTCCGCGTCTACAAGGACGGCACGGCCGTACCGGGGAAGGCCCGCATGCGGACGATCAACGCCGCCGCCGAGCTCGACAAGGCGGACATGCGCGTGGACGGGAAGGCGGTAGCCCGGATCCGTCCGGCGGAGGCCACGAGCTACGCGTCGGTCCCGCCGGGCCGCCACGACCTGTCGGTCACCCGGATGGGCGGAGCGGGCGGACCGCTGGCCACGGCGAGGGGCGTGCCGCTGGTGGCGGGGACCGCCTCCAGCGCCATCGTGGTCGGGAGCCGTGGCATGCCCACGCAGGTCCTCTTGGTCTCCGATCAGACGGCAGGCTCGAGCGTCGCGCCGGCCACGGGCTTCGGCGGCGCGGTCGATGACGGGAGCGCCTGGCTGCTCGTGCTGCTGGCCGCCTTCGTCGCCGGCTCGCTTGGCGGCACCGCCTATCTGCTGACCGCGGGCCGGCGGTCGGCCCCGGCGCTCATCGCCGGACCGACCTTTGGGGGCGTCCCGGAAATGCGCACCGCGCCGCCGCCGAGCACGGCCGTCCCGCCCGCGCCGGCGCGCCGGGAGCCGCCCGCCGCACCCTCACGCGCGCGAGCGTGGATGGTGGCCGCCGGCGCCGCCCTGACCGCCGGGTCCCTGGGCCGGCTGCTGTACAAGGCCGGCCGTCGTCGCCGTCGTGGCGCCTGAGGCCGGCCTGCGGCCGCTGCCGCTCTTGCTGAGCGCCGCTAGTACAGCGTCAGGTACCGCTCCCACTCCCACTGGCTGACGGTGTTGTGGAAGTCGTCCCACTCGGCGCGCTTGAAGTCGATGTACGCCTCGTGGAGGTCCGGGCCGAAGACCTCGAGGGTGAGCGGGTCGGCCTCGAAGGCGTCGACCGCGTCGCCCAGGGTCCGGGGGAGGAGCCCCACTCCCAGCTCCGCGATCTGCTCGTCCGACTGCACGTACATGTCGCGGTCGATCGGCGGCCCCGGGTCGAGCTCGCGCTCGATGCCCTCGAGCCCTGCCGCGAGCACCAGCGCGGCGCCGAGGTAGGCGTTCACCGACGCGTCCACCGCCCGCGACTCCACGCGCGGTGACTTCGTGGGCACGCGCAGCATGTGGGTGCGGTTGTTGCGCCCGTAGGAGATGAACACCGGCGCCCACGTGGAGCCGCTCATCGCGCCGCGGCGGATCAGCCGCTTGTAGGAGTTCACCGTCGGGCAGGTGACGGCCACGATCGCCGGCGCGTGGGCGAGGACGCCGGCCAGGAACCGGTACCCGAGCTCGGAGATCCCGCAGCTGTAGCGATCCTCGCCCTCGCCGGCGGCGAACAGGTTCGCCCCGCCGTCCACCGCGCCGAGCGACATGTTGAAGTGCGCGCCGCCGCCGGTGCGGTCGCTCCACGGCTTCGGCATGAAGGTCGCCTCGTAGCCGTGCGAGCGGGCCACCTCCTTCGCCATCATCCGGAAGAGCATGAAGCGGTCGGCCATCGCGATCGCGTCGGTGTAGCTGAAGTCGAACTCGTACTGGCCGTTGCCGTCCTCGTGGTCGAACGAGTGAACGTCCCAGCCGAGCGCGTTCATGTAATCCACCATCTCGTCCAGGAAGTCGATCGACTCGAGCATGCCAACGGCGTCGTAGCAGGGCTTGTCGAGCGTGTCGCGCGGGTTCCAGGGCTCGGGCCGGCCCTGCTCGTCGGACCGGACGAAGAAGAACTCGGTCTCGATGCCGAGGTTGAACACGTAGCCCAGCTCGCGCGCCCGCTCGGTCTGTCGGGTGAGCACCGTTCGGGAGCACATGGGATAGGGCTCGTCGTGGAGGTAGAGATTGCCGGGGGCGAACGCCAGTTGCGGCCGCCACGGGAGCTGGACGATCGCGTCGGGGTCCGGCCACACCGCCAGCTCGTCGTCCGCGGGGGACTGACCCAGCATGTCCAGCGCGGCTCCGGTGAAGAGCTCGGAGCCGCGCATCATCTCGTTGAAGTGGTCGAGCGGGACCGTCTTGCACTTGGCGATCCCATGACCGTCGGCATAGGTCGCCATGCAGTACTTCACGTCCTCGGACCGTAAGTATTCGCGGATCCCGTCGAGCATCTGCTCGTCACGCTCGGGCGTCGCCACCGCGCGACTATATTCGGCGCGTCCCAGGCGATGGAAGGGGTGATCCGCTTGGCTCGCTGGGCGGCTCTGACGATGGACGAGGTCGGCCACGCGGCCGGGGCCCTGGCGGTCATTCCGGTCGGGGCCACCGAGCAGCACGGCCCCCACCTCGCCACGGGAACGGACACGCTCCTGGCCGAGCAGGTGGCGCTTGCGGCCGCCGAGCGCACCGGCGACGTGGTGCTGCCGGCGCTCGCCTACGGCTGCTCGCTGGGTCACACGAGCCACTGGCCGGGGACGCTGTCCTTGAACCCGGCCACGATGATCGCCGTGCTGGTGGAGGTGGGGCGGTGGATCCACGCCTCCGGATTCCGCAAGCTCGTGATGGTGAACGGGCACGCCACGAACGGCCCGCCGTGCCAGAGCGCGATTCTCCAGCTCCGCCACGAGCTGCCCGACCTGCGCCCGCGCTTCGTGTCGATCTTCGACCTGACGCCGGAGATCGCCGCTCGCTACCGGGAGGACGCGCCGGACTTCCACGCCAACGAGGCGGAGACCTCGATGCTGTTGCACCTCGCTGCGGACCAGGTTCACCTCGATCGGGCAGTGGACGAGCCGGACCGCACGGTCGACCGGGTGCTCCAGTACCCGATGCCGCCGGTCACCCGCAGCGGCGTGGTGGGCACGCCAAGCGCCGCCACGGCCGAGCGCGGCGAGCAGCTGTTCGGCGAGCTGGTGGACGCACTGGCCGAGCTGCTCGTGAAGGCGAGGGCCGAGCGCGACCCGGAGCTGTGAGGTGGGGTCGTGAGGCCTACCGGTCCGCGGGCTTGCCAGCGCCGATCCCAGGGTTTAGCGTGGCCAGCGCAACTCCGCCGGCTCACGAGTAGGAGGACCGCCCCATGAAGCGCAGCGTGTTTGGCGTCGTTGGTGCGTCGATAGCCATCCTGGGGGTGTTCCTCGCCGGTGCGGTGCCGGCGGGCGCGCACCGGGGCGACGGCGGGCACCGGCGCGACGCCATAGTCGTGCGGCCGGGCGAGTCGATCCAGGCCGCCGTGGACGCGGCCGCTCCCGGATCCACGATCTACGTCAAGCGCGGCACCTACGCCGAGAATGTGGCGATCACCAAGGACGGCATCACGCTGTCGAGCCGCGGCGCGAAGCTCGTGCCGCCGGCGACGACACCGCCGCGCAACGCCTGCTCGCTCGGGGACCCTGCGAGCGACCCCTCGGCGACCGAAGGCATCTGCGTGATCGGAGCCGTCTCCTTCCCCGACCCCGAGGGCCCACCTGTGGTCGACACCCCGATCAGGAACGTGACCATCAGCGGGTTCGACGTGTCGGGCTTCCCGGGCAGCGGGATCTTCTTCCTCGGGGCGGAGAACCCCGTGGTCAAGAGGAACGTCACGACCGACAACGAGGAGTATGGAATCGTCCGGTTCGACTCGAGCGGCGGGGAGATCATCGGGAACGAGGCGAGCGGCAGTGAAGAGGCGGGGATCTACGTGGGCGACTCCCCGAACGCCGACGTGCTCGTGGCCGGCAACGAGGCCTTCGACAACGAGCAGTTCGGCTTCTTCTTCCGCGACGCGGCGCACGGGGACGTGGTGGGCAACCGCGCGCACGGCAACTGCATCGGCGCGATCGTGCTCAACACCGGCGGCAACGTCGCCGCCGACTGGAGCTTCACCGCGAACAAGATCACCGAGAACAGCAGGTTCTGCCCGGCCAATGAGGAGGAGCAGACGGACGCGACCTCGGGGATCGGGATAGCGATCGCCGGCGGCGCCGACAACAAGATCTACGGCAACTACATCCGCGACAACACGCCATCGGGTGCGGTGGACTTCGCGGGCGGAGTAGTCGTGGCCGACATCGGCATACCGGGCGCCAACCCGCCGTCGGGCAACGTCGTCAAGCGGAACGTCATCCTCGGCAACGAGCCGGACATCTTCTGGGACGGCTCGGGCACCGGGAACGTGTTCGAGCGCAACCTGTGCGAGACGAGCGTGCCCGACGGTCTCTGCGACTCCTGGCACTCGGGCCATCACGGGGGAGGCTGGCACTCGGGCGATCGCGGGGGCGGTCGCCACTAGGGCCACCGCCACAGCCGCGCTAGCGGCTTGCGTCCCAGGTCACGGCGCCCGACCTGCAGCGACCCCTGCCGGGGACGTCGACGACCGCCCGCACGCGCCCCTTCGCCTCGTTGTTGGCGAATGAGAACGGCTCGGGGAAGACCGGATCGCCCATTGCGTTGAAGCCGATCTTCCCGCGCAGTCCCACGCCGCGGCCGTTTCGCTTGAAGAATCTGCCCCGGCTGTCGACGGCGACGTTGCGAAGGCGTGTGGTCCGGGAGACCTGTCCGGAACCGCAGGTGGCGCGCCAGCTGACGCGGATCCCGACTCTCGTGTGTGAGTTGACCCGCATGAGGAGGCGCTTGCCCTGAGAGGTCGTGCCGAGGAAGGGCCCGTGGTGGCTCTCGTGGACCGCGCCCACCGGGCCGGCCGCCAACCCCGAGGCAGCCGCGACGGTCAGGACGGCAGCGGCCGCCGGGAGTCGAGCGCGCAGGCGGGCCATGCAGATCAGCGTAACCGCCGCGCGGGCCCTTCGGGGATACTGGAGCACCCTTGGCGAATGGCGTCCACGAGCTCCAGCTGGGTCGTGAGGCCTACCGGCGGCGCGAGTGGATCGACGCGTACGAACGACTCTCGGCCGCCGACCAGGCAGCCGCGCTCGGCGGGGAGGACCTCGAGCTCCTGGCCACCGCCGCCTTCATGTCCGGCCGCGACGAGGAGTACCTGAGCGTCCTCGAGCGAGCCCATCACGCGTACGCGGACGCCGGCGAGACGGTGCCCGCGATTCGCTGCGCGTTCTGGGTGGGTGTGTTCCTCGCCCGTCGCGGAGAGGTGGGCCGCGCGAGCGGGTGGCTCGGCCGCGCCCAGCGCCTGGTGGACCGCGAGGGGCGCGAATGCGTCGAGCAGGGCTACCTGCTGATTACCGGTCGTGTTCCAGCACGAGGCCGCCGCGGACTTCGAGGCCGCGGCCGCGACCGCGGCCGAGGCGGCCGCGATAGGTGAGCGCTTCGGCGACCGGGACCTGTTCGCACTCGCGGTCCACGAGCAGGGCCACATCCAGATCAGGTCCGGGCAGGTGGAAGCGGGCCTGGCGCTGCTGGACGAGGCCATGGTGGCGGTCACCGCCGGCGAGCTGTCGCCGATCGTGACCGGGCTCGTCTACTGCGGGGTGATCGCCGGCTGCCAGGAGGCGTACGAGCTGCGCCGAGCGAGCGAGTGGACCACCGCGCTGACGCGCTGGTGCGAGCAGCAGCCGGGGATGGTGGCATTCACCGGTCGTTGCCTCGTGCACCGTGCCGAGATCATGCAGTTGCACGGAGACTGGCCGGACGCGCTCGAGGAGGCTCGGCGCGCCGCCGAGCGCTTCGGGCAGCAGATGGATCGGGCGGCGGCCGCCGAAGCCAGATACCGCCAGGGCGAGGTCCATCGCCTGCAGGGGGACTGGGCTGCGGCCGAGGCGGCGTACCGGGAGGCGAGCCGCTCGGGGTGGGAGCCGCAGCCGGGTCTGGCCCTGCTGTGGCTCGCTCGAGGGGACGGCGACGCCGCGTGCGCCGCGATGCGCCGGGTGGTGGGCGAGACCACCGAGCCGTTGCGGCGCGCCGGCCTGCTGCCGGCCTACGTCGAGATACTGCTGGCGGTCGGTGATTCCGAGGAGGCGCGCCGCGCCTGCCTCGAGTTGGACGAGATCGCGCGCGGCTACGAGAGCGGAATGCTGGGCGCGATGGCGGCGCACGCCACGGGAGCCGTGGACCTGTCCGAGGGCGACGCCCGGGCCGCCCTGGTCGCCCTGCGGCACGCGGCGAAGGTGTGGCGGGAGCACGAGGCGCCGTACGAGGAGGCGCGGGTGCGGGTGCTGCTGGGACTGGCCTGCCGCGCCCTCGGGGACGAGGAGTCGGCCAGGCTCGAGCTGGACGCCGCTCGTGCCGGACTCCAGCAGCTCGGGGCAGGGCCGGAGCTCGCGCGCATCGACGCGCTGACCCGCACGACTGCCTCCGGCGACGCACATGAGCTGACCGCGCGCGAGCTTCAGGTGCTGCGCATGGTGGCCGCCGGCGCGACGAACAAGGCCATCGCCGCCGAGCTCGTCCTCAGCGACCGGACCGTGGACCGGCACGTGAGCAACATCTTCGCCAAGCTCCGCGTGTCTTCGCGGGCCGCGGCAACGGCGTACGCGTACGAGCACGAGCTCGTCTGAGGGCTGGGTGGAACCACCCACGCGCGGGCGCGCGCGAAGTTGGGTGGTTCCGCCGATGCCGGAGCGCGTCACGGGCGGCAGAGTGACCGCCATGACCACATCCACGTCTGACATCTCAGCGGCCGGACACGTGACGATCCGCGAAGTGGAGCCCGGCGACGCCGACGCGTGCGCGCGGATCTGCTTCGACGCCTTCGCCGGCATCCACGACCATCACCGCTTTCCGCGCGACTTTCCGGCGCTCGAAGCCGCGGCGGGAATCATGGGGATGTGGGTTCCGCATCCGTCCATCTGGGGGGTCGTGGCCGAGGTGGACGGGCGGATCGCCGGCTCCAACTTCATCGACGAGCGCGATCCCATCCGGGCGGTGGGCCCGATCACCGTCGATCCCAAGGGGCAGAACGCGGGCGTGGGGCGCAGGCTCATGGAGGCGGTGCTCGAGCGTGGCGAAGGAGCGCCCGGGATCCGCCTCACCCAGGACGCCTTCAACGTGCAGTCGCTCTCGCTCTACGAGTCGCTCGGCTTCGACGTGACGGAGCCGCTCGCCGTGATCGGCGGCAAGCCCGCGAGCGGGCCGACCGGGAGGGTCGAGGTGCGCGAGCTCGGGGAGGACGACCTCGACGAGTGCGAGGCGCTCTGCAAGAAGGTCCACGGCTTCGAGCGCACGAACGAGCTTCGCGATGCCATTCACGCGTTCAAGCCGTTCGTCGCCGTGCGGGACGGACGCATCACGGCCTACGCATCCAGCGTCGTGTTCTGGCCCCTGAACCACGGGGTCGCCGAGAGCGACGAGGACATGACTGCGCTACTGGTCGGAGCGTCGGCCGCGCTGGAGGACCAGATCGAGTTCCTGGTGCCGCTGCGCTCGCCCCTGTTTCGCTGGAGCCTTCGCGAAGGGCTGCGCGTGGTGAAGCCGGTGAACCTGATGTCGCTCGGCGAGTACCGCCAGCCGCGTGGCTCCTGGTTCCCGAGCGTCCTCTACTGAGCCGTGGCCAGGACCGCGCAGCACCACGCGGAGGGCGCTCGGCGGCGACTGCTGGCCGGGCTCCCGGTGACGGAGCGGCGGGTCGAGCCGGCGGGGGTGTCCACCGCCGTGCTGGAGGCCGGCGACGGGCCGCCGCTCGTCCTGCTGCACGGCGGAATCCAGTGCGGCGGGGTCTACTGGGCGCCCGTGATCTCCCGTCTTGCCGAGCGCCACCGCATCGTCGTCCCGGACGTGCCCGGTCTGGGCGAGTCCGACCCGCTCGACCGGCTCGACGCCGCGAGCTTCGCCGACTGGTTTGCCGGCCTGCTCCGGCTCACGTGCCGGGACAAGCCCGCGCTGATCGCTCACTCGCTGGGGGGCAGCCTGGCGGTTCGCCTGGCGGCACACGAGGGCAGGCGTCCTTTCGCGGCTCGTGATCTGCGGCGCGCCCGCGATCGGGCCCTACCGGCTTCCGCTCGGGCTCGTGGCGCGCGCGATCCGCTCCGACCTGCGTCCGTCGAGGCGCAACCTCGAACGGTTCCTGCCCTGGCCCTTCCTCGACCCCGACCGGACCCGCCGGCGAGACCCGGAGTGGTTCGAGGCCTTCGCCACCTACATGGTCGCGCGGGGGGCCGTGCCGCACGTGAAGCGGACGATGAGGCAGCTGTTGAAGACCGGCACGAAACAGGTGCCCGACAGCGAGCTCCGGCGCATCGAAGTGCCGACCACGCTGCTCTGGGGCAGGTACGACCGGATGACCCCGCTGCGGCTCGGGGAGGGGGCCAGCGCCAGGCTCGGCTGGCCACTGCATGTGTTCCACGACGCCGGCCACGTCCCGCATATGGAGAGCCCGGACGAGTTCGTGCGTGAGTGTTGACCCGTCTCGGCCACGGGTGTAGAACAGGGCCACTCGAAGCAAGGAGGACCCATGGGCCGCGTGATGGCGGACTGCAGGCGGTTTCCCAGCGAGTCGAACTGCTCGCTCACGATCATCGGCGAGAAGGACGAGGTGGTCCGGGCGGCGGCCGAGCACGCCGTGTCCGTGCACAGCCACGAGGACACCCCGCAGCTGCGCGAGGACATCACCGGGATGCTCGAGCCCGAGGAGAACTTCGTCCCGGGCACGCGCGAGAAGGAGCCGATGCCGAGCTGAGCGGGGGTAGCGCGAAGTTCTCGCTGGTCGAGTTCCCGGCGGACGATCCGGACAGGGCGCGGCGCTTCTGGTCCGGGTTGCTCGGCGCCGAGCTCGAGCCGCGCGCGCAGGGAGACGGTGAGGGCTGGGAGACCGGCTCGGGCGCGGCGTCGGTGGGTGTGCATGCCCGCGGCCGCGGGCCGGGCGACACGTTCTCGCTGCCCTACTTCGCCGTCGCCGACCTGGCCGAAGCGGTGCGCCGCGTGGAGGAGCTCGGCGGCAGCGTCGTCCATCCCGGCGATCGCTGGGCGATCTGCAAGGACTCCGAGGGAAGCCCCTTCGGGCTGGCGCTCAGTACTTAAGGTGTCCGACGCGCCCTCCAGGCCGGCTCAGGCGACTGAACCGTGATCCGCGGTTGGTGGAGGGAGCGCGGCTCGTGCGCGAGTGGCTCCCCGGCGACAAGCGCTACGGGGATCCGCTGTCCACGGGTGGAAAGCGTCCCAGCGAGGTCGCCGGGCGCCAGGTGAGCGAGCTCACGGCCGACTCCCCCGGCGTGATGCGCGAACTCGGGCTCGGCGCCGTGCAGGTGTGGCAGGCGCTCTCCGAGGCCCAGGGTCGCGGCCAGGGCGATCAGGAGCTGGCGATCGTCTTCACGGACCTGACCGGCTTCTCGAGCTGGGCGCTCGAGAAGGGCGACACCCTCGCCGTGAACCTCCTGCGCGACGTGGCGCAGGTGCTGGAGCCGCCGCTCACGGATCACGGCGGCACGATCGTCAAGCGGCTCGGCGACGGGCTGATGGCCGTGTTCGCGGATCCACAGGCGGCCGTCACCGGCGTTCTCGAGGCGCGCGAGAACGTCGGCGCTCTCGATCACGACGGCTATCGCCCGCGCCTGCGCGCGGGCATTCACCTGGGCCGCCCGCGACGGCTCGGCGCGGACTATCTCGGCGTTGACGTGAACGTCGCGGCCAGGCTCGTGGACGTCGCGGCTCCCGGCGAGGTGGTGGCCTCCCACGTCGTGCTGTCCCGCATCGACGCCGACGGCGTGCAGACCAAACGCAAGCGCTGGTTCCGGGCAAAGGGCACTCCCGAGGGCCTCCAGGCCTTCTCGGTGGAGCCGCGCCGCGAGCGGCCGGTGCAGACTCAGCCCTGAGCGGGAATCAGGTCCTCGGCGCCGGCGGTAGCCGCTGTCGGCGCCTTGCGCATCACCACGCGCACGCCGCGCTTCGGCTGGAAGGTGATCCCCTTCCGCATGCCCTTCTCGGGGCGGCCGCCCACGGGCTCGAGCTCGGTCCGCTCGAGCACGCGGCGGATCACCACGGCCATCTCGAAGCTGGCGAAGCTCGCGCCGAGGCAGCGGCGCGTGCCGCCGCCGAAGGGCAGCCAGGTGTAGGTGTCGGGCGGGTCCTCGCCGAGGAAGCGCTCGGGCCGGAACTCGCGCGGCGCCGGGTAGCGGTCGCCCCGGCGGTGGATCGCGGCGATGGACGGGTTGATCTCGATCCCGACCGGGATCTCGTAGCCGCCCAGCGGAAACGGCTCGCCGCGCACCACCCGTCCCACGCCCGCGATCACGGGCTTCAGCCGCAGCGTCTCCTTGACCACCGCGTCGATGTACGCGCGCTCGCCCGACGCGAGAGCGGTCCGCGCGCGCGAGAGGACCGCGGGGTTCCGCAGCAGCAGCTCGAACGCCCATGCGAGCCCGGTAGCGGTGGTCTCGTGGCCCGCCACCAGCAGCGTCACGAGCTCGTCGCGCAGCTCCGCGTCCGTCATCGCCTCGCCGTCCTCGTCGCGGGCGAGCAGCAGCATCGAGAACACGTCCTCGCGCTCGGCCAGGTCCGGCGCGTCGCGGCGGCGTGCGATCTCCTCGAAGATCAGCTCGTCCACGGCGGCGCGGCGCTCCTCGAAGCGCTGGCCCGCGCCGCTCCCGAAGCGCCCGCCGGAGAGGGCGAGCGCGATCAGGCCCAGGCGCGTGGAGGTGGGGTCGATCATCTCCCTGATCCGCCGCTTGAGCTCCTCGAGCCGCGGTCCCTCGTCCACGCCGAAGACCGCGCGCAGGATCACGTCGAGCGTGAGCGAGCGCATCGAGGGGATCAGCGTGAACTCGCGCCCGACGGGCCACGAGTCGATCGCCGTGTCGGCGGCCTCCGTCATCACGCGCTCATAGGCGCGCATGCGCTCGCCGTGGAAGGGCGGCAGCAGCAGCTTGCGCTCGCGCAGGTGCTCGGCGCCGTCGAGCAACAGCACCGACCGGCTTCCCACCACCGGCCCGAGCACGGCGTTCGCCTCGCCGGCCCGCAGCTGCTCCGGCGAGCCGCGGAACACCTGCTTCGTGATCTCCGGGTCGAACACCATCACGAAGCAGGGGTCGAACAGGCTGTGAAAGGTCACGACGTCGCCGTAGCGGCGCCGGCAGCCGTCGATGAAGCGCGAGGGCTGGAAGATGAACCCGGCCGTCTGCATCCAGCGCGGCAGGCGCGGTCCGGGGGGCAGGCCGGTCACGGGCGCGGAGTCCATCGGCCACACAGCTTGGCAGGGTCTAGCGTTCGCGCCTGATCCAGATGGCTCACTCCTCGCCCTTCGAGGCGCTCGACTTCATCTACATGCCGAGCCGCGACGTGGCGCGGGACCTCGGCTTCTACGTCGAGGTGCTCGGCGCGCGAGCTCGTCTTCGCGATCGAGGCGTTCGGCACCCGGGTCGCGCAGGTGAAGCCGGCCGAGGGCGGCCCGCGCCTCCTGCTCGCCGGCCATCTGGAGGGGGACGTGCCGATCCTCGTGTACCGGGTGGGCGACTTCGAGGCCGCGCTGAGCGAGCTCGAGGCCCGGGGGGCGCAGGTGGAGGCGCGCTTCGGGATCCCGCACGGACCCTGCGCCACCGTGCACACCCCGGGCGGCCAGCGGCTCGCCGTCTACGAGCTCACGCGGCCCGAGGCGGACGAGCGGCTGGCGGGCCGGGAGGACTTCAGCGCCGAAGCGCGCTGAACGGCGGGTCGTAGACCGACGCGAGCCGGGCGAGCGTGAGGGCGCCGAGCAGCAGCCCGAAGTCGCGCAGCGCGATGTCGTAGTAGCCGGAGTAGGTGAGCAGGTTCAGGATGATCCCTGCGAGCCAGCCGGCGACGAGATAGGCGCCGTAGCGGGGCTTCAGCGCCACCGCGATGCCGGCGACGATCTCGACCGCGCCCACCACGTACATGAAGTCCTGGCCGCTGCCGGGGGCGATGTCGTTGATCCAGGGAGCCAGGTAGATCGGCCACTCGACCAGCACGTTCGCGAACTTGTCGATGCCGAACGCGATCGGTGCGACGGCGAAGCCGAGCCGCAACAGCGCGAAGGCCTGGAAGCGGGGATCGGCCCACCGGGACCCGGCCTCGGTGCTGCCGTTGGGCGAGGGCACCGACACCTCGGGGGGCCGGCGAACTCCTGTGGTCGCTGACATCTGAGTCTCCTGTCTCTCGGGTGGCCGCTCGAGGCGGCGTCAGGAGACTTGGCGTACGCGACTCACGAGTTCTTACCCTCGGCACGCAGGAGCGCCAGCAGGCTCTCGTGGTCCTCGCGGCAGGCTCCGCAGCCCTCGAGATGGGCGCGCATGCCGGGCACTGCGGCGTCCGCGTCGCCGCCCGCCACCTCGATCTCCGCGTAGCGGTCCAGCTCCTCGAAGCACGCGTCGCAGGTCAGCTCGGGGCCGTCCGGTCCGAGCACGCGGGCGAGGCGGTCGCGATCCAGCTCGGGCGGCGGGCTCACGGTCGCGCCTCCGGCATGTGGCCCTCTGCGGCGAGGCGGGCGCGCAGCGCGCGCCGGGCGTCGTGGAGCGTCTTGTACACGGCGCCGCGCGTGGTGTCGAGATGCTCGGCGAGCACGTCGATGGGCACGTCGTTGAGTGTGATGGCCACGAGCACCTCGCGCTGGTGCGGGGTGAGTCCGTCGATGGCGCCGCGCAGCGCGACGAGCAGCTCCCGCGTCTCCACGTCCGCGGCGGGCCCGGGGGAGGGGGCGGCGATCAGCTCCCAGCGCTCGGCGTCGAGCGGCACCTGGCGGTCGTGCCAGGCCCGGCGCCGTGTCTTCACGCCGGCCTCGAGCAGGGCGAACTTGTATGCCCAGGTGGTGAACCGGCTCGCGCCGCGATAGTCGTCGAGCTTCGCGAGCACCGCGACCAGCGCGTCGTCGGCGCTCTGCTGGGCGAGATCGGCGCCGTCGGCCCTGGCGCCGCGGCGCGCGACCTCGAAGCGGGCGGCGCGGAGCAACAGGTCGTGCAGGCGCTCGACGGCGTGGTCGCGCTCCGCTCCGGACGACCGCAGTGCGTCGAGCCACGCGCGCGACTCGGCGTCGAGATCCGGCGGAGCGGCCTGGGCGGCGGAGCGGGCCATGTGCCCCCTCACGCTACCCGCGCCCGGCACGAAGAGTCCTCGTCGTCGGGCGCCACAGGACGGTCGCTCTCGGCTATGGAGGTGCGCCGCGGGGCCCATGCCCCGTTGGCGTAGGCGGCGGCGGTTTTCTTACCTGAAGCGGCGGCGCGACTTCTCGGTGCGCGGCACAGGCGGGTGCGCTGCGCGCTCCTTCGCGGTCATCTTGCGGACCGTGAGCTTCCCCTGATCGATCTGGTCCCGCATGTGCGCGAGCTTCTCGTCGCGCTTTGCGGCGTCGCGTTCCTTCTGCGTCTTCACTTAGCCCTTCCGGTAGCCACCACGGAGCACTCCTCCCCCTATGAGAGTACCCGTCTGCCCGGAGAGCTACGGCGCGACCTCACAGCCGTTTTACCCGGCGCTAAGGCGCGGGCGCCAAAGTGCGAGGACGACCCACCGGCCGGGCCGGGGCTGCTCTCGATCGGGCGACAAACTTTGCGCAAAGTCCGTAGAGTGTCACGGTCCGCCCGGGCAATTAGGGGTACAAGGAGGTACGGGAATGTCCGGAAGCAGACTCACGACGCTGGATGCGTCGTTCCTCGAGGTGGAGAGCGCCTCGGCGCACATGCACGTCGGGTGGGCGGCACGGTTCGCGCCTCCGGCGGGCCGGGAGGCACCCGAATTCGGCGACCTGCGCGACCACGTGGCCCGGCGAATGGGCCGTGCGCCGCGCTACCGCCAGAAGCTCGCGCCCGTGCCGCTCCAGATGCACGAGCCGGTGTGGGTGGACGACACCGACTTCGACGTCGATCGCCACGTCCACCGCAGCCCCGAGCGCGACCTCGGCCGGCTGGTGGACCAGGTGATGTCCGAGCAGCTCGGCCGCGACCGCCCGCTGTGGGAGCTCTGGATCGCCGACGATCTCGCCGACGGCGGCATCGGCGTGATCGGCAAGGCCCATCACGCCATGGTGGACGGCCTGGCCGCGGTGGAGCTCGCGACCCTGCTCGTGGACCCCACGCCCGACTCCTCCGCGCCCGAGCCCGACGGCTGGCGGCCCGCGCGGACACCCGACGGCGTGACGCTCGTGAAGGACGCGCTCGTGGACCGGGCCGGCGAGGTGCTCGGCCTCGCGCGGCTGCCGTTCGAGCTGACCCGCAACCCGCGGCGGCTGGCGGAGCTCGCGGGCGAAGCCGTCCCGAGCGCCCGGGCGCTCGCCGACTCGCTACGGGCGGCCGCCCCGCGGACGTGCTTCAACGAGCCGATCTCACCGCGCCGGCACCTGGCCCGCGCGCGCCGTCCCGCTTGCCGACCTGCGGCTGATCAAGGGCCGCTTCGGCGCCACGGTGAACGACGTGGTGCTCGCCTCGGTGGCCGGCGCCGTGCGTGGCTTCCTCGCACGCGCGCGGCGAGGAGGCCGTCCCGCTCAAGACGATGGTGCCGGTGAGCGTGCGCGGCCAGGGCGGCGGCGAGCTCGGCAACCAGATCTCGTTCGTGTTCGTGGACCTGCCGTGCGACGAGCCCGAGCCGCTGCTGCGCCTCAGCCGGGTGATGGAGGAGATGGGCAAGCGCAAGCGCGGCGGCCAGCCGGAGGGGGCGGACCGGGTGCTGAAGGCGCTCGGCTACGCGCCGCGCACGATCCAGCACGCGCTCTCGCACCTGGTCACGAGCCCGCGGGCGTTCAACATCACGGTGTCGAACATCCCCGGCCCGCCGGCGCCGCTCTACATGCTCGGCTGCGAGCTCGACGAGGTCTACCCGGTGGTGCCGATCCCCGACCGCCACGCGCTGGCGATCGGGATGACGACGCTGGGAGGACGAGGCGTTCTTCGGCGTGTACGCCGACTGCGACACGCTGCCCGACGCCGACCTGCTCGCGGAGCTGCTCGACGAGTCGGTGGGGGAGCTGCTCACGCTGGCCGGCTAGCGGCCACTTGTGCTTAGACTCGCTGCCGTGAGCTACGGCGGCGCGAACGAGGCGGTGATAGTCGGAGCCGTGCGCACCCCGGTGGGCCGGCACGGCGGCCAGCTCAGCTCGGTGCGCCCGGACGACCTCGGCGCCCACGCGCTGCGAGCGATCACCGAGCGCACGGGCGTGCCGGCGGCGGAGGTCGAGGACGTGTACTTCGGCTGCGCCAACCAGTCGGGCGAGGACAACCGCGACGTGGCGCGGATGTCCCTGATCCTGGCCGACTACCCGCTGGAGGTGGGCGGCGCCACGGTCAACCGGCTCTGCGGCTCCGGGCTCGAGGCGGTGGCCCAGGCGGCGCGCGCGGTGATGCTCGGCGAGGCCGACGTGTACGTGGGCGGTGGGGTGGAGTCGATGAGCCGCGCTCCGCTCGTCATGCCGAAGCCCGAGAAGGCATTCCAGTCCGGCAACCGCACGATCTACGACACGACGCTCGGCTGGCGCATGACCAACCCGGAGATGGAGCGGCGCGGGCACACCGACACGCTCGGCATCACCGCGGAGAACCTCGCCGAGGAGCGCGAGATCCCGCGCGTGCGCCAGGACCGGTTCGCGCTGCACAGTCACGAGAAGGCCGTGGCGGCGATCGACGCCGGGCGCTTCGACGAGGAGACCGTGGCGGTGACCGTGAACGGCCGCAAGGGCGACACCGTGGTCGAGACCGACGAGGGGCCGCGCCGCGACTCGACGCTGGAGGCGCTCGCGAAGCTGAAGCCGGTGTTCAAGGAGGACGGCACCGTCACGGCGGGGAACTCGAGCCCGCTCAACGACGGCGCCGCCGCGGTGATGGTCACGAGCGCGGGCTACGCCCAGGCGCACGGGCTCACGCCGCTCGCCAAGGTGCGCTCGGTGGCCGTGGCCGGAGTGGCGCCGCGGATCATGGGCATCGGCCCGGTGCCGGCGACCGCGAAGGCGCTGGAGCGGGCCGGCGTGGGCCTCGACGACATCGACCTGATCGAGCTGAACGAGGCCTTCGCGGCTCAGTCGCTGGCCGTGACCGACGAGTGGGGGATCGACGCCGAGGACGAGCGGCTCAACGCGAACGGCGGGGCGATCGCGCTAGGACACCCGCTGGGGTGCTCGGGCGCCCGGCTGCTCACGACGATGGTCCACGAGCTACAGCGCCGCGAGGAGGCTCAGCTCGGCCTGGCCACGATGTGCATCGGCGTGGGCCAGGGCATCGCGATGGTCGTCGAGAAGGCCGGTTGATCAGCCGCAGAGCGACGCCGAGGCGGCAGCGGACTTGCGTGCGGCGCGCCGCAACTGCTCCGGGGAGATCACGTTGCAGCTGTTGCCGGACCAGTGCCCATGGTCGCGGTACACGAACAGGCCATAGAGCTTGCCGGTGTCTGGAGGCAGGGCGCACGCGGCGCTACCGAACGCGCTGCTGTGGACCTTGACGGTCTTCCCGCGACGGAGCCGCTTCTTCCCCCTGAAGACCTGCCCGATCCGGTAGCGGAAGATCGCCTCGGAGCCGCCGGCGGGCGTCACGTCGAGGAGCCTCCCGTTGAACGCTCCGTCGGCGGCGGCGAGCTTCGCGCTCGGCGACTCGGGCGCACAGGAGCACGCTGCCGCAGTGTCCACGCCGACTCCCAGTGTGGCGACGATCGAGACCACGGCTGCGGTCAGGTGGATGCGCACGAGGCGAATCTAAACGACCACGAGCTCGGATCGACTAGCCCGCCGCTGCCAAGCGTCCAAGTCCGGACGCTCATGCTTGAGGGAGCGGCCGCGGCGGACGAAGCAAATGGCGAATCCCAGGCTGATAACGGCAAACCCGTCGTGAGGCGGGGGCGCAAAACCAGAGGTCTCATTCGGAGATAGCTCGGTTGCCGGCCCATGACGACAGGAGGTCGTTATGAGTTACGGACGAAACCTGAGGATCACGTTGGCTCTGAGTGTCGTGGCAACCGCCGTGACGTTTGCTCCTTCTACAGCGCAGTCAGCCGTGTGCAACGAGGCCAGTGTCGGCCAGCGCGGTGACTACGTCGTGACGGGGCCCACCGTGGATCCGAACCCGCCGGCCCGTTTCAAGACGGACCTGCGGCCACTCGCAAACGGTGAGAGCCAGGGGCTCGACAACGCCGCGGAGCGGTCTCCCGCACTGAGCCAGTGCGGCCCGGCCTCTCCGGGGGGCGGTGGAGCTAGCTGACCGGCTTCGAGCCGGCTGGCGCTCTCGTGTCCCAGCACTGAATCAGCGCCCGGTCCGCGGTCCGCCGCGGCCGGGCGCCGTTTCAGTCCGGAACGCCTACTTCGGTGGGGGCGGGACGAAGCAGGTGGTGGTGTTGCCGTCGACAGAGCGGACCACGAGCTCGTCCGGGCCCGTGATGTGCACCGTCACCGCGCCGGCCTGACCGTTCGACGAGCCGATCGTCTTGGAGCTGGGCGTGTGCCGGGGCCTACGGATCGCCCAGCCGCGCGTGGACCCAGTCCATGATCGTCGCGAGGTAGTCGGCCGCCTCCGCCGGGTCGGTGTTCACGCCGCCGTCCTTGTTGGTCACCACGTGCGTGGCGCAGCTGCCGGGGCTGGCGGCGGGGCTCACGCAGAGCCGCAGGTTGCGCGAGCGGCTGCCCGGGCCCAGTGACGCGATGGCCGCGCGGACGGGCTCGTGAATGCAGTCCGCCGCGCCCATGTTGGCGCTGGAGCCGTCGCGGAGCGGGCAGGACACGGGAGCGGCGCCGCAGACGTTCGGGTCGGCCCGGCTCCAGGTGTGGAGGAACGGCACCGTGAGCTCGCCGCGGCGGATCAGCTTGTCGGGCTCGTTCTCGATCTTCGCCAGGTCGGGGTGCAGGCGGGCCCTGATCGCCTCGAGGGCCGCCGCGTCGCGCCCGCCGGGAGAACACACGCCCTGGGCGTTCAGTGCCTGCTCGCCCTCAACGTTCACGACGCCCGAGTCGGCAACCGCACCCGCGGGCGGAACGCCCTGGAGCTGCATCCCGTACGCCACGCTGAAGACCCCGGCCGAGCCGGCGCTCGTGCCGTGCAGGAAGGTCTTGCCGGTGGGGTACCTGGACTTGGCGAACTGGATCGCGGCCTTTGTGGCGAACAGGCCGTTGACGGAGCGAAGCTGGCCGTCCGGCGTCTTGTTGGGGTTGTTCGGGTCGGGCTGGTCGCCGCCGGTGTAGATGTCGTGGTCGCACATCGAGACCGACACCAGGCGGAAGCCCGCCGGGTCGCCCCGCACCAGGCCGGTGAGCGCCTTGTCGGCCACGAAGGAGATGGACGTGGCCGCCGACTCCTCGGACTTGTTGCCCGCCGAGGGCTGGGGGTTTCCGTTCGCATCGAACCAGCCCACCCCGCCGCCGCGCATGCGGACCCACAGCGGCCGCGTCTGCGTGTCGGAGGAGCCGACCTTGGTGCCGATCACGAACGTCTGGTAGCCGCTGATGCTGCAGGGGTAGGAGCGGTTCCGGTAGTAGTCGAACTTCCAGCCGCCGCTGGTGGAGGTGCTCACGAACTCGATCTTGTCCGTCTTGCCCGCGCTCGGCAGGGGCGCGTAGCAGCCGGCGAGTGCCACCGCCGCCGCGCCGATCGTCAGGACGGACAGCAGACGGCGGCGCGGGAGTCGGCTCATGCTTCTCCTCGGGGGCGAAGGGACGGAGACTGCGGTGACCGGCACAACACAGCAGTCCGGGAGAAGTTGTGGAGCGGGGTTCGCTAACGGATCACTGGTCCTGGCCGCGGGAGGTGGGCCAGGCTGTGCACAGGAAGCCGGCGAGCAGGCTTTGGTGATCCTCGTCATCGCGCCGCTCGATGTCGCGAACGACGGTCGCCAGCAGCGCGGCGGCGTACGCCGGGTCGTTCGGCCAGGGCTCGCGCGTCATCGCGGCGGCCCGGTGCCGCCCAAGGCGCGCACGCGGTAGATCGACCGTCGTTCCACGCGGAGGTAGTGGCCGGCACAGCGGAGCTCGACGTCCGAGCCCCTGTCGAGTGGCCGAGTCAGCGTGCCGCGGTAGGAGCCGGAGGCGGTCTCCACCTCGACCAGCGTCCCTACCTGCATCGAGTCCGCGTTCAATTCGATCACGGCATCCATGCTCGTCGTCAGCAGCGCAAACGTCGATACCGCTGTTGCGTGATCTTCGACGCTTCAGGCCAGGACGAGGCCGTCACCGAGCGCCTTGGCCACGAGATGCGCCCGCGAGCGGGCGCCGACCTTGATCATGGCGTTGCGCACGTGCGTGCGGACGGTGTCGTGGGCGATGTGCAGCTCGTCTGAGATCTCCGGCCCGGTGCTCCCGAGCGCCACGAGGCGGATGATCTCGCGCTCGCGCGCGGACAGCGTTCCGGGCTCCGACTCGGCGGGGATGTCGCGGCGGAAGCGGCGCCCCCAACGTGACGTGCTCAATGCCACGAACAGGACGAGCCGGCGGCCGGTCACGACCTCCGAGGTGGCCGCCCACTGGACGGCCACCGTGGTCCCGTCCGCACAGAGGAGCTCGGCCTCACCTGTGAACTCGCGAGTCACGATCGCCGCCGCCCACTCTTCGGGCGACAACATCGGACCGCCGGCGACGTAGCGGTACACGGGTTGTCCTATGACGGCGTCGCGCCGGCGGCCGAGCAGCTTCAGGTAGGCACCGTTGGCGTCGACCTGGCGGCGGCGCGCGTCGAGCATCACCATGGCGTTTCGCGATTGCTTGAACGCCGTCGAAAACAGCCCCGACCAGCCATCCTGGCCCGCCATGGAGCCAGTCTACGAGTTCGCCGCGGAGATCCCAACGGGGCGGCCCCGGCCATCGCTCAAGGGTAAACCCCATATTGTCGACTAACTTTATGCAGAATCCAGTATGGTCCTCACCGTGAACTCCGTTGACGTGCATCAGCACCTCTGGCCCGAGGACGTCCTTGCCGTGCTCGAGCGCCGCTCGGCCGCCCCCCGCGCGCGGCGCCGGGGCCGGTGCTGGCGGATAGACCTGCCCGGCGAGCCGAGCTTCGAGATCGACCCGGTGGACCACGAGCCGGAGCAACGCGCCCGTGGGCTGGACGTGGACCGCGCGCTGGTCGCGCCGTCGCCTCCGGTCGGCGCCGAGGGGCTGCCCGCGCGGGAGGCCCTGGCCGTCGTCGCGGCCTGGCAGCTGGCCGCCGAGGCCTTCCCGACGAGCTCGGCTGGTGGTCGATCGTGCCGACCGCGCTCCCGGTAGAGGAGCAGGCCGAGCTCCTGAAGGAGGCGGTGGCAAGCGGAGCCGCCGGGCTGTGCCTGGCGGCGAACCGGCTGGCCACTCCCGCGGCGGCCGCGCAGGCGCTGCCGCTGCTCGCCGCGGCCGCGGTCGCGGGCGTGCCCGTGTTCGTGCACCCCGGCCCGGTCGCAGCCGGCGCGGCGGGCGCCCGGCAGCCTTCGTGGTGGGCGCCCTCGACCGGCTACGTGGCGCAGCAGCACGCCGCCTGGCACGCCTTCCAGGCGGTGGCCCGGCCGCAGCTGCCCGCGCTGCGCGTGATCTTCGCCCTGCTCGCCGGCCTGGCGCCGCTCCACGCCGAGCGCACCGCCGCACGCGGCGGGCCCGGCGCGAGCGCTCGGTCCACGACCCGCTCGTCTTCTACGACACCTCGTCCTACGGCCCCGAGGCCATCCGGGCGATCGCGGCGGCGGTCGGGATCGGGCAGCTGGTGCACGGCAGCGACTTCCCGGTAGCCGACGAGCGGCCCGACGCCGTGGAGCAGGCGTTCTGCGCCGAGGTCGCGGACGTGGTCCGGCGCGACGCCCCCGCGCGTGCGCTCGGCTACACCTGGGTGCCCGCGTGACGGCGGCGCCGCTCGCCGAGCTGCGCGACACGCTGCTCGACTTCGCCGGCCGGACGGATCGCTGGCTGCCGCTCGTGCGCCACGACCCCGGCGAGCGCACCTACGTCCTGCTTCATCGCGACGAGCGGATGGAGCTCTACGTGGTCTGCTGGATGCCCGGGCACGACACCGGCTTCCACGACCACGACGAGAGCGCGGCCGCGATCGCGGTCGTGCAGGGCGCCGTGAGCGAGGAGCGCCTGTCGCTGAACGGCACGGTGCGGACGGAGCTGGTGGCGGGCGAGACGGTGACGATCGCCCGCGAGGCGATCCACCGCGTGCGTCACGCCGGCGCGGCCCCGGCCGTCACGCTCCACGCGTACTCGCCGCCGCTCGAGCGGGTGGGCACCTACGAGGTCGCCCGCGACGGCGCCCTCCTGCGCCATCCGCGCGCGGCGGACGTTCCGCTCGAAGCCGTGGCCTGAGGCTCAGCCGCCGCCGGCGTTCTCTGCGAGTCGCTGCAGCAGCCGGCGCAACTCGGCGAGCTCCTCGTCCGAGAGGCCGGCGCGCAGCCGGCTGTCGAACGACTGGGCCACCTTGCGCAGCCGGTGGAACGTGGCCACGCCCTCCTCCGTGAGCTCCACGCGGTGCACACGGCGGTTGCTGGGGTCGCGCTCGCGCGTGATCAAGCCCGTCTCGGCGAGCTTGTCGAGGTGGTGCGTGAGCGTGGGGCCGCGGATGCCGATCGCCTCCGCCAGCTCGCGCTGGGTGGCCGCGCGGCCGCCGATCACGGAGAGGAGCACCAGCCACGTGGGCAGCGATCCGCCCGCCGCGGCGAGATCGTCCTCGAAGGCGCGGTTGAGCGTCCGGCCGGTGCGGGCGGCCAGCAGTCCGATCGGCTCCTCTGGACGACTCATCGAAATTAAGGGTAGACATCTAACTGTTAGATGTCTATCATTCCTCCCATGTCTGCTTCAACGTCCAACCCACATCAGGCCGGCGGGCGCAGTGTCGCGCATGCGTCCGTCGGCGAAACCCGACCGGCGCCCGACGTCCGGATCGCCTTCGCGGCCCTCGTGCTCGCGATGCTGCCCGCGGTGCTGGACCAGACGATCCTCGCCACGGCGCTGCCCACGATCGCGGCCGACCTGGGCCACCTGAGCGACGTCACATGGCTGGTCACCGTCTACGTGGTCGCGGCCACGGCGAGCACGCCCCTCTGGGGCAAGCTCGGCGACCGCCACGGCCACAAGCTGCTGCTCCAGATCTCGCTCGTCACCTTCGTGACCGCGTCGGCCTTGTGCGGAGCGGTCCAGGGACTCACCGAGCTGGTCATCGCGCGCGGGGTGCAGGGGATCGCCGCCGGCGGGCTCATGACCCTCGCGATGGCGGCCGTGGGCGACCTCGTCTCCATGCGCGAGCGCGGCCGCTACCAGGGGTACATCGCGGCGACCTTCGCCGTCGCCACGGTCGTGGGCCCGCTGCTGGGCGGCGTGCTCGTGGAGCACGCCAGCTGGCGGTGGGTCTTCTACGTGAACCTGCCCGTCGGGGCGGCGGCACTCGTGGCGCTCTGGGCAAAGCTGCCGGCGCCGCGGCCGGACGAGCCGCAGCACGCGCTCGACGTGCTCGGCGCCGCCATCCTCGTGGGCGCCACCACGTCCTTCATGCTCGCCTGCGTCTGGGGTGGCAACCGCTACGACTGGGGCTCCGCACCGATCGTCGGGCTACTCGCCGGCGCGCTCGTGCTGGGCGTGGCACTGGTCCTGCGCGAGCGCCGCGTTCCGGATCCGATCGTCCCGATCGGGTTGCTCGCCACGCCCGTCGTGGCGGTGGCGAGCGCATCGCTCTTCCTGGGCACGGCGGCGCTGTTCTCCATCGTCGTGTTCGTGCCGCTGTTCCTCCAGGCCGTCGCCGGCGTGACGCCGACCGAGGCGGGACTCCTCATGGCCCCGATGATGGCCGCGGTCACGCTCTCCACCGTCCTGTCCGGCCGCGCGATGGTGCGCACGGGTCGCTACAAGCGCTTTCCGATCGCCGGCCTGGCGCTGATGACGGCGGCGCTGGTGCTCCTCGCGGCGGTCGCCGGCGAGCGCTCGGTGGTGGCCACCGGGGCCGGACTCGCGCTGTTCGGGCTCGGGTTCGGGATGGTCACCCAGGTGCTGATCGTGGCCGTTCAGAACAGCGTGGACCGGCGCCGGCTCGGAGTGGCCACCGCGGCCACCGGCTTCTTCCGCGCCCTGGGCGGGGCGGTGGGCTCCGCCGTGCTCGGCGCGGTGTTCGTGGCACAGGCGGGCGTGGACGTCGGAACGGGACAGGTGAACGCCCTCTCGCCGGCCGTCCGCGACTCGATCGCGGACGCGGTGCAGACCGTGTGGATCGTGGCCGCGCCGCTGGCGGCGCTGGCTCTCCTCGTGGTGCTGCGCCTGCCGGAAACGCCGCTCCAGGAGCGCCGCTAGAACGCCGAGCGCAGCTCCAGCAGCACGACCTCGGGCGGTGCCCTGAACCGCCCGGGGAGCGTGCTGGTGCCCACGCCGCGGCTCACGAACAGATGCCTGCCCTCCTCCACCACGTGGCCGCCGCTGTAGCGGGTGCCGAAGTGCGAGGGCGTGACGAAGTTGCGCAGCAGCGGCACGTTCACCTGGCTGCCATGCGTGTGCCCCGACAGCGTCAGCGCCACGCGGTCCGGGATGAACGGGAACAGGTCCGGGTCGTGGCTCAGGCCCAGGACGGGCACGCCCTCCGGGATCGCGCCGAAGGTGCCGCCGATCGAGGGCTCGCGCTCGCGCAGGTCGGCGAGGCCCGCCACCCACAGCGGCCCGGTCAGCACCGCCTCGTTCTCGAGCACGCGGATGCCGGCCGCGGTGAGTGCCGCGCCCATCGCGCTCCCGTGCACCCACCAGTCGTGGTTGCCGAGCACCGCGAACACGCCGAGCGGAGCGGAGAGGGCGCCCAGGCTGCGCGCCACCGGACCGGGGGGCACGCGCCGGCCGCCCAGCACTCGCGGCGAGGCGTAGTCGCCCAGCAGGACGATCAGATCCGGCTTCTCGGCGTTCAGCCAGGACACGAGCCGGCTGACCTGTGCCACCGGCACGTGCGGGGCGCCGGCGTGGAGGTCCGCCAGCACTCCGACCCGCAGCCCGTCCACCTCCGACGGCCAGAACGGCAGCTCGAGCGTGTGTGAGGAGAGCTCCACGTGGCGCGGCTCGTGCCAGAAGGTGCGGTAGCCGAGCGCCGCCGCGCCGGCCCCGGCAGCGAGAGGCAGCAGCGGGTTCACGTGGCCGCCACCCGGGTGCGCGGCTTGACCGTGGCCACCGCCACGCCGGCGATCACGACCGCCACGCCCGTCAGCTGAACCGCCGACGGCGCTTCGGACAGCAGCAGCGCGGCGAGGAACACCGTGCTCACCGGCTGCAGCATCAGCAGGATCGACGTGACCAGCGCCGGCAGCCGCGGCAGCGAGACGGAGATCAGCATCCAGCCGAGCACCTGCGAGGACAGCGCGAGCAGGACGAGCCAGCCCTGTGCCTCCAGGCCCGGCACCCAGTCGAGGTCGCCCACCGCCAGGCCCCCGAGGGCAGAGAAGACCGCGCCACTCAGCGTGGCGTCGAACAGCGGCCCGGCGGGGCGCCGGATGTCCGAGCTCCCTTGGCGCAGGATCAGCAGGAACATCGCGTAGCTCAGTGCGGTGAGCATCCCGTAGATCACTCCGAGCGCCGGGTCCTCGCCGTAGGCGCCCGCGCCGATCGCACCCGAGATGAGCACCACCCCCGTGAACACCACGGGGATCGCCGTGAGCGAGCGCCGCTCCGGCCGCTCGCCCAGCCAGACCCAGGCGATCAGGCCCACCAGCACCACCTGGACGTTCGCGAGCACAGTGGCGAGGCCGGCCCCCACGGCCTCGATCGAGTGGTGCCAGAACGTGAGGTCGCCCGCGAACCACACCCCGGCGCCGAGGGCGAGCAGACGTGCGCGCCGCGGGAGCGGGCCGTAGCGGCGGCGCTCGTGCCAGGCGAGCGCGCCCAGCAGGGGGAGCGCGTACGCGCAGCGGAAGAAGGCGGCCGTGGAGGGGGAGACCTCGGCCAGCCGCACGAGGATCCCCGAAAAGGCGATCACGAGGGCGCCGAGGGCGCCCGCGAGCACGGGCCGATCGGTGATGGACATGCGGCCGCCGAGACTAGCCGTGCTCCTGCGCAGACCCTGGGTATGGTCAGGCCGTGGACCGAAGCACCACCATGTGGACGCTCGTCCTCTTCTTCGGTGCCTCCGTGATGTTCGCGGCGATCAAGAGGGCCACGGACGACGAGAGCGTAGGAGTGGCCCTCGGCGCGCAGCTGCTCGCGGGGCTGCGTGCTCGTAGGGGCGGTTGTCCTCTACGTCCGGCGCCGGTCGTGAGGCCGCTCGCGGACCAGACGATCCTCGTGACCGGCTCCACCGACGGGCACGGCCGGCGCGTGGCGGAGGAGCTGGCCCGTCGCGGCGCCGCGGTGGTGGTTCACGGCCGCGACCCGGAGAAGACGCGCGCCGTGGCGAGCGAGATCGGTGCCGGGAGCGCCCTGGTGGCGGACCTGTCCTCGCTCGGGGAGGTGCGCCGGCTCGCGGGAGCGGTGGGCCGGATCGACACGCTCGTGAACAACGCCGGGATCGTGAGCCCCGAGCGGCGCACGAGCCGCGACGGCCACGAGCTCACGCTGGCCGTGAACTACCTCTCGCACTTCCTGCTCACCGCGCTGCTCCTGGACCGGCTGCGCGAGCCGGCGCGAATCGTGAACGTCGCGTCGATCGGGCAGGCGCCGTTCGACTTCGACGATCCCATGTACGAGCGCGACTACGACGGGTACGGCGCCTACGCCCGGAGCAAGCTGGCGCAGATCATCGCCACCTTCGAGCTCGCCGACAGGCTCGGCGACCGCGAGGTCACCGTCAACGCCCTCCATCCCGCCACGCTGATGGACACGAAGATGGTGCGCGAGACGCTCGGCCGGCCGCATACCACCGTGGAGGAGGGCGCGCAGGCGACGCTGCACCTGGTGACCGACCCCGCCCTCGACGGCGTGAGCGGGCGCTTCTTCAACGGCACGCGCGAGGCGCGCGCCAACGAGCAGGCCTACGACCCCGAAGCGCGGCGGCGGCTGTGGGAGCTGAGCGAGCGGCTCACGGCGTGACCCGCTGGATCGTGGACGGGATGAACGTGATCGGGTCGAAGCCCGACGGCTGGTGGCGCGACCGGCGCGGCGCGATGCGCCGCCTGGTGGAGGAGCTCGGGTCACTCGCGCGCGCGAGCGGTGAGCCCGTGACGGTGGTGCTTGACGGCCGGCCCTTCGACCTCGACGGGAACGGGGTGGAGGTGCGCTTCGCCTCGCGCCGCGGCCGCGACGCGGCGGACGACGACATCGCGGCGCTGGTGGCCGGCGACGCCGCGCCCGGCGACCTTCGGGTGGTCACCTCCGACTCCGCGCTCGGGGGCCGGGTTCGCCGGCATGGCGCCGGCGTGGAGGGCGCCGGGGCCTTTCGGCGCCGGCTCGACGGGCTCGCCGGTGGCTGATCCGCGCTACCGGACCGCCTTTCTCGACTGGCTCGCGTGCGCCGCCCGCGGCGTGGACGAGCGCGCGGCGCGGGCGGCGGCCGCCACCGGTGACGCGGTGGCCGCGGCCGCCACGGCCGGCCACGTGCTCGACTTCGACGACACCTACCTGCCCGGAATCGCCCACCTGAGCGCTCCCACCGCGCCCGCCGCGCTCCTGCTCGCCGAGACCGTGGAGGAGATGCTCGACGCGTACGCAGCCGGGTTCGAGGCGATGGGAGCGCTGGCGCGCGCGAGCCACCCGGCGCTCTACGACCGCGGGCTCCATCCGACGGCGGTGTGCGGCGGGGTGGGGGCCGCCGTTACAGCAGCGCGGCTGCTGCGGCTGGATCCCGGCGCCACCGGCTCCGCCGTCGCGCTCGCGCTGCTGGGCGCGGCCGGGCTGCGCGCCGCCTTCGGCTCCGACGGCAAGGCCCTGCAGGTGGGGTGGGCGGCCGCCGCGGGCGTGCGGGCGGCGCGGCTGGCGGCGGCGGGCGCGCGCGTGCCACTCGACGCCGCCGCGCAGGGGTTCGCGCAGGCCGGCGGCGGCGCGTACGCCGAGCCCGACCCGCGTGGCGCCGGCCATCGAGCTCAACTGGATCAAGGCCTGGCCGTGCTGCCTCCAGACACACGGTTCGATCGAGGCGGCCGAGCGCGCCCGGGCGGCGGGCGGCGAGCCGGCGACCGTGGTCGTCCACCCGGTCTCGCTCCAGGCCGCAGCGGTGGGCCCGACCCCGGAGGACGGGCTGCAGGCGAAGTTCTCGATCCCCTACCTGACCGCCTTCACCCTGCTTCACGGGCCGCCTTCGGTGGCGAGCTTCGCGACGGTGGACGCCGAGGCGGCACGGCGCGCGGGAGCGATCGAGGTGCGGAGCGACTCGCGGCTGCTCGAGTCGGAGGCGGTGCTGCTCGACGCCGAGGGCGCGGAGATCGCGCGCGTCGAGGCGGCGATCGGCTCGCCGGAGCGCCCGCTCCATGAGCACGCGCTGGCGCGCAAGGTGGAGGGGTTGGGTGGAGGCCGGCTCCTCGGGGCGCTCGACGACCCCGCTCGTCCCGCCCGCGAGCTGCTCGATCTGGCCGGTCTCGCGCCGGTCCGGGACCGCAGCCGCTAGCTGGCTGACGCCACGGGTACGATGGCGCGGCCAGGCATTGCCAACGGCCACGGAGGAGTACCTAATGGCGGAGGAAATTCAGATCCCGGGCGCAGGCGCGGGCGCGAACGCGAAGATTCGCAACCCGTGGGGGGTCCTCGGGCTCACCCTCATCACGATCGGCATCTACTTCTTCTTCTGGTGGTACTACATCAACCGCGAGATGAAGGACCTTGGGCAGGCGCGCGGCGTGGACCTCGGCCAGAAGCCCGGAAACTCGGTTCTAGCCGTAACGCTGGGCGCCCTCATCATCGTCCCGGCGATCGTCTCCGAGTGGACGACCAGCGGCAGGATCGAGCGCTCCCAGGAAGCGGTGGGCCTCGAGCGGCGGGCGAGCGGTCCCGTCATCTTCGTCCTGCTGCTGCTGATCTCGCCGGTGGGATTGTGGTACGCGCAGAGCGAGCTGAACAAGGTCTGGCAAGCGGTCGCGCCGGGCGGCGCCGGCCAGGCGAGCATTCCACCGCCCGTCGGCCAGCCGGCCCCTGAGCCCTCGCGTCCCGAGGTACCGGGCGAGTAGGCGCGGGCTCGTAGCTAGTGACCTGAGTCGTCAGTCCGGGCGCACCTTCCCGGCGTCTGGCCGCGCCTGACGCCACCCGCGGGAATCGCCGATGCTCTGGCATCGACTCATCCCGCGTGCGTCGTCAGCCGCACCCAGCCACTCGGGAAGCTGAAGCCGCACTTCCGACTCAGGTCACTAAACGGCCGCGACGGCCAGCGCCGGCTCGGCCGGCAGCACCAACCGCTCCGTGACCACCGCACGCGCGCCGCGGGCGGGCACCACGGTCACGTGCTGGACGCGCGGGCGCTCGGGCCGTTGCGAGGGTGCTCGCAGCCGGACCCGCCGCAGCACCTCGCGCAGCACCACCCGCATCTCCATCTGGGCGAACGACGCGCCGATGCAGCGGCGCACGCCGCCGCCGAAGGGGATCCAGGAATACGACTCGGGCTGGCCGTCGATGAAGCGCTCGGGCCGGAACTCCTTGGGCTCGGGATAGAGGTCCGGCCGCGCTTGCACGGCGGCGATGGCGGGCAGCACCAGCGTTCCGGCCGGCAGCGTGTAGCCGCCGATCTCCACCGAGCGGGTGAGCTTGCGCGCCACGTCCACGATCACGGGGCGCACGCGCAGCGTCTCCTTCACCACGGCGTCGAGGTACTCGTCGTCGTCGAGCGAGTCGATCAGGCGCTCCATCACGGGCGGGGTGCGCATCAGTCGCTCGAGCGCCCAGGAGAGGCCGGTGGCGGTCGTCTCGTGACCGGCGGTGAGCAGGGTCATGAGCTCGTCGCGGAGCTCCACGTCGGACATCGGGCTGCCGTCCTCGTGGCGGGCCGAGAGCAGCAGGGAGAGCATGTCCTCGCCGGGCTCGGACTCGCGCCGCTCGGCGATCTCGGCGTAGATCAGCTCGTCCACCGCGGCCAGCGCCCGGCGAAAGCGGGCGGAGGGCGAGAGGCCGCCCAGGTCCCGGTCCATGAAGGGCAGCCAGCTGAGCACGCTCGTGGTGGCGGCCAGCCTCGGGATGCGCTCGCGCAGAAGGTCCATCCGCTCGCCGTCGCGGACCCCGAACACCGCGCGCAGGATCACCTCGAGCGTGATCGCCTGCATGCGCGGCCGCAGCGCAAGCTCACGGCCGACCGGCCAGCCTTCCACCTCGCGCGCCGTGGCCTCGGCCATCAGGTCCGCGTAGCGGCGCACGCTCTCCCCGTGGAAGGGCGGCAGGAGCAGCTTTCGCTGGCTCATGTGCCGTCCCTCGTCGAGTGTGAGCAGGGAGTGGTCGCCGAGGGCGTCGCCGAGCGCCAGGAAGTTCGCCTCGCCGGCGTGGAAGGTGGTCGCGTCGCCCGCGAACACACGCTTGATCTCGGCCGGGTCGGCCACGTACACCACGCGGCCGAAGATCGGGAAGTGCGAGCTGAAGACGTCGCCGTAGCGGCGCCACCGCGAGACCATCCAGTCGTAGGGGCGGGCGGTCACCATCGCCGCCTGGGCAAGGCGGGGAAGGCGCGGTCCGGGGGGCGAGTTCACGGAGGGTTTGTAGCGCGTTGGAGCCGGACGCGCCAGCGGCTAGCCTCGGCGGGGTGAGCGATCCAGTGCCCGACCGGCCCGCCTTCGCCCCCGGCTACGCGCTCGGCGCGGGCGGCGCCGACCCCGGCGCGCTCGTGCCCTGGGAGGAGCTGCGCGGCTGGGCGGAGGCCGCGCGCAACTACTGGGTCGTGACCGCCGGGGCGGACGGCCACCCTCACGCGATGCCCGTATGGGGGCTCTGGCTCGACGACCGCTTCCTCTTCAGCACCGATCCCGGCTCGCGGAAGGGACGCAACATGGCGGCCAACCCGGAGGTGGTGGTCCACCTGGAGAGCGGCGACGACGTGCTGGTGGTCGAGGGCACCGCCGAGCGGGTGACCGACGCGGGCCTCCTCGCCCGCATGGTCGATCTCTATGAGCGCAAGTACGACATCCGGATCGAGACCGGGGATCCGAGCATGGGCGTGTACCGGGTGCTGCCGCGGGTTGCGTTCGGCTGGCGCGAGCAGAGCTTCCAGGACTCCGCCACGCGCTGGCGCTTCAGCTCAGGAACTGCCTGATCGCACGGTGGGTCTCGCGCGGCGCCTCCAGCTGGGGCACGTGGCCGCAATCGAGCTCCACGTGTCTGGCCGCCGGCAAGCAGTCCTCCACGTGCTTCATGAAGGCGATCGGCACGAGCGTGTCACGGCGGCCCCATACGAACAGCGACCGCGGCGCGAGGTCGGACATCCGCGTCCAGAAGCCGTTCTCGCCGTGCGGCTCGTCGAGGTAGATGTTGCGCGCGGATGCGTAGAACGCCGCGCGGCCTCGCGGGGTGAGGAACGCGCGCAGGAACTCGTCGATCCCGGCGTCGGCCCAGCCGCCCTGCACGCCCACGAACCGGCGCACGAAGCCCTCGACGATGGGGCGCGGGGCGATCTGGAGGAGCCCGAGCTCGGGCCTCAGAGCTTTCACGACCGGCGCCCAGCGCCGGTCGCGCAGCCAGGCGAGCGCCGGGCTCAGGAGCACCAGGCCGTCCACGCGATCGGGGTCCGTCAGGCCCGCCTCGATCACCACCCGGCCGCCCATGCTGTTGCCCACGAGGTGGGCGGAGTCGAGGTCGAGCGCGTCCATCAGCTCGAACACCGACCTGGCGAAGAAGGGGGCGTTGTAGGGGGCGGCGATCGGCTTGTCCGACTCGCCGAAGCCGGGGAGGTCGAGCGCGACGACGCGGTAGGAGTCGGCGAGCGCCGCGACGGTGGGGAGGAACGAGGCCTTGGTGGCGCCCAGGCCGTGCGCGCAGATCAGCGTCTGCTTGCCGGACCCGGCCGAGAGGATCGAGAGGCGACCCGACCTGCGGGTGCGGACCGACTCGAAGGTGAGCCGGGACTCCTCGGTGGCGCCGCTCGTGGCAGCGAGGAAGCCCACGCCCACGTGGAGGCTGCCGCGGATCCGGAGCTTGCCGCGGCGGAAGGCGTCCATCCCGCCGCGAACGTCGGCGGCGATGCGGCGCCAGGTGGCGGCGTCGGCGGTGAGCGACGCGTCCGGCTCGGTGCCGTCGCGCGGCGGCTGGAGGGTCAGCTTGCGCCGGGTGAGGACGGCGTCCCAGGCGCGGCCGCCCTCGATCTGGAGGCGTACCCGTGCGCTCGCCGCCGGGAAGGTCGATGGCATGCGGGTCGTAGCGCTCTGCGAGCGCCCCGATACCGGCGCTGGGGGCGTCTGGAATGGGATTTACCGCTGCGACTGCCATGGGCACCATCGAATACCAGGACTACCGGTCATGCAAACCGTTGCATACGCACCGACCGTCCAACCGTTGCATACGGCCCTGACGCCACCCGGGCTCAAACGCGCGGGAAGCCGGTTGCTGCGCGGAAAGCGTCACTGGCGAGCCCACGGACGGTGCTCGACCCTGAACACCTCGAGCCCGCGGGCGCGGTAGTTGGGAAGCGCGGCGGGAGAGTCCAGCGAGCAGGTGGTCAACCAGACCCTGGGCCGCAGCTCGAAGCCGCGACGGAGGGCGGCGGTCAGCGCGTGGCCGCCCAGCCCACGGCCGTGATAGCCGCCGAGGAGGCCGAAGATCGCGATCTTGGCCGAGCTCGGCTCGACCTCGAGCTCGTAGTAGCCGATCGCCTTGCCGCGCAGTTCCACGAGATGCGTCTCCACCCGCTGGGCCCAGGCCCGCCACTGCCGGTCGCTCCACCCGAGGCGGTCGATCCAGCTGTAGTCGGCGCCCACGCGCGTGTAGAGGTCGCGGTTGCGGGTGTAGTCCCGAACCACGCGCGTCCCGAGCTCCCGTGGCGCCGGCGTGGCCGGTGGCCGGAGCGACTCGGGATCGCTCAGCTCGAGATAGGTGACGCTGATCGTGCCGGGCTGCCGTGCGTGGCGGGTCGAGCTCACGGGCCACGATTATGGCGGCCGCCCTTGAGTTGGCGCGGGCAAGGCGCGATGCTCGCCCGGTGTCGCCCGAGAATGCCGCGGCGGTCCGGCGGAGCCTCGAGGCCGTTCTCCGGGGCGACTTCGAAGCGGCGCTGGCGCCGATGGCGGACGACGTGGTCTGGGACGACAGCTACAGGCCCGGCGGCGGGGTGCACCAGGGGCACGACGGAGTCCGGGACGCCAACGGGTCGTTCTTCGGGACCTGGCGGCCGGGCACCTACAGCCTCGTGGTACACGAGTACGTGGAGGCCGGCGACAGGGTTCTGGCTCGCGCCACCCAGTCGGGCCGGGGGAGGAGCAGCGGCGCGGAGGTGACGATGGACCACTTCCAGGTATGGACCTTCCGCGACGGGAAGGCGATCGAGATCCAGCTCTTCCACGAGGAGGCGCCGGCGCTGGCGGCGGCCGGGCTGGAGTAACGTGACGGGCGGCGGTCTGCCTATTGCTTGAGCTGGTCGTTGCCTGGGCCGCCGCTCAAGGTGTCGCGGCCGCGGCCCCCTTTGAGGCGGTCCCTCCCGGCCCCACCTTTGATGGTGTCTCTGCCCGAGTCCCCGCCGAGGCGGTCGTTGCCGTCCTCGCCGTAGACCCTGTCGTCGCCCCGTCCGCCGCTGGCGGTGTCGTTGCCCGTGCCGCCGCAGATGCGGTCGTTGCCGCCGAGCCCCCAGAGCTTGTCGTTGCCGCCCAGTCCCACGATCACGTCGGCGCGGGCGGTGCCGCGCAGCTTGTCGGCTCGCGCGGTTCCGACGATGGTCGGCCGCTTACCGGCGCAGCGCGGCGGCGGTGGCGTCTCGGACACTTCCCTTGCGCGTCGCCTGGCCGGACCTGATCCTCGGGGACGACGAGCGTCTTGCCGTCGCGGCAAATGGTCACGTCGGGAGGCGGTGGAGTGGGGCACGCTCCAGGCACGTCGCCTGGCTGAGCCTGGTCTTCGGGAATCTGGATGTCCACGCCCCCGCGGCAATACGGCTTTGCCGGGAATAGCAGGCAGTCCTCGATGTCGTCGGTCTCGATGCCCACCTGGCGATCGAAGAAGATGGCGTCCGGGGCCGGTTGCAGGAGCTGCCCGCCCGACCACCTCTGGATATGCGTTCCGTAGTACCACCACAACGTCCCATCAGCGTCATACGGCACCGCCTGGAGCGCGAGCGTCACATCGCCCTCGGCCACAATCGTCCCGAGCGCGCGGTCGAGCCCTCCGGTGTTCGGGTCGATGGGCGGCAGAGGTGAGTAGACCGTGAAGCCGACTGTCGTGGTGGGATCTGTGGGACGGTCTGCCGGGTCGCCACTGTCCGGGTAGGTCGCGGCCTCAAAGCGGATGCCGTCCCGGCAGACTCGATAGTCCCCGCCGGACGGTGAGGAGTAGAGGGGGAATCCCGACGGCCTGCGCCAGCCTTGAGCGGTCGCCGTGACGCCGAGCGCAGCAGTAAGAGCCACGAGCACCACAGCCAGACCCTGCGCGGCACGCCGGGAGAGCGAATGCTGGCATCAGGCACGTGGCCTAACAGCCACCCAAGGCAAAGTCAAGCCGGGCTCGCGGCGAGAGGAGGCGCCGGCGGCGGCCGCTGTGAAAGTAGCGCCGTTGTCACATTCGCAGCACACGCGTCAGCGGCCGCGCCGTACGGTCGCCGGGTGCTCTCGGAAGGCGGCCAGGCGACGCTGGAGTGGACGGGGCTGCTGCTGCTCGTCTGCCTGCTCGCGGGGGGCGCCGGGGCGGCCGCCCCGGTCGTGGACGGCCGCTCGTTCGGCGGGTTTCTGATCCAGCGCATCGTGTGCGCGGTGCGCGGCGGCTGCCACGACGGCGGGCGGGCGCTGGCGCGGGCCTACGGCGAGTCCGACGCGCAACTGGTGCGCGAGCACGCCCCGGGCCTCGTCTACGAGCCGGGCGAGCGCCAGCTTCCGGTGGACTACCGGCGCTGCCGCGAGCGCGCCTGTGCCGACGCCCCCGATGACCGCGACCTGGATGTCCACCGCTCGGACTCCGGCGAGCGCGCCACCGTATTCACGCGCGTACTGCGACGCGGCGGGCGCACCTATATCCAGTACTGGCTCTACTACCCCGACTCGAACACCGCTTGGGCGGGCTCGGACGCGGTCTGGGAGCACAGCTACCTGCTGCCGCTGGTCGGCGAGGTGGTGCGCGGCACCGGCGCCTACCCGGGCTTTCACGAGGACGACTGGGAGGGCTACCAGGTCCGGATCGACCCCGACGGGCGCGTCTGGGCGCGCGCGACCTCGCACGGCCATTACCAGGGCTGCGCGGAGGCGGTCTGCCGCGACCGCTGGATCGGCGCGAGCGGCTGGACGCGCGTCTCGCGCGGGAGCCACGCCGGCCATATTCCCGCGGAGCGCTCCGGCGCGTGGGCGCCTCCGCGCGCCGCGCCGCCGCGTCCGCGGCGCCCGCGGTTCAGCCCGACGCTGCCGGGGTTGGACTTCCACGAGCGCACCTCTACCGGCGAGGGCCTGCGGCTGATCCCGCTCGAGCGCCTGGCGCCGGACGGGTATCGCCCCAAGGACTCCGGCGTCGAGCCCCCGTGGCGAAAGGAGGTGTACCTGGATCCCGAGAGCGACAAGTCGTGAGCGTGGGCGCCCGCGCCCAGGTTGTTGCACGGGTTACCTCGAGGACGACCGCAGACCCAGGCCGCGGCCGACGGCCCACGCCGCCGACCAGGCGCGCGGGCGCTCGAGGAAGCCCGTACGGCTGCGTCGGCTTACGCGCGCGGCCTAGCTGGCCGGGTAGCCCGCATAGCGCCTCCCGTCGGGTCCCGGGTTTGACGCGCCGCACTGACCTGTTAGGCCACGCAACACGGAGCGGACCCGAGGACCAGCGCCTGGGGCGGTGGCCGTCAGCCCTCTCGGGGCCGCTCGGAACAGCCTGACCCGCGAGAGGAGCTCCTATGAAGCGCGCGGCTGCACTCTGTTGACCGCCATCGTCGGCCTGCTGGCGGCGGCGCCATCGGCGCCCGCGCAATCCACGCTCACCCTCAGTGCGACGGAGTGCCAGCCCTCAACCGGGGGTGTTCTTACGGGCTTGTCCGGGAGCATCACCCCCGTCCCGAGACGGAGTTCGATATCTCTGTCGTCTCGAGCGTGAGTGGCGAGGTCTTCCACATCACGCTTCCAGCGGGTTCGACATCACCGGCGTGACCGTTTCCGTCGGGCCGGCTCCGCTCGGCCGCTTGACCGCCACTGTCTTCCAAGACCTCGACCAAGACGACGTTCGGGACCCGTCGGAACCGATCCTGGCTCTGCGGCCGTGACCTCGCGCTGCCATCCCGGACCTACACGAGCTCAGCAGTGCAGCAACGGAGAGCTGGCAAACGTTCGGGTTCTTCACCAGCCAGGGCGACTGCGTCGCGTACGTCACGACGGGCGGCGCGAACGAGCCCGGCCAGAACGTGCCCGGTCCCCCCGCAGGAGACCTCACACCGGATCCGTGACCGGGAGCGGTAGCTCGAGCTTCTGCGGCGGGCCTTCGAGGTCAATGCCCAAAGCGGACCGAACGGCGAGAACCCGACGGGTCAGCTCACCTGCGGGAGCTTCTTCGGCGGACCAGTCACGTGTCTCAACGTGACCGGCAACGTGGCGCTCCTGAACGTTGAGACGAGCAGCTTCGGCACGGTCGCGCTGAGGATCACCGACCTCGGGACGACCGGCGACCGAGTTGAGGCCATCCCCGGAAGCGGGTGCGACTTGCCCCAGTCGAGCTATTCGACCTGGGGTTCTCCGGCGACATCACCGTGGTCGACTAACTCAGCGCATCCCAGGCTGTGACCGTCCCCGGGCGCGATCCATAGGAGGTAACGAAAACCGACGCCGATCCCGCCCCTCGCTAAAGATCAGCGACGACGGGTCGCTGTCGTCGCGACCTCGTTCGACAACCAGCGTAATCACCAGGACTGGGAGGCTGAGCGACAAGTCATGAGCGTGGGCGCCCGCGCCCAGGTTGTTGCACGGTCCACGGCTTGCGAGAATAGGCTGGTAGTTCGCATGAACCCGCCATCCGCCTCGTTTGGCTCATCGCCCCAGCGGGCAGCACGGCCGTCATGAAGGTCGGGCTGGTCCTCGGCGCGGGCGGTGTGCTCGGCGGCGCATGGCTCACCGGCGGCCTCCATGCACTGGCGCGAGAGACGGGCTGGGACCCGGGGAGCGCCGACTTCATCGTGGGCACCTCGGCCGGGTCGATGGTGGGCGCGCTCGTCGGTGCCGGCGTGCCGCCGTGGTTCATGGTCGCCCACTCGCGCGGCGAGAGCTTCAGCGGGCTGACCGGGGCGGACGGCCGCCCCGCGTCCGAGGCGGACCGGGCGGCCGGGGCCGTGTTCCGCGTCCATCGCGGCCTGCCCGGCCTCGGCCCGGGATCGCTGCGCATGGCCGCCACGACGCTCTCCAACCCGCTCCGCCATCCACCGCTCCAACTGGTCGCCGGGTGGCTGCCGGCGGGGGTGATCTCCACCGACTCCCTCAAGGACATCGTCCGGCGTGCGGTACCGGGTCGCTGGATCGAGCACAAGAACTACTGGGCGGTGGCCTGCGACTACGCGACCGGCAAGCGGGTGCCCTTCGGCCGGGTGGACGCGCCGACCGCGGAGATCGCCGACGCCGTGGCCGCGTCCTGCGCAATCCCCGGCTTCTATCGCCCGGTCAAGGTCGGCGGCCGCCGCTACGTGGACGGCGGCGTCTGCTCCGCTTCCAACCTCGACCTGCTGGCAGGACGCGGGCTGGATCTGGTGATCTGCCTCAACCCGCTCTCTTCGACCGACGACCCGCGCTCGAACAACCCGCTCGACTGGCCGACGCAGCTGAGCCGCGCCGCCAACGGGCGGCGGCTCGCGCACGAGGCACGGAAGGTCCGCGGCTACGGAACGAAGGTCGTGCTGATCGAGCCCACCGCGACCGACCTGCGCGCCATGGGAAGGAACCTGATGAGCCCGGCTCGGCGCGACGACGTGATCGCAACGGCGGTGGCGACGGTGACCGACCAGCTCCACTCGGCGGGCGTGCGCCGCCGCGTGGCCCACCTGCCGCAGGGCGAGCCGCACAAGATCGAGCGGCCCGCGGGACCGCCATCCGAATGGCCGGCGATCGTCCCGGCGGTGCGGAGGGCGGCATGAGCGAGACCGGCACCTCGCGGCGCGGGGAGCACCGAGGCGGCTCTTCGAACGGCGGCGCGCCCAAGCTCGCCGACAGCGGCGGCGTCGGGGCGGCGGCGCGCGGGGCGGGCGGTCTGATGTCGTCGCTCGCCGGAGCCGCCGGACGCGCCCTGGGCGCGGTGGCGGAGCAGGCGCAACGGCGAGTGCCGAAGGCGGACCTCGACGAGCGCGACCCGGACTACATCCGCGACACGCTCCCGCGGCTATGGCTCCTCGCGAGCCTCTACTTCCGCGCGCAGGTGCGTGGCCTCGAGCGCATTCCGGAGGAGGGCCCGGTGCTCCTCGTGGGCAACCACTCGGGCGGCAACATGACCGTGGACACGGGAGTGTTCACGCTCGCCTTCAGCACCTACTTCGGCGTCGAGCGGCGCTTCTACCAGCTGGCCCACAACCTCGTGCTCTCGATGCCGGGCCTCGGCTTCCTGCGCAAGTACGGCACGGTGGCCGCCAACCCGGCCAACGCCGCCAAGGCGCTCGAGTCAGGGGCGGCGCTGCTGGTCTACCCGGGCGGCGACTACGAGGTGCACCGGCCGACCTGGGAGTCCGCCCGCGTGGACTTCGACGGCCGCAAGGGCTTCCTGCGCCTGGCGCTCAAGCACGACGTGCCGATCGTCCCGGTGGTCTCGGTCGGCGGCCAGGAGACGGCGCTCTTCCTCACCCGCGGGGAGGGGCTGTCGCGGCTGCTCAGGCTCGACCGCATGTTCCGGCTCAAGGTGCTGCCGATCTCGCTCGCGCTGCCGTGGGTGGTGAACGTGGGCGACATGCTGGGCCACGTGCCGCTGCCGGCGAAGATCACGATCGACGTGCTCGAGCCGATCGACCTGCGCGCGGAGTTCGGTGAGGAGCCGGACCTGAACGAGGTCTACACCGAGGTGCTGGGCCGGATGCAGGCGGCCCTCACGGCGCTCCAGTCGAAACGGAGCCTGCCGGTGCTCGGCTGATGCGGGTCGAGCGCACGCGGACCATCGACGCGCCGCGCGCACAGCTCTGGGAGCGCGTGCGCGACCCGGCCTCCTACCAGCACTTCGTGGAAGGCGTCACGCGCTGCGAGCCGAAGGGCCGCGCGCTGCCGGGAGACGGAGACGGCGCGGTTCCTGCGAGCGGCGAGCCCGGCCTCGGGTCGCGCTTCTCCATGCGCATGCGCGTGGGCTCCGCCGAGGTGGGCGGGCTCGTGGAGGTCGTCGAGTTCGACGCGCCGGGCGACCTCAGCTGGACCAACGTGACCGGCATCGACCAGCGCGGCCGCTGGCGCCTGCGGGAGACCTCGGACGGGCGCACGCGCGTGACGCTGCGGCTCTCCTACGAAGCGCCCGGCGGCATCTTGGGCATGATCTCTGACCGCGTGTCGGCGCCGATGGTCGCGCGCAACCTCGAGCAGACGCTCGACAACCTGCAACGCGAGGTCGAAGGAGGAGGGGAGTGGCCGAGCCAGGGATGGGTTTGACCGGTCGGATCGGGTATGCCCTCGGAAGCGCGAAGATCCTCGCGGAGGCGGGCGTCATCCGGCCGATCAGGCCGGACAAGCTGATCAAGGTCCTGACCACTCTCGCCCGCTTCGGCCGCAGCCCGGCCGCCGGGACGATCGCCCTCGCCGCCCGCTACCCGGACGAGACGATGATCGTGGACGAGCTCGGCACGCTCACGTTCGGAGAGGTGCACGCACGCACGAACGCGCTCGCCCATGCGCTCTCCGATGCCGGCATCAAGGAGGGCGACGGCGTGGGGATCATGTGCCGCAACCACCGCGGCTTCATCGAGTCGACCGTCGCGGTGTCAAAGCTCGGGGCCGACGCCCTCTACCTGAACACAGCCTTCGCCGGCCCGCAGCTCACCGAGGTCGTGAAGCGCGAGAAGCCGGCCGCGATCATCTATGACGAGGAGTTCAAGGGTCTGCTCGCGGACGCGGGCAAGCGCCGCAAGCGCTTCGTCGCCTGGCACGACACGGAGCGCACCGACGATCCGGCGCTCGACGCCCTGATCGAGACGGGCGACCGCGCCGACGTCGTGGCACCGTCACGCGAAGGCCGCGTGGTGATCCTCACCTCGGGCACCACGGGCACGCCGAAGGGCGCCTCGCGCGGGAATCCGCAGACGCTCGACCCGGCGGTGTCGCTGCTCGAGCGGATCCCGCTGCGCACCCGCCAGACGGTGCACGTGGCCGCGCCGCTGTTCCACTCGTGGGGCTTCGCGCACTACACGCTCGGGCTGATCCTCGGCAGCACCTACGTCCTGCGCCGCAAGTTCGACCCCGAGGCCTGTCTGGCGGAGGTGGCGCGCACGCGCGCCGAGGTGCTCGTGGTCGTGCCCGTGATGATGCAGCGGATCCTCGAGCTGCCCGCGGAGACGCGCCGCAAGTACGACGTGTCGTCGCTCAAGGTCGTCGCGGCGAGCGGCTCGGCGCTGCCGGGCGACCTCGCCATCGACTGGATGAACGAGTTCGGCGACAGCCTCTACAACCTCTACGGCTCGACCGAGGTCGCGTGGGCGTCGATCGCCACGCCGGCGGACATGCGCGCCGCTCCGGGCACCGCCGGCACGCCGCCGCGCGGCACGATGGTGCAGCTGTACGACGAGCGCGGCAGGTCCACGCCGGCCGGACAGACCGGCCGCATCTTCGTAGGCAACGAGATGCTCTTCGAGGGCTACACCGGCGGCGGGTCGAAGGACGTGATCGACGGCCTCATGGCCACCGGCGACGTCGGGCGCTTCGACCCCGAGGGCAGGCTCTTCGTGGAGGGCCGCGACGACGAGATGATCGTGTCGGGAGGCGAGAACGTGTTCCCGGCCGAGATCGAGGACACGCTGGCACGCCATCCGGGCGTCTGCGAGGTCGCCGCGATCGGGGTGGAGGACAAGGACTTCGGCCAGCGCCTGCGGGCTTTCGTCGTGTTGGAGTCCGGGTCGGAGACCAGCGCGGACGAGCTGAAGGACCACGTGAAGCGCAACCTCGCGCGCTACAAGGTGCCGCGCGAGATCGTGTTCGTCGACGAGCTGCCTCGTAACGCGACCGGCAAGGTCCTGAAGCGCGAATTGAAAGGCCATACCGTCAGCGGTTCGGGGTAGGCTCCTTCCGCCGCCATCCCAGAGTGGGCAGGGCCACTCGCCGGATAGCAAAAGGAGAGCGATGAGTGCCCTGGTGATCGTGGTGATAGTCGTGGCGGTGCTCGTGGGCCTGGTCGCAGTCGGCGTCGTGGCGGGAAGCGGTCGCGCGCGCAGGCACGAGGCGCAGCGCATCCACGCCCAGGAGGTCATGCGGGAGTCGGAGTTCCACGACGCCCGGGCCGAACAGGGCCGCGCCGAGGCGGAGGAGCGGATGGCGCGTGCGCGCCGTGAGGAGGCGGCTGCACGCGAGCGGCTCGCCGAGGCCGACGAGCATGCGCGACGAGCGGAGGAACGCGCCCGCGAGGCGGAGGAGCTCGACCCCGGCGAGGCGCCGCGGCCGGGGCGCTTCGAGCGGCGGCCGGAGGCGGGCGCGGCGGACGAGGAGGTGGCCGGCGACAAGCCCGAGCCCCTGCCGGGCCCGCGCGACGAGCGCTGAGCGACCGCCCTCGGGCCAGCGGCCCGAGCGATGGCGGTCGCGAGTGGCGCCGCGGCGGGACCGGCGTTTACGGCTGCGGGGTAGGGAGCGCGGCTCGTTTGCCGTGTCCTGCTCGTGCGCGTCCTGTTGCGCGGACGCGGTCTGCTGTTGCACTGCTGGTTCCCGGCGGCCGGGGGCTGGCTGCGCGCCCGGACCCCTGGGCGACTTATCCGGGATATAGACGGACAACTCGCCCAGGGGTCGCAGACCAGTCACGCCCGACCGCCCGAGTGTGACGCGACGCCGACAGCTCAGCCGCCGGCGGCGTGCCGCGGGTCTGGCGCCGGGGCCTCGGCGACGCTTCTGCAGTTGGGGCTGTCATAGAGACCAAACGCCGGGTCCTTGAAAGCCGCGTGACGCCCGACCACCCAAATGTGACGCGACGCCAACAGAACCGCACCCCTACCCAGCCGCAGTAGACGCCGGTCCCCGGCGCGGCGCCCGGGCGCTCAGCCCGCCGTGCGCCGCGCCAGCTCGATCAGGGCGCGGGTGCCGAACCCCGAGGCGCCCTTGCCCACATAGGGGCGGCTCATCCCCCACGCCGTGCCGGCCACGTCCATGTGCGCCCACGCCACGTCGCCTACGAACTGGCGCAAGAACTCGGCGGCGTAGTTCGAGGACGCCACCCGTGCCTCCGAGGCGTTGGTGAGATCGGCGAACTTGCCCTTCGTCAGCTCGAGGTACTCGGGGTGGAGCGGCATGCGCCAGCAGATCTCGCCGGTGGCGTCGCAGGCCGCCGCGAGGTCGTCGTACCAGCCGTCGTCGTTCGCGTAGAGGCCGGCGTAGGTGTGGCCCAGCGCCACGATGATCGCCCCGGTGAGCGTGGCGAGGTCCACGATCCGCTCGGCGCCCTGGTCCACCGCGTAGCAAAGGGCGTCCGCGAGGATGAGGCGCCCCTCCGCGTCGGTGTTGTTCACCTCGATCGTCTTGCCGTTCATCGCGGTGACGATGTCGCCGGGCTTGACGGCGTGGCCGCTCGGCATGTTCTCCGTGGACGGCACGACGGCGGTCAGGGTCACCGGCAGCCCCAGCTGGGCGATGCCCGCCACCGATTCGATCACGGCGGCGCCGCCCGACATGTCGAACTTCATCTCGTGCATCTTCCCGGCGGGCTTGATCGAGATCCCGCCGGTGTCGAAGGTCACCGCCTTGCCTACGTAGGCGAGGTGCGGTCCGCTCGCCTCCTTGGGCCGGTAGCGGAGCACGATCAACCGCGGCTCCACGTGCGAGCCGCGGGCGACGGAGGCGAACGCCCCCATGCCACGAGCCACGATCGCCTCGCGGTCGAGCAGCTCGATCTCGAGCGCCTCGTGCTCGGCTGCGATCTCGCCGGCGCGCTCGGCCAGGAAGCTGGGAGTGGCCACGTTGGCGGGCAGGTTCTGCAGGTCGCGCGCGGCGTTGGCGGACTCGGCCGCCACGCGGGCGCGCTCCAGCGCCGCTTCGTCGAGCGCGGCTTCCCCGCTCAGCTCCAGCGACTCGAGCCCGCCGCCCTCGTCGTCGCGCTCCGACTTGAAGCGGTCGAAGGAATAGAGGCTGAGCAGGGTGCCCTCCACGAGGCCGCCGGGCACGCCGTCGGCGGCTGGGGTCTCCCAGGACATGGACACCGCGCCGAGCTCCTTCGCCTTCCCCGCCGCGGCGGCCCCCGCGACCCGAGCGCGCTCGGCGTCGAGCTCCGAGCGCTTGCCGAGGCCGGCCACGAGGACCCTGCGCCGGCCGCCGCCGGGAGCGTCCTCGTGAGTGACGGCGACCTTGCGGAGCCCGGGCTTGGCCTCGCCCAGGTCCACCAGCGCCTGGAGGGCCGGATCCGCGAGCGGCTCGCCCTCGAAGAGCGGCACCACACGCGTGTCTGCCGCCGTGTCCTCGGGCGGGCCGGTGCGGGCTGAGACGCGGATCGGAGCCACTGAGCGGCCCGAGTGTAAAGACCCACAGGTATCGTTGTCGGCCCCCGCCAGCCGTCAAGGAGAGCCACGCACATGCCAAAGACCGTCATCCTCGGAGCCGCCCGTACGCCGTTCGGCAAGCTCGGGGGCGGCCTGTCCAGCCTCGATGCCACCGAGCTCGGCGGCGCGACGATCGCAGCCGCCCTGGAGCGTGCCGAGGTGGCTCCCGAGCAGGTGCAGCACGTGGTCTTCGGGCAGGTGCTGCAGGCGGGCCAGGGCCAGATTCCCAGCCGGCAGGCCCAGATCAAGGGCGGGATTCCGAAGGAGGTGTCCTCCGAGACGGTGAACAAGGTCTGCGCCTCCGGCCTGCGCGCGGGCGGGATCGTGGACCAGGCGGTGCGCGCCGGCGACCTCGACGTGGCCGTGGCGGGCGGCATGGAGTCGATGTCGAATGCTCCGTACCTGCTCCAGGGCGCGCGCTTCGGCTTCCGCATGGGCGACGCCAAGGCGATCGACGCGATGATGCACGACGGCCTCACCAACCCGTTCAGCGGAAAGGGGATGGGCGCGGAGGCCGACGAGGTGGGCGAGGAGCTCGAGATAACCCGGGCGGACATGGACAAGTTCGCCCTGCGCAGCCACGAGCTCGCGATCCAGGCGACCGACGAGGGGCGCCTGCCCGAGGAGATCGTGCCCATCACGGTCAAGACGCGAAAGGGCGAGACCACGGTGGAGGTGGACGAGGCGCCGCGGCGCGAGAGCACGCTCGAATCGCTCGCGGGGCTCAAGGGCGCATTCCACAAGGACGGGGCGCACACGGCCGGCAACGCCCCGGGCGTCAACGACGGCGCCGGCGCCATCGTCTACGCGAGCGACGAGTGGGCAAAGGCGAACGGTCGCCCGGCGCTCGCCACCATCGTCGGCCAGGCCGCGGTGGCGGACGACTTCCCTTACCTGGCGCGCACTCCGGCCAACGCGGCCAAGAAGGCGCTGGACCAGGCCGGCCTCAGCGTCGATGACGTGGACCTGTTCGAGATCAACGAGGCCTTCGCCTCGGTCGCGCTCAACTCGATGCGCATGCTCGGCGTGGACGAGTCGAAGGTGAACGTGAACGGCGGCGCGATCGCCCTCGGCCACCCGATCGGGGCCAGCGGAGCGCGCATCCTGATGACGCTCGTGAACGAGCTGCGCCGCCGCGGCGGCGGCCTCGGCGTGGCGGCGATCTGCTCCGGCGGCGGCCAGGGCGACGCGGTGATCGTCGAGGTCAACGGCTCCTAGCGGCGTGGCGCAGGAGGACCTGGAGGCCATCAGGGCCGTCTACGCCGAGTGGGGGCGTGGCAACTGGCGGCCGAGGTTCGACATCTACGACGCCGAGATGGAGTGGGGCTGGTCCGACGACTTCCCCGGACTGGCCGGCGTCTATCACGACCCTGCCGAACGCAACGAGCGACTCCACGAGTGGCTGAGCCCGTGGGAGCACTGGCGTTGCGAGGCCGAGGACTACGTGGTCGAGGGAGACTACGTGGTGGTCCTCACCCGCTACCGCGGCCGCGGGAAGGGCAGCGGCGCGATCGTCGACGAGGAGGGCGCCCACCTCTGGAAGATGCGTGACGGCAAGGCGGTCCGGCTCGTGGTGTTCGCCGACCGGGCCAAGGCACTCGCCTGCGCGGGCGTGCCCTAGGCAAGCCCCGCCGCCGCGAGGCCCTCCTCGCGCGTGCGGAACCAGCGGTAGCTCACCACCTGGCCGTCGCGCAGCCCGAAGACGTGCGTGAAGGTCGCGTCGATCGGCACTCCGCTCGAGCGGCCGGACGCCCTGAGCCGCGCGACCACGAGCAGCCCGCCCGGCCCCTCGTCCATCTCGAGGATCTCGAGCGACTGGTAGGCGAACTGGTCGTGCAGGCTCTGCAGCCCCTCCCGCAACGAGTCGAGCCCCTCGCGCACGCCGCTCTCCATCGCGTAGTCGGGGTTCACCAGCTCCACGTCGGGCGCGAAGCTCGCCATCGCCGTGTCGAGGTCGCCCGCCGCGAAGGCCGCATAGGCCCGGCGGATTCGCTCCTCGACGGCCGGATCCACCGGCTCAGCGTACCCTCGGCCCCATGGCCGACCCGCGCGGAGCCGCGTTCTTCGATCTCGACAAGACCCTCATCGAGGGGTCCAGCGCCATCCACTTCGGCCGCGCCGCGTACCGCGCGGGGATGGTCTCGCGCCGCCAGATCGCGAGCGACGCCTGGGCGAACATCCGCTTTCGCCTCAACGGGTCCACCGACGAGGGCACCGAGGAGCTGAAGCAGCGGATCCTCGACGCGATCGCCGGCTGGCGCGTGGTGGACCTCGCGCGCCTCGGGCCCGACGTGCTCGCGGGCATCCTGCCGCTGCTCTACCGCGACATGCTCGACGAGGCCTACTCGCACCAGGACGCGGGCCGGCCGGTGTTCATCGTCACGGCGGCATCGCAGGAGCTGGCCGACACGCTTGCCGCGGTGCTCGTGCTCGACGGCGGCGTGGGCATGCGCTCCGAGGTTCGCGACGGGGTCTACACCGGGCGCGCGGCCGGGCCGTTCACCTACCGCGAGGGCAAGGCGGCCGCGATCCGCGAGCTCGCGGCCGAGCGCGGGATCGACCTGGCCGAGTCCTACGCCTATTCCGACTCGGAGTCGGACCTGCCGATGCTGCGGGCGGTCGGCCATCCGGTGGTCGTGAACCCCGACGCCGAGCTCGCCCGCGTCGCACGGGTGGAGGGCTGGCGGGTCATGCGCTTCGACAGGCTCGGCCGCCGGCTCAAGCTCGGCGCGGCCGTGGGCGCGCTGGCGCTCATGGGCGGCGGTGGGGGCTACCTGGCGGCGCGGGCTCGCCCGCGGCGGCGGCTACCTCGCCTCCGCTAGCGCTCTGGCGCAGGGCAGCGCGCGCCTCGTCCTCGGTGCGGAAGAAGCGCCACCCGACCACCTTGCCGTCGCGCCCGTGCGCCACCTGCCACGCGGTCTGCTCGACGGACATGCCGCTCCCGGTGCCGGTGCCCTGAAAGCGCACCTTCACGAGCGCCGTCTCGCCGAAGCTCTCGGCGCTCTCCACCTCCGGGCGCCAGTCCGGGAACACGCTCAGCATCTCGTCGAGGAACTTGCGCACGCCCGCGTGCCCGCAGTAGAGCTTTGCCTCCGACTCCTGGATCAGCGACGTGAACTCCACGTCGGGGTCCATGAGCTCGAGAAAGCCGTCGAGGTCGCGCCGCTCGAGCGCGGCGAACGCTTCGCGCGCCAGCTCCGCGCTGTCCGGGAACGTCACGAGCCGAGTATGCCGCGCCGGCCGGGCGAGCCGCAGCCTGCCGGGAAAGCCCGTCCTAGACTCTTTGAGAGATGGCAGTAGAGCCCAGACCCATTACCGACGCCGAGCGGTGGTACCGGGAGCGCTACGCGGCCACCCCCGAGCGCGACGCGCTCTTCACGACGCTCTCGGGCGAGCCCGTGGCGCCGCTGTACACGGCCGAGGACGTGCCGGAGCCCGAGCGCATCGGCCTGCCGGGCGAGTTCCCGTTCACCCGCGGCGTGTACCCGTCGATGTATCGCGGCGGGCTCTGGACGATGCGGCAGTTCGCCGGCTTCGGTACCGCGGAGGAGACGAACGAGCGTTTCCACTACCTGCTCGACCACGGCCAGACCGGCCTGTCCACGGCGTTCGACATGCCGTCGCTGATGGGCCATGACTCGGATCACCCGCGCTCGCTCGGCGAGGTGGGCCGGGAGGGCGTGGCCGTGGACACGCTCGAGGACATGGAGACGCTGTTCGGGGGGATCCCCCTGGGCGAGGTGTCCACTTCGATGACGATCAACGCCCCTGCGGCGGTGATGCTGGCCTTCTACATCGTCGCGGCCGAGCGCCAGGGCGTGCCGGCCGAGCGGCTGGCGGGCACGATCCAGACCGACATCCTCAAGGAGTACATCGCCCAGAAGGAGTGGTGCTTCCCGATCGAGCCGGCGATGCGCGTGGTCACGGACATGGTGGAGTTCTGCTCCGAGCGGATGCCGCGCTGGCACCCGATCTCGATCTCGGGCTATCACATCCGCGAGGCCGGATCGACGGCCCAGCAGGAGCTGGCGTTCACGCTCAAGGACGGGTTCACCTACGTGGAGCACGCGCTCGAGCGCGGCCTCGACGTGGACGCGTTCGCGCCGCGGCTGTCCTTCTTCTTCAACGCCCACATCGACTTCTTCGAGGAGATCGCCAAGTACCGCGCCGCGCGCCGGATCTGGGCACGCGAGCTGCGGGACAAGTACGGAGCGCGCGACGAGCGCAGCCTGCTGATGCGCTTCCACAGCCAGACGGCGGGGGTGTCGCTCACGGCCCAGCAGCCACTCAACAACATCGTCCGCACCGCAACCGAGGCGCTCTCCGCCGTGCTCGGCGGCACCCAGTCGCTGCACACCAACAGCTTCGACGAGGCGTTCGCCCTGCCCACCGAGGAGGCCGTGCGGGTGGCGCTCCGCACGCAGCAGATCATCGCCCTCGAAACCGGCGTGACAAACACGATCGACCCGCTCGGCGGGTCGTACTTCGTGGAGGCGCTGACCGACCGGATGGAGGAGGCGGCCTACGGCTACTTCGCCACGATCGACGCGCTCGGCGGGATGGTCGCGGCGATCGAGCAGAACTACCCACAGCGCGAGATCGCAGACGCGTCATTCCGCCTCCAGACGGAGATCGAGGGCAGCGAGCGGATCGTCGTGGGGGTCAACCAATACGTGTCGGACGATGTCCACACCGACACGCTGCGGATCCCGCCGGGGCTGGAGCGCAAGCAGGTCGGGCGCGTGCAGGCGGTGCGGGCGAGCCGCGACGGCGAGGCAGTGGAGCGCGTGCTCGCGGAGCTGCGCGAGGCCGCGGCGGCGGGGCGCAACCTGATGGAGCCGCTGCTCGACGCCGCGCGGGCCCACGCGACCGAGGGCGAGATCGTGCAATCGCTCCAGCAGGTCTTCGGCACCTACACGGAGACGCCGGTCTTCTAGCTCGGACGGGCGTCCACTGGCGGCCGAGCAGCTCAAGCGCGGTCCCGAAGCGCGCCGCAGGGCCGATCCCTCTGCCGTGCGCTATCCCCAGCCCCTGATCGCGATCCTCACGGCAGCCCTGTTCCTGGCGCTGCCGGCCGGGGCCTTCGCGGCGAGCGAGAACGGCGACGCCGGCGACCTTCCGGGCACCGCGCAAGACCTGACGAGCGCGCCGGTGGACGCGATCGACGGCAGCATCGGCGGTGACAGCGACCAGGACCTCTACCGCGTCTGCCTCGAGGGCGGCGGCGGCTTCTCGGCCACGACCGTCGGCGGCAGTGAGCTCGATACGCAGCTGTTCCTCTTCGACGCGAACGGGCTCGGCGTGTACGCGAACGACGACTCGGCAGGCCACGCGCCAGTCCACGCTTCCCGCCCTCGACCCGCGCACGCCTGCCGCCCCCGGGATCTACCTGCTGGCCGTCACGCCTTACGACCGCGATCCGCAGAGCCCGGCCGGGGCGATCTTCCCCGCGGGCGGCGGAGTGCTCGGGCCGACCGGACCGGGCGCGTCGCAGCCGCTGTCGGGGTGGGCCGGCCGCGTCGGCCTGCCGGGCGAGCTACCGCATCGCCCTCACCGGGACCGCGGCCTGCGCGCCACCGGACACCACGCCGCCCACGGTGGACCTCACCGTTCCGGAGGACGGCGCCGAGGTGTCGCGCGGGACCACCGTGAGCGTGGCCTTCAGCTGCGCCGACGAGGGCGGCTCGGGCCTGGCCTCCTGCGAGGGCAGCGTGGCGAACGGCGAGCCGCTCGACACCGCGACGCTCGGGCCGCGCGCCGTCACGGTCACGGCGCGCGACAACGCCGGCAACGAGACGGTCGTGACCCACACCGCGCAGGTGGTGGACCTCACGCCTCCGGCGATCTCGCTCCGCACGCCCCTCGACGGCGCCGTCTACCTCCTCGATGAGGCGGTGGCGGCGGACTACGACTGCGCCGACGATCCCGGCGGATCGGGCCTCGCGTCCTGCGCAGGGGATGTGGCGGACGGCGAACCAGTGGACACCGCCGCGGTGGGGGACCACACGTTCACCGTCACAGCGGCGGACTTCGGCGGCGGGACCGCGTCGGCGAGCAGCCACTACCGGGTGCTCTACGACTTCCGCGGCTTCCGGCGGCCGACAGAGGACCCGCCCGCGGTCAATCGGGCGCGGGCCGGCCTCGTGCTGGCGGTGCGGTTCTCGCTGCACGGCTTCCACGGCCGCGACGTGCTGGCGGCGGGCTCGCCGCAGGTGGCCGAGGTGGAGTGCGGCGCCGGCGCGGAGCCCGCCGTCGGAGAGCCCGCACGGCTTGTGGGCGGCCGGCGGCCGGTGCGCTGGAGCCGCCGGGCGCACTCGTATCTGCTCCTGTGGAGGACGCGTCGCTCGTGGGCGGGGGGCTGCCGCCAGTTCCTCCTCGGCCTCGCCGACGGCACCGTGCACCGGGCCGAGTTCCGCTTCAACGGCTAGTGACAACCGCTAGGGTCTCCGGCCGATGAAGCATCTGGTGTTCCTCGCCGTGCTCTACGTGCTCGTGGCGGCGCTGATGGTGCCCACCTCGCTGTTCGCCGCCGACGACGCGCCCGCGCCCGCAGAGCAGGCCGCCCCCGCGCCGGCTTCCGAGCCGCTTACCGCGCCCGCGCCCACGGACACGACCCCTGCGCCCGCACCGCCAACGACCGCCCCGGCGGCTCCGGCTCCGGCGGCGGCGCCAACCGCCACCACAACCGCGCCTGCACCCGCGCCCGCCCCGGCGCAGCCAGAGGTCCAGAAGCTCGACGACGAGAAGCCCCCGGTGGCGGTGAAGGCCAAGGCGGCCGCCTCCACGGGCGTCACGATCAAGGACTTCGACTTCGGCCCGGCGAGCGTGACGGTCAACGTGGGCGACACCGTCACCTGGACCAATCAGGGGCCGACTGGGCACACGGCCACCGCCAACGACGGTGCGTTCGACACGGGCCTCCTCGACGCCGGGCAGAGCGGCTCCCACACCTTCGACACGGCGGGAACGTTCGCCTACATCTGCACGCCGCACCCCTTCATGAAGGGCACCGTGGTCGTGCAGGCAGCGAGCACCCAGGGTGGCTCCGGCGACACCACCGGGGACTCGGGCTCCACCGCAGGCACCGACTCGAGTGCCTCCGACGACGGCCCGTCGCTTCCCTCCACCGGGATGGATGTGCTCGCGCTCGGCCTGCTCGGCCTCCTGATGCTGGGGGTCGGCGTGGGCGTGCGGCGCCGCTCGGCTGCGGAGAGCCCGCAGCCCGCCGGCCGTATCGGCTGGTGAGCGGCTCGCGCAAGATTCGCGTGGTCGTGGCGAAGCCCGGCCTGGACGGACACGACCGCGGAGCCAAGATCATTGCCCGCGCCTTGCGCGACGCGGGCATGGAGGTCATCTACACGGGGCTCCATCAGACCCCCGAGCAGATCGTGGCGACCGTGATCCAGGAGGACGCCGACGCCGTGGGTCTGTCCATCCTCTCGGGCGCACACATGACGCTCGTCCCGCGGATCGCCGCCAAGCTGAAGGAGGCGGGCGCCGACGACGTGGTGCTCGTGGTGGGCGGCACGATCCCCGGCGAGGACATCCCCGAGCTGAAGGAGCTCGGGGTGGCCGAGGTGTTCACGCCGGGTGCGCCGGTCCAGGGGATCGTCGACTACATCCGCTCAGCGGTTCCCGCCTGAGCGAGGCTCGTGCCGGACCGACCGCCTCCCGCGTTCGCCGTGCGCGCCGTCCTCCGGGCGCGGCGCGGGTTGATGCGGCTGGCCGATCGGGTCGTGCCCGCTCAGGTGGCCCTGTTCGACGAGTCCGTGGGGCTTGCGCGAACGCAGATGATCGGCACCCTCGCCGAGCTCGGCGTGGCCGACGAACTGGCCAAGGGCCCTGCGACCGCGGAGGAGCTGGCGGGCCGGCTCGGCGTGAACGCCGACGCCCTGCATCGGGTGATGCGCGCCGCCTCGCTCATCGACCTGTTCGGGCTCGATCGGGCCGGCCGCTTCTCGCTCGCGCGCAAGGCACAGCCCCTGCGCAGCGACCATCCCCACAGCGTGCGCGACTGGGCGCACTACTTCGCGTCGAAGTCCAACTCGGCCGCCTGGGCGGACCTGACCGAGACGGTCCGGACGGGGAAGGCCGCGTTCCCCCGCGTCCACGGGCGCTCCGTCTGGCAGTGGTTCGCCGAGCATCCCGACGAGGAGCGCGTGTTCGCGGGCGGCATGCGGGCGGGCACCACCCAGGACTCCCCGTTCATCGTGAACGGCTACCGGTGGCCGGACGCCGGCGTCATCTGCGACGTGGCCGGCGGTGTGGGCACTCTGCTCGCCGCGATCCTCGACGCGCGGCCGGGCCTCCGCGGCGTGCTGGTGGACGCTCCCGGCGTCCTGGCCGAGGCCGACGGCTGGCTCTCCGGGCGCGGCCTGCGCGACCGGGTTGAGCTCGCCGAGGGCGACATCTTCGAGTCCCTGAGCGCCAAGGCCGACGTGTACCTGCTGAAGAACATCCTCCACGACTGGAACGACGAGGCCTGCGCGACGATCCTCAGGACCGTCCGCGCGACCATGCCCGAGGGGGCGCGCGTAGTGATCGTGGAATACCTCCAGGAGCGCAACGTGCCGAACCTGATCGCCTCGCTGTCCGACATCCAGATGATGACCGTGTGCGACGACGGCCGTGAGCGCTCGGCCGCGGAGATCCAGTCGCTGCTGCGCGGAGCCGGGCTCAAGCCCGGCAAGGTCGTGCAGACCGGCGGGCCGGGCCTCGTGGAGGCGTTCGCCTAGAGCGGCGACGTGACGGCCCGGAACGGGGGCGCCCTCGAGCTCCACGATCCGCTCGGCGGCCTCACGGAGACCACCGACCACCTCGGCGCCGAGCTCTTCCGCCCACTCGCCCTCGATCTCCGCGAACAGGCGCCTGCCGGTGAGGACCGCGTCACGCCCGCGGTCGGTCACCTCGATGATCTTGGCGCGGCGGTCGCCAGGGCAGGCCGCGCGCTTCACGTAGCCGCGCCGCTCGAGCTCGGCCACCGCTTCTCCCACGGCCTGCTTGGTGAGGCCTGAGCTGTCCGCGAGATCCGTGAGCCGGGAGCCGTTCTCGAGGTCGATGAAGCCGAACACGCAGCCGTGCCCTTCGCGCACGTCATCGAAGCCGGCATCGGCCATCCGGTCGAAGAGCTTCTGGACGGCCAGCACCTTCACGTGGGTGAGGAGGGCCGGCAGGGGGCGGGGATATGTGAGTTCGGTCACAGAATAGTAAGGAGCCTTGACTTATTGGTAAGGCTTATTGATAATACCGCCTGACAAGGCGACCTGACCAATTCTAGCCCGGTTCGGAGCTCGCCACAAGTACCCGGACGACTTGCGAGGACCCCAAATGCACCGCAAATGGTGGACGTTGATCGTCGTCAGCGTCGCGACCTTCATGCTCCTGCTGGACATCACGGTGGTCAACACCGCGTTGCCGGCCATACAGGAGGATCTGGGCGCGAGCTTCACCGACCTGCAGTGGGTGATCGATGCTTACACGCTCGCGCTGGCCGCGCTCGTGCTCAGCGCCGGCGTGCTCGCGGACCGTCTCGGCCGAAGGCGGGTGTTCGCCGTCGGCCTCGGCATCTTCACCGCCGCCTCGGCACTGGCGGGTCTGGCGCCGGACCCGACCTTCCTGAACGTCTCGCGCGCCATCCAGGGCATCGGCGGCGCCGTCATGTTCGCCGTGTCGCTCGCGTTGGTCGCTCAGGAGTTCAAGCCCGGCCGCGAGCGCGGCACGGCCATGGGCGTGTACGGGGCCACGATCGGCCTCGCGGTCGCCTTCGGCCCGCTCGTGGGCGGCGCTCTGGTGGAGGGGATCGGCTGGCAGTCGATCTTCTTCCTGAACGTCCCGATCGGCATCGTGGCGCTCGTGATCACCTATGCCCGGCTGCGCGAGACGCGCGACCCGGACGCGTCCCGGATCGACTGGGCCGGCCTCGTGACCTTCTCGACCGCTCTGTTCCTGCTGGTGCTCGGGCTGCTGCGCGGCAACGACGAGGGTTGGGGCTCGACCCTGATCGTCTCGCTGCTGGCCGGCGCCGGGGTGTTGCTGGCGGCCTTCATCGCGATCGAGGCTCGGGTCAAGGAGCCGATGCTCCCGCTGCAGCTGTTCCGCAGGCCCGCATTCACCGGCGTCCAGCTCGGCGCGCTCGCGGTGTCGGCGTCGATGTTCGCGCTGTTCCTCTACCTGACGTTCTACCTGCAGGGCTTCCTCGGTCACGAGCCGCTCGAGGCCGGGCTGCGCTACCTGCCCCTCACCGTGACGAACTTCTTCGTCGCGGCGGTCGCCGGGGCGATGCTGTCCCGGGTCCCGGCCCGGTTCATCCTCAGCGCCGGCCTGGCCCTCACGGGTCTGGCCCTGCTGCTGATGGGCGGGCTCGACGCAAGCCAGGACTGGACCACCCTCCTGGGCGGCTTCATCCTCGCGGGCGCCGGCGTGGGCCTGATCAACCCCGTGATCGCCGACGTGGCGGTGTCGGTCGTGCCGAAGGAGCACAGCGGCATGGCCTCCGGCATCAACGACACGTTCCGGCAGGTGGGCATCGCGGTCGGCATCGCCGCCTGGGGAGCGATCTTCCTGGGCCGTGGCGCCGAGAAGGTCCAGCAGCTCACGGCGGGCACCCCGGCCGCAACCGGCGACCGGCCCCGCGAGCTCGTGGAGGCGGTGTCCTCCGGCAACCTCGACACGACCGTGGGCTCATTCCCCGCCGGCAGCCGTGCGGGCGTTGCGGACGCGGCCCGCGAGGGATTCCTCTCCGGCATGAACGAGATCCTCATGCTGGGCGGGATCCTGGCCTTCGCCGGGGCGCTCGCGGCCCTGTGGCTGATCCGCGAGAGCGATATCGAGCGCGGCGAGGCCGTCGAGCTCGACGTGGTCGAGGGCCAGGCGATCCCGGAGGCCGTGGCCGCTTAGCCCGGTTACATCTCGCCGGACTGGGGAGCCGATCCGCGCCGGATCGGCTCCCCTCCGTTTGCGGCCTCCGAACTTGGATACCGGGGCGATTGACTCGTCAGTCAATGAAGGCGATAGAATGGCCGCCGCCTGCGGGCGCCCGCCTTTCAGCCCGCTCCGTACTAAGAAGGAGAACCTTTCCCGTGAAGATCTGCGTCCTCGTCAAAGAGGTTCCAGACGCAGCAGTCGAGAAGCGCATGGACCCGGGTTCAAAGCGACTCGACCGCTCCGGCGAGAAGAACCTGAACCCGTTCGACACGCACGCGATCGAGGCCGCCATGCAGATCCGCGAGGGCGGTGCCGTGGACGTCGACGAGATCGTCGCCGTGACCATGGGCCCCGAGTCCGCCTTCCGGGCGCTGCACAAGGCGGTATCGCTCGGCGCCGACCGCTCCGTGCACCTCACCGATGAGGCGCTCGCCGGCTCGGATGTGTGCGCCACCGGCTACGCGCTCGCCAAGGTGCTCGAGTCCGAGTCGCCCGACCTCGTGCTGCTGGGCCAGCAGTCGGACGACGGCGAGTGCTACACGATCGGCGCCGTGGTGGCCGACCACCTGAAGATGCCGTCGCTGACGCAGGTGATCAAGATCGACGTGCAGGACGGCTCGCTCCGCTGCGAGCGCCAGGCGGAGTACGGCTACGACACCGTGGACGTGCAATTGCCCGCCGTGATCTCGGTCGGCGACGCGATCAACGAGCCGCGCTACCCGTCGCTCAAGGCGATCATGGGCGCGAAGAAGAAGCAGCTCGACACCCGCTCGACCGGTGACGTGGGCATCGAGTCCGACCGCGTCGGCGAGCAGGGCTCGCGCACCTCGGTCGTCGGGATCAACCCGCCGCCGGCGAAGCAGGCCGGCGAGATCATCGAGGACGAGGACACGAACGAGACGGTCGAGAAGATCGTCAACTGGCTCGACGAAAGGAAGCTGCTGGCATGAGCGTCCTCACCTACGCACTTCACTACGAGGGCGAGTTCAACAAGAACTCGCTCGGCGCCGTGAGCGAGGGCGCCCGGCTCGCGGGCGAGCTCGGCGGCGAGGCCGGCGTGGTCGTGGTCGGCGGCGACGACCTGACCGACGAGCTCTGCGGCACGCTCGGCCGCTACGGCGCGAAGAAGGTCTACCGCGCCAAGGCGCCCGAGGGGCTCGCTCAGCCGGTGGTCGACGCCATGGCCAAGGTCATTCAGGACGAGGGCTACAAGTACGCGCTGTTCGGGGGCGGACTGCTCGGCTTCGAGATCGGCGCGGGCCTCACCGCCCGCCTCGGCGCCGGCGTGACGATGGAGGTCACGGCGGTCAAGGTCCAGGACGGCGCCCTCGTGGCCGAGCGGCCGATCCTCCAGGACTCGGCGATCGTGGACGTGGGCTACGTGGGCGAGCCGGGCATCATCATCGGCCGCCTCAACGCGTTCGACGTCAAGGAGGCCGGCGACGGCACGGCCGAGGTCGTGGACGTGGACGTGCAGCTCGAGGAGCACTCCACCCGCGCCACGATGGTCCAGCGCGGCGAGCAGCGCGGCGCCGACGTGAACATCGAGGACGCCGACATCCTCGTGGCCGGCGGGCGCGGGCTCGGCAAGGCCGAGGGCTTCGAGCTGTGCGAGCAGCTCGCCGAGGCGCTCGGCGGGGCCGTGGCCGCCACCCGCGCGGTGGTAGACGCCGGCTGGTACCCGTACGCGGCCCAGATCGGCCAGACCGGCAAGACGGTCGCGCCGAAGCTCTACCTGGCTGCCGGGATCTCGGGCGCCATCCAGCACAAGGTGGGCATGCAGGGCTCGGAGAACATCGTCGCGATCAACAAGGACCCGAACGCGCCGATCTTCGAGTTCTCCGACCTCGGCGTGGTCGGCGACCTCAACAAGATCGTTCCGAAGCTCACCGAGGCAGTGAAGGCCAAGAAGGGCTAGGGGTGTCCACCGCCCCGATCGAGTTCCCGCCGCCCGTCGACTCCGAGAAGGAGTTCGTCGGCGCGCCCACCGATCCCGAGGACGAGCGGATCGAGGTGGGCGTGGCGATCGTGGGCGGCGGTCCGGCCGGCCTGGCATGCGCCATCCGGCTGTCGCAGCTGCTCGCCGAGGACGAGGCGCTGCACGGAGTCGCTCGGGGAGGTGCCGATCGCGCTGGTCGAGAAGGGCAAGGGCCCGGGGTCGCACCTGCTGTCGGGGGCGATGATGAACCCGTCGGCGATGAAGAAGCTGTTCCCGGACCTGCCCGAGGACGACTGGCCGACCTTCGGCACCGTTCCGAAGGACACGGTCTACCTGCTCCCGAACCGCAAGCGGGCGATCCCGCTCAAGCCCACGCCGCCGCCGTTCCGCAACCACGGCAACCACGTGACCTCGGTCGCGCAGCTCGGCCGCTGGCTTTCCCAGCAAGCCGAGGACGCGGGTGTGTACATCCTCGGCGAGACCGCCGCCGCGAAGCTGCTCGTGGAGGACGGCAAGGTCGTGGGCGTGCGCAGCGGCGACAAGGGCCGCGGGCGCGACGGCGAGCCGCTCTCGAACTTCGAGCCCGGCTCCGACCTGATCGCCAAGGCGACCGTGCTCGCCGAGGGCACCCAGGGTCACCTCACCGGCGCCGCGATCCGGCACTTCGACATGGGCTCCGACGATCCCCAGCAGTGGGAGCTCGGCGTGAAGGAGGTCTGGGAGGTGGAGCAGCCGCTCGACCGGGTGATCCACACCATGGGCTGGCCGCTCAAGTTCGCCGCCAAGTACCGCGAGTTCGGCGGCTCGTTCATCTACCCGATGGGTGACGACAAGGTGTCCATGGGCCTGGTGGTCGGGCTCGACTACCGCGACGCGCGCTTCTCGGTGCACGACGCGCTCCAGGAGCTGAAGGGACACCCGCTCGTGGCCAAGATCATCGAGGGCGGCAAGCGCGTGGCCTGGGGCGCCAAGACGATCCCCTCGGGCGGCTACTGGGCGATGCCGGACAAGCTCTGGGCGCCGGGCCTGATCCTCGCCGGGGACGGCGCCGGCATGGTGAACATCCCCAAGCTCAAGGGCGTGCACCTCGCGATGCACGCCGGCATGTTCGCGGCCGAGTCGATCTACGAGCGGCTCAAGTCCGGATCCACGGACGACCTCTCCAACTACACGGAGAAGGTCAAGACGTCCGAGATCGAGACGGACATCCGCCGCTCGCGCAACATGCGCCAGCCGTTTGCCAAGGGCTTCCTGGTGGGCGGCGCCGTGGTGAACGCCATGGAGATCACCGGCGGGCGCTTCCCCGGGGGCCGCTGGGCCACGCACGACGACGCCACGGTGGACGTGTTCATCGGCAAGGAGCGCGACTACCCGAAGCCCGACGGCAAGAAGACCTTCGACAAGCTCTCGTCGGTCTTCACCACCGGCAACGCCACGCGCGACGACGCGCCCAACCACATCCGCATTCAGGAGAAGGTGCCGCTCGAGGTCGCGCTGATGTGGCAGAACATGTGCCCGGCGCAGGTGTACGAGGTGCCCGAGGAGGAGCTCGAGGCGGCTGGGGGGACGGCAAGCGCGAGGTGAAGTTGCAGATCACGCCGTCGAACTGCGTGCAGTGTGGGGCCATTACCGCCAAGGGTGGCCGTTTGACGCCCCCTGAGGGCGGCGACGGTCCCAACTACCAGCAGACCTAGGGTCCGTTTTGCCCAGGCCGGTGGGCTTGCGCTCCGGCGTCCATCACCGTTCGAGCTCGCACGCTCACTCGTCCGGTAATCGACAGCCGTCGCCGCCCCCGCGTCGACCGCGCCGCTCGGACGCTTACTTGGGCTCGAGGCGGATCTTCACTCGTACGCCTGTGGCTTCGGTGCCTTCTGCCAGGGCGTGTCCTTTTTGGTTGGTTCCTCGTAAGCGGATTTGGATTGGGGCGCCGGGGTCGCGCAGGTTGCGCCACCAGCGCTTTCGCTCGGGCCAGCCGACGATGACCGTCACGCGGTCGCCGTCCTGCTTGTAGGCCACGGGGAAGCGATGATCGCGGCCGCTGCTGCGGCCGGTGACCGTGATCAGCGCGAGACGCCCGCTCAGCAGCGGGTGTAGCGGCGAGCTGAGTACCAGCCGCACGACCTGGTTGCCGGTGCGGTTGAGCACCGCGAACCGACCGTGTCCCGCCGCCATCAGAGGGACGACCGGCGCTTCGCCCGGCGGGCTACCCGGCGCGCCTCGAAGCGGATGTTGCGCAGCTGGCCGCTCACCTTCGACCAGTAGCCCACGAAGAAGAGGTCCGGCGCCTCCGGCACCTCGACGGTGGGGGCGTCGCGCGGCAGGCCGCGCTCGTCCAGCACGCCCAGGCTGCCGACCAGGCGATCGAGTCCACGGCGGTAGCCGGTTGCGCAGATCACCACGTCGGGCTGAATCCGGGCGCCGTCCACCAGGAGCACGTCGGCACCCTCGAAGCGCTCGATCTCGGGGAGCAGCTCGATGCGACCGGACTTCACGGCCTCCACGAACCCGGCGTCGATGGCGGGCGCGATCAGCCTCTCCTCCACGGAGCGACGCACTCCCAGCGGCGGGAAGGGGAGACCGTGCTTCGAGAGGTCGCCGAAGATCATGCGCTGGGTGATCCGGCCTGCCGTGTCGGCGAGTTGCGGGGGCACGTTGTCGATGGCGAGCGCGGAGATGTTGATCGGCATGCCCAGCCAGGTGCGCGGAAAGATGTTCGGCGGCGTTCGCATCGAGGCCCGCACGCGCGCGGCGCCGCCGTCGACCAGGAAGGTGGCGATCTCCGACCCGGTGTTCCCCGGACCCACGACAAGCACGTCACGGCCCTGGAACGGCCCCGGATTGCGGTAGTCCGCCGCGTGCATCAGCGTGCCCTCGAACGCGTCGCGCCCCGGCCACTCCGGCACGTAGGGGTCGTGGTCGAAGCCTGTGGCCATGACCACGAAGCGCGCCTCTCGGAAGCCCGTCGAGCTCTCGACGCGCCAGCCGCCGTCCGCCATGTCGACCCGCTGCACCTCGGTGCCGAGTTGTGGCTCGATTCCGTGATGGCGCGCGTAGTCCTCCAGATAGCGGATCCAGTCGTCGCGGGCGGGGAACTCGCCGTAGCGCCGGCGGCTGGCGCGGTAGCCCGGCATCGTGGACATCCAGCCGAGCGTGTTCAGTCGCAGCCCGTCGTATCGGCGCCGCCAGCTCGTGCCGACGGCGTCGCCCCGCTCGAGCACCGTGACCGGGATGCCGGCGCGCTTCAGGCAGGCGGCGGAGGCCAGCCCGGCGGCCCCGGCTCCGCAGACGATCGCCTCGCTCACCAGCGGGTGCGCTCCACGAGGAACAAGCTACCGGCCGCGCCGGGCTCGGCCCTGCTAGGGCACGGCTGTGAACGTCACACCGTCGAGATCGAAGCTGTCGCCCGTAACCGAGTTGAGCTGGTAGGCATAGACCTCGATCGAGTCGCCGCCCGTGGCGGTGTACGCGATGGGCGCGAACTGCTCCCACGTTCCGGTCGCGGACCGGCAGGTCTGGGCCGTGTTGATCACAGCGCCCGCCTGCCACTCGCGAACGCGCAGGCAGGTCGTCCGCCCGGGGACCTCGCTGCGAATCCACGCGCGCGCCTCGTAGCGGGCGCCGGCGGCCGGAGTGCTGACCGCGTGGGGCGAGGTGGCGACGCTGAAGCTCGTGGCTGCTGTGTTCAGGCTCACGCGCGCGGCCTTCAGCCCGTCGGCGCCTCCGTTGACCAGCGACAGGGACGCCTTGTAGCCATACCAGCCGGCTGATTGAGCTCTCGAAGCTCCCGTTGGTGATCAGGTTCGGCTGGGGCGGGGGCGGCTCGGCGATCGTCCAGGTCCGGCTGGCCGGGGTCGGATCGGAGCCGGCGGCCGAGTCCACGGCACGCACGCGGAAGGTGTGCTCGCCCACCGCGAGGGCCGAGAGGCTCTTCGGTGAGGAGCAGCCGGTGAAGGCGCTCCCGTCGAGCGAGCACTCGAACGTCGTTCCACCCCGGTTGGCGGAGAAGGCGAATGAGGCGTCGGTCGCCTGGACCGTTCCGGACGGCCCGGAGTCGATCGTCGTGTCGGGCGGCTCGGCGGCGGAGAGCGGGGAGCAGTCGGTCGAGCCGCTGTCGGTGAAGGTCTTGCCGTCCTGGCCGAGGAAGCGCCAGTCGTAGCTCGTGTCGTGCAGCGTCAGCTTGAGCACCCCGAAGGTGCCCGAGTTCTGGACCTCGGTGTTCGGAAGCGGGGTGCCGAGCGGGTAGTGCATCGTGCCGCCCACGCCCACCACGAACTGCCGCATGCCGCGGTCGCGGTCCAGCTCGCCGGACGGGGTCTGGGGTGCGAACCGCTGGTAGTTGTGGTCGTTGCCGCCGAGCACCCACTCCGCCCCATACTGGTAGAGGAGATCCCAGAACGGCTGCCCGTTCAGCTTGTTCCCGTGTGTGCCGCCGGCGCTGAAGCGCGGATGGTGCCAGTAGGCGCCCACGCAGCTGCCGGCATGCTCCTGCAGGTCCTGCTGGAGCCACTGGTACTGCTCGGAGCCGGGCCCGCAGCCGCCCACGAACTCGCAGTTGCTGTTGAGGACGACGATGTGCCAGGCGCCCCGGTCGTAGCTGTACCAGCCCTTGCCGTGCTCGCCCATTGTGGAGCCGAAGTAGTCGAAGTACCCGTCGGCCGCGCCCGAGCTGTACTCGTGATCGCCCACGGCGGACTTGGTGCGCGCCTTGTGGCGGCCCCAGCTCGGGTCGTAACAGCCCTCGAACTCGGCCGCATAGCCGTGGTTCTGCTCGGTGTCGCCGGGGATGACGACCGTGCCGGGCAGGGTGTCCAGCAGCCGCGAGACGGACTCGTCGCCGCTCGACCAGCAGGAGGCCACGTCGCCGGCGGCGAGCAGAACCGGATCGCCCGAGGCGGCGGGCGTCTCCGGAACGGCAGCAGGCGACCCGTCGCTGAGCGACATGCCGTCGAGCTCGAAGCTCTCGCCGGCCACCGCCGAGGCGGTCTGGTAGGCGTACAGCTCCAGCTCGCTGCCGCCACGGAGGGCCGTGTACTGCAGGGTCGCGAACTCACGCCAGGATGCGGTGGTGGCCACGCACTGCTGGCCCGAGCCCACGACTGCGTCCGCGTCCCACTCGCGCACCCGGAGACAGACGGTCTTGCCCGGTGTGTCGCTGCGGATCGAGCCCTTGACCGTGTATGTGGTCCCGGCGTGTGCCGAGTTGATCGGCCACGGCGAGGCGTTCATGGAGAGGCTGCCGGGGGCCGTGGCAGTCACTCGACCCGCCTGCGGACCGGCGATGCCGCCGCTGACGAGGGAGAGCGTGCCCAGGCTCGACTTCCAGGCCGGCACCGCGTACCCGCCGCCCTGGGTGGTCCAGCCGGCAAGCGGTGTCTCGAAGTTGCCGTTCTGGAGCAGCGCATCCGCCCACCAGCCGCGGCGCGACGGGGTCGCGTCTGCGTTGCCGGCGGCGTCCAGGGCACGCACCTCGAGCTCGTGCCGGCCGTTCGCCACGTGGAAGGTGGGTGCGCTGCCGCAGGCCGAGAAGGCGCCGCCGTCGAGTCGGCACTCGAAGCTTGCGCCGGCCTCCGACGCGGAGAAGGCGAAGTCGGCCGAACCGGACCGGTGGGTGCCTGACGGGCCCGTGTCGATGGTCGTGTCCGGTGGGGTGGTGTCCGCCGCCTGGATCGTCCAGGTGCGGCTGGCGGGTGTGGCGTCGACGTTGCCTGCGGCGTCGATGGCGCGGACGCGGAAGGTGTGGCTTCCGGCGGCGAGGCCCGAGTAGTCCTTCGGCGAGCTGCAGGCCGTGTAGGCGGTGGTGGAGTCGAGCGAGCACTGGAAGCTGGAGCCGCTCTCGCTCGCCGCGAACGCGAAGCTCGCCGAGGACGAGGTGACCGTCCCGGACGGGCCCGTGTCGATCGTCGTGTCGGGTGGGGTCGTGTCCGGCGGCTGAATCGTCCAGGTGCGGCTGGCGGGTGTGGCGTCCACGTTGCCCGCGGCGTCGATGGCGCGGACGCGGAAGGTGTGGCTGCCGGCGGCGAGGCCGGAGTAGTCCTTCGGCGAGCTGCAGGCCGTGTAGGCGGTGGTGGAGTCGAGCGAGCACTGGAAGCTGGAGCCGCTCTCGTTCGCCGAGAACGCGAAGCTTGCCGAGGGCGAGGTGACGGTCCCGGAGGGACCCGAGCTGAGCGTCGTCTGCGGGGCGGTCGTGTCGTTGTGCTCGACGGTGAGGCTCGGCGCGTTCGCCCCGCTCTCGCGACTCGAGAGGACGAGGCCCGCGGACGACGTGGTCGTGAGCGCGAGGCTGTAGGTGCCGTTGCCGGAGATCAGCGACGTGATGTCCACCGTCTTGAACGCGCCGGCGGTGAGCGCCCCGGAGCTGGCCGCGACCGTGGAGGACACGGATGGCGCGTTCGAGTATGTGATGGAGCTCTCGCTCCAGGTGGTGTTCGTGACCTTCTGGACCCGGAACCCGGTGCTGTGCCCGGCCTTCGCGTAGACGCGCAGGAGGGCGTGGCTCACGGTGCCGGTGACCCCTGTGACCTGGAAGCGGAGATAGGAGCGGGTGGTGGGCGACGAGTCGGCCCACAGCTCCCCGAGGCCACCGTAGTTCACGGACCGCGCATCCGAGCGCACGTGTGCGTCAGCGACCGGCGTGAAGGCGTGCGTGACCGCCGCGGCGGGCCTCATGCCGTCGACCGATTCTCCATCCCCTGCCGCGCCGAAAGCCGCCACGCCGCCCACGAGGAGCAACGAGAGCGCTCGCGCCGGCGCGGGCCAACGCGATCTGCATCCTTGCATTCGAGCCACCGTAGGAGCGATCCGGTGTTTTCGCCAACAATTGGGCGCTTCAGGCAGGCGGCTGACGCTAGTCGCCGATCGAGAACATCGTCCCGAGGTCGAATACCCCGCGCCTCAGCCAGCGGGCCGGAGCGAGGGCTTCGGAGCGTGCTCGGACAGGATCTCCACCCGCGCCCGCACGTCCACCGCCACCGCTCCGTCGGGCGAGACGATGAGCGGGTGCCTCGAGCTCGGCATCTCGTGGTGTGCCTCCACCAGGGCGCTGATTCGCAGCAGCGTCTGCTCGACCGCCGCCACATCCACGCGAGGCGCGCCGCGATAGCCGTCCAGCAGCGGGAAACCACGCAGCTCGCGTACGACTCGTCGGCGTCACGGTCGGTCAACGGGGTGAGCCGGACCGCCGTGTCGCCTCGCTCGGCGGCCACGCCTCCCTGCGCGACGGCGACGACCGGCCGAACGTCGGATCGGCCACCGCCCCCACCAGCAGCTCGACGCCGGGCGCGGCCATCGCCTGCACCAGGTACCCGGTCGGGAGGCCCCGCCGCCTCCATGCCGGCCGCCATGGCGGCCGCGGCGCGCGCGATGGTGCGCGGCCCTTTCAGACCGACCGCCACCGCGCCCGCATCGCTGCGATGCGCCGAGTCCGTCGGCGACGCCCTTGAGCGCGATGGGGCACCGCTGGCGCCGGGCGAACAGGCCGCCGCGGCGGCGTCCGGCACGAGCTCGTGCGGTGGCTGGCGATGCCATAGCAGTCGAGGAGCTCCGTGGCGTCCTCCGGCGCGAGCCAGCCCGGTCCACGGCTGAGAGCCGCGCGATGATCGCCGCTGCCCGCGCGTCGTCGACGTCCAGCTCGGGGACGCACCCGGCCGGCGTGGCGCGCCACGCACCGTAGCCCGCGGCGCGCCCGAGGGCCCGCACTGCGTCCTCGGGAAGCGAAGCACGGCAGCCCCCGCGATGGGCTCAGGGGCCTCGGGCATCGCAAAGACCGCGACCACGGGGACCGGGCTCGGTTGGCGGCTTCTCGCACGGCGACCGCGACCGCGTCGGGATCGCTCACGAGTGGCGGCACGTAGAGCACGGCGGTCGGAGTCCACCGCGCCGCTGGCGCCAGCTCGATCGACAGCGCCTGCGAATTGAGCGGGGGCGCCGGCGAGCAGGTCGAGCGGGTTGCCGACGGCGGCGCTCTCGGGCAGGTCGCGCGCAGGCCAGTTGAACCGAGGCCGGAGTCGGGGTCACATCCAGACCGGCCGTCTGGCGCGCATCTGCGCACGAGATGCCCAGCCCGCCGCCATTGGTCACGATCCCGACGCGCGGCCCGGCGGGGGGCGACTGGGGCGAGCAAGCCGGCGACGTCGAAGAGCTCACCGAGAGTGTCGGTCCGCACGACGCCCGATTGGGCGAACAGCGCGTCGACCGTCGCGTCCGACGCCGCCAGCAGCGCGCCCGTTGCGAGCCCGCCGCCGCGCGCCGAGCGGCCGACCGGTCCTGCCTTCACCAGCGACGATGGGCTCGCGACGCGACCTCGCGGCGACGCGCGAGAAGCGGCGCGGTTGCCGACGACTCCGGTGAGCAGGATCACGCCGTCCCTTCGTCGCGTCCCAGAAGGCAGGAAGTCGTTGCCCGACAAGTCGGCCTTGTTGCCGACGGAGCGCGACGACAGCCGAGGCCCTCCTCCTTCGCCGCGTTGATGACGGCGATGCCGAGCGCTCCGCTCTGCGACATGAACGCCACGCGCCCCGGCGGCGCCTGGGTGGCCGAAGCTCGCGTGAGGCTCACGGCCGGAGCTGTGTTGATCACGCCGAGGCGTTGGGTCCCACGAGTCTCATGCCGCGTGCGCGGCAGATGCGCAGGAGCTCTCCCTGCGCATGGAGCCGCGTGCGCCGGACTCCCCGAACCCGGCCGATACGACGACCAGCGCATGGACGCCCTTGGCCGCGCAGTCACGCGCCACGTCGAGCACGGCATCGGCCGAACCGCGACGACCGCGAGGTCCAGGTCGCCGGGGACGTCGCGCACCGAGCGGTGCGCGACGAGACCTTCAAGCGCTCCGCCGCGGGGGTTGACCGGGTGCACGTCGCCCGTAAAGCCGGCGGCCAGCACGTTGCGCAAGATCGCCCCGCCCACCGACCCTGCACGCGCGGAGGCTCCCACCACCGCGACGGCGCGCGGCGGAACCCGCTCCACAGCGGCAGCGGCGGCAACCGCGTCGCGCTCGTCGTAGCGTCGTTGCGCTCCCGCGCTGGCCCGTCGGCATGGTGATGATCAGCTCGCCGGGCTTGACCGGACCGCGGCCTCGAGCCGCTGTCCCGGAAGACGTTACCATGCGATGGTTCTCCGGCAGGACGTTGGCCACGAAGCGCTGGATGCCGGCCGAGCGCGCCGCCTCGGCGAGGTGCGCGAGCATCGTCGAGGCGATGCCCTCTCCATGCAGGCGGTCCGCCACGGCAACGCCACCTCGGCGCTGGCGGGTCCGTTACGTGCGTACATCCCGTGGGCGAGGACCGTCTCGTCGTCCTCGTGGCCCTCGACGGCGACGACCGCGTAGCGATCGTCGTAGTCGACGTCGGTCGCCCGGCGCGCGGCATCGACCAGGTCCGGAGCTCCCAGAAGAACCGGAACATCTGCGATTCAACGACAGCTCCGCGAGGAAGGCGAGCATGGCCGGCTCGTCGTCTGACGATCGGCGCAGCCGGATCGAGGTGCCGCTGCGGAGCACCACGTCCGCGGCACAGTGAACCGGTAGGCGAAGCTCGCGTCTTCGTCGCAGCTCGCGCTGAGGCTAGCGCCGACACCTCAGCCGGCAACGGTGACGGGAACCTGAGCCGCCGGTTCGGGGGGCGCGACAGGGGAGCCCTGGAGCACGACCTTCAGGGCCCCGGTGGTGGCCGCGTCGGCGAACGTGTCGTAGGCGGCCATCGTGTCGTTCAAGCCAAAGCGATGGGTGGCCAGGACGGTGGGGTCGAGTCGTCCGCCCTGGATCAGGGTCATCAGCTGCGGGATCGTCGACGTGTCCACAAGTCCCGTGGTGATGGTCACGTCGCGGCTCCACATCGATTCGAGATGCAGCGTCGCCGGATGCCCGTGGACGCCGATGTTGGCCACGCGTCCGCCAGGCCGGATCAGGCCGGTGGCGAGCTCGAACGTCTGCGGGATGCCCACCGCCTCGACGGCCACGTCGGCGCCGAGCCCCTCGGTGAGCTCCATGATCTGCGCGCGTTGCGTCATCGGCGTCCGTTGTTGATCGTCATGTCGGCGCCGAACTCGCCGGCGCGAGCGAGGCGGCTGTCGGCGAGATCGATGGCCACGATCCGACTGGGGGTGAACAGCCGGGCGGTCAGGATGGCCGCAAGGCCGATCGGCCCCGCGCCCACGATGGCCACCACGTCGCCCGGGCGGACCATGCCGGCGAGCACGCCGACCTCGTAGGCGGTGGGAAGGATGTCGGCGAGGAACAGGACCTGTTCGTCGCTGAGCCCCTCAGGAATCTTGTAGAGCGAGTTGTCGGCGAACGGCGTGCGCGCGTACTCGGCCTGGAGGCCGTCGATCGTGTGGCCGAGGATCCAGCCGCCGCCGCCGAGGCACTGGCCGTAGCGGGCTTCCTTGCAGAAGCGGCAGCGCCCGCAGGCGCTGATGCACGACACCAGCACTCGGTCCCGCGGCCACCGTCGTCACGCGCGGCACCGACCTCCTGGACGGTCCGATCGCCTCGTGCCGAGACCGTGCCCGGGGTCGTCTCCGGCACGTCGCCCTTGAGGATGTGCAGGTCGCTCCCGCAGATCGTGGAGCTGTCGATGCGCACGATCGCGTCGGTCGGGTCGACGATGCCCGGATCGGCGACGGTGTCCCAGCTTCGTTGGTCGGCGCCGTGGTAGACGAGAGCCTTCATGTCAGCCTCCCTGCGTTCGGGTACGTAAGCGCTCGGCCCGTCCAGCGGTTGGACGGGCCGAGCGTTCGGAAGGAACCGCCGGCTAGGCGATGGCCGGCTTCGCCGCGACGACAGGCGTCTGCTGCGGAGCGCTCGCCGGCTCGCGCATCCAGCGCACGGTCAGCACAAGCAGCCCGATCCCCACCAGCAGCAGGGCGATGCCCATGAGGATCGCGAAGAGCGAGACGCTCTCAGCGAAGTAGCTGGTGTTGAGCGCGGTGGTCAGCGCGGTCGCGGTGACCCACACGCTGCGCGCGCCGTTGGGCACGGGCTGCCCGGTCTTGGGATCCTTCGCGGCCGCTGCCTTGTCGCTGGTCTCCTTGCCGCCCGCGGTGAGGAACTGGCCCATCTGCGAGTAGGTGCGACCTCCGGTCGCCTCGAGGGCGTGGATGCGGATGTAGCTGGCGAAGCACCTGGCGCGTCCGCCGCTGTCGATCGCCTGATTCGCGACCGAGCAGGTGGGCAGCGCAACATCCTTCAAGCCGGCGGCCTTGGCCTCCGCATTGATTGCCTTGGGGTTCATGTCCGGTGAGCCGGTGATCTGCTCCAGCCCGAGGTTGTCGTGCACGGTGGTGCGGCCGTTGATGCCGGTGACCATCGATCCGACGCCGATTGCGATCAGCACGATGCTGGCCGCGATCCCGGCGTACTTGAAGGGCTTCGTCTTCATTGAGTGCTCCCTGGTTGGGGTGTGGTGACACGTCGAACGACGGCGCCACGGCGAGCTACCTAGAGGTCGTGCTTGGAACACGTCGACTTCCGAGCCGCAGGAACGAATTCTCGAAAGTCAGCCGGTGTTGCCGCCGTGCGGGCGGCCTCACCGTCGTTGCCCTTCACAGGGCATCCTAGTCCTCTGCCCGCAGAACACAAGCGGACGGAGGAGTGCTCTCAGGCCGGCGCCGAATCCGGAGCGCCGGGTAACTCGTGGTCGTCGATGAGATCGGTGGGCCCGAGGATGAACACCTCGGTCATGAGATCCGGGTCCTGCTGGTTACCGCTCGTGAACCCGATGACCGGCCGCCCCGTGGCTTTCTCGATGACGCCCGTGAACTGGTTGCGCATCACGTCCTGAAACGCCATTCGCTGCAGGATGACCGCTTCGCCACGACCACCATCGAGCAACGTCTGCTCCACTCGGGAGAAGCCGCCACGCAGGACGCACACCACGAGATCGTCCTGGTAATAGGACTTGGTGCGGGTCGGGCCACGCCCATAGAACTCCTTGATCAGAGCGACCATCCCGTCGGAGATCGCCGTGAGCACTTCTCCATGGGTGAGTGCAGGTATCTGGGTGTCTTGAGAGCTCAACGGGAACGCGATCTCAAGCCGCACCCTGAATATAGCCAGGTGGCCGTCTCTTATGCGGTCCCGGTCGCGCCTCGGTTGACGACCGCGAACGGGCCGTGTCCCGCGGCCGTCAGTCGCCGATCGAGAACATCGCCTCGAGGTCGTGCTTGGAGAAGACCTCGAAGGCCACCATCGTGTGGGTGCGCTCCACGCCTGGCAGCGCGGCCAGGCCCGCAGCCACCACGTCCGTGAGGCCCTCGGGCGCGGCCACCCGCACGATGGCAACGAAGTCCCACTCGCCGGTGACCGAGTAGGCCTCGGTCACGCCGTCCACGTCGGCGAGCGTCTCGCCGAGGGCCGGGAGAGCGTCGTGCGCCGCCTTGATCAGGACGATGGCGTGGGTCACGCGCGACAAGCTACCGGCCGGGCCAGGGCCTCGGCCGCCGGCGCCGATAGCGTGCCGCCATCCGTCCACCGGGACAGCATCCCCGCCGCGTCACCGTCGTCGGTGCCGGCTCGTTCGGCACCGCCGTAGCTCTCCTGCTCGAACGCGCCGGCCTCCGCACCACGCTGCTGACGCGCACCCCCGAGCAGGCCCAGGAGCTCGTACGCTCGCGCCACAACGAGCGCTACCTCCCCGGCGTCGAGCTGCCGCGCGACCTGCGCGTCCACGCGCTGGGGGCCGAGCAGGACGACCTGCGCCGTGCCGACCTCGTCTTCCTGGGCGTGCCCTCGAAGGCGATCGCGGAGGCCGTGGGCGAGCTCCTCGAGATGCGCGTCTCCGAGGGGGCGGGGATCGTGTCGCTCGCCAAGGGCCTCGTGCCCCCGCACGGCACGCCGCCGACGGTGGCGCTCGAGGAGGCGTTCGGCGCTCCGCGGGTGGCCTGCGTGGGCGGTCCCGCGCATGCGCGCGAGATGGTGGAGGCGGGGGCCGGCCTCGTCTGCGCCTCCCACTCCGAGGTGCTGGCGCACGGGGTGGCGGACGCCTTCCAGCGCGGCGGCGTGGTCTGCGAGGTCTCCGACGATCCGGTGGGGGTGGAGCTGGCGGGGGTGGCCAAGAACGCCGCCGCGGTGGCCGTGGGCGCCACCCAGGCCCAGGGCCTCAACGCGGCGGGCATGGCGGCGGCGGACATCTTCCTCGAGGTGCTCGCCCTGGCGCTGCGGAGCGGTGGGCAGGCGCGCACGTTCGTCGGGCGCGCCGGCACCGGCGACCTCGTGGCCACGGCCCTCGCTCCCAGCTCCCGCAACCGCACGGCCGGGGAGCTGCTGGCGCAGGGCGTGCCGGCCGCCGAGATCACCGAGCGCGTGGGCCAGGCGGTGGAGGCCCTCGAGACCGTCCGGCTCCTGGCCGAGGGAATCGAGCGGGCCGGGCTGCAGGCGCCGGTGGTGTCCGCGCTCGCCCACCTCATCGAGGGCACGCTCCCGCTCGAGGAGTGGGTGAAGATGGTGCGCGCCGAGCAGCCCGAGCCGGCCCGGTTCGGCCGCCGCCTGCGCGCTCGGCCCGGGTGGTGGGAAAGATTCACCACCTGGCTTCGCGAACGCTTCGCGCGCCGGCGAGTAGAATCTGAAGGACGATGAAGCAGGGAATTCACCCCGAGTACATACCGTCCCACGTGCGCTGCACGTGCGGCAACGAGTTCTGGACCCGCTCGACCCAGGGCGAGGTGCACGTGGAGATCTGCTCCAACTGCCACCCGTTCTACACCGGGCGCCAGAAGCTGGTGGACACGGGCGGCCGGGTGGAGCGCTTCCGCCGCCGCGCCGCGCGCAGCCGCGGCTGATCTAGCGCAACTAGCGGGCTTCCCGACTGTTCTTACGAGGCATGGTTAAACGCCTCGCAACGATCGGGCTGGTCGCGCTTTTCGCGGCGCTGGCGTGCCTGCCTGCGCTGGCCGCGGGCAATCCCGGCTACAGGCCCTCGACCTGGACCTCCCTGGTCAAGGTGGCGCACTGCTCGCGGGCGCTCGACGAGGCTGTCTTCCACGGGAAGATGCGCAGCATCGACGGCAGCGCGCGCATGGCGATGCGCTTCACGCTGCTCGAGCGGACCGGGGTGGAGGGCTTCCAGCCGCTCGCGGCTCCGGGCCTCGGGAAGTGGCGGAACTCGAAGCCCCAGGTTGGGGCCTTCGGCTACAAGCAGGTCGTGCGCAAGCTGAAGAAGGGCGCCGTCTACCGGGTCCGCGTGGACTACCGCTGGTACGACGAGGACGGCGCCGTCATCTCGCGGGCGCACAGGCGCTCCGCCACCTGCCCCAACCAGGCGGCGCTGCCCAACCTGAGGGTGCGGATCACGGGCGCTCGCCACACGGAGTCCACGGACACCGATCGCTACTGGCTCAAGGTGACGAACGTGGGGCGGGCTTCCGCGGAGAGCGTGCCGGTGCGCTTCTCGGTGGACGGGGTCGTGGCCGGAACCATGACCGCGCCCACCCTCTACGCGGGTGCGTCGAGACTGATCACCATCCGCGCCCCGGACTGTGAGAACTGGGTTCAGGCGCAGGTGGACCCTGACGGCGCGATCGCGGAGACGGTGGAGTTGGACAACACCCACCAGCTCGCCTGCAAGGACCTCAGGCCGCGCTGATCGGCCCGGGCCTACAAGTCGGCGGCTGGCGCGCCGATACGATGAGTGAAGTGAGTGCTCCCCCGTCTACCAACGGCGCCGCGCCCCCTCGCCCGGCGCGGGAGGCGACGCAGGACGCACCCGTAGGCGGCCAGGCCGTGCTCGAGGGAGTGATGATGCGCGGCGTATCCACCTGGGCGGTGGCCGTGCGAAAGCCATCCGCCGAACAGCTCGAGGCGGGCGGCCCCGACTCCAAGGAGGGCGCCAAGGGTGAGATCGAGATCACCTCCGAGCCGCTCGTGTCGTGGACCAAGCGCCACCGAGCGCTCCGCGTGCCCGTGGTGCGCGGTGTGGTGGCGCTCGGCGAGTCGCTCAAGATCGGCTTCAAGGCGCTCGGGATCTCCGCGAATGCGCAGCTCCCGCCCGACGAGGAGGGTGAGCAGAACGAGCTGAGCGGCGGCGCCTGGGCGGGCACGATCGCCTTCGCGCTCCTCTTCGCGGTCGGCCTCTTCTTCCTGCTGCCGGCGGGCCTGACCAACATCTTCAAGGACGACATCCCCAACGGCCTCGTCTTCGTGCTGATCGAGAAGGTCATACGGATCTCGATCTTCCTGCTCTACCTCTGGCTGATCTCGCGGATGCCGGACCTCCAGCGCGTGTTCCAGTACCACGGCGCGGAGCACAAGACGATCTCCTGCTACGAGGCGGGCCAGCCGCTGACACCGGAGAACGCCCAGCAGTTCTCGCGCTTCCACCCGCGCTGCGGCACCAGCTTCCTGCTGCTGGTGATGATCGTGGCGATCTTCGTGTTCGCGCCACTCGGCAAGCTCGACTGGCAGTGGCTGTTCGTCTCGCGCGTGCTCGGGATCCCGGTAGTGGCCGGCATCGCGTTCGAGCTGATCAAGTGGTTCGGGCGCAACCGCACGAAGCCCTGGGCGCGGGCGCTGATGTGGCCTGGGATCCAGCTCCAGCGCCTCACGACCCGCGAGCCCGACCTCTCCCAGCTCGCTGTGGCCATCGCCGCCCTCGAGGCCGTGCTCGCGGTCGAGGACCCGCGCAATGCCGCGGCCGAGGACCTCGTGGGCATGGAAGTGGTCGCTTAGGCGGCCTTGCCGGGCCGCCGGGCCGGGTCCGGCGTTTACTGCGGCTGGGTAGGAGGGTGACGGCTCGTTCGCCGTGTTCGGCCGGTGTCCGTCCTGTCACCCGGGCTTGGTGTCCCGTTGCACTCGGCGCGGGGCGGGGCCAGGGCCCTCGACCCCTGGGCGAGTTTGCCGTCTCATAGACGGACGACTCGCCCAACCCCCCGAGGCGCCGTACAGGGCACCACTCGAACGTGACGGGACACAGACCGAACCCGCACCCTCCGCAGCCGCGGCAAGCGTGAGCAGGCGGCCCCGACGAGCACGTGCTCCTCGCCGAGTGTCTCGATCTTGCTCATGGTCGCTCTGGCAGTCCACCGCGCTAGGGCGGCCCTGATCTTGCTTAGGCCTCCCTAAGGCAGACGCCGTGTTGAAACGGCCTATTCCGATCTGGTAGACAACCCAGTACAACGACGGAGGAGCGGCGGCTCGTGTGCCTGGCGATTCCAGGGCAGATAATCGAGGTCGTCGACGGCGCGAACCGCCTGGCCCGGGTGGACGTCGCCGGCGTGAAGCGGAACGTCAACATCGGCCTGCTCGATGAGGGCGGCGAACCCGCCCAGCCGGGCGAATGGGTGCTGATCCACGTGGGCTTCGCGATCTCCAAGGTGGACGAGGAGGAAGCGCTCGCCACCCGCAGGCTGCTCGAGGGGATGGGCCAGGACTACGAGCAGGAGCTCGAGGAGCTGAAGGCGAGCGCCATCGAATGAGCTCGGGCGACCTCGTCCCGCAGTGTGATCACACCATCGGGTGCATCACGTGCGGCGACGAGGCGGTGCCGATGCGGGTCATGGAGCTGGAGGAGGACGGCCTCGCCCTGTGCGCGGACGCCGACGGGAACGAGCAGACCGTCGAGGTCGCGCTCGTGGCCGGCGTGAGCGCCGGGGACGAGCTGCTCGTGCACGCGGGCACGGCCCTGGCGAGGGCGGCCGCATGAAGTTCGTCGACGAGTTCCGCGACGCCGAGCTCGGCCGCGTGCTGGCCACCGAGATCCTGTCGCTCGTCGAGCCCGGCACCCACTTCAAGGTGATGGAGGTGTGCGGCGGCCACACGCACTCGATCTACAAGTACGGGATCGACGATCTCCTGCCCGAGAACGTGGAGCTTGTCCATGGCCCGGGCTGCCCGGTCTGCGTCATCCCGATGGGGCGGGTGGACGACGGCATCGCGATCGCGCGCAACCCCGAGGTGATCTTCACCTGCTTCGGCGACATGATGCGCGTGCCCGGCTCGCAGGGCAGCCTGCTCGAGGCCAAGGCGGAGGGCGCGGACATCCGGATGGTCTACTCGCCGCTCGACGCGCTGCGGATCGCGAAGAAGAACCCCGACCGCACGGTGGTGTTCTTCGCCATCGGCTTCGAGACGACCGCGCCCTCCACGGCGCTGACGCTCAAGCGCGCAAGGGCCGACGGGGTCGAGAACTTCCTCTGCATGTGCAACCACGTGACGATCGTGCCGCCGCTCCGCGCGCTGCTCGACTCGCCCGACCTGCGCCTCGACGGCTTCATCGGCCCGGGGCACGTGTGCACCGTGGTGGGCGCGCGGCCGTTCGAGTTCATCCCGGCCGACTACGGCAAGCCGCTCGTGGTCTCGGGCTTCGAGCCGCTCGACGTGCTCCAGTCGATCAAGATGATCCTCGAGCAGATCGGCGACGGGCGCTGCGAGGTGGAGAACCAGTACAAGCGCGTCGTTCCCTACGAGGGCAACGGCCCGGCGCTCCAGGCGATGTCCGAGGTCTTCGAGCTGCGGCCCCACTTCGAGTGGCGCGGCCTGGGCTTCATCTCCCAGAGCGCGCTGAAGCTGAGCGAGGCCTACGCGGACCTCGACGCCGAGCTCCGCTACGAGGTGCCCGGCGTGCGCGTGGCCGACCCGAAGGCCTGCCAGTGCGGCGAGGTGCTCAAGGGCGTGATCAAGCCCTGGGAGTGCAAGGTGTTCGGCACCGCGTGCACGCCCGAGCGGCCGATCGGCACCTGCATGGTCTCGCCCGAGGGGGCCTGCGCCGCCTACTACAACTACGGGCGCTACGCACGCGATCGGGAGGTCGTGTGAGCGCGGCCGAGCGCGAGGAGCGCAGCCCGATCGTCGATCGGGCGAGCACCGCAGCGATGGTTTCCGCGCGTGAGCGGATCGGGAGCGCCACCCGTGAAGAGCGGATCCTGGGGATCATCGAGACCGCTCGCGGCAAGCAGTCGAAGTTCAAGGACGAGCGGATCACGATGTCGCACGGCGCCGGCGGCAAGGCCAGCCAGTCGCTCGTGGAGGGGCTGCTGCTCCCGGCCTTCGCCAACGAGGCGCTCGCGCAGCTCGGCGACGCCGGCGCGGTCACGGTGGACGGCACGCGGCTGGCGCTGACCACGGACAGCTTCGTGGTCCGGCCGATCCGCTTCCCCGGTGGCTCGATCGGGGAGCTGGCCGTGAACGGGACGGTCAACGACCTCGCGGTGTCGGGCGCGCGCCCGCTCGCGCTCAGCCTCGCGCTCGTGCTCGAGGAGGGCCTGCCGGCCGACGAGCTCCGCGCCGAGGTCGAGGCGGCCGCGCGGGCGGCCGAGACGGCGGGCGTCCAGATCGTGACCGGGGACACCAAGGTGGTGGAGCGCGGCCACGCGGACAAGATGTACGCCTGCACCACCGGCGTGGGGGTGCTCGACCCGCGTGCGGAGCTGTCCACGGCGGCGCTTCGGCCGGGCGACCGGATCATCGTGTCGGGGCCGATCGGAGAGCACGGCTCGGCGATCATGCTGGCCCGCGACGAGTTCGAGCTCGAGGCCGAGATCGAGTCGGACACGCAGTCGCTCTGGCCCGCGGTCGACGCGCTCCTGGAGGAGGCGGGGCCGGCGCTGCACGCGATGCGGGACGCCACCCGTGGCGGCGTGGCCTCGGCGCTCAACGAGCTGGCGCGCGCGTCGAACGTGGCGATGCTCGTGAGCGAGGCGGCCGTGCCGGTGAAGCCCGAGGTGGCGGGCGCGGCGGAGCTTCTGGGGATCGACCCCATGTACGTGGCGAACGAGGGCCGGCTCGTGGCCTTCGTTGCGCCCGAGCGGGCGGACGCCGCGCTGGCGGCGCTGCGCTCGGTGCCGGGCTCGGAGGAAGCGGCGGAGATCGGCGAGGTGAGGACCGAGCCGCCGGGGATGGTGCTGGTGGACACCGCCTTCGGCGGTAGACGGGTGATGGATCTGCTCGCGGGCGATCCGCTGCCGCGAATCTGTTGACGGGAGGAGCTAGATGGCGACCCAGTTCGTAGACAACCAGGCGGAGACGGAGGCGGTCACCGCCCACGTCATCTGGATGACCACCGGCCTCTCGTGCGACGGCGACTCGGTCGCCATGACGGGCGCCACCGAGCCGAGCCTCGAGGACATCATCACCGGCGCGATCCCCGGCCTGCCGAAGGTGGTCGTGCACAACCCGGTCCTCGCCTACGAGAACGGCGAGGAGTTCATGGAGGCCTGGTACCAGGCCGAGCGCGGGGAGCTCGATCCGTTCGTGCTCATCCTCGAGGGCTCGGTGCCGAACGAGGAGATCAACGGCGAGGGCCACTGGGCCGGCATGGGCACCGACCCCTCCACCGGGCAGCCGATCACGACCAACGAGTGGATCGACCGGCTCGCGCCGAAGGCCGCCGCGGTGGTGGCGGTGGGCACCTGCGCCACCTACGGCGGGATCCCCGCGATGAAGAACAACCCCACCGGGGCGATGGGCCTGCCGGACTACCTCGGCTGGAACTGGAAGTCGAAGGCCGGCCTGCCCGTGGTGTGCATCCCGGGCTGCCCGGCGCAGCCGGACAACACCACCGAGACGCTCATGTACCTCGTGTTCCACCTCGCGGGGATGGCGCCGGTGCCGGAGCTGGACGACGCCCTGCGGCCCAAGTGGCTGTTCGGGCGGACGGTGCGCGAGGGCTGCAACCGCGCAGGCTTCACCGAGCAGGGGCAGTTCGCCACCGAGTACGGCGACGACCCGCGCTGCCTTGTGAAGCTGGGCTGCAAGGGACCGGTGGTCAAGTGCAACGTGCCGGTTCGCGGCTGGCAGGCCGGCAAGGGCGGCTGCCCGAACGTGGGCGGCATCTGCATGGCCTGCACGATGCCCGGCTTCCCCGACAAGTACATGCCGTTCATGGACGAGGACGCCGCCGGGCGCATGGCGGCAACGATCGAGCAGACGACCTGGGGGCCGCTCATCCGCTACTTCCGCCACCGGAACATCAGGAAGAAGTACGACGTGGAGCCCGAGTGGAGGCGCCCGGGCAAGGAGCTCGCGTCCGGTTACGCCAAGCGCTGGTAGAGGGAGAGATCGATGGCGACAGTAGAGACACCCCAGGAGCGCCAGGTCCTGGTCAAGGAGATGTCGTGGGACCCGATCACCCGCATCGTCGGGTCGCTCGGGATCCACACGGAGATCGACTTCGCGAACCAGCAGGTCCTGAAGTGCCACAGCACGTCGATGGTCTTCCGCGGCTTCGACATCTTCATGAAGGGCATCGATCCGCGTGACGCGCACTTCATCACCAGCCGCATCTGCGGCATCTGCGGCGACAACCACTGCACGACCTCGTGCCTGAACCAGAACATGGCGTACGGCGTGCACGTGCCGCCGCTCGGCGACTACGCGTTCAACCTCGCCGAGCTCGCGGACTACATGTTCGACCATGCGATCTTCAACGACTGCATGTGCAACGTGGACTTCTGCGAGCAGATGGTCAAGGAGACCAACCCGACGGTGCTCGCGCAGGCCGAGCAGACCTCGTCACCGCATGGGGACATCCACGGCTACCGGACGATCGCGGACATCATGCGCGCGCTCAATCCGTTCACCGGCTCGTTCTACCTGGAGACGCTTCAGGTGGCGCGCTACACGCGTGAGATGTACTGCCTGTTCGGCGGGCGCCACACGCACCCGTCGACGATCATGCCGGGTGGCTGCAGCGCCCACATCACGCACCAGACGCTCACGGACTACTACGTGCGCCTGATGCGCTACATGGACTACGCGAAGCGCACGGTCGTGATGCACGACGACCTGTACGACTTCTGGCTGCAGGCGCTGCCGGGGTACGACATGGTCGGCTACCGGGACACGAACCTGGTCTGCTGGGGCGCGTTCGACGACCCGGCCGGCACGGACCAGCTCTACCAGTACCGGCACATGAGCGAGTGGGGCAACCGCCGCTTCGTGACGCCGGGGATCGCGATCAACGGCGAGCTCATCACGACCGACCTCGTCGAGATCAACCTGATGATCCGCATCCTGCTCGGCAGCTCGTACTTCGACGACTGGGCAGGGCAGGAGCAGCCGTTCGTGACCGAGGACCCGCTGGGCAACCCGGTGGATCCGCGTCACCCGTGGAACAAGGTGACGTTGCCGAAGCCGCAGAAGCGCGACTACGCCGAGAAGTACTCCTGGGTCGTGTCGCCGCGCATCTACGACAAGCGCACCGACACGAACGTCTGCTGCGACACCGGCGGCGGGCCGTTCGCCCGCCAGTGGGTCACGGCCAAGGCGGGGCTCGTGGACATCGGGTACGTGAAGGCCACCGGCGACAGCATCAAGATGGTGCTGCCCAAGGGCCACGCCATGCCCGAGATGGAGCTCGAGTGGAAGGTGCCCGAGAAGTCGAACGCGATCGAGCGCGACCGCGCCCGCACCTACCACCAGGCCTACTCGGCGGCCGTGGCCCTCTACAACCTCGACAAGGCGTTCAAGGAGGTGCGCGCCGGGCGCACCAAGAGCTGGGCGCCGGTCAAGGTGCCGCAGGAGGCCGTGAGCGTGGGCTTCCACGAGGCGGCCCGCGGCGTGCTCTCCCACCACATGGTGATTCGCGACGGCAAGATCGCGAACTACCAGCCCTATCCGCCCACCCCCTGGAACGCGAGCCCGCGCGACAGCTACGGCACGCCGGGGCCCTACGAGGATGCGGTGCAGAACACGCCGATCTTCGAGGAGAACGGCCCCGAGAATTTCAAGGGCGTGGACATCATGCGCGCGGTGCGCAGCTTCGATCCCTGCCTGCCGTGCGGCGTGCACATGTACACCGGCAAGGGCAAGGTCAAGAAGGTGATGCACACGCCCACGGGGTTGGCGTAACGGGGCCTCGATGGGTGCAGCTGAGCTCACGGAGCGGATCCAGAGGCTCACAGCCGAGCTAGAGAGACAGCCGGACCCGGCGTTGCGGCGGCTGGCCGAGGACCTCGCGGCCTCGGTGCTCGAGCTGCACGGCGAGGGCCTCGAGCGGCTGCTCGCGGCGCTGGACGACGACGCCCGCGAGCGGCTGGCCGAGGACGGGGTGGTGAGCAGTCTGCTGATGATCCACGGGCTGCACCCCGTTCCGGTGGAGAAGCGGGTGCTCCGGGCGCTCGACCAGGTGCGGCCCTACATGGAGTCGCACGGCGGGAACGTGGAGCTCCTCGGAGTGGAGGACGGGGTGGTGCGGCTGCGGCTGGTGGGCAGCTGCGACGGCTGCGCGGCATCGTCGTCCACGCTCGAGCTGGCCGTGGAGAAGGCCATCCAGGAGGAGGCGCCCGACGTGCTCGGGATGTTCGTGGAGGGCGCCGCTGCGGCGGCGCCGCTCCCGGGCGTCACCGGCACGCCGCTGCCGCTGGCCACCGGCAACGGGAACGGCGCCCCGGCGGCGCTCGACGACTGGTTGGCGCTCGACGGCGTGGACGACCTCTCCGAGGACGAGTCGCGCCTGGTCACCGTCGGGCAGGAGCGCCTGCTCGTGGCGCGTGTGGAGACCGGCCTCCTGGCGTACCGCGACGCCTGCAAGGCCTGCGGCTCGTCGCTCGAGGAGGCGGAGCTGCGCGAAGGGGTGCTCGCCTGCCAGGCCTGCGGGCGCGCCTACTTCCTGGCGCGGGCGGGCCGGTCGCTCGACGGCGACCGGATTCAGCTCGACCCGGTGCCGCTGCTCGCCGACCCGCGCTTCGGCGCCAGGGTGGCGTTGCCGTCGTGATGCCGAACGGCGGCGGCAATGCCGAGGTGATCTCGATGCTGCGGCGCCTCCAGATGCGCGAGCTGCCGGAGTCCCCCCAGACGCTGGAGGCCGACTGCGACCTGTGCGGGACCTCGATGCCGGAGGACCACCGCCACCTGCTCCAGCTCGACGAGCGCAGCATCGTCTGCGTGTGCGAGAGCTGCTGGGCGCTGCGCTCGGGCGACCCGGAGTACGTGCCCACCGGCTCGCGGGTCGTGTGGCTGGAGGAGCTCAACCTGCCGGACGACCTCTGGGCACGGTTCCAGATCCCGATCGGTCTCGCGTTCTTCCTGCGCACGCGCGGCGGGGTGGTGGCCTTCTACCCGAGTCCGGCCGGCGCCACGGAGTCGGAGCTGGACCTGGGCGTCTGGGGCGAGCTCTGCGCCAAGAACCCGGTGCTCGGCGACCTCGAGCCGGAGGCGGAGGCTTTGGTAGTCGACCGCATCGCCGAGCAGCCGCGCGCCGCGATCGTGCCCACCGACGAGGCCTATCGGCTCGTGGGCCTCGTGAAGGCCAACTGGCAGGGCATCTCGGGCGGTCCCGACGTGGAGGGGGCGATGGAGGGCTTCTTCGCCGAGCTGAGGGCGCGCGCGTGAGCGAGCCTGAAAACGTCGGTGCCACCCGGCCGAGCCGGTGCTTCCGCTCAGGGCGTGGCCCCCGAACCCGAGTTCTGGGTACTCGACGCCGTGGCCATCCCGCACGCGGCGGAGCCCACGCTCTCCTTCCACATGCGGGTGCGCGAGAGCTCGGAGCGCGACATCTACACGATCGCGCTCAAGGCGCAGATCCAGCTCGAGGCGTCCGAGCGCCCGCACAGCGAGGAGTCGCGCGAGCGCCTGCAGGACGTGTTCGGCGAGCCGGAGCGCTGGAACGACACCGCCCGCGGGCTGCTCTGGACCTGCCGCGACGTGCTGGTGCCGAGCTTCCGCGGCTCCACGAAGTTCGAGCTTCAGGTGCCCTGCTCGACCGACCTCGAGCTGGCCACGACCCGCTACTTCGACGCGGTGCCGGACGGCCACGCGCCGCTCGCCTTCCACTTCAGCGGCTCGGTGATCTACGCCGACGGCCCGGACCGGATGCAGGTGACCCGCGTGCCGTGGCACGTGATGGCCCAGTACCGCCTGCCGGTCGAGGTCTGGCGCTCGGCCGCGGGCAGCGGCGGCCTCGTCCGCGTGGGCGGGGACACCTTCGCCGAGCTTCGCGACTACGCGACCGAGCGCGGCCTGCTGTCCAGCGACGCCGCCGTGGCGGATCTGCTGGCTGCCGCGCGGGCGGAGGCCCGGTGAGCCCGCCGCTGGAGGAGCTGGTCGACTCGCTCCTCTACGAGGGGTACGCCCTCTACCCCTACACGCCCGGGGCGACGAAGAACGCCACGCCCACGCCGTTCGGCATCGTCTACCCGCCGGCCTACGCCGAGCGCAATCCGAGCTGCTTCGAGCGGCTGCGGATCCAGTGCGTGCTCGAGGGCGACGGCGCGGTGTCGGGTGAGGTGCGCTTCCTCCAGCCGTCGGGCGAGCGGCACGAGGGCCAGGCGCGCCGGATCGACCTCGCGGAGCCCGGACTCGTGGAGTTCGAGCACCCGCCGCTGCGCGGGCGCGTACGCCTCCGGACCGAGCCCCGCGACGACGGCCGCCGGCTCGTGAGCCTCTGCGTCCACAACGAGACCCCGCTCGATGGCACCGACATGGGCCGCGGCGAGGCGCTGCTCCACTCGCTCATCTCCACCCATGTCCTGCTGCGCACCTCGGCGGGCCGCTTTCTCTCGCCGCTCGACGAGCCCGGCGACAACCTGAACACCTATCCGGTGCTCGCCACCCCCGAGGACGACACGGTGCTCGGCGCGACGATCGTGCTGCCCGACCATCCACAGATCGCCCCCGAGAGCCGCGGCAACCTGTTCGACAACACCGAGATCGAGGAGGCGCTGCTGCTCCACGTGCACGCCCTGAGCGATGCCGAGCGTGACGAGATCGCCCAGCAGGACCCGGCCGTGCGCGAGATGATCGAGCGCGCCGCTGCCACGACGCCCGAGGACATCATGCGCCTGCACGGGCGCGTGACCATGCGCGACCCGCGCGCCGGCGAGCGGGAGGCCACGGTCGCCGGCGTGACCTACCGTCCCGGCATGGAGGTGGTGCTGCGCCCGGACCCGGAGCGCGACCCGTACGACCGCATGCTGCACGGCCGCCCGGCAACGATCGAACGGCTCTATCTCGACTACGACTCGGACCGGCTGCACCTGGCGGTGTCGATCGACGACGATCCGGGCCGTGACCTGATGCGCGAGTCGGGCCGCTACCACTTCTTCAAGCCGGAGGAGGTGGAGCTGCGGTGAGCGACCGGACGCGGCAGATACTGGTGGCCGGCATCGGCAACGCCTTCATGGGCGACGACGGCTTCGGCGGCCAGGTGGCCCAGCGGCTCGAGCAGCGCGAGCTTCCGGCCGGGGTGAGCGTGTTCGACTTCGGCACCGGCGGTCTCGACCTCGCCTACGAGGTGATGCGCGGCTACGACGCCCTCGTCATCGTGGACATCAACCGTCAGGGCGAGCCGCCGGGCACGGTCTTCGTGATGGAGCCCGACCCGGCCGACGTGGAGGGCGGCATCGAGGACGGCGCCGTGATCGACCCGCACGCGATGGACCCGCAGACCGTGCTTCGATTCGTGAAGTCGGTGGGCGGCTGGCCCGGCAAGGTCGTGATCGTCGCCTGCGAGCCATCGGCGGTCGGCGAGGTGGCGTGGGGCCTGTCGGAGGCGGTGGAGGGCGCGCTCGACCGCGCCGTGGAGGTGGTGCTCCAGCAGGTCGAGGAGCTCGGCAGGGATGCCGCGTACGTGAAGGAGCACTGACACGTGCACGAGCTGTCGATCGCCAGCGCGGTGGTGAACACCGCCGAGAAGCACGCGGCGGGGCGGCGGGTGGCCGTGGTGACCATGACCACCGGGGCATTCCGCCAGGTGGTGCCGGCCTCGCTCGAGTTCTACTTCGAGATCGTGGCCCGCGGCACCGTCTGCGAGGGCGCGCGGCTGGAGCAGCAGCTCGTGGCCGCGCGGCTGCGCTGCGAGGACTGCGGACGGGAGTGGGAGCCGGCGGTGCCGGCTTTCCGCTGCCCGGGTTGTGAGAGCGCCGAGGTGGAGATGCTCCGCGGCAACGAGCTGGAGGTCGAGTCGATCGAGATCGAGGAGGAAGCTGCATGCACCGCACCAAGGTGAGGGTGGCCACCGATGCGCTGGACGCGAACGACACGATCGCCGCCGCCAACCGCGCCGACTTCGACCGCGCAGGCGTGAAGGTCGTGAACCTCATGAGCGCGCCCGGGGCGGGCAAGACGACGCTGCTCGAGCGCGCGCTCGGCGAGGGTGTGGACGGGGTGCGCGTGGGCGTGCTCGAGGGCGACGTCCAGGGGAGCATGGACGCCGACCGGCTGTCGGTGCTGCACGTGCCGGTCACCCAGCTGAACACCGACAACGGCTTCGGCGGCGAGTGTCACCTCGACGCCAACATGGTGCGCTCGGCCCTGCCGGAGATCGACCTCGAGGCGATCGACATGCTGCTGATCGAGAACGTGGGCAACCTCGTCTGCCCCGCCGAGTTCCGGGTGGGGGAGGACGCGCGGGCGATGGTGGCGTCGGTTGCCGAGGGCGAGGACAAGCCGCTCAAGTACCCGCTGATGTTCCGCACCTGCGAGTTCGTGGTGGTGAACAAGATCGACCTCCTGCCCCACGTGGACTTCGACATGGACCGCTTCCTGGCCAACCTGGATCAGGTCAATCCCGGTGTGGAGCACGCGCTCGTGAGCGCGCGGACGGGCGAGGGCGTGGACCGTTTCCAGGATTGGCTCGCGGGCGTGGCCGCCAGGGAGGCCGCGCCGGCGTGACCGGCGCGCTCGCTCCCGACGCGGTTCGCGAACTGCTCGCCCGCCGCACGGAGGCGAACGAGCGCTTCTTCGCCGCTGAGGCCGAGCGCATCGCGCGGCTCTGCCACGCGATCGCGGAGCGCTTCGCGCGCGGCGGCAGGCTGCTGGCGCTCGGGGTCTCCGACCAGGCGCGCTCCGACGCGCGCCATGTGGCAGTCGAGTTCGTGCACCCGGTGATCGTCGGGAAGCGGGCGCTGCCCGCGCTCGCGATCGTGGGCGAGCGCGAGTCGGTGGAGCGGCAGGTGGAGCTGCTGGTGCAGCACGACGACGTGGCGATCGCCTTCGGGCCCGAGACGGCGAGCGCGCTGGCCACGGCACGCGGCCATGGCTGCCTCACCTTGGCGTGCGAGCCGGTCGGTGCCGAGTGGGAGCTCGCACCGCCGGCCGACGATCCGTTCGTCCGCCAGGAGCTGACCGAGACCCTGTACCACCTGCTCTGGGAGCTCTGCCACGTGTTCTTCGACCACCGTGGCCTGCTCGAGGGCCGCGCGGCGAAGGCCGTGCACGACACCGGCGCGTCCCGCTTCCTCTATCCCTTCCTCGGGGAGACCGAGCACGACCTCGAGGCCGTGGTGGCGGACGTCCGCGGCTCCGTCGTGATGAAGGCGCGCGAGGTGGGCGCGCTCCGCGAGCAGACGCTCGGCGAGGCCGAGGAGTCGCTGCCGCTGGCCGCGGGCGCGCTCCGCGAGCGGCTCGAGCGCGGCGGCAAGGTGCTCGCCCTCGGCAATGGTGGCTCCGCCACGGACGCGATGGACGCGGTGGCCGACCTCCGCTCGCCGCCGCACGGCTGGACCGCGCGCGCGGCCGTGGACCTCACCGAGGACCCGGCGATCCTCACGGCGATCGCGAACGACGTGGGCGTGGAACCGATCTTCCAGCGCCAGGTGATCGCGTACGGGCTCGAGCCCGACGCGCTGCTTGCGCTGTCCACCAGCGGCAACTCCACGAACGTCATCGCGGCGCTGGCCGAGGCGCGCCGCCGCGGCCTGCTCACGATCGCGTTCGTGGGCTACGACGGCGGCCGGGTGGCCGCCGAGGGGCTCGCCGACCACGTGGTGGTCACGCGCTCGGAGCACATCCCGCGGATCCAGGAGGCGCAGGCGAGCGCGTGGCACGTGCTCAGGGAGCTGATCGAGCGCGCCGGGAGGTGAGCCCTCGCGGTCGCGTGAGCGCCCGCGTGGAGGGAGTGGTGCAGGGCGTGGGCTTCCGGCCCTACGTCCACCGCCTGGCGGGTGAGCTCGGGCTGGCCGGGTTCGTCCTGAACGACGAGCGCGGGGTGCTGATCGAAGTGGAGGGGGACCAGCCGGCGCTCGACGCCTTCGTCGGGCGCCTCGCGGCGGAGGCGCCGCCGCTGGCGCAGGTGGAGCGGGTGCTGTGCGCGCCGCTGCCGCCGAGCGGCGAGCAGGGATTCGAGATCCGGGAGAGCCGCCGCTCCGGCGAGCCGGATGCCCGCGTGGCCGCCGACGGCGCGACCTGCCACGAGTGCCTGGCGGAGCTCTTCGACCCCGGTGACCGCCGCCACCGCTACCCGTTCCTCAACTGCACCAACTGCGGCCCGCGCTTCACGATCGTGCGGGACGTGCCCTACGACCGCGCGCTCACCACGATGGCCTCGTTCGCCATGTGCCGGCGCTGCCGCGCCGAGTACGAGGATCCGGCCGACCGGCGCTTTCACGCCCAGCCGAATGCCTGCCCCGATTGCGGGCCGCGGCTGCGCCTCGGCGACGCCACCGGCGACGCCGCCCTCCGGGCCGCGGTGGACGGCCTGAGGTCCGGCTCGATCGTCGCCGTCAAGGGCCTCGGCGGGTACCACCTGGCCTGCCGGGCGGATCTGGAGCCGGTGGTGGCGGCGCTGCGCTCGCGCAAGCGGAGGGAGGACCGGCCCTTCGCCCTGATGGCGCGCTCCCTGGAAGCGGCCGGCGAGCTGGTGGACCTGTCTCCCGCCGATGAGCAGCTGCTGCAGGGTTACGAGCGGCCGGTCGTGATCGCGCGCCGGCGGCCCGGCGCCGCGGTGGCCGAGTCGGTGGCGCCGGCCTCGGCCGACCTGGGGGTGATGCTGCCCTACTCGCCGCTCCATCACCTGCTGCTGGCGGACGTCGGGACGACGCTCGTGATGACGAGCGCCAACGTGTCGGACGAGCCGATCGCCTACGAGGACACGGACGCCCTCGCGCGGCTCGGCGGCATCGCGGACCTGTTCCTCGCCCACGACCGGCCCATCCACATGCGCACCGACGACTCCGTGGTGCGCTCCACCGCCCGCGGTGCGCTTCTGCTCCGCCGCTCGCGCGGCTACGTGCCGCGGAGCCTCCGCCTCCCGGTGCCCACGCGGCCGCTGCTCGCCTGCGGCGCCGAGCTCAAGAGCACCTTCTGCCTGGCGAAGGACGAGGCGGCATGGGTCGGGCACCACATCGGCGACCTGAAGAACTGGGAGACGCTGCGCTCCTTCCGCGAGGGCATCGAGCATTTCGAGCGGCTGTTCGCGGTGGCACCCGAGATCGTGGCGCACGACCTGCATCCGGACTACCTCGCGACCCGCGAGGCGCTGGAGCGCGAGGGCGTGGAGCACGTCGGCGTCCAGCACCACCACGCCCATCTGGCGGCCTGCCTGGCCGAGCACGGCGAGACGGGGCCGGCCGTGGGCGCGATCTTCGACGGCACCGGCTTCTCGCCGGACGGGACCGCGTGGGGGGGAGAGCTGCTGGTGGGGGACCTCGTGGACTTCGAACGCGCCGGGATGCTCTTTCCGGTGCGCCTGCCCGGTGGCGACCGCGCGGCCATCGAGCCGTGGCGCATGGCGTGCGCGTGGCTCGTGGCCGCGCTCGACGCGGAGCCGCCGCTGCCGGCGGCACTGGCCGGCCAGGTGACTGCGGAGCGCTGGGCCACGGTGGCCCGGATGGCGCGGACGGGCACGGGATCGCCGCTCACGACGAGCGCCGGGCGACTGTTCGACGCGCTCGCGGCGCTCTGCGGGCTGCGTTCGCTCACCACCTACGAAGGCCAGGCGGCGGCGGAGCTCGAGTCCGCGCTGGACCCCGGGGAGCGGGGCGCGTACGAGCTGCCGCTCGCCGGCGGGGATCCGCTCGTGATGGACGCGCGGCCCGCGGTGCTGGAGGCGCTGGCCGACATCCGGAGCCGGCGTTGCCGCCGGCGTCGTGAGCGCGCGCTTCCACAACGGGCTGGCCGCGGCTACGGCCGGCGCGTGTGCGCGGCTGGCCGCGGACCGCGGACTCGGGACGGTGGCACTCGGCGGCGGCGTGTTCCAGAACCGCGTGCTGCTGGAGCGCACCGCCGAGCGGCTGGAGCGAGCCGGCCTGCGCGTGCTGGTGCCCACGCGCGCTGCCGCCGAACGACGGCGGCATCTCGTACGGGCAGGCGGCGGTGGCGGCGGCCAGGGGCGGGGGCGGGCGCTGAGCGGCACCCCGTGCCCCTTTCGGCGCGGGCGCTTACGGCGGCTGGGTGGGGTCGCGTGGGCTGGGCGCCCGCGGTTCCTTTGTGCGCCTCCGGTTGCGCGGGTGCGGTGTCCTGTTGCACTGGCCGTAGGGGCCGGCCCTCGCCGCGAATCGACATGATCGTTAGGCGGAATAGTTCAGCCTAACGTTCGGCTCGATTTCGGCGGGTCACGGGCGACCACCTATGTGACGGAACGTCGGCCCGGCCTCCTCTCACAGCCCTGATCGAGGATGAAGGGCCATGTGGCCCCAATGTTCCTCTCGATCCGGCGGACGGAACTCGCGGAGTGACGGGACGCCGCACCGAGCAGCCCTACCCAGCCGCAGTGCGCCCAGCGGCGGCCGCGGCGCCGCCGCAGGGCGCCGCGCCCGTCCCGCGGCCGCGCGGCCTACCCTTGTCACGTGATCGAGAGGCTCGTGGAGCAGATCGAGGGGCGGTTCGCCGAGCTCTCCGCCCAGATGGCCGATCCCGATGTGATCGCCGACCAGAAGCGCTACGCCGAGGCCGGGCGCGCCTACAGCTCGCTCGAGTCCGCGCATCAGCTCGCCCAGGAGTGGCGGCGCAGCACCGACGACGCCGCCGGCGCCCGCGAGCTGATGGGCGAGGGCACGGACGACCAGGACGTGCGCGACATGCTCGCTACCGCCGAGGCGCGACTCGCCGAGCTCGAGGAGGAGATCAGGCTCGCGATGGTGGAGGCCGACCCGAACGACGACAAGAACGTGATCGTGGAGGTGCGCGCGGGCGCGGGCGGGGAGGAGGCGGGCCTCTTCGCGAGCGACCTCTTCCGGATGCTCACCCGCTACGCCGAGCGGCGCGGCTTCAAGACCGAGCCGCTGTCGGTTGCGGACGGCGACTACACGTTCGCCATCAAGGGCAGCGGTGCCTACAGCGTCTTCAAGCACGAAGGCGGAACCCACAGGGTGCAGCGCGTGCCGGAGACGGAGTCCCAGGGCCGTATCCACACCTCCACCGCCACGGTGGCCGTGCTCCCCGAGGCGGAGGAGGTGGACGTGCACGTGGACCCCAACGACCTGCAGGTGGACGTGTACCGGTCCTCCGGTCCGGGCGGCCAGTCGGTCAACACCACCGACTCCGCGGTTCGCATCACCCACAAGCCGACGGGGCTGGTGGTGTCGATGCAGGACGAGAAGTCGCAGCTGCAGAACCGCGACAAGGCGATGCGCGTGCTGCGGGCGCGCCTGCTCGAGCGCGAGCTGGCCGCGCAGCAGGCCGAGGTGGCGGCCGACCGGAAGGCGCAGGTGGGCACCGGCGAGCGCTCGGAGAAGATCCGCACCTACAACTTCCCCCAGGACCGCGTGACCGACCACCGCGTGAAGCTCACGAAGAACGACCTCACGCGCATCCTCGCCGGCGAGCTCGACGAGTTCACCGCGGCGCTCGAGGCCGACGAGAAGCGCCGGAAGCTGGAAGCGGCCGCGCTCGTCACCGGCTGATGGCCCTTCGCGGGCGGAAGTGACCGTGCGTGAGGTGCTCGATGCCGCCGTGCCCGCCCTCACCGCGGCGGGTTGCGACACCCCGCGGCTGGACGCCGAGCTGCTCGTGGCCGACGCCCTCGGCGCGGATCGCGCGACCGTGGTGGCCTCACCAGAGCTGCCGATCCCGCCGGCCGCGGCGCGGCTTCTCTCCGAGCGGGTCCGCCGCCGCGTGGGCCGCGAGCCCGTGGCCTACATCCTCGGGCGCAAGGGCTTCCGGCGCATCGAGCTCGCGGTGGACGTGCGCGTGCTGATCCCGCGCCCGGAGACCGAGCTGCTCGTGGAGGTCGCTCTGGGGCTGCCGCAGGGCGCGCGGGTGCACGACGTGGGCACCGGCTCGGGCGCGGTCGCGCTGGCGCTGCTCGACGAGCGGCCGGACCTGGTGGTGAGCGCCTCGGACTCGTCCGCCGCCGCCGTGGCCGTGGCGCGCGCATAACGCGGCCCGGCTCGGCCTGCCGCTCACCGTGACCGAGGCACGCGGGCTCCCCGCCGGCGAGTTCGACCTCGTGCTCGCCAACCTGCCCTACGTGCGCGAGGACGAGTGGGCCGGCCTCGAGCCGGAGATCACCCGCTTCGAGCCGCCCGAGGCGCTCGTCTCGGGACCGGACGGGCTCGACGCGATCCGCGAGTTGGTGGCGCTCGCCGGAGCCGGAACGCGGCTGGCGCTCGAGCATGCGCCCGACCAGGCGGCCGCCGTGCGCGGGCTCCTCGAGGGCGCCGAGACCCACCGCGACCTCGCGGGGCGCGAGCGGGTGACCGTGGGCACGGCGCCGTGAACGCGGAGGACGTGGAGACGTTCCGGCGCTGCATCTCGGTCGGCGGCGTGGCGCTGTTCCCGGCGGACACGGTCTACGGACTCGCCACCGAGCCGCACTCGCGCGAGGGGGTGGACCGGATCTACGGGCTGAAGGGCAGGCGGGCGGAGCGCCCCTCCGCGGTGATGTTCTTCGGGCTCGAGCTGGCGCTGGCGGCGCTGCCCGAGATCGGCGAGGAGACCGCCCGCGCGCTCGGCCGCCTGCTTCCCGGGCCGGTCACCGTCGTGCTGCGCAACCGCGCCCGGCGCTTCCCGCTCGCCTGCGGACCGGAGCCGGAGCGCCTCGGCCTGCGGGTGCCGCTGCTCGAGGGTGAGCTCGCCCCGCTTCGCGACGCCAGCTGGCCCGTGCTGCAGTCGAGCGCAAACCCGAGCGGCGCCCCTGAGGCCGCGAGCGTGGCCGCCGTGGATCCGCGGATCCGGGACGGCGTGGACATGATCCTCGACGGCGGCGAGTTGCCGGGCACCGCGTCGACCGTCGTGTCGCTCGTGGACTACGAGTACGAGGGCGGCTTCGAGGTGCTCCGCGAGGGGCCCCTCGGGGCAGCCGATATCGCAGCCGCGCTGCGAGGCGGATAGCTCACCGGAGCCGCTGATACGGTGATCGGGATGACCGAGCTGAGCCCGGACTTCTTCACAAAGCCGGTCGCCGAGGTGGATCCCGAGATCGCCGAGGTGCTCGTGAACGAGGCCGCCCGCCAGGAGGCCACGCTCGAGATGATCGCCTCCGAGAACTTCGTGCCGCAGGCGATTCTCGAGTGCCAGGGGTCGGTGCTCACCAACAAGTACGCGGAGGGCTACCCCGGCAGGCGCTACTACGGCGGCTGCGAGCACGTGGACGTGGCCGAGCGACTGGCGATCCAGCGCGCGAAGGACCTCTTTGGCGCCGAGCACGTGAACGTGCAGCCGCACGCCGGGGCGCAGGCCAACGCCGCCGTGTACCACGCGCTTCTGGAGCCCGGCGACCGCATCCTCGGCATGAAGCTCGACCACGGCGGCCATCTCACGCACGGGATGAAGCTCAACTTCTCGGGCCGCCTCTACGACATCGTCGCCTACGGCGTCCGCGAGGAGGACTCGCGCCTCGACATGGACGAGCTCGCCTCGATCGCCGAGGACGCCAGGCCGAAGCTGATCCTCGCCGGCTGGTCCGCCTATCCGCGCCAGCTCGACTTCGCGCGCTTCCGCGAGATCGCCGACTCCGTGGGCGCCTACCTCGTGGTGGACATGGCCCACTTCGCCGGCCTCGTGGCCGCGGAGGAGCACCCCAGTCCGGTGCCCTTCGCCGACGTGGTCTCGACCACGGTCCACAAGACGCTCGGCGGCGCGCGCGGCGGCATGATCCTCTGCCGCGAGGAGTACGCGAAGAAGATCGACTCGGCGATGTTCCCGGGCCAGCAGGGCGGCCCGCTCATGCACGTGATCGCCGGCAAGGCCGTGGCGCTCAGGATCGCGGCCACCGAGCTGTTCCGCGAGCGCCAGCGGCGCACCCGCGCCGGCGCGGCGATCGTCGCGGAGGAGATGGTCGGGGCGGGCGTGAACGTGCTCACCGGCGGCACCGATGTCCATCTCGTGCTCGCCGACCTGCGCGACTCGGAGCTGGACGGCCAGCAGGCGGAGGACCGCCTCGCCGCCGTCGGGATCACGGTCAACCGCAACGCCGTGCCGTTCGACCCGCGGCCGCCGGCGGTGTCGTCCGGATTGCGCATCGGGACGCCGGCGCTCGCCACCCGCGGGTTCCAGCCGGACGACTTCCGCGAGGTTGGCGCCGTGATCGGCGAGGCGCTCGGCGGCGAGTTCCCGGACTCCAAGCGAGCGGAGCTCGCCGAGCGCGCCCGGTTGCTGGCCGAGCGCTACCCGCTGTACCCGCAGCTCGCCGCTCCCGCGGCGGTCTGAGCGCTCAAGAAATCGCCTGCGCAGACCGATAATCAAGGGGTGCGGGGGTGGTCCCGAAGAGTCGGCTTGCTCGGACACTTCAGCGTGCTGAGCCTCCTGCTCATCGCGGTGCTCGGCCTATCCCTGGCGCAGCTGCTGCGCAGCCAGATCAACGATCGCGCGCTGCGCACCGCCGAGCAGTCCGCCGAGCAGATCAGCCGCCTGGGCATCCAGCCCCAGGTCACGCCGGATGAGCTGAAGACGGGCCTTTCCCCCGACCATTTCCGAACGCTCGACAAGGCCGTGCGGGCCGACCTCGACACCGGGAACCTGGCGGGCCTGAGGGTGTGGAACGCCGACGGGCAGGTGGTCTATGCCGATGAGGCGGACCTCGTGGGCCAGCAGCTGACCCCCAGCGGGGGGCTGCGGACGGCGCTCGGCGGCCACACCAGCAGCAAGAAGGAAGCGGCCCACGAGGCAGAGGAGGAGAAGACGGAGTCGGGAGGGACCGAGCCGGAATTCTCCGGTGACCTGCTCGAGGTGTACGTGCCGCTGAAGTTCACAGCCGGCGATCGCCCGGCGGGAGCGTTCGAGCTCTACCTCCCCTACGCCCCGGTGGCCGCCGCGATCAAGGACGACACGAGGACGCTGTACCTCGCGCTGATCGCCGGCCTGGCGCTCCTCTACATGGGTCTCTTCAGGGTGGTGGCCGGCGCCTCGAAGCGGCTGCGCCGCCACGCCGCGCAGAACGAGCATCAGGCGCTTCACGACGCCCTCACCGGGTTGCCGAACCGCACCTTGTTCCACGACCGCATCGGGCAGGCGCTGCGCCAGTCGCGCCGCGACCGCGTGCTCGGGGCGGTGCTGCTGATCGACCTGAACCGCTTCAAGGAGGTCAACGACACGCTGGGCCACCAGAAGGGTGACCTGCTCCTGAAGGACATCGGCTCCCGGCTCCGGGAGGCGCTGCGCGAGAGCGACACCATCGCCCGCCTGGGAGGCGACGAGTTCGGCGTGCTGCTGCCCAAGCTCGGCGACGGTACAGGCGCGATCCAGGCGGCGGAGAAGATCCGCGCGGCGCTGGATGCGGACTTCTACATCGACGACCTGCCGGTGCACGTGGACGCCAGCGTGGGCATAGCGCTCTACCCCCAGCACGGCGAGGACGTGGACACCCTGCTCCAGCACGCCGACGTGGCCATGTACGAGGCCAAGCGCACGCACGCCGGCCACGCGATCTACTCCGTCGACCACGACCCGTACAACCCGGTACGCCTCGCGATGGTCGGCCAGCTCCGCAAGGCGCTCGAGGACGGCGACGTGGTTCTCCACTACCAGCCGAAGATCGACCTCGAGACGGGCAAGGTCGTGGGGGCCGAGGCGCTCGTGCGCTGGCAGCACCAGACCCGCGGGCTGATCCCGCCCGCCGAGTTCGTGCCGATGGCCGAGCGCACGGGGCTGATCAGGCCGCTGAGCCGCTACGTCCTCGACCGCGCGCTCGCCCAGTGCCGGGAGTGGCGCGACGCGGGGCTCGACCTGAAGGTGTCGGTCAACCTCTCTGCGCGCAACCTCCTCGATCCGAGCCTGCCCGAGGACGTGACCCGGCTGCTCACCAAGTGGGGCATCCCGGAGGAGCTCCTCGAGCTCGAGATCACCGAGAGCACGATCATGATCGACCCGAAGCGGGCGATCGAGGTGCTCACGCGCCTGCACGCCATGGGCATCGCGCTCTCGATCGACGACTTCGGCACCGGCTACTCGTCGCTGGTCTACCTCAAGGAGCTGCCGGTCAACGAGCTGAAGATCGACCGCACCTTCGTCGCCCGGATGGCGTCGAACCAGGGCGACGCGTTCATCGTGCGCTCCACGATCGACCTCGCCCACAACCTCCGCCTGAAGGTGGTGGCGGAGGGAGTGGAGGATCAGGAGACGATGAACGAGCTGACCCGGCTCGGCTGCAACGTCGCGCAGGGCTTCCACGTGAGCAGGCCGCTGGCGCCGGCCGCGTTCGACGCCTGGCTCACCGACCGCGGCGAGCACGGACTCGCCGCGGCCACGCGCGGCGCGGCCTAGCGCCCGCCCCCTCCGCAAGTACTCTGCGAGCGGATGGACGGGCTCGATGCCCTCTGGGCGTTTCTCGTCGCTGCCGCACTGGCCTTCGTGCTCACTCCGCCGGTCGCCCGTCTGGCGCGCCGGATGGGAGTGGTCCACCGGCCGCGCGACCGCGATCTCCACGATCGGCCCGTTCCCGGTCTCGGAGGGCTGGCCATCCTCGTGGCGGTGGTGGCGGCGGCCCTGCTGTTCCTGCCGAACGAGCGGGCCACCCACGGCATCATCCTCGGCGCGGTGGCCATCACCCTCGTCGGGGCGGTGGACGACGCGCTCCCGAACGGGCTGCCGCCGCTGGTGAAGCTGGCCCTCCAGTTCGGCGCCGCGGCGATCCCCGTGTTCATGGACGTGCGCGTGCAGAACGTGACGCTTCCGTTCGTGGATCCGATCCAGCTGGGCAACTGGAGCTACCCCCTGACGCTCGTCGGGATCGTGACGGTGATGAACCTCGTGAACTTCACCGACGGCGCCGACGGCCTGGCGGCAGGCGTTTGCACGATCGCGGCGGGCACCTTCGCCGTGATCGCCCTGTCGCTCGACCGCCCGGAAGCGGGGATCCTCGCGGCCCTCACGGCGGGCGCGGCCGTGGGCTTCCTCTGGCACAACTTCCACCCGGCGTCGATCTTCATGGGCGACGCCGGGTCGAACCTCCTCGGGCTGCTATTGGCGTGCGTGGCGATCCAGGGCATCCTGAAGACGGCGGCGGTGGTGGCCCTGTTCTTCCCGCTCGTGATCCTGGCCGTGCCGGCCGCCGACGCGACCTTCGTGGTGGCCAAGCGGCTCAAGTACGGACGTCCCGTCTACCTGGCGGACGCCACGCACTTTCACCACCGCCTGACGAGGATCGGCTTCTCCCAGCGGCGCACGGTGCTCTACCTGTACGGGTGGACGCTGTCCCTTGCAGCCCTCGCGTTGGCGATGCGCTTCGTGCCGTACTCCGACGACGACGGCACGCTCAACCCGGGCTGGGCGCTGGTGATCCTCGGGTTCGGGCTGGTCGCGCTGGCCGCGAGCGCCTACCTGGTGGTGGTGCTGGAGATCCTGAAGTTCAAGCGCTTCCGCGAGCGTGACTACCGCCGCCGGGTGGAGACCGGGGAGATCGCCGCGCTGAGCCGCGAGGAGATCCAGCAGGAGATCGAGCGCGACGTCGAGACGGGCGAGTTCCAGGCCGTGCCGCGCAAGTAGCCGTGGCCGGCGCGGGTCAGAAGAGCGTCGTCTGCGCCGGCTGGGGTGGCTGCGCGGGCTCTGCCGGACGAGCCGTGGGGCGGGTTGGACCGAGGCGCGGAGAGCCGAAGCGCCCGCGGGCGCGCACCAGCCTCGAGAGCCGCGCCCGCTCCTCCCTCGGCGCGTAGGCGCCGCGCGCGTACAGCTCCTCGTAGCGCGCCACCAGGTCGGGGCGATAGGAGCGGAGCCAGTCCATGAACACCTCTCGCACCTCGCCGCGCAGGTGCAGGCAGATGCCGCCGACGCTCGTCGCGCCCGCCTCGGCGCACAGCTCGAGGATGCGCTCGACCTGCTCGGGCGAGTCGTTGATGCCCGGCATCAGCGGAGCGATCAGGACGCCCGTGGGGATCCCGGCCCGGTTGAGCTCGGCCACCGCCTCGATCCGCTTGCGCGGATGGGGGGTGTGCGGCTCGCTGGCCCGCCACGCCTTCTCGTCGAGGGTCGGGATCGAGAGGTTGGCGGCGAAGTCCGGGATCTGCTTGAACAACTCGAGGTCGCGAAGCAGCAGCGGCGACTTGGTGAGCACCGAGCAGGGAGTGCCGGAGTCGCGCATCGCCTCCCAGACGCCGGGTAGCAACCGGTACTTCTTCTCCACCCATTGATACGGGTCGGTGTTGGTGCCGAGGGCCACGTGCTCGTGCTTCCAGGACGGCTTGAACAGCTCGGCGCGCGCCCGCTCCGGCGTGTTGACCTTCACGACGATCTCGCGCTCGAAGTCGCGGCCGGCATTGAAGTCGAGGTAGGTGTGGGTGGGGCGGGCGAAGCAGAAAATGCACGCATGGGTGCAACCTCTGTACGGATTGATCGTCCAGCTGAACGGCATCCGCGACGCCTTCGGCACCTTGTTCAGGACCGAGCGCGCCTGGACCTCGTAGAAGCGGGTGTCGAGCGCCTCCGGAGCGTCGAAGGTACGAACGGCCGCCGGCTCCTTGTATCCGGGGAGGCGGCGCTCCTCCTCGGCCTCGACTGACAGCTCACTCCAGCGCACGAACACATGTTCGCACAACCGTGCAGGACAGGGTGGTCCGGGCGCCGGGCCGGCCTTGGCCATCGACGTGATCGTGAGGCGGAATGGTTCCGCCTGGCGTTCCGCTCGATTGCGGCGGGTCACGGGCGACCGCCCGAGTGTGACGGGACGCCGGCAGCCGCGGTAGACGCCGGTGCGGGGCGCGGCCCGGCGCCGGCGCGTGGGCGTCTACGGCTGCGGGGTAGGGAGGGCGGGCTCGTTTGCCGTGCCCTGCTTGTGCGGGTCCTGTCACGCGGGCGCGGTCTTCTGTTGCACAGGCGCCCCGGGCGGCTCCAGGGTCGGGACCCCTGGGCGACTTGACCGTCCCATAGGCGGATAACTCGCCCAGGGGTCGGATGCCAGTGACGGGCGACCACCCGAACGTGACGGGACGCAAACAGAACAGCCCCGCCCCACCCACCGCGGTAGACGCCGGTGCCCGGCGCGGCGCCGGGGCGCTCAGCCAGCCGTGCGCCGCGCCAGCTCGATCAGGGCGCGGGTGCCGAAGCCGGAGGCGCCCTTGCCCACGTAGGGGCGGCTCATGCCCCACGCCGCGCCGGCCACGTCCATGTGCGCCCAGGCCACCTCGTCCACGAACTGGCGCAGGAACTCGGCCGCGTCCTGTGTGGGGCCGGCCGTTCGCATGGGCAATGCGCCGGCACACCACGCCCGCGTGACGGGACGCGCACGAACGAGCCCCGGCCGCTTGCCCCGGCGAACCCCTACCCCGCCGCCGTAGACGCCCGCATACGGCTAGGACGCCGCAGGCTGCCCGAACGCCGTGACCAGGACTCGCCGCGAGCCGCCGCCGTCGCGGTGCTCGCACAGGTAGATCCCCTGCCACGTGCCGAGCGCCAGCCGGCCATGGCTGACCGGGATCGTCAGGGAGCTACCGGTGAGGGACGACTTGATGTGGGCGGGCATGTCGTCGGGGCCCTCGAGGGTGTGCGAGAAGTACGGCGCTCCGTCGGGCACCGCCCGGTCGAACCATGCGGCGAAGTCGCGCCGGACGTCCGGGCTTGCGTTCTCGTTCAGGGTCAGCGAGGCGGAGGTGTGCTGGATGAAGACGGTGGCGATCCCCACCGCGATACGGCCCAGCTCGGGCACCGGCTCGACCACCTCGGAGGTGACGAGATGGAAGCCTCGCGGCCGCGGCCGGAGGTCGATCTGTCGCTGTATCCACAATTCGTCCATGGATCGTCGCGGGCTCTTCGGCGCCGACTTATAGTGGCCAAATCAGGCACGCCCGGCGCCGCCGTGACGGGACGCCAACCGACACGGTCGATAGGAGGAGCATTTGGATCCGCCGCTCCGCGAGCGTATCGGCTTGCGGCATTCCACCTGGGGGGGTGAGGCGCCCGGCGTGCGCGCCCGGACTGCCCGCACGGGGGCGCTGTTCTGCCTCCTCGGCGCATCCTTCGGCTTCCTGTCGGCCGTCACGCCGGACGCGGCCGTCCGCGACGAGGACCTCCTGGTCATCGTCTCCGTGCTCACGGCCGCGCTCGCGCTTGCCCTGGTGTCCACCGGCGACCGGATGCCGATCGCCGGCTTCCATCTGGTGGCCGTGCTCGGCACGGCGCTCGCCAGCGCGGCGGTCTACGCCTGGGGAACGGGCTCCGCCTACGCCCCCTTGCCGTACCTCTGGGTGACGATCTTCGTCTTCTACTTCTTCCGGCTGCGACCGGCCCTCGCGCACCTGGTGCTGATCGCGATCGGCTACGCCGTGACGCTGGCGCTCGAGTCCACGGGGCGCACCCAGGTCGACGGCTGGATCGCCGCCGTGGGCACGCTCGCCGTGGCCGGGCTAGTGGTGGCGATCCTCCGCGACCGGCTCGTGGCGGCCATCGAGCGGCTTGCCGAGTTCGCGAACCGCGACCCGCTGACCGAGCTGCTCAACCGGCGCGGGTTCGAGGACGCGTTCGACATCGAGCTGGAGCGAGCCCGCCGGAGCGCTGCGCCACTCAGCCTGGTCGTGGCCGACCTCGACGGCCTCGCGCGCGTGAACCGGGAGCTCGGGCACGCGGCGGGGGACGAGGGGCTGCGCGCGGTGGCGGCGGCGCTGCATGCCGTGAAGCGGAGCTTCGACAGCGCGGCCCGCGTGGGCGGAGAGGAGTTCGCGCTCCTGGCGCCCGACTGCGACGAGCACGGCGCATACATGCTCGCCGAACGGGTCCGGCTGGACGTCGCGGCCACCTCGGCGGCGGCGGGCCAGGGGCTGACGATCAGCCTCGGCGTGGCCACCTTCCCCGTGCACGGAAGCTCGGCCGAGGCACTGCTGCGTGCGGCCGACCAGGCGCTCAAGGCGGCCAAGGGCCTCGGCCGCGACCGCACTGTGATCTCCAGCGCCGAGGTGTCCGCCGTCCCCGCGCCCGTGCGCGGCGGACTGGCGGAGCCACGAGTGGGGCTCGCGGCGCTACTGGACATCGCCGAGGCGCTCGACGTGCGCGACACCGGAAGCCCGAGCCACTCCCAGCGGGTGGGCCGCTTCGCGGAGCTCACCGCCCGCGAGCTGGGGCTGCCGCCCGACACGGTCGAGCGGGTGCGCCTGGCGGGCATCCTTCACGACGTCGGGCGGGTCGGCATCCCGGACGCGCTCGCCCGCAAGCGCGGGCCGCTCTCCGACCGTGACTGGTCGTGGGTCCAGTCCCACCCCGAGATCGGGGCGCGGATGGTCGAGACCACCGAGTACGACGACATCCGCTCGTGGATCCTGTTCCATCACGAGCGCCCCGACGGGCGCGGCTATCCGGCCGGCCTCTTCGCCGCCGATCTGCCGGTGGAGGCGCGCGTGCTCGCCGTGTCCGACGCCTACGAGGCGATGACGAGCGAGCGGCCCCACCGGGCGGCGCGCTCGCCCGAGGAGGCGGCCGAGGAGCTCCGCCGCTGGGCCGACCGGCAGTTCGACGCGACGGTCGTCGAGGCCCTGCTGCGAGTGGTCTGACGGATTTCTCACGCCGCGGCGGGCGGAGTCCGATAGAGACTCACATGAGCCCTCCGGCCCGCGGCCTACGATCGATGCCGGACGGGATCTTGAGCCGCCCGGCGATGGCGCGGACGCTCGCCTTCTTCTACCTCGCCGGGGCGACGCTGATCGTCGCATCCATCGTCCTGCCCTACCCCGACGACCACGTGGTGGCGCAGCTCGCCGTGAGCGCCGTGGCCTACGCGACCGGCCTCGCCCTGTTCCTCCTGGGCAAGCGACTGCCCCAGCTGGCCATCCCCACCGTGCTCTCGCTCGGCACGCTGCTGATCACCGCGCTCGTCTGGCTCGAGGGCAGCGGATCCAGCTTCTACGCCCTCTTCTACCTCTGGGTCGCCGTGGAGGCCTTTTATCTGCTCGGCCCGCGGGGGGCCGTCTTCCAGGTGAGCCTGGTGGCCGTCGCCTACGGTGGCGTGCTGGCCGCCCTCTCGGACGACCGGCTCGTCCAGCACTGGCTCATGATCGTCGGGGTGGGAGTGGTGGCGGGAGCCCTCGTCTCCTACCAGCGCGGCAGGATCGACGCGCTGGTGGCCTCGCTCGACGACGCCGCCCGGACCGATCCGCTCACCGGGCTGCTGAACCGGCGCGCCTTCGAGGAGCTGTTCGACAACGAGCTGGAGCGGGCGCACCGGTCGGGCGGGCGCCTGTCCGTGCTGCTCGGCGACCTCGACGGGTTCAAGGGCGTGAACGACCGCTTCGGCCACGAGGCGGGCGACTCCGCCCTCTGTCAGGTGGCCGAGGACATGCTGAAGTGGAAGCGGCGGGTGGACACGCCGGCCCGGATCGGCGGGGAGGAGTTCTCGCTGCTCCTGCCGGACACCGACGAACGCGGCGCCTTCCTGGTGGCCGAGCGCCTGCGCCGGGCCACGCACCGCAGCTTCGCCGAGGATCCGCTCGCGCTCACGATCAGCTTCGGGGTCGCGACCTATCCCGAGCACGGGGAGGATCTGCGCACCCTGATGCGCGCTGCCGACCGGGCGCTCTACGCGGCCAAGGACCTGGGCAAGGACCGGACGGCGATCTACAGCGCCGAGGTGGCGCGCGTGCTCGCGCGCGCGTCGGGCTCCCAGGGCGGCGACCTCCAGCTCGCGCCGCTGATGTCGCTCGCGGAGGCGCTCGACGTTCGCGACACCGGCAACGCCGTGCACTCCCGCACCGTGGGCCGCTACTCGCGCCTGATCGCCGTGGAGCTCGGACTGAGTGCGGAACGGGTTGAGCGCGTGCGCGTGGCCGGCGTACTACACGACGTGGGCAAGATCGGCGTGTCCGATCCGGTGCTGGTGAAGACCGGCCCACTCGTGGACGACGACTGGAAAGAGCTGCGTACCCATCCCGAGATCGGCGCGCAGCTCCTGTCGCGACCGGAGCTCGCCGACCTGCGTTCGTGGGTGCTCGCGCACCACGAGCGCCCTGACGGGAAGGGCTACCCGCGCGGCCTCGCCGGAGACGATATCCCGCTCGAGGCGCGGATCCTGGCGGCGGCGGACGCCTACGAGGCGATGACCCGCGGTCGCGTCTACCGCGAGGCGCTGGGGCGCGAGGCGGCACGCGAGGAGCTGCGCGCGGGCTCCGGCTCCCAGTTCGACCGCCGCGTGGTCGATGCGTTCCTCGTGGCGCTCGATCGTGAGCGCAACGAGGAGCTCGAGCCGCCCGCGGCAACTGTCACAAAGTAGTCACAAAGTCCTCTGCTGCTGTACGGTACGCCTCCCGACGGAGGAGCCGAGCCGACCAGATGGTGCGGCTCGCGGCGGCTCTCCGTCGGCACCCTCTTGGCAACGCACGCTCTCAAGACCACCGACGCACCGTTCTCACTGCGCGCGGTGCGCCTGCTGGACCTCGCCGTCCTGGCTCTCGCGCTGCCCGTGTTCCTCGCCGCCGGCTGGCCGCTCTTCGGCTGGGCCGGCGTCTGCGCCGTCTGGCTGACGCAGCGCGGCATCCAAAGCCTCGTACAGCGCCGCGCACGCACCACCGCCAACCCGCGCACGGCGGTCGGCCTCATGAGCGTGAGCCTGCTCGGCCGGATCTGGTTCCTCATGTTCGCGGTGCTCGCGATCGGCCTGATCGACCGTGACTCGGGGCTTCCCGCGGCGGTGCTCACCGCCGTGACCTTCCAGGCCTGGTTCACCGCGTTCATGGTCTCCCAGGGCATGGGGGGGCAGGACGGGCCATGACCACCAAGGCCAAGGCCTTCACCGCGTTCGGGATTTACCTCTTCATCGCCGTGGTCATGGTGGCCGTCCTGGGCAGCAACGGCAAGAACGAGGAGTTCACCCCCACCGACGAGTTCAAGCTGGACCCCTGGATCAGCCTCAAGTTCGGCCCGGTGGACATGAGCATCAACAAGGCGGTGCTCTACCTCGTGCTCGCGTGCGTGCTCACCGGAACGATCATGACCTACATCGCCAAGCGCATGACCGACAAGCCGAACCGCGTGCAGACGGCCATGGAGGCGCTCTACGACCTCACCTACACCCAGATCGCCCGGAACAACATGTCGCGCGAGATGTCGCTGCGCTGGTTCCCCTTCGTGGCCACGCTCTTCTTCTTCATCTGGACCTCCAACCTGATCGGCTACCTGCCGCTGCCCACCAACACGGAGCACACGGCCCACATCTTCGGGCTCGAGGTGCCCACGCTCGCCCTCTATGCGGCCACGGCGAACATCTCCGTCCCGATCATCCTCACGCTCGTCGTGTGGTTTGCCTATCAGGCGGAGGGAATCCGCTTGAAGGGCTTCGTGAACTACGTGAGAGGCTGGATCCCGTCGGGCACGCCGGGAGTCCTCAAGGGCCCGATCTTCGTGATCGAGGCGATCTCCCAGTTCGTCCGCATCATCTCGCTCTCGGTGCGGCTCTTCGCCAACATCCTCGCCGGCCACATGCTCATCCTGTTCATGGGCGGCGGACTGGCCGTGATCCTGGGCATCGCCGCGCTCGGCTGGCTGACGCTGCCCCTGGCGATCATCTTCTTCCTGCTGGAGGTGGGCCTGGTGGCCACGCTCCAGGCCTTCATCTTCGCAACCCTGGCGTCCATCTACTTCGGCGAGGCGACCGCCACAAGTCACTGATCTCAAGGAGGATCTCGTCCCAATGCTCGACATCGCACTCCCAATCGCAGAGGTCACCGACGACGGCCTCAAAGCCATCGCGCTCGGCATCGGCGCCGGGCTCGGCTCCATCGGCGCCGGCATCGGCGTGGGCTTCATCTTCGGAAAGGTGATCGAGTCGGTCACCCGCCAGCCGGAGATGCGCGAGGAAATCACGAGCATCCAGTGGCTCGGCTTCGCGCTCACCGAGGCAGTGGCCTTCTACACCTTCATCTTCGGCCTCATCGCCTTCTTCCTCTAGGCCGGCGTGGAGCTTCTGACCCTGATCCCGCTGGCCGAGAGCAACCCGCTCATCTCGATCTCGCTGGGCGTGATGATCTGGACGCTGATCGCGTTCCTCGTGACGCTGTACGTCCTCAACAAGGTGGCGTTCCCGCGCATCGCCGAGGCGCTGGACCGCCGTCGCAAGGCGATCGACGACTCGATCGAGTCGGCCCAGCGGACGAAGGTGGAGGCGGACGAGCTGCTCGAGGAGTACCGCGCCCGGCTCAAGGAGGCGCGTGAGCAGGCGGACGACATCGTGTCGCGGGCGCGGAAGGCGGCCGAGTCGCTCCAGGACGACTCGAAGGTGCAGGCCACCCAGCAGCGCGAGGAGCTGATGGCCGCGGCGCGCCGCGACATCCAGGCGGAGACCCGCCGCTCGCTCGAGGAGATCCGCAAGGAGGTGGCCAACCTCACGGTCCTGGCCACCGAGAAGGTGACCCGCAAGTCGCTCACCGGCGACGATCAGAAGCGGCTCGTGGAGGAGGCCCTCAGCGAGGTCGACTTCTCCTCGTTGTCGAAGGAAGGGAACGGCGCGAGGTAGATGGAGGAGATCGCCGAGGTCTACGCCCGCGCGCTGTTCGAGGCCGCCAAGGAGGCCGGCTCCCTCGACCGCGTGCACGACGAGCTCGGCCAGTTCGCGGACACGCTCGACCAGGACAGCAACCTGCAGGTCTTCTTCTTCTCCCCCTATTTCTCGTCGGAGGAGAAGAAGCAGGGGGTGCGCCGGATCCTGGACGGACGCGGATCCCCGCTTCGTGAACTTCCTCGAGCTCCTGGCGGAACGCCACCGGATGCCGGTCATATTCCGGATCCGGCGGGCGTTCGACGCGCTGTGGGCCGAGGAGAACAAGCTGCTGCCGGTCACGGTCACGAGCGCGGTGGAGCTGGACGAGCAGCTCGTCAGCGACATCGGCAAGCGCATCGAGGAGCAGACCGGGCGGCGCGTGGAGCTGAGCTCGAAGGTGGATCCCGACCTGCTCGGCGGCCTGAAGGTGAGCGTGGGGAACATGGTCCTGGACGCGAGCGTCCGCAACAGACTCGAACAGCTACGGAAGCAGGTCGCGCGAGCGGCCTGAGTCTTCCGCTAAGGAGAGCTTCGACGTGCAGATAAAGCCAGACGAGATCACCAGCATCCTCAGGGAGCGCATCGAGGGCCTCGACGCGGGCGGCGCCGACCTGTCCGAGGTGGGCACGGTGCTGTCCGTGGCCGACGGCATCTCGCGCGTCCACGGCCTGGACAACTGCATGTCGATGGAGCTTCTCGAGCTGCCCAACGACGTGACCGGCCTCGCGCTCAACCTCGAGTCGGACAACGTCGGCGTGGTGCTGTTCGGCGAGTGGGACAAGATCGAGGAAGGCGACCAGGTGAAGCGCACCGGCCGCCTGCTCGAGGTGCCGGTGGGCGAGGAGCTGCTCGGGCGCATCGTCGACCCGCTCGGCAACCCGCTGGACGGCAAGGGCGACGTGAACACCTCCGAGACCCGCCCCGCCGAGTTCAAGGCCCCCGGCGTGGTGCAGCGCCAGAGCGTGAAGGAGCCGCTGCTCACCGGCATCAAGCCGATCGACGCCATGACGAACGTGGGCCGCGGCCAGCGTGAGCTCGTGATCGGCGACCGCCAGACCGGCAAGACGTCGATCTGCATCGACGCGATCATCAACCAGAAGGGCCAGGACGTGAAGTGCGTCTACGTCGCGGTCGGGCAGCGCATGTCCACCGTCGTGGACGTGGCCCGCCAGCTCGACGAGGCCGGCGCGCTGGACCACACGATCATCGTGGCCGCTCCCGCCGACGAGGCCGCGCCGATCAAGTTCCTCGCTCCCTACGCCGGATGCGCCATGGGCGAGCACTTCCTCTACGGCGGCGGCCACGCGCTGGCGGTCTACGACGACCTGACCAAGCACGCCTACGCCTATCGCCAGATGTCCCTGCTGCTGCGCCGCCCGCCGGGCCGCGAGGCCTATCCCGGCGACGTCTTCTACCTGCACTCGCGCCTGCTGGAGCGCTCGGTGAAGCTGAACGACGAGCTGGGCGGGGGCTCGCTCACCGCCCTGCCGATCATCGAGACGCAGGCGGGCGACGTGTCGGCGTACATCCCCACGAACGTCATCTCGATCACGGACGGGCAGATCTTCCTGGAGGCCGACCTCTTCCGCTCAGGCGTGCGCCCGGCCATCAACGTGGGCATCTCGGTGTCCCGCGTGGGCGGCTCGGCGCAGACGAAGCCGATGAAGAAGGTGGCCGGCCGCCTGCGCCTGGAGCTCTCGCAGTACCGCGAGCTCGAGGCCTTCGCCCAGTTCGGCTCCGAGCTGGACGCCGACACCCAGGCCACGCTGGCCCGCGGCGAGCGCCTGGTGGCCACGCTGAACCAGGACGAGCGCGAGCCGTGGCCCATCGAGAACCAGGTGGCGGCCATCTACTCCGGCACCGGCGGCTTCCTCGACCGCATCAAGACCGAGCGCGTGACCGAGTTCCTGGACATGCTCCTGTCCCGGCTCCACTCCGAGCAGCAGGAGCTGATGGACAAGATCGCGGAGGGCGAGTGGGACGACTCGATCGAGTCCGAGCTGGGCGACGGGATCGAGGAGGCCATCGACGACTTCGGCCCGGACTTCGACGTGGAGGGCAATCCCATCGAGGAGGGCGAGTCCGACCGCATCGTCTCCGAGGAGGAGCGCCGGACCGAGGCCCGGACGGAGGAGGGCCGAGCGGGCGGCGACGGAAACGGCGCCGAGCCCGAGCGCGAGCAGGAGCCGGACCAGGAGCAGGAGGCCGCCCCCGCCTGAGCGGGACCTAGCGCATGGCCAGCCTGAAGGACATCCGGGGCCGCATCGCGTCGGTCAAGAACATCCGCAAGATCACGCGGGCCATGGAGATGGTGGCCGCCGCGCGGCTGCGGCGGGCCGAGCAGCGGATCGAGTCGCTGCGTCCCTACGCGGACGCGCTCCGGCGGATGACCCGGCGGGCCTCGCAGGATGCCGACAGCATCCCCAACCTGCCGATCCTGCAGGAGCGCGAGAACCCCAAGCGGGTGGGCATCCTCCTGGTGACCGGCGATCGCGGGCTGGCCGGGCCGTTCAACTCGCAGATCGTGCGCGCGGGCAACCGCCGCGCGGCCACCCTTCGGTCCGAGGGCCTCGATGTGCTCTGGTATGCCAGCGGCCGCCGCGGCGAGTCCTCGCTGCGCTTCCGGGGACTGGAGACGGGGGCCACCTGGACCGGATTCACCGACAGGCCGGCGTTCGCGGACGCGCGCAGGATCGCCGACGGCCTGGCGTCGGCGTACGTGGACGGGAAGGTCGACCGCGTCGAGATCATCTACAACGGGTTCATCTCGGCGGCCGTCCAGGAGGTGCGCGAGGAGACGCTGCTGCCGCTCCAGCACGCGGACATCCTCGGTGGCGACGACGACGGCGAGGCGGAGGCGGAGGAGGAGCAGCGGGAGAAGGACTCGGGCGGCCACCACGCGCTCTGGATCTACGAGCCCGACCCCGAGGAGATCCTCGCCCGCCTCGTGCCGGACTACGTCGAGATATCCATCTTCAGGGCGCTGCTCGAGTCCACGGCATCCGAGCATGGCGCCCGCATGAGCGCCATGCGCAACGCATCGGACAACGCCGCCGAGCTGATCGACGACCTGACGCTCGAGGCCAACCGCCAGCGCCAGGCAGAGATCACGCAGGAGATCATGGAGGTCGTCGCGGGGGCCGAAGGCGTCAGCTAGAGCGGAAGCACTCGGCTCGGCCGGGTGCGCACCGATTTTTCACAAGGAGATCTAGGAACTTGGAAGCCGGAACACAGACCCAGCAGGAGAGCCGCGACACACAGGACGAGCACGTCGGGAGCGTCGAGGAGGTCCAGGGCGTGGTGGTGGAAGTCGTGTTCAGCGGCCACCTGCCCGCGATCTACAACGCGCTCGAGGTGGAGCTCGAGGACGAGAGCCGTGACCGGCTCGTTCTGGAGGTTCAGCAGCACCTCGGTGACGACCGGGTGCGGGCCGTGGCCATGGACGCCACCGACGGGCTCTCGCGCGGCGTGCGCGTCCGCGACACCGGCGGGCCGATCACCGTGCCCGTGGGCCGGGGAACGCTGGGCAGGATCTTCAACCTGCTCGGCGACCCGATCGACAACGAGGGCGACGTGGAGGCGGACGAGCGCTGGCCGATCCACCGGCCCGCGCCGAGCGTCGAGGAGCTCATGCCAACGCGGGAGATCCTCGAGACCGGCATCAAGGTCGTGGACCTGCTGGCGCCCTACGCGAAGGGCGGCAAGGTCGGCCTGTTCGGCGGCGCCGGCGTGGGCAAGACCGTGCTGATCCAGGAGCTCATCCGCAGCATCGGGGAGGAGCACGAGGGTCTCTCGGCGTTCTGCGGCGTGGGCGAGCGCTCGCGTGAGGGCAACGACCTCTGGGTCGAGATGAAGGAGTCGGGCGTCATCGACAAGACGATGCTCGTGTTCGGCCAGATGAACGAGCCGCCGGGAGCCCGCATGCGCGTGGCCCTGTCCGGCCTGACCATGGCCGAGTACTTCCGCGAGCAGGGCGGGCAGGACGTGCTGCTCTTCATCGACAACATCTTCCGCTTCGTGCAGGCCGGCTCCGAGGTGTCGGCCCTGCTCGGGCGCATGCCCTCCCAGGTGGGCTACCAGCCCACGCTGGAGACGGAGATGGGCCAGCTCCAGGAGCGGATCACCTCCACCCGACAGGGCTCGGTCACCTCCGTGCAGGCCATCTACGTTCCGGCCGACGACCTCACCGACCCGGCGCCGGCGTCGGTGTTCGCGCACCTCAACGCCACCACCACGCTCTCGCGCGCCATCTCGGAGAAGGGCATCTACCCGGCCGTCGACCCGCTCGACTCCACCTCCACGATCCTGAAGGCGGACATCGTGGGCGAGGAGCACTTCCAGGTGGCCAACTCCGTCCGCGAGATCCTCCAGCGCTACAAGGAGCTGCAGGACATCATCGCCATCCTCGGCATCGACGAGCTCTCGGACGAGGACAAGATCACCGTCCAGCGCGCTCGGAAGGTGGAGCGGTTCCTGTCCCAGCCGTTCTTCGTGGCCGAGCAGTTCACCGGGCTCTCCGGCAAGTACGTGGCGGTGGGCGACACCGTGCGCTCCTTCAAGGAGATCATCGAGGGCCAGCACGACGACATCCCCGAGCGGCTGTTCCTCATGAAGGGCACGATCGACGAGGTGGTCGAGGAGTTCCGCGGCGCCTCCGGCTCGTCGTCGGAAGCCGAGGAGCCGAGCGAGGACCAGGGCCAGGACGAGAGCGAGAGCGAGAAAGGACGAGGGTGGCGAGGAATAGCTTCAGGGTCGAGGTCCTCACCCCCGAGGGCCAGGTCTTCGCCGACGACGTGGAGATGCTGTCCACGCGAACCGGCGTCGGCTCGATCGGCGTGCTCGCCAACCACGCGCCGCTGATGGCCATCCTCGAGCCCACCGAGCTGCGGCTCTACCGCTCGGACTCCGAGGTCGTCCGGTTCGCGCAGGGCGAGGGCTATCTCCAGGTCGTGGACAACTCGGCGCTCGTGCTCGTGGAGGAGGCGATCGCGCCCGGAAGACCTCGACCGCGGGGCCTTCGAGTCACGCCTCCAGGAGGCGCGCGACGCGTTGGAGCGCTCCGAGGAAGACTCGGAGGAGCGGGCCCGGGCCGAGCGCGAGGTCCGGCGCTACGAGGCCTTCCTGAAGGTCGGCGCGCCCGACTGAGCTCCCGCCCGCCACGCGTCCACGCCGCGGGCGAGGTGCCCTGCTACGGTCCGGCGGGTGACAAGGACCGCTCGGCTCGCCCTGCTCGTCGCCCTGACCCTGGTCGCGGCCACGGCAGTCGCCGCCCCGGCCCAAGCGGCCAAGCGCAAGGTGCCGTCCGGATTCTTCGGCACCACGCTGATCAGCGAGTTGGTGAGCCCGCAGCAGATCTCCGACGCCGCGCTCGACCAGCAGATGGCCCTCATGGCCAGCTCCGGCGTGGAGTCGCTTCGCGCCACCATCGGCTGGGCGGCGATCGAGCCGGCGCGCGGGACCTACAACTGGTCGGTCGTCGACAGGCTCGTGGCTCACCGCGGCCCGCCATCGGATCAGGTTCCTCGTGAACATCTCGGCGAGTCCGCAGTGGGCTTCCACGCATCCGTTGAGCGTCGACTCCTGGCGCTATCCGCCGAAGGATCCGGCTACCTATGCGGAGGTCGATGCGCGAGGCCGTCAAGCGCTACGGGCCGCGCGGCAGCCTCTGGGCGCAGAACCCGGGCGTCCCCCGCGTGCCCGTCCGCGAGTGGCAGGTCTGGAACGAGCAGATGGCGCCCTGGTTCTGGGTGCCCCGGCCATGGGCGCCCACCTACGTGAAGCTGCTGAAGAAGGCCTACAAAGCCATCCACAAGGTCGATCGCAAGGCGAAGGTCATCGCCGGATCGCTCATGTCGTACGGCAACTACCACCAGTGGGACGGCATTCGCGACATGTACAAGAATGGCGCGAAGGGCTACTTCGACGAGGTCGCGGTCCACCCGTTCACGAACCATCCCAAGTCCCCGCGCATCGTCGCGAATCACACCCTCGAGATCGTTCAGCGGGTGCGCAAGGTGATGCGCCGGCACCGCGAGCCGCGCAAGCCGATCGCCGTTACCGAGATGACCTGGGCAGCCGCTCTCGGGAAGGTGCCGAGCGACGCCCTCTTCGGGATGGAGACGACCGCAAGCGGTCAGGCTGCGCGGCTCAAGGCCTCCTACGGGAAGCTGGCGCGTCAGCAGCGCCGGATGCACATCTCGGGGGTGTACTGGTTCACGTGGGCCACGGACTACGTCCCGGAGGGCAACCCGACCTCCATGTCCTTCCGGTTTGCCGGCCTGGTCAAGGTCGCGGGGAGCGTGTACTCGCCATTGCCGGTCCTCAAGACCTACGCCGGGGTTGCGGCGAAGTACGAGGGCTGCCGCAAGGGCGCGAACGGTCGTTGCAGCCGCTGAGGCTGGGGCCCCTGCCTCAGTCGTAGGGGGCGTCGCGCTCCGCGACCGCGCGACGCCAGCCCGCCTCGGCCGCGCGCCGCTGGAATCCGTAGCCCTCCGGGGTATGGCGCGCGATTCCGTCGAAGAACACGCCCAGCGACTGCGTGGCCTGAAGGCCCTGCGAGTACAGCGCCTGGTTGACCAGCAACTTCATCATCACCAGCTGGTTGACGGGCGTGTTCGCCACCCTCTCGACCAGCGCCTCGAAGCGCTCATCGAGCTCGCCGGCCGGCGGGGCCTCGATCGCGAGACCCCAGTCGAGGGCCTGGCGGCCGCTGATCAGGTCGCCGGTGAAGAGGAGGCGCTTGGCGCGCTGGTCCCCGCAGCGGAAGGCCCACAGGGCTGACGTGGGACGCCCCAGACCCGTGCGGGCGGGTAGCCGATGCGCGCGTCGTCGGCGATCACGAGCAGGTCCGAGCACAGCGCCATGTCGGTGCCCCCGGCCACGCAGAAGCCGTGAACCTTGCAGAGGACCGGCTTGTCCGAATGGAAGAGGCTCATGAAGCCGCGCAGGTTGCGGCTCATCATCTGCCAGTCCACGACCGGGTCCCATGCGCGGGCGGGATCGTGATTCGCCGCCTGGACCGCGGGGTCGAGCGGCGAACCGGGCGGAGCCGCGGAGGTGCCCACGCCTCCGCCGCCTTCCGCGGACTCCACGAGGTCGTACCCGCCGCAGAAGCCCTCTCCGCGTCCGGACAGGGCGATCGCATGCACGGCCGGGTCCAGGTTCGCCCGTTCCACGCATTCAGCCAGCTCGCGCGGCATGTCGAGGGTTATGCCGTTGCCGCGAGCGGGCCGGTCGAGCGTGATCCGGGCGATCCGGCCCGTGACCTCGTACGTGAGCGTCGACGTCTCCGCGTTCACGAATGGGTCCTATCAAAATCGGTCTAGGCGCCGTGGGCAGGGGGGGATGCGGCTACCCTGATTGGGTATGTATTGGTTCGACTTCGCCCGGGCGGGCGCTCGCATCGCTCGTCCGGCGTGATCGCCTCGGCAATCGCGGTCGGCGCGGGAATCGCGGCGGGCGCCGCCGTGGGGTTCCTGCTCGGCGTGATCATCATGGCTGCCTGGGAGCGGTTCTCGGACCCGCGCGTGGCCGACATCGGGCACGCCTATGGCTCCACCGGCATTCCCACCTCCAGCTTCGACGACATCACCCAAGGCCGCGCGGTCGCGCTGATCGAGCGCTGGCTCGCCCTGTCGACCAAGCCCTCTACGCGCGTCGCCCTGATACCCACCAGCCCGAAGCTCGAGCCGGTCGCCGGGAGGCGGCGGCGTGGCTCGCCGAGCTGCACGGCAAGACGACGGCGCCGCTGCCCGGTTCCAGCGACGGAGCGCGCGCCGACGGGCCGGGCGTGAGCGATCCGGCCACACAGCCGCAGGCGGTAGATGGATCGCCGGAGCCCACGCGGACGGCCGTCGACGGCGACGCCGCGCGGGCCAGGCGTCGTCGTGGCGCCGGTGGCAACGGCCGCAGCGGCAGGCCCCCGTGCCGGACGCCGAGGACACCGCGCCAGCTCGAGGCGGTTGCCACCGAGTACGCGGGGGCAAACGCTCGGCCGCCGCCCGCGTCGAGCCTCGTGGTGGTGGCCACCGGCTCATCGGATCCGGAATCGACGCCCGAGGGCGAGGCGATGCGGAGCGACGTGCTGGTCCTGCTCGTCCAGGCGGACACGCGCGGCAAGGACCTCATGGAAAGCGTCTGGACGCTCGAGCACTTCGGCCACCGCCCGGAGTGGATCCTGCTGGTCGATTCGACGCGGAAGAGCCGCCGGCTCGTGAAGCGCGAAGCAGGCAAGGCCCCGTCCTAGGAGCCTTCCTGCTACCGGCAGGAACGCCAAGCAACCTTGCTACGGTGAGATCGATGCGGTCGAGGCGGCTCCTGATGCTGTTCGCACTCGCGATCCTCGTGGTCGCGGTGAGCGCTTCGCCGGCCATGGCGGCCAAGCGCAAGGTGCCCTTCGGGTTGTTCGGGACGGTCCTCAACGTCGAGGCCACCGAGCCGGGTTCGGTCTCGGACGCGGCGCTCGACGGGCAAACGGCGCTCATGGCCCGCTCGGGGGTGGAGTCGGTGCGCATCTTCCTGCCCTGGTCGAGCCTGGAGGCACCTCGAGCCGGGGTCTACAACTGGGCGCAGTCCGACCGCCAGATCGCGGCCGCCGCGCGCGCTCACCTGATGATCCTCGGGAACGTGCTCACCACGCCGGTCTGGGCCTCCGAGCGGCCCAACGCCGTCTATCCGACGCGCTTCCCACCGAGGGACCCGGGCCTGTACGCCAACTTCATGCGCCAGCTCATCTCGCGCTACGGGCCAAAGGGCACCTTCTGGGCACAGAACCCGACCGTGCCCAAGGTGCCGATCCGGAACTGGCAGCTCTGGAACGAGCAGATGGCGCCCTGGTTCTGGGACAGCAAGCCGTGGGCAAAGAGCTACACCAAGATGCTGAAGGTGTCCTACCGGGCGATCCACCAGGCTGACCGCAAGGTCGAAGGTCGTCGCCGGCTCATTCGTCGGCGATCGGTCGCTACACCCAGTGGGCCGGTATTCGCGACCTCTATCGCGCCGGAGCGAAGGGCTACTTCGACCAGATCGCGGTCCACCCGTTCACGAACAACGCCAAGTCGGTGAAGGACACCATCTGGCGGACGCTCGAGATCGTTCGCCGCGTGCGCGCCCAGATGCGCAAGCACCATGACGGCCGCAAGCCGATCATCCTGACGGAGCTCACCTGGCCGGCCGCGGTCGGGAAGGTGCCGAAGAGCCGCCTCCTCGGCCTGGAGACCACGTCGAAGGGCCAGGTCAAGCGCCTCTCGGCGGCCTACAAGAAGCTCGCCAAGGTAGGGCGCAAGATGCGCATCACGCAGGCCTACTGGTTCGCGTGGGCCACGCCCTACGACAACAACACGCCGCAGTCGGACGTAACTTACCGCTTCGCCGGGCTCAACCGCTTCGCCGGGGGCGTGTTCTCGACGCTGCCGGTCCTGAAGACGTACTCTCGGCTCGCGGCGAAGTACGAGGGCTGCCGTAAGTCCTCGAACGCCCGTCGCTGCCGCTAGTAGCGGCTCGTGCCTCCGGCCGGCCGCCGCGCGGTTGCCCCTACCGCCCGACCGCGCACGTGCGTACGCTTGGGCCTGGCAACCCGCAGCAAGGAATAGCGACGCGAGGTCTCGCCCCCCTGGATGTCTGAATGAGCCAAAGCGACCGAACGCTTCTCACAATCCCTGGCTCGGACGTGCCGTTCGAAGAGGTGGACCTCCCGCTGCGCGCACGCCGGCGCGAGGCGATCGGGCGGCTCGCGCTGCTCGCGGCGGACGCGATCGCCGTGGCAGGCTCGCTTCTGCTGGTCGCGGTGCTCACCGACGCCCGGTTCACGCCCTGGGTGGCCGTCGCTGGTCCCGCTGTACGCGCTGGTGGCCAAGATGGCCGGGCTTTACGACCGGGATCAGTTCGTCCTGCTCAAGACGACGCTCGACGAGGCCCCGACGCTCGTGGCGGTGGCGGCGATCTTCGCGCTCGTGATCGAGGGAGGGCGGGCGCTCGAGTTCACGGGCCGCTCGCACCCGTTCCTGCTCTGGGGAATGCTCACGGGTGTGCTGATAGCGGCCCGCGCCGCCGCCCGCTTCGTCGTGGTGCGCACGACCGCCTCGGAGCGCATCCTGGTGATCGGCGACGCCGCCACGACCGCCATGCTCGAGCGAAAGCTCGCGGCTGATCCCGGTCTCAACGCCGAGGTGGTCGGCCGCGTGTCCGTGGAGCTCGGTCCGCGGGAGGAGGACGAGCAGCTTGCTCGGAACCGTCGAGGACCTGCCGGACGTGCTCAGAGAGCACCGAGGTGGAGCGCGCGATCGTGGCCCCGACGCGCGAGGGCACGGACATCGCGGACGTCATCCGCCTGGCGACGGTGTGCGGGGTCAGGGTCTCGGTGCTCCCGCGGATGCTCGAGGTGATCGGGACGTCGGTGGAGTTCGACGACCTGGGCGGCAGGCCGCTGCTGGGCGTTCGGGGATTCGGGCTCTCGCCGTCGTCCCGGGTGCTCAAGCGCTGCTTCGATCTGGTCGTCGCGACCCTGGTGGTGATCGTCCTGGCGCCGTTCCTGCTCGTCGTGGTGATCGCGGTGAAGCTCAGCTCCCCGGGCCCGGTCGTGTTCCGCCAGACGCGGATCGGCCGCGACGGCAACGAGTTCCGGATGTGGAAGTTCCGCACGATGGTGCACGACGCCGACGAGCGAAAGCAGGAGCTCCTCGAGGCCAACGAGGCCGCACCGCTCTTCAAGATCGCCGACGACCCGCAGGGCCACGCGGGTGGGCCGCTTCCTCAGGCGGCGTTCGCTCGATGAGCTGCCCCAGCTGATCAACGTGCTTCGCGGCGACATGAGCCTGGTGGGGCCGCGACCCCTGATCACCGACGAGGATCGCCTGTTCTCGGGCTGGCAGCGCCGCCGGTATCACGTGTCCCCGGGGATCACCGGGCCCTGGCAGATCCTCGGCTCGAGCCGGGTTCCGGTCAGCGACATGGTCACGCTCGATTACCTCTACTGCGCGAACTGGTCGCTGTGGCTCGACGCGAAGATCCTGGCGCGGACGATTCCCTACGTGCTCAGCGCGCGAAGCGGCGAGCACGTGTCGACCCGGCGCTGACGCCCTCGGTCAGTCCGCGTCGAGCGGAGCCGTCGGCTGCTGCGCAGCCGGCCGGGGTGCTCGAGGCGGTCATCCGCGACGAGGAGCACTCGGCGGCCGGCTCGGCACGTACCCGTATCCGCTGACCGCCGACCCGCCGTTGACGACCACGCCCAGGATGCGAGCGTCGAAGCTCCGAAGCTGCTCGGTCAGGCGCCTGGCGTCCTGGCGCCGCGTCGCGTTCGCCGAAGCGGCGATGATGACGCCGTCGACGTGCCCGAGCAGCGATACGGCATCGGCGACGTGGGGGATCGGCGGTGTGTCCACCACGACGAGGCCGTGGCTCTGCTTCAGCGTCTCGATGTTCCAGGCCATGGCGTCCGACTGAAGGACCGCCCACGGATCGGGCGGCAGTTGGCCGGCCACGAGTACGTCCAGCTTGCGCCCATGGCGGTCGCCGCGCACGTTCGTCACGGACTGCAGCGCATCGCTGAGCTCGGTCCTGCCCTCCACCACCTCGGTGACTCCGGGCCCAGGCTGGAGGTCGTAGCGCTCCGCGAGCGTGGGCCGCCGCATGTCCGCCTCCACGAGCGCGACGTCGAGTCCGGCCGACACGCCGGCGCAGGCGAGGTTCCAGGCGATGGTGGTCTTGCCTTCCTGCGTCCGCGAGGAAGTGATCAGGACGCTGCGCACCGGCTCCTCGCGGCCATAGCGCAAGTTCATCTGCAGCATCCGGAACGCCTCGGCCACCTCGGGCGGCAGGTCGGCGAAGGGCACGTGCCGCTTGAGCGCCCGGTGGCGCGGCACCGTGCTCAGCACGGGTGCGTCGAACGCAACGGAAGCCTCCTCCACGCCGTGCAGGCGGCGGTCGCCCTGCTCCCGCAGGAGCGCAAGGCCAACCCCGAGCACGATGCCGAAGAGCAGCCCCAGGATGACCGTCTGCAGAGGGTTGCCCGCCTTGGAGGAGGGAACGTAGCCAGGCTGGATGATCTGCGGGCTGCCGTTGCCGACGTCCGCGATCACCCGCATCTTCTCGATCTGGGTGCGCAGCCGGGCACCGGGTCCGGAAACGTGCTCCTGGACCTCCACGGGGTACTCCCGAAGCTGCCTGCGCAGGGCTGGCAAGCGCCAGCTCGGCCTGCCGCCTGCTCGTCGCCGTCGGCCAGCCGCTTCGCATTCTCCGCGTAGACGTTGCGCCAGCAGCGCCGCACGCTCCGCAGAGGTCGCCGATGCGGTGACCGTCACGACGTCGTTCGTCTTCTGACCCGCGACCTCACGTCGTCGCGACGTCGTCGACGGAGAGATCGACCCCCGTGCTCCGGAGCTCGGCGGCGGTGGCCACGGCCACGCGCCGCGAGTCGACCAGCTCAATGTTGTTCTCGTGCCAGGTTGTCGGCGTCCGCCGACTGCGGGATCAGGCCGAGGGCGTTGAGCTGCGGCCCGATCGTCTGCCGGAACACGAGCTTGGCGCGTCGACTCGTAGTCCTTGCGGTTGCCGTAGGCGAACGCCGCCGCGGCCGCTCCCGCCAGCAGCGTCGTGAGGACGATGATCAGCCACCGGCGCCGGAGCGTCGCCGAGCAGTGAGGCGCCCTCTCGCGGGCGCGGGCTCGAGACCGTATGTGCTGGCGTTTTCCGAAGATGTCACTGTTGGCCAGGCTAGCGCAGGTCTCTGGGAGCGACCGCCAGTAGCCCCGACCGGAAGTCCAGTAACCGCCCGGGGGATCGTCCGCGATGATGGGGCATGGGGCTCCGCATTTTCGTCGTGCCCGCCTCGGCCATGCTCACGGATCATCGGCCGCACGGCGACGGGCTCGTGGCGTTCGGGTTCATCCGCGAGCTCGCCGCCCGGGGGCACGAGCTGCACGTGGCCGCCGGGATCGTCGACCTTCAGGGAGCTCTACCCCCAAACGTCCACCTGCTATGCGCTTGCGCCGGCGAGCGAGCTCGGGTGGGCCGAGCCGGCTGCGCTTCATGCGGCGCCTGCGCCGCCTGTACCGGCGCCTGACGCGCTCGGCGGCGTTCGACCTCGTCCACCAGCTCAACCCGGTCGACGTGGGCGTGAGCCTGGCGCTCGCGGACTGCCCGGCCCCGCTGGTGCTCGGCCCGTACGTCCCCGATTGGGCCGCCCTCCGGCGAGGGCGCCGACGCGGTCGTGCAGCCCGGCCGCCCTCCGGATCAAGCGCGTGCTGCGGACGGCGCAGCAGTGCGCGCGCGACCACGGTCCTGCTGTCGACGCCGGCTGCGGCGTCGAAGCTGGAGCTCCGGCACGGGCGGCGGCTGCACGTCCGCGAGCTTCCGCTCGGGCGTCGACGACCGGACCTGGCTCCCGGCCGACCGCGGCAGAGCCGGGGCAGGACGTGCTCTTCCTGGCCAACCTCGAGGTCCGCAAGGGCATCCATGTGCTCCTCGACGCCTTCGCGCAGCTGGTCACGCAGCTGCCCGACGCGCGGCTGCTCGTCGGCCGGCGCTGGGCGCCGAGCTCGACGAGGTGCGCCGCCGTATCCGGACGCTCGCCGAGCCTCGACCGGGTCGAGCTGCTCGGCCACGTCGAGCGCGACCGGGTCGATGGCGACCATGCAGAGCTGCGACGTCTACTGCCTGCCCTCGTATGGGGACCCGTGTCCGGCTGACGGCGGTCGAGGCGATGGCATGCGCCCGGCCCGTCGTCGCGACCGACGCCGGTGGCCTGCGCCACCTGGTGCCCGACGAGGGAGGCGCAAGGTCCCGCCGGGCGACGCAGCCGCGCTCGCAGCCGCCCTGCGCGAGGTGCTGGCCGATCCCGGCGCTGGGACGCGCCATGGGCGAGCACAACCGCAGGGTCGTGGAGGAGCGCTACGCCTGGTCGCGCGTCGTCGACCGCCTGGAGGACGCTCTACCGCGAGGCGATCCGAGAGCCGCGCGCGGAGCCTCGCGGGCGGCGGCGCGCAGGCGGTAGTCGTTGGCGAGCACCTGCCCGGCGATGAACCAGAGGATCACGCCGTGGCTGCCGTAGAACGAGTCACCCGTCCAGAGCACGACCCCCAGGAAGACGAGCATGGCGAAGAGGAGCTGGCGCATCTCCTGGCCCGGCGCTCGAGCCCGGGCGCCGTTCCAGGCCGCGTAGAGGATGTAGGCGAGCGCCGCCAGCACGAACAGGAAGCCGATCGGACCCGACTGGTACATCAGCGCCAGGTAGCCGTTGTCCGGATGTCGCAGGTCTGATGTCCCCGGTGCTCAGCTTCGAGGCCTCGCCGGCGCTGCCGATACCGTGGCCGAGCGGGGCGCGTGACGGCGCTTGGCAGCGTTTCGCTCACGGTGGCCGAGCGCTCCGTCGTGGAGGTGTCCTCGCGGTTCGTGATCGACTTGAAGCGGTCGATCACGTCGTGAGCCGTCGAGCTCACCGGTGACAGGGCGAGCGACGTGGCGACCATGACCGCGGCGGCCCCGAACACGACGCGGGCGCTGCGGCCGTTCGAGCCGACGACGTGGGCGACCCCCGCGAGCATGAGCGCCACCCAGGCCGAGCGCACGAAGGTCACCGAGAGGGCGACGGCGGTCAGGGCGGCGCCGGCGATCACGATCGGCCGGGCCCGGTGGATCGTGAGGTAGCAGAGCAGCGAAAGCCCCAGCAGGGGCGCCAGCGCCCCGGGGCCGTTCAGCGAGGCGAAGGCCCGCACCGGTCCCGAGGTTCGGATCGCCGACGCTGGCGAACTCGATCGACTGGAGCCAGGCCAGGTCCCACGACGGGAGCAGCAGCTCTCGCTGCAGGATCGCGTACACGGCGATCACCGGCATGCCGAAGAGCAGCACGCGCCGCAGCGTGCTGTCCCTCACCGACAGGCCCTCCCTCAACCCCAGGGCGGCGCCCGCCACCCCGGTGAGGTAGGCGACGAAGGCGTACAGGGCAGCGCGCGGGCCGCTGACCAGCCCGATCGGCAGGCCGATGGCGAAGCCGGCGGCGGCCAGGAGCAGGACGCGCCGGATCTCGCGCGGCACGTGCACCCGCATCAGCTCGAATCCGGCCAGCGCGGCGGTGGCGAGGAACGGCGCGAGCGACAGGGGGTCGTTGCTGATGTAGCCGGTCTTGAGTCCCAGCCAGCGACGGATCATGGGGGCCAGGAACCAGAATGCGAACAGCGCCGTGATACCCCATTGCCGGTCGTGCCAGTAGAGCGCGATCACGACGAGCACCAGCACGAGGGCGCACGCGGCCTGGATCGAGAGCGTCAGCGCAAACGCCAGAGCGAGGGCGGTGGCGCCGCCCACGCCCAGGGCCCACCAGAGCTCCCCGGAACCCGCTCCGGCCCGGGGTCCGCTACCTCCTCGCAGGCGCCAGATCAGCTCGGCCATGGTGCCTCCACCCGGTCCTCGGGTGCCCTGACCGCCGCCACGCGCGGCTCCGGATCCGGGTCAGCCGCGGTTCCCCCGGCCGCGCGCTCGTAGATCGCGAGCATCTCGCGGGCGTGGACCTCGTCGCGGAAGCGCGCGGCCGCGGCCCGTCCGGCCTCGCCCAGACGCCGCAGGCGCTCGGGGTCCTCCAGCAGCTCGCGCGCGGCCGCGGCCCACACGTCCGGCCGCCCCGGCGGCAGCACCCGGCCGGACACCCCGTCCCGCACCAGCTCGGGCCCGGCGCCGACGCTCGTCACGAGCGGCGGAGTGCCCAGGGCCATGCTCTCGACGGTCGCCAGCCCGAACGGCTCCTCCCACGAGGGCAGCAACGAGAGGTCGAGCTCGCTCAGGATCTCCGGCACGTCCGTGCGCTGACCCAGGAAGTGGACCGCGTCGCCGACCGCGAGGTCGTCCACCAGCCGGTGCAGCGAACTCAGGAAGGCGTGGTTGTCGTAGCGCACCCCCTTGCCGGGAAAGGCGATCTGGCCGACTAGCACGCAGGTGCGCGTCGAGCCCCCCGCGACGCAGCTCGGCCAGCGCCCGGATCGCGGTGTCCTGGCCCTTCCAGGGCGTGATCTGAGCCACCTGGCCGAGGAGCTTGGCTCCCGGGGCGAGCCCGAGCTGCTCACGCAGCCCGGCCGGGCGGACCCGCTCGGGGTCGAACCGGGCGTGGTCGATGCTGTTGTAGACGCGCGTGGCCACGGGAGCGGCGAGCCCCTCGTTGAACCTGTGCGCGGTGTAGTCCGAGTTGGCCACGATCGCGCTCGCGCGTGCGGACGAGCAGCGAACGCACCGCGCGGCCGACCGGGGTGGGCGGAAGGTGCTCGTGGGCGCGAACGACGAACGGGGCACCGCCGCGGAGCCGCGCGATGCGCGCTCATGATCCCGGCCCGAGGGGTGTTGGCGTGAATTACGTCAGGCCGAAACCGGCGCGACGCGCGAGCGAGAGCCAGGCCGCCGGCACCGAGCTGGGCGAGGCCCACCGGCGTCTGCACCGGGTGCAGGCGCAGGCTCGCGTCGACCGCCGGGAGCGGGAGCCGCTCGATCCCCGCGCTGTCCACCGCGACCGCCAGCGGGCCGTCGGCTGGGCAGGCCACGCCCAGGTCGTGATCGCGCAGCCCCGCGGCGACGCGCATGAGCGATACCTCTGCGCCGCTCCAGGCGCTGGTGTGGTTCGCGAACAGGATTCTCATCGTTTGGCCCGAGCAAGTAGCGTGACAGTAGCTTTGGGGAATCGCCACCGGTGGCGGTCCGCGCCGGCGCTACAGCGCGTTCAGTCGCTCGGCGAGGAACCGTCCGACGGCCCGCTCGGAACAGCGGTCGCGCCACCAGGCCAAGGAGCGTGCGTGTAGCCGGCCGAGCTCCTCCGGATCGTCGAGCATCGGGAGCAGCGTCTTCCTCGAGGTCGCTCCAGCGGTCGAGCTGCAGCACCGGGCTGCCGTCGTAGAACCAGTGGCGCGGGAGGCGCTCACCCACGACCACGCAGCCGCAGCGCAGCCCCTCGAAGACCCGGAAGGTCTCGACCGAGGTGCCGCGCGGCGCCAGGCAGACCCTTGCGTTCATCAGCGCCTCCGAGTAATCGGCCGGCGGAGTGCTCTCCGACGCGGAGAAGCCGGCTGTCACGCGAAGGTCGGCGCGCAGATCGGGTCGCCGGCTTCCGAGCCGCTCCACGGCGGCCAGCATCTCGCGTCGAGCCCGCGTCTTCGGCGATCCCAGCCGGTGCCGGAGCGAGTGCTCGTGCTCGACGCTACCGGCGAAGAAGATGTCCGTCGGACGCGACTCGATCGGGACGAGCGGCAGATCGAGCTGGTTGTAGGTCCCCAGCGGGATGACGGGGACGGGCGGCAGGAGGGGCCGCCCGCGCAGGCGCCGGCCCAGCTGCCGGCGCGCGTGTGCGGCGCCGCCGGGCAGCCACCGCAGACAGCGGACGGTGTACTGGGCGAGCTCGAGGAGCCCGGTGAGGCTCGCGTCGGGCACAGCGCTCGTGCCGAGCACGGGACGGGTGCCGTAGCACTTGAAGACGGCCCGGACGCGGCCGAGGTAACGGGGAATCCGGCCCACCTCGTCCCCGAGCACCACGGCCACCACCCCGTCGCCGTAGGCCGGCAGCCGCTCGGTGTCCCAGGTGAGGTAGACGTCGATCTCCCGATCCCGCAGGATCGGCTCCATCTCGCGGAAGACGCCGCCGAAGTAGCGCGTGTCGGCCCGCTCGGGACGCGGGCCCGCGAGCGGATCCCATGGCAAGGGGGCGTCCTCCTCGGGGAGGTCGAGGAAGTAGCGCGGCATACCCGGGACTATCGCTGACGCGCCTGGGGAGGCTCTACGGAGCGATGCTCAGAACCAGCGGCCTGCCGTCGAGTCCGACGCGCACACGGCCGTGACGGAGGCGCAGCGGCCGGCTGTGGGCGGAGGCGACCGGGTCCGCGATCGCCACGCGAGCCGCACCAGGGACGGCCACGGTGACGGCGGCGTGTGGGCACACGCAGCGGGCGTCGCCGGTCCCGGTCCCAGGAGCTGCGAAGGCGCCACAGTGCCACGAGGTAGGTGCCGTCGGCCTTCCGCAGGACGAGCCGGCGTACGTCGACGCCCGGACTGGAGATATCCAGACGAATCGGCCGAAGGCGAGGAGCGCGGTCGTCCCTGCCCGACGATGGTGAGGAGGTTCCTCAGGGCGTTGAAGGCCGGCTTCCGCGTCATGTCGTGCCGCAGGAGGCCGAAGTGCTGCTCGGGATCGCGCAGGGCGGGCTCGGGCTTCTCGTCGACGAGCTCGTAGGCGTAGGTCCGCGCGATGCCGCTGCGGAAGTGCTCGAGGAAGGTCCGCAGCAGGTAGCGCGGCCGCGGCGGCCTCCGACACGGGCGGCTGCCCGGAGCGTGCTCGCAGCGCGTTGTGGAATCCGGCCTCGGTTGCCCAGACCGGCTTTCCGCCCGAGACGGCTCGCGCACGCTTCAGCTCGGTGCGCAGGTGGTCGGGGTCAGGCGAGAGCCCTCCCGTGTAGGGATGGACGTTGCCGACGTCCATCCACGAATGCTGGTCGCCGAACAGCTTCTGCGCCGTGGTGGTCGAGAACGACGGCCCGAGCACCGGCAGCGAGCGCAGGGAAGGGTTTGCCTTCGCCTTGAGATACAGCTCGCGGCCATAGGCCGAGAGCGGCAGACCGCCACTGCCGGACCCCTCCGTACTTGTCGAACTCGTTCGGTGCCTCGAGGGCCTCCGCGGCCGGGCGGAGGCGCCCGCCACCTCGGCTATGAGCTGGTCGAGTGTGCCCGACCGGCTGCCCGGACTGCCCATCCCGAAGATGAAGCGCATGCCATGAGCGGCCGCGAGCTCGACCGCGCGGTAGTAGCGCTCGTTCCAGTCGCGCCACTCGTCCGTTGGGTTGGCGTACACGCCGTCGCGCAGGTGGCGGACGCCCAGCTCCTGCAATCTCGCCACGACCTTAGGCCAGTCCCCGTAGGCGGTGTCGTAGTAAACTGCATGAGTGACCACGCCCACCGAGTCACGGAAGGCAGGGGCGCTTTTGGGCGTCACGGGGTAGGCGGCAGCCGCAGGCGCGGCGGCCAGGACGCAAGCGGCGGACAGGCATGCGGCAAGTGCTCGCATACAGTCCTATCGTCCGAGCGAGTGCCGGCTTGAGTCTCCCGCTCACACCCTAGACCGACCCTCGACCGGGGCGTTCACCCGCGACCTGGCCGTATCCTTTTCCTTCGCCATGGCGGGCCTCGCTCTAGTACACGACTACCTTCTCGTCCTCCGGGGCGCCGAGCGCACCTTCGCCGCGATGTGCGACGTCTGGCCGGATGCGCCGATCGTGACCCTGCTCTACGACGAGGACGGCACCCAGGGCCGGTTCAAGGGCCGGGACATCACCACCTCCCGGCTGCAGCGCCTCGGCGTGCGCCAGTCGAACTTCCGCGCGCTGCTCCCGCTGTTTCCCACCGCCGCCGGGCGGCTCAGGCTCGAGGGCTTCGATCGCATCATCTCGAGCAGCAGCGCCTTTGCCCACGGCCTGCACAAGCCCGCGGGGGCCGTCCACGTGTGCTACTGCCACTCGCCCTTCCGCTATGCCTGGCACGAGCAGGCCGTGGCGATGTCCGAGGTGCCGGCGCCGCTGCGCCCCGTTCTCAGGCTCCTGATGCACCGTCACCGGTCTTTCGATCGCCGTGCCGCGGCGGGCGTGGACCAGTACGTGGCCAACGGCCGGATCACGCAAGACCGGATCCGCCGCTACTGGGGCCGGGAAGCCCCCATCGTCTATCCGCCCGTCGATGTCGAGCGCTTCTCCATCGGCGAGCCCGGCGACCACGTCCTGTTCGTCGGCGAGCTCGTGCGCCACAAGCGCCCCGATCTGGCGATCGAGGCCGCGGCAGCCGCCGGCCGGCGGATCAAGGTCGTCGGGACCGGTCCCGAGCTCGGACCGCTCAAGGCTCGCTACGAACGCGAGGCGGAGTTCCTGGGCCGAGTGGACGACCTGGAACTGGCTCGGCTGTACGCCGAGACCGCGGCGCTGGTGGTGCCCAACGTCGAGGAGTTCGGCCTCGTCTCGGTCGAGGCACAGGCCGCCGGCCGGCCAGTGGTCGGCATCGACGCCGGCGGCGTGAGCGAGACGGTGATCTCGGGTCGCACGGGTCTGCTGGTCCCGGATGGCGACCTTGCAGCGCTTGCGCGCGCCCTCCAGAGCGACTTCACCCGCTTCGATCCCCACGACATCTCCGCGCACGCGCAGCAGTTCTCCCGCGACGCGTTCCAGATGCGCCTGCGGGAGGTCGTCGAGATGACCTGGGCGCAGCCCGAGGGAGCGCGCCGTCCGGCGTCCCACGCGGCACGCTCGATCCGGCGCCTCGCGTCCGAGCGCCCGGCTAGCCCCTGACGCTGGGCGGCCGCGCCCGGCCCGGCGCGGGTCAACACCAAACCTGCTAACTGTTTCGCGATGCGAAACCGCATCCTCGGGCTTGCCCTCGTCGGCACGCTGCTTCTGGCCGTGCCCGTGTCCGCCCCGGCGCAGGAAGCGCATCCGTGCGGCGCCACAAGCCCAGGCCCAAGCGCCGGCGGACGCGGCGGCGGCGCCCGCACAGCAGCCGGCCGAGCCGCCGGCGGCGACCGTGGACCCGGGCCAGGTGCAGGTGGAGCCCGCTCAAACCGACACGACGCCGGAGGAGCCGGCCCCCGGAGACCAAGGGGACAGCGACGTGCCGCAGCAGTACACGGACCCGCTGGCGGGGCAGAACGACGATCAGACGCCGAAGCAGCAGGATCCGGCAGAGACTGCGCCTGCGGCGACAGGCGTGCAGTCGGTCTCGGCCGCCGGCAGCCAGCTGCCCAGCACCGGTGCTCCGGCCGGCCTGCTCGCCATCGCGGGATTGGCGCTGCTCGCCGCCGGACTGGCCATGCGGCTCCTCTGTCGCGATTCCGCCTACCCGTATCCGTACCGCCGCTACTGAGGTGCGTCGGCCGGTCCAGCGCCAGGGCGCGCAGCGGCCGGGGTGGGCAGGAAGTCCCCGCCACGGGATGCCGGATACCGCCTTGTACGCGATCAGCGTGGCGACGAAGACCGTCGCGTAGGAGGCGGTCGAGACGAGGGCCGCCGCGGTCACGCCACCGCTGCGCAGGAACACGAAGAGCCCGACCACGGTCACGACCATGCCCGAGGAGCTGCGCGAGCGTGGCGGTGAACGGCCGGCCCGCCGCATACATACCGGCGCTCAGGATCGAGGAGCCGGCGAAAAGCACGGCTCCCGGCAGGAGGATCCGCAGCGATTCGGCCGCATCCAGGAACTCGTCTCCGTAGACGAAGCCGAGCAGCGGCCGGGCGAACAGCGCGAGCCCGAGCGCCACCAGGCTGGCGATCGCCATCGCCGCCCAGAACGAGCCGACGACCTTGATCGGACCGCGCCGGGGGTCGCTTGCGGCAGCCGGGAGCACGAGCGCCGGCGAACGTGTTGGACAGCTGATAGACGATGAGCGACACGCTCGTCGCTACGGAGTACAGGCCCACGCTCGCCGCGATGACGAACGCGGGAAGCATCGCCACGTCCAGCCGGGCGGTGACATTCGTGGCCACGGTCGCTCCCTGTCCCGCGAACCCCGAACCAGAGCCGTGCTGAGGCCCAGCCGCGGGGCGAGCGGGCCGAGCCCTATCCGGCCGGACCGCGCGCGCCATGCCGACCGCCAGAACGAGGCCGGTGCGCGGCGGTGGCCGAGATCAGCGCGCTCTCCACGGTCAGAGCGTCCAGCGCCCAAAGCACGACGAAGCTCACCGCCGTGAGCGCCGGCTGGGCAAGGCGCAGGGAGTTGTAGACGAAGTAGTCGTGCGTGCCCAGAAGGAGGCCGTAGTTCAGCTCGAGCGCGACGACGAGCGCGATCGTGAAGAGAAACCAGCGGCCCACGGCGATCGCCTGCTCGCCGTCGGTCGCTGAAGATCGTGGGAAGCAGCAGCTCGGTGATCGCGATCGCGACCGCCGTGAGCGGGACCAGCATGACCAGCCACGTGGTGAGCAGGCTGGGACCGTCCTGCGGATGTCGCGCGATGAAGAAGCTGAGGCTCTGAGCGACCCCTAGCGCGAACAGGAAGCCCGCGAGCTGGGTGACCGTCACGAGCGCGAAAGCCACGCCGCGCCCCTCCGGGCCGAGCGTCCGCGCCATGACGACGCCCGCTAACGAGGTTGGCCACGAGCGTGAGCCCCGAGAACAGGTAGGTGACGATCCCGGCGCGCACGAGGCCGCGCGCGAGCAGCCGCCGCACTACGCCGACGGGAAGCGACGCGTCTGTGGCGGGGGGCGATGCCACCGCCGGCTGATCGTCGGTCACGTCATCGGCGGGCATCGGCACACCGTATGGAACCCGTCAGCGGAAGCGGAGAGGCCGGCCGAGGCCCGCAGGAGGAATCAGCTGCGAACCGCGACGACCCCGATGGACAGGTACGGGTAGCCGGTAAGCCGGGTCAGGGGTCCGTCGAGCGGTCTGAGGAGACGCAGGGGCAGCGACAGGATCCAGCCGAGGTGCGGGTAGGCCCTGTTGAGCCGGTACATGAGGCTGAAGGCGCGCTGCGACACGATTCCGCTGACGAAGCTCGACGAGGCCCCATGGAACCCTGCTTCAGCCAGGAGCTCCACCATTTCCTCGTGCGTATAGCCGCGCCGCACGTGGTGGCCGTCCTCCTGCGGGGAAACCTCCTCGCCGAAGACGGGGATGTGGTCACGATATGGAGTGGTTAGCAAGAGACGTCCCCCGGGGCGGGTCACGGCGGCGAGATCGCGGAGGAGCTTGCGGTCGTCGAGGATATGCTCGATGACCTCGAGGCAGATGACCTGGTCGTATTGGCCGAGCTCCTCCGTAGAGCGGTCAAGCTCGCGCAGATCCCGGACACGGAACTGAATCTCGGGCAAGCCGGCGGCACTGGCTCTCCGCGTGGCCCTGGCTTGGTCCGCGGGGGAGTACGAGAGCGCCGTGACCTCGTTGCCGCGCCGCGCCGCGTACATCGCGAAGGCGCCGTTTCCGCTGCCGGCATCCAGCGTCCTTAGCCGACCGGGTCGGATTCTCCGTCGAATCCAGAGCCAGCGATCGAAGGTGCAGGGATCTCCGTAGAGCAGTACGGCCCGCCAGCCCAGGGCTCCGACCAACGGGTCTCGATCGGCGACTTGCCGACTCAGCTGGGTTCGCACGGATTCAATGTGTGTCGCGGCCCATCAGCGGAGGCTTACAAGTACCAGGTCGCCGCCGAGCGCGAGCCGGAGATGGTCCGTGGCCTTGCGGTGAAGGACCGGAACCGTGGATTGACTCGGTCGCCACACGGTGAGGTCCCGAGCGCGGCGTCCGAAGCGCAGCTCCACCGAGAGCGGCCGGGGCTCCACCCGTCTCAGATCGTGCTCATCCCAGACCGACACCGGTCGCCACAGGGCGAGCACACGCGAGCCGTCCCGGCGCGCGAGGGTCAGGCGCTCCACCGTTTCGCCACTGTCGACCTCGAGGTCCCAGCGCAGGCGCTGCCGCCGCCCGTTGGCCCCGGGCGACGTGCGCAGGGCGGCGATGAGCGTCGCGATCGCGCGAAACGCGGGCTTGGGCGAGAGATCGTTGCGCAGGAGGCCGAAGTGCTGCTGGAGATCACGAAGCCCCGGATCGGGCTTCTCGTCGAGCAGTTCGTAGATGAACGTTCGACGCACTCCCGCCCCGAAGGCCGTGACCAGCAGCCGCGGGAGGTATACCGCGGCGGCCTCCTCGGAAGCAGGCGGCTGTTCGTCGGTGTCCTCGAGCGCGTTGTGGTAGCCGGTCTCAGTGAACAGCACGGGTCTCCTACCGCGCTCCTTGGCGAATTCGCGCAACGCGGCGGCGAGCACAGGCTCGGGCGGCCCGCCGCCCGGGTAGGGGTGCGCGTTCAGTAGGCCGGGGAGGTCAGAGGGAAGCAGCCGGCGACTGGACGGGTTGACGAAGCTCGGGCCGATCACCGGCACGCCCGGCGCCTGCTCTCGCACCGCTGCCCGCAGCGCGGGCATGTAGGCGCCTAGCTTCGCCGGCCAGCCGGGGTCCCCGCTGTTGTCGAACTCGTTCGGTCCTTCGAAGGCGTCGATGCCCGTTCCCATCACGCGCAGCGAGTCGGCCACGGCGAGTGCGGGGTCGACCTCGATGTCTCCGGTGCCGACCGTGGCCCCGATCCCGATCATGAACGGCCGCGCGCAGTCCGTCGGCGAGAGGACCGACGGGGGGAGTGGGCATGGCTTCCCGGATGTGCCGCACCCCGAGCTCACGCAGTCGCGCCAGCACCTCGGCCTGGCGTCCGTAGGCGGTGTCCACATAGTTGAAGTGGACCGAGACGCCGATCGAGTCGACGAGGGCCGCGGCTGAGAGCTCTCCCGTGCGCAGCGGCGGCGGCTTGCGCTCGGGTCCGCCGGTCAGCGCCAGGAGCAGTGCCAGGGCGGACGCCGCGAGCGCGACGAGGGCCAGGCCCACGCGCCACCAGGCGGGACCCGTCCGCGGTTTGGAGCCGGGCGACCGCGACGCGGTTGCGGGAGAGGGCATCTCGATCATCATGAAGGCTTGTAGCGGCGAATGCCGCCGATGACGGCCTGCCGGATTCAGGGTGCTAAGTTGCGCCCTCGTGGCCGGCAGGGATGCCGCCCCATGGACGAATCTTCGAGCAGGGGAAGGCCGCGGTAACGGTGCGGGGGTCCTCTGCCGAGAGGACCCGCATACCTTCACTCCGCCGCCCTTGCTTCGCCCTGCTTCTGATCGCGCTCAGCGTGAGCGGCTGTTCGTCCGTTTCGTCCGCGGTATCGGGGCCGGAACCAGCGGCCGCCAGCGCGGCACCCTACCCCGCCGAGCCCCTGGTGGCAGCGAAATCTGCCCGCGTGTTCGGTGACTCCATCGGGGTCGGCGTAACCCTCAACTGGATCGATACGTCGTATGGCGACTACGACACCCTGGAGAGGCGCCTGCAAGAACTGGGCGTCCGGTACATATACGACGCGATCTGCCCTACCTGCGAGTACCAGATCGGCATGCTCAAGCGTTTGGCCGCAGACGGCATCAGGGCCAACCTCTTGGTCGGCGACTTGCGCGGCGGCACGACGCAGATGCAAGCCAGCCTGAACGCGATTCGCGACCGGCTGCCCGGCGTGGCGGTCTCCGTGGTGGGTCCGAATGAGCCCGACCTCGAGCCGGTGTCCGATTGGGTGGGGAAGGAGCGCGCCTACCAGCGCGAGCTCTACAGCCGCGTGAAGGGCGACCCCGCCCTCGCTCACCTGACCGTGCTCGGGCCGAGCCTCGTCCATCGTGAGTCCCGCGCCGCCCTCGGGGACCTCTCCGCGTACCTCGACGCCGGAAACCTGCATCCCTACCCCGGCGGTGGCCTGCCACTGATCAACCTCCCGGACGAGCGTTCGCTGATGTCCCAGGTCTCGGGCAACAAGCCGCTGATCATCACCGAGGTGGGCTACCACGCCGACCTGGTGACCAACGCCGCCCACCGCGGCGCCTCGGAGAAGGCCAACTCGATGTATACGCCCCGAATCGCGCTGGAGGCGTTCCTTGGCGGCGTCGAGCGGACCTACTACTTCCGGCTCGCCGACCCGTGGTCCGCCGCCGAGGCGCAGAGAATCGGAGTCCCGGCCAGTACGAACTCCTTCGGGCTGCTGCGGTCGGACCTGTCGCCGCGGCCGTCGTTCATCGCGCTGCGGAACCTCCTGCGAACGGTCGGCGGAGCGTCCGCGCCGGTGGCCTCACCCGGCGGGCTGCGCTATGGCCTCGAGGGTGCGGGCCCCGACGTGCGGCAGCTGCTGCTGCGCTCTGCGGACGGCTCCTACTCCCTCGTCCTCTGGCGTCAGGTGAGCGTCTGGAACCGCGACACGAAAGTCGACCTCACGCCCGCGCCGGACTCGCTCGAGGTCGTCATGGGTCAGGCCGTGTCGCTCGCGCGGCGTTTCGACCCGGTCGTCTCGGACGCCGAGAGCCAGCGCTGGACGAACCCGCTCCGGATCCCGGTCAGCCTCGCGGGCGCTCCGGTCGTCCTCCGCCTCACCCCGGCCGGGACGCCGTCCACGCCGCCGCCCTCGACACCGCCGCCGGCCACGCCGCCCCCGACCCCTCCGGCCTCCACACCGCCGGGCGACTCCGGCTCCGGAACTCCCGGCACATCGCTCCCGCCATCCCCCGCGGACGGCGGCGACAAGCCGGCCTCGGACGGGTCGGCCCCCCCGGCTCGCTGTAGCGCAAAGAAGGCATCACTTCGGCGCGCCCGGCTCGAGCTGAAGCGCTGGCAGCACCGCCACGGGCACGCCGCCCGCCACAAGTCGGGACCGCGGTCGCGTGCACGACTCCGGCACCTGCGGCAACTGGTCGAACGGCGGCGCCGAGCCGCCATGAAGTGCGTGCACGCCGCCAGGCGCTAAGCGCCGCGTCCGGCTACTTGCACTTCGCCGTAGAGGTCTTCGCGCACCCCTCGTAGCTGCGCGCGGCGGCGCGGTAGGCCCGCACTGCCGGCCTGTCGCTGAGGGCCCCGCCCGACAAGCGCCTGAGCCCGGCGAACTCGAAGAACCCCAGGGTTTGCCCGGCTCGATAGCTGGAGGCCCAGGTGTACCAATAGGCCCGCTTGATGCCCGAAACGCCGGAGGCCGCGCGTGGCGAAGCGTCCGTAGGCGGACTTCAGGAGGGAGGCCATCCCCCGGTCTGTGGTCACGAACCTGGCCTGGTAGCTCGGGATGCGGATGCGGCCCTTCGCGGCAGGCGCGGTGAACTCCGTGACCCAGATGGGGGTGCCCTTGTGGCCGTTGCGCCTCAGCACCTTTCGGAACGCCTCGGCGATCACCATGAAGTCGGCGGACTTCTTCGAGTAGGCGTTCAGCCCGGCCACGTCGAACTGGCGGCGGATCCGCCCGTGCGCGAACAGCGTCGCGAGGTCGTTCCAGGACTTGTTGGTCAATGCCGCCAGCACCACCTTCGCCCCGCCGTCCAGGCCCTTCAGCTTGTGTCGCGAGGCGCGCAACAGCGCCCCGTAGGCCGGCGCGACGGATTTGAAGCCCTTGTTCGCCGGGCGGTGCCACTGGTAGGGCAGCTCGGGCTCGTTCCAGATCTGCCATTCGCGGATCGGGCGCTTCGGAACGTCGGTTGCCTCCGTCCAGAAGGTCCCCTTGGGTCCGTAGCGCTTGACGAGCGCCTCGAGGTAGGCCGTGTAGTCGGCCACGCGCTTCGGCGGCGAGCCGGTCTTGCTTGGATATTGGCGAGCCCAGCGTGGTGATGCCGTGACGACGGGCAGCAGCGAGAGCCCGTGGGTCGCGGCTTCGCGTACGAGGGCGTCGGTTCGCGAGAAATCGGTGACACCCGGTGAGGGCTGCCCCTCCGACCAGAAGAAGTTGGTTCGAACGGATTCGACGCCGGACGAGGCCATGCGGCCGAACTCCTGCGTGACCAGGGGGGCCGCGGCGTCCTTTACCGGCCCGTCGAAGATGGTTCCGAAGAACCCGCGCGGCACGCGGCGCTTGGCCGCCTCGGCGCTCGGCGCCGCGGCCAGCAGGGCGGCAAGCAGACAGGTGGCGACTATGAGGCGGCGAGTCATGGCGGCTATTCCCCCGGCTCGGCCCGTGAGTCTCGGGCCGTGGAGCGCGCAGAGTAGCTAGTCGCGATCGACCAGGGCCCCGGTTGCAGGCCCGGGCGGCCGGATGCCGGCGGGGTCAGATCGCGAGCGCGCGCTCGATGATGGCGCCCGTGTCCACGCCGGCGGGAAGCGTGCCGAACACGCGGCCGCCGCCCGCGAGCCTGCCGGCGCAGAAGGCGTCGGCCACGGCCGGCGCTCCGTTCCGGACGAGCAGGCTGGCCTGAAGCGCCAGCGCCAGGTCGCCTGCCAGGCGGCGCGCCTCGAACTCCGGGTCGCTCGCCTGCTCGCTCAGATGGTCCAGGTGGGCATCGAGGCGCGCGTCGGCCCCGCGGGCCAGCTCGCACTCGGCCAGGAACGCGGGTAGACCCTCGGGCTCCTTCAGCGTCGCCCGCAGCACGTCCAGCGCCGCCACGTTGCCCGAGCCCTCCCAGATGGAGTTGAGTGGCGAGTCGCGCAGCAGACGGGGGAGGCCGGACTCCTCGACGTAGCCGTTGCCGCCGAGGCACTCGAGCGCCTCCAGTGCGTGCTGCGGGGCGCGCTTGCAGACCCAGTACTTCATGACGGCCGTGGCGAAGCGCCGGAAGGGCGCGTCCTGCTCGTCGTAGGCGCGGGCCACGCGCATCGCCGTGGCAGTGGCGGCCTCGGACTCGATCGCGAGGTCGGCCAGCACGTTCTGCATCAGCGGCTGCTCGGCGAGCAGCTTCCCGAAGGCCGAGCGGTGCCGGGCGTGGTGCACTGCCTGGGCCAGGCCCCAGCGCATCCCCGAGGCGGACCCGATCAGGCAGTCGAGGCGCGTGTGGTTGACCATCCGCACGATCGTTCGCACGCCGCGGCCCTCCTCGCCCACGAGCCGGCCGCGGACCCCGTGGAACTCCACCTCCGACGAGGGCAGGGAGCGCGTGCCGAGCTTGTCCTTGAGGCGCTGGATCCGGAACCCCGGGTCGCTGCTCTCGATCAGGAAGCAGGAGAGGCCCGCCTCCGTCTGGGCGAGCGTGAGAAAGATGTCGCAGGAGGGGTACGAGCAGAACCACTTGTGGCCGGTGATCTCCCAGGCGCCGTCGCCGGCCGGCTCGGCGCGCGTGCTGTTGGCCCGCACGTCCGAGCCGCCCTGCTTCTCCGTCATCGCCATGCCGGACAGGGCGCCGTCCTCGTAGCTCGGCTTGGTCAGGCGCGGCTCCCACTCCTCGGCCAGCTCCGGGGCCTCGCGCAGGGCCGGGATCGCGGAGTAGGTCATGGACACCGGGCACATCACGCCGGCGTTCACCTGGCTCCAGACGTACATGAGGGCGGCGCGGACCGCGTGGCCCCCCGGTTGCGGATCGCGCCACGGGAGCGAATGGATCTCGCGCTCCACCGCCTGGCGCAGGCACCAGTGCCACGACGGGTCCAGCTCCACCGCGTCGATGCGGTGTCCATAGCGGTCGTGGGTCAGAAGGCGGGGCTCGTTGCGCTCCGCGCGCTCCGAGTGCTCGGCCGCCTCCACGCTGCCCGCCAGCTCCCCGGCGTCGCGCAGGCGGTCGACTCCCCAGCCGCCGCCCTCGCGCTCGAGCGCCTCGCGCAGCGGCAGGTCCGCCTCGAATACGTTGTACGGCAGGATCGGCGGGACCTGGTTGAGCACATCGTGGGTCGACCTGGCCGCGAGCACGTGCACAAGCTTGCCACATGACCTGGAGGCCTCGCGCCGGAGCTGCTCAGCGGCCCGCCGAACAGCTTGTCCAGCTCGCGATCGGTGAGCTCGGCGGTGCGCGCCCACGGGAAGGCGCGGGCGCGCTCGAGACCGCGGTCGGCGAGCTGCGCGCGCAGCGGCTCGTCGGTGGCCGCCGCCAGCACTGCGGCGGCCACCGCGTCGACGTCGCCGGGGTCCACGAGCAGCGCCGCGTCGCCGCACACCTCGGGGAGGGCGGCTCGATCCGAGGCCACCACCGGCGTCCCGCAGGCCATCGCCTCCAGGCACGGAAGGCCGAAGCCCTCGTAGAGCGAGGGCATGACCAGGGCGAGGGCGCCGGCGTAGAGGCCGGGCAGGAGGTCGTCGGGCACGTAGCCGAGCGAGCGCAGCGTCGATCCCCTGCTCGGCGCGCATGTAACCGCGCGCCGGAGCCCACCGTCACCAGCTCGATCCCGCTTCCTCGCAGTGCGCGGGCCGCCCCGGACACGGCACTGAGGTTCTTGCGCGCGATCCGCGTGCCCACCGCCAGCACGTACGGCCGCTCGAGCCCGAGTGCGCAGCGGGCGGCGCCGGCGTCGGCGCCGGCGTGGAAGCGCTCGTCCACCCCGTTCGGCACCACGCCAACCGCGTCCGCGGGCACGTCGAGGCGCTCCACGATCTCGCGCTTCGAGAACTCGGAGACCGTGAGCACGCGCCGAGCCCGGCGCGCGAGCACGGGCAGGAGCGCCCGTTGGTAGCGGGCGTACACCGAGCCGTACCAGTCCGGATGCCTCAGCGCCGCCACGTCGTGGATGACGATGACGTTGCGCCGTGAGGCGAGTGGGGCGAGGTTGGCGGGGCAGTACAGGAGCTCGTCGCGCCGGGCTGCGAGCGGCAGGACCGCCTGCTCCCAGAGGTGGCCGGCCCGATGGGCGAGCGCGGCGGGCGGGCGCAGCACCCGGTAGCGGTCGGGCCGGAGTAGCGGCAACCGGACAGCCATCTCGCGGGCCACGCGCTCCACCCCGCCGATGTGCGCCCGGACCGTGGCCCGGGCATCGATCACGACGCCCATCGGCGCGGGCCGCGACTGCCGGCGGTGCCGGCTAGGACGGTCGAGCGTCGATCGCAAGCCGGAGCGTGACCCCGGCGCCGACCAGGGCAACGCCGCCCGCGAGCATCATGAGGAGCCCGACGCCGGTACGGGGGAGCTGCCCGCCTTCGCTGGCGGCGTCCCCCGTGGCGGTACTCGCCGCGGCGCTGTCGCCTGCGGCCGGCTGAGAGCTGCTCGCGCTGGGCGACGGTGCGCCCGTGGCCTGGCCGTTGGTCCCTGGCGACCCGCCGGCCTGAGAGTTGGCCGGCGGCTTCTGACCCTCGAAGGGGTCGACGTACTGATTGTCTCCCGCGCTCTGGGCACCGGCCGCGGCCGGCAGGGCCAGGGCCAGGCAGAGCATCGCGAGAGGCACAAGAAACCCCTGGGGTCGGCGCCTCATCCCACGGGATTCCTAGCAGACGGACCGTACGCCAACTTCAGATCTCTCACATAGACTCGGTGCATGAGGGTTGAACTTGCTCGCCCGGATGCCCCGCGCCGCGTGGCGCTCGTGCACGACTTCCTGCTCGACCTCCGGGGTGCCGAACGCGTGTTTCTGGCCATGTGCGAGATCTGGCCCGACGCGGACATCTTCACCGCCGTCTACGACGAGGAGGGCACCGAGGGTCGCTTCGCGCACCGCAACGTGCACACCTCGTTCCTGCAGCGCCTGCGACCCACCGCGCGCACCTTCCGCTCGCTGCTTCCGCTCTATCCCGCGGCGATCGAGTCCTTCGACCTGTCCGGGTACGACCTCGTCGTGTCGAGCTCGAGCGCCTGGGCGCACGCCGTGCATCTGCGACGAGATGCACGGTGCACGTCTGCTACTGCCACAACCCGTTCCGCTACGCCTGGAACGACCGCGACCGCACGCTGGCCGGCGCGCCGGAACCCGGTCACCCGGGCCGCGCTGCGCGAGCCTGTTCCGGCGCTGGCGGCAATGGGACTGGATCGCGGCCCAGCGGGTGGACCCCTACGTGACCAACTCGCAGATCACCCAGGCCCGCGTCAAGCAGCTACCTCGGCCGCGACGCGCACGTCATCTACCCGCCGGTGGAGACCAGCCGCTTCGAGCCCGGCCAGGTGGGCGACCACTACCTGGTGCTCTCCGAGCTGATGCCGCACAAGCGGATCGACGTGACCGTGCGGGCCTTCAACCGAGCTCGGGCTGCCGCTCGTGGTGGTGGGCGACGGCCCGGACCGGCGACGCCTCGCGCGCCTGGCGGGACCCAACGTGACGCTTCGCCGGCCGGCTGAGCGACGCGAGACCGCCGCCCTGCTCCCGAGCTCCCGGGCCCTCGTGGTGGCGGCCGTGGAGGAGTTCGGCATCGCCGCGGTCGAGGCCCAGGCCGCCGGGCGGCCGGTGATCGCCGTGCGAAGCGGCGGCACGCTGGAGACGGTCAGGCAGGGCGTGACGGGCTGCTTCTGGAGCGGTGGCCCCGAGGAGCTCGCCGCCGCGGTGGCCGGCTTCGACGACGGCGCCGTCGACCCGCTGGCCTGCGTCGAGAACGCGGCGCGCTTCGACACGAGCGTCTTCCAGAGGGCGCTGCCGCGGGAGGTCGAGAGCACGATCGCGGAGCAGAACTCCCGCGCTCGCTGGCCGCGCGCAGGGCCGCGCACCAGCCGCCTCACCCGGCCCGCGATGATCTGACGGCTCAGGCCGAGGTCGTCTCCTCCGCGGGGGCGTCCTCGCGCCCGCGGCGACGCCGCTTGAGGAGCTGCGGGGTGCCACCGCGGCGCAGCCGGCGCAGCCGCGGCACGAGCAGCAGCGCCTCCAAGGCTATCGCCAGCGACATCTTGCTCTGGCCCGCCCTGCGGTCGCGAAAGCAGATCGGCACCTCCGTCACGCGGAAGCCCGCCAGCAGCGCGCGGTAGGTGAGCTCGATGTTGAAGACGTAGCCCTGGGAGCGCAGCGTGGAGGGCTCGATCGTCTCGAGCACGCTCGCGGCGGATGCAGCGGAAGCCCGCGGTGAGGTCGCGCACGCCGACGCCGAGGATGGTCCGGGCGTAGAACGAGCCGCCGCGGCTGAGCACGCGGCGCAGCGGGGGCCAGTCCACGATCTGCCCGCCGGCCACGTAGCGCGAGCCCAGCACCAGGTCGCTGTCGGCCGCGGCCGCGATGAGCGCGGGCAGGTGCGCCGGGTCGTGGGAGAAGTCGGCGTCCATGACGATCACGAGCTCGGCGCCGCCGGGCGAGCGGCGTACGGAAGCCGGCGAGGTAGGCCTTGCCCAGCCCCTCCTTGCCGGCACGGTGAAGCACCTCCACCCGGGGCAGCTCGGTGGCCAGCCGATCGGCGAGCTCGCCGGTGCCGTCGGGGAGGCGTCGTCCACCACCACCAGGCGCCCAGTCGCCGGGCACGATGCGGTCGAGCTCCGCGACAATGGCGCGCACGACGCGCTCGAGGTTCTCCGCCTCGTTGTAAGTGGGCAGGATTATCCAGACGACTGGAGCCATCCCGACAGACCATAGGGCGCATGGCCGGGGGCGCCACCCAGACCCGTCACGGGGGCCGGTAGCCGCCGCGCAGACGCCGAAGAACCGCTACCTTTGCGCGTCCGATGAACGCCGCCGAGGGCGGAAAGCCGCTGCACATCCTGGTCCTGGCCGACCGGGACTGGACCCACCCGCAGACCGGCGGAAACGGGGCCAACATCTGACGCGCAGTGAGCCGCTGGGTGGCCTGGGGCCACCGGGTCACCATGGTCGCCGGCATGTACCCGGGGGCCAAGGAGGTCGAGTCAGTACGGGCCCCGGCCTCGCGGTCCATCGCATGGGCGGCCGGGTCCACCGTCTTCCCCCGCGCCATCTGGACGGTGCTGCGCGGCGTCGGGCGCGACGCCGACGTGGTGCTCGAGGTCATCAACGGCATCACGTTCCTCACGCCGCTCTGGCTGCGGAAGCCGCGGGTGGCGATGGTGCACCACGTCCACCGCGATCTCTACATCGGGCGAGTTCGGGCCGCTACGGGGCGGTCCTGGCCTGGGTCCTCGAGACGCTGCCGCTTCGCCTACCTCTACCGCACGCGCCGCTTCTGACGATCTCCGGTCGGCCCGCGACGACCTGGTCGGCGTCGGCATCCCGCCCGACCACATCACGGTGGAGTACCTCGGCGTGGACCGGGTGCCTTCCGGCGCGGGACTCGCGCCGCGGAGCCGCGCCTCCTCTACGTGGGGCGGCTCAAGGCCTACAAGCGCATCGAGCTGGTGCTCGACGTGCTCGAGGCGGTGCCGGGGGCCGACGCTGGACATCGCCGGCGACGGCGACCACCGCGAGGCGCTCGAGGCGGAGATCGCGCGCCGCGGCCTGGCCGACGCGTGCACATGCACGGCTACGTGGACCGAGGAGCGCGAAGGCCGAGCTCTACGGCCGCGCCTGGGTATCGCTCACCGCCTCCTCGTCCGAGGGCTGGTCGCTGACGGTCATGGAGGCCGCGCTCTGCGGCACGCCCAGCGGGGCGCTCGCGGTCGGCGGGCTGCCCGAGTCGATCGTCGACGGCGAGACCGGCGTGCTCGCCCAGGAGCCGGACGAGCTAAGCAGCCGCGTGCGGCGAGGTCGTGGAGGACCCCGACCTGCGCGAGCGGATGGGCGAGGCGGCCGAGCGCCGGGCGCGCACCTTCACCTGGGACCGCGTGCGGAGCGCGAACCTCGAGGTGCTCAGGAAGGAGGCGGCCACGGGGCCGGCGGCACTGGGCGCCGTCCTTGCCCGGTCCCACACGGGGCGGGCCGCCGCCGTGGCCGCCGTGACGCTGGCCGGACCATGCGATCGGCGCGGTGTTCGCGTTCGTCTTCGCTCGAATGCTCGGCGTCAGCGACTACGGGTCGCTCGCCGCGCTGCTCAGTCGGCGTTCATCATCCTGGCAATACCGGGCTGCGCCCTACAGGTTGCGACCGCCCGCGACGCGATGACCGGCCGGCTCGGCCCGGGCGCGGGGTCGTTGCGCGGCTGGAGCGCGGACCCTGCGGCCGCCTGCGTCGCGCTCGCCGCTTGTCGGGGTCGCGGTGCGCGAGCCACTCGCGAGCCTCATCGGGGTGCACCAGGAGTGGGCCGCCGCGGCGCTGCTGCCCACGATGGGGCTCTGGCTGCTGTGTCCACCCAGCGCGGTGCGCTTCAGGGACTGGGTGCCTACCGCGAGGTCGGCTGGAGCATCGTGGGCGAGGGAGTGCGCCCGCGTGGCGTCCGGCGTGCTGCTCGTGCTGCTCGGCGCCGGGGTCACGGGCGCCTTCGTGGCCACGCCGATCTCGCTCCTCCTCATCAGCGCCGGCCTTGCCACGGCGCTCCACCGCCGCTCCGACGGGGAGAGAGCGTCCCCCGGCAGAGCCTTCGGCTCCGCGAGCGCTTCGGCGCCGCGTGGGTTCCGGTCCTGGGCCTCACGCTGCTCGCGGCGCTACAGAACCTCGACGTCATCATCGTGCGGCACGAGCTCGGCGCCGACGCGGCCGGGTCCTACGCCGCTGCGGCGCTGGCGGCCAAGACGCTCGTGTGGGTGGCCATCGGCGTCGGGCTGTATCTGCTCCCCGAGGCCACGCGCCTGGTGCTTGCCGGTCAGGATCCGCGGGTGGCGCTGCGCAGGGCGCTCCTCATCGTCGGAACGCTTTGCGCGCCGCTGCTCGCCGTGTTCATGCTCGCGCCGGAGCCACTCCTGAAGCTTGCGTTCGGCCCGCGAGTTCGCGGGCGCGGCGGACCAGTTGCGAGTGCTCGCGCTTGCCATGGCGCTGCTGGCGGTCGCGTGCCTCGCGGTGGAGTACATGATCGCGCTCGGGCGGATCATCTACGTCCCGGTGCTCGCAGCCGTGGCGCTGGTGGAGCCGGTGGTCCTGGCCGGAGCCCAGGATCTCGCCGCGTTCGCCTCGTTCGTACTGGTGCTGCAGGCTGTGGCCGCGGTGGCGCTGCTGGCGCTCGCACTCACGGTGCGCCCGCGCCTGGCCACGTCCACGGCGTAGGCGCCAATGACCTAGGCGAGCGCTGCCGGGTGCTCCCGGTACCACTCCACGGTGCGCTTGACCCCCTCCTCGAGAGCCACGGCCGGCCCCCAGCCGGTGAGCTCCCGGAGCTTGGCCGTGTCCACGTACTGCCGGTCGATCTCCCCCCGCGGCGTGCCGCTCCCCCGGACGTCCGGTTGGACGCCGGTGCCCGCGATCTGGCAGATGAGCTCCACCACCGCCAGCACGGCGTGCGGCTCGCCGCCGCCGGCGTTGAACGCCTCGCCCCGCGCACCGTCGCCATCGAGCGCGGCCGCGATCGCCAGGTAGGCCTCCACGGCGTCGTCGACGTAGAGGAAGTCGCGCTCGGGAGTGCCGTCCGAGCGGATCACCGGCGAGCGGCCGGAGAGAGCCGCATCGACGGCCTCGGGCACCAGCCGCGAGCGATTCGTGTCTCCGCCCCCGTACAGGTTTGCGAAGCGAGTGGTGGCCACCGGGAGCCCGTACGTGTGCCAGTACGACCGGGCGATCAGGTCCGTCGCCGCCTTGCTCACGTCATACGGGAAGCGCGGCTCCAGCGCGAAATCCTCGCGGTAGGGCAGCTCGTCGTGGGCGCCGTAGGCCTTGTCGGACGCAGCCACGACCACTCGCGCGACCTGGTGATGCCGGCACGCCTCGAGCATCGTCCAGGTGCCGCTGGACATTGGCCTCCCAGGTGCCCAGCGGCGAGCTGTTGGCCGTGCCGACGATCGTCTGTGCGGCGAGGTGGAAGACGCTGTCCACGTCGTACTCGCCCAGGGCGCGCTCGAGCAGGGCGAGATCGGTCACGTCGCCGTTGACCACGTTCACGCGCGCCTCGAGACCCGTCAGCACCAGAGCCGACCGCGGGCTGAGGTCGCGGCGCAGGACCGTGACCTCCACCCTGCGGTCGAGCAGCGCGCGCGTCAGCGCGGTGCCGAGCAGCCCGTATGCGCCCGTGACGAAGGCGGACCGCATCAGGGCCAGATCTTCCAGGGTGCGCGCGCCGCGTCGACCAGACGTCGTTGAGCTGGACGGCGTCCTTGTAGGTGTCCATGCACTCCCAGAAGCCCTCGTGCCGGAAGGCGTGGAGCTGGCCGTCGGCGGCCAGCCGCTCGAGCGGCTCGCGCTCGAGCACCGAGTCGTCGTCGATGTAGTCGAGCGCCCCCGCCTCGAAGCAGAAGAAGCCGCCGTTGATCCAGTGCTCGAGCGCGCGGCTTCTCGCTGAAGCCGCGCACCCGGCCGTCACCGTTGAGCTCGGCCACGCCGAACTGGAGCTCGGGGCGCACCACGGTCATCGTGGCCAGGTCCGCCGTGGGCGCGGTGGTACTCGATCAGCGCGCCGCAGGTCGATGTCGGCCACGCCGTCGGCGTAGGTGCGCGCAGAAGGCGCGACCCTCCAGCAGCAGGCCCGCCCGCCTGATCCGGCCGCCGGTCGGCGTGTCGAGCCCGGTGTCCAGGCAGCGGACCTCGACGCCGTCCGGCCAGTCGCGCGAGCGCGACGAACGCCTCGATCAGCTCGCCCTTGTAGCCGGTGCAGAGCACGAAGCTCCGGAAGCCCTGCGCCGCGTAGATCTGGATCACGTGCCAGACGATCGGCTCGCCCCCGATCTCCACCAGCGGCTTGGGGATCGACTTGCGTGTGCTCCTGCAAGCCGGGTGCCCCGGCCACCGCACAGGATCACCACGTCCTCGAGGGCGCCCATGCCGCCGAATGTTATGCACATCGGGGCCGAGCCACGGTACGGTGGCTGGAATGACGCCCTGGATGTCGGTGGTGATGCCGGCCTACAACGAGGAGGTGGCGATCGTCGGAACGGTCTCGGCGGTCCGCGCCTGGCTCGAGGAGCGAGGCGCCACCTACGAGATCCTCGTGGTCGACAACGCCAGCGAGGACCGCACCGTCGAGGTGCTCCAGCCGCTCCTCGACGGCTCCCGGGTGCGCCTGCTGCAGAACGAGGTGAACCGCGGCAAGGGCTTCTCGGTCAGGCGCGGGATGCTCGAGACGCACCGGCGAGCTGCGCCTGATGTGCGACGCCGACTGCATCGCGTCGCTCGACTCGCTCGGGCACATGGTCGAGCTGATCGAGGACGCCGACGTCGTGATCGGCTCGCGCAACGTCAAGGACGCCGAGGTCGGCAAGACCCAGCCCCTGCGGCGGCGCATCGCCGAGCTGGAACTTCCTCACGCTCTGCCGGGTCGCTCTGAGCGAGCCTTCCCGCGACATCTTCTGCGGCTTCAAGCTCTGGCGCTCCGAGGTGGCCAACGCGGTCTTTCCCAGGCAGAGCCTCGAGGGCTGGGCATTCGACGTGGAGGTGCTCGCCCTCGCCCGCGCGGCTCGGCTTCCGGATTCGGGAGACCGGCATCGTCTGGAACGACCGCGAGGGCTCGCGGCTGTCCATGGGACGGATCCTCATCCCCGTGATCCGCGAGCTCGCCCAGGCCCGCCGCAACGTCCGGCGCCAGGTCGAGGCAGGGCGTCGCGACGCGCGAAGCCCTGGTGCCCGAGCCGGCGAAATCGCAGCCACCCGGAACCGGCGACTAGGCTAGGGCTTCCTTGGAGGAGTGGCGCTATCGCGAGCTCTACGAGCTCGAGGACCAGCACTGGTGGTTCCGTGCGCGCCGCACGGTCATCTGGGCGCTGCTGCGGCGCGCCGGCGTCGGCCCGCGCCGCGGATCCTCGACGCCGGCTGCGGCACCGGGCCGCAATCTCGTCGAGTTCGGCCGCCTGGGCAGGCCGAAGGGGTCGACTTCTCGGCGGACGCGGTCGAGTTCTGCCGCCGCGCGCGGCCTCGAGGGCGTGCGGCAGGCCGCGCTCGAGGAGCTGCCGTTCGAGGACGGCCGCTTCGATCTCATCCTCGCCACCGACGTGATCGAGCACCTCGACGACGACCTTCGCGCGCTGGCGGAGCTGCGCCGCGTGGCGGCGCCCGGCGGCCGGCTGGTGCTGACCGTGCCGGCCTACATGTGGCTGTGGAGCCACGCACGACGAGTCGATGCACCACCGGCGCCGTTACACGCAGCGCCGGCTGCGTCAGCAGGTCGAGGCCGCCGGCTGGGAGCCGCAGCTCGGCACCTACTTCTTCACCGCGCTGCTGCCGGGCGTGGCCGCCGTCCGGTGCTGCGTCGCCGCCGGCGCGGACGCGCGACGGGCAGCTCCGATCTCGAGCTGGCGCCGCTCGAGGCTCAACCGCCTGCTCGAGCTGCCCGTCGCGCGGGGGAGGCCAAGCTCATCGAGCGCGGCGTGCGGCTGCCCGCCGGCGTGTCGGTGGGAATGGTCTGCGCCGCGAAGTGAGGCGCTACAGGCGTGGGAAGCGGAGCCGCAGCAGGTCGTAGAGCATTCGCGTGGAGGCCCGCACCGAGCCCACTCGCGACTCCTCGACGTGGCGCCAGCGGACCGGTACCTCCGCGATCGACCAGCCCTGCCGGCGGGCGCGCAGTAGCACCTCCGCGTCGAACCCGAAGCGCAGGGTCTCGAGCGGAGTGAAGCAGGCGATCGCCGCGGCGTCCGTGAACACCTTGAAGCCGCACTGTGTGTCCTGGATGCCCGGCAGCACGAGCAGGCGCAGCAGCCGGTTGTAGCAGCGTCCCATCAACTCGCGCCATGCGGGCTGATGGACCTCGATGTGGCTGCCCGGCGCATCGCGTGAGGCGATGGCCACCTGGTATGTCGCGTTCATCTGCGCGCGCAGGCGCGGCAGCTCCTCGATGGGCGTGCTCAGGTCCGCGTCGCTGAACGCTCGATGGACGCCCCTGGCGCGGAGCATTCCCTCGCGCACCGCAGCGCCCTTGCCCATGTTCGCCGGGAGCCGCACGACCGCAAGCTCCGGCCAGCCCTCCGCCACGCCCTCGGCCATGGTCGCAGTGCCGTCGTGGCTGCCGTCGTCCACGACGATGACCTCGTAGTCCTCGCCGCTGTCATCCAGGTAGCGCCTCATCCGCTCCAGGGTGAGCGGAAGACGGCGGGCCTCGTTGTAGGCCGGAACGACCAAGCTCAGCGACACCGTGCCCGGGTCAGAGGCCATACGAGGTGCCGCTGATGGGTGAGAGGGCAGGGATCATCGGACTTCGCCGGGAAATCGGCCGCGACAGTATGATCGTTGCTCGGGCCGGGATGGCCCGGTTGTCGGAGCGAGGTTCCACGCGCTGGGGTGAACCGTGGCAGCCGGCTCGAGGCTGATCGCGTGCCCAACCGCGCCCCTGATGGCAGATCACCAAGCTCGTTCCAATAGCCCGATGACGTCGAGCGTCACGACCGCCCGGCATCCACCTGCCCCGGCCGGCGCCGGAACAGGCCCGCGGGGACCGGCAGGACTGGCTCGTACGTTTGGCCTGCTTCGGCGCAGACCGACGCTCGCCGCGGCAATCGTCTATGCGCTCCTGTCCCTGCTCATGGTCGGCCAGGGGCTCCTGCCGGGCAGGGCGCTCACCAGCTCAGACTCGCTGTTCAGCGACGTGCCCTGGCTCGAGTCCAGGCCCCCGGACGTGCGCGGCCTGGGCGGCAACTTCGAGCTCTTCGACTCCGTTCAGGTCTTCCAGCCCTTCCTGCGGTACACGAGGGACAACCTGCCCGATCCACCGCTCTGGAACCCGCACGTCTCGGTAGGGCGTCCGTTCCTGGCGAACGCCCAGTCCGCGCTCTTCACTCCTTTCAACATTCCCGGCTACATCCTGCCGTTCTGGGATTCCCTCGCGGTGATGGCCGCCCTGAAGCTCTTCTTCGGCGCCCTCGGCGCGTTCGTGCTGGCGCGAACGCTGGGCATGCGCTTCGCCGGCGCGCTCACGACCGGCCTGATCTTCGCGTTCGGGACGTTCTTCGTCGTCTGGCTGAGCTGGCCGCTGACGAACATCTTCCCGCTCATTCCCTGGCTCCTCGTGCTCGCAGAGCGGCTCGTGCGACGACCAGCCCCGCTTCCGGCCGCGGGCATGGCCGGGCTCGTGGCCCTGACGTACTTCGGGGGCCACCCCGAGACGACCTTCCACACGCTCTTCGCCACCGTGGCGTACTTCGCGGTTCGCCTGGTGTTCCACGTACGGGACGAGCGAGGCGGCCTCCGCGCCCTCGCTCGCCCGGCCCTCACCTTCGCGCTGGCCGTCCTCGGAGGCACCGCCATCGCGGCTGTCCTGATCATCCCGTTCGCCGAGCTGCTCTTCCACTCGGACGAGCTCACCCGGCGCACCGCCGTGGCGGGCCACTGGCCGCGCAAGTACTTCGCCGCTCTCTTCCTTCACGACTACTGGGGACGCGGGACGCAGATCGGACATCGAGGGCTTCATGCAGATCCGGGGTTGGTACGCGGGCGGAATGACCCTGATGCTGGCCGCCGCGGCCCTGCTGGTGGGCCGCACCCGGCAGCGGATCGCCGCGGCCGTGGTGGCGGTCGCGGTGGTGATGATCGTGCTCGGCATCGACCCCCTCTTCGGCATCGTCACCGCCATCCCCGGGTTCCACGGCGCCCACAACGAGCGGATGCTCATCTTCTTCCTGCTTGCCGTAGCGCTCCTGGCCGGCTGGGGGCATGGACGACCTCACGGACGGGCGCCCGGTCGTCGGGAGGAAGCGCAGGTGGGTGCTGCTCACCAGCGCGGCGATCTTCCTGGTGCCGTTCGCGATCGTCGGGGTCGCGAACCCGGGTACCGTCGGCCAGTTCGGCAAGGCGCTCGACATCGCCTGGGGATTCGCCGATCCCCCGCTCTTCTTCTCGATCCCGGACGCCACGTCGCCCACGGCCGACGCCATCCGCCTGAGCGCGCTCCTCCAGTGGATACCGCTCGCGGGGCTCGGGTTGGTGCCTGATCGCATGGCGCCTCCGCCGCACGCGCCCGCTCGCGGTGGGAGCCTTCGTCGCGCTCGCGGTGCTGCTGCTGTCCGCCGACCTCTTTCGCGCGAACATGGGGTTCAATCCCGCGATTCCCGAGCGCAACGCGGCCCCGCCCACGACCGGCGCCATTCGCTACCTGCAGTCGCGCACTCCCAACCGCTTCGTGGGCGTGAGCAAGCAGATCGCCTTCCAGCCGCTGCCCGCCGATATCGCGATGGACTTCGGGCTGTACGACGCCCGCGGGTACGACTACCCCGCGGAGAAGCGCTACGACACCATCTGGCGGCGCAACGTGACCCCCGGCGTGCCCGACTTCGCCCAGCCGATCCAGCTCGCCACAGCCACCCCCGCCGCGATGCGCGTGCTGAGCCTGCTCAGCGTGAGCGACCTCCTCCAGCACGTCCGCGGCGACCCGATCCGCCAGCCCGGGCTGCGGATCGCCTACCGCGGCCGCGACGGCGTGGTCTACAGCAACGCCAACGCGCTTCCGCGCGTCTTCCTTGCAGGGAGCCAGCAGACGGTGGACGGCGAGAAGGCGGCCGAGGACGCGGTGCTCGCGCCCGATTTCGACCGCCGCAACGTCGTCGTCACCGAGCGCCAAGTCCCGGGCCTGCCCCAGGCCGGAGCGGACGCGAGCGCGTCGCCGGGCAGCGCGCGCCTCGTGTCCTACGGCGCCGAGAAGGTGGTGGCGGAGGCTGATGCGCGGCGCCGGAGCATGTTCGTGCTCACGGACGTGCACTACCCCGGCTGGAAGGCGACCGTGGACGGGCGCGACGCGCCGATCGAGCGCGTGGACTACCTGCTGCGCGGCGTCTCGCTTCCGCCGGGCAGGCACACCGTCGAGTTCCGCTACGAGCCCGCGAGCTTCCGCGCGGGCTGGATAATCAGCCTCGTCGGACTGGCCGGAGTGCTGGCGGCGGCGTTGGTGGGCCTGCGCAGGCGGCGCGCCGGGACCCGCGACACGGCCGCGGGCACCGGGCGTTAGAGCGCCCCGGATGGCCTAGGCTTGCCGAATGACGACGGCTACGGCGAGGCGGGCCGTGCCTGCGGTCGAGACCACGGACGCCCCCGCGGCTGTCGCGCCGCCACCGGGTCATCCCAGGTTTCCGCTGGTCGACTCGATGCGCGGCATTGCCGCCCTCGCAATCGTGCTCGCGCACGCCAGCCGGGTGACGGGCACCGCCGACGGACCCTGGGGGGTGGTCTTCTACAACGCGGGGCAGCAGATCCTCGCCACCTTCTTCCTGGTGTCGGGCTTCCTGCTCTACCGGCCGTACGTGAACGCCCAGATCAACGGGGCGCCCGAGCCGGCCCTGCACGACTACCTTCGCCGCCGGATGCTGAGGATCATCCCCGGCTACTGGCTCGCGCTCACCCTGTTCGCCATCTATCCGGGGCTGCCCGGCGTGTTCACCGAGGACTGGTGGAAGTTCTACCTCTTCCTGAACGCCTACAGCGAGGAGACCGTCCCGATGGGTCTGCTGGTGGCGTGGACCCTCTGCATCGAGATCACCTTCTATCTGTTCGTACCGATCTACGTGGCCTTCGCGGGACGAGTGTTCGGAGGGCTCGAGCGCCTTCGTAGGGTGCGGGCGGAGCTCACGTTCCTCGGCCTAGCGGCGCTCGCGTCGATCCTGCTCCGCTACGTCGACTACACCACCGCGCCAACCGCGGCCATCCAGAACTCGCTCCTATGCACCGTCCTCTGGTTTGCCTTCGGCATGAGCCTGGCCGTGATCAGCGCCGCGTACCAGGGGCGCGAGAACCCCTCGATCGTGCGGCGCATAGCAGCGCATCCGGGTCTCTGCTGGGCGATCGGCTTCGGCATCTTCGCTTTCATCATGGCCTTCATGGACACCGACGGCACCTATTCGGTCGCGCAGTGGATCTTGGGCTATTACGTGCTCGGCGGCGTGATGTGCCTCTTCCTGTTCATGCCGTCCGTGTTCGGCCAAGGGGACGGCGGCTGGCCGCGCCGCGTGCTCGCGTGGCCCTTCCTGGCATGGGCCGGCCTCCTGTCGTACGGCATCTACCTCGGACACGTCCCCCTCGAGGTGATCCTCTTCGACCACGGAATCACGTCCTTCCCGGCGGTCGCGGTCGGCGGGCTCGTCCTTGCGGTTGCCTACGGGGCGGCGAGCTACTACCTGTTCGAGCGCCCGATCCTGCGCTTCAAGTACCTGAAGCCGAAGTCACCGTTCCGGCAGAAGGATCCCGGGGCGAAGCGGGCGCCCGCATCGGCGCGTTAAGTCCGCACACCGCGTGATCCGCCGGGTCGTCCAGTTCTTCGGGGTGGTGGGTGCCTGGTGCAGATCCCATCCCGCTGTGTCCGCAGCGGTCATCTACGCCGTCCTGGCGGTGCTGTTCGTGGGGCAGGGAGTCCTTCCGGGCCGGACGCTGTCCGGCTCGGACACGCTCTGGAGCTTCTCGCCGTGGGCCGGGTCGCGACCCGAGGGCGTGCCCCCGCTGGGGTTCAACTACGAGCAGTCGGACGCGGCCATCCAGTTCCAGATGTTCCTGCAGCACACGCGTGCCGAGCTGCCGCACATACCGCTGTGGAACTCGCACATCATGAGCGGCCGCTCCTTCCTGGCGTCGCCGCAGACGGCGATCTTCTCGCCATTCAGCCTGCCCGCCTACGTGCTGCCGTTCTGGTCCTCGCTTGCGGTGACCGCCATGATGAAGCTGTTCACCGCGGCGTTCGGCACGTACCTGCTCGCGCGGGCTCTGGGCATGCGCTTCGGGGGGGCGCTCCTGGCCGGGCTGGCCTACGGCTTCAGCCTCTTCGTGGTCGGGTGGCTGCCCTGGCCGCGAGACAACGTGTTCACGCTCGTCCCGTGGTTGCTGCTCCTCGTCCTGCTGCTTGCACGCCGACCTACGCTCCTGACGACCGTCGGCCTGGCGGCCGTGGTGGCGCTCCAGTTCTTCGGCGGCATGCCCGAGACGTCCGGACCGCTGCTGACCGCCACGGTTCTCCTGTTCGCCTATCTGGTCGTGCGGGAGCACGGGCTGCCGGGCCTCTGGAGCAAGGCGACGCTGTGCTTCGGGCTCGGGCTCATCGGAGGAGCGGCCCTGGCCGCCGTGACGCTCATCCCGTTCATCCCAGAGCTGTTCCGGTCCTACGACTACCACTACCGCAGCGGCTTCCCCGTCGAGCCGGTGCCTGCGCACTACCTGCTGGGCTTCTTCCTCCCGGACTACTGGGGACGCGTGCCGTACACGTTCAAGCCGTTCGAGACCTACATGGTGGACCGCGCGATCTACCCGGGCGCGCTCGCGGTCATGCTGCTGGGAGCGGCCGCCGTGCTGCGGCCCAGCCGCGGGCGACTCGTCGTGGCCATCTGCGCCGCTCGTGGCCCTTGGCGTGGTGATCGGGATCGAGCCACTGCAGGACCTGTGGTCCACGCTTCCCGTTCTCAAGACGGCCCACGTGAACAACCTCACGGTGCTCTTCGCCCTCCCGGTGGCCCTGCTCGCGGGCTGGGGCCTCGACGATCTCTCGGGCGCCGACCCGGTGCCGGCGCGCCGAGGGCGCCGGCTGGCGGCGCTTGCGGGAGCGATCCTCGTGGCGCCCGTCGTCTGGATGGCGCTGAAGGGAACGCTCTCCCTCCCCGTGATCGGCTCGCTCTCGCGCCACGAGCTGGCGTCCGCATTCGAGCTGGCCTGGGGATCGGCCTCACCACACGCAGATCGGATCCCCGATGCCGGCGTGGAGGTCATTCGGTCCGCCGCGTTGATCGAATGGCTGGTGCCCGCCGCCGCCGCGTTCGCGCTTGTGGCCCTGCGCCTGCGCCGATCGCTCACCGGCCAGGCCTTCGTGGCGCTGGCGGTGGCGCTCCTGGCCTTCGACCTCTGGCACGTCGGTCACGGCGTGAATCCGGTGATCGAGAAGGCCGAGGCGGTACAGCCGGCAACCCCCGCGATCGGATATCTCCAGAAGCGACGGCCGGCGCGCTTCGTCGGGCTCTCGGCCGGCTTCGTGCAGGCGCTTCCGCCCAACCTGGCGATGCGCTACGGCCTCTACGACGCCCGCGCGTACGACGCGCCCACCGACTTCCGCTACTCCACCTTCTGGAACGACAACGTCGCTCCGCTGCTCCCGACCACGCCGATGACGGTGCCGCGCCGCCCGACCGAGCGGACGATTCGCGCGCTCGGCCTGCTCAGCGTGACCGACCTGCTTCAGGACCGCGGCGCGCCGCGGCTCCACGTGCCCGGCCTGCGCCTCGCCTACGAGGGGCCGGACGCCCGCGTGTACGCGAACGCGCGAGCCCTCCCGCGCGCTTTCCTCGTCGCCGATCAGCAGGTCGTGGGCGGAGAGAGCGAGGCGCTCGCGGCGGTCTCCGCCGCAGATTTCGACGGGCGCCGGACCGCGGTCACCGAGCGGGAGCTTCCCGGCCTCGGCAGCTCCCCGGCGGCGGGCACGGACGCGCCCGGCCGCGCGCGGCTGTCGAGCTACGACGACGAACGCGTGGTGGTGCGCGCCGAGGCCAAGCGACCGAGCCTGCTCGTGCTGACCGACTCCTACGATCCCGGCTGGAGCGCCCGGGTGGACGGACGGCCCGCCGAGGTTCACCGCGTGAACTACCTCGTCCGGGGGGTGCTCGTGCCGCCCGGGCAGCCACGAAGTGGAGTTCCGCTATCGAGCCGAGGGATGCCGGGCGGGATGGATCATCAGCCTCCTCAGCGCGATCGTCCTCCTGACATGCCGGGAGTCGGATGGCGGCGACGGCGGAGGCGATCGAGGACTTGAGGAGGGGTTCGGGGACTGTGGGAGCGCGGGCCGTGAGCTCCCTTCCACGTTCGCTGACCGCTCGCCTCCGGGCCACCGCCGAATCGAGGCCGACCCTGGCCGCGGCAGTGGTCTACGCCGTGCTCGCGCTGGGGTTGTTCGGTCAGGGGCTGGTTCCGGGGCGGGTGCTGTCGAGCTCGGATCAGTTGTGGACGGCGGCTCCTGGGCGGCCACGGCGCCGCCGCTGTCCGGTCCATCGGGCGCCAACCCGGAGTTGACCGATTCGGCGATCGTGTTCGAGCCATTTCGCGAACACTCGCGCGAGGGCTTCCCCGGGTTGCCGCTCTGGAACCCGCGATCATGGCGGGGCGGCCGTTCCTCGCCGACGCGCAGTCCGCAGTGCTCTCGCCGTTCAATTTGCCTTCGCACGTGCTGCCGGAGCGGGTGTCGCCGGCACTGCTGGCAGCGCTGAAGGTGTTCGTCGCCGCCTTCGGAACGTTCCTGCTGGCACGGATGCTGGGTCTTGGATTCTGGGGTGCGCTGCTGGCCGGGGTCGTCTACGGCTTCGGCCAGGTCACGGTCGATTGGGTCAGCTGGCCGCAGAGCAGCGTCCGCGTGCTCCTACCCTGGCTGCTGCTGCTGACCGAGTGCGTCCTTCGGAGGCCAAGGGCGCTCCCGGTCGCCGGTCTGGGCGACGGTTGTGGCCCTGCAGTTCCTGGGCGGCCACCCGGAGACGAGTTACGACGTGATGGTCGTGACAGTGGCCTTTGTCCTCTTTCGGCTCATGCAGCTGGGACGAGACCGGGCGCCGCTTGCGCGGCCGCTGCTCGCTGCGGCGCTCGGGCTGGGGGTGGGGACCGCGCTGGCCGCGATCGCGATCGTGCCCTTCGCGGAGTTGCTCTTTGCACTCCAGCGACCTCGATACCCGCAAACTGCTCGCGGGGACCCATATCTCGCCTGACTATCTCCTCGGGCTGCTGATGCCCACCTTCTGGGGCCGCCCCACCCAGATCACCACCACGTATCTGTCGCCGCAGATGGTCGATCGTCCCTTCTACGCCGGGGCGCTGCCGTTGATGCTGGCCGCGGCCGCGCTCATGCAGCCATCGCTCCGACGGGTCGCGCTGGCGGTGTTCGGACTCGGCTCGCTCGCCGTGGTCGTCGGCTGGGAGCCCTTCCTCACGATCGCGGATGCCTTCCCGGGACCCGTTCGCACGGACCGGCTGACGTTCCTGTTCCTGTTCGCCGTCGCGCTGCTGGCCGGGCGCGGGCTCGACGACCTGATCGAGGGCCGGCTCGGACAGTTCCGGCGCCGGCTACTGCTGGGGCTGAGCGTCGCGCTCGTGTGCTTCCCGCTGGTCTACGTGCTCCTGATCAAGGGGTTGGGGCCGGACCACCCGCGCGCAGCCCTCGCCCTCGCCTGGGGCTTCCGCGTGCCGCCCGACGCTCTGGCCGAAGGGGGACGCGCAACGAGGTCATCCACCTCGGTGCGCTGCTCGACTGGCTTCCACTGGCCGCGGCGGGCGCTGCCCTGTTGGCCCTCCGCGCGCGCCGGACCATGGCCGCGCCTGTTTGTGGTCCTGGCGGTCGCGCTCGTAGTTGCGGACCTCTTCAAGCTCTCGATGGGCTTCAACCCGGCTGTGACCATGGCCCAGGCCACCCAGCCCACGACTGGGGCGATCCGCTACCTGCAACGACAGCGACCCGCGCGCTTCGCCGGATCTCGACACCGGGTCGCCGTTCGGGCTGCCACCCTTGCAGGCCGATGTCGGGATGCGCTACGGCCTCTACGACGCTCGCGGCCGGGACTTCCCCGTGATCGACCGGTTCGCGACCTACTGGGGGGACACCATCGCCGAGCTACTGCCCGCGGCCCACTTCCACCTTCCGGCACCCGACGACAAGGCGCTCCGCGCGCTCGGCCTCATGGGTGTGGCGCACCTGATCCAGGATCCGCGCAACAAGATCCTCGAGCGGCCCGGGCTGAGACTGGTCTACGAGGGGGACGACGCCCGCATCTACCGCAACGAGCGGGCACTCCCACGCGCTTTTCTGGTCGAGCGCCAGCGGGTCGCCGCGACGGAGGACGACGCACGGGCGGCCGTAGAGTCGGCCGCCTTCGACGCACGGACGCTGGCCGTGACCGAGCGGGCGGTCGCCGGCCTCCCATCCCGCGGCCCCCGCGGCACCGCGCCCGGATCGGCCGCGATCGCCTCCTATGCCCCGGAGCGGGTGGTGGTCGTGGCGAAGGCGGCCCGTCCCTCGCTGCTCGTGTTGACCGACTCCTACTTTCCCGGGCTGGGTTGCCGGGTCGACGGCAAACGGGCCAAGATACACAGGGTGGATTACCTTCTTCGGGGCGTGTCGGTGCCTCCTGGGCGACACCGGGTCACGTTCGACTACCGGCCGGCGAGCTTTCGCCTGGGTCTCCTCATTAGCGTGGCCGCCCTGCTGCTCACTCTCACGACGGTCTCTGTCGCCAGCCGCCGAGGGCGGCAGCGGTGACCGCGGCCCAGGTGATCGTCGCCGTTTTCGCGACGGTCGGGATCGCTGCCGGCATCTCGGCCCTGGCGCTGAGTCCGGCGGGCCGGACCCCCGGCTCGGTGCTGCTCGTCGGGTTGGTTGCCGTACCGTTCGCCCTCGTCCTCGCTGCTCCGTTCGGCTCCGATGACGAGCCAGCGCCGGCGGCAGCTCCGAGCGGGGCGGCGACGGGCCCCTGTCGGATCGTCCGCACCGACGCGACGAAGAAGGCGAGTCCCCGCTACGAGGTCCGCCCGCCGAGCTGTCGCCCGGCCGGGACAGCCGTGCGAGGTTCACGGTCGATGGAAGCGCGATCCGCTCGTCCGACGGCGAGGTGCTCCCCCTGGTCCCCGGTTGGGTGAGCGGCAACGTCGACAGATCGGACCCAACGGCGGTCATCCCTCCGTGACGGGCTGGGCAGCGAGCGAAAAGGCGCAACGGCCGGCCGCCCGTGTGCTCGTGTTTCTCGACGACGTCTTCATCGCGGCCGTCAGGCCCACACAGGACAGGCCCGATGTCGCGGCCTCGCTCAAGGGGCCCGTCGCGCAGTCGGGGTTCAAATTGGACTCGCTCTCGCGCCGATAAGCGGCCCGAAGGGGGTGAAGCCCGGTGCGAAGCTGAGGCTCTTCGGGGTCCAGGGCAAGCGGGCCTCGCCCATCCCCCTGCCCTGTGACCGCAAGCCCAAGCCCTTCGGCTGCTGAGACCCATCTTCTCGCTGTCCTCCTTGGGAGCGTCCTCTTGAAGAGCAATTCGCTGGTGGTCGCGTAGGCCCCACGCCGCAGCGGCGACGGTATGCATGGTTCTCGCACCAGAACTCCTCGTCCTCACGGACATCCAATTCCCCGGCGTCCGGCAATCACCGTGTGGAGTTCCGTGTCCGGACCCGGCGTGTGGCGTGCCGGGGTGCTGGTCAGTGGTCTGGCGCTTGCCGCCATCTTGGCCAGCGCGATGGTGGGATGGCGCCGCCGGAGAGGCGGCCCTCGGTTCAGCTCGTGACGGCTCGGCGGCGACGCAGCAGTGACCAGAAGGCCCACGAGAAGCAGGAGCGTGCCCACGCTGGCGC
>CAVXAD010000013.1:0-47947 GCA_963759625.1 uncultured Thermoleophilaceae bacterium | reverse complement strand
GGACAAGAACGGGAAGCAGCTGAAGAACCAGAAGCCGCGCAACCTGCGGATCGGCCACCTGAAGGGCCGCTGCGGGAAGCTGCTCGCGCGCAGGAAGCTGTTCTCGAAGCGCGCGCCGCTGGGCGACTACACGATCCAGTTCGACACCTACCGGCGCTACGACGCCAACCGCGCGGTCCGGTTCCTGTACGCCGCTCCGGTGACGCTCGAGCAGCGCCGAGCGCGGCGAGCCGCCCGGCGTCGGGGTGGTGCCCGCGGAGGTGCTCCTCGAGCACCCGGGTGACGGCGGCGCGCTCCTCCGCGCTCGCGAGGCGGAAGCGACCGAGCAGCTCCTGCTGGCCCTCCAGTGGCAGCCCGGCTATCTCCCAGCGCACCACCATCCGCTCGAAGAGGAACTCGACGCGTCGCTGCCAGCGGTCCTCGGCGTTGGCGGCCGGACGCGCGTCGAGGTCCGCGAGCTTCCGGAGCGTGCCCGCGCTGAGCTCGTCCCGCAGGGTCACCGATCCGTCGTCACCGACCGGGTGATCGGTGGTCGAGCCGGTCGCGGCCTGGGGCTCCGCGGCGTCCCGGCTGCGCTTGCGTGCTCGGCGGCCCACCGCTAGGAGCCGGCCGCCACGGGCTCGGCGGCGCCAAGCCCGGCGGCCGTGAGCTCGAGCTCGCCGTCGCGGGCGTCCACGCGGACGCGGTCACCCGGGACGAACTCGCCCTCGAGCAGCTTCAGCGCCAGCTTGTCCACGAGCCGCTTCTGGATCACGCGCTTGAGCGGGCGGGCGCCGTAGGTCGGGTCGTAGCCGAGGTTGCCGAGCAGCGTGCGCGCGTCCTCGGTCAGCTCGATCTCCACGCCCTTCTCCCGGACGCGCTCGGCGAGCGCCGCCACCTGGAACTCCACGATCCGGCCGATCTCCTCGCGCGTGAGCTGGTTGAACTCCACGATCTCGTCCAGCCGGTTCACGAACTCGGGCTTGAAGGTCGCCTGGACCCCTTCCATGCCGCCGGCCACGTTGGAGGTCATGATGACCACGGTGTTCGTGAAGTCCACGGTGCGGCCCTTGCCCGTCGGTCAGCCGTCCGTCGTCCATCAGCTGGAGCAGGACGTTGAAGACGTCGGAGTGGGCCTTCTCGATCTCGTCGAGCAGGACCACCGAGTAGGGCCGTCGGCGCACCGCCTCGGTGAGCTGGCCCCCCTCCTCGTAGCCGACGTAGCCGGGCGGGGCCCCACGAGCCGGGCCACGGAGTGCTTCTCCATGTACTCCGACATGTCGATGCGCACCATCGCCTGCTCCGAGTCGAACATGAACTCGGCGAGGGCGCGGGCCAGCTCGGTCTTGCCGACCCCGGTGGGGCCGATGAAGAGGAAGGTGCCGATCGGGCGGTTCGGGTCCTGCAGTCCGGCGCGCGAGCGCCGCAGCGCGCTGGCCACGGCCTCGACGGCCTCGTCCTGGCCCACGACGCGCTCGTGGAGGCGCTCCTCCATGTGGATCAGCTTCTCCACCTCGCCCTCCATCAGCCGCGACACGGGGATGCCGGTCCAGCGCGCCACCACCTCGGCCACGTCCTCGTCGTCCACCTCCTCCTTCAGGAAGGTGATGTCGGACTGGAGCTCGCGCAGCCGCGCCTCCTGGTCCTTGACGAGCTGCTCGAGCTCGGGGATCTCGCCGTAGCGGAGCTCGGCTGCGCGCTGGAGGTCCGCGTCCCGCTCGGCGCGCTCTGCCTCGCGGTGTGACTGCTCGAGGCGCTCCTTGGCGTCGCGGATCGCCTCGATGGCCTCCTTCTCGCCCTGCCAGTGGGCCTTCATCTCGCTGGAGCGCTCACGCAGGTCGGCCAGCTCGCGCTCGATCGCCTCGCGCCGCGTGACCGACGCCTCGTCCTTCTCCTTCTTGAGCGCCTGGTGCTCGATCTCGAGCTGCTGGATGCGACGCTCCACCTCGTCGATCTCGGTGGGCATCGAGTCGATCTCGATTCGCAGCTTCGAGGCGGACTCGTCGATCAGGTCGATCGCCTTGTCGGGCAGGAAGCGGTCGGCGATGTAGCGGTGCGAGAGGGTGGCGGCGGCGATGATCGCCGAGTCCTGGATGCGGACGCCGTGGTGCACCTCGTAGCGCTCCTTGAGCCCGCGCAGGATCGCGATGGTGTCCTCCACGGTGGGCTCGCCCACCAGCACGGGCTGGAAGCGCCGCTCGAGCGCGGCGTCCTTCTCGATGTGCTTGCGGTACTCGTCGAGCGTGGTGGCGCCCACCGCGCGGAGCTCGCCGCGCGCGAGCATCGGCTTCAGCAGGTTCGCGGCGTCCACCGCCCCCTCGGCCGCGCCGGCGCCGACGATCGTGTGAAGCTCGTCCATGAAGAGGATGACCTGGCCCTGCGCGTCGGCGATCTCCTTGAGCACGGCCTTGAGCCGGTCCTCGAACTCGCCGCGGTACTTCGAGCCGGCAATGAGGGCGCCGATGTCGAGCGCGATCACACGTCGGTCGCGCAGCGACTCGGGCACGTCACCCGACACGATCCGCTGGGCGAGGCCCTCGACGATGGCGGTCTTGCCCACGCCCGGTTCGCCGATCAGGACAGGGTTGTTCTTGGTGCGCCGCGAGAGCACCTGGATCACCCGCCGCACCTCGTCGTCGCGGCCGATCACCGGGTCGAGCTTGCCCTGCTCCGCGGCCGCGGTGAGGTCGCGGCCGAAGCGCTCGAGCGCCTGGTAGCGCTCCTCCGGGTTCTGGTCGGTCACGCGGTGGGGGCCACGCACCTCCTGCACCGCCTGCGCGAGCTGGTCACGCGAGGCACCGGCGTCCACCGACGCCTCGCCGGCCAGCGCCAGCAGCAGGTGCTCGGTGGACACGTACTCGTCGCCCATCCCGCGCGCCTCGTCGTCCGCGTGCCGGAGAAGCTCGATCAGGCTGCTGCCCAGCGCGGGCGCCGAGGCGGCGTCGCCGGTCACGGTGGGCAGCGCGTCGAGCGCCTCTCCGCCGAGCCTGCGCACGCGCTCCGGGTCCGCGCCCGCCCTGCGCAGGACCGGCACCACGATCCCGCCCTCCTGCTCGAGCAGCGCGGCCAGCAGATGGTGGGGCACCACCTCCGGGTTACGGCGCGCGCCTGCGAGCCGCTGCGCCGCTGCGAGGGCCTCCTGGGACTTGATGGTAAAGCGGTCTGCTTGCATAAAACCTAAGTCAGTGTATAGAAGATTTGCCGTGATGACCAGGCGATCGCGGGCACGTTATGCTCGCGCTCCATGGCCGAGATCTACCTCCTGACCCCGCACGAGTCGGTGACGCTCCACAGCCACTCCCCCGATCTCCTCGAGGTCGAGGGCTCGTGGGATGCGCACGGCTCCGCACCGCCGCCTCATTTCCACCCGGCTCAGGACGAGTCGTTCGAGGTGCTCGAGGGCGAGCTCAGCGCCGTGGTCGACGGCGTGGAGCGGATCCTCCGGCCCGGCGACACGCTGTCGGTGCCGCGCGGCGCCGTGCACAAGATGTGGAACTCGAGCGACGGCCTCACCCGAGCCACATGGCAGACCCGGCCCGCCGGCCGCACCCTCGAGTGGTGGAAGGCGATCGACGACCTCGGCCGCCGCCACCCGCCGGGACGCGCTCGCATCTCCGAGCCCCACCCGGCTCGCCGCCCTGCTGAACGAGTACGACGACGTGATCCGGCTGGCGGCCGGCCCCAAGCCGCTGGTCGGCGCGGTGCTGTCCGGGCTGGCGGCCGTGGGCCGCCGCCAGGGTCCCTAGCGCGCGACGCGGCGCTTGGCGGGGCTGCGAGACCTTGGGGACTATTCGTCGATGGCGCAACTGGCTCAGCCGCTAGCGGGTACGCGCCACTCCCGCGGCGACCGCGGCTAGCGCGCGACCGCGGTGGCCGCCGCCGCTCCCCCGGTGCTGCGGCCGGGTCCTGCGAGAGCCGGTTGGCCAGGTACACGGGGATGATCGAGATCACGATCACCAGGAGCCCCACCACGTTCACGATCGGAAGCTGGTTCGGGCGCGAGTAGTTGCTGAAGATCCAGATCGGCAGCGTCTGCTCCGATCCCGCGGTGAACGTGGTCACGATGATCTCGTCGAACGACAGCGCGAAGGCGAGCAGCGCGCCCGCCACGAGCGCCGAGCGCAGCGACGGCAGCGTGACGTTGCGGAAGGTCTGCCAGCCGTCGGCGCCGAGGTCCTGGGACGCCTCCTCGAGCGACGTGCCCGTGCGTCTGAGTCGCGCGACCGCGTTGTTGTAGACCACGACGATGCAGAAGGTTGCGTGACCCACGATCACCGTGAACAGGGTCAGGTCCACGTTCAGCACCTGCGTGAAGGTCGCGTTCAGGGCCATTCCGGTGACGATGCCGGGCAGCGCGAGCGGCAGGATCACGACGAACGAGATCGTCTCGCGGCCGAAGAAGCGGTAGCGCGACACGGCCAGCGAGGCGAGCGTGCCGAGCAGCAGCGCGATCGCGGTCGCGCCGAGGCCGGCCTTGAGCGAGGTCCAGAGCGCATCGCGCACGCCGGGGTTGTGGAACGCGCGCGAGAACCACTCGGTCGTAAGGCCCTCGATCGGCCAGCTCTGCGAGCGCGACTCGTTGAAGGCGTAGATCGCGATCACGATCAACGGGATGTAGATGAACGCCAGCGTGATCGCGGTGCCGATCCGCAGCAGGCGGCGGGTGCCGGTCGAGAGGTGCATCAGAGCGACTCGAACGCGCCCAGCCGCCGCGCGACCAGGAGGTAGACGATCATGATCGCCACCGGCACCGTGGCGAACGCGGCGGCCAGCGGCAGGTTGTTGGCGATCCCGACGTTGTTGTAGACGACGTTGCCGATGAACTGCGTGCTCGAGACCAGCGTGGGCGTGATGTAGTCGCCGAGCGTCAGCGAGAAGGTGAAGATCGACCCCGCCACCACCGCCGGCAGCGCGAGCGGGAGCACCACGCGCCGGAAGGTGAGCCATGGGGTTCCGCCGAGGTCGCCGGACGCGTCGAGCATCGAGTTCGGGATGCGCTCGAGCCCGGCGTAGATGGGCAGCACCATGAACGGCAGCCAGAGGTAGGAGAACACGAGCCACGTGGCCACGTTCCCGAAGCCCGGGCCGTGCAGCCCGAACGGCTCGAGCGCCCAGTTCACGATGCCCGACTCCTGGAGCATGATCCGCCAGGAGTAGACCTTCACGAGGTAGCTCGACCAGAGCGGCATGAGCACCGCCACCACGAGCAGCGCGCGCACGCGCGGAGTGGCGACCTTCGCCATGTAGAAGGCGATCGGGAACGCGAGCAGCGCGTCCGTGACGGTCACGGCGGCCGCGATCGCCACCGTGCGGCCGACGATCTTGCGGTAGACCGGCGTCTCCGCGAGCTCCTGGAAGTTCTGGAAGCCGGTCTTGTGGACGATCTCGCCGCTGAAGTCGTCGAGCTGCCACAGCGACGCCACGAAGAGCACGGCGAGCGAGCCCAGGTAGGCGATCAGGAGCCAGCCGACGGGCCCGGCGAGAAGCAGGCTGAGCCGGGCGCGCGGGTGCCGCCAGAGGAAGCCGGAGAGCCTGCGGCTCACCGGCTTCCTGGCGCTGGCGGTTGCTGCCTCCACTTAGTGGATCCGGCCCGGGATCAGCCCTTGATCTCGGTCCAGGCCTTCACCCACTCGGAGTAGTCCTTGCAGGTCGACCCCCGGTCGTCGCCGCAGTCCTTCGTCGGCGTGTTCCAGTAGGCGACCTGGTCGAAGTACGCCTCGTCGCTCGCGTGGAAGGTGTCGCAGTGGTCCTTGTCTGCGGTCATCTGACACGACTTCTCGTTCGCGGGGGCCTCACCGAACCACTCGGCCACCGCGGCGTTCGCCTTGGGGCTGACGATGTGGTTCATCCACATGTACGTGCAGTTGGGGTGCTTGGCCTCGGACGAGAGCATCCACGTGTCCGACCAGCCGGTCGCCCCCTCCTTCGGCAGAATCGCCTCGACGGGCGGCGACTTCTTGTCGCCCTGCACGAGGTTCGCGATCACCTGCCAGGTGGTGCCGATCGTCGAGTCGCCCGACGTGAAGGCCGCCTGCTCCTTCGTGTAGTCGGACCAGTACTCGCCGATGTTCGGACGCTGCTTCTTCAGCAGGTCCACAGCGGCGTCGAACTGCTTGTCGTCCAACTCGTAGACGTTGTCGATCCCGAGGTCGGGCTGCGTGGCCTTCAGGTACAGGGCCGCATCCGCGATGTAGATCGGGTTGTCGTACGCCGTGACCTTGCCCTTGTACTTCCCGGACTGGGCCGGGTCGAGCACGGCTCCCCACGAGTCGGGTGCCGGCTTCACCACGTCCTTGTTGAACATGAGCAGGTTGGCCCCGCGGCCGTGCGGAATGCCGTAGTTCACCCCGTCCTTGGTGTTCCAGGGCTGGTTCTTCAGCGCCGGGAAGATGTCCTTGTAGTTCGGGACGAGGTCCACGTTGACCGGGTCCACGTCGCCGCCTGCGATCAGCCGCAGGGTGGCGTCGCCCGATGCCGACACGCCGTCGTAGTTGCCCGTGCGCATCAGCGTGACCATCTCGTCCGAGGTGTTGCCGATCTTCACGTTGACCTTGCAGCCGGTCTGCTTCTCGAAGTCGGTGACCCAGTCGACCGCCGGGTCCGTCGAGCCGTCCTCCACGTAGCCCGCCCAGGCGATGAGGTTCACCTCCCCCTCGCCCTTGCCGACCTTCTGCAGCGCGTCCGACTTGGAGTCGCCGCCGCCGCCGTCGTCGTCGTCGTCGTCCCCGCAGCCCGCCGCGGTGAGACCCGCCAGCGCCAGCGTCAGCGCGGCCAGGACCGTCCACCACCTCCATCGATGCTCCCTCACGGTTCCTCCTCGGTTGGTTCTCCCTCCGGGATGGCGTACGCGTGCTCGCCGGCCCAGCCGACCCGCACCCTTCGCCCTCTCTGCTCGAGCGCCTCCTGCGAGGACATCTCGAGGTTCTGCCGGACGACCTGCAACTCGCCGCCGCGATCCAGCGCCACGACGAAGCGGGTGATCATCCCGGCGTACGACACCTCTTGGATCCGGCCCTCCTCGACCTCGAAGTCACCGGCGTGCTCGAGCGTGTCGAGGATGCGCACCTTCTCGGGCCTGATCGTCACCCGCCGCCCGCCGCGCTCCACGATGTTCGACACGCCGACGAAGCCGGCCACGAACTCGTTCGACGGGTGCTCGTACACGTCAGCCGGAGCGCCGACCTGCTCGATCCTGCCGTTGTTGAACACGGCGAGGCGGTCGCTCATCGTGAGCGCCTCCTCCTGGTCGTGCGTGACGTAGACGAAGGTGATCCCCACCTCGCCCTGGATCGTGCGCAGCTCGTGCTGCATCTGCTGGCGCAGCTTCAGGTCGAGCGCGCCCAGCGGCTCGTCGAGTAACAAGCACGGCAGGGCGATTCACGAGCGCCCGCGCCAAGGCCACGCGCTGGCGCTGGCCGCCCGAGAGCTGAGTCGTGCGCCGGCCCTCGTAGCCATCGAGCCGCACCAGCTCGAGCGCCTCGGCGGCGCGCCGGCGGCGCTCGTCCTTCGGCACCTTCTTGATCCGCAGCCCGTACTCCACGTTCTCGCCCACCGACATGTGCGGGAACAGCGCGTAGTCCTGGAAGACGGTGTTCACGTCGCGCTCGAACGGCGGGACGTCGGTCACGTCGCGGCCGCGCGAGCTCCACGGCGCCCTCGTCGGGGCGCTCGAAGCCGGCGATCATCCGCAGGCAGGTGGTCTTGCCGGAGCCCGAGGGCCCGAGCAGGGTGAAGAACTCGTCGGTCTCGATGGCGAGCTCCACGCGGTCCACGGCCACCACGTCTCCGTAGAGCTTCCTAACCCCGGCGAGCCGAACCGCCACTCCGTTCGCGGTCGGATCCGCCTGCCGGGCCATCGCGGGTTTGTACACCCTGGAGCCCCCGTTGTGCTGCACGCGCGTCGAATTTGCGCCGCTGCGGCCAACACCAGGAGGGTGAATGCGCCGCGTCGCCCTTCCGGGGGACGCGGCTCAGCCGCTCAGCGCTCGGGCCTGTGGACCGGCACGCGCACGGTGCGCTGGCCGCGACCGGGCGGCGCGAGCACCTGGCTCGGCGGCGGCTCGTAGAGCACGAGCTCGCGCTTGAACGAGCGGCGCACCCGCTCGATCTCGGCGCGGAGCTCCTGCTCGACGCGTTCGGCGTGCCGCTCCAGGTTGCGCACGCGCCGCTGCATCCGCTCGAGCTCGCTCTCGAGCTCGAACACCTTCTCCACGCCCGCCAGGTTCATGCCGAGCTCGCCGGTCAGCTCCTGGATCCGCTTGAGCAGGCGCACGTCTTCCTGCGAGTAGAGGCGCGTGTTCTTGGGCGAGCGCTTGGGCATGATCAGCCCGCGCGACTCGTAGATCCGCAGCGTCTGGGGATGCATGCCGGCGAGCTCGGCGGCCACCGAGATCATGTAGACGCCGCGGACCTGCTCGGGCTCGGGAGCCGCCACCTACTCACCCCTTCCCGACAGGAGCCGTGACCGGGGGTTGCCGTCCATCACCGTCGCGAGCTCGTCCACGACCTCGGCCTGCTCCCTGGATAGCGAGCGCGGCACGTCCACCACCAGCCGGTAGCGGATGTCGCCGCGGCCGCGGCCGCTCAGCTTCGGCGGTCCCTCGCCGCGCAGCCGTTGCACGGTGCCGTGCTGCGTGCCCGGCGGCACGCGGATGCGCTTTGTCGCATTGAGCGTGGGCACCTCGATCGTGGCGCCCTTGATCGCCTCGGGGATCGTGATCGGCACCTCCACCTCGAGGTTGTTGCCCTTGCGCTCGAAGATGTCGGACTCGCCCGACGCGCGTGACCACGTAGAGGTCGCCCTGGGGGCCGCCGCGCGGGCCGGCCTCGCCCTTCCCCGCGAGCCGCACGCGGCTGCCGTCGCGCACGCCGGCCGGGATGTTCACGCGGTAGCGCTTGACCTGGCGCGTGCGCCCGGTACCGCCGCAGGTGGGGCAGGGCTCCTTGATCTCGGTTCCCGTGCCGCCGCACTGACGGCAGGGCTGCGAGATGGAGAAGAGCCCTTGGGACTCCGCCTCCACGCCGCGTCCGTGGCAGCGGCTGCAGACCTCGGGCGAGGTGCCGGGCCTGGCGCCGGTGCCGCGGCAGGTGGCGCAGGGGGCCGACAGCGGCACGCTCACCGGCACCTGCGCGCCGGCCATCGCCTGGTCGAAGGAGATGTGCACGTCGGTCTCGAGATCGCGCCCGGGCTCTGGGCGCAGCCCGCCGCCGGGACCGCCCCTCGCGTTCCCGAGGATGTCCGAGAGGATGTCGCCGAAGCCGCCGAAGCCGCCGCGGAACGAGCCCGGGTCGAAACCGGTCCCGAACACGCTGCCGCCGGCGTCGTAGGAGCGCCGCTTCTCGGGGTCGGACAGTACGTCGTGGGCCTCCTGCACCTCCTTGAAGCGCTCCTCCGCGGAGGCGTCATCCGGGTTGCGGTCGGGGTGGTATTGGCGCGCGAGCTTGCGGTACGCCTTCTTGATCTCGTCGTCCGTGGCCTTTCGGTCCACGCCGAGCGTCTTGTAGGGATCCTTCAGCGCCGGCATCGCGCCCTCACCCGGCCACGACCACGCGGGCCGGCCGCAGCACCTGGCCGTTCGAGCGGTAGCCCTTCTCGACCACGTCGAGCACGACGCCGGGCGCCGCGCCCTCCTGGCTGCGCGTGGAGAGCGCCTCGTGGAGCGCCGGGTCGAACGGCTCGCCCGCCGGGTCGAACGGCTCGACGCCGTTGCGCTCGAGCACGGCGATCAGCTCGGAGTGCACGAGCGCCACCCCTTCCGCGAGGCTCCCCTCGGTCTCGCCGGCGGAGCGGAGCGCGCGCTCGAGGTTGTCCACCGCGGGCAGCAGCTCGCGGACCAAGCCGCCCTTGGCGCGCTCGCCCGCGGCGGCCGCCTCCCGTGCCGCGCGCTTGCGGTAGTTCTCGAAGTCCGCCTGCGTGCGGCGTGCGAGGTCGAGGTACTCGTCGCGCTCGCGCTGAGCGGCCGCCAGGGGGTCGTCCCCCTTGGCGGCCTCCTCCACGCCCTCGACGCCCGCGGCCTCGTTTGCCGGGTCCTCGTCGCCCGCGGGCTCGTCGGCCTCGTCACGCGAGGTCACGGTCTCCTCGGGCGGCTCGCCGGCCGGCGCCGCCGCGCTTCCCTTCTTCTGCGTCATCGGCTAGCCCTTGCCCTCGCCGTCCACGACCTCGGCGTCCACGACCTCCTCCTCGTCGTCCTCGGCCGATGCGTCGGTCCCGGCGCCGTCGGCACCGGCTCCGTTGCCCGCCTGCGCCTGCTGCGCAGCCGCGGCATACATCTGCTCGGACACCTTGTGGAACGCGCCCTGGAGCGCGTCCGTCTTCTGCCGCAGCAGCTCGGCGTCCTCGGACTCGAGGTTGTCGCGCACGTCCTTGATCGCGGCCTCGATCTCCTCACGTGAGGAGGTGTCGAGGGACTCGCCCATCTCACCGAGCTGGCGCTCGGCCTGGTAGGCGGCGTTCTCGGCCGTGTTGCGGGTCTCGACCAGCTCGCGAAGGCGCCGGTCGTCCTCGGCGTGGGCCTCCGCATCCTTGACCATGCGCTCGACCTCTTCGTCCGCGAGGCCGGAGCCGGCCTTGATCTCGATCTTCTGCTCCTTGCCCGTGCCGAGGTCCTTGGCGCCCACCGCGACGATGCCGTTCGCGTCGATGTCGAACGAGACCTCGATCTGGGGCACTCCGCGCGGCGCCGGCGGGATGCCGGTGAGCTGGAACTTGCCGAGCGACTTGTTGTACACCGCCATCTCGCGCTCGCCCTGGAGGATGTGCACCTCGACGCTGGGCTGGTTGTCCTCGGCCGTCGAGAAGATCTCGGACTTCCGAGTGGGGATCGTGGTGTTGCGCTCGATGAGCTTCGTCATCACGCCGCCCTTGGTCTCGATGCCGAGCGTCAGCGGAGTTACGTCGAGCAGGAGCACGTCCTTGACGTCACCGGCCAGCACACCCGCCTGGATGGCGGCGCCCACGGCCACGACCTCGTCCGGGTTGACGCCGCGGTGCGGGTCCTTCCCGGTGAGCTCCTTGACCTTCTCCTGGACGGCGGGCATGCGCGTCATGCCCCCGACGAGCACCACGTGGTCGATACCGGCGCCGCCCTCGACGCCCGCGTCGGAGAGCGCCTGCTTCGTCGGCGCCACCACCCGGTCCACCAGCTCGGCGGTCAGCTCGTTCAGCTTCGACCGCGTGAGCCGCTGGTTGAGGTGCTTCGGCACCGAGTCCACCGCCGTGATGAACGGCAGGTTGATCTGCGACTCCTGCGCCGAGGAGAGCTCGGTCTTGGCCTTCTCCGCCTCCTGGTAGAGGCGCTGGAGGGCCATCTTGTCCTGCGAGAGGTCCACGGCCTCGGCCTTCTTGAACTCGGCCACGAGCCAGTCCACGACCGCCTTGTCGAAGTTGTCCCCGCCCAGGTGGTTGTCACCGGCGGTGGACTTCACCTCGAAGACGCCGTCGCCGATCTCGAGCACGGACACGTCGAAGGTGCCGCCGCCGAGGTCGAACACGAGGATCGTCTGATCCGACTCCTTGTCCAGCCCGTAGGCGAGCGACGCAGCCGTCGGCTCGTTGATGATCCGCTTGACGTCGAGGCCGGCGATCTTGCCGGCGTCCTTGGTGGCCTGGCGCTGGTCGTCGTTGAAGTACGCCGGAACGGTGATCACCGCGCTGTCGACGGTGTCGCCGAGATAGGCCTCGGCGTCGGCCTTCAGCTTCTGGAGAATCATCGCGCTGATCTCCGGCGGCGGGTACTCCTTGCCGCCGGCCTTTACGCGCGCATCCCCGTTGGGACCCGAGACGACCTCGAAGGGGACGATCTTCTCCTCCTCCTTCACCTCCGCCTCCTTGCGACCCATGAAGCGCTTGATCGAGAAGACGGTGTTCTCCGGGTTGGTAACCGCCTGCCGCTTGGCCGGAGCGCCGACGAGGCGCTCGCCACCCTCCGTGAATGCGACGACCGAGGGCGTCGTACGGGCGCCCTCGGCGTTCTCGACCACGGTTGGCTCGCCGCCCTCGAGGACGGCCATGCACGAATTCGTCGTGCCGAGATCGATGCCGATCGTTTTGCCCATCCGAATTGCTCCTTTACCGCTTACAGTTCAGCCTGAAAGAAATCTAAGCGTGAGTATGGCAGATCGATGAGGGTGCGCCAACCCCCGCGCCGCCCTCCGCGAGCCACCGTCCTACGTCCGGGCCGCGCCGCCGGCGCCGCGTGGTGGTCTAGTCTGCGCGCCTCGTGCGTCGCCTCAACGCAATCCTTGCCGCGCTCGTCGCAGCGCTCGTGCTCGTCGCCTGCGGCGACGACGACAAGGGCGATTCCTCGTCCACGCCGGCTTCCGATACCACGCCGCAGCAGACCGCAACGCAGCCCGACCTCACGGACACGAGCGTCAAGCCGGTGGTGCCCAAGCCCGCCGGGTCGCCGCCGCGGCGCCTCGAGAAGGAGGACATCGTCAAGGGCAAGGGCCCGCGCGCGAAGGCCGGCGACAGCGTGACGATGCAGTACGTGGGCATCGCCTTCTCCACCGGCGAGCAGTTCGACGCGTCCTGGGACAACGGCGCGCCCTTCGGCCCGTTCCAGCTCGGCTCCGGTCAGGTCATCGCCGGCTGGGACCGCGGGATCGTGGGCATGCGCAAGGGCGGCCGGCGCGAGCTCGTGATTCCGCCCGAGCTGGCCTACGGCTCCCAGGGACAGGGCCCGATCGGTCCGAACGAGACGCTGATCTTCGTCGTGGACCTCCTGGCCATCCAGTGATCAGTCGGCCGCGAAGCTGAGCGCGTAGGCCACGAAGGCCACGCATAGGACCGCCACTCCCGCGTAGTCGGCCCGCCGCCGCAGGTCGGGCGGTCGCGCCAGCAACGCCAGGGTGACCAAGACCATCGGGTCGAAGTACTTCTGATAGACGAGGCGCACGGGCAGGGCGGCCAGCAGGAAGGCGAGAAAGGCGACAGCGGGCAACGACTCGGCTCCCGCCCGCCGCACGAGCAGGTAGAGCGCGAGCAGTCCGGCCGGGACGAGCGCGAAGAAGGCCAGGGAGCTGCCCGCCAGCTCGGGGAAGCAGATCGCCCACCTTCCACAGCCAGCCTCCGTCGCCCGGGCGGCCGGGGGCGCTGGGCTCGTAGGTGAGCGGCGACACGGCCAGGAGCAGGAGCCCGCCGGCCACGGCGGCGCCCAGCAGCCACGGCCGCGGGAGGGAGCGCACGCGCTGGAGCAGCCCGGGCCCGTGTAACACCAGCGCGTAGGCGCCCAGCAGGGCGAGGGTGAACCCGACCGGGCGGAGCGTGAGCCCGTCGCCTCCCGGCTGGTCCCCGCACAGCCCGCACGACCCGGGGTCCGAGCCCTTCGGCACGAGCCCGTCCCACACCACCACGAGCGCGGCCAGCGGCGCCAGCGCCGCAGCCACGACGCCGACTCCGAGCAGCTTCCGGCCGGCCGGCTCGGGGGAGCGAATCAGGAACCAGACGGCCACCGCGGCCAGCCATATGTAGGACTGGCGGGTGAGAACGGCGGCCGACAGCGCGAGGCAACCCACGGCGAACGCGGCGGCCGACCGCGATCGGCGGGACGAGTCGATCCGCTCCAGCGCCACGAACGCGAAGAGCAGCGCCAAGTTGTCGGTGAGCAGCGTGAAGGAGGCCCCGAAGAAGTAGGGCGAGAGGGCGAACACGAGCGTGAGCGCCAGGGCCTGCCCCGGCTCGAGCGGAGTGCTGCGGCGGAGTAGGCGAAGCAGGGCGAGCGCGGCGCCGTACGAGAGCGCCGCGTTCAGCAACCTGAGCTTCCAGAGCTCGAACCCCGCGACCTTCCCGAACGCCGCGAAGACGAGGTGGTAGAGCGGAGTCTGCGCCGCCGGATAGGACTCCAGGTCCACGTGATCGGCGAACTTCCTGATCGTGGGCAGGTGGTAGAGCCCGGCGTCGGTGCCGTGGAAGGTGTCGATCTCGACGGTCAGGCCCTTCAGCGCCGCGATGGCGGCCAGGAAGGGAACGGCGAGCACGGCCGCGGGCAGCAGGCGCCCGGAGGCGCTCATGCGGCGGCGAGGCGCCTGCGGCCCTCGGGACACATGCGCCGCAGCGGGCACTCGGCGCAGCGCGGCGCGCGCGCCGTGCACAAGCGCCGGCCGTGGCGGATCAGCAGCATGTGCACCTCGTAGGCGTCGCCGGGCGGGCACAGCCGCAGCATCTCGTCGTGGGCCTCCTCGAGCGAGGCGCCCGGACGGAACAGTCCCAGCCGGGTGCCCACCCGGAACACGTGGGTGTCCACAGGCACCTCGGGGCGGCCGAAGGAGAAGAGGAGCACGCAGGCGGCCGTCTTGCGGCCCACGCCCGGGAGGTCGCAGAGGTACTCGCGCGCCTCCTCGATCGGCGCGCCGGCCAGCCACGCCAGCGTGTCGGGACCGAGCGGCGCCGCGTCGGACTCGGCGATCGAGTCGAGGATGCGCACGATGCGGGCGGCCTTGGTCGGCGCGAGGCCGCCCGGGCGGATCGCCTCCTCGACCTCGGCCACCGGCGCCCGGCGAACGTCCTCCCACGACGCGAAGCGCTCGCGCAGGCGGCCGTATGCCACGTCGCGGTTGCGGTCGTTCGTGTTCTGCGAGAGCACGGTGAGCACCAGTTCGTCCACGGGCGCGTGATGCGGACGCAGGCGCGGGCGGCCGTACTCCTTCCGCAGGCGGTCCCTGATGGCGCGCAGTCGGCGGCGGTCGGGTCGCTTCGGCACCGGCGGAAGGCTATGCCCCTCCCTCGGCTAGCCTTCAAGCGTCGTGCTCCGGGCCGCGCTCTCCGCAGTCACGGCGCCACCTCGTGGGCGTTCTGCCGAGGTCGCGCCCGGTACCCGCCGCTTTCCGCGGCGGGCCGGATTGCCACCACACGGGCCGTGGTACCGGCGCGTGGACTGGTGGCGCCTGGCGCCCCTGCTCGTCGCGCTGCTCTTCGCGGTCGTCTATCTGATCTGGCAGCCGCGCACCGTCGACCTCGCCGCGCACACGTTCCGCGCGGAGTTGTTCGGCGAGGAGGGCTTCACCATCTGGAACGGCCAGTGGTACGGGGGCCACCACACCCCGGCGTACAGCATCATCTCGCCGCCGATCGCCTGGCTGCTCGGCCCGCCGGCGGCCTTGGTGGTGGCCGCGCTGGCCTCGGCCGCGCTCTTCGAGCCGCTCGCCCGCGGGTACTTCGGCGCGGAGCGCTCGCGCTGGGGGGCGATCTGGTTCGGGGTGGCCACCGCCACCCTTCTGTTCACCAGCCGGCTCCCGTTCGCGATCGGCGTGGCGTTCGGGCTCGCGGCTCTGCTCGCGCTGCAGCGCCGCCGCTACGCGCTGGCGATCGTCTTCGCATGCCTCTGCCCGCTCGGCAGCCCGGTCGCAGGCCTCTTCCTCGCGATGGCCGGCGTGGCCTTCGCGCTCGCCGCCCGCGGCGACCGCACCAAGCGGCGCGAGGGCATCGCGATCGCGGCCGCCGCGTTCATCCCGCCGGTGTTCCTCGCATGGGCCTTCCCGGAGGGCGGCTGGGCGCCCTTCCCGTTCACGGCCTACCTGCCGATCCCGTTGTTCGCGATCGCCTGCCTGGTGGTGCTGCCCCGCCGGGAGAGAGCGTTGCGCTGGGGGGCGGCGCTCTACGGCGCGGGCTCCACGCTCGCGCTGTTCCTCGACACGCAGATGGGCGGCAACGCGGTGCGGCTCGGCGCGCTCTTCGGCGGCCCGGTGCTGCTCTGCGCCGTCTGGGGGCGCCCCTGGACACGCCGGTACTGGGCGCTGCCGTTGCTCGCCTGCGGGTTCGCGGCGCTCGCCTTCTGGCAGTGGTCGCCCGCGGTGCGCGACGTGATCAAGTACATCGAGGACCCGGCCGCCAAGTCCAACTACTTCGAGCCGCTGCGGCAGTTCCTGGCCACGCTGCCGGACCAGCGGCGCATCGAGATCCCGTTCACGCGCAGTCACTGGGAGGGTGCCGAGATCGCGCTCGAGACCCCGCTCGCCCGCGGCTGGCTGCGCCAGCTCGACACCGGGCGAAACCCGATCTTCTACGGCGGTCCGGTGACCCGCCTCACCTACGCGAGCTGGTTGGCGGAGAACGCGGTGCGCTACGTGGCGCTGCCGAGCGCGAAGCCGGACAAGAGCTCCTACGCGGAGCGCGCTCTGATCGAGCGCGGCCTGCCCTACCTGCGGCTGCGCTGGCGCTCCGACGACTGGCGCGTGTACGAGGTCCTGCTCCCCACGCCCTTCGTGATCTCGCAGAAGAAGGCGAACATCGTGCTCGAGCAGCTCGGCTCCGACGAGCTGCTGCTGGACGTGAAGCGCCCTGGCGAGGCGATCGTGCGTGTGCGCTGGACGCCGTACTGGTTCGCCGAGGGGGCGTGCGTCGAGCCCTACGGGAACTGGACCCGCGTGATCGCGCCGAAGGTGGGATTCGTGCACATGAGCACCCGCTTCTCACCCGAGCGGCTGTTCTCGCGCGGCCGCCGCTGCGACGACGGCGCCGGCTAGCGCCGCACGGAATCTCCCCGCCAGTCCGCGGGGGCTTGTACTAGGCTTGGCGGCCATGCCCCGGTCGCACCCGCTGCTGGTGCAGCTGGCCAGGGTCTGGCGTCTGAGTGGTCGCTGGCTCCCGAACGGCTGGCTCGACGCCCTCCGCCAGCTGGCGCTCTTCGCGGGCGCCTACTACGCGTACCGTCTCGTGCGCGGCTTCGTGGACGGCCAGGCCGGCCTGGCGTTCGAGAACGCGCGCAACCTGGTGCATTTCGAGCGCACGCTCGGGCTGTTCTTCGAGCCTGGCCTGCAGGCCTGGGCTCGCGGGCAGGACTGGATCCTGACCGGAGCCAACTGGATGTACGTGAACTCGCACTTCGTGGTCACCACCACGTTCCTGATCTGGCTCTACATCGCCCGCAACCAGGCCTACTACTTCGTGCGCAACATGTTCATGGTCGCAATGTCGCTCGCGCTCGCGGGCTACCTGGCCTACCCCACCGCTCCCCCGCGCTTCCTGCCCGAGTGGGGCTTCACCGACTCGGTGGCCGTCGCTCGTCGGTGAGTCGGCCGAGAACAGCGCCAACGTGCTCTACAACCCCTTTGCGGCGGTGCCGAGCATGCACGTGGCGTTCGCGCTGATGATCGCCGTGCCGGCGGTGGCGCTGGTTCGCAACCGCGTGCTCAAGGTCGCTCTGGGCCATGTACCCGCTGCTCGTGACCTTCGTGGTGGTCGTGACCGCGAACCACTTCTGGGTCGATGCCGCGCTCGGGGCGCTGGTGGCCGCCGTTTCCGCCGTCGCGGCGTCCGCGGCGCTCGCGCGTGCGCGGCCCGACGCCTGGGCCTGGCGCGCCAGCCGGGTCAAGGTCCCGGCGTGAGCCCGGAAGAGCTCGGCTCGCCACCGCGGCGTACGCGGCCACGCAGGTCAAGCCGCGACGGGGCCAGCGAGCTGCGCACGCTCGCGCGCGACCGCCTGATCGAGTCGCGCCTGACGCCCAACGCCATCTCGCTCACCGGCTTCGCCCTGAACCTGGTGGCGGCGGTGCTGGTGCTGGAGGAGCACTTCGTGCTTGCGGCGCGTCGCCTTCATCGTCGGCTCGGTGATGGACATGTTCGACGGCCGCTACTCGCGCATGTCGGGCAAGGGCACGCCGTTCGGCGCCTTCCTCGATTCGACGCTCGACCGCATCGAGGAGGGCGTGGTGCTGGCCGCCGTGGCCGCCTACTACGCCAAGCGCGGCGACGACGTGGTCGTGGGCGCCACCGTGCTCGCCGTCGTGGGGTCCTACATGGTGAGCTACACCAGGGCACGCGCCGAGGCGCTCGGCGTGGAATGCAAGGTGGGCATCGCCTCGCGGGCGGTGCGAGTGGTCATCCTCTCGGCGGGCCTGATGTTCGCCGCGGGCGAGATTGTGGAAGACTTGGACCTCTTGGAGCCCGCCATCTACGTGCTGGCGGCGCTGACGATCTTCACAACTCTCCAGCGAGTGCTCCATGTGCGCCGGCAGCTCGTCCGGGCTGCGGGCGCTATGTAACCAGTCCACCTCGGGCGGGTTCATATCGCCGGGGCCCCGCACCGGGGCCGTTTTCTTGGCTTTAGCAGGAGGGCTCAGTGACCGAAACTGCAATTTCTTCGAATGGCGGCGCGCGCTACCAGACCGAAAAGGTCCGCGTAGCCATCGTCGGCGTGGGCAACTGCGCCTCGTCCTTCGTCCAGGGCGTCGAGTACTACAAGGACGCCGACCCGAGCCAGGCCGTGCCCGGGCTCATGCACGTGGAGCTCGGTGGCTACCACGTCCGTGACATCGAGTTCACCGCCGCGTTCGACATCGACGCCGACAAGGTCGGCAAGGACCTCTCCGAGGCGATCTGGGCGGGCCAGAACAACACGATCAAGTTCGCCGACGTGCCGCACCTCGACGTGCCCGTCTACCGCGGCATGACCCACGACGGGCTCGGCAAGTACCTCAAGCAGAAGATCGAGAAGGCGCCGGGCGAGACGGACGACATCGTCCAGATCCTCAAGGAGACGAAGACCGACGTGGTCGTCTCCTACCTGCCGGTCGGCTCCGAGCAGGCGACCAAGTGGTACGTGGAGCAGGTACTCGAGGCCGGCTGCGGCTTCGTGAACTGCATCCCCGTGTTCATCGCCTCGGAGAACTACTGGGCCAACCGCTTCCGCAAGGCCGGCCTGCCCATCGTGGGCGACGACATCAAGTCGCAGGTGGGCGCGACGATCCTGCACCGCACGCTCGCGAGCCTGTTCCAGGACCGCGGCGTGCGGCTGGCGCGCACCTCGCAGCTGAACGTGGGCGGCAACATGGACTTCTTCAACATGCTCGAGCGCGAGCGGCTCGAGTCCAAGAAGATCTCCAAGACCCAGGCCGTCACGTCGCTGCTTGGACGAGGAGCTGCCCGCCGACGACGTGTACATCGGCCCGTCGGACTACGTGCCGTGGCTCACCGATCGCAAGTGGGCGCACATCCGGCTCGAGGGTGAGGCGTTCGGCGACGTGCCGCTCACCTTCGAGGCGAAGCTCGAGGTGTGGGACTCGCCCAACTCGGCCGGCATCGTCACCGACGCCGTGCGCTGCTGCAAGCTGGCGCTCAACCACGGCATCGGCGGCCCGCTGAACGAGCCGAGCTCGTACCTGATGAAGTCGCCTCCGGTGCAGGTGCCCGGACTCCGTCGCGCACGACGACACGGAGCGCTTCATCGCCCAGTACTCCGGAGCGCCGAAGCTCCCCGGCGGCGAGGCTCGCATCAAGGTCGAGCCAACCACCTAGCCAGTTCCACTGCCTAGCGGCAGCACCCGGCTCGGCCGGGTGCGCGCCGATGCCATCGCCCGTATCCTGCGGCTGGTGGCGACCGACCGGCTGCGCATCGCGCAGGTCACCCCGTATCCGTGGGAGCAGCACCACGAGGTCAACCGCTTCGTGGAACGGCTCTCCGACGAGCTCTGCGCGCGCGGGCACAGCATCGTCGTGGTTGCGCCCTCGGACTCACGCGAGCTGGTACGCGAGGGGCGCGCCCGGATCGAGGCGCAGCAGCACGACTCCGGACGCGGTGTTCGCCGAGCCGGGCACCGCCTCGCTCGTGGCCGTCGGCCAGAGCCTGCCCTTCCGGCGCGGCGGGTCGGTGGCGCTTCCGCTCGACGTGTCGCGCACGCTCGAGGACTTCCTCGAGCGCACCGAGCTCGACTTCGTGCACGTTCACGAGCCGTTCGCTCCGAGCGCCGCCTCCGCCGCGCTGCGCCACTCCCGCGCGCTGAACGTCGGGAGCTTCCACGGCGCCACGGAGCGGCTGCTCTCGACCCAGGTGGCGCGCCGGGTGGTGGAGCTCCTGTTCGGGCGCCTGGACGGGCGCACCGCGAGCTTCACCGTCACGCGCGAGCTGCTGGAGCGCTACTTCCCCGGGGACTACCGCCTGATCCTCCCGGCGCCGACCTGCTTCACCGGCCCGAGACGAACGGCGACGCCACTCCGGAGATCATGTTCTCGGCCGAGGAGGAGCGCGGCGCGCTCAGGCTCTTCCTGCGAGCCCTGCGGCGGCTGTCGACCGACCTCGACTGGCGGGCCACGATCTGGCTCCGCGAACCCGGCCACCGCGCCCGGCGGTCTCGCTGCCGCGGCGCCTGCGGGACCGGGTGCACCTCGCCGGGCCGGGCGACGGGTCCGAGGCGCAGCACCTTGCGCGCGCGCAGATCGCCGTGGCGGCGTCCGCCGGATCGGCCCCGGCGCCCCAGCTCGTGCTGCGGGCGCTCGCCGGCGGCGCGGTGCCCGTGGTGGCGCGTCTGCCCCAGTACGAGGAGGCGCTGCGCGACGGCGAGCTCGGCCTGCTGTTCGAGCCGCGTGACGCGCTCACGCTGGCGGCCCAGCTGGAGCGGCTGCTCTCCGAGCCGGCACTGCTCGGCGAGTACGCAGGCGCGGATCGAGCGCGCTCACCCGGAGCTCGACTGGTCGTACGCGGCGGACCGCTTCGAGGAGCTGTACGCCGAGATCGCCGCGCGGCGCCACTCGCCGAACGGTCGCCCCGAGGTGCGCAAGCGACTCGCCGAGCGCGACTTCGTGGACGTGGACCTCCACATGCACACCGATCACTCGCCCGACTGCGCGACCTCCGTGGACACCCTCCTCGACACGGCCAAGCGGGTAGGCCTGGGCGCCATCGCGATCACCGACCACAACGAGGTATCGGGGGCGCTCGAGGCGCGCGAGCGCGCCGACGGGATCAAGGTGATCGTGGCCGAGGAGGTGAAGACCGCCGACCAGGGGGAGGTGATCGGCCTCTTCATCGAGGAGAAGATCCCGCGCGGGATGACGCTCGCCGAGACGATCGCCGAGATCCGCAGGCAGGGCGGCCTCGTGTACGTGCCGCACCCGTTCGACCGGATGCACTCGGTGCCCGACTACGAGCACCTCCTGTCGGTGGTCGAGGACATCGACGCGATGGAGGTCTTCAATCCGCGGGTGGCCTTCTCCGCCTTCAACGAGGAGGCGGCCCGCTTCGCCGCCAAGTACCGGATCGTGGCCGGCGCCGGGCTCGGACAGCCACGTGGCCCAGGGCCTCGGCTCGGTGAAGATCCACATGCGCGACTTCGACGGCCCGGAGGAGTTCCTCGAGTCGCTGCGCGACGCCGACATCGTGCGCAAGCGACAGTCGCTGCTCTACGTGCAGGCGCTCAAGTTCATCCAGACGAAGGGCCCGAAGGGGCGCAGGAGATGATGCACGCAAGAGGAGGGGGGACGGCCTCGTCAAAAGTCCCTGACCAGGTGCCCGCTACCGACGACGAGATCAAGGAGAAATACCTGGAGCGGGCGATCCGTGAGCTGAACCAGCTCACGCGCGCCATCCAGAGCTGCGACCACTGCCCGCGCGGGAACCTGATGCCGGTGCTGGGCTCCGGCCATCCGCAGGCGGACATCATGCTCCTCAAGTTCGCCCCCGTCCCGTCGGAGGTGGAGGAGGGCGTGGCCTTCTACGGCCGCGCCGGAAGCGCCCTGATGAAGAGCTTCAAGCGGCTCGGCATCGACCCGCTGACCGTCTACGGCACCGTGTTCGTGAAGTGCCCGGTGGAGTCCACCGAGCTCTCGGCCCCAGAGTGCCGCGCGCGCGTGCTCGACGAGCTGGCCATCGTCCAGCCGCGCATCGTGGTGGTCATGGGCGAGGAGGCGCTCGAGGAGCTCAACTCGCTGGGAGTGCCGCTCGGCGCCGAGCTCGCCGCCGACGAGGGCGCGGATCCAGCGCCTCACGCCGGCCTGCGACGGCCTGTACGTGCCCGACATCGACGCCTCGCTCGACGACGAGCGCGTCAAGCGCGAGTTCTGGAGCGCCTTCCGGTCGCTCGGCCGCTGGTACGAGGACTTCCCGCCCTACTAGCCGGGGTCGCGGCGGAGCGATACGCTCGCTCTTGCCAATCGAGAGGGAGGTATCGGATGGCCGAGAAGGCCAGGATCCTCGTCGTGGCGAACCGCACGGCTGAATCACCGGAGCTGCTCGAAGCCCTCAGGGCCCGCGCGGTGCACGGGCCCTGCGAGTTCACCCTCCTCGTGCCGGCCACGCCACACGGCATCGCATGGGCCGGCGACATGCACGCCGGCGTAGCCGGAGGCGGAGGAGCACCGCAAGGCATTCGTGGAGGAGTTGCGCCGGGAGGGTCTCGACGTGCGCGACGCCAAGGTGGGCGACCCCGATCCGCTCGCCGCCCTGTGCGATGAGTGCAACTTCACGGACTACGACGAGCTGATCGTGTCCACGCTGCCGCTCAGGGTCTCCAAGTGGCTCCGCTTGGACCTGCCGCGCAAGGCGGAGGCAGCCACCGGCCTGCAGGTGCAGCACGTGGTGGCGAGCGAGGCGAAGGCGGTGGCGCCGCTAGCTGTGGACCTGGAGGAGCACAGCCTCGACCCGGTCATCGAGCGCACCTGCGAGGAGTGCGGCGCGCGGCTCACCGATCGCGAGATCGAGGCCTCGCTCGAGTCGGGCGGCCGCTTCCTCTGCACCGTTCACGCCAGCGAGCAGGTGCCGCTGGACGAGCGCGACGACGAGCCCGCTTAGCGGCCGGCGCGGCGCAGCAGCGCCACGCACTCGATGTGCGGCGTCTGCGGGAACATGTCCACCGGCCTGACCGTCTCGAGCACGTAGCCGGCGTCGGCCATCTGCCGCGCGTTGGGCGCGAGCGTGGTGGGGTTGCACGAGACGTAGACCACTCGTTCGGCCTCAGCCTCCAGCAGGCGCCGCACCACCTTCTGCGAGAGCCCGGCCCGGGGCGGGTCCACCACCACCACGTCGGGCTTGCCGGAGCGCTCGAGCAGCGGGCGCATGGCCGTGCGCACGTCGCCGGCGAAGAACTGCGCGTTGTCGATGCCGTTCAGGCGTGCGTTCTCGATGGCGTCCGCCACCGCCTCCTCCATGAGCTCCACGCCCCAGACCTCGCCGGCGTCGAGCGCCAGCACCAGCCCGATCGTGCCGATGCCGCAGAAGAGGTCGAGCACCCGCTCCCGGCCGCTGAGGCCTGCCAGATGCGCGGCCGAGCGGTAGAGCCGCTCCGCCATCTCGGTGTTGGTCTGGAAGAAGGCGTCGGGTGAGATCCGGAAGCGCAGCCCGCTCAGCTCCTCCTCGAGCTTTGCGCTTCCCTTCAGCAGCTCGGTCTCACCGTCGCGTGTGGTCTCGGCCACCCCCGCGGCGCGGGTCCAGAGCACCGAGTCGGCCGGCACCGCTGCCGCGAACTCCGCGGCCCGAAAGTCGCCCCTGCTCGTAACCAGCCGGGCCTGCAGCTGACCCGTCCGCCTGCCCTCGCGCACGACCAGGTTGCGGAGCAGGCCCGTCTGCTCGCGGCGATCCCACGTGGAGAGCCCCTCCTCCCGCGCCCACGACTTCACCGTCTCGCGCAGCTCGTTCACGCGCCCCGACGCGAGCACATCGTCGGTCACGTCGTCGATGGCGTCGAAGCGCCCGGGGCGATGGAAGCCGAGCACGAGCCGGCCCTCGTCGTCGCCGAACGAGTACTCGAGCTTGTTGCGGTAGCCCTCGCGCTCCTCGGCGGCGGCGATCGGCTCGACCGGGGGGTCGGCGAAGCCGCCGAGGCGCTCGAGGGAGTCGCGCACCTGCATCTCCTTCTCTGCGAGCTGGCGCTCGTAGGAGAGCACCTGCCAGGGCGCGCCCGGGTGCTGCGCCGACGGCTGCACCCGGTCGGGGCTCGGCATGAGCAGCTCCACGGAGTCCGCCTCGGCGAACGAGCGCTTGGACTTCGTCACGCGCGCCCGGACCCGGTCTCCCGGCAGGCCGCCGCGAACGAACACGACGTACCCCTCGGTGCGCGCCACCCCGGCGCCGCCGTAGGCGAGTGTGTCGACCTGGAGCTCTAGCTCGTCGCCGCGCTGCGGGCGCGTCACCCGAGCTTCGACTCGATCGCGTTGAGCACCGTCTTGCGGTTCGCGTTGCGGCGCTCGTAATCGCGGACCTTGCGCAGCTGTGCCGGCGCGAGGTCGGTCAACCGGGCCTGGACCTGGGCCGCGGTGAGGTCGTCGAAGGCCGTGATCGGAAAGCTGGGCCCCACACCCGCGGCACGGCGTAGGCGGTCGGCCTGCGCGAGCGCCGGCGAGGCCGCACGCGTGGCGCGCGTCCGGGCGCCGGACACCTGCTTGCGGGCGTCGCGGGCGGCGTCCGTGGCGGCGCGGCGCACGTCCGAGGTGCGCTCGTCGATCTCGCCGCGGCTGCGGTCCAGCAGCTGCTCGAGGTCCTCGAGCACGTCGTTCGTCTGCTTGCGGCCGCGCTCCACCAGCCGCGCGGCGATGCCCTGCGCACCGTCAACGGTCACCTGGCCGCGCTCCACGGCCTCGCCGAGCACCTGCTCGATGCGCTCGCGGGTGATGAGCATCATGTCGAGCGGCCTGATCAGGTTCTGCCGCAGCGCCTCGCGCAGCTCGGCCACCGTCTTGGCAGAGACGTCCGCGGTCTCGGCGGCGGGCTTCGTGGCGGCGCTCGCCGCGCGCGCGGCGCCCTTCTGAGCGCGCTGCTGGCGGCCGCGGGCCTGGCCGCCCTTTCGCGCGGCGGCGCTGCGTGCCGAGGTCGACCGAGACGCGGTGGACCCGGACTTCGACGCGGGCGAGGCACCACTCCCGGAGTTCGCGCCGCGCGCCTTGGCGCCCGGCTTCGAGCCCGCGGTCTTCCGCGATCGCGTGCTCCCGCCACCGCCCTTGCTCGTTGTGCTTCGTCGCTCGGCCATGTACTCGTACCTCCTTGTCGGAGATGCTCCTGTCCTCGGCCTGGGACTATGGCAGCCTGAAACGGGCGACGACGGGCGCGTGATCCGACAGCCTGATCCGGCGCTCGTCGTGGCCCGTGATCTCGCGCTCGGCCGGCTCGAGGCGGCGGGGAGCCTCCACGACCGCGAGCCCGCGCGCCAGCAAATGGTCGATCGCGGCCGGAGCCGTGGGCTCTCCCAGGCCGAAGCGTTCGCGCAGGAGCGCGAAGGTCTCCGGGTCGCGGCGCGGCCTCAGGTTGAAGTCGCCGCCGAACACGAGCGGGTCGCCGGACGCCCACTCCAGCGCGCACTCCGCGGCCCGCACGAGCTCGCGCGCGGCCGCCTCGGGACGGCCCGCGCTCGCGTGCAGGTTCGCGACGCAGACGCGGCCCTCGGGGAGCTCGAGCCGGGTCCACAGCATCCTCCGGCGCTCCGGCCGCAGGGCCAGCCGCAACCGGCGCGTCTCGGCGATCCTGCCCGGGTGGCGCACCAGGATCTGGTTCGAGCCGCCCTCGCTGGAGGCCAGCAGGTCGGGGTTGAGGTCGGCAAGCCTCCACTGGAGGGCCGGCAGGAGGTTCCGCGATGTCAGCGCGAGCGCGCCGCTCGAGCCCGTCAGCCGGGCGAGCGCCTCGAACCACCGTGGCGGGGCTTCCTGGAGGAGCGCGACCGTCCAGTCGCTCCCCGCGAGCCAGTGCGCGAACTCCCGCAACAGGGGGCGGTTGACCTGGGCGTGGGTGGCGTTGCGCTCGGTCAGCCCGAAGACCCGCGAGCGGCGGGTGAGAAGGGCCGGGTCGGGGGGGAAGTCGCGACCGTGGTAGAGGTTCCAGCTGAGGACTCGCATTGACACGGCACTTCCTTACCGGCCAGGAGCTTACGAAGGACGAGTTGACCCAGCTCGTGGAACGCGCCCTCGAGCTGAAGCGCGACCGGCTCGCCTCGCGCGCGCTCGAAGGGAAGAGCGTGGCGCTCGTGTTCGAGCGGCCCTCCACCCGCACGCGGGTCTCGTTCGACGTGGGCGTGCACGAGCTGGGCGGCCACCCGGTCGTCCTGCGGGGAGACGAGCTGCAGCTGGAGCGGGGCGAGTCCCTGCGCGACGTGGCGCTCGTGCTCTCGCGGATGGTCCATGCGGTGGGCGTGCGGACAGGGCCCCACGAGGTCGTCGAGGAGCTCGCCCGGCATGCGTCGATCCCGGTGGTGAACATGCTCACCCGCGACCATCACCCCTGCCAGGTGCTGGCCGACCTGGTCACTCTCCGCGAGCGCTTCGGCCGGCTCGAGGGCCTCAGGCTCGCCTACGTGGGCGACGGCAACAACGTGGCCCGCTCCTTGCGGACCGTCGGCGCCATCGCCGGCGTGGACGTGGAGGTGGCCTCGCCGCCGGAGCTCTCGCTCGACGGACTGCCCGCGGTGGCGGCGGCCGACGCGGTCCGCGGCGCGCATGCGGTGTACGCGGACGTGTGGGTGAGCATGGGCGACGAGGGTGACGCCGATCGCAAGCGCGCCCTGCTCGCGCCCTACCGCCTCGATGAGGCGCTGCTGGCCCTCGCCCGGGACGACGCCGTGGCCCTCCACTGCCTGCCGGCGCATCCGGGCGAGGAGATCACCGAGAGCCTGCTCTACGGCGAGCGCTCGGCTGCCTGGGATCAGGCGGAGAACCGCCTGCACGCCCAGAAGGCGCTGCTCGAGCTGCTCGTCTCGTAGCGAGACTCGTCATGGCCCTGAGGCGTTAGCCACAATACGCGCCACCCCACACTGGAGGACACCGCATGAAGACCTTGTTCGCAGCGCTCTGCGCCTGCCTCGCGCTCGGCCTCGTGGCGGCCGGCTGCGGCGGCGACGACGACAGCGACAACTCCGGCGCGCGCCGCCACCACCACCAAGGAACCCGCCGACACCAGCACCGCGAAGACCGACGCCTCCGGTGGCGGGGCCGGCGCGAGCGTCCCGGTCACGATGAAGGACATCACCTTCAAGCCGGCCGACGTGACCGTGACCAAGGGCGGCTCCGTGACCTGGACCAATGACGACTCGGTCGGCCACGACGTGACCAAGACGGGCGGCCCCGGCCCCGACTTCAAGTCCGGCTCCCCTGGGGACCTCAGCCCCGGTGACACCTTCACGGAGAAGTTCAACACCCCCGGGACGATCAAGTACGTCTGCACGGTGCACCCCGGCATGGAGGGCACCGTCGTCGTCAAGTAGGCAGCGGCCTAGAGCCCGGGCGCGTCCGGGCAGCGCGGGAGGCTGCGGGACGCCGGGGAGAGCGGGGAGCGCAGGCGCCTCGACGCCCTGCCGGCGCAGCGTGTCGAGCACCTGCGCGGGGATGTCCGTGCGCCGGCTGCCGGTCTCCGGGGCCCCCGTGCCGCTTCCGGTGCTCGGGCTCCGGCCGGCCCGTGGGCCGCGAGCCGGGGGCCTGATCCGCTGCCGTGCCTGTTGCCGCGGTTCGCCCCGGCCGGCGGCGCCGGGGCCGGCCCGCTGTCCACGGCGGCGCGGGGCGGGCACACCGCTCGGGGGCGCCGCGGCACGCTCCGCCGCCGGCCGGCCCGGACTCGACTTGGCCGGGATCTGACGCAGGCTTGCCCCGACCTTGGCGGGCGGCGGACTGGTGTCCACCACCGGATTCACCACGGCGCCGCCGAGGCCGGCCAGCGCCACCGCCGCCGCCACTCCCTGGCCCAGCGGACCCACCCCGCCCGTGAGGAACCCGACCAGCCGCTCCGGCAGCGCGACCACGAGAGACGACCAGGCCGCGGTTCTGCGGCCGGCGTAACAGCTGAGGAACGCGGTCACGGCCTGCGCGTCGAGCCGCGTGCCCGCCTCCGCCTTGAGGATCCTCAGCGCCGCGTGCTGGTTGCGCGGCGGGCGGTAGGGACGAACGGACGTGATGGCGTCGAAGGTGTCGGCGACCGCGATGATCCGCGCGCCCAGCGGGATGCTCTCGCCGGTCAGGCCGGTCGGGATAGCCGCTCCCGTCGCGGCGCTCGTGATGGTGGCGCACCATCGCCTCGATCTCCGGGTCGCCCAGGAAGCGCAGCATCTGCGCGCCATCGCCGGGGTGCCGCTTCACGATGTCGAACTCCTCGTCGGTCAGCGCGCTCGCGCTTGTTCAGGATGGACGTGGGCGTGTTGATCTTGCCGGCGTCGTGCACGGCTGCGGCGATGCGTACCTTCGTCACCTGCTCCGGCGGGAGGCCCATCCGCGCGGCCACCATCTCGGCGTTGCGCGCAACGCGCAGGGAGTGGCCGACCATGAACGGGTCCCGAGCGTCCAGAGCGCGCGCCAGCTGCTCCAGCATCTGGACCCGGTCGGCCACGCCCTCGGCCGACAGCGGATCGACGCCGAGAAGCCTGGTGGTCTCGGCCAGCGTCCGCTCGGCCCGCAGGCGCCGGACGAACCCCAGGAGCATGAGGTCGCCGAAGAGGATGTCGCGGCCGCCGGGGCGGCGCTGCCAGACCCATGATCCCGCGGTTGCGATCAGCGCCGAAAGGGCGATGGCGAGGCCGACCGACAGGAGAGCCGACCGCTCGCCCGTGAGGACCTCTATGAGCTCCGCCAGCGCCACCGGCAGGACAACCGTTCCGAGCGTGGCGAGCATCGCGTGCGGCAGATAGCGCCACGTGTCCCGTTCACGAAGGGCCGACCTCGGCGGAGGCCGCTGTGCGTTCCGGCGCCCGCCTTTGGCGAGCCGCGAAACGGTCGCGGGGGCCATGTCTGACCCATCGACTGAAGCCGCACGAACTTGAGGCGCTCCGGACGGCGTGGACTAGTCGGCCGGACGATCGCGCCTGCGCAGGCCGAAGCCGCGCAGAAGCAGCAGCGCGGTCTCGCCGAGACCGCCCCTGGCGGGGAGCAGCCCGAGCTGTGTGGCGGCGTCGTAGAGGTCGAAGAAGCCGCGCGCGCGGCGGACGGCCCCGTCCGACAGCTCGACGTAGTGCACCCCGTGAAGCGTCACGAAGCGCTCGGTGGCCGGCAGCATGACCCCCAGGTCATGGCGGTGAGTGCCGAGCACTCGCCATGGGATGCACACGTGAGGCTCGCGCCAGAGCGGCGGGCCCGTGGCCTCGACCCTGAGGTCGGGGAACGCCTGGCGCAGGCCTACGGCGTGGTGCTCGAGCGCGTCAACCCCGCGAAGCGGATCCGTGGCCACCGGGTCCTCGTAGCTCACGTCCGGAGTGCAGCAGGCCTCGAACCCGCGGCCCGCCCAGCCCGCCCGCCAGCGCTCGGCCAGCTCGTCGACCGGTCCGCGTGCCAGCTCGGTCACGGTGCCAGCTCGGCCACGCCCTCCTCGGGCGAGGACGGGCGAGCGTACGACCGGCGCGGAATCCTGCCGGCGCTCCGCGCCTCGAAGCCGGCCTCCACGGCCTTGCGCATCGCGGAGGCCATCGCGATCGGATCGGCGGCGCGCGAGATCGCACTCGCGAGCAGGATCGCGTCGCAGCCCGCCTCCATCGCGAGCGCGGCGTCCGACGCCGTGCCCACTCCCGCGTCGAGGATCACCGGCACGCCCGCCTGCTCGACGATCAAGCGAAGGTTGTACGGGTTGTTGATCCCCATGCCGCTGCCGATCGGCGAGCCGAGCGGCATCACCGCCGCGCAACCGGCGTCCTCCAGCCTGCGGGCGAGGATCGGGTCGTCGTTCGTGTAGGGAAGCACGGTGAAGCCCTCGCCCACGAGGGTCTCCGCCGCCTCGAGCAGCTCGGCGGGGTCGGGCAGCAGGGTGCGGTCGTCGCCGATCACCTCGAGCTTCACCCAGTCGGTGTCGAGGGCCTCGCGCGCGAGGCGGGCGGTGGTCACCGCCTCGCGGGCGGTGAAGCAGCCGGCCGTGTTGGGCAGCACCTCGCAGCCGGCGGCATCCAGCGCCTCGAGGATCGACCCGGGGGCCGAGGGGTCGACCCGGCGCATCGCCACCGTCGCGAGCTCCGCTCCCGAAGCACGCGCGGCCAGCGTCATCACCTCCAGGTTGCGGAAGCCGCCGGTGCCGAGCACGAGGCGCGAACGGAGCTCGCGACCGGCGATCCGGAACGAGGTGCCGTCGCCGCCCTGCACGGCGTGGAGCACCTCGAGCTCCTGCCCCTCGCGCACGGTCGTGCTCGCCCACGCGCCGCGCGGAACCACCTCGCCGTCGAGGGCCACGGCCACGCCGCGGCCGCCGGGCTCCACGCCCGACTCCCGCACCGCGTGCGCCACGGTCGCGTCCGCGGGCAGCCGGTGTGGCTCGCCGTTGATCGTCACCGAGGTCACGCGGTGGCCTCCGCCGCCGCGAAGCGCTCGGCGCCGAGCCCGGCCACCGCCTCCGGCAGCCGTCCGCCGGCGAGCAGCTCGGCCACGGCCTCGCCGGTGAGCGGCGCCAGCAGCACGCCGTTGCGCCAGTGGCCGGTGGCCCACACGAGCCCGCGCAGATCACCCTCGCCGATCACGGGGAGGTTGTCGGGCGTGCCCGGGCGAAGGCCGGCCACCGCTTGCAGCAGCTCGAGCTCGTCAACCTCGGGCATCACCTCCCAAGCGTGCTCGAGCAGGCGATGCACACCACCCGCGGTCACCGCCATGTCGAAGCCCTGCTCCTCCACGGTCGCACCGAGCACCACGCGCCCGTCGCCGCGGCCCACGAGGTAGCAGCGCGGAGTGCGCACGATCCGGCCGAGCGGCTCGACGGTGCCGGCGCGGGCGCGCAGCTGGAGTATCTGTCCCTTCACAGGGCGGACCGGCAGGGCCGCCGCCGGGGCGAGGGCGGCCGACCACGCGCCCGCCGCCACCACGACGCGATCGCAGCTGATCGTGCCGTGTGAAGTGCTCACGCCGGTCACGCGCTCTCCGTCGTGCTGGATCGTGTGCACCTCGTGGCCGTACGCGATCTCGCTCGCCGCCGCTGCCAGCGCGAGCACGGTGGCCTGCGGGTCCGCCTGGGCGTCGCCCTCCGCCAGCAGGCCACCGGCGATCCGCGGCGACAGCGAGGGCTCGACACCGCGGGCCGCCGACGGCGTGAGCCATTCGGTGTCCAGCCCGAGCGAGCGGTGCAGGTCGTACAGCCGGCGCAGCTCCTCGACGTCGTCGCGGTCGGCGGCCACCACCAGAGCGCCGCTCTCGCGGAAGCCGGTCGAGCGGCCGGTCTCCTCCTCGAGGCGGGCGGCGAAGGCCGGCCAGCGCTCGCGCGCAGCGAGGCACAGCCGCAGCGCGGCCTCCTCGCCGAAGTCCGCCTCGGTGACCGGAGCGAGCATGCCTGCGGCCACGCCCGAGGCGCCTGCGCCCCCGGCGTCCGCACGCTCGAGCACGAGAACGGACAGGCCGCGCCGGCTTGCGCTCCATGCGCAGGCGAGCCCGACCAAGCCGGCGCCGATGATCACGGCGTCGTAGCGTGTGCTTCGCGGCGAGTGCATCACCTTCCCTTCGCCGGCATTACCCGGTTCAGGTTCCACGGTCGGCGGCGCCGCAGCCGCCCTCTCAGCCCGGTCTACCGAGCTCCCGTACCTACGCGATCAATCGTATCGCCGGGTGGGGTACTCGTCCGGCGAGCGCCGGCCATCCCCCAGGAACAGCACGGCCAGGGAGATCACGAGGCCGATGATCCCGACGATCATCAGGATCAGCCCGACGGTCTGCAGCTCCACGCCCTGGACGCTCGCGGTGACCGCGTAGCGCAAGATCGCGCCCGTTGCGATGAGGAAGATGGACGTGCCGATTCCCATTGGCTCCGGGGCGCACGCTAGCAGTCGTATCAGGCGCAACTTGCACGCCCGGGGTGATGCCGAGCGATCTGCTAGACGTTCTGAGCGCCAAGGCGCAACTCGGATGGAGGCCACGTGTTCCGTAGGAACCTCAGCCGCCACGCTCCTCCCGGTGAGGCGCCCAGGCTTTTAGTCGAATGCTCCGCTTCTTGAGGACAGCCCTCTCGTGCGCAGTCGCGCTCGCCTTCGTGGCGGGCGCGGCTGGGCCCGCGCACGCCTCCAGCCGCCAGGTCACGATCATGCAGGACGACGCGCTGCTGTTCCGTTCGGGCGCCGCCGTACGGGACAGCACGCTCGACGAGATGGCCGCCCTCGGCGCCGGCGTGATCAAGGCGCAGCTGTATTGGAACGAGGTGTCGCCACGGGTCCGGCGCAAGCCGGCGGGGTTCGACTCCGCCGATCCGGCGAGCTACGACTGGAGCGCGTACGACGGCCTGGTGCAGGCGATCGTGGCACGCGGAATGAGGCCCTACCTCACGATCGGCAACCGCGCCCCGGACTGGGCCGTGCGCAAGCGGACGCCCTCCCCGCGGGACGGGATCTACAAGCCGAGCTCCAAGGAGTTCCGGCTCTTTGCCCAGGCCGCCGGCCGTCACTTCGACGGCACCGTGGACGGCGTGCCGCGCGTGAGCCTGTGGGCAATCTGGAACGAGCCCAACCTCAAGAGCTGGCTCGCGCCGCAGCGCTCGTCCAAGGGTGTGCCGCTGGCCCCGTCCATCTACCGCGACCTCTACATCGCGGGGCACAGGGGGCTCGCCGAGACGGGGCATGGCTCCGACACGATCCTCCTCGGCGAGCTGATGCCGCTGGGAGCCGGGTCCCCCACGAAGTTCACGCCGCTCGACTTCCTGCGCGAGATGGTCTGCCTTGACCGCCGCTACCGCCAGTACCGCGGCGCCGCCGCGAAGGCTCGCAACTGCCGGAAAGTGGGCCGCATCGCCACCTCGGGGATCGCGCTCCATCCCTACACGTCGCGCGCCGGCCTGAGGAGCCGCCCAAAGCCCGGCGAGACGCCGATCAACGCCCTCTCGCGGCTCACACACCAGCTCGACCTGCTCGCGCGTCGCGGCAAGCTGCCCCGGCGGCTGCCGGTGTGGCTCACGGAGTACGGCTTCCAGACCAACCCGCCGGATCCGTACCAGCTGTCGATCAAGAAGGCGCCCGCGCAGATGGACCAGAGCGAGTGGATCGCCTTCCGCAATCGCCGCGTGCGCTCCTACTCGCAGTACACGCTCGTGGACGAGGGCCTCAACGCGGGCGGCGGCTTCCAGCGCTACGCCCGCTTCCAGATGGGCCTGCGCTTCTCCGACGGCCGCATCAAGACGGGCGTGTACGACGCGTTCCGCATGCCGGCGTTCGTCCGGGTGCTCAGCTCCCGGCGCGTGGAGGTTTTCGGCGGGTTGCGCACGCGAGCCGGTGCGGTTGCCCAGATCGAGTCTCGCCGCCGGACTGGCAGCTACCGTCCGCTGGCACAGGCGCGACTCAACTCCGCCGGGTACTTCCGCAGGGTGCTCAGCGCGAGCGGGGCCGCCTCACGCACCTACCGGATCACGATCGATGGCCGCTCGCGGGTCAAGAAGCCCGTCCGGCCCTGACAGCAGCGAACAAGCCTCAAGGAGAGACGCCACAGCATGAGCTCGAGATTCGCCACGCCGCTTTCGCTTCGGAGCAGCCTGCTCCTGGCGACCACCCTCGTTGCCCTGTTGGTCCTCCCCGCGTGCCCGGGCAACGGCGGCGAGGCGAAGGCCTCGCGCGGCATGGAGCTGGCCCTCCAGGACGACGCCGTGTTCGTGAACCCGACCTACTTCGACCGCGAGCGCGCCTTCAAGCACCTCCGCTCGCTCGGCGTCACGCGCCTGCGGGTGAGCCTCGGCTGGGCCAACGCGATGCCGCAGTCGCAGGCCAAGAAGAAGACGAAGCCGGCAAAGATCGAGTGGTACTTCGGGCTCTATGACAACCTGATCGACGCGGCCGCCGACCAGGGCATCCGCGTGCAGCTCAGCATCAGCGGACCGGCGCCCGCCTGGGCGACCGGCAACCACAAGAAGGGGCCGGTACGGCCGAGCGCGAGCAAGTTCGGCGAGTTCGCCAAGCTTGCCGCCGAGCACTTCGCCGGTCGCGTCGACCGCTACAGCGTCTGGAACGAGCCGAACTGGAAGTCGTGGCTCAACCCTCCGAGCGGCAACCTCTACCGGTCGCTCTACCTGAAGGCCTACGCCGCGGTGCGGAAGGCGGACCCGGACGCGAAGATCCTGATCGGCGAGACGAGCCCCTACGCCCGCAAGGGCCTGTCCGTGGCGCCGCTCGCGTTCCTGCGCGAGATGGGCTGCGTGAACAAGAAGTACAAGCGAACGCGCAGTTGCCCGAAGCTCCAGGCAGACGGCTTCGCCCACCACCCCTACGACTTCTACCACGCCCCGAACTTCAAGTACCCGGGCGCCGACAACGCCACGCTGGGCACGCTCTCGAACCTCACGCGCGGCCTCGACAAGCTGAGTCGCGCCGGCTCGCTGCGCAAGACCGGGGGCGGCAAGCTGCCGCTCTACCTGACCGAGTTCGGGTACTTCGCCTCGGGCCACAGGGCGTTGTCCGCGAGCAAGCGGTCCAAGTACCTGCCGCAGGCGTTCGACATAGCGCTGAAGAACACGCGCGTGAAGTCCTTCCTCCAGTACCTGCTGGTCACGCCTCCCAAGCGCTTCGATTTCGCGTTCTTCAACACGGCGCTGATCACCTCGACGAACAAGACCTATCCGCAATACCGCTCGCTGAAGCGCTGGTACGGGCGCAACAAGAGCAGGGTCAAGCGCCCGACGACCAACCCGGTCAAGCTGCCCGCGGCGCGCGTGGTCCCGTAGGGCGCTGGGCGGCGCAGGCGGATCGGGCCGGGCCCGCCGCGAGCGACTCGCTCGCGCCCGGCTCTACTTCGTCACCGATCTGCACCACGACGTCGAGCGGGTGGTGGCCGCGGCGCTCGCCGGCGGCGTTGACATGGTGCAGCTGCGCGACAAGGAGGCGAGCGCCGACGAGCTGCTCAGCGCGGCCGTGTTCTTTCGCCGGCTCTGCGACAGGCACGGCGCGCTGTTCTGGCTGAACGACCGGCCCGACCTGGCGCTCCGGGCCGGCGCCGACGGCGTGCACGTGGGCCAGGACGACGAGCGGGTGGACGCAGTGCGCTCGCGGGTGGGCGCAGACCTGCTCGTGGGACTCTCGACGCACTCGCCGGAGCAGCTCGAGCGCGCCCTCGCCGCGGATGCGGACCAACTGAGCGTGGGCCCCGTGTGGGAGACGCCCACCAAGCAGGGCCGGCCCGCGGCCGGGCTCGAGTACGTGCGTCACGCCGCCCGGCGGGCCGGCGAGCGGCCCTGGTTCGCGATCGGCGGCATCGACCTGGTTAACGTCCGGCAGGTGACGGCAGCGGGCGCGGAGCGCATAGTGGTGGTGCGAGCGATCCGGGATGCCGCCGATCCCGCCGCCGCGGCTGCTGCACTGCTAGCCGCGCTGGACCCCCGGGCGACAGATGGCTAAGCGGAAGAGCCGCAAGCGCCGCAAGCGCGGCGCGGTCGAGCCCGCCCCCGCCGCGGCGCCCGTGGACGTGGCGAGCTCGCTGGAGCGTGGCTACTCGCGCTCGCGGCGCCGCGACGAGGAGGCACGCGCCGCGCTCGTGCCGCTGGAGCCGGGGGAGCGGCCGCTCGCCGTCACCGTCGCGGCGGTGGTGGCCACGGTGCTGGGCGTGGCGAACCTCGTGGCACTGATCGTGAGCTACGACCCGGGCGAGGGTGGCAAGACGGCCAGCACGCTCCTCGGCACGGTGGTGCTCGCGCTGCTGGTGGTGGGGATGTGGCGGGCCCGCTACTGGGCGGTGCTCGGCTTCCAGGCGCTGCTCGCGATCACGATCGTGCTCGGCTGCCTCGCCCTGCTCACAGCCGTGAACGCGGCCGCGGTGGTGCTCGCCGTCGCGATCATCGCGCTGTCAGGCACGCTCTTCTGGTTCCTCGTGAAGGCGCTGGCGCGGCTGCAGATGCCCACGCGTCCTGGCGCCGCCCCGCGCGACCGGTGACCTGTCACTAGCGGCAGCGGCCGGCGCTTGTCTTCCTGCAGCCCTCGTGGCGCCGGGCGCTGGCCGTGTAGGCCCTGAGCGCCGGGGTGCCGAGGAAGGTGGAGCCGTCCCAGCGGAGCAGGCCGGAGTAGTCGAAGAGATCGTCGCCCGCGTAGTCGGTGGCCCACGTGTACCAGTACACGCGCCCGATCCGGTCGTGCCTGCGGCGCGCCACCAGGAGCTTGTACACCTCGCGCAGCCGCTTCGCCATGCCCACAGGACCGGTCTCCCACTGCTTCTGCCAGGAGGCGCGCGTCCTCCCGGGGGCCTTGCCCTTGGACGCCGGCCAGGTGGCCTCGGTGATCCAGAGCGGCTTGCGGCGCTGGCCCCACTTGCGCATGACCTTCCGGACCTTCCGCTCGCCGCGGATCACGCTCCAGGGGTAGACCGTGAACGGGTTCACGGCCACCACGTCCATCGACTTCGCCGCCCCGGCCCTGTTGATGGCCTCGAGGTAGGTCCAGGGGAAGCTCGCGAGGGCGGCGGCCACGACCTGTGCATGGGGGTCGGCAAGCTTGACGGCCTGGTAGGCGTCCTTCAGGAGCAGCGCGTAGTGCGTCGGCCCAGAGCTCGCCGCCCTCGGTGTGCCAGTAGTCGTCGAAGTGGGGCTCGTTCCAGATCTGCCAGCGCCGGACCGGGACCTTGGGCAGCTCGCGGTGCTCGTCCCAGAAGGTGCCCCTCGGCCCGTAGCGCCCGATCAGGGCGGTGAGGTACGCGGAGAAGTCGGAGGGCAGCCTGGGCCCGGAGCTCGCGACGTCCGGGTAGTCGCGCGCCCAGACCGGCGTGTAGATGACCACCGGCAGGAGGTCGACGCGGTGCGCGGCCGCGAGCGCCACCACGTGGTCGGTGTCGGTGAAGCTCGGCGCCTGGCCGGCCACCGGCTGCGCCCCCGCCCACGAGAACACCGTGCGCACCGACTCCACTCCCGACTTCGCCATCCGCGCGAACTGGCCGTCGTAGAGCGATGGGTCCACCGCCGTGCCGGCCCGGTTCCACATCGCGCCGTAGAAGCCGCGCGGCACCTTGCGCTTCGCGGCGTGCGCGGGGAGCGCCCAGGTGAGCGCGAGCACCAGCGTAAGCAGCATCACAAGTCCCCGCCTCATCGATCCCCTAACAATCGAGGCTATAGAGCGATGCGGCCGGGTCCGCGAAGCGGGCGCCGTCCCGCTCGGTCCCGCGGGCGCCAGATAACCTCATCCCGCCATGCCCGAGGACCGCTACGACTGCATCGTGATCGGCTCCGGCCCGGGCGGCTACGTGGGCGCGATCCGGGCCGCGCAGCTCGGCCTCAAGACGGCCGTGGTGGAGAAGGGCAACACGGGTGGGCGCTGCCTGAACGAGGCCTGCATCCCGGCCAAGGCGATCCTGCGCGTGGCCGAGGTCTTCTCCGAGGTCCAGCACGCCGGCTCGTTCGGGATCAAGGTCGAGGGCGCCTCGGTCGAGTACGGCGGCGCGGTGAAGCACCGCGACAAGGTGATCAAGACGCTGACCGGCGGCGTGGCGATGCTGTTCGAGAAGAACAAGATCGACCTGATCGAGGGCTTCGGCTCGGTGACCGACGACGGGAACGTGAAGATCGGCGGCCAGTTCGACGGCACCGAGATCCAGACCGACCGCGTGATCCTCGCCTGCGGCTCCGTGGCCAAGCCGATCCTCGACCTCCAGTTCGGCGGGCGGATCCTCGACACCGCCGGCATGTGGTTGCTGAACGAGCAGCCCGCGCGTCTCTGTGTGATCGGCGCCGGCGCCTCGGGCACGGAGATCGCGTCGGCGCTCGGACGGCTCGGCACCGAGGTGGTGCTGCTGGAGGCGCTGCCGCAGATCCTGCCGCTGGAGGAGCCCGAGATCGCCAAGGCCTGCGCGCGCGAGATCGCGAAGCAGAACGTGCGCATCGAGACCGGGGCGAAGGTGGAGGGCGTGGAGGCGTCCGACTCCTCGGTGTCCGTGACCTTCAACGGCGAAACGGCGGAGTTCGACTACCTGGTGATCGCCGCGGGCCGTGGGCCGGACGTGGAGGGGCTCGGCCTCGAGGAGGCGGGCGTGGAGCGTGACGAGCGCGGGCTCGTCAAGGTCGACGGGCGGCTGCGCACCTCACGCGAGGGCGTCTGGGCGATCGGCGACATGGTCCCCGGGCCCGCGCTGGCCCACAAGGCCTCGGACGAGGGCATCATCGCCGTAGAGGACTCCACCGGCCTCGACGTTCACCCGATCGACTACGCCTACGTGCCGGCCGTGACCTTCTGCCATCCGCAGGTGGCGTCGTTCGGACTGACCGAGGCCGAGGCGAAGGAGGCCGGCCACGACGTGGTCGTCGGCAAGGTGCCGATGGGCGCCGTGGGCGCGCCCACCGTCTACGGCGATCGCGGCGGCATGATCAAGATCGTCGGCGACAGGAAGTACGGCGAGCTGCTCGGCGCCTCGATCGTCTCGGTCAAGGCCGCCGACCTCATCCAGGAGCTCGTGAACGCCCGCGAGCTCGAGGGCGGCTATCCGGAAGTCGCCCGCATGATTCACGCGCATCCGTCATTCGCCGAGGCCGTCATGGAGGCAGCCCGGGCGACGGATGGGTGGCTTATTCACGGCTAGCCGCCGGTATCTGGTTGCGCCGGGCTGAAATGTCGCCACACACCGGCGCGGGCGGTGACAGTTCGTATTAAGGTGACATAACTCCCGAGCAGCGCCTCGTCGACGGGGGGTGAGCTTGGCCGCCGGTTGTCTTGAACCGGCATGGCCATGTGTGCAACAGCTGCGTTACGGGAGGGTGATGATCTGGCGACGGAGTCGTAGGCGCCTCTACGGGGCCGTCGCCGCGTCGGCGCTTGTCGTGGCCTTCGCCCCCTTTCCGGCGGCCGAGGCACGTTCCTACTTGGTGTTGTCGTGTGACGCCGTCCCGGGCTCCGCGTTCAGCAGCGAGGCGTGGTTCCCGTCGACGTCGGTTTCCGGCAGCTCGTACGCGGTGTGTCCCAGCCAGGGAAGCTTGAACGCGGGGATAAGCGACCGCATCACAAGTGCGACCGTCCCCGGTCTGGCGTATTCGGAACACACGCTCACCGCCCCGCCGGGCAGCTGGATCACCGGCGTGCGCTGGGGCGGCCGGTTCGCGCGCGGCGACTGCCACTGGGGTGCCTTCTTGCGGGCCCTGCCGAGCACGACCATGATCGTCGGCCTCACCCAGAACTCCCAGTGTGCGAGCACGGGCCTCGACATCCGCGGGACGCCGTTGTCCTTTGCGGTGCCGCAGGGCACGACCGGGCTGCAACAGGTCATCTTGTGTGGCGCGCCAGAGCTGTGGTCCCGGAGCGACGTTTCACACGACCGCGTCCGCTGTGACGATCGAGGATCCGACGGCGCCGCTGGTGGCCGCCGACGGGGGGCTTGGTGGCTGGACGCTGGGTTCGAGGGGACCAGCAGATAACCGTCAGCGCCAGGGACAACTCGGGCATCGCGAAGACCTGGGCAACGATCGGCTCGGACTCCGTACCCACGGCATGGCCTTGCCGGTACACGAGCCCACGGCCGTGCGCCGACCAGGTGGGCCCCATCCTGCTTCCCACCGGTCGCGTGGCCTCCGGGCTCCAGCAGGTGCTCGTCGGCGCCCAGGACGCAGCGGGAAACGTCACCTACGCCCAGTACACCGCTCGAGTTGACAACGAACCGCCAGAGCGGGTGCGGCCCGTCGTCGTGGGCGGCGATGCCTGGCGACGCTCTGACGGCTTCGCCATCGGCTGGCAGACACCGCCCCAGGCCTACGCCCCGATCACTCGCGCTTGGTACGAGCTGTGCGGACCAGCAGGCCTGTTCGGTTGGCTCGGTCGACGGTCCTGGGGTGGACACGGTGAAAGGGTTGACTGCAGGCGAGTCAGGCGACTTCACGCTTCAGGTCTGGCTCGAGGATGAGGCGGGAAACCAGTCCCATGCCCTGAGCGCGTCGGACGCGGTTCACCTGCGGCTCGACCAGGAGCCACCTCGACTGGTCTTCCAGCCGCAGGACCCCGGTGACCCCCTACGCGTGGCGGTGCACGTGGACGACCGCCACTCTGGCCCCGACACCGGTGCGATCGAGATGCGCCGGCGTGGAGGCGACGTCTGGCAATCCCTCGCCACCGTCCGAGAGGATCAGCTGTTGGTCAGCTACGTGGACGACGAGCGCTTCCGCTCGGGCGTCTATGACTTCCGCGCCGGCGCTCGGGACCGCGCCGGAAACGAGAGCTCGACCGACCGGCAGGCCACCGGCGCCCGTGCCACGATCGAGCTTCCCGTCCGCTTCGCCACGCGCCTCAGCGTCGGGCGCCCGCACAGGGCGCGTCGCGGCAAGAGGCGGACGATCGTGCTCGCGCCTAGCACGCGGGCCAAGTACCGCACCAGGCTGAAGCTGCACGGACGCCTGGCGAACGCGGACGGCCAGCCCATCGGGGGCGCCACGGTCCAAGTGTCGTCCGACTCACCCGGCGACGCCGTCGGCCTGCTTCCCGCGGGCGTCGCGCGCACCGATCGCGAGGGGCGCTTCACGTACGTCGTCCGTGCGACTCGGAACAAGGTCCTGCGGTTCCGCTACTCCGGCTCGCGCCAGATCCGCGCGGCATCCGGGGACTTCGAGCTCCATGTCCCCGGCCGGAGCTCCATCAGGGCCCAGCCGAAGCGGCTTCGCAACGGACAGTCCGTTCGCCTCAGCGGGCGGGTGGCCACCCGCCCGCTTCCCCCTGTCGGGAAGCTGGTCGAGGTTCAGGCCTACTTCCGGGGGCGTTTCCGCACCTTCTCGACCACTCGTGCCGGCGAAACGGGTCGGTGGCACTTCGACTATCGCTTCGGGGGCACACGCGGGCGGGTGCCCTACCGCCTGCGCGTACTGCTTCCCGCCGAGGGCGGGTACCCGTTCGACACCGGTCGTTCGCCGGTCACCCGCGTGGTGGTCAGCGGACCGTAGGCTTCAGCTGATGCCGGCGGACCGGCCGATCTTCTACTACGACCTCGCCTCTCCCTACGCCTACCTGGCGGCGGAGCGCATCCACGAGGCCCTGCCGGTCGCGCCGGTCTGGCAGCCGATCCTCCTGGGCGGCATCTGGCAGCAGAGCGGCGGCAGGTCCTGGGCTGTGACCGACGCGCGCGAGGAGGGCATCGCCGAGGTGGAACGACGCGCCGCCGAGCGCGGCCTCATGCCCATCCGCTGGCCCGACCCGTGGCCGGCCAACTCGCTCCAGCGCCATGCGGGCGGCCACCTTCGCCCAGCAGATCGGCCGCACCGTCGCCTTCTCGCTCGCGGCCTTCCGCCAGGCATTCGCGGGCGGCAGGGACCTGTCCGAGGTGGACAACGTCGTCATCGCCGGCTGCCGCCTGCGAGCTCCATCCAAAGGCTCTGCTCAAGGCGATCGAGACCCAGTCCGTAAAGGATCGCCTGAGGGAGGCCACGGCCGAGGCATACGAGCGCGGGGTGCGCGGGGTGCCGAGCGTGGCCGTGGGCGAGCAGGTCTTCTGGGGCGACGACCGGCTCGAGGACGCCGCAGCCGCCGTCTAGGGACCCGGGGGCACCGGGTACAGTCCGATTGCGATGGCTACGAAGGACGCCACCAAGGGGAAGAAGTCCGAGAACGGGGAGCTTGGGAGCCGCACCCACTCGCTCCCCGACGAGGCCACCTGCCGCCTCGTGCTCGCCAAGATGATGCTCATCCGCCGCTTCGAGGAGCGCGCGGGAGAGATGTACGCGAAGGCCAAGATCGGCGGCTTCCTCCACCTCTGCATCGGCGAGGAGGCCACCGTCGTGGGCGGCACGCAGGCGCTTCGCGACAGGGACTACCTGATGTCCACCTACCGCGAGCACGGCCAGGCGCTCGCGCGCGGCACCGACCCCAAGGCCGTCATGGCCGAGCTCTTCGGGCGCCAGACAGGCACCTCCGGCGGACGCGGCGGCTCGATGCACCTCTTCGACGCCGACAAGCGCTTCCTCGGCGGGTACGGCATCGTGGGCGGCAGCCTTCCGCTCTCCGCCGGCGTGGCCCTCGCCGCGGACTACCAGGGCACCGAGGACGTGATCCTCTCGATGATGGGCGACGGCGCCACCAACCAGGGCACCTTCAGCGAGACGATGAACCTCGCCGCGCTCTGGAAGCTTCCCGTGGTCTTCCTGATCATCAACAACCAGTTCGGGATGGGCACCGCGCTCCACCGCCACTCGGCGGTGACCGACCTCTCGCGCAAATCGGAGGGGTTCGGCGTGCCCGGCACCCGGTGCGACGGCATGGACGTGCTCGATGTGCACTCGGTGGTCGGCGACGCGCTGACCAAGGCGCGCGAGGAGCGCCAGCCGCAGTTGGTGGAGGCCGTGACCTACCGCTACCGCGGCCACTCCATGGCCGACCCCGAGGAGTACCGCACCAAGGAGGAGGTGGAGGAGTGGCGCCTGCGCGACCCGATCACCTCCTTCTCCAGACGGCTCGTGGACGAGGGCGTGCTCAAGCAGGAGGAGATCGAGGCGCTCGACAAGGAGGCCATCGAGACCGTGGACGAGGCGGTGAAGTACGCCGACGGCTCGCCGTTCCCCGACCTCGACTCGCTCTACGACCACGTGTACCGCTACGACGGCGACGTGCCCGGCTGGTGGACCGTGGACGAGCGCTCGCCGGAGCCGCACCGCGGCGAGCGCGAGCGCGACGCGGGCGCGCTGCCACACGAGCTGGCCGAAAAGGGCGCGGCCTACGCATCGGTGGGCGACGCACAGGAGCGCAGGCGCAGCAGCCGCAAGGCCGACGACGGCGAAGCCGGTTCCGGGGAGCCCGAGGAGGAAGGCGGCGCCGACTGATGCCGGTGATGCGCTACCGCGAGGCGCTGAACCAAGCGCTGCGCGAGGAGATGGAGGCCGACGAGTCGGTCTTCATCATGGGCGAGGACGTGGGCGTGTTCCAGGGCGCGTTCAAGGTGACCGCGGGCCTGCTCGAGGACTTCGGCGAGAAGCGCGTGCGCGACACGCCGATCTCCGAGAACACCATCGTCGGGATGGGCGTGGGCTCCGCCATGGCCGGGCTGCGACCGGTGGTGGAGATCATGACCGTGAACTTCGCGCTGCTCGCGATGGACCAGATCGTGAACCACGCGGCCGCGATCCCGTACATGTTCGGCGGCCAGGCGAAGGTGCCGCTCGTGATCCGGATGCCGCAGGGCGCCGGCCACCAGCTCGGCCCCACCCACTCGCACTCCTTCGAGGCCTTCTTCCTTCACGTGCCCGGTCTGCTCGTGGCCGTGCCCTCCACCCCCGCCGACGCGAAAGGCCTCCTCAAGGCGGCGATCCGCGACGACAACCCGGTGGTGTTCATCGAGCACGAGACGCTCTACGGCCAGCGCGGCGAGGTCCCCGAGAACGGAGGCCCGATGCGCTTCGGCGAGGCAGTCGTCAGGCGCGAAGGGGAGGATGTGACGGTGGTGGGCATCTCCCGCATGGCCCTCACCGCCCAGAAGGCGGCGGAGACCCTGGCCGAGGAGCACGAGATCGACGCCGAGGTGATCGATCCGCGCACGCTGCGCCCGCTCGACCTCGACACCATCCTCGACTCGGTGCGGAAGACCAACCGCGCCGTGATCGTCGAGGAGGGCTGGCCGCACGGCGGCGTGGGCGCCAACCTGGCCGCCCTGATCCAGGAACAGGCCTTCGACCACCTCGACGCGCCCGTGCAGCGCGTGACCGGCGCCGACGTGCCCATGCCTTACTCCAAGCCGCTCGAGCAGGCCGCGTTCCCGCACGAGGAGCACGTCGTTCACGCCGCCCTCGCGACCTTCCGGGACGTCTGAGGCGCTGATGGCGAGTGACGTGACGATGCCGCGCCTGTCCGACTCCATGGAGGAGGGGACGGTGCTCAAGTGGCTCGTGGAGGAGGGCGGCGAGGTGAAGCGCGGCGCGCCGCTCGTGGAGATCGAGACCGACAAGGCCAACATGACCTACGAGGCCGACGCCGACGGAGTGCTGATCGAGGTGCTGGCCAAGGAGGGCGACACGCTCGCCATCGGCGAGGTGATCGCGCGGATCGGCGAGGCCGGCGAGGCGAGCTCGAACGGCAAGGCCGAGGGCGAGGAGCCCGACTCCGAGGAGCCGGAGCACCGCGCCTGACAAGGACGGCGAAGAGCCGGAGGCCGAGCAACAGGCCGACGAGCCCGAGCGCGCCACCGCCACCGCTACCCGCGAGCGCCCGAGCGGGAGCAACGGCGCCGGCGCCGGCGAGCGCATCAAGGCGTCGCCGGTCGCGCGGCGGATGGCGCGTGAGCTGGGCGTGGAGCTGGCGCGGCTCGACGGCTCGGGCCCAGGTGGGCGGATTGTGAAGGCCGACGTCCAGGCCGCGGCCAAGGACGGCGGCGCCAGGGCCGAGCCCGAGGAGGAGCGCGCTCCCGAGAAGGCCACGGAGCCCACCCGCAGCGAGGCCGGCGCCAAGGGCCAGGTGGAGGTGCACGAGCTCACCCGCCTGCAGCAGACGGTGACCCGGCGGATGGCGGAGTCGAAGGCCACGGCGCCCGACTTCGCGCTCACGCTCGACGTGGACATGACCGACGCGGTGGCCCTGCGCGCCCGCCTCAAGGAGGTGGCCGACCCCGCGCCGTCGTTCAACGACATGGTGGTCAAGGCCGCGGCCACGGCCCTGCGCGAGAACCCGCGCGTGAATGCCGCGTACCGCGACGGCAAGTTCGAGCACTACGGCAACGTGAACGTGGGCGTGGCCGTGGCGGCCCAGGACGCGCTCGTGGTGCCAACGATCTTCGACGCCGACCAGAAGTCGCTCGGAGCCATCGCGCGCGAGGCGCGCCGGCTGATCGAGCGCGTGCGCGACAAGGAGATCACCCCGCCCGAGCTCTCCGGCGGCACCTTCACCGTGTCAAATCTCGGCATGTACGGCATCGAGCGCTTCACGGCGATCATCAATCCGCCGCAGGCGGCAATCCTCACCGTGGGAGCGCTGCAGAAGAAGCCCGCGGTGGACGAGCGCGGCAAGGTGGTGGCTCGCGAGCAGATGACCCTCACGCTCGTCTGCGACCACCGGATCCTCTACGGCGCCGAGGGCGCCCAGTTCCTCGCCCGCGTTCGCGAGCTGCTCGAGCAGCCCCTCTCGCTGGCGCTCTAGACCCGCCGATGGCCGAGGCCGAGCCGCGCCAACCCCGCACGCTCGACGAGGAGATCATCTCCGCCGAGCAGGTGGACGTGGTCTCGACGCTCACCGACGCGGACCGCGTCGACCGGGTGGTGCGGGAGCTGGAGGAGGGCTTCCACGCGCTCGCGCACGTGGGCGCGGCCGTGTCGGTGTTCGGCTCGGCGCGCACCCCGCCCGACGATCCCGAGTACGACCTCGCGCGCGAGACAGCCCGCCTGCTCGGCGACGCCGGCTTCGCGATCATCACCGGCGGCGGCCCTGGGATCATGGAAGCGGCCAACCGCGGCGCCGCGAGTCGGGCGCCCAGTCCATCGGGCTGAACATCGAGCTGCCGTTCGAGCAGGGCCTCAACGACTACGTGGAGCTGGGCCTCGAGTTCCACTACTTCTTCACGCGCAAAGTGATGTTCGTGCGCTACGCGAGCGGCTTCGTGGTCTTTCCCGGCGGCTTCGGCACGCTCGACGAGACCTTCGAGTCGCTCACGTTGATCCAGACCGGCAAGGTGCGCCACTTCCCGGTGATCCTGGTGGGTTGCGACTACTGGAGCGGGCTGGTGGACTGGTTCCGCGAGCGGATGCTCAGCGAGGGGAAGATCGCGCCCGAGGACATGGACCTGCTCACGGTCACCGACGATCCTGGCGAGGTGCTCGCGACGATGCAGGAGGCGACCCACCGCCAGCCGCGCCGTCCGGGATAGGCATCGGCTCGTAGCGGTCGCGGATCGCGTCGATGAACGCCACGAGCTGCTCGGCCAGATCGGGGTCGTGCACCTCGAGCACGTTCTCGGCGTTCATCTCGCCCGAGCGCGACAGGTTGAACGAGCCGGCGAAGACCACGTCGTCGGCCACCGTGACCTTCGCGTGCATGAAGTCGTGGGGGCTCTCGGGCGTGTACTGCGTGGACGGCTTGCCGTGGAAGTCGGAGTCGCGGAAGATCGCGGCCAGGATCGGGACCTTCCAGGCCGAGCGCGGGTTGCTCCGCCACTGGCGGAAGACCTCTGTCATCTGCGTCCGGTCCACCACGCCGCGCAGGTCCACCCGCGCCTCGGCGGCCACCTCGGCGAGCGTGCCGATCACCGGACCGGCGGTGATCACCGGCGAGGCGATCCGCACCCGCCGCCGGGCGCGCCCGATCGCCGCGGCGATCCGGTGCGAGAGGTCCTCGCCGTGCCCCGGCGTGAACCAGGGGCGCAGCTGGTGCCCACCCACCTCCAGGCGCGGGGGGTCGGCGCGGCCGGTGCGGCTCACATCGCGCGTCTTCCAGAGCTCCTCGAAGTTGGCGCCGAAGGCGGCCGCGAGCGGGGCCGAGCGCGCCACCATCACGAGGTTCTCCTGGAGCGACCAGGAGTCGGCGGTCCAGTTCGTGGAGCCCGTCCAGACCGCCTCGCCGTCGCGCACCGCGTACTTGTGGTGCATCAGGTCCGGGATCCCGGGGATGCCGGCGGTGGGGAACGGGAGCGCCTCGATCAGCTCCGGCGCCGTGCTCGGCGGTGGCGGGATGATGCGCTCGTCATGGTCGGCGTTGTAGGCGATCCGCACCGCCACGCCTCGCGCCGCGGCCTCACGCAGCGTGTTCGCCACGAGGTCGCCCGCGGGACCCGGCAGGCGCACGTCGTAAAGGGCGAGGTCCAGCGACTGGCGGGCCTCCGCGAGAAAGGCCGCCACCCGCGCGGCCATCTCGTCGACCGTCTGGGCGCCGGGTGCCAGCGTGTGGAGCTCGAGGTCAGCCACCCGCGGGCGCGGGCGCCGCGGGATCGGTCTCGCCGCCGCCGATGCCCTCTCGAGCGATGAAATCCTCGAGATCGAGCGGCCGCTCGCGCGAGCGCTCGGCCGTGGTGAGCAGCGTGGACATGAGGTCGATCTCCTCCACCTGCTCCTTCAGGAACCACTGCACGAACTGCTCGCTCACGAAGTCGTGCTCCTCGCGCGCGATCGCCGCGAGCTCGGAGATCTGGTCCGTCACCTTCTGCTCCTGCTCGAGGGCGATCGCGATCGGCTCCACGAAGTCCGCGAAGTCCCCGCGGGGCTCGCGCACGCCGGGGACTCGCGGCCGGAGCCCGAGGTCGAGCAGGTACTTGGCCATCATCAGCGCGTGGCCGCGCTCCTCGACCGCCTGGTCGTAGAAGAGCTGGGCGAGGCGCGGCAGGGTCTCGTCCTCGTAGTAGACGGCGGCGGCCAGGTACTGCTGCGAGGCGCCGAACTCGCGCTCGATCTGGTCATTGAGGGCGACTACGAATCTCTCTGCGGGCATCGGCTCTCCTTGGTCGGGGGACGGCTACCCGTCGCGGTGGAATCCGGTGGGGGCGATCCGCGGCTCGAGCGGGCTCTGCGGCAGGCCGTCTCCCAGCTCCGGCTCGTTGTAGGCGCCCGGCGCCGTGTCGTTCGGCGTGTCCGGGTGGAAGATCGACGCGAGGTACTGGATGTGATCGCGGCCCACGCCCAGCTCGGTCTGGCCGCCTCCGTACACGGACACTCCCTCGCGCTCGGCCCAGTCGTACAACGCGAACAGGTTCTCGAGCGGCCCCACGCGCGACGGCTTGATGTTGATCGTGCGCGGCCGCCACGGCCGCTCCTCGATGTCGGCGATGGTGTGGATCGGCGCGTCCCAGGTCACGCGCTCGCTCACGGCATCCAGGATCGGCCGCGTCTCCTCGGTCACGTCCGGGTCCTCGAGCCAGGCACCGGGAAATCCCTCGGCGACCATGCGGTACAGCTCCGGGTCGGTCCGCACATCCACCGGCGTGCCGCGGTAGAAGCCCTTCAGGTCGAGCGTGTCCACCGCCCCGGTCGCCGCCAGCTCGTCCACCAGCTCCTGTGTCCAGGCATTGGTGGGGTCCAGCTTGAAGCGCGTGCCCGGGTAGCGCTCGAGCAGCGCGACGAGGCGGTCCGCCGTCTCCGGCCCCTCGTGGCCGGGGGCGGTCAGGCGCATCGACACCACGAAGTTCAGCGGACGCGCCTCGCGGCCGAGCGCGTCCGCCAGCGAGCGGCCGGCCTGGCGCAGCGCGAGGTCGAGCGCGGCCGACTCGAATGCCCAGCGCCGGTAGAGGATCGAGGGCTCGCGCACGGGCGGCGAGGGCCAGAGGTCGAGCTCGTCGAGGCGGCGGAAGAAGGACTCGAGCGTGTACGAGCCGGCGAGCGGCAGCGACCCGCCCTCGGCCTGAAAGGCCACGTGGTCGAGACCGTCGTATGTCACGTCCTCGCCCACGCCCGTCTCGCCGCCGCCGCGCAGCTCGATCAGCGTCGTGGCGCGCACGAACTCGGGCGAGAGCTGCTCCTCGAGCCCCTTCAGCTCGTGGCCCTCCATCTCGAGGGGTAGCTCACGGACGAGGTCGTAGGTGGCC
>CAVXAD010000012.1:0-40626 GCA_963759625.1 uncultured Thermoleophilaceae bacterium | reverse complement strand
GCCCGGCGGCGCTGGCGGACGAGTGTTCTGGTCGTTTCGCGGGCGTCCGAGCCCGCGCTGGCGGCTGTGGCCGCCGAATGCATCGCGCGCGCGGGGCCGGCCCCGCTGATCGTCCTCAACGGCGGGCGCGCCGGGGAGCACGCGGCGTTGGCTCTACCGCGTTCGCGCATGGGGGCCCAGCTCGCGCTGGGAGGCCGCGAGCCGCGTGGCGAGCTCGGCCGTGCCGTGGAGCGCCTCGCCGACCTCGTCGCAGTGTCGGCCCGCGTTGTAGCGTCTCTCGCGGTGAGCTACGGAGCCATGGGGCCTGGCCGCGGGAGCCCTGGTGGCCGGAATCGCGTTGGCGGTGGCCGGCGGTGGGCCCGCGAGCGCGCAGGAGCCTCCTTCTGCGGCGCCACCGCTCGTGCTCCGCGGGCCGCGGCTTGTCGCGACCGGGGCCGGCATCGCGCTGAGTGGCCGCGGCGCCGCCGCGCGGCAGAGAATCCGGATCGAGTTGCGCATCCGCTCACGCTGGGCACGTGTGGCGGCACCCGTGGCGAACCGTCGCGGACGGTTCGCCAAGCGCTTCGCTCCGCGGCGAGCGCGACGCGTGTACGTGCTCCGGGCGCGAGCCGGCGACGGCCGGGTCTCGCGCACGTTGCGAGTCCGGTCGCGCGACCTCATGCTCGCCGCGGTGGGCGACGTGAACCTCGGGGACGGCCCGGGCGCACGTCATGGCCCAGCGCGGACTCGCCTTCCCCTGGACCGGGGTGGGGCCGGTCCTCCGCCGCGCCGACATCGCCTTCGGGAACCTCGAGTGCGCGGTCTCGGCGCGCGGGGCGCCGGTGCCGAAGCTCTACAACTTCCGCGGCCCTCCGGCCGCGCTCAGGGTGATGGCGCGCGCGCGCCGGGTTCGACGCGCTCAACCTCGCCAACAACCACGTCGGCGACTACGGCCGGACGGCGCTGCTCGACACGGTCCGCCACGTCAGGCGAGCGGGCATCGCGGCGGTGGGCGCCGGCGGCAGCCTCGCGTCGGCGAGCAGGCCGCGCGTCGTGCGCCGCCTCGGCCTGCGCGTGGCGTTCGTCGGCTTCTCGGACATCCTGCCGGCCTCGTTCTACGCCGGCCCGCGCCAGGCCGGCACCCAGCAGGCATCGCTGCCGGCGATCCGCGCCGGCGTTCGCCGGGCGCGCCGGCGGGCGGACGTGGTGATCGCCACCTTCCACTGGGGCGTCGAGCGGGCGCCGGGGGAGAACGAGCGCCAGCGCGGGTTCGCCGCAGCGGCCCTCGGCGCCGGTGCGGCCGCCGTGATCGGCGCGCACCCCCACGTGCTCCAGCCGGTCCGGCGCCACGGCCGCCGGCTGGTCGCCTACAGCCTCGGGAACTTCGTCTTCTCGGCCGGGTCGCCCGGCACCACGAGGACCGGCATCCTCAAGCTGAGGCTGTCCGCACGCGGCGTCGAGGGCGCCCGGCTCCTCCCGGCCGTGATCGAGAACACCCGCCCGCGTCTGCTGGGCTAGCCGCTAGCCCTTGGCCTGGGCCACGAACCCGCGCACGTCGGCCGCCGGCTCCGAGTACGCGTCGCCGAGCGTGGACTCCATGGCGCCCATGAACTCCTCGGCCCAGTCCGGCAGGTCGTAGTCGATCGCCCGCAGGAACTCGAGCGTCGCGGCCAGCCGGATGTCGGCGATCGAGGGCCCGTCGCCGCCGATGAAGCGGCGGCCGTCGAGGAAGAACGCGCGGTAGGCGTCGAGCGGCTCCGCGAGCGCCTCGGTGGCGTCCTGCTGCGCCTGGGCCTTGAGGGCGTCGTCGGCGGCCGAGGTGGCCACCTCGCCGGGGTACTGCGGGAATCCGAGCGCCGGATAGGTGGCCCGCGCCACGAGCGGATAGAGCGTGCCGATCAAATAGAACATCGCGCTGTCCACCATCGCGCGCTCGCCGGGCTCCTCGGGATACAGGTGAGTGAGCCCGTGCTTGTTGCACAGGTACTGCATGATCGCGCAGCTCTCCCAGAGCGAGCCCCTGGGGAGGCCGGGCTCCTCGAGCATGGGCGTCAGGTGGGCCGGGTCCTTCGAGAGGAACTCAGGCGTCGTGGTCTCGCCCCAGACGTCCACCTCCTCGAAGTCGAGCCCGGCGGCCCGCACGAAGATGCGCGTGCTGAGGTTGTTGACGCTCGGCTTGAGGATGTTGAGCGTGTTCTCTGCCATGTCTCCTCCCGGTTACTTGTAGGGGTCCTTCGGGGAGCGGTCCTCGGAGAGCGACTCCCGCGAGCGGGTCACGAGCAGCTCGATCGCGTCGGCGAGGTGCTCCTGGTCGATGTTGTAGTCGCCGCGCTCCACGCGCAGCTTGTGGGCCTCGAGCAGCACGTGGGCGTGGGTGAAGCCGAACGGTGGCTCGAAGCGGTACGAGGCGAGCTCGATCAGGAGCCCGAGCGGGTCCTCGAAGTAGATCGAGTCCATGAAGCCGCGGTCCTTCACGCCGCTGTGGCGGATCCCGCGCTCGTCGAGCCGCTCCACGGCCTGGTTGAAGGAGGCCTGCGACACGGCGAAGGCCAGGTGGTGGACGCAGCCCGGATCGGTCGGGGTCCGGTCGGGGTCGCCCGTCGCGCTCCTCGTTCGTGAACACGGTGATCAGGCGCCCGTCGCCCGGGTCGAAGTAGAGGTGGCTCTCCGACTCGTTGTCGAGGTTGGGCTGGTCGAAGACGAAGGGCATGCCGAGCACGCCCTCCCAGAAGTCGATCGACGTCTGCCGGCCGGCGCCGACGATCGTGATGTGGTGGACGCCCTGGGTCTGAAGCTTGCGCATCGGCTCTCCGGTCTAGTGCTCGACGAGTTTCGACTTGTACTCACTACGCCCGAGGCTGCCCCACGGGACCAGCTCCACGCTCGTCTGCACCACGAGCGCCGCGCGAATTCTCTCGCGGATCGCCTCGGCGAGCTCGGGACGGGGCGATGAGTTGCGCGCCAGCTCGACGCTGACGGGGAGCGGCGGCTCCTGCTTGACGCCCTCCGAGCGCGGGCGCACCAGGATGTGCCCGCTCACGTCGGGCGCGAAGGCGCTCACGACCTCGCGCACGGCCGAGGGGAAGACGTTCACGCCGCGCACGATCAGCATGTCGTCGGTGCGCCCGATGCAGCGCACGCGCGGCCCCGTGCGCCCGCACGGGCAGGGGCTCGTCCGCACCCGCACGTGGTCGCGCGTGCGGAAGCGGAGCAGCGGGGCGGCCCGGTGCCGGAGATGGGTGAGCACCAGCTCCCCGCTCGCCCCGTCGTCGAGCTCCAGGGCCGTGCCGGACTCCGGGTCGATCAGCTCCGGGTAGACGAACCCACGCGCCCCGAGGTGCATCCCGTCCTGTGCCTCGCACTCGCCCCAGAGCGAGGCGCCGATGTCGCCGATGCCCATCGCCTCGGTCACCCGGGCGCCCCAGCCCTCCTCGAGCGCGGCGCGGAAGGCCGGCTCGCCGCCGCCGGGCTCGCCCGCCACGAGCACGCGCTCCACGCTCGAGCCGCGCAGGTCGAAGTCCCGCTCGGCAGCCCACTCCACGAGATGGGCCGCGTACGACGGCGTCAGCGCCGCCGCCGTGGGCCGCAGCAGCTCGATCGCGTGCACGAGGCGCTCCGTGTTGCCGGTGCCGACCGGGATGTGGCGGAGGCCGATCCGGTCGAATGCCGCGAGCGCCGCGCCGGCCACGAACGGCCCGGCGTTGTAGGTGCTCACGATGCCCTGTCCGGGCTCGACCCCGGAGGCGGCGTAGCTGCGCGCCGAGCCCGTGACCCAGTTGTCCAGGTCGCCGGCGGTCAGCGGGATGTAGCTCGGCGTGCCCGTGGTGCCGCTCGTGGAGTAGATCCGGACGATCTCGTCGGGCCGGGCGCACAGGTGCGAGCCGATCGGCTCCTCGGGAGTGGTCGTGGCCTTGAGCTCGCGCTTCTCGGTGAGCGGGAGCGCGGCGATGTCCGCCAGCCCGCCGGCGGCCTCGGCGGACGCGACTCCGGCGGCGCTCAGCTTGTCGCGGTAGAAGGCCGAGCGCTCGAACAGGTAGGACAGCTGGGTTCGATAGCTCGCGTCGTCCCCGGCCGAGCTGGTCGGCCCAGGGGAGCGTCTCGACCTCGGGAGCGAGTATCAGCGCGACCCGTCCTCCGGCAGGCGCTCGTACTCGACCGCCTCCTCGGCCCGCCCGGCCATCAGGAAGCCGATCGGCAGCTCCTGCTCCTCGGCGAGGTGGGCCAGCAGGCCGGCGGTGCGGGCCAGGATCGGCACGGCCTTCACGGTCGCCGACGGGAAGCCGAGGTCGAGCATCACGGCGGCGATCGGCATCGACACGTTCATCGTGAGCGGTCGGCCCCACGCCTCCGCGGCGGCCTCGCGGAAGCAGCGCGCGAGCTCCAGGTGAGGGCCGCTCGCGCCGCGCTCGCCGGCCAGCTCGAGGATGCGCTCGGCGCGCGGGTCGAGCGGCTTGTGGACGGGGTGCCCGAAGCCCGGGAGGCGCGCTCCGGCGGCGTGTACGGCCTGCGCGGACTCGGCCGCCACGGCGCCGGGCTCGCCGCCCTCGGCCACGCGCGCCTGAGCCTCCTCCAGCAGCCGGGCGCAGTCGGCGGCGGTGCCCAGGATCACCGGCCCGCACCCGAGGATGCCGGCCGCCACCGCGCCCTGGAGCGAGCCGGGGTCGGCGGCCAGCGTCATCCGCGCCGCCACGTTCGTGGGCATCATCCCGTGCTCGGCGATCGCCACGAGCAGCAGGTCGAGGAAGAAGGCCTGCTCCTTCGTGGGCTCCTGGCCGGTGAGCAGCAGATGGAAGTACTCGGTGAAGCTGAGCCGGCCCATCAGGTCCCCGGTGAGGTCGCGGCCGCGCACCTCGATCCTGTCGGGATGGGCCTGGCTGATGTGGCTGACGGCGGCGCCGTCCGGACCGATCGGCATACGGCCGGGCGACGCTACGCACCCGGCGCGCGACCGTCAAGGGCGGCTAGCGTCGGGCGCGTGGCATCGACGTTCACGCCGTGGCACCGGGGTGGCTCCGGGCCCCCGCTGGTGCTGATCCACGGGTTCCTCGACACCTGGCGCGTCTGGGAGCTCGGTGCTGCCGGCGCTCGAGCGCCGGCACGACGTCCTGGCCGTCACGCTTGCCGGTCACGCCGGCGGCCCGGCGATCGACGGCGAGGTCAGGGCGGACGCGCTCGCCGGCCCGGTGGAGCAGGCCATGGACGCGGCGGGCTTCGAGACCGCGCACATCGCGGGGAACTCGCTGGGCGGGTTCGTGGCCCTCCAGCTGGCCGCCCGCGGACGTGCCCGCACGGTCACCGCGCTCGCGCCGGCCGGCGGCTGGGCTCCCGGCGACGAGTCCTACCGGGACCTGCTCCGGCTCCAGGCGGCGATGCGCGTGGTCGCGAGGTCCACGGCGCCCCAGGCCGAGGCGATCGTGTCCACGGAAGCGGGCCGGCGCCGCGCGACCGAGCTCATCACCGTGAACTTCGAGCACATCCCCGCCGAGCTGCTGGCCCACCAGCTGATGGGCGTGGCGGGATGCACCGCGGCCCGGGCGCTGACCGACCACGCGCTGCGCGAGGGCTGGCGGCTCGACGCCGAGCTCCTGACCTGCCCGGTCCGCGTGGTCTGGGGGACGGCCGACCGGCTCCTGCCCTGGCCGTCCGCCGCCGCGCGCTTCCGCGAGGAGTGGCTGCCGCACGCCGACTGGGTCGTGCTCGACGGCGTGGGCCACTGCCCGCAGCTCGACGTGCCCGTGGAGGCGGCCGAGCTGATCCAGGGCTTCGCCGCGGGCTAGCCGGCGGCCTGCAGGGCCACGTTGCCCTTGACGATGTCGAGCAGCCGCTCCACGTCGATGGGCTTCGTCAGGTACTCGGCTGCGCCGGCATCGAGCAGCTTCGATACCTGCGAGCGAGTGGCGTCGGCGCTCACGACGACCACGGGGATCCCGTCGGTCGCCGGGTCGGCCTTGAGCCGCTCCAGCACCTCGTGACCGTGCAGGTCGGGTCGATGCTGGCGAGCGAGGTCGATGCCAAGCTTGCCGTGCATCGCCGGGATCAGGCGGATCTCGGGCAGGTGCTCGAGCGCGCGCTCGACCAGCTTCAGGTTCGAGAGGTCTGTCTCTCACAACCGGTTGCGCATTAGCGGCACTTTCCTCCGAAAAAGCTGAGGCCTGGCGCCGTCCGGTGGAGCCTGGTAGCGTCGCGCCGCCAACTAGTGGGGGAGAGTGGATGCGCAGGTTGCCGGTCATCGGATTGCTGGTTGTCCTGTCGCTCGCGCTGTCGTCGTGCGCCTACTACCGCGACGCGGTCACCGCACGGTCGAACGGCGGAGGCGTGCCGTGGTGGTGCAAGTCGAGCGAGGAGATCCCGGTGACGGCCGGCCCCGCGGTCGGCACCGTCGACTGGTACGCGGGCACCCACAAGACCCCGCTCGGCTGGGACGACTGCGTCACGATGTCGGCGCAGTTCGACGTGGCGAAGAGCTTCGCCGAGAAGTGGCCCACGCGCGGCGTGGCCGAGGCCGACGGCTGGCGCGAGGTCACCGGCTACATCCCCGGCATGGGCACGCACCACGTGCGCGGCGGCATCACCCCCGCGATGCTCGCCGACCCGTCGTTCGATCGGCAGAACCCGATCCTCGACAACATCGGGCTCGACAACAAGTTCGAGCCCACGAAGCCCGATGTCCTCCAGTTCGACGGGAGCGGCCCCGCCGCCAAGCTCGTGGGCTTCGACTACTACGTGCGCACGACCACGGGGCGCCCGCCCGAGGGCTTCGCCGGCAACCTCGACTGGTGGCACCACCATCCCTGGATCTGCCACCGGAAGACCGACGCGGCGATGATCGCCTTCAACACGAGTGACGCAAATTGCACGTCGCTCGGCGGGGTGAACGTGAACCTCTCGAACTACTACATGCTCCACGTCTGGGTGATCGACGACATGAAGTTCACCCCCGACGTGTTCGCCGGTCAGATTCCCTGCATCGTGGGAGGCGGCGCGATCCACGACCCGAACGACCCGTGCCACTTCTCGCGCACGGGCACGGCGGCGGCGAGCGCCACCGGGAAGGTCAGCGCGATCCTCGCGAGCGACGCGGCGAGCGACCGCCGGTTCGTCTGTCACCTCGAGGACGCGGTAGCCAGCTAGCCGGGTCCCGTTTGGGCTACGAAGCCGACCCGCGCGTAGACGCCTACATCGACGGGCTGCCCGCGTGGCAGCAGGCGATCTGCCGCGAGGTCCGCGACCTCGTGCACGCGAGCGACCCCGAGGTGAGCGAGACCATCAAGCGCAACGTGCAGCCCTACTTCGTGCTCGAGGGCAACATCTGCGCGCTGCTCGCGACGCGCGATCACGTGAACGTCTTCCTCTACGACGGCGCGATCGTCCCCGATCCCGAGGGGATCATCACCGGCGGGCATGACAACCAGACGGCCCGTACGGTGGCCGTCTACGAGGGCGAGTCGCTGAACGCGACGGCGCTGAAGGCGATGTTCGAGCAGATCATCGCCAACAACCGGGCCGGCGGCTGGCGCAAGATCAAGGCCGAGCGCGCCGGCTAACCGGCACGGAGCAGCCGGATCCAGAGGTCGGTCAGCGTGTCCTCGAGGAGCCGGACGGCCTTGGGCCCACGCGTTGCCGCTCGGCCGATCAGCGCCAGGTTGCCGGCCAATCCCGCGATCGCGATGTCCTCGGAGAGCGGGGCGACCTCGGTGGAGGAGCGCGCCAGCTGCTCGGAGAGCCGCACGTGCAGACCGGCGGAGCGGCGCCCGGCGGCCAGGCGCGCCTTTCGCGCAGCCTCGCCCGCCACCTGTGGCTCGATGTGCACCTGTGTGAGGAACCCGGGATTGGACGCAAGCAGCTCGAGGCGGGCTCGCACGAGGTCGCGGACCCGCATCCGCCAGTCGGGCTCGTCTGCGGTTCGCTCCACGGACCGGGCGAGGACATCCCAGAGCGCCTCGGCCACGGCGGCGTGGAGCGCGAGGTAGACGGCCTCCTTGTCCGTGAAATGTGCGTAGAAGGTGCTCTTCGATACGCGCGCGACCCTGACGATGTCACTGACCGTGGCGCCCGCATAGCCCTTCTCGGCCGTCGCGGCGGCGAAGCCCTCCAGGATCTGGTCCCGCTGCAGGGTGTCGAGCGCCGCTCGTCGGCGCTCGTCGAACGAACTCTGCCGTACTGTCACAGTACGGTAGGGTACCGCCGGATGAAGTCGCCTTCCAGGGTCGCCGCCTGCGCACTCCTGCTGCTCGCCGTGGCGCCGGCCGCGGCGCTCGCGAAGGACCTCGCGGCCCACCCCGGCGCGACCAAGCGGGTGTCTGCCGAGTACCGGCCCGAGTTCCGCTGGTGGTGGCCGACGGACGCGGTGGACCCGGCGGAGCTCCGTGCCGAGCTGCGAGCCGTGAAGCGCGCGGGCTTCGGCGGGATCGAGCAGGCGCTGTTGGCCAATGGGACGCAGTGGGGCTCGCCGGCGTTTCGCGCGCGGACGCGCGACGCCGTTCAGGAGGCCAACCGGCTTGGGCTCGGCTTCGACGTCACGCTCGGTCCGGGCTGGCCGGTCTCCTCGCCGGGCACCGACGATCTGGACCGGGAGGCCTCGATGCAGGACCTCCATTACGGGGCGGTCGACCTGCAGGGACCGACCACCTACTCCGGGCCGGTCCCGGATCGCGCGCCTCCGGACGCGGGCCGGAGGCGGCTGATAGCCGTAACCGCCATGCGAGTGGCCGCCGGCGGCACGCCGCAGGTGCTCGACCCGGGGTCGGCGGTGGACCTGACCAGCCGCGTGACGAACGGGGCTCTCACATGGCAGGTCCCCCAGGGCAGCTGGAAGCTGTTCGGGTTCTGGATGCGCCCGACGCTGATGCGCGCCAAGACCTCCGGGGGCTCTCCGGGCTGGCTCGTCGTCGATCACTTCGGGCGCGGCAAGATCGACATACCCCTCGGCGACTTCGACCGGATGCTCTTCGGCGGCGACATGGCGCCACTGCTGCGCCGCAACGGCGGAGACGTCTTCGAGGACTCGTTCGAGGTCGAGCACGGCGAGCCGGCCGCGGGGCAGTCCACGGTGTTCTGGACGGGCACGCTGCCGCAGGAGTTCACGGCCCGGCGCGGATACGCGCTCACCCCCCTGCTGCCGGGCCTCTTCGAGGAGTTCGCTTTCCCGGGTGGGCTCGCTCAGCGCCTGAGGCACGACTTCGAGGAGACGCTGAACGACCTGCTGATCGACAACCACGTCAAGCCGATCGCCAGGTGGGCGAACCGCAAGGGGCTGCGCTCGCGAACCCAGGCGTACCAGGCGGGCCTGGGGTACGTCGGCACATCGGACAACAGCAGGCTCGCCGCCGCTGCGCAGGAGCCGGGCGTGGAGACGCTCGGCTTCGGCGATCCGACTCTCGGCGACGTCCGGGCCGTGGGTCTCGGTTCCGCGGACGGCCGGGCCGTGCTCGATCGCTACCGGCAGGTCGTCTCCGGCGCCCACCGCTCGGGCGCCACGGACATCACGAACGAATGGGGGGCGGTCCTCGGCGGACAGTTCAGCGTCCGCCTCGAGGACCTCAAGGCGATCGCCGACCGCTCGCTCGCCGCGGGGGTGAGCCGGATGCAGCTCCACGGCTTCGCCTACCGGCTGTTCGACCGGCCCTCCGGGAACCAGCGCCCGGCGCCGAGCTGGCCGGGCTGGTGCGCGTTCTGCGGCGGAGCGCTCCAGTTCTCCGACTCCTGGAACCAGCGCTGGCCGCAGATCAAGTCCCTCCCAGGGCTCGCCGCGTACCTGGCCCGGGCCGGCGAGGCCCTTCGAAGCGGCCGGCCGCGCGTGGACCTCTCGCTCCTGAGCGCGACCTCGGTCGTGAACGGGATCACCGCCTCGAGCACCGCCGGCACCGCGCCCGATCGGCTGCGCCGCGCGCTGCAGCGGGCGGGCTTCACCTGGGACTCGATCGATCCGGTCAGCGTGCGCGGGCCCGGCGCCGTGTCGGGCTACAAGGCACTCGTGGTCGACGACCAGGCGGCGCTGCCCGCCGCGACCGCGCGGCGACTGGTCGCGCTCGCCCGCGCCGGCGTTCCCGTCGTCCTGTACGGCCGCGTGCCGGCCGCCGGCGTCGGCTACGAGGACGCGGCGGGGGAGGACGCCGCGGTTGCGACGGCGATGCGGCAGATCCGCGGCAGCCGGAACGTGCGCGTCGCGCGCACTCCCGCGGCTCTGGTGTCGGCGCTGCGCGCCCTCGCGGTGAGGCCCGACCTCCGGGCACGGAGGGCGACCACGATCGTCCCCGTCCACCGCCGGACCAAGGCCGGGGACGTCTGGTTCCTCTACAACGACTCGCCGCGGCGCGCCCGCGGCCGCTACACGTTCGCCACGCCCGGGGCTCCCTCGGAGATCGACCTCTGGACCGGCCGCGCCACCCGCCTGGCCGAGTACACCCGCCGGGGCGGCCGGGTCACCGTCCCGCTCTCGCTCGCCCCGGGTGCCACCGCGCTGCTCACCTTCGACCGCCGCCGGAAGGGCCGGCTCAGCATCGTCGGCACCAACGCCGTCTCTTCGCGTGTCGTCGGAGGGCGACTCGTCCTGCGCGATGTACGCGGTGGCACCCGCAGCGCCCGCCTGAGCGACGGCTCGCGGCACACGGTGCGCCTCCCCCGGCTTCCCGGCCCGCGCAGGGTCCGCGGGCCGTGGCGGCTCGTCGCGAACACGACCGCGCCGAGCGGCGACCGGCGCCTCAGCCTGAGGCTCCGCCGCCTCGTCGCCTGGGAACGCGTGACGACGCTTCGCGGCCGGGCCGGCACCGGCACCTACACCGCCACCGTGCGGGTCCCGCGGGGGTGGCTGAGAGCCCGGCGCGGAGTGCTCCTCGACCCGGGCGCCTTCGGCGGTGCGCTGCGCGTCTGGGTCAACGGGCGGAGGGCGCCGATCCCGGTGATCGAGGGCGAGAGCGGGCGCGAGGTGACGCGGCTGCTGCGCCCCGGGCGCAACAGGCTGCGGCTCGAGGTGGCCACCACCCTCGTCAACGCGATCACCACGCATGGCAAGACCGGGGACCCCGACTACGCGAGCTACGCGTCGCGACCGCTGGAGCGGTCCGGGCTGATCGGGCCGGTGCGGCTCGTCCCGTTTGCGGAGGCCACGGTCGCGGGCTCCTAGCGCTTGAGAGGTGCCGGAGCCGGGGGCACGTCAGGATGCCCGGCCGATGGCATCTCGGCCTGATGCACTGACGCGGCCGTTCACCGAGCGAACGGCGTGGGCGCGGAATCTCGCCGCACCGGTGCGCGACTTCCTGCAGACGGAGTCCGCCGGGGCCGCTCGCCCTGCTGTGCGCCGCGGTCGCGGCGCTCGTGTGGGCCAACTCGCCGTGGTCCGACTCCTACGAGGACCTCTGGACCACCACCCTCTCGATCCGCCTCGGAGCCGACGGGATCTCGATGGATCTGCGCCAGTGGGTGAACGAGGGCCTCATGACCCTCTTCTTCCTGGTCGTGGGCCTCGAGGCCAGGCGCGAGTTCGACCTCGGGGCGCTCAGGGAGCGGAGCCGGATCGCGCTGCCGCTGCTGGGGGCGCTCGGCGGCATGGCGCTGGCGGTGGCGATCTACCTCGCGTTCAACGCGGGCGGCGACGGAGCCGGGGGCTGGGGGGCGGCGATGTCGACCGACACGGCGTTCGCGCTCGGCGTGCTGGCGCTGGTCGCCCCCGGCGCCACCCGCCTGCGCGTGCGCCTGCTCACGCTCGTGGTCATCGACGACATCGTGGCGCTGCTCGTGATCACGACGGTCTACACGGAGGAGGTGGACGTCGCGGCGCTCGTCGTGGCACTCGCGCTCTTCTGTCTCCTGCTCGCGCTTCGCTGGGCGCCGCTGGCATGGCGCGGGCCCGCTGCCGGCATCCTCGGCGTGGCGGTCTGGGTCGCGCTCCACGAGTCGGGCATCGACCCGCTGGTGGCCGGGCTCGCGGTCGGCCTTGCCGTCAGCGCCTATCCGCCGGCGCGAGGCGACCTCGAGCGCGTCACCGAGTTGGCGCGCTCCTTCCGCGAGCAGCCGACGCCGGAGCTGGCCCGCTCCGCCCAGCTGGGAGTGACCTCGGCCATCTCCGCGAACGAGCGGCTTCAGTACCGCCTGCATCCCTGGACGAGCTTCGTGATCGTGCCGCTCTTCGCGCTCTCGAACGCCGGCATCAAGCTGGACGGGGACCTGCTCGGCGACGCGCTCACATCGCCCATCACGCTGGGCATCTGCCTCGGGTACGTGGTCGGGAAGCCGGCCGGGATCGTGGCCGGGACCTGGCTCGGGACGAGGCGCCGGATCGCCGGCCTGCGCCGGTCGCTCAGCTGGCCCGTGATCGTGGGGGGCGGCGCCGTGGCCGGCATCCCGTTCACCGTCTCCCTGCTCATCGCCGGAATCGCCTTCGAGGGCCGGGAGCTCGAGGAGGCCAAGGTCGGCGTGCTCGCCGCGGCGATCCTCGGCACGCTCCTCGGCTGGATCGTGTTCCGCGTGATCTCGCGGCTCCCGGCCGAGATGCGCGCCCGCCAGCAGCTCGGCACCGTGGAGGACCTGATGGACCTCTCCGAGGACGTGGATCCCGAACGCGATCACGTCCGCGGGCCCGAGTCGGCCCCCGTGACCCTCCTCGAGTACGGCGACTACCAGTGCCCCTACTGCGGGCAGGCGGAGGTGGCGATCCGAGAGCTGCTCGACGAGTTCGGCGACGAGCTGCGCTACGTCTGGCGGCACCTGCCGCTCAGCGACGTCCACCAGAACGCGCAGATCGCCGCGGAGGCCACCGAGGCCGCTGCGAGCCAGGGGGCGTTCTGGCAGATGCACGACCGGCTGCTGGCCGAGCAGGACGAGCTCACGGCGTATGACCTGAGGCGCCACGCGGAGCGCCTCGGCCTCGACGTCGAGCGCTTCTGGGACGAGCTCCGCCGCCGCGAGCACGAGGAGCGCGTGGCCGAGGACGTGGCGAGCGCCGACACGAGCGGAGTGGCGGGCACGCCGAGCTTCTTCATCAACGGCCGGCGCCACCAGGGCGCGTACGACGTGGACACCCTCGCCGCCGCCGTGCGCGCCGCGCGGTCGCGCGCCCGCCTCGGCGAGACGGCGAACTACGGGTCGGCGACGTCGTAGACCTCGCCGGCCGGACGGGCCAGCACCCGGTCGGCCATCTCGCGCTTGAGCCGGTCGAGGCGGCGTTCCTCGGCCGGCGTGCGCTCTGCCGCGCGGGCGAGATCGATGAACTCCTCGGTCACGAATCCCTCGCGTAGGAGCAGCGTCACTCGGCGCTCGCGGTAGCCCAGCCGGAACACGAAGCGCTCGAGCGTGCGGCCGCGATCGGGGCGGGCGAGCGCGGCGTCGACGTGGTAGCGCTCGTCGGTCACGGCGCGCGTGACCAGCTCGAAGGCGTCGCGCGCGCCCGGGCCTCCGAACGCGGTCTCGACGACGATCTCGCGGCGCTCGCAGGGGCCGGCCGGGTCGAGCAGCGGGAGAGCGCGCTCGAGGACCTTGAAGGCGTGCGCCACTCCTCCTGGCGAGCCCGGGCCGTGGTAGCGCAGCAGGTCCTCGAAGGAGAACGAGGAGACCTGTCCCCGCTCCACGACCTCGATCGTGTCCGTCATGAGGCGAGGAGCCTACGACTCGGCTCAGCCGCGGACTCCAGTGCAGCGCGACGGCGCCGTGTCCCAGCGTCGCCGTCTCGAGCGGCTGCCAGCGCGATTCGGGGATCCCTGGGGAACAGGCGGAGCCCGCCGCCCAGCAGCGCCGGCACGACCCGCCGACTTCAGGTGCAGCAGCCTGACCCCGCCCGTGCCACCTGCCGGTCGCCCTCGTCTGGCGCCGCAGGCGCAACCCGCCGATCGCGGCTCGTGCCTTCATCGACTTCGTCCGCCGGGAGACGGCGGAAGCAGACCGCAGCCGGGTGTGACGCTCATTGGCGTGCGGGGTACCCTCGCGCGCTAACCCGTGGGGGTGACTACATGACGATTGGCAGTGCGACAAGGCGACGTGAGGTGATCGTGATCGGGGGCGGCCAGGCCGGCCTCGCGATCGGCTACTTCCTCGCGGCAACAGGGCCGCGATTTCGTGATCCTCGAAGCGGCTGAGCAGCCGGCTGCCGCGTGGCGGGGGCGCTGGGACTCGCTGAGGCTGTTCACGTCTGCGCGCTATGACGCGCTTCCGGGAATGCCCTTCCCAGGTGACCCCGACCGATACCCGACACGCGATGAGGTGGCGGAGTACCTGACCGACTACGCGCGCCACTTCGATCTGCCGGTCGAGCTGGGCAGCCGCGTGCACTCGGTTCGCAAGTCCGACGACGGCTACCGGGTCGAGCTGGGCGACCGAGCCTACGAGGCCGACCAGGTCGTGATTGCGACAGGCCCGTTCCAGGTCCCGTTCGTGCCACCGATCGCCGAGAGCCTCGGTCCCGAGGTCGTGCAGATGCACAGCACCGGCTACCGGTCACCGGAGGACGTCCCCGAGGGCCGAGTGCTCGTCGTCGGCGGCGGCAACACCGGCTACCAGATCGCCGAGGAGCTGTCCGCGTCACACGAGACCCACATATCGATCGGCTCGCCGCAGAAGCCCCTCCCGCAACGGATCCTGGGCCGCGACCTGTTCTGGTACCTCGACAAGACCGGCGTCGTGCGCAAGCCACGGGACACTCGGATCGGCCGGCGGATGCAGGCCAACGAGGACACCTTGATCGGCTCCAGTCCGCGCTCGCTGCGCCGGCACGGAGTCGAGTTCCACGGCCGGACGCTCGATGCCGGCGGCTCCACGGTCACCTTCAGCGACGACACCAAGCTCGACGTGGGGAGCGTGATCTGGGCGACCGGGTTCCGGCTCGACCACTCCTGGATCGACGCGCCGGTGTTCGACGCCGGCGCGCCGCGTCGTGCACGAGCGGGGCGTCACGGAATCCCGAGGCCTGTACTTCATCGGGCTGCCCTGGCAGCACACCAGGGGGTCGGCCCTGCTCGGATTCGTGAAGGACGACGCCGAGTTCCTGGCGAGGCGGATCAGCGCGGCGCGTGCGCCAGAGCCCGAGACGACTTCGACCGAGACGAGGAGCGCATGAGCGCCACCGACGACTTCCCCACCGACGCAGGCGGGCTTCCCGCGGCCCGGTCCTCGGAGGTGATCGAGCTGTCCGACGGCGACGAGTTCGACCTGCGCATCGCGCCGGTGGCGAAGCGGATCGGCGACGCGACGGTTCGGATGCTCAGCTACAACGGCTCGATCCCCGGCCCGACTCTGAAGGTCAAAGAGGGGTCGGAGATCGTCGTCCACGCCGAGAACCAGGGCGACATGGAGGCCACGGTCCACTGGCATGGGCTGCGGCTCGAGAACCGGTACGACGGCACGCATGAAACTCAGCAGCCGATGGCCGTCGGCGAGAGCTTCACGGCTCGGGTCAGCTTCCCCGACGCCGGCGTGTACTGGTACCACCCGCACATCCGCGAGGACTACGGGCAGGAGATGGGCCTCTACGGCAACGTGCTCGTGGAGCCCGCTGACGCGAACTACTGGCCTCCGGCCCACCGCGAGGTGCTGCTCACCCTCGACGACATCCTGCTCGAGGACGGGAAGGTGGCGCCGTTCAGCCGCGCCGAGACGACGTACGCCGCGATGGGCCGCTTCGGCGACGTGCTGCTCGTGGGCGGCGAGACCGAGCTGTCGCTCGACGCGCAGCTCGGCGAGGTCGTGCGCCTGTACCTCACGAACACCGCGAACACGCGAGTCTTCAAGGTCGCGCTGCCCGGGGCGCGCATGAAGCTCGTCGGCGGCGACAGCGGCCACGTCGAGCACGAGCGGCTCGTCGACGACGTCGTGCTGGCTCCGTCGGAGCGGGTGGTGGTCGACGTGCTGTTCGACCAGGCGGGCGAGCTCACCCTGGAGCACCGCACTCCCGATCGGGTCTACCCGCTGGCCGCGATCCAGGTCAGCGACCAACGCGCCGAGCCGTCACTGGACGGGCAGTTCGAAGTCCTGCGCACCAACTCCGACATGGCCGCCGAGCGCGAGCGGATCGCGCCACACCTGGAGACGGAACCCGACAAGACCCTGGGCTTCATAGCCGAGATGGACATGGCGGCGCCAGAAGGAGCCGGGGCGGTTGTCTACGCCTGTCCGATGCATCCCGAGGTCGTCGAAGACGAGCCCGGCCACTGCCCGAAGTGCGGGATGAAGCTGCTCCCGGTCGAGGCGCCCGCGGCGACCTACACCTGCCCCATGCATCCCGAGGTCGTCGAAGACGAGCCCGGCCACTGCCCCGAGTGCGGCATGAAGCTGCTGCCGTCGCAGCTCGTCGCCGAGGCGGGCGGCGGCCAGCACAGCACGAGCATGACCATGCCGCGGCCGGCGGAATCGAGTGGGAGGACGACATGGTCGAGGTGAATCGGCTCACGACCCCGGCCAACATGCGCTGGAAGCTCATCGACCGCGAGACCGGTGCCGAGAACGCCGCGATCGACTGGTCGTTCCGGGTCGGCGACAGAGTGAAGATCCGGCTGCTGAACGAGATGGCCGGCGACCATCCGATGCATCACCCCTTCCACGTGCACGGCGCGGGTCGTTTCCTGGTCCTCAGCCGCGACGGAGCCGTCGAGGACAACCTCGTCTGGAAGGACACCGTGCTGGTGCGGACGGGCGAGACTGTCGACATCCTCCTCGACGTGACGAACGTGGGCGTATGGATGGCCCACTGCCACATCGCCGAGCACCACGAGAGCGGCATGATGTTCAGCTTCAACGTGACTGAATAGACCGGCCGGTCGCTTGACCGGGCCACCCACGCGCGGGGATACTTGCGCTTGGAGGGCGCCGGGAATCGAGGAGCCCCATGCAGTCCCGGAACTTGGCAGCACGCTGCGCGAGGGTGGCGCTCATCGCCAGGCGAAGACGGGCTCCTCCAGGTGATCGGTCCGCATGCCGCTCTGCCCGCGCAGGGCAACCTCCCTGAACTGGTAGAGGACCGCCCCCGTCGGCGCGTGGATGAGATCGTTGCCGAGCGGCAGCTGCAGAACGGGTCGCTCGCTCTCCGGAATCGGGATGAACCGTGGCTCGCCGTTCAGCAGTGCGTGCAGGCCGACGCGGTAGACGGCGAGGACCTCGTCGGGGTCCGGTTTCAGCGCGGGGTCGGCACCGCACCAGAGCACGACCGGCGTGATGACGAATCCGGAGCGCGTCACGTAGTCGTCGAGCCAGCCGACGACGCTCTCGGCATCCAGACGCACCCCAAGCTCCTCCTCGAGCTCACGCAGCGCGGCGTCGAGCGGCGTTTCCCCGGCATCGATCCTGCCTCCGGGAAGCGCCCACTGGCCGGCGTGCCTGCGCATCGTCGAAGGGCGGCGGCAGAGGAGAAACGCCGCGCCGCCGGCCACGCCGACCATCCGGCCATCGAGAGGAGGCCCGCCCTCCGCCCGTGGATCGTGTGGGACCACCGACATGTCGATGTCGTGCAGGGGGTCGCCGTCGTCGCGCTCGGCGTCGCTGTCGACCAGCGCGATCGCCACCGCCGCGTGCCTCCGTCCCTCGAGTGGCGAGACCCGGCGCTCGTGAGCGCGCAGGTTCGTCTCGAGCCTGGTTCGAAGCGCCTCGTCGAAGACGATCACGGCAGCGCGACACTAGCCTGCGCACCAAGCGTGGCCGACTGGACGAAGGCAACTTCCAGAAGCTCCCGGACCGGAGCCCCGCGGACGCGCCGATGCGATGGAGGTTCGCGCGCGATGTCCTGGGCTCGCCCGAGCTCGGGGTCAGCCGCTTCACGTTCGAGGCGGGTGCCCGCATGCCGTGGGGCCACCGGCATCGAGAGCAGGAGGAGGCCTACGTCGTCGTCGCCGGCTCCGGCCGCGCCAAGCTCGACGACGAGCTCGTCGAGCTCGCGGCATGGGACGTCCTGCGCGTCGCTCCCGCGGTCATCCGGTCGTTCGAGGCCGGCCCCGACGGCCTCGACCTCATCTGCATCGGCGGGCGCAAGCCCAAGGGCGGCGACACCGAGCGGTTTCCAGACTTCTGGACCTGATGTCGCGAGGATCGATGAGTCTCGGGGCCGACGACGGTCGTTGAGATATGCGAGCGACCCGAGGGCTACACGTGGAGGCCACAGATGCGTGACGTCGTGCTCTACCACCTGCAATCGCTGGACGGCGTCGGTGAGGAACCGGGTGACTGGATGGCGGGCGGCGGACCGCGGATCTTCGAGAACCTCGGCGAGATCATCGCGACGCAGGACGATGTCCTGCTGGGCCGGGGGACCTACGACTACTGGGTCGGGTTCTGGCCCACGTCGGACATCGAGCCCTTCGCCACCTTCATCAACGGCACGCGCAAGCACGTGTTCACGTCGAGCGCGCCGTCCGAGGAGTGGGCCAACTCCACCGTCGTCGACCGCTCCGCGACCGAGTACGTCGCCGAGCTGAAGCAGGGCGACGGCGGCGATATCGGCATCCACGGGAGCATCGAGCTGTCGCGCTCGCTGCTTCGAGCCGGCCTCGTGGACGAGCTCCGCCTGGTTGTGGCGCCCGCTCTGGCCCACACGGGGCGCAAGCTCTTCGACGGTCAGGGCGAGGGCAGCCTCCGGGCGCTCGAGCTGCTCGACAGCTCACGAACGGACGGGGGCGCCCTGCTGCTCAGGTACCGCTTGTAGGAGCGCCGTTACCTTTGACGCCGTGAGCAGTCCGCGAGTGCCCGGAGGGGTGGTGCATAAGTTGCCGGCAGACCTGCGCGAGGCGCTGATCGCCAACGCCACGGCACTCGATGCCTGGAAGGACATCACGCCCTTGGCCCGCAACGAGTTCATCTGCTGGGTCGAGGACGCCAAACAGGAAACGACCCGGAAACGTCGGATTCGCCGGACCCAGGAGGAGCTGAGGGATGGCCAGCGTCGGCCGTGCTGTTGGCCGGGCTGCAAGCACCGCGAGCGCACCGGCAGGTAGCTGGCTCCGGAACTCGTTGCGATCTCGTCTCGGCGATTTTGCGGGTGCGTGTTGAGCTGTTACCCGGCGAGGTGCAGCGTTGCCGGCCATGCGGGAGCGGGTGCGTGGTGAGGGTGGTCAGGCGGCGCTGCTGCTGCTCGGCGTGGTGGCCGCGCTGCTGGTCGGGTTGGCGGTGTTGGTCGGGTTCGGGCAGGCGCTCGGGGCGAAGTCGCGCCATCAGCGGGCGGCGGACCTTGCGGCGGTGTCGGCAGCCGTCGCGATGCGCGACGCCTATCCGCGGCTGTTCGAGTCGGGCCCGCGAGGCCTGACGCTGGCCGCGTATCTCGCGCTCGCGCGCGAGCGGGCGCTGCGCGCCGGGCGGGCGAACGGGGTGCGGCTGCGCCCGGCGGACGTGAGCTTTCCGGGCGGATCGTTCGCGCCCACACGCGTGAAGGTGATCGCGCGCGGCGCCGCGCGGGTGCGGGTGGGGGAGCGGCCGCGGTCGGTGCCGGTGCGCGCGAGCGCGACGGCCGAGCTGGCGCCGGCGTCCGACGCGATCCTCGGCGGCCCGGCGACGGGCAGCGGCGGCGGCTACGACGGCCCGCTCGCCTACCGGATGGGGAAGGCGATGCGGCCCGACGTGGCGGCGGCGTTCGACCGCATGGCCGCGGCGGCGCGCCGCGACGGCCTGGCCCTGTCGATCACGAGCGCCTTCCGCTCGGACGCCGAGCAGGCGCGCCTGTTCGCCGCGAACCCGAACCCGAAGTGGGTCGCCCCGCCCGGCACCAGCCTGCACCGCTACGCCACCGAGCTCGACCTCGGCCCGCCCGCCGCCTACGCCTGGCTCGCCGCCAACGCCCGCCCGTTCGGCTTCATCCACCGCTACGCCTGGGAGCCCTGGCACTACGGCTTCGGCGCGAACCCGCGCGACCGCGAGCACCCGGCGCAGTACGAGCGCGGCTCGTGGGAGCCGCCGGGAGGCGACCACGGCCGGATCGCCCACGGGCTGCCCGCCTTCGTGCCGACCCGGTTCCACGACCCGATCGCGGCCGCGGCGCTGCGCTGGAACGTGCCGATGGAGCTGCTCGCCGCCCAGCTGTACGCCGAGTCCGGGTTCAACCCGTTCGCGGAGAGCCCGGCCGGCGCTCGCGGCATCGCGCAGTTCATGCCCGGTACCGCGCGCGAGTACGGGCTCAGCCGACCCGCACGACCCCGTCGCGTCGATCGACGCGCAGGCCCACCTGATGTCCGACCTGCTGCGGCGCTTCGGCGGGAGGGTGGCGCTTGCGCTGGCCGCATACAACGCGGGCGCCGGGGCCGTGGAGCGCTACGGCGGCATCCCGCCGTACGCCGAGACGCGCGCCTACGTGGCGCGCATCCTCGGCCTGCTCGGCGGGTCCGGGGCGCTCGCCGGCGGCTCGGCGTGGGAGGTGAGGCTGGTGGGGTGACCGTTTTTCAGCCTGGCGCGAGCGGCGGCCCCGGGCGTATTTTGGAACCAGCGCATACGGGTTCCGAGGGCGTCGTCGAGATCCCCTTGGGACGCACCCCCGGCTCCCAGCTTTGAGGTCGACCAACGGCGTCCTCACGGCGGTCAACCAGCCGGGCCTCGGGGCCCGTTGCGCGCCTTCTCGCCGCTAGTACATTCGCCCGGTCGAGGTTTGCGGGCGTGCGCCGGGCGGGTACCAGCCCGCCATGTACATCGGAACATCCATCTTCCTGATCGCGGTCGGGGCGATACTCAAGTTCGCGGTGACGGCCACCGTCGCCGGCATCGACATCCAGACCGCGGGTGTGATCCTGATGGTCGTCGGCGTGATCGCTCTCGTGATCTCGCTGATGGAGCAGCTGATCTGGGCCGATCGCCGCCGGTCCCGCGTCGTCGAGGAGCCGGTCGTGGCTCCTCGCGAGTACCGCTGAAGCCGGGCGCGGCCGCGGTCATACTGCGCGGATGCGCAGGGGGCTCGCCACGCTGGCAGGACTCGCGGGGGTGCTCCTGGCACCGGGCGCCGCCCACGCTGTGCAGCCTGCGCCGTGCGCCCCCGTAGGCGAGTATCCGGGTGACGCCGCATCCAAGCCCTCGATAGCCCGCTGGATGGGAGGCGGTGCCGCCGCGGCCGGCCTTCCCGCCGAGTTGCCGGTGATGGCCGCGCTCGTGGACTCCGGCCTGGTCAACCTCTCCGCCGGCGACAGCGACGCGGTGGGCTACTTCCAGATGCGTCTCGGGATCTGGAACACCGGCGAGTACGAGGGCTACCCGGACGACCCCGCGCTCCAGCTGAGGTGGTTCACCGACCAGGCGGCACGGGTGCGTCAGGCCCGGCTCGCGGCCGCCCGCCCCGACCCGCTTCCGGATGACGGCCAGTGGGGCGAGTGGATCGCGGACGTCGAGCGCCCCGCCGAGCAGTACCGGGGCCGCTATCAGCTGCGGCTCGGCGAGGCCCGCGAGCTGATCGGCCCGCTCTGCATGCCCCCCGGTGGCGACCCGAGTGGAGGCTCCGACGCTCCGGAAGCACCGGACCCGAGCGACGTGAAGGCGCCGAAGCTCGCGCTGCGCATCACCCAGGGCCAGCGGCCGCTCGGGCGCCGGGCGATCCTGCTGCGCGCCGGCTGCCCCTCCGAGGCCTGCGTGCTCGCCGCCTCGGGATCGCTGCGGCCGGCCGGGCAGAAGCGCGTGTACAAGCTCGCCTCGAAGCCGCGCCGCCTCGCGAAGGGGCGGACCGCCGTGCTCTCACTCAAGCTGTCGAAGTCCCTGCGCAGGGCGCTCAGGCGAGCATTCGAGGAGCGCGGCAAGGCGTCCGCCCGGCTCACGGTCCGCGCCGTGGACCTCGCCGGGAACGTGACGAAGAAGCGGGTCTCCGTGAAGCTGAAGGGCTAGCGGAACTCCGGCTCCTGCCACTCGGGCAGGAAGTCCGGCAGCCCGGCGCTGACGCGGTCCGGGAACTCGGCGGCGCGCTTCTCGAGGAACGCCGCGATCCCCTCGCGCGCGTCCTCGGACTGGCCGCGGGCGAACATCGCGCGCGAGTCGGCACGGTGCGCCTCCATCGGGTGCGAGGCGCCGAGCATCGTCCACATCAGCCGCCGCGCCACGGCCACCGAGACCGGGGCCGCGTTGTCGGCGATCTCGTCCGCGAGCGCGTGCGCCGCCGGGAGCAGGTCGTCGGCCGCGTGGACGCTGCGCACGAGCCGCCCGGCCAGCGCCTCCTCCGCCGTGAACACCCGACCCGTGGCCACCCACTCCATCGCCTGCGAGATCCCCACGAGCCGCGGCAGGAACCAGCTCGAGCAGGCCTCGGGCACGATGCCGCGGCGCGCGAAGACGAAGCCGATCTTGGCGCCGGCCACGGCGAGCCGGAAGTCCATCGGCAGCGTCATCGTGATCCCGACTCCCACGGCCGGGCCGTTGATCGCCGCGATCACCGGCTTGGTGCAGCGGAAGATCCGGAGCGTGAGGATGCCGCCGCCGTCGCGCGGCACCTCCGACGCGCTCTCCTCCGCCATGCCCGCGCGGGCGCGCCAGTCGAAGGTCTCGCCGCCGCGCTCGAGGTCCGCGCCCGCGCAGAAGCCGCGGCCCTCGCCGGTGACGATCACGGCGCGGACCGCGTCGTCCGCGTCGGCGAGGTCGAAGGCCTGGACGAGCTCCTCGTGCATCGTGCGCGTGTAGGCGTTCAGCCGCTCCGGCCGGTCGAGCGTGATCGTGGCGACGTGGCCGTCGACCTCGTATCGGATCTCCTGGAAGTCCAAGCCTGCGCTCCTCACGGTTGGGGTGGCGCGCCATTTTGCCGTCCGGGTTGATCCGCGGGGGCTGCGCCACGTAGAAGTGCCCATGATGCCCGGACCGATGGAACTCGCAGTCATCCTCGTCGTCGCACTCGTGATCTTCGGACCGAAGCGGCTCCCCGAGCTCGGCAAGTCGCTCGGTGGCGGCCTCCGCAGCTTCAAGGAGTCCGTGACCGCCGATGACGAGATCGAAGAGCGCGCCCGGTAACCTGCCCGACCGTGAGCATCACGGTCAACGGAATAGAAGAGCTGCAGGGCCTGCTCGGCCAGACGGTCGGGCCGACCGAGTGGCGAACCGTCACCCAGGAGATGATCGACACGTTCGCCGAGCTGTCGGGGGACGACCAGTGGATCCACGTGGACGTCGAGCGCGCGAAGACCGAGAGCCCGTTCGGCACGACGGTCGCGCACGGCAACCTGACGCTGTCGCTGATCGACGGCTTCCGCAAGGGCCTCGTCCAGTCGACCGGCTTCAAGCTCGGCGTGAACTACGGCTGGAACAAGGTGCGCTTCCCTGCTCCCGTTCCCGCCGGCGCGCGCCTGCGCGCCACCTCGGAGGTGGTCTCGGTCGAGGAGGTCGGCGGCGGCTGGTGGCAGGTGGCCACCAAGTTCACCCTCGAGGTCGAGGGCAACGAGAAGCCCGCCTGTGTGGCCGAGTCGGTCGGCCGCGCGCTCGTCTGACCACGTAACGACCACCCGGGCCCGGGCCTATCCTCGGATGCGCCGCGCTCGTCCACCGACACGCTGACGGTGGTGAAGGCCACGAGCAGCCCCAGCCCGAGGGTGATGAGGGCGACGATCTGGATGGTCTCGGTGAACGCGCTGACCGTCGTGCGGAGCGCCTCGGTGTCGGAGGAGGCCGACCGCACCGACGCCACGCCCGGCTGCCCGAAGAGGGCATGCTCGAGAGCGGTGGCGCGTCCGGGCTCCGGCACGAGCGTGAGCCCGTTGGCCAGGCCGCCCAGCCCCAGGCGGCCGGCACCGGCCGCGTCCATGTAGGCCAGCACGCGCAGCGGGCTGCCGTGGATTCCCGCCACCCTGACAGGAGTGCTCGTCATGGCGAGCCCGCGCCCGGCCCGGCGCGGGTGGCGCAGGACGATACGGTCGCCGGGCGCGGCCCCCATGGTGTCGGCGGCGCGCCTGGACAGCAGGATGCCGGGCCGGCCGGAGCCGCCGCCGGCGACCGATGGGCTCCAGACCCGCGAGTCAAGAGGAACGAAGGTGAGCGCCGCGTCGATCGACTTCTCGCCGCGCCGAAGCTCTGCCGCGACAGTGAGCGACGGCTCGGACCTGGCCACGCCCGGCGCCGTCGAGAGCCGCCTGACGAGCGGACCAGAGGCCGCCTCGAGCCCGGAGAGCTGGACGTTCAGGCGCGACGGGCTGCTGCGGAGCACCTCGCCCTCCTGGCGGTCCGCGACGTCGCGGATGGCGTCGACCATGCCGAGCACCGCCACGATCGATGTGATCACGCCCGCGAGCGCCAGGACGGTCAGGAGCGTGCGGAGCGGCGCCCGGGCCACGTTGCGTACCGGCAGCCGCGCCAGGCTTCTGCCCGGGATCGGCAGTCCGCTGAGCAGCCTGCTCGCGCCCGCTCCCTTGGCTGCCCGAAACCCGATCCGAATCGCCTCGATCGGAGCTACGCGGACCGCGCGGCGCACGGGGATCGCGGCGGCGAGCAGCGGGATCGCCACACCCACGGCCGAGGCGAGCACGAACAGACCGGTGGGGAAGGTCCGGGCGTAGACCGGCAGGGGGAAGTAGTCCTTGAGCAGCTCCTTGATCAGCCCGGAGAGCCCGAGGCCGATCGGCACGCTCAGCAGCACGCCGAGCAGGGCGATCTGAGCGGCTAGCGCCAGGGGGCGCAGGGCCAGCAGGCGCGGCTCGACGCCGAGCGCCATGCCGATGCCGATCTCGCGTCGCTGCGCCTCGACCACCCGGCTGATGAGGTTGAACGCCGCCACCGCCGCCCCGGCCAGCACGAGGATCGCCAGTGTGAGGAACACCTTCTGGTCGTTCCTTGCGTCGCGGTACAGGATGCGCTGCGCCGTCTCCTCGTCGCCGCGAGTGAGGGTGACGGGCGACCCCGGCAGGGCGTCGCGAAAAGCCGCTCTGAGGGTCCGCTCGGCCGTGCCCACGTCCGTGTCGTGGGGGACACGCAGGACGAGCTCGTTCACCGCGCCCGGCCGGCCCACGACCCTCTGCGCGGCCGCCAGCGGGAGGTAGATCGTGCCGAGCTTGCTCTCGGCGCCCGCCATCCCGGACTCGTCCACGATGAGCAGGTGCTGAGGCGTGACGCCGTGGCCGCTGTAGGCGACCGGCCCGGCGCCGGCAAGCCGCACCCGGCCTGACGGCGGGAGATGGGAGCGGTTCGCGAAGTTCCAGTCGAGAATGGCCGCCCCCGGTCGTCCTCTCGAGGACCTCGAGCCGATCCACACGCTGCGCTCCCGGCCGCCCCGGGATCCCGATCACCCGTGCGGGGAGGAGGACGGGGTGCCCCGGCCGCGACGCGTCGAGCTGGCTCGGCGCCACCAGCCGTTCCTCCGCCACCGCCACCGTGCCGCCGGGGGCACGCGAGGCCACCGCGCGCAGGCGGCCTTCCGGCACGAAGCTGCCGTCAGGCAGGTCAAGGCGCAGGTCATGCGCGCGCATCGCCGCGAGGCTCGCGTCGGTGGAGCGCTCCCGCCACACCGTAGCCGCCCACACCCCAGAAGGCGGCGATGCCGATGGCGAGGATCAGCGCCGTGGTCGTGACCTGCACCCAGCGGGCGCGAAGGTCACGAACGGCCCAGCGCGTCCAGAGCGCCCGCATCCGCACCTACCACTGGAGGTCCGACACGTCGGCGCGGCCCCCCGGCGGCGGGCCGTCGAAGACCACGTGCCCGCTCGAGAGCTCGATCACGCGGTGCGCGATGCGGGAGATCTCCCGGTTGTGCGTCACCACCAGCACTGTGGTCTTCATGTCGTGCGTCTGCTCGTGCAGGAGGTCGAGGATCTGAACGCCCGTCCGGAAGTCGAGCTCGCCGGTCGGCTCGTCGGCGAGCAGGACCGAATTGCCGGTGGCGAGACCGCGGGCGATCGCGACCCGCTGCTGCTCCCCGCCGGACAGCTCGTGCGGGAAGTGCCGCTCGCGAGCGCCGAGTCCCACTCGCTCCAGCATCTCGTGGGCCACCTCGGCGGGCCGGTCGCGGCCGGCCACGTCGGCGCCGAACTCGACGTTCTCGAGGGCCGACAGGGCATGGCCACCGCCCCGGACAGCCTCACGGCGCAGCGCAAGACGCTGCCCGATTCGCCCGGCGTCTACTTCTTCAAGGACGCCCAGGGCAAGGTCATCTACGTCGGCAAGGCCGCGTCGATCCGCAAGCGCGTGGCCGGCCACTTCTCGAAGCCCGGCGGTGCCCGCGGCTCGCTCGACATGGTGGCCCAGATCGCCGAGGTGGACTTCATCGCCACCGAGACGGAGGCCGAGGCGCTGCTCGCCGAGCAGCGCTTCATCCGCCAGCATCGCCCGCTCTTCAACGTGCGGCTGCGCGACGACAAGTCGTACCCGTTCATCGCGATCTCGCTGGACGAGGACTTTCCGCGCGTGTACTTCACGCGCGAGCGCCACCGCCGCGGGCGGGTGTACTTCGGGCCCTTCAGCAACGCCAAGCGCGTGCGCGAGACGCTCGACCTGCTCGGCAAGGTGTTCCAGCACCGCTCGTGCGACGGGCCGGAGCCCGGGCGGGCCTCGGGCAGCCCCTGCCTCGACTACCACCTGAACCGCTGCGAGGCGCCCTGCGTGGGCTACATCTCGAAGGAGGACTACCGCGAGAACATCGACTCGATCATCGACTTCCTCTCGGGCCGCTACCGCCACATAGAGCGCGGCCTGGAGCAGGGGATGAAGCGGGCCTCCGAGAGCCAGGAGTACGAGGAGGCGGCGAACCTGCGCAACCGGCTCAAGGCGGTGCGCTCGCTGCTCGAGCGCCAGCGGATCTCGAACTCGGCGGTGGGAACGCTCGACGCGATCGCGGTGGCCGCCGAGGACACGGACGCGAACGCCCAGGTCTTCCAGGTGCGCGACGGCGTGCTCGCGGACCGCCAGAGCTTCTATCTCGAGAACGCGGCCCGCCGCGACGAGGCCGAGGTGGCGGAGGAGTTCGTGCTCCAGTACTACGCGAGCGCCGTGGCGGTGCCGCCGCAGGTGATCGTGCCGCGCGCGGTCGAGGACCTCGAGACGCTGGCCGAGGCCCTCACGGAGCGCCGCCAGGCCCCGGTGGACGTGCGCCACGCCGAGCGCGGCGACAAGCGCCGCATCCTGGAGCTCGCCGAGCGCAACGCGCGCTTCGCGCTCGACCAGGACCGGCTGCGCTCCGAGCGCCGCCGCAGCCAGCGCATCGAGGCGCTCGACGGCCTGCAGCAGGCGCTCGGCATGGACACCATCCCGATGCGCATCGAGTGCTTCGACATCTCCAACCTGATGGGCGACCACACGGTGGCGTCGATGGTCGTGTTCGAGGGCGGCGCGCCCAAGAAGTCGGACTACCGGCGCTTCGGCATCCGGGGGTCCGCGCAGGACGACTTCGCGGCGATGGCCGAGGTGCTCTCGCGGCGCATGGGACAGTTCGTCCAGCAGCGTGAGCGATCTCCGCACGATCCCGAGTTCGATGAGAGCTTTGCCTCAGTGCCGGCGCTGATCGTCATCGACGGGGGCAAGGGACAGCTCTCCGCGGGCCTGTCCGAGCTCGGGCCCTTCCGCGACCTCGGCGTGACCGTGGTCAGCCTCGCCAAGCGCGTGGAGGAGGTCTTCCTGCCCGGCCGCGCGAGCCCGCTCCTGCTCCCGCACGACACCGCCGAGCTCCAGCTGCTCCAGCGGGTGCGCGACGAGGCGCACCGCTTCGCGATCGAGTTCCACCGCGGCCGGCGCGACCGCGCGATGACGCGCTCGATACTCGACGGGCTCCCGGGCGTGGGCCCGGTGCGCAAGCGCAGCATCCTGCGCCACTTCGGCTCTCCCGAGCGCTTCCTCGAGGCGAGCCGCGAGGAGCTGGAGGCGGTCCCGGGGCTGCCCGGCAAGGTCGCGCGCGAGGTCCACGAATACGTGCACAAGGTGCGCTGACATGGCCGAGAAGGGACGCCTCGAGGACTTCGTGATCATCACCGGCTTCTCCGGCGCGGGCAAGTCGCAGGCGATGGCCACCTTCGAGGACGCCGGGTACTTCTGCGTGGACAACCTGCCGCCCGAGATGATCGGCTCGCTGGCCGAGCTGTTCGGACACGAGGGCAGCAAGGTCGAGCTCGCCGCGGTGGCCTCGGACGTCCGCGGCGGCGACTACTTCGAGGGGCTCGTGAAGGTCGTGGACGAGCTCGAGGCGCGCGGCGTCCCGTACCGCCTGCTCTTCCTCGAGGCCGGCGACGAGGTCCTGATCAACCGCTTCAAGGAGACGCGCCGGCGCCACCCGCTCGCCAACGGGGGCAGCGTGGAGCGGGCGATCAGCGGCGAGCGCACGATGCTGGCCCCGCTCAAGGAGCGCGCCGACGTCTCGATCGACACCAGCGACCTGTCGGCCTCGCGCCTGCGCAAGGTGGTGGCCGACAAGATGCTCACCCCGTCCTGGGTCGGGCGCCTCGCGGTGACCTTCATGACCTTCGGCTTCAAGCACGGCAGCCCGCGCGACGCCGACCTCACCTTCGACGTCCGCTTCCTGCCGAACCCGCACTACGAGTCGGAGCTCCGCGACCTGACCGGGCTCGACCAGCCGGTGATCGACTACGTGGAGAGCTCGAACGGCATCCAGGAGTTCTACGACCGGCTCGTGCCGCTGCTCGACTACCTGCTCCCGGCCTACGAGCAGGAGGGCAAATCGCACCTCACGGTCTGCATCGGCTGCACCGGCGGGCGCCACCGCTCAGTGGTGATCGCCGCAGCACCTGGCGCGGATCTACGAGCAGCGCGACGACATCCTCGTGGACGTCGTGCACCGTGACGTGGAGAAGCCGCCCCGCCGCGCCTGACCGCGTCGAGGCGAAGGGGGGTTCGGTACATTCGGGCCCCTGCCCGGGCGGCCGAGGAGCGCCCGGACCTACAGAAAGGAACGGCATATGCCCCTGCGGGCAGGCATCAACGGGTTCGGCCGCATCGGCCGCAATGTCTTCAGGGCGGCCCACGCCAGCGGCGCCGACATCGACTGGGTCGGCGTGAACGACATCACCGACAACAAGACGCTGGCGCACCTCCTCAAGTACGACTCGATCCTCGGGCCGTTCCCCGGAGAAGTCGAGGCGACGGCCGACGGCCTCGTCGTGGACGGCAAGGAGCTGCGCGTCTTCGAGGAGCGCGACCCCGCCGCGCTGCCCTGGAGCGACGTGGGCGCCGACGTGGTCATCGAGTCCACCGGCCTCTTCACGAAGCGCCCCGACGCGGCCAAGCACCTGGACGCGGGCGCGAAGAAGGTCATCATCTCCGCGCCGGCCACGGAGCCCGACGTGACGCTCGTGCTCGGCGTGAACGAGGACGCCTACGACCCCGAGTCGCACCACGTGATCTCGAACGCGTCGTGCACGACCAACTGCCTCGGCCCGGTGGCGCGCGTGCTGCACGACGCCGTGGGCATCGAGCGCGGGATCATGACCACGATCCACGCCTACACGGCCGACCAGCGCCTCCAGGACGCACCCCACAGCGACCCCAGGCGCGCGCGGGCGGCGGCGGTCAACCTGATCCCCACCTCCACCGGCGCGGCCAAGGCGATCGGCCTCGTCATCCCCGAGCTGAACGGCAAGCTCAACGGCATCTCCGTCCGCGCGCCCGTCATCACCGGCTCGGTCGTGGACCTGGTGTGCGAGGTGGGCCGCGACACCACACCGGAGGAGATCAACGCCGCGTTCGCCGAGAAGGCCGACACGGGCCGCCTCGAGGGCATCCTCAAGTACACGGAGGACCCGATCGTCTCGAGCGACATCGTCTCGTCGCCGTACTCGTCGGTGTTCGACGCCCAGCTCACCATGGTCATCGACAAGCGGCTCGTGAAGCTCGTGGCCTGGTACGACAACGAGTGGGGGTACTCGAACCGCGTGGTGGACCTGGCGCAGCGAGTGCTTGCAGGGGCGCCGGTTGCCTAGGGCCGTCGCGGGGCTCGGCAAGCGCACCGTCCGAGACCTCGAGCTGGATGCGGGCACGCGCGTGCTCGTGCGCGTGGACTTCAACGTGCCGCTCGCCGGCGGGCGGGTGGGCGACGACGCCCGCATCCGGGCGGCGCTGCCCACGATCGAGCTGCTGCTCGAGCGCGACGCGCGGCTGGTGCTCTGCTCGCACCTCGGCCGCCCGAAGGAGCAGGGACGCCGCGACCTCGCTGCACGCCCGTGTCGGAGCGGCTGGCGGAGCTGATCGACGCTCCGGTGACGCAGGCGCCCGAGGTGGTCGGGCCCGAGGCGGCGCGGCTGGCGGAGGAGCTCGAGCCCGGCTCGGTGCTCGTGCTCGAGAACACCCGCTGGGAGCCCGGGGAGACGAAGAACGACCCCGAGCTGGCGCGCGAGCTGGCGGCGCTCGCCGACGTGTACGTGAACGACGCCTTCGGCGCCGCGCACCGGGCTCACGCCTCGACCGCCGGGGTGGCCGAGCTGCTGAGCCCGGCCGTGGCGGGCCTGCTGCTCGAGCGCGAGGTCACGACGCTGCGCTCGCTGGTGGAGGCGCCCGAGCGCCCGCTCGTGGTGGTGCTCGGCGGCGCCAAGGTGAGCGACAAGGTCGCGCTCATCGACCGCTTCCTCGACACCGCCGACACGCTGCTCGTGGGCGGCGCGATGTGCTTCGCCTTCTTCCGCGCCCAGGGCCGCACGACGGGCGACTCGCTGGTCGAGGAGGAGGGCGTGGAGCTGGCGCGCGCCGCTCTGGCCAAGGCCGAGACGAGCAACTGCCGCCTGCTGCTTCCGGTGGACCTCGTCCTCGGCGACCGCTTCGGCGCCGACGCCGAGGTGAGGCCGCTCGACGACGCCGACGTGCCCGACGGCTGGATGGGCCTCGACGTGGGCCCGCGCACGATCAGCGCGTACGCGGCGGTGCTCGAGCGCGCCGGCACGATCTTCTGGAACGGCCCGATGGGCGCGTTCGAGCTCGAGCCCTTCGAGGCCGGAACGCGCGCGATCGCAGAGGCCGTGGCGGCCGCCGAGGGCACGAGCGTGGTCGGCGGCGGCGACTCGGCCGCCGCGATCGCGGAATTCGGTCTTGCGGAAAACGTGGATCACCTCTCGACCGGCGGCGGTGCGGCATTGGAGCTGCTCGAGGGGCGCGACCTTCCCGGCGTCGAGGCTCTCGACGATGCCTGAGTCCGCTCGCCGGCCGTACGTGGTCGGGAACTGGAAGATGTGGGGCACCCGGACCGCGGCCACGGCCTACTGCGACAGGCTGCTCGAGCTCGCCCCCGAGGGCGGCTGGCCCGTGGACACCGGCCTGGCGGTTCCGTTCACGGCGCTCGAGCCATGCGCCGCGCGCCTGCACGGAAGCTCCGTGGCGGTGCTCGCCCAGACCATGCACCAGGAGCAGGAGGGCGCCTTCACCGGCGAGGTGTCGGCGGCGATGCTCGTGGAGCTGGGCGTGGACGGCGTGGTGCTCGGCCATTCCGAGCGCCGCCAGCTCTTCTGCGAGACCGACCGCGCGCTGCAGGAGAAGGTGCCGGCGGCGCTCGCCGCCGGGCTCCAGCCGATCCTCTGCGTCGGCGAGACCGAGGAGGAGCGCGAGCGCGGCGAGACCGAGCGCAAGCTGCGCCACCAGGTCCAGGAGGGCCTCGAGAAGGTCGACGACGGACGGCTCGCGGAGGTCGTGATCGCCTACGAGCCGATCTGGGCCATCGGCACCGGGCAGGTGGCCACGCCCGACCAGGCGCAGGAGGCGATCGGATTCGTGCGCGCGCTGGTGGCCGACCGCTCGAAGGAGGCGGCCGAGCTCACGCGCGTTCTCTACGGCGGAAGCGTGAAGCCCGGCAACGCCGCCGAGATCCTGGCCCAGCCGGACGTGGACGGTGCGCTCGTGGGCGGCGCGAGCCTGGATCCGGACTCGTTCGCCCAGATCGTGGCCGCCGCCTCGCCGTGAGCGTCCCGAGCGTCTGCCTCGTCGTGCTCGACGGGTGGGGCCTCGCCGAGCCGGGGCCGGGGAACGCCGTCGAGCTGGCCGACACGCCGGTGTTCGACGAGCTCTGGGAGCGAGCACCCGCACTCCACGCTCACGGCCTGGGGCCCGGCCGTGGGCCTCCCGGAGGGCCAGATGGGCAACTCCGAGGTGGGCCACCTCAACCTCGGCGCCGGGGCGGTCGTGAAGCAGGACATCACCCGCATCGACGACGCGGTCGAGGACGGCTCCTTCGCCGAGAACGAGGCGCTGCGGGACGCGAACACCGCCGCTCGGGAGAGCGGCCGTCTCCACCTGCTCGGGCTCGTCTCGGACGGCGGCGTGCACGCGAGCATGGAGCACCTCCGGGCGATCGTCGAGGCGGCTCGCGGCCAGGGCGTGCCGGACATCGTCATCCACGCGTTCACCGACGGCCGCGACACGCATCCCGACTCGGGCGCCGGCTACCTCGCCGAGGTCGACGGCTGGGACGGCGCGCGCGTGGCCACGGTCAGCGGGCGCTACTTCGCCATGGACCGCGACCGCCGCTGGGACCGCACCAAGCGGGCCTGGGACGCCCTCGTGCACGGGGCCTCCGACGTCCCGGACGCCGACTCCGGGGAGGCCGCCGTGCGCGCCGCCTACGAGCGCGGCGAGACCGACGAGTTCATCCAGCCGACGCTCGTGGGGGAGGAGGGGCGCATCCGCGACGGCGACGCCGTCGTCTTCTTCAACTTCCGCCCCGACCGCGCACGCCAGCTCACGCGCGCGCTCGGCGAGGACGGCTTCGACGAGTTCGACCTGGGCGAGCGCCCGCGGGTCTCGCTCACGACCCTGACGAGCTACCAGGAGGACTGGGACTACCCCGTCGCCTTCCCGCCCGCCCGGCCCTCGCTCACCCTGGCCTCGGTGCTCGCCGAGCGCGGCATCGCCCAGCTGCACGTGGCCGAGACCGAGAAGTACGCGCACGTGACGTACTTCTTCAACGGCGGCGAGGAGAACCCGTACGAGGGGGAGGAGCGCCGGCTCGTGGACTCGCCGCGCGACGTGGCCACCTACGACGAGAAGCCCGAGATGTCCGCGGAGGCCGCGGCGGACGCGTTCGTCGAGGAGTGGGCGGGCCGGCGACTACGGCTTCGGCGTCATCAACTTCGCGAACCCGGACATGGTCGGCCACACCGGCGACATCCCCGCGGCCGTGCGCGCGATCGAGACCGTGGACGGCTGCCTCGGCCGCGTGCTGGAGGCGGTGCACGCCAAGGGCGGCGCCTGCATCGTGACCGCCGACCACGGGAACGCGGACAACATGCTCGAGCCGGACGGCAGCCCGAACACCGCCCACTCGATGAACCCGGTGCCGATCGTGGTCACGGCCGACGTGCCGGGCTCCGCGACGGCGGCGCGCTGGCGGACGTGGCGCCGACCGTGCTCGAGCTGCTCGGGCAGGAGCAGCCGGCCGCGATGACCGGCCGCTCGCTGCTTCAGTAGTGGTGTGCGCCAGGCCTTCTCCATAGACGCCCGCGACGGCTCGGCCCGCGCGGGCGTCCTGCGTACCGGGCACGGCGACGTGCGGACCCCCGCCTTCGTCCCGCTCGCCTCGACGGCGACGGTCAAGACGGTCGGGTCGTCCGAGGTCGCCGACCTCGGCTACGACATGGTGCTCGGCAACACGTTCCACCTGTTCATCCAGCCCGGCCACGAGCTGATCGCCGAGATGGGCGGGCTCCACGAGTTCATGGGCTGGGACCGGGCCATCGTCACCGACTCGGGCGGCTACCAGGTCTTCTCGATGGGCCACGGGTCGGTGGCCGAGGAGATCAAGCGCCGGCGCGGCGAGCGCAAGTCGCGGATCGTCGCGATCGAGGAGGAGGGGGTGCGCTTCCGCTCCTACCTACAGGGTGAGGAGCGCTTCATGGGCCCGGAGACCTCGATGGAGATCCAGGCGGCGCTCGGTTCGGACATCGCCCTCGCGTTCGACGAGTGCACGCCCTTCCACGTGGACCGCGAGTACACGGCGAGCTCCATGCAGCGGACGCACCGCTGGCTCGACCGCTGCATCGAGTGGCACGCCGCGAACGCCCCGGCCCATCAGCTGCTGTTCGGCATCGTGCAGGGCGGCGTCCACGAGGACCTGCGTGCCGAGTCCACCGCCTACATCGAGGCGGCGGCGCTCGACGGAGTGGCGATCGGCGGCTCGCTGGGGCAGTCGAAGGAGCAGATGCGCGAGGTGGTCGAGTGGTCGCTGCGCGGCCTCGGCGACGAGCGCCCGCGGCACCTGCTCGGGATCGGCGACGTGGACGACCTGATCCACGGGGTGGGCGCGGGCATCGACCTGTTCGACTGCGCCACGCCCACGCGCCTGGCGCGCCACGGCACGGCGCTCGTGCAGGACCCGGACGCGCGCTGGCGGCTCGACCTCACCAAGAGCCCGCACCGCACCAGCCGCGAGCCGATCGCCGAGGGCTGCGCCTGCCCCGCCTGCCGCGAGCACACGCGCGGGTACCTGCACTACCTGCTCCGCGCCGGGGAGCCCACCGCCGCGCGGCTGCTCACGCTCCACAACCTCACCTTCATGGAGGACCTGATGCGCGGGTTGCGGGAGGCGATCGCGGACGGCCGCTACGCCGACCACGCGGCGAGCCTTACTGCAGAGTGCTCGCGTATGAAGTCGCGCACGCCGTCGATCTGGCTCTGAACGTCGCCGCGCTCGACCGGCTGGACCTCGTTCTGGCTCGAGGTCAGCAGCACCAGCCCGACGAGCCCGATCGCCACGAGGATCGCGAGCAGCGCCAGGAACGTGCCGAGCCGGCGGCGCCGCTCGGCGGCGCGGCGGTCGCGCTCGTCGTCGCGAGCGCGGGCAGGTGGCCGCGTGGCCGGCGCCATCGTGCGCGGCGCGCGCGGCGGGATCGGCACCGGGCGCCAGCGGATCGCCCGCGTGGCCGCGGTCTCCTCGACCTGCATGGCGCGCGTGGCGTCGGTGTCCGCGAGCGCGAGCCGGCGGGTGACCTCGGTCGACTCGCCGCGGCGCCCGGCCTCGATCGCCTGCGCGAACTGGAGCGCCGAGGCGTAGCGGGCCTCCGGCTCGCGCTGGAGGCATAGCCGCACCGCCTCGTCGAGCTCCGGAGGCACCTCGGGGCGCAGCTCGGAGATCGAGGCGATGTCGTCCTGCTGCTGCTTCAGCGCCAGCTCGGTGAGCGACGTGTACTCGTGCGGCAGCCGCCCGGTGAGGAACTGGTAGGCGCACACGCCGAGCGAGTAGATGTCGGAGGCCGGCCCGGCCTCCTCGCCGTGGGCCTGCTCGGGCGACAGGTAGGCCGCGGTGCCGAGCACCGATCCGACCTGGGTGATGCGCGTGAGCTCGGCCGCCTTCGCGATCCCGAAGTCCGCGATCTTCGTGGTGTGCACCTCCTCCGCGATCAGGAGGTTGCCGGGCTTCACGTCGCGGTGCACGACGCCGGCGCGGTGCGCGTAGTCGAGGCCGTGGCAGGCGTCGCTCACGATCGCCACCGTCTCGTCCAGCTCGAGCAGCTTGTGCTCGCGCAGGAGGTCCGCGCACGAGGGGCCGGCCACGTACTCCATGACGATGTAGTGCCGGCGGCTTTCGGGGTCCTGGCCCGAGTCGAACACCTGGACCACGTTCGGATGCTGAAGCCGGGCGGCGGCCAGCGCCTCGCGCCGGAAGCGGGCCACGAACGCCTCGTCGTCGGCCAGGTGCTCGGCCAGCAGCTTCACCGCCACCGAGCGCTCGAGCACCGTGTCGGTCGCCTCGAAGACGGTGGACATGCCGCCCGCGCCGAGCCTGCGCTCGATCCGGTAGCGGCCGGCCACCTGTGCGGGGACGGTCACTGGCCCTCCTGCGGCGCCTCGGCGCCGCCGCCCTGGTCGCCCTCGGGCGTCGTCGGGACCTCGGGCGTGGTCGGCGTCGTGGTGGGCGTGGTCGTGGTGTCCGGCGGCGGCGGGGTGGTCTCGGTCGGAGTGGTCACCGTCTCCGTGGGAGTGGTCTCGGTCTCGGTGGGCGTGGTCTCGGTGTCCGTCTGGTCGGGCGGCCTGCACTCCTCCGCGACCAGCTCGAACAGGTGGTCGAAGCTGCGCGCCAGCGCGTCCCTCACCTGGGCGTCCACGTCCTGGGGCATGGTGTCCACGATCTGCTGCACCTCGTTCTCCACGTCGAGCGCCTCCTGGCAGCCCTCCGGCGTTCCCTGCGAGACGGCCGACTCGATGCGGTCGAGCCTGTTCTCGAGCGCGGTCGCGAAGCGCGCCGGGATCGGCTCGCCCTCGTCGTCGCTGCCGCAGCCGGCGGCGATCGCCACCAGCGCGAGCGCCGCGGCCGCTGTGGCGCGCGCCCTCACTGGCCCGCGTAGAGGCGGTCGGCCAGGACCGCCGGCAGGCCGGCCGCCTGGATGGCCTCGGCCGCCTCGTCGATCGGGTACTCCACGCGCCGCCAGGTGGCCGTCCAGGCGTCGGTGTCCACGAGCAGCCAGGCGGCGCGGCTGTCGCCGTCGCGCGGCTGGCCGACCCCGCCGGGGTTGAGGAGCCACTCGCCCTCGGAGATGTCCTTCTCGGTGCCGGCGGGGGCTGGGGCGCCGCCGACCGGCCTGCCCTCGGCGCGAAAGAAGTAGAGGGCCACGTGGGAGTGGCCGATCGCGCCCACGCGCGCCTCCATGACGTCCATGCACTCGCCCGCCTGCCAGGTGGAGAGCACGTACTCCCAGACCGGGTCGCGCGGGCTCGCGTGGTAGAGGCCGACCTCGCCGCCGGGCGCCGCGGGCTCGAGCCCGCTCAGGTACTCGAGCGAGTCGGCCGAGATGTGCTCGCGGGTCCACACCGCGGCGGAGGCGGCGCTGGGGGAGAAGTCGGCGATGTCGATGGCTCCGGTCACGACCAGGTCGTGGTTGCCGGCCAGGCAGACGTCGCAGCGCTCACGGGCAAGCGCGACGCACCCGTCCGGCTCCGCCCCGTAGCCCACCAGATCGCCCAGACACAAGACTCGCTCGGCCCCGGCTGACTCCACGTCGGCGAGCACGGCGCGGAACGCCGGCAGGTTGCCGTGCACGTCTGAGAGCAGGGCGATGCGCAATCTGGTGCCTTCTACAGTCCCGGGGGCAATGGAGGCTAGGCGTTCGCGGCTGCCGGCGGCGGTCCTCGTGGCGGTGGTCGCTGCCAGTGCGGCCACCCTGCTGCTCAGGCCGCGCGGCCTGATCGAGCCGGCCTCCGTGAACGTGGAAGAGTACTTCAGCCCCGCTCAGGTGGAGCGCGCCGAGGAGTTCCGCGACCCGCAGCGCCTGATCGGCCTCGCGCAGCTCGCGCTCACGGGCGGCACGCTCGCGCTGCTGGCAGCGCGCCCGCCGCGGAGCCTGATCGCGCGCGTGGAGCGCCGCCCGCTGCTCGGCGGCGCCGCGGTCGGCGCCGGCATCTCGCTGGTGCTCGTGGTCGTGGGGCTGCCGCTCGGAGCGGTGGCGCACGATCGGGCGGTCGAGTTCGGGCTCTCGACTCAGGACTGGGGTGAGTGGCTCGGCGACGTGGCCAAGTCCGCCGCGCTCGAGGCGGTCTTCGCGGCCATCGGGGGCCTGCTCGCGCTGGCGCTGGTGAGGAGGTTCCGGCGCTGGTGGGTGCCGGGCTCCGTGGCGGTGGTGGCGGTGGGGGTGATCACCATCTGGCTCTTCCCGGTGGTGATCGACCCGCTCTTCAACAAGTTCGAGCCGCTCCCCAGGGGCCAGCTCCGGTCGCAGGTGCTCGAGCTCGCCCGCGAGGCCGACGTGGACGTGGGGCAGGTCTACCGGGTGGACGCGAGCCGCCGGACCACCAGCGTGAACGCCTACGTCAACGGGCTGGGGCACTCGAAGCGGGTGGTGCTGTACGACAACCTGATCGACGGGCTGCCGCGCGACCAGGTGCTCCAGGTGGTGGCCCACGAGCTTGGCCACCAGCACCACCGCGACCTGCTGCGAGGGCTCCTCTGGCTCGCGATCGTGGCGCCGGCCGGGACGTACCTCGCGCAGGCGCTTGCCGAGCGGCTCGGGCGCCGCGACGGCCTCGGCGACCCGAACACCCGCCCAGGCCCGATCGTCCTACCGGCCCTGGTGCTCTCGGTCGCGATCGTCTCGTTCGGGCTCCAGATCGCGGGCAACCAGCTGTCGAAGCCCGTGGAGGCGAGCGCCGACCAGTTCTCGCTCGACCTCACCCGGAATCCGGCGGCGCACATCGCCCTGGAGCGCGAGCTGGCCGTGCGCAACGTGTCCGACCCGGACCCGCCGGGCATCACGCAGTGGCTGTTCGGGACCCATCCCACGACCCTGGAGCGGATCGGGATCGGCGAGGCGTGGGCCAGCGAGCACTGAGTTGATGACTTAATCTGCCGCGCCCATGCGCCGGCAGCTGATGGAACGCGTCGTCCGCGAGCTCGCCTCCTACGAGCGCGGGTCGGCATCCGAGGGCGAGCGCCGGGCGGCCGAGTGGCTGGCGGACGAGCTGCGCGACAAGGGCTGCGAGGTGCGCATCGAGGAGGAGAGCGCGCACGGGGGCTACTGGTGGCCGCTCGGGCTGCTGAACGCGGCCGCGGCGCTGGTGGCGCTCGCCGGTCGGCGCTTCCTCTCGGTGCTCGTGGGTGCCGGCGCGGCGGCCGCCGTCTGGGACGACGTGGGCGGCGGCCGGCTCTGGTTCCGGCGCGCCGTGCTCCCGCACCGGACCACCTGGAACGTGGTCGCGGAGGCCGGCGACCGTCAGGCCGAGCGCACGATCGTCTTCATCGCCCATCACGACGCGGCACACAGCGGGCTCGTCTTCCATCCGGCGATCCCGCGGACCGGGATGCGGCTGTTTCCGGAGCTGCACGAGAAGTCCACCCAGAGCGTGCCGATCATGTACGGCGTCTTCCTGGGGCCGGTGATGATCGCGCTGTCCGCGCTGCTGCGGCGGCGCGTGCTGCGACGAGTCGGGATCGGCATCGCGCTGGGCGCCACCGCGGCGATGGCGGACATCGGCGCGCGGCGCGTGGTGCCGGGCGCCAACGACAACCTCAGCTCGGTGGCCGTGCTCGTGGCGCTGGCGGACGCCCTGCGCGAGCGCCCGCCGCAGGGCGTGCGCGTGATCCTGCTCTCCACCGGCTCGGAGGAGTCGTTCATGGAGGGGATGCAGGGCTTCGGGCGGCGCCACTTCCCCGAGATGGCCTACGCGACCACGGAGTTCGTCTGCATCGAGTGCGTGGGCTCGCCGGAGCTGTGCGTGGTGGAGGGGGAGGGGATGCTGAAGATGCGCGACTACCCCGCCGACGCCCGCGACGCGCTGGACCGGGCCGGCTCGCTGGCCGGCGTGAAGCTGCGCCGCGGGCTCAGGACCGTCGCGGCGTCCGACGCGCTGATCCCGCTGCGAGCCGGCTACAAGGTCTCGATGCTCGGGGGGATCGACGAGACCAAGTTCCCCGCGAACTACCACTGGCCGAGCGACGTGCCCGAGAACCTCTCCTGGCAGTCGATGGAGCACGCGGCGGCCACCTGCGAGTCCTACGTGCGCGTGGCGGCCTCGAGCTACTCGTACTGAAGCGCCCGCAGCACGTTCAGCCGCGACGCCCTGCGCGCGGGCAGGATCGCCGCCAGCATGCCCGCCAGCGTCGCGACGATCGCGAAAACGACCACGGCGACGATCGGGGCGGAGAACGTGACGTCCATGCTGTCGAGCGCCTTGACGATGACCGCCGCGAGCAGCATCCCGAGCGGCAGCCCGAGCGCCGCCCCGATCAGGGCGATGATCACGCTCTCGTAGCGGATCATCCGGCGCGCCTGGCGACGCGTCAGCCCGATCGCGCGCAGCATGCCGAGCTCGCGGGTGCGCTCGAACACCGACAGCGCCAGGGCGTTCACCATCCCGAACAGGCTCACGATGACCGAGAGCGCGAGCAGCACGTAGAAGATGTTCAGGATCATGTCGATGCCGCCCGCGCGCTCGGTGATCCAGTCGCTGTTGGTGCGCACCACCGCGTCGGGATACGCGTCGAGCGTCTTGTCGAGCGCCGCCGTCGCCTGCGACGTGATGCCGTCGTCGGTGTCGACGAAGACGAACAGGTCCTTCGGCCGCGGGAAGTGCGTGTCGAAGGCACGCTGCGCGAGCGTCACCGAGCCCAGCAGCGCGTCCAGCTGCTCCGCGGGCGGATCGTAGATCCCCCTCACCACGAGCGGGGCCTTCTTGCCCTGCGGCGTCTGGATCGAGAACTTGTCCCCGACGGCGAGGTTGTTGTCCTCCGCGAACTGGTTCCTCACGATCGCCCCGTCGAAGCCGAGCGACAGCAGCACGTTGTCCGAGCCCTTCTTCCAGCGGAAGTCGTAGACGTTGCCGATCGTGGACGGGTCCACTCCCGTGACGTCGATGTCCGTGCCGAAGCTGCTCGCCTTGTCGTCGCGCACCGCCGAGGCGGCGGCCACTCCGGGTGTGTTCGCCAAAGCGCGCCCGGCGCTGGAGGTAAACGTGTCGTAGCCGTTCTTGGCCGTCACGACGTAGTCCGCGCGCACCTGGTCCCTGAGCGCGTCCTTGGTGGTGCCCTTGAGGCTCGCCCCCAACGTCGCGACAAGCGTGACCAGCGCGAGCCCGATCATCAGCGCGCCCGCGGTGCGGGCCGTGCGTGCTGGGTTGCGCGTGGCGTTGTCCTTGGCGAGTGAGCCGGCCACTCCGCCGAGGCGCTCGCCGGGTGCGCCGACGGCGGCCGCGAGCGGCCGCACCAGGCGCGACGAGATCATGCCGACGCCTATGAACAGGAGGAGGCATCCCACGCCGTCCAGCACCACGACGGCCATGGTTGGCAGGTCGGCGAACAGCCCGGCGGCCAGCATGACGGCCGAGATGCCAAGCACGATCGGCGCGGCGGTCCGGCTCCTGGAGAGCCGTGACGACGGCAGTGTCGCGCCCTCGCGCACGGCCGCG
>CAVXAD010000011.1:0-33861 GCA_963759625.1 uncultured Thermoleophilaceae bacterium | reverse complement strand
AGGATCGGCCAGCCGAGCGTGGCCGCGAGGCGAGCCACGGGCTCGGCCACCGGCTCGGGAGCCTCGCCGCACACGATCACCCCGCGAGCGGCGGACCGCAACCGGGCCGCCACATCCCCGGCTTCAGGAGTGCCGTCGAGCGGCAGCAGGTCGGTCCAGGCCCGCCCGTCCGAGCGCCCGGCCCAGTCGGCCGCGTCCAGCTCCTCGGGCACAGGCGCCAGCGGCTCGCGGAGCGGGAAGTTCAGGTGCACCGGGCCGGGCCGGCCGGATCCCGCCGTGGCCACGGCGCGGCACGCGAGCGCGCGGTGGTGCACGGCGCTGGCGCGCCCGGGGTCGTGGTTGCCCACCTCCACGAACCACTTGGCCGCGCGGCCGTAGAGGTCGAGCTGGGGGATCGACTGCCCTGCGCCAACGTCGCGCAGCTCCGGTGGGCGGTCGGCGGTGAGCACGAGGAGCGGCACCGAGCCCTCGCGCGCCTCGGCCACGGCCGGGTGCAGGTTGGCCGCCGCCGTGCCGGAGGTGCAGGTGACCACCACCGGCCGTCCGGTGGCCCGGGCGATCCCGAGGGCGACGAAGCCCGCCGAGCGCTCGTCGATCACCGACACGCACTCGATCCCGTCCCGCGCCGCGAGCGCAAGCAGGATCGGCGCGTTCCGCGAGCCGGGGCAGGTGACCGCGTGGGTCACCCCGCAGCGGGCGAGCTCGTCCACGAACGCCTGCACCGGCGCGTAGGTGCGATTGATCGGCTGCACGGGCGCGGAACCTATCGCGGCGGGCCGGGCATCATTGGTGCGTGCCGACGATCCTGTTCGTGCCCGGCTTCATGCAGCGCGGCGATGCGTGGTCGCCGCTCATCGAGCATCTGCCCGCCGGGTTCGACGCGCGGCCCCTCGACCATCAAGAGCACGAGCTCGAGGGCCGCCTGGCCGAGATCGCTGCCGCGGGCGACGGCGCCGTGCTCTGCGGCTACTCGCTCGGCGGCCGCCTGGCGCTGCGTGCCGCGCTCCGCAACCCGAGCCGCTACCGCGGAGTGGTCACGATCGGCGCCTCCGCCGGCATCGAGGAGCCGGTCGCACGCCGCGCGCGGGCCGAGGCCGACGCGCGCCTGGCCGCCTGGATGGAGACGATGCCGATCGCCGAGATCGTGGCCGTGTGGGAGCGCCAGCCGCTCTTCGCGGACCAGTCGGACGCGCTGGTGGAGGCACAGCGGCCGGGGAGGCTGAGCCACGACCCGCGCTCGCTGGCGCTGTTGCTTCGGACCGCGGGGCAGGGGGTGCTCGAGCCCGTGTGGCACGAGTTGGAGCGGCTCGAGCTGCCGCTCCTGGCGGTGGCGGGAATCCGCGACGAGGCCTACGCGGGCGCCGCCGAGCGGCTGGCGCGGCTGGCCCCGGCGGGCCGCTCGGCACTCGTGGAGCACGCCGGCCACGCGCCGCACCTGCAGCGCCCGGAGGCGGTGGCCGCGCTCCTCGGCGAGTTCGCGGCGGGGCCCGGGTAGAGTGTCAGGCGTACTGAGTGCGGGGTGGAGCGCTGGCCGTCCTGTCACGTTCCCGTCTCCTGCGGGTGGTGATGTGTCACGGGCTGTTGATGCGGCTCGTCGTGTAGCCGGTCGTGCAGCTCGCTGTCAGCCGGGTTGATCCGGCCCTCGGCCGCCAACGAGCCAGGTGATGACGGGGGTCCGGGGGCGCGAGCCCCCGGCTGCCAACCGCCAGGAGACGACGGGGGTCCGGGGGCGCGAGCCGGCTGCAACCGCCGAACGCGTCCGCCGAGCTCGGCGACGCAGCGGGGGTCCGGGGGCGCGAGCCCCCGGCTGCCAACCAGCCAGGAGATGACGGGGGTCCGGGGCGCGAGCCCCCGGCTGCCAACCAGCCAGGAGATGACGGGGGTCCGGGGGCGCGAGCCCCCGGCTGCCTACAACGCGATCTCCTCCACCAGCACCTCCGCGAGCGCGTCCGCGTCCACCACCACGCCGAGGCCCGGGCCGCGCGGCACGGCGAGCGTCCCGTTCCGGGGTGCCGGCAGCGCGGCCGCCACACGGGCGTCGAAGAGGCCGAGCGTGGCCAGCCCGCAGGCGAGCGTGAGCTCCTCGGAGGCCGCGAGCTGGAGCGCGGCGGCGATCCCCCACGGGCCGTCGAGGGTGCTGGAGAGGAACGTCTCGAGGCCGTGCGAGCGGGCCTCGCGCACCGCGTCGCGCGTGGCCGCGAAGCCGCCGCACGAGGCCAGCTTGAGGTTCACCACGTCGCACGCGCCGAGGTCGATCGCGCGGCGCACGTCCGCGGGGGTGGTCACCGCCTCGTCGGCCGCGATTGGCGTGGACACGCGCCCGCGCACCTCCGCCAGCTCCTCCAGCGTGCCGCACGGCTGTTCCACGAGCTCCAGGTCGTGCCCCTCGAGCGCCCGGATCGCGTGCACCGCCTCGTCCACCGGCCACGCGGCGTTCGCGTCGAGCCGTAGCGCGGGCCACGGGCCCAGCGCCTCGCGCACGGCGGCCACGCGCTCCACATCGTCGGGCAAGCCGACCTTGACCTTGAAGCAGGCATAGCCCTCGCCGAGGCCCTCTCGCGCGCGCGCCGCCGCTTCCTCCGGCGGCCCCGCCGGCAGGGTCATGTTCACCGCAAGCGCATCCTTGCCCGGCTCGGCCAGCGCACGCCCCTCCTGGCGCGCCTCCAGGTCCAGCCGCGCGATCTCCTCGGCCGCCCGCGCCTGCGGCGGGCGCAGGCCGCCGCCGCCGCTGAGGGCCGCCACGGCGCGTTCGAGCGGCACGCCGTCGTAGGGCTCGAACGGGGCGGCCTCGCCGTACCCGGCCACGCCGTCCGCGCCCTCGAGCCGGAGCACCACCAACTCGCGGGCGTTCACCACGCCGTTGGCCATCACGAACGGGCGCCGCAAGGGGATCGACAGCCGCAGCAGCGTGCGCTTCACGAGAGCAGGATCCCGGCCGAGAGCAGCAGGGAGAAGACGCCCAGCAGGCGGCCGGTCCCGGCGAGCGCCTCGTTGAGTGCCGGCCCGTCCGCGCGAGTGCGGACGGTGCGCACCAGCGGGATGGCCAGCGGCCAGGCGAGCACCGTTAGCGCGAGACACCAGGACAGGCCGCCGGCGGCGATGACGATCAGCGGCGCGGCGAACGCGGCCGCCAGCATCGCCACGAAGAGGATGCGCGCCCGCTCGCGCCCAAGCTTCACGGCCAGCGTCCGCTTGCCGGCTCGGCGATCGGTGTCCACATCGCGCACGTTGTTGACCACGAGGATCGCCGCCGCGAGCAGCCCCACCGGCACCGACAGCGCGAACGCCTCCCAGGTGAGCTCCTCCGTCTGCACGTAGTAGGACCCCGTGACGGCAACGATTCCGAAGAAGAGGAACACGAACAGCTCGCCGAGCCCCTCGTACCCGTAGGGTCGCGGCCCGCCGGTGTAGAGCACCCCGGCCAGGATCGACACCGCGCCCACCACGAGCAGCTGCCACCCTGCCACGGCCGCGAGGTAGGCACCGGCGGCCACGGCGATGCCGAAGGCGAGGTAGGTGCCCACGAGCACCCGTTGCGGCGGCAGCAGCCCCCCGGCCGTCACCCTCACGGGTCCGAGCCGATCCTCGGTGTCGGCCCCCCGCCGCGCGTCCGAGTAGTCGTTCGAGAGGTTCGTCCCGATCTGGATGAAGACGCTCCCCACCAGCGCCGCCGCGAAGGCGACCGGACGGAAGGTGCCGTCCGTGAGGGCGAGCGCGGTGCCAACCAGCACCGGGGCCACCGCCGCCGGCAGCGTGCGCGGGCGCGCGGCCAGAAGCCAGAGGCGGAAGGGGGTCAAGGCCTTCGGGGGAACTGCGCGAAGTCCGGCGGGCGCTTGTCGCGATAGGCGTCGCGGCCCTCCTGAGCCTCCTCGCTCATGTAGAAGAGGAGGTTCGCGTCGTGGGCCAGCTGCTGGATCCCGGCGAGCCCGTCCTCGGTCGCGTTGAAGCTGGCCTTGAGCAGGCGCAGCGCGAACGGCGAGAGCTCCAGCATCTCGCGGCACCAGCGCATCGTCTCCTCCTCGAGCTCCTCGAGCGGCACCACCGTGTTCACCAGGCCCATGTCCTCGGCCTGCCGGGCGTCGTACTGCCGGCAGAGAAACCAGATCTCCTTCGCCTTCTTCTGTCCCACCTGGCCGGCGAGCACGCCGGCCCCGAACCCGCCGTCGAAGCTGCCGACCTTCGGGCCCGTCTGGCCGAAGCGGGCGTTGTCCGCCGCGATGGTGAGGTCGCAGAGCACGTGCAGCACGTGCCCGCCGCCGATCGCGTACCCCGCGACCATGGCCACGAGCGGCTTCGGCAGCCGCCGCATCTGCACGTGCAGGTCGGTCACGTGGAAGCGGCCGATGCCGCGCTTCCCCGACTCGTCGTCGGCCAGATAGCCGGAGTCGCCGCGTACGCGCTGGTCACCGCCGGAGCAGAACGCGAGCGGCCCCTCGCCGGTGAGCACGATCACGCCGACGTCGGTGTCCTCGCGTGCGCGCTCGAGCGCGGCCGAGAGCTCCACGATCGTTTGCGGCCGGAACGCGTTGCGCACCTCAGGCCGATCGATGGTGATCTTCACCACGCCGTCAGCGGTCTCGTAGCGGATGTCCTCGTACTCCCCGGCGGGAACCCAGTCGGCGGCGGCGCGGATTCGCCGCGCCGCCTGCTCCTCGGTCCAGTCCCCGGTCGGCATCGGGCCGTACGATAGTTGCGCTGGACGAGTGGCTGACCTCCGCGGCGCGTGCCCGCCCCGACCACCCTGCCGTGGTGGCCGACGGGCGCACGCTCACCTACGCCGAGCTCGATCGGACGGCCGCGAGCTGCGCGCGCAGGCTGAGCACGCTCGGCGTGGGCGCGGGCGATGTGGTGGCCACGACGCTCACTCCGGGACTCGCCTTCTGCGAGCTCCTCCACGCGCTCCCCAAGCTGGGCGCCGCGCTGGCACCGCTCGACCCGCGGGCGCCGGCGCCAACACCCGGCCTGGTGCTGTCCGCGCCCCCCACGGCCCCCGAGGCGGAGGTGGAGCTCCGCGAGCGCGTGGATCCCGAAGCGGTGCACACCGTGATCCGCAGCTCCGGCACCACCGGCACGCCCAAGTCGATCCAGCTGACCTACGCCAACCACCGGGCGAGCGCCGTGGCGTCCGCCGACGCGCTCGGCGTGGACCCGGGGGACCGCTGGCTGTGCCCGCTGCCGCTCCACCACGTGGGCGGTCTGGGAGTGCTGATCCGGTCGGTGATCAACCGCACGACCGCGGTCGTGCACGAGCGCTTCGAGGTCGAGCGCGTGAAGGCGGCCCTGGAGGGCGGCGAGGCCACGCTCGTCTCGCTCGTGCCGACGATGCTCGCGCGGCTCCGCGAGGCGGGCCTTCGCGAAACGCCGAACCTGCGCGCCGTGGCCCTGGGCGGCGGCCCGGCCGCTCCGGACCTCCTCGAATGGGCGGCTCGGACCGGGATCCCGGTGACGCCCGTGTACGGGATGACCGAGACGGCGTCGCAGGTGGTGGCCGGCGTGCCCGGGCGCGCGCTGGCCGGAGTCGAGCTCCGATCGGGAACCGACGGCGAGGTGCTGATCCGCGGCCCCATGGTGGCGGCCGGCGCACTCGCGGCCGACGGCTGGCTCCACACCGGCGACCGCGGCAGCCTCGACGGCGACGGGCGCCTGCGCCTCGACGGGCGGATCAAGGACCTGATCGTGACGGGAGGGGAAAAGGTGGCGCCGTTCCGGGTGGAGGCGGTGCTCACGACGCATCCGGCGGTGGCCGACGCGGGGGTGCTGGGCCTCCCCGACCCGGAGTGGGGAGAGGCCGTGTCGGCGTTCGTGGTCCTGCGCGCCGCCGTGGACCCGGAGGAGCTGCGCGCCTGGTGTCGCGCGCGGCTTGCCCCGCACGAGGTGCCAAAGCGGTTCGTGGTCGTGGACGAGCTGCCGCGGAACGCGGCCGGAAAGCTGATTGCGCCGCCTGGCGGAAGCAGCCGGTAGGGCGGAAGCAGCCGGCTAGGCCGGCTGCGCACCGACACGGCGTAGAGTCTCGCCGCGTGATCTACGACAAGGACGCGGACCTCGCGAAGCTCGACGGCAAGACGGTTGCGGTGCTGGGATACGGCTCACAGGGGCACGCCCACGCGCTCAACCTGAAGGACTCCGGCGTGGACGTGGTGGTCGGTCTCCGCGAGGGCTCCGACTCGGCCGCCAAGGCGAAGTCGGACGGCCTCAGGGTGGAGTCGCTGGCCGACGCCGCCAGCCTCGGCGACGCGGTCATGGTGCTGCTCCCCGACGAGAAGCAGGCCCAGCTCTGGGAGAGCGAGATCCGTGACGGCATCGCGCCCGGCAACCTCCTGCTCTTCGCCCACGGGTTCTCGATCCACTTCGGCCAGATCGACCCCGGTCCGGAGGTGGACGTGGGGATGATCGCCCCCAAGGGCCCGGGCCATCTCGTGCGCCGGCAGTTCGTGGAGGGCAACGGCGTGCCGGGGCTCGTGGCCGTGCACCGGGACTCGAGTGGAGAGGCCCGCGACCTGGTGCTCGCGTACGCGCGCGGGATCGGCTGCACGCGCGCGGGCGTGATCGAGACGACCTTCAAGGAGGAGACGGAGACCGATCTCTTCGGCGAGCAGGCCGTGCTCTGCGGCGGTGTGAGCGAGCTCGTCCGCGCGGGCTACGAGACCCTGGTCGAGGCCGGGTACGACCCGCGCCTCGCCTACTTCGAGTGCCTCCACGAGCTCAAGCTGATCGTGGACCTGATGTACGAGAAGGGGATCAGCGGCATGCGCTACTCGATCTCCAACACCGCCGAGTACGGGGACCTCACGCGCGGCAAGCGCATCATCGGGGAGCCCACGCGGGAGGCGATGCAGAAGATCCTCGGCGAGATCCAGTCCGGGGAGTTCGCGCGCGAGTGGATCGCCGAGAACGAGGCGGGCCAGGAGAACTTCCAGCGGATGCGCAAGGAGCAGCAGAACCACCAGATCGAGCGCGAAGGCAAGGAGCTCCGCTCGATGATGGACTGGATCGACCAGGACTTCTGAGCCCGCCCCGCGGGCTTTGGCGGCACCTCCTGGGCTGACGCTATCCTCGCCGGTTCGATGGCCAACCCCTACCCCAAGAGCTACCTGATGACGGCCGGGCCCACTCCGCTGCCGCCTGAGGTGTCGCTGGCCATGGCCGAGCCGATGCTCTATCACCGCGCGCCGGCCTTCGTGGACGTCTACGCGCGCGTCCTGGGCCGGCTTAAGGACGTGTTCGTCACCCAGAACGAGGTTCTGATCTTCGCGGCCTCCGGAACGGGGGCGCTCGAGTCCGCCGCAGCCAACCTCGTAAGGCGCGGAAAGCCGGCGCTCGTGGCCTCCTGCGGCAAGTTCGGAGAGCGCTGGGCCGAGCTGTCGGACGCCTACGGCGGCCAGACGGTCCACTGGGAGACCGAGTGGGGCAGCAAGGTCGACCCGGCCGGCCTGGACCGCGTGCTCGGCGAGAACCCCGAGGTGGAGGTCGTGTTCACCACCTTCTCGGAGACCTCCACCGGCGTGGTCAACGACGTCCGGGAGCTCGCCGAGGTGGCCCACCGCCATGGGGCCCTGATCGCGGTGGACGCCGTGTCGGGGCTGGGCGCCGTGCCGATCCCGCAGGACGAGTGGAACCTCGACGTGGTGGTGGCCGGGTCGCAGAAGGCGCTGATGTCGCCGCCCGGGCTGGCGTTCGCGAGCCCCAACCAGGCCGCGCTCGAGTACGCGGCCGCGAGCGATACCCCGCGCTTCTACTTCGACTGGGCACCCACGCTCGCGGGGCAGCGGAAGGACCCGCCGGACAGCCCGTTCACCCCGGCCGTGGGCCTCGTGGCCGCGCTCGACGTGGCGCTCGGCATGATCGAGAAGGAGGGCCTCGACGAGGTCTTCGCGCGGCACCGCCTGCTCGGCCGAGCCTGCCGCGAGGCGGTTCGCGCCCTCGACCTCGAGACCTACGGGCCCGACGACGACAACGCGAACGTCGTCACGGCGATCAGCCTGCCCGAGTCGATCGACGGCGGCCAGGTGCCGAAGCTGATGCGCGACCGCTACGGCATCACGATCGCGGGCGGCCAGGGCAAGCTCAAGGGCCGCATCGCGCGCCTGGCCCACTGCGGGTACTTCGGCGCCTTCGACATCCTGCTCACGCTGTCGGCTTTCGAGATGACGCTGTCCGAGCTGGGACACGACGTGGAGCTGGGTGCCGGCGTGTCCGCCGCCCAGCGGGTGTTCCTCGAGGCCGGGGTGCCGGTCTCCGCCCCGGCGTGAGCGACGGAGGCGCGGACCCCGCACGAGTTCTGGTCAAGGAGAAGATCGGCGACTCGGGCGTGGATCTGCTCCGCGACGCCGGCCTCGGCGTGGAGCTCGGGTCGGACTGGACCCAGGAGGAGCTGGAGCGGCGGATCGGCGAGTTCGACGGCCTGCTGATCCGCTCCGCCACGAAGGTCACGGCCGACCTGCTCGGGAAGGCCGGCCGCCTGCGCGTGATCGGCCGCGCCGGGGTGGGCGTGGACAACGTGGACGTGGGCGCTGCAACCAAGCGCGGCGTGGTGGTGGCCAACGCCCCCCAGTCGAACGTGATCACCGCCGCCGAGCACACGATCGCCCTGCTGCTTGCGCTCGCTCGACGCGTGCCGCAGGCCCACGCGTCGCTGATCGGAGGAGCGTGGGAGCGCTCCAGCTTCAGCGGCGTGGAGCTCTACGAGAAGACGCTCGGCGTGCTCGGGTTCGGCCGCATCGGCCAGCTGGTGGCCCAGCGGGCGCTCGGCTTCGGGATGCACGTGGTGGCCTTCGACGCCTACGTGGCCGAGGAGCGCTTCCGGGAGGTGGGCGTCGAGCGCGCCGAGTCCTCCGACGAGCTCTACGCCGAGGCCGACTTCGTGACGATCCATCTGCCCGTGACCGACGAGACCCGCGACTGGCTCGACGCGGAGGCCTTCGCGCGCATGAAGGACGGCGTGCGGGTGATCAACGTGGCTCGCGGCGGCCTCCTGGTGGACGCCGACCTCCAGGCCGCGCTCGACTCCGGCAAGGTTGCCGGCGCCGCGCTCGACGTGTTCCGGGAGGAGCCCGTCACCGATCACCCGCTGTTCGCCTACCCCAACGTGGTCGTGACCCCGCACCTCGGCGCCTCCACCAGCGAGGCCACCGACCGCGCCGGCTACCAGGCGGCGGAACAGGTGCTCGCCGCGCTCACCGGGGGCGTCGTCACCTCGGCCGTGAACATCCCCTCGATCGGCGCCGAGGACATGGAGGCGCTCGGCGGCTTCCTGCCGCTCGCGCGCGACCTCGGGCGGATCGCCACGGCACTTGCGGAGGGCACGTCGGTGGATGCCCTCGAGGTGGAGTTCCGCGGGCGCATCGCCGAGCGCGACACCCGCCTGCTCACCGTGCAGGTGCTCAAGGGCGCGCTGGCCGGTCACACCGAGGAGGAAGTCAACGACGTGAACGCGCCGGGCATCGCGCAGGAGCGAGGGATCGCGGTCACAGAGGCGAGCACCGCACAGGCGCGGGACTTCACCGATCTCGTGCGGGTGACCGTGGTCAGCGGCGGGGCGCGGACCCGCGTGGTGGGCACGACCCTGGGAAGCGCGCACCGCTCGCACCTCCTCGAGGCGTGGAACTCCCGCTTCAATCTCCAGCTCGAGGGGCACCTCGCGATCTTCCGCTACGAGGACCGTCCCGGGATGCTGGGCCGCGTGGGAACCGCCCTCGGCGAGGAGGGAATCAACATCGTCTCCGCCGCGGTGGGGCGCGGCTCGGAGCCCGGCAACGGCGCCGAGGCCACGATGGTCGTGACCGCCGACTCGGCGGTGCCGCAGGACGTGGTGGACCGCATCGCGGCCACCGACGGCTTCGTGGCGGGGCGGACGATAAGTCTTTGATTGCAGCCGGGGGCTCGCGCCCCCGGACCCCCGTCATCACCTGGCAGGTTCGCGAGCCTGCTGGTTCTCCGGCCTAGCTCATCCGCGGGCCCGCGCACCGGAGCCCCGGGCTGCCTGGCTGGTTCGGCAACCGGGGCTCACATCCGGCCGTGGCCGGCCAGGAGAGGACGGGGGTCCGGGGGCGCGAGCCCCCGGCTGTCATCTAGGGTCGGGCGCCTTGAGGGCGTTGGTCATCACCGAGCACGGTCCGCCGGAGGTGCTGCGAGTGCAGGAGCGGCCCGATCCCGTTCCCGGACCGGGCGAGGTGCGGGTGCGCGTGCGCGCCGCGGGCATCAACTTCGCGGACCTGATGGCTCGCGTGGGGCTCTACCCGGACGCCCCGTCGCCGCCGTGCGTGGTGGGCTACGAGTTCGCCGGCGAGGTCGAGTCGCTGGGCGACGGGGTGGAGGGGGTGGAGCCCGGCCAGCGCGTCATGGGCGGCTGCCGCTTCGGGGCGTACGCGGAGCTCGCCGTGACCGGGGCGAGCGAGGTGGTGCCGCTGCCGGACGACTGGAGCTTCGCGGAGGGGGCCGCGCTCACGGTGGCCTACACGACCGCGTACGCCGGGCTCGTCCGCTACGGCGGCCTGCGCGCAGGCGAGCGGGTGCTCATCCACTCGGCGGCCGGCGGCGTGGGCATCGCCGCCACCCAGATCGCGAAGCTGACAGGGGCCGAGGTCTTCGGCACGGCGTCGCCGCCCAAGCACGACGCCATCCGCGGCTTCGGGGTCGACCACCCGGTGGACTACCGCACGCACGACGTGGTGGACGAGGTTCGCCGCATGACGGGTGAGCGTGAGCCGCTGGACCTCGTGCTCGACGCGCTCGGCGGGCGCAGCTTCAAGCAGAGCTTCTCGCTGCTTCGCCCGGGCGGCCGGCTCGTCTGCTTCGGCGCCTCCGAGATCCAGGCCGGGGAGCAGCGCAGCCGGGCCCGCGCGCTGCGCGTGCTCGCGCAGATGCCGCGCTACAACCCGCTCAAGCTGATGCGACAGTCGAAGTCGGTGATCGGCCTCAACATGCTCGCGCTCTGGGACGCGAGGCACTCGCTCGACGAGTACATCGCGCCGCTGACCGAGTGGGCGGAGAGCGGCGCGATTCGCCCGGTGGTGGCCGCCAGGTTCCCGCTCGAGCAGGGGCCGGACGCCCACCGCTACCTCCACGCACGCGAGAACGTCGGCAAAGTGGTCTTGGAGCCTTGACGGCTTCCGCAGCGGGCGGCAACCCGGTACGCTTGACGGCGATGTCTCGCCGTACCGGCCTGCTTCTTCCCCTTCTCCTCCCCCTTCGGGGGGAATAACGCGTGGCGGCCGCCAGCCGCAAGCTCAAGGGGAACACGGACAGGACGACGAAGAGGGCGAACATGAACGAGGGACGTACCGAGCAGGACCGAGTAAGGATCTTCGACACGACCCTGCGCGACGGCGAGCAGTCGCCGGGGATCGCGCTCAACAGGCAGGAGAAGGTCGAGATCGCGCACCAGCTGGCGCGGCTCGGGGTGGACGTGATCGAGGCGGGCTTCCCGATCACCTCGCCGGGCGACTTCGACTCGGTGCAGGCGATCGCGCGCGAAGTGCACGGGCCCGTGATCTGCGGCCTCGCGCGGACCTCGAAGCAGGACATCGACGCCGCCTGGAACGCCATCAAGGACTCGGAGCGCCCGCGCATCCACACGTTCATCGCCACCAGCGACATCCACATCGAGCGCAAGCTCCAGACCACCCGCGAGGACGTGAAGGGGCAGGCGCGCGCGGCGGTGGCGCAGGCGCGCCACTACACCGACGATGTGGAGTTCTCGCCCGAGGACGGCTCGCGCTCGGACGTGGAGTTCATGGCCGAGGTCATCCAGATCGCGCTCGACGAGGGCGCGACCACGATCAACGTGCCGGACACGGTGGGCTACACGATGCCCCACGAGTACGCCGAGATGTTCGGACGGCTGTACGAGCTGGTGCCGTCCCTGCGGGACGTGACCGTGTCCGTGCACTGCCACGACGACCTCGGGCTGGCGGTGGCCAACTCCTTCGCCGGGCTGACGGCCGGCGCCCGCCAGGTCGAGTGCGCGGTGAACGGCATCGGGGAGCGCGCCGGCAACGCCTCGCTCGAGGAGATCGTGATGCTGCTTCACACCCGCGAGCCGAGCGTCAAGCTCTGGACGGGGGCAGTGACGCGCGAGATCGCGCGCACGTCGCGCCTCGTGTCGCGCCTCACCGGTTACCCGGTGCAGCCGAACAAGGCGATCGTGGGACGCAACGCCTTCGCACACGAAGCGGGCATCCACCAGGACGGCGTCCTGAAGGAGCGCACGACCTACGAGATCATGGACGCCACCACGATCGGCCTCGACTCGAACTCGATCGTCCTCGGCAAGCACTCGGGCCGCCACGCGCTGCGGAACGCGCTCGAGGAGCTCGGCTTCCAGGTGGACGGCGCCGCCCTCAACGCGGCCTTCAAGAGCTTCAAGGAGCTCGCGGACAAGAAGAAGCAGGTGACGGCCGTGGACCTCGAGGCGATCGTCTCGGACGAGATGCGCCAAGCGCCGATGTCGTTCGAGCTGGAGTCCTTCGACGTCGAGGCATCGAACGTGCGCGCGCCGCTCGCGCGGGTGACCGTCCGGCTGCCCGGCGGCGAGGTCGAGTCCGGCAGCTTCACCGGCGACGGGCCGGTGGACGCCTTCTTCAGCGCGATCAACGCCGCGGTGGGCCACGACGCTCGTCTGCGCGAGTATCACGTGAGCGCCGTCACCGGAGGGCGCGACGCCCTGGGCGAGGTGACGGTGATGCTCGAGCTGCACGGGGAGCTCGCCTCCGGGGTGGGCGTCTCGACCGACATACTCGAGGCGTCGGGCAAGGCCTACCTGCGCGCGCTGTCCACCGCGCTCGCCAAGGCCGGCGACGACTGGTCGGGCGCGGCGGCGGCCGCGGTCGGTGACGGACTTCACGTGGCGTGACGGGGAGCGCCTCGTGCGCTTCCGGCGCGGCGCCGTCGACGAGGCGGAGTCGCTCGCAGCGGGCGCGGGCCTGACCGACTTCGCCCTGCTCACGACCGAGCGCGCGGCCGGGAGCGCCCCGGCCCTCGTGGCGGCGGCCGACGGCGTGGTCCACGTGCCCCCGGGCAAGGTCGACGAGGTCTCGGCCGAGCTGCTCGGACAGGTGGACGACCGCGACCTCGTCGCGCTGGGCGGAGGACGGGTGATCGACACGGCGAAGGCGATCGCCGGCGTCTGGGGCCGCCGTTGCGCGGCCGTGCCCACCACGCTCTCGGGGGCGGAGATGACCCCCTTTCACCGCACCCCGGCCGGGGTGGAGGGCGCGCAGCTGGTGCGCCCCGTGCTCGTGGTGGCCGATCCCGACCTGATGGCATCACAGGAGCCCGCGGCGCTCACCGCCAGTGCGCTGAACGCGCTGGCGCACGCGCTGGAGGCCCTCTACACGCCGTTCGCCAACCCCGTGGGCGACGCGGCGGCCCTGCAAGCCGCGTCCCTGCTCGCGAGGGGCGTGGGCCACGACCCGCCCGACCGCGAGGCGGCGGCACTCGGGGCGGTGCTCGCCGGATACGCATCCGGTGGGGCCGGCTTCGCCGTGCACCACGCCGTGTGCCAGACGATCGTGCGGGTGGCCGGCACGCCCCACGCCCACACGAACGCGGTGATGCTTCCTCACAGCGCCCGCCTCATGGTGGCGCGCGCGCCGGCGGCGCTCGGCGCCTTCGCCGAGGCGCTCGGCGCGCCGGCTCCCGACCCGGTCGCCGCGCCCGGTGTGGTTGCCGAGCTCACCGCGCGCACCGGTTGCACGCGGCTGTCGGAGCTGGGTGCGGGGGAGGAGCACGTGGAGGAGGTGGCCGCGACGGCGGCCGGCCATCCGGCGGTGGCCAATACTCCGGACCCACCCGGAGAAGACGAGATCGCCCGGTTGGTGCGCGGCGCGCTGTGAGCTCACTTTGCCCGCCGGGCGCGGCCGAGTAGGATCGCGCCGATGGCCGGGCCTCTCGAAGGCAAGGTGGCCGTGGTGACCGGGGCGTCCTCGGGAATCGGCGAGGCCACCGCCAAGGCGCTCGCACGCGACGGCGCCGCGGTGGCCATCGGGGCGCGCCGCAAGGAGCGCCTCGATGCGATCGCCGAGAGCATCGGGGCCGACGGCGGCCGCACCTTCGTGAGACCGGTCGACCTGACCGACGAAGAGGATGCGGGCGCCTTCATCCAGGAGGCACACTCCGAGCTGGGCGGGCTGGACATCCTCGTGAACAACGCCGGCGTGATGCTGCTCGGCCCGGTGGCCGGGGGCGACACCGCGGAGTGGCGCCAGATGATCCAGGTCAACCTGCTCGGCCTCCTCTGGTGCACCCACGCCGCCTTCCCGCTGATGGCGGCGGGCGGGGGAGGGGACATCGTGAACGTGTCCTCCGTGGCCGGCCGGCGCGCCACCGCGGGCGCCGCGGTCTACAACATGACCAAGTTCGGGGTGCACGCCTTCTCGGAGGCGCTCCGCCAGGAGGCGCTGCACGCCAAGGTGCGCGTGACCGTGGTGGCACCCGGCTTCGTGGAGACGGAGCTGCAGGGCCACAACACCAACCCGCTCGTCCAGCAGGGCGTGGCGAAGATGCGCGAGCAGATCGGCGAGGTGCTCAAGGCCGAGGACATCGCCGGCGCGATCGCGTTCGCGGTCGCACAGCCGCCGCACGTGTGCATCAACGAGCTGCTGGTCAGGCCCACGGGGCAGCAGGGCTAGCGCCGCCCGCGGCCCCGGCGTCTACGGCGGCAGGGTGAGGATGCCGCGCTTCCGGCGACCATCGTCCGTGATAACGTACGCTCGTCCAATGGCCACCGCACCCGCCATCGACCACGAGCTCAACGTCGGCCCGCGCGTTCGCGCCCTTCGCGAGGGCATGGACCTGTCGCTCCGCGAGCTCGCAGTCCGTAGCGGCGTCTCGGCGCAGATGCTCAGCCAGGTGGAGCGCGGCGAGACGAGCCCGACGCTGGCGCTCGCCGCCCGCATCGCCACGGGCCTGGAGCTCACGCTGTCCCAGCTGCTCAGGCTGGACGAGGGCGGGACGGTGACCGTCGTGCGCAGCGAGGACCGCCGCGCCGGCGGCGCCGCGGCGCGCGGCCACAGCTACGAGATCCTCACCCCGCCGCTGCCGGGGCAGCGCGCCGAGGTGTCGCTGCACACGCTGGCGCCCGGCGACGGCCACCGGCGGCCCCAGTGATCCGCCCATGCACGAGCCGGGCAGCCGCGAGACGACGGTGGTCACCGCGGGCGAGCTCCGCCTGGTCTGCGATGGGGCGGCGCACGACCTGGCCACCGGCGACGCGGTCACCTTCGACGCGGACCTGCCCCACCACTTCGAGAACCACGGACGGGCCGACGCCCGCTTCCTGGCGGTCGTGGCCGCCGGACTCAGGAGGTCTTGATGCCACAGACGCTGCTGGACAAGATCTGGGACCGCCACGAGGTGCACGACGGCCTGATCTACATCGACCTTCACCTGGTGCACGAGGTCACGAGCGCGCAGGCCTTCGAGTCGCTGCGGCTTGCCGGGCGTGCCGTGCGCCGGCCCGACCGCACCCTCGCCACCGCCGACCACAACGTGCCCACCGACGGCGCCATGGCCCTGCCCATGGTCGCCGACCCGCTCTCGCGCAAGCAGATCGGCGCGCTCGAGACCAACTGCGCCGAGTTCGGCATCCCGATCCACTCGATCGGCTCGGACAGCCAGGGCATCGTGCACGTGATCGGGCCGGAGCTGGGTGTCACCCAGCCGGGCATGACGATCGTCTGCGGGGACTCCCACACCTCCACGCACGGCGCCTTCGGCGCGCTGGCCTTCGGAATCGGCACCAGCGAGGTCGAGCACGTGCTCGCCACGCAAACGATGCAGCAGCGCAAGCCGCGCTCGATGCGCATCACCTACTCCGGCCACTTGCCGCCTGGGGTGACCGCCAAGGACCTCATCCTCGCCACGATCGGCAGGATCGGCGTGGACGGCGGCGTGGGCCACGTGATCGAGTACTCCGGCCCGGCCATCCAGAGCCTCTCCATGGAGGGCCGGATGACCGTCTGCAACATGACCATCGAGGGTGGGGGCCGCGCCGGGATGATCGCGCCCGACGACACGACCTTCGAGTGGGTGGAGGGCCGCCCGGGCGCCCCGGAGGACTTCGAGGCCGCCGTGGCCGACTGGCGTGGCCTGCCCAGCGACGCGGACGCCGAGTTCGACGCGGAGATCGCCATCGACGCCGGCGCCATCTCCCCCCAGGTGAGCTGGGGCACGAATCCGGCGATGGTGGTGGACGTGACCGCCGCGGTGCCGGAGCCGCAGGGCGAGGGCGACCGGCGGGCTCTCGCCTACATGGACCTGGAGCCCGGCACCCCGATCCAGGAGATCCGGCTCGACAGGGTCTTCGTGGGCTCGTGCACCAACTCCCGCATCGGCGACCTGCGCGCGGCGGCGGAGATCGTGCGCGGGCGCAGGGTCGCCGGGTCGGTGGATGCGATGGTCGTGCCCGGCTCCGCACAGGTGAAGGCGCAGGCCGAGGCCGAGGGGCTCGACGAGGTCTTCAGAGCCGCCGGCTTCGACTGGCGCTCGGCGGGCTGCTCCATGTGCCTCGGGATGAACCCGGACACGCTCGCGCCGGGCGAGCGCTGCGCCTCCACCTCGAACCGCAACTTCGAGGGCAGGCAGGGTCGTGGCGGCCGCACCCACCTGGTGAGCCCGCAGATGGCTGCCGCCGCCGCGATCGAGGGCCGCTTCGTCGATATCCGGGAGTGGGCGTGAAGGCCGTGAGCGTCATCGAGGGCGGCGTGTCCGTGCTCGACCGTCACGACGTGGACACCGACCAGATCATGCCCAAGCAGTTCCTGAAGCGAATCGAGCGCACCGGCTTCGGCGAGTTCCTCTTCCACGACTGGGCCAAGGAGGACGGCTGGGACCTCCCGCCCAACCCGATCCTGGCCACCGGGCGCAACTTCGGCTGCGGGTCGTCGCGCGAGCACGCGCCCTGGGGGCTCGAGGACTACGGCTTCGAGGCGATCGTCGCACCCAGCTTCGGCGACATCTTCTACTCCAACTGCACCAAGATCGGGCTGCTGCCGGTGGTGCTCCCCGAGGACGAGGTGAGGGCGCTGATGCAGAGCGACCGCGCTCGCATCGACCTCGAGGAGCAGACGGTCGCGCACGGCGACACGGTCGTGCCGCTTCGACATCCACCAGGAGACGAAGCGCCGCCTGCTCGGCGGGCTCGACGACATCGGCGTGACGCTCCAGCACCACGACAAGATCGCCGAGTACGAGCGCGACCGCGAGCGCATCGGCCCGCACACGGGCGCGTGAGCGCGCGTCCGGCCGCACGCGACTGGGACGCGGCGAGCTACGACCGCGTCTCCACGCCGCAATTGGAGATGGCCCGGCCCGTGCTCGACCGGTTGCCGCTCTCGGGTCACGAGACGGTGCTCGACGCCGGCTGCGGCTCGGGGCGCGTGACCGCCGTCCTGCTCGAGCGGCTGCCGCGCGGCGCGGTGGTGGCCACCGACGCCGCGCCCTCGATGATCGAGCAGGCCCGTGAGCGCTTCGCCGCCGAGCCGCGGGTCAGCGTCCTCGATCCGGTGAGCCTCACCGAGCTCGAGCTGCAGCGAGCCGGTGGACGCCGCCTTCTCCAACGCCGTCTTCCACTGGATCAAGGACCACGACGCGCTGTTCGCCCGCCTGCACGACGCGCTCAGGCCCGGCGCGCGGCTGGTGGCCCAGTGCGGCGGCAAGGGCAACATCGACCGCTTCCGCCGCCTGGCCGACGAGGTCGCGGCCGAGCCGCCCTATGCCGAGCACATGGCGGCGTTCGTGGGCCCCTGGAACTACGCCGCCCCGGAGGAGACCGAGGAGCGCCTGCGGCGCGCGGGCTTCGAGGACGTCCGCTGCTGGCTCCAGCCCTGGCCGGTGAAGCCCGACGAGCCGCTCGAGTTCGCCAGCACCGTCTGCCTCGGCAACCACCTCGAGGCGCTTCCCGAGCAGCTGCGCGAGCCCTTCGCGGCGGAGGTGGTGCGGCGCTGCGGCGAGCCGCTCGAGCTGGAGTACATCCGGCTCAACATCACCGCCACGCGCGCCTGACGGTCGGCCGCGCATGGTTCTGCGCGGCTTCGGGTACTCCTGCGTTTGCGAAGGGGAAACGCCGTCGAACCGTGGGGGAAGAACGCATGCCCAGGTTGAAGCTCGTCGTCGTCGCGGCCGCTGTGCCGCACTGGCGCTCGCCGCACTCGTGCCGGGCGCCGCGTCCGCATGGGCGCCGGCCGCCCAGGCCACCATTCATCCGGGGGTCCAGACCGTGACCGCCGGCGGCCAGTGCACCGCCAACTTCATCTACACCGACGCCGGGGGCACCTACATCGGGCAGGCCGCGCACTGCGCCAGCACCGGCGCGGCCACCGACACCGACGGCTGCCTGGCGGCCAGCCTGCCGCTCGGCACCCCGGTCGAGGTCACCGGGGCCAGCCGGCCCGGCACGCTCGTCTACAGCTCGTGGCTGACGATGCACGCGAACGGCGAGAGCGACCCGGACACCTGCGCGTACAACGACCTCGCCCTGGTGAGGATCGACCCGGCCGACGTGGGCAAGGTGAACCCGTCGGTGCCCGGCTTCGGCGGGCCGACCGGCGTGGGCGGCGCCTCGGCCACCGGCGACGACGTGTACTCGTACGGCAACTCCTCGCTGCGCCTCGGCGTCACCCAGCTGAGCCCGAAGCAGGGCAAGGTCGTGACCACCGAGGGCGGCGGCTGGAGCCGCACCGTGTACACCGTCACGCCCGGCATCCCCGGCGACTCCGGAAGCGGGTTCCTGAACGCCTCGGGTCAGGCGATCGGCGTGCTGTCGACGGTCGCGCTCGCGCCGCTGCCGGCCTCGAACGGCGTCGGCGACCTGGGCCGCGAGCTGGCCTACGCGCGTGCCCACAGCTCGTTCACCGGCGTGCAGCTGGCGAACGGCACCGAGCCGTTCACCCCGAACGTGGTCGGGCGCCGATCCTGGGCGCCGGCTGAGCGCTCACGACACGGCCACCGATGACATAGGTTCCCGGGCCGTGCCCCGGCGCATCGCGACCCTGCCCGGAGACGGGATCGGTCCCGGAGATCACGGCAGCGGCCCGCGAGCTGCTCGCCGCGCTCGGTGACTTCGAGCTCGAGGAGCACCTGATCGGCGGTGCGTCGATCGACGCGCACGGCGTGGCGCTCACCGACGAGGTCCTGGAGGCCTGCCGCGCGGCCGATGCGGTGCTCCTCGCCGCCGTGGGGGGACCGAAGTGGGACACCACCGACCCGGCCAAGCCGCGGCCCGAGCAGGGCCTGCTCGGGCTGCGCAAGGGCCTCGGCCTGTTCGCGAACCTGCGCCCGGTGCGGCCGAGCCCGGCCCTGGTGGACGCCAGCCCGCTCAAGCCCGACCGGATCGCGGGCACCGATCTGCTCGTGGTGCGCGAGCTCACCGGCGGGATCTACTTCGGCGAGTCGGGCCGCGAAGGCGATCGCGCCCACGACGACTGTGCCTACACCGTGGAGGAGGTCGAGCGGATCGCGCGCGTCGGGTTTCGGCTCCGCCCGCACGAGGGTGACGAGCGTGGACAAGGCGAACGTGCTCGAGACCTCGCGGCTCTGGCGCGAGACGGTCACGCGCGTGCACGCCGAGGAGTTCCCGGACGTACCGCTCGACCACCTGCTCGTGGACAACGCCGCGATGCAGCTGGTGGCGGCGCCCGCCCAGTTCGACGTGATCCTGACCGAGAACCTCTTCGGGGACATCCTGAGCGACGAGGCGGCCATGCTCACCGGCTCGCTGGGGATGCTGCCCAGCGCCTCGCTGGGCGCGGGCCCACCGGGCGTGTTCGAACCCGTGCACGGTTCGGCGCCCGACATCGCCGGCAGCGGGACTGCCAATCCGCTCGCGATGTTCAGCTCGGTCGCGCTCATGCTGCGACACGGACTGGCTATGGAACCGGAGGCCGCCCGGGTAGAATCGGCCATCGACCGCGCGCTCGACCAGGGCATTCGCACACCCGACCTCGGCGGCGACTCGACCACAGAGGACGTCACCAGGGCCGTCCTCGCAAGTCTCTGACGGAAGGACGGGAGCACGTTGACCACCGCCGACCTCATCTGGCTGAACGGGGAGTTCGTCGCCTGGGAGGACGCGAAGGTACACGTGCTCACGCACGCGATGCACTACGGGACCGGGGTCTTCGAGGGCATCCGCGCCTACGAGACCGAACGCGGCCCGCCATCTTCCGCCACGACGACCACCTGCGACGGCTCGAGGACTCGGCGAAGCTCTACTACATGGACCTACCGTTCACGCGGGAGGTCCTGCGCGAGGCCACGCACGAGCTGATCGTGCGCAACGGCTTCAAGAGCTGCTACATCCGGCCGCTCGTCTACCGCGGGCACGGCCCGATGGGCCTCAACCCGCTGGACAACCCGGTGGAGGCCGCGATCGCCGTCTGGGAGTGGGGCGCCTACCTGGGCGAGGACGGCAAGAAGAACGGCGTCCGCGCCCGCGTGTCGTCCTACCGCCGCATCTCGGCCGACTCGCTGATCCCGCACTCCAAGGCCTCCGGGCAGTACCTGAACTCGGTGCTGGCGAAGATCGAGGCCACCAAGTCGGGCTACGACGAGGGCATCCTGCTCGACGACAAGGGCACCGTGTGCGAGGGCACCGGCGAGAACGTGTTCGTCATCAAGGACGGCAGCATCGTCACCCCGCCACAGGCGGCGAGCATCCTCGACGGCATCAACCGCAAGTCCACGATCCAGATCGCGCGCGACCTCGGGTACGAGGTGGTGGAGCGCGACGTGGCGCGTGCCGAGCTGGCGCTGGCCGACGAGGTCTTCCTCACCGGCACGGCCGCCGAGCTCACGCCGCTGCGCGAGATCGACGACATCGAGATCGGGCCACCCGGACCGATCACCCGCGAGATCCAGCGCGTCTTCGACGACGCGCTCCACGGGCGCGACCCGCGCTACGCGGACTGGCTGGATCTCGTGCCGGTACCATCGCAGGCGTGAACGCCACCCGCGGCGAGCGAATTAGGCAGGCGGCCTCCGGCCGTCTCCGCTCCTGCTCGTTCCTCGTCAAATCGAAAGGCGTTCCGCATGACACAGAAGGTCCTGGTCTACGACACCACCCTGCGCGACGGCATGCAGGGGGAGGGCATGTCGCTCTCGGCCGGCGAGAAGCTCCGCGTGGCCCACGCGCTCGACGCGCTCGGGGTGCACCTGATCGAGGCCGGCTTCCCGGCCTCCAACCCGAAGGAGGAGGAGCTCTTCGAGCTGCTCTCGCGCGAGCGCTTCGAGACCGCGGAGGTGGCGGCGTTCGGGATGACCCGGCGCCGCGAGGTGGCCGCCGCCGACGATCCCGGGCTCAGGCTGCTGGCCAACTCCTTCGCCCCCGTGTGCACGCTCGTGGGGAAGACCTGGTCGCTGCACCTCGAGAAGGTCACGAAGGTCGATCCGGAGGAGAACCTGCGGATGATCGCCGACTCGGTGGCCTTCCTCGTGGACGAGGGCAAGCGGGTGGTGTACGACGCCGAGCACTTCTTCGACGCCCACCGCGACGACGCCGGCTACGCGCTGCGCTGCCTCCGCGCGGCCGCCGAGGCGGGAGCCGAGAACGTGACGCTCTGCGACACGAACGGCTCGTCGCTCCCCGGCCAGGTGGCCGAGGCCACGGCGCGGGTGGTGGCCGAGCTTGATGGCGTGCAGGTGGGCATCCACACGCACGACGACGCCGGCTGCGGGGTCGCGAACGCTCTCGTCGGCATCGAGAGCGGCGCGCGCCTGGTGCAGGGCACGATGAACGGCTACGGGGAGCGCTGCGGCAACGCCAACCTCGTCTCGATCCTGCCGGCGTTGGAGCTGAAGCTCGGCTTCGAGTCGATCGGGCGGGAGCGCTTGCAGGGCCTGACCGAGGCCGCCCACCTGGTCGACGAGCTGTGCAACGTCACGTCCAATCCCGAACCAGCCCTACGTGGGGGCGAACGCCTTCGCCCACAAGGGCGGCATGCACGTGGCCGGGGTGAACGCCGACGCGCGAACGTTCGAGCACCTCGACCCGGCGGACGTGGGCGCGGACCGCCGCGTGCTCGTCTCCGAGCTCTCGGGGAAGGGGACCGTGCAGGCGCGCGCGAGCGTGGACGACGCCACGGCCGGCCGAGTGGTCGAGCGCGTGAAGGAGCTCGAGAGCCGGGGCTACCAGTTCGAGGCCGCCGACGGCTCGTTCGACCTCCTGATCCGCAAGGAGACCGGGGAGTACGAGCCGCTCTTCCGGCTCGAGGCCTGGCGGGCCATCGTCGAGAAGCGCGAGGACGGCCGCGTGCAGACGGAGGCCACCATCAAGATCTGGGTGGACGGCGAGCGCTACGTGAAGACCGCCGAGGGCAACGGACCCGTGCACGCGCTCGACAAGGCGCTGCGCCTGGCCATCGGCGAGCGCTATCCGCATATCCGCGACATCCAGCTCGTGAACTTCAAGGTGCGGATCCTGGACGAGGTGAAGGGCACAGCGGCGGTCACGCGCGTCCTGCTCGACGCCAGCGACGGCCGCGACACCTGGGGCTCCATCGGCGTGTCGGAGAACATCATCGAGGCGAGCTGGGAAGCGCTCGTGGACTCGCTCGAGGCGGGCATGCTCCCGTCGCGGGCGGGGAAGCCGCGCCCGCACGTAGTCGCGTGAGCCCGCGGATCCCGCTCGCCCGTCCGCTGGTCGGCGAGCGCGAGGAGCGCGCGGTGCTCGAGACGCTGCGGTCCGGCCGCCTGGCGCTCGGGCCGCGGCTGCCGGAGTTCGAGGCCGCGCTCGGGGCCAGGCTCGGAGTGGCTCACGTGTCCGCGGTCTCGAGCGGCACGGCCGGACTGCACCTGGCCGTGCGCGAAGCCGGGATCGAACCCGGCGACGAGGTGGTGACCACACCGTTCAGCTTCGTGGCCTCGGCGAATTGCCTGCTCTACGAGGGCGCCCGGCCCCTGTTCTGCGACATCGATGCGCGGACCCTGAACATCGACCCGGACGCCGCCGCGAGCGCCGTGGGCGAGCGCACCACCGGGATGCTCCCGGTCCACGTGTTCGGCTATCCGGCAGACATGCCGGCGCTGGAGCGCACGGCGCGCGAGCGGTCGCTCTGGATCGTGGAGGACGCCTGCGAGGCGCTCGGCGCCGTGCACGCCGACGGCGCGACGGTGGGCGCTCGCGGCAACCTCGCCGTGTTCGGCTTCTACCCGAACAAGCAACTCACCACGGGCGAGGGAGGAGCGGTGCTGGCTCCGGACGCCGGCGCGAAGGGCCGGATCGACTCCGAACGCAACCAGGGCCGCGCGCCCGACATGGGCTGGCTCGACCACGACCGGCTCGGCTTCAACTACCGCCTCGACGACCTCTCTTGCGCCCTGGGGCTGGCGCAGCTCGAGCACCTCGACGAGATGCTCGCGGAGCGCGACCGCCTCGCCGGGCTCTACTCCGAGGGGCTCGCCGGGGTGGAGGGGCTCGACCTCCCGTGCGCGGACGCGGACGGCGACCGGCGGAGCTGGTTCGTGTACGTCGTGCAGCTCCCGCCGGGCGTGGACCGCGATGCGGCGGTGCTGGCGCTGCGCGAGCGAGGCGTGGACTCGAAGCCCTACCTGCCGGCGCTGCACCTGTTCAGCTTCTACCGCGAGCGCTTCGGGCATCGCGAAGGCGAGTTCCCGGTCTGTGAGGACGTGGCCCGCAGGTCGCTCGCCCTGCCGTTCTTCCCAGGGCTCGCGGACGCCGAGGTCGAGTACGTCGTGAATGCCGTCCGCGCGGTGGCTATTGGGAGCGCCACCTCCTACCGATAACTCCAGGATGGTCACGAGATCGCATCCCTCGCGGCTCTCGCTTCGGCTCTGGACCTGCGCTGCGTTCGCCGTGGCGCTCGGCGCGCCCCTGGCGCTCTGGCACGGCGCGATCGCCCGGATGGCGGGCGACTTCCACCTCGACGCGGGGTACATCGTCACCGGCTGGAGCGGCTACGGGCTCATCGCGCTCGGCCTGCTCCTCCTCGTCCCGGTGTGCCTCTCCGTGGGGCTGCACCCGGACAGCCGGCTCTATCCACGGTCGCGAAACGCGTTCCTGACCTGGGGCACCTCGCTCTACCTGCTGGGCACCGCGCTGGCGAGCATCGTCGGCTCGGCCGTCGGAACCTAGCGCCATAGACTGGCGGCCGATGGGCCGCTTCCGCGATCCCCAGGACCCGCTCTTCCAGGCGCTCAACACCTCGATCGCCTTCGACTTCCGCCTGGCGCCGTACGACCTCGAGCAGTCGTTTGCGCACGCGCGCATGCTCGCGCGCAGCGGGATCATCTCGGAGGACGATCTCGCCGAGCTGGTACGCGGCCTCGAGGAGGTGCGCCGGGAGATCGACGAGGACAACTTCCGGGTTGCGCCGGACGACGAGGACGTGCACATGGCGATCGAGCGGCGCCTGACCGAGCTCGTGGGTCCCGTGGGCGGGAAAGTCCACACCGCGCGCTCGCGCAACGACCAGGTGGCCACCGACGTGGCGATGGTGGTGAGGGCTCACAGCCTCGAGGCGAGGGGCCTGCTGCTCGCGCTGATGAGCACGATCACGGAGCTGGCCGAGCGCCATCTCGACTGGCCGCTCCCGGGCTACACGCACCTCCAGCGCGCGCAGCCGGTCTACCTCTCGCACCACCTGCTCGCCTACTTCTGGAAGTTCCGCCGTGATCTCCAGCGATTCAACTTCTGTATGACCGCCACGGACGACCTGCCGCTCGGCGCGGGTGCGCTCGCGGGCGTGAACTTCGACACCAGCCGCATGTTCGTAGCGCAGGAGCTGGGCTTCGGCGGCATCGCGGAGAACTCGCTGGACGCCGTGTCGAACCGCGATTTCGTGCTCGACTACCTCGCCGCGGCGGCCACCTGCGCCACCCATCTCTCGCAGCTCGGGGCGGAGATCGTGCTCTGGTCGAGCCAGGAGTTCGGCTTCTGCGAGGTCGGCGACGCCTTCTCGTCCGGGTCGAGCCTGATGCCGCAGAAGAAGAACCCGGACGCGGCCGAGCTCCTGCGCGCGAAGGCGCCGCGGGTGGTGTCGCGGCTGGTGGGCGTGCACGGCGTGCTCCACGGGCTCCCGCTCACCTACAACAAGGACCTGCAGGAGGACAAGGAGCCGCTGTTCGACGCCATCGACACCGTCGAGCTATGCCTCCGCGTCGCGCGCGACATGCTCGCGGGCATCTCGTTCCATCGCGAGCGGATGGCCGCGGCTGCCTCGGACGAGTTCACCGCGGCCACCGACGTGGCGGACGCGCTCGTGCGTCAGGGCGTGCCGTTCCGCGAGGCGCACGGGATCGTGGGCGGGCTGGTCCGCGCCGCGGTCGAGCGCGGCAAGCGCCTGTCGGAGCTGAGCGACGACGAGCTGGCGGAGCTCGTTCCGCAGCTCGACGGAACGCTGCGGGACCTGCTCGAGCCGGGCACTTGGCTCGAGTCCAAGGTGTCGGAGGGGGGCACCTCGCTGGCCAGGGTCCGCGATCAGCTCGCGCAGGCCCGCCACGTCCTGGCCGATGCAGCGGACTGAGGTCAATGCCGGACCACGACTCGGCCGCGCCTTCTACGAGCGATCCGTTCACGAGGTGGCCCGCGACCTGATCGGTTGCGTCGTGCGCCACGGCGAGACGGCGGGACGCGTGGTGGAGACCGAGAGCTATCACGAGGAGGAGCCCGCCTCACACGCCTTCGTGGGGATCACGGCCAGGAGCCGCACCCTGTTCGGGCCGCCCGGACGCGCCTACGTGTACTTCTCCTACGGCGTCCACTCGCTCCTGAACGCGGTGGCCGAGCCGGAGGGCGTGGGGGCGGCTGTGCTGATCAGGGCGCTCGAGCCGCTCGAGGGCATCGACCTGATGCGCGCGCGCCGCGGCGTCGAGCGCGCCGAATCGCTCTGCTCGGGACCCGGGAAGCTGACCCAGGCCCTCGCCATCGGCCTGGAGCTCAACGAGAGCTCGCTGCTCGACGGCCCCGTGGAGATCCTCGCCCGGCCGGCAGCCACGAGCGAGCCGCGCATCGTGACCGGTGAGCGGATCGGGATCACGAAGGCGGCAGACCTGCCATGGCGGTTCTGCGACGCGGACAGCCGTCACGTCTCGCGTCCGCTCCCCGCGGCGATGACGGTGTAGCCTCGGAAGCCAGTGGAGCGCAGGTGGTGGACCCTGCTCGCGAGCTGCATCGCGATCTTCATGCTTCTGCTCGACGTGACGATCGTGAACGTCGCGCTGCCGTCGATCGAGCGCGGCCTCGGCGCCGACTTCAGCGACCTCCAGTGGGTGATCGACGCCTACGCGCTGACGCTCGCGGGCTTCCTGCTGGCGGCGGGGTCGCTGGCCGACAAGGTCGGCCGCAGGCGCGTCTTCATGCTCGGGCTGGCGATCTTCACCGCTTCGTCGCTGGCCTGCGGGCTGGCCCCCGACCCGCTCTTCCTGCACATCTCGCGCGCGGCGCAGGGGATCGGCGGTGCGATGATGTTCGGCACCTCGCTGGCGCTGATCGCGCAGGAGTTCCAGGGTCGCGACCGCGGAACCGCGCTCGGCATCTGGGGCGCGACCACGGCCGTGGCGGTCTCGACCGGGCCGCTCGTGGGCGGCACGCTCGTGGATGCGCTGTCGTGGCGCTGGATCTTCCTCGTGAACGTGCCGATCGGCCTGGCCGCGCTCGTGGTCGCACGGCTGCGGTTGCGCGAGTCGCGCGACCCGGCCGCCTCCGGCGTCGACCTACGCGGCGTGGCGCTGCTGTGCCCCGCGCTCTTCCTGCTCGTCTACGCGCTGATCCGCGGTAACGAGGAGGGCTGGGGGAGCGCCTTCATCGTCAGCTGCTTCGCGGCCTCCGCACTCCTGCTCGTGCTGTTCGTGGTGGTGGAGCGCCGCGCCGCCGACCCGCTGCTCGACCTCTCGCTGTTCCGCAAGCCGGCCTTCACGGGCGCCACGATCGTCGGCTTCTCGCTGTCGGCGTCGATCCTCTCGATGTTCCTCTACATCACGCTCTTCTTCCAGAACGTGCTGGGCTTCTCGCCGTTCGAGGCGGGGCTCCGGTCGCTGCCGGTCACAGCGCCGATCCTGTTCGCCTCGCCGCTGAGCGGCCGGCTGACGGCGCGCGTGCCGGTGCGGCTGCTGCTCGGGACGGGGCTCGCGTTCGTGACCGTCGGGCTGCTGCTGATGGGGAACCTGTCCGACTCGTCCGGGTGGACCGCGCTCCTGCCCGGCCAGATCCTGGCCGGCATCGGGATAGGCCTGGCCACACCCGCGCTGGCCTCGACCGCCGTCGGCGTGGTCGGCCCGCAGCTGAGTGGCATGTCGTCGGGCGCGAACAACACGGCTCGCCAGCTCGGGCTCGCCACCGGGATCGCCGGCCTCGGCTCGATCTTCCAGTCGAAGATCGAGTCGACGCTCACCCCGCTGGTCGCCGGCATGCCCGCGTCGTCGCACGCCCACGAGCTTTCGCGGGCTGTGGCGTCGGGTGGCACCGGGCGCGCCTTGCAGGCGGTGCCGCCCGCCGACCGCGACAAGGTGGTGGACGCCGCGCACCACGCGTTCGTGACGGGCTTCAACACGATCGCTCTGGTCACCGTCGCCGTGGCGGCGGTGGGCTCCGTGGCGGGGTATGCGCTGGTGCGGTCGCGGGACTTCGTGGGCGCCGACGCGGCGGCGGCTCCGCCGGAGCCGGTGCGGGCGTAGGGGGATCGCTAGCCGGGCGCGACCGCGCCGCCGTCGCCGCCGGTCCCGCCGGGGGCCGGCGCGGGCGTGGCCTCGGGCGGCGGCGTGGCCGGTGCCGGGGCGTCCGGCGCCTGCCCGGGGGGCGTCTGCTGATCGGGCTGCTCCGGGGGCGCGCCGCCCTGCTTCTCGCCGCCCTGGTCGGAGGGCGTGGTCTTCGTCCCGCCCTCGGGCGTGGGGGTCGTGGTGGTCGGGGCCGACCGGGGCGACCGGGGTGGTGGTGGTCTGGTCGTCGGTCGGATCCTTGCCGGCCGCGATGTCGCGACGGTCGCGGATGCCGATCCAGGCCAGCATCAGGTCGTGCCAGATCTCCGCCGGGAAGGTCCCGCCCGCAACGGGCCCGCCGTGGTACTCGGTCTTCATCGGGGTGAGCCGGTCCGGGTAGCCCACCCAGACGGCGACCGTCAGGTCCTTGTTGAAGCCCACGAACCAGGCGTCGCCGTAGTTCTCCGTGGTGCCCGTCTTGCCCGCGGCGAACTCGCCGATCTGAGCCGCCTTGCCGGTCCCGCCTGACACGACCCCTTCGAGCAGCTGCTGGGCCACCGCGGCCACCTCCGGCGAGAACACCCGCTTCTGGCGCAGCTTGTTCTCGTCATCGATTCCCTTGCCCTTGACCCACTCCACTCCCACGGGGCCGTCGTCGCCGGGAGCCAGCGAGCCCGACCTGCGGACGCCGTTGTTGGCGATGGTCGAGTAGGCGTAGGCCATCTCCAGCGGCGTGACTCCCTCCTGCAGGCCGCCGAGCGTCATGGCCGGGTTGGTCGAGAGCGGCGTGCGGATGCCCATCCGCCGCGCCATGCGGGCGATCCGGCGCGTGCCCACCCTCAGGCCGAGCTGCGCGAACACCGAGTTGTCGGACGTGGTGGTGGCGGTGCGCAGCGACTCGACCCCGTAGTAGTTGTCGTCGTAGTTGTTGACCTCGAAGGGCCCGCTCGAGAGGTTGAACGTCCTCGGCTCCGAGACGAACGTGGTCTCCGGGCTGATGCCGTCGGCCAGCGCGCGCACGAGCGTGAAGGGCTTGAAGGCGGAGCCCGGCTGACGGTGGCCGTTGGTGGCGAGGTTGAAGGCGTTCTGCCGGTAGTCCGATCCACCGACCATCGCCTTGATCCCACCGGTCTTGTTGTCGATTGCCACGAGCGAGGCGCTCGGGCCGTAGCCCGACAGCCGCCCGGCGATCGCCTGCTCCGCCGCCGCCTGGAGGTCGGTGTCGATGGTGGTCTTGATCTTCAGGTCGCCACCGAACACGATGCCCGGGCGGTAGGCATCCACGAGCTGCTGGGTGAGCCAGGTCGAGAAGAAGGGCTCGCTCGAGTCGACCGCGGGGGGGTCGATGTCAGACTCGGTGGGGAGCGCCTCGTGGATGCCCTCCTGGTACTGGGCCCGCGAGATTTTCTGCTGCTCCAGCATGCGCGCGAGCACGAGATTGCGCCGCCGGCGCGCCTGCCGCGGGCTCTCCACGGGGTCGTAGAGGGAGGGCGACGCGATCATCCCGGCGAGCAGCGCGGCTTCGGCGGGCGAGACATCGGACGCCACGTGGTCGTCGGCGCCGTAGACCTTCGCCACCGTGCCGTCCGGCTGCACCGTCGCGGTGCCGAAGTAGGTGCGCGCGGCGGATTCCACGCCGTAGGCGCCGTTACCGAAGTAGACGGTGTTCAGATACTGGGTCAGGACCTTGTCCTTCGACCACTTGCGCTCGAGGTGGTACGCGAGCGCGGCCTCGCGCAGCTTCTGGAAGACCGACCGGTTGCCCTGGGCGGAGAGCGCGTTCTTCACGAACTGCTGGGTGATGGTCGATCCGCCCTGGGCGGCGTGCTGGCGGCGGATGTCCTGCCAGAGCGCGCGGGCGATGCCTTGATAGTCCACGCCCTCGTGCTCGTAGAAGCGCTTGTCCTCGATCGCGATCACGGCGTTCTTGATGTTGGGCGAGATCTCGTTCGGCCCGAGCAGGATCCGGTTCTGATTGCCGGTCAGGCGCGCGATCTCCTGGCACTTCTCGGAGTCCGACTCCTTGCATCCGGGCAGGTCGGCGAAGAGCACGGAGTTCTTGGCGGCGTTGTACTCGGCGCGGTTCTCGAGCGCGGGCAGGTCGCTCGCCACCGCCATCAGCATCCCGAACACCGTCGAGATCAGGGCCAGGACGGTGAGCCCGAGGAGCACGAGCGCCAGCCGCAGCTTCTTCAGCTTGGGCTTCGGCGGGCCGGGCGGCTGGGGCTCCGAGCCGTTTGCGCGAGTGAAGCGACCGCCGGGAGGGCCGGCGGGGGAGTGGATGGTGGACGTCGGCGACTCCGGCATTCCTGTGAGCGCCTCCGCGGAGGGCTTTTGGTGGTCGTGCGAGCGTTCTCGTGGACCTGCGGCCCCGCCCGGCACGACACGGACGCGGGGGCTCGACGAGCGGTCGGCAGTCTAGCATTGGCCCCATGCCGGACTCGCCGGGCGAGGCAGCCCGATACCTCACCCGGAACGCGGTGGACGCGCTGCCGGAGGGGGAGCTCGGGCGCCAGCTCGCCGGGGGGCGCCCGCTGCGGGTCAAGCTCGGCGTGGACCCGACCACACCGGACATCCACCTCGGCCACACGGTCGTGCTCCGCAAGCTCCGGGAGTTCCAGGACCTGGGCCACACCGTGGTGCTGATCATCGGCGACTACACGGCACGCGTGGGCGACCCGAGCGGGCGCTCGTCGGTCAGGCCGGACGTGGACCCCGCGGAGATCGACGCCAACGCCGCCACCTACCAGGAGCAGGCCTTCAAGGTGCTCGACCTGGACCGGACCGAGGTCCGCCACAACGGTGAGTGGCTCGACATGCCGATGGAGGACCTGTTCAAGCTTGCGCGCACGTCCACCGTCGCCCAGATCCTCGAGCGCGACGACTTCGCCAAGCGCTACGCGGACGGGCGCCCGATCTCGATCCTCGAGCTGCTCTACCCGCTGCTCCAGGGCTACGACTCGGTGGCGGTCAGGGCCGACGTCGAGCTCGGCGGCACCGACCAGAAGTTCAACCTGCTCCTGGCGCGCGACATCCAGCAGGCCTACGGCGTGCCCTCCCAGTCGATCCTCACCATGCCGATCCTGCCCGGCATCGACGGCGAGCAGAAGATGTCGAAGTCGCTCGACAACTACGTGGGCGTGGCCGAGCCGCCGGAGGAGGTGTTCGGCAAGCTCATGCGCGTGCCGGACGCGGCGATGCCCACCTATTTCGAGCTCCTGATGGACGATCTCCCCGACCCCTCGCTGTCCCCGCGCGACCAGAAGCGCGCCCTCGCCCGCGGCCTTACGGAGCGCCTGCACGGCGCCGAGGCGGCCGCCGCGGCCGAGGCGCGGTTCGACCGGCTCCACGTGGAGCACGGCGTGCCGGACGACGTGGAGGAGCACGCGTTCTCGAGCGACAACGGCACGGTCCACATGCCCGCTCTCCTGGCCGACGCCTTCGGGCTCTCCCGCTCGGAGGGGCGGAGGCTCCTTGCCCAGGCCGGCGTGAGGCTCGACGGACACACCCTCGACGAGGCTTCCGTGGACCTACCTGCTGATAGGCTCGATGGAGCGGTGCTCCAGGTCGGGCGCCGCCGCTTCAAGCGGCTCACACAGCGCTCGTAAACCCCTCTGCAAGTGGTCGCCGAGGCCTCGGCGGTGCTACACTGCTCCGTCGCGCTCGGCCCGGTCGGAATCACCGACGCTCGGGGCGCATGGTCTTTGAAAACTCAGCAGTACGTGCGACCGAAAGGTCGCGTCCAGGTTCGACCCCCGAGCTCGGCGCTCACAACGATTTCGATCGTTGCGAGAGGCAGAGGCCGGGGGCCTGAACAGACCCGTCGAGTCCAGCTCCTGCCGCTATGTGTACGCGGGGGAGCGCTCGTGCAGCCGGCCCTCGGGCCGGCTCATGAAGACTTGACAACTCTTCAATCTGACAGTGGACCGGAGCCGCCGCCAGGCGGTGACGGATTGATACCACGCCAGACTTTCATGGAGAGTTTGATCCTGGCTCAGGACGAACGCTGGCGGCGTGCTTAACACATGCAAGTGGAGCGACGAACCAGGCTTCGGCCTGGGGCAGAGCCGCGAACGGGTGAGTAACACGTGGGTAACCTGCCCCGATGACTGGGACAACCCGAGGAAACTCGGGCTAATACCGGATGTGCTGCTCTCGCTCAAGTGAGAGTAGGAAAGGAAGCTTCGGCCTCCGCATCGGGATGGGCCCGCGGCCCATTAGCTTGTTGGTGAGGTAACGGCTCACCAAGGCTTCGATGGGTAGCTGGTCTGAGAGGACGATCAGCCACACTGGGACTGAGACACGGCCCAGACTCCTACGGGAGGCAGCAGTGGGGAATCTTGCGCAATGCGCGAAAGCGTGACGCAGCAACGCCGCGTGGGGGAAGACGGCCTTCGGGTTGTAAACCCCTTTCAGGAGGGACGAAGCCCGAGCGGTGAATAGCCGACTCGGGTGACGGTACCTCCAGAAGAAGCCCCGGCTAACTACGTGCCAGCAGCCGCGGTAATACGTAGGGGGCAAGCGTTGTCCGGAATTATTGGGCGTAAAGAGCGTGTAGGCGGTCCGGTAAGTCGGTTGTGAAAGTCCAGGGCTCAACCCTGGGATGCCGATCGATACTGCCGGACTAGAGTCCGGAAGAGGCGAGTGGAATTCCCGGTGTAGCGGTGAAATGCGCAGATATCGGGAGGAACACCAATGGCGAAGGCAGCTCGCTGGGACGGTACTGACGCTGAGACGCGAAAGCGTGGGGAGCAAACAGGATTAGATACCCTGGTAGTCCACGCCGTAAACGATGGGCACTAGGTGTGGGAGGTGTCGACTCCTCCCGCGCCGCAGCTAACGCATTAAGTGCCCCGCCTGGGGAGTACGGCCGCAAGGCTAAAACTCAAAGGAATTGACGGGGGCCCGCACAAGCAGCGGAGCATGTGGTTTAATTCGACGCAACGCGAAGAACCTTACCTGGGCTTGACATGTGAGTGACCGCCGTGGAAACACGGCTTCCCTTAGGGGCACTTTCACAGGTGGTGCATGGCTGTCGTCAGCTCGTGTCGTGAGATGTTGGGTTAAGTCCCGCAACGAGCGCAACCCCTGTCGCATGTTGCCAGCATTAAGTTGGGGACTCATGCGAGACTGCCGGTGACAAACCGGAGGAAGGTGGGGATGACGTCAAGTCATCATGCCCCTTATGTCCAGGGCTACACACGTGCTACATTGGCCGGTACAAAGGGCTGCGATACCGCGAGGTGGAGCGAATCCCAAAAAGCCGGTCTCGGTTCGGATTGGAGGCTGAAACTCGCCTCCATGAAGGCGGAGTTGCTAGTAATCCCGGATCAGCAACGCCGGGGTGAATACGTTCCCGGGCCTTGTACACACCGCCCGTCACACCACGAAAGCAGGCAACACCCGAAGCCGGTGACCCAACCCTTACGGGAGGGAGCCGTCGAAGGTGGGGCTCGTGATTGGGGTGAAGTCGTAACAAGGTAGCCGTACCGGAAGGTGCGGCTGGATCACCTCCTTTCTAGGGAGCTCCTGACTAGGGAGCCCGTCCTGTCGGCCTCATGGCCGGCGGGCGTTCCTAGCATGTCGACCGAGCCTGGATGACTCGTCGCCCTCGGGCGGCGTCCACGTACTGCTGAGTTTTGAGAGACCATGCGGGGAGTCCCCCCGTTGCGCCCTCTCCGGTCCTTGAAAACTGCACAGTTGGCCAACAAGACGGGTAAGAAATCACCCGCCGCGTTCGGACTTCGGTCCGGGCGCAGCGATCACCGTCAAGATAGTAAGGGCACACGGTGGATGCCTTGGCATCAGGAGTCGACGAAGGGCGTGGACGGCTGCGATAAGCCGCGGTGAGCTGCTGAACAGGCTTTGACCCGCGGATTCCCGAATGGGGAAACCCGGCACCGGTAATGCGGTGTCACCGCGCGCTGAATACATAGGCGCGCGGAGGCAAGCGGGGGAACTGAAACATCTCAGTACCCCGAGGAAAGGAAATCAACCGAGACTCCCCGAGTAGTGGCGAGCGAAAGGGGATCCAGCCCAAACCCGGCGGATGTAAGCGGACACGCGTTGTCCGCCGGGGGTTGTAGGGCGTGCTGTCCGGGTCGTGTCCGACCCGGCGAGAGTCATAAAGCCATCTGCTAGCCGAAGATCCGTGGAACACGGGCACCACAGCGGGTAACAGTCCCGTAGGCGAAAGCAGGCGGCCTCTCGATGCAT
>CAVXAD010000010.1:0-77988 GCA_963759625.1 uncultured Thermoleophilaceae bacterium | reverse complement strand
TCCGTGCGACTCGGAACAAGGTCCTGCGGTTCCGCTTCTCCGGCTCGCGCCAGATCCGCCCGGCTTCCGGGGACTTCGAGCTCCATGTCCCCGGCCGCAGCTCCATCAGGGCCCAGCCGAAGCGGCTTCGAACGGACAGTCCGTTCGCCTCAGCGGGCGGGTGGCCACCCGCCCGCTTCCCCCTGTCGGCAAGCTGGTCGAGGTTCAGGCCTACTTCCGGGGGCGTTTCCGCACCTTCTCGACCACTCGTGCCGGCGAGGCGGGTCGGTGGCAGTTCGACTATCGCTTCGGGGGCACACGCGGGCGGGTGCCCTACCGCCTGCGCGTACTGCTTCCCGCCGAGGGCGGGTACCCGTTCGACACCGGTCGTTCGCCAGTGACCCGCGTGGTGGTCAGCGGACCGTAGGCTTCAGCTGATGCCGGCGGACCTGCCGATCTTCTACTACGACCTCGCCTCTCCCTACGCCTACCTGGCGGCGGAGCGCATCCACGACGTCCTGCCGGTCGCGCCGGTCTGGCAGCCGATCCTCCTGGGCGGCATCTGGCAGCAGAGCGGCGGCAGGTCCTGGGCTGTGACCGACGCGCGCGAGGAGGGCATCGCCGAGGTGGAACGACGCGCCGCCGAGCGCGGCCTCATGCCCATCCGCTGGCCAGACCCGTGGCCGGCAAACTCGCTCCGCGCCATGCGTGCGGCCACCTTCGCCCAGCAGATCGGGCGCACGGTCGCCTTCTCGCTAGCGGCCTTCCGCCAGGCATTCGCGGGCGGCAGGGACCTGTCCGAGCTGGACAACGTCGTCATCGCCGCTGCCGCCTGCGAGCTCCATCCAAACGCGCTGCTCAAGGCGATCGAGACCCAGTCCGTGAAGGACCGCCTGAGGGAGGCCACGGCCGAGGCATACGAGCGCGGGGTGCGCGGGGTGCCGAGCGTGGCTGTGGGCGAGCAGCTCTTCTGGGGTGACGACCGGCTCGAGGACGCCGCAGCCGCCGTCTAGGGACCTGGGGGCACCGGGTACAGTCCGATTGCGATGGCTACGAAGGACGCCACCAAGGGGAAGAAGTCCGAGAACGGGGAACTGGGGAGGCGCACCCACTCGCTCCCCGACGAGGCCACCTGCCGCCTCGTGCTCGCCAAGATGATGCTCATCCGCCGCTTCGAGGAGCGCGCGGGAGAGATGTACGCGAAGGCCAAGATCGGCGGCTTCCTCCACCTCTGCATCGGCGAGGAGGCCACCGTCGTGGGCGGCACGCAGGCGCTGCGCGACAGGGACTACCTGATGTCCACCTACCGCGAGCACGGCCAGGCGCTCGCGCGTGGCACCGACCCCAAGGCCGTCATGGCCGAGCTCTTCGGGCGCCAGACAGGCACCTCCGGCGGACGCGGCGGCTCGATGCACCTCTTCGACGCCGACAAGCGCTTCCTCGGCGGGTACGGCATCGTGGGCGGCAGCCTTCCGCTCTCCGCCGGCGTGGCCCTCGCCGCGGACTACCAGGGCACCGAGGACGTGATCCTCTCGATGATGGGCGACGGCGCCACCAACCAGGGCACGTTCAGCGAGACGATGAACCTCGCCGCTCTCTGGAAGCTTCCCGTGGTCTTCCTGATCATCAACAACCAGTTCGGGATGGGCACCGCGCTCCACCGCCACTCGGCGGTGACCGACCTCTCGCGCAAGTCGGAGGGGTTCGGCGTGCCCGGCACCCGGTGCGACGGCATGGACGTGCTCGACGTGCACTCGGTGGTCGGCGACGCGCTGACCAAGGCGCGCGAGGAGCGCGAGCCGCAGTTGGTGGAGGCCGTGACCTACCGCTACCGCGGCCACTCCATGGCCGACCCCGAGGAGTACCGCACCAAGGAGGAGGTGGAGGAGTGGCGCCTGCGCGACCCGATCACCTCCTTCTCCAAACGGCTCGTGGACGAGGGCGTGCTCAAGCAGGAGGAGATCGAGGCGCTCGACAAGGAGGCCATCGAGACCGTGGACGAGGCGGTGAAGTACGCCGACGGCTCGCCGTTCCCCGATCTCGACTCGCTCTACGACCACGTGTACCGCTACGACGGCGACGTGCCCGGCTGGTGGACCGTGGACGAGCGCTCGCCGGAGCCGCACCGCGGCGAGCACGAGCGCGACGCGGGCGCGCTGCCACACGAGCTGGCGGAAAAGGGCGCGGCGTACGCATCGGTGGGCGACGCACAGGAGCGCAGGCGCAGCAGCCGCCAGGGCGACGATGGCGAAGCCGGTTCCGGGGAGCCCGAGGAGGAAGGCGGCGCCGACTGATGCCGGTGATGCGCTACCGCGAGGCGCTGAACCAGGCGCTGCGCGAGGAGATGGAGGCCGACGAGTCGGTCTTCATCATGGGCGAGGACGTGGGCGTGTTCCAGGGCGCCTTCAAGGTGACCGCGGGCCTGCTCGAGGACTTCGGCGAGAAGCGAGTGCGCGACACGCCGATCTCCGAGAACACCATCGTCGGGATGGGCGTGGGCTCCGCCATGGCCGGGCTGCGGCCGGTGGTGGAGATCATGACCGTGAACTTCGCGCTGCTCGCGATGGACCAGATCGTGAACCACGCGGCCGCGATCCCGTACATGTTCGGCGGCCAGGCGAAGGTGCCGCTCGTGATCCGGATGCCGCAGGGCGCCGGCCACCAGCTCGGCCCCACCCACTCGCACTCCTTCGAGGCCTTCTTCCTCCACGTGCCCGGTCTGCTCGTGGCCGTGCCCTCCACCCCCGCCGACGCGAAAGGCCTCCTCAAGGCGGCGATCCGCGACGACAACCCGGTGGTGTTCATCGAGCACGAGACGCTCTACGGCCAGCGCGGCGAGGTGCCCGAGAACGGGGGCCCGATGCGCTTCGGCGAGGCAGTCGTCAGGCGCGAAGGGGAGGATGTGACGGTGGTGGGCATCTCCCGCATGGCCCTCACCGCCCAGAAGGCGGCGGAGACCCTGGCCGAGGAGCACGAGATCGACGCCGAGGTGATCGATCCGCGCACGCTGCGCCCGCTCGACCTCGACACCATCCTCGACTCGGTGCGGAAGACCAACCGCGCCGTGATCGTCGAGGAGGGCTGGCCGCACGGCGGCGTGGGCGCCAACCTGGCCGCCCTGATCCAGGAACAGGCCTTCGACCACCTCGACGCGCCCGTGCAGCGCGTGACCGGCGCCGACGTGCCCATGCCTTACTCCAAGCCGCTCGAGCAGGCCGCGTTCCCGCACGAGGAGCACGTCGTTCACGCCGCGCTCGCGACCTTCCGGGACGTCTGAGGCGCTGATGGCGAGTGACGTGACGATGCCGCGCCTGTCCGACTCCATGGAGGAGGGGACGGTGCTCAAGTGGCTCGTGGAGGAGGGCGGCGAGGTGAAGCGCGGCGCGCCGCTCGTGGAGATCGAGACCGACAAGGCCAACATGACCTACGAGGCCGACGCCGACGGAGTGCTGATCGAGGTGCTGGCGAAGGAGGGCGACACGCTCGCCATCGGCGAGGTGATCGCGCGGATCGGCGAGGCCGGCGAGGCGAGCTCGAACGGCAAGGCCGAGGGCGAGGAGCCCGACTCCGAGGAGCCGGAGCCCGAGCCCGAGCCTGACAAGGACGGCGACGAGCCGGAGGCCGAGCAACAGGCCGACGAGCCCGAGCGCGCCACCGCCACCGCTACCCGCGAGCGCCCGAGCGGGAGCAACGGCGCCGGCGCCGGCGAGCGCATCAAGGCGTCGCCGGTCGCGCGGCGGATGGCGCGTGAGCTGGGCGTGGAGCTGGCGCGGCTCGATGGCTCGGGCCCAGGTGGGCGGATTGTGAAGGCCGACGTCCAGGCCGCGGCCAAGGACGGCGGCGCCAGGGCCGAGCCCGAGGAGGAGCGCGCTCCCGAGAAGGCCAGGGAGCCCACCCGCAGCGAGGCCGGCGCCAAGGGCCAGGTGGAGGTGCACGAGCTCACCCGCCTGCAGCAGACGGTGACCCGGCGGATGGCGGAGTCGAAGGCCACGGCGCCCGACTTCGCGCTCACGCTCGACGTGGACATGACCGACGCGGTGGCCCTGCGCGCGCGCCTCAAGGAGGTGGCCGACCCCGCGCCGTCGTTCAACGACATGGTGGTCAAGGCCGCGGCCACGGCCCTGCGCGAGAACCCGCGCGTGAATGCCGCGTACCGCGACGGCAAGTTCGAGCACTACGGCAACGTAAACGTGGGCGTGGCCGTGGCGGCCCAGGACGCGCTCGTGGTGCCAACGATCTTCGACGCCGACCAGAAGTCGCTCGGAGCCATCGCGCGCGAGGCGCGCCGGCTGATCGAGCGCGTGCGCGACAAGGAGATCACCCCGCCCGAGCTCTCCGGCGGCACCTTCACGGTGTCAAATCTCGGCATGTACGGCATCGAGCGCTTCACGGCGATCATCAATCCGCCGCAGGCGGCGATCCTCACCGTGGGAGCGCTGCAGAAGAAGCCCGCGGTGGACGAGCGCGGCAAGGTGGTGGCCCGCGAGCAGATGACCCTCACGCTCGTCTGCGACCACCGCATCCTCTACGGCGCCGAGGGCGCCCAGTTCCTCGCCCGCGTACGCGAGCTGCTCGAGCAGCCCCTCTCGCTCGCGCTCTAGACCCGCCGATGGCCGAGGCCGAGCCGCGCCAACCCCGCACGCTCGACGAGGAGATCATCTCCGCCGAGCAGGCGGACGTGGTCTCGACCCTCACCGACGCGGACCGCGTCGACCGGGTGGTGCGGGAGCTGGAGGAGGGCTTCCACGCGCTCGCGCACGTGGGCGCCGCCGTGTCGGTGTTCGGCTCGGCGCGCACCCCGCCCGACGACCCCGAGTACGACCTTGCGCGCGAGACAGCCCGCCTCCTCGGCGACGCCGGCTTCGCGATCATCACCGGCGGCGGCCCGGGGATCATGGAGGCCGCCAACCGCGGTGCCAACGAGTCGGGCGCCCAGTCGATCGGGCTCAACATCGAGCTGCCGTTCGAGCAGGGGCTCAACGACTACGTGGAGCTGGGGCTCGAGTTCCACTACTTCTTCACCCGCAAGGTCATGTTCGTCCGCTACGCGAGCGGCTTCGTGGTCTTCCCCGGCGGCTTCGGCACGCTGGACGAGACCTTCGAGTCGCTCACGCTGATCCAGACCGGGAAGGTGCGCCACTTCCCGGTGATCCTCGTGGGTTGCGACTACTGGCGCGGGCTGGTGGACTGGATCCGCGAGCGGATGCTGGCGGACGGGAAGGTCTCGCCAGGCGACATGGACCTGCTCACGCTCACCGACGACCCCGGCGAGGTGCTCGCGACGATGCAGGAGGCGACGCACCGCCAGCCGCGCCGTCCGGGATAGGCATCGGCTCGTAGCGGTCGTGGATCGCGTCGATGAACGCCACGAAGCGTTCCGCCAGCTCCGGGTCGTGCACCTCGAGCACGTTCTCGGCGTTCATCTCACCCGAGCGCGACAGGTTGAACGAGCCGGCGAAGACGACGTCGTCGGCCACCGTGACCTTGGCGTGCATGAAGTCGTGGGGGCTCTCCGGCGTGTACTGCGTGGAAGGCTTGCCGTGGAAGTCGGAGTCGCGGAAGATCGAGGCCAGGATCGGGACCTTCCAGGCCGAGCGCGGGTTGCTCCGCCACTGGCGGAAGACCTCTGTCATCTGCGTCCGGTCCACCACGCCGCGCAGGTCCACCCGCGCCTCCGCGGCCACCTCGGCGAGCGTGCCGATCACCGGGCCGGCGGTGATCACCGGCGAGGCGATCCGCACCCGCCGCCGGGCGCGCCCGATCGCCGCGGCGATCCGGTGCGAGAGGTCCTCGCCGTGCCCCGGGGTGAACCAGGGGCGGAGCTGGTGCCCACCCACCTCCAGGCGCGGGGGGTCGGCGCGGCCGGTGCGGCTCACATCGCGCGTCTTCCAGAGCTCCTCGAAGTTGACGCCGAAGGCGGCCGCGAGCGGGGCCGAGCGCGCCACCATCACGAGGTTCTCCTGGAGCGACCAGGAGTCGGTGGTCCAGTTCGTGGAGCCCGTCCAGACCGCCTCGCCATCGCGCACCACGTACTTGTGGTGCATCAGGTCCGGGATCCCGGGGATGCCGGCGGTGGGGAACGGGAGAGCCTCGATCAGCTCCGGCGCCGTGCTCGGCGGTGGCGGGATGATGCGCTCGTCATGGTCGGCGTTGTAGGCGATCCGCACCGCCACGCCTCGCGCCGCGGCCTCACGCAGCGTGTTCGCCACGAGGTCGCCCGCGGGACCCGGCAGGCGCACGTCGTACAGGGCGAGGTCCAGCGACTGCCGGGCCTCCGCGAGAAAGGCCGCCACCCGCGCGGCCATCTCGTCGACCGTCTGGGCGCCGGGTGCCAGCGTGTGGAGCTCGAGGTCAGCCACCCGCGGGCGCGGGCGCCGCGGGATCGGTCTCGCCGCCGCCGATGCCCTCTCGAGCGATGAAATCCTCGAGATCGAGCGGCCGCTCGCGCGAGCGCTCGGCCGTGGTGAGGAGCGTGGACATGAGGTCGATCTCCTCCACCTGCTCCTTCAGGAACCACTGCACGAACTGCTCGCTCACGAAGTCGTGCTCCTCGCGCGCGATCGCCGCGAGCTCGGAGATCTGGTCCGTCACCTTCTGCTCCTGCTCGAGGGCGATCGCGATCGGCTCCACGAAGTCCGCGAAGTCCCCGCGGGGCTCGCGCACGCCGGGGACTCGCGGCCGGAGCCCGAGGTCGAGCAGGTACTTGGCCATCATCAGCGCGTGGCCGCGCTCCTCGACCGCCTGGTCGTAGAAGAGCTGAGCGAGGCGCGGCAGGGTCTCGTCCTCGTAGTAGACGGCGGCGGCCAGGTACTGCTGCGAGGCGCCGAACTCGCGCTCGATCTGGTCATTGAGGGCGACTACGAATCTCTCTGCGGGCATCGGCTCTCCTTGGTCGGGGAACGGCTACCCGTCGCGGTGGAATCCGGTGGGGGCGATCCGCGGCTCGAGCGGGCTCTGCGGCAGGCCGTCTCCCAGCTCCGGCTCGTTGTAGGCGCCCGGCGCCGTGTCGTTCGGCGTGTCCGGGTGGAAGATCGACGCGAGGTACTGGATGTGATCGCGGCCCACGCCCAGCTCGGTCTGGCCGCCTCCGTACACGGACACTCCCTCGCGCTCGGCCCAGTCGTACAACGCGAACAGGTTCTCGAGCGGCCCCACGCGCGACGGCTTGATGTTGATCGTGCGCGGCCGCCACGGGCGCTCCTCGATGTCGGCGATGGTGTGGATCGGCGCGTCCCAGGTCACGCGCTCGCTCACGGCATCCAGGATCGGCCGCGTCTCCTCGGTCACGTCCGGGTCCTCGAGCCAGGCACCGGGAAATCCCTCGGCGACCATGCGGTACAGCTCCGGGTCGGTCCGCACATCCACCGGGGTGCCGCGGTAGAAGCCCTTCAGGTCGAGCGTGTCCACCGCCCCGGTCGCCGCCAGCTCGTCCACCAGCTCCTGTGTCCAGGCATTGGTGGGGTCCAGCTTGAAGCGCGTGCCCGGGTAGCGCTCGAGCAGCGCGACGAGGCGGTCCGCCGTCTCCGGCCCCTCGTGGCCGGGGGCGGTCAGGCGCATCGACACCACGAAGTTCAGCGGACGCGCCTCGCGGCCGAGCGCGTCCGCCAGCGAGCGGCCGGCCTGGCGCAGCGCGAGGTCGAGCGCGGCCGACTCGAATGCCCAGCGCCGGTAGAGGATCGACGGCTCGCGCACGGGCGGCGAGGGCCAGAGGTCGAGCTCGTCGAGGCGGCGGAAGAAGGACTCGAGCGTGTACGAGCCGGCGAGCGGCAGCGACCCGCCCTCGGCCTGAAAGGCCACGTGGTCGAGACCGTCGTATGTCACGTCCTCGCCCACGCCGGTCTCGCCGCCGCCGCGCAGCTCGATCAGCGTCGTGGCGCGCACGAACTCGGGCGAGAGCTGCGCCTCGAGCCCCTTCAGCTGGTGGCCCTCCACCTCGAGGGGAAGCTCACGGACGAGGTCGTAGGTGGCCACGGCAGGCAGCCTAGCGACGCCCTGCGCCCCGGCGGCTGGGGGCGGTCAGGCGCGCACGACGAGCACCGGCGTCTCCGAGGTGTGGAGCAGCTTGTGCGGCACCGAGCCGAGCAGGGCACCCGCGAGGGGGCGCTCGCCGTGCGAGCCGACGACGATCATGCGCGCGCCGCGGTCGCTGGCTACCTGCGCGAGGGCCTCGGCCGGCTTGGCGTCCACAAGCTCGGCCTCGACCTCCACGCCCGCGCTTCGCGCCTCCTCCAACCCCGCCTTCGTCGCGCTCTCGCCCAGCTCGCGCACGGCGTCGAGCTGCGCCCGCAGCTCGGCGCTTGTGCGCTGCAGGCCGTAGCCGAAGACCAGCACGAGCGGGGCGTTCAGGTCCTTGCCGAGCTCGACTGCGCAGCGGAGGGCCGCACGTGCGCCCTCGGTCCCGTCGTAACCGACGACGATCTCGTTCGCCATCGCTCCTCCCTCAGCCGCCCGCCGGCTCCGGTGCCGGCTCGGGGGTTGACCTGAACGTCTCCGCCTTGGCGCGGAAGAATTCGGGGTTGCCGCGCGCCCAGAACAGCATCAGGATCACCCCCAGGATCAGGAAGCCGATCCCGATCACGAGCGGTGGGCCAACCCCGAGCCAGGAGTCGCCGGACTCGGAGTTCGCGGGCTGCGACAGGTCCTTGCACGACTTGAACAGGATGTAGGTCAGCATCTCGCCGCCCGAGGACCGGGAGCAGCCCGACGAGGGCGAAGCGCTTGAGGTCCGTCGCGGCGGACAGCCCGGCAAGGGCCGCCACCAGGAGCAGCGCGCCGGCCACGTACCCGAGCGGGTTCGAGGCGGCGAGCGTGGCGACGGCAAGGACCACGGTGCCGCCCAAGCGGTCGCTGCCGCAACTCGCGAGGCGGTCCCCTCGCGCATGATCTCCTTCCGGTAGTAGACCGCGCAGGCGAAGCCGCTCAGCCCGTAGTAGAAGGCGATCATCAGGCCGAGGGCGGCGAGCGAGTCGAACAGGATGTTTTCGCTGACGAGCGTCAGGCCGACGTACCAGAGGATCGACAGGACTCCCATCAGGATCGTCGATACGTGTGGTGTGAGGAAGCGCGGGTGTACCTCGCCCAACACCCTCGGCAGCGCCTTCACACGGGCCATCGAGAGCGAGGTGCGGGCCGTGGGAAGGATCGTGGTCTGCGTGGACGCGGCGGCCGAGGTCAGCACCGCGATGATCACGATCTTGTCCAGGGGGCTGCCGAACACCTCGCCGGCGAGCACGCTCAGCACGTCGTCCTGGTCGGCGAGCGGCTTGATCCCGTTGAAGGCCTGCGCCGCCGTCGAGACGATCAGGTAGATGCCGAGCAGTATCAAGGTCGAGACGACCGCGGAGCGACCCGGCGCCTCACCCGAGTCCTCCGTTTCCTCATTTACCGCCACCGCACTGTCCCAGCCCCAGTAGATGAACACCGACAAGAGCACCCCCGAGATCAGCGCTCCGGTGGAGTCGATCGCGAAGGGCGAGAACCAAGAGAGCGACGGATCGACGGCGTCAGGGCCGGCGCTGCCCGCGTAGACCTTGACCAGCGCGACCACTGCGAACAGCGCGAGCGTGATGACTTCGGCGCCGAGCAGGAACTGCTGCATACGAGCGGAGAGCTCGATGCCGATCGTGCAGATCGCGGTCATGACGATGATCCAGGTCACGCCGATGGTGGTGACGGCGAACGTAGAAGGAGTGGCGCCCGAGTCGAACAGGAGGAAGCTGTAGAGGCCGGCGATCTGGGCCAGGTTGGCCATCACGATGATGTCCGCGACGATGATCGCCCAGCCACCGATCCAGCCGGCCCACGGCCCCATCGCCTTGGTCACCCAAGAGAAGGTCGTGCCGCAATCGGGGTCGGCGCGGTTCAGGTACAGGTAGGCCGTTGCCACGAAGAGCATGGGAATGAACGCCACCCACAGCGCCGCGGGTGACTGGAAGCCCACGGCTGCCACGACGAAGCCGAGTGTGGCGGCGAGGCTGTAGCCCGGCGCCGTCGAGGCAACGCCGATGACGACGTTCGACAGGTAGCTGATCGCGTTCTTCTTGAGTCCCTTGTCACCGGTCTCGGCGCCGGATGCAGACGACCTCAGCGATGCGCTCTCCATTCCCTACACCTCCGTTTCGGGTCGGACCTCAGCCATCCGCTCGGCCCGTCGCTGCTGCGAGACCGTGAGCGACATCATCGCCACGGAACAGGAAGATCATCGCCGCCAGGACGTTCACCTGGGGCGGGATCGACACCCGGGCCGCGCCCCAGATGTAGAGCGGGTAGCTGACGGTCGACCCGGCGTTGAAGTTGGTGATCATGAAGTCGTCGATCGACAAGCTCGCGATTGCTGACCGCCGGGAAGTCGCCGAAGCGCTTGGTCACGCCTTGAAGTCGGACGCTCGGCGGCGGCTGACTCATGGCGGGCGTCCCTCCGTGGCCCGCGGTGCTCATCGTGTCGCGCACGCTAATGCCCGGCCCGGCGGCTCCACAAGTGCCATAACGGTCGAAAAGGGGTCCTCGGTGTTGGACGAATGGTCCAATGCCATGCCGTCCAGTTTCGAGCGGTTTGCCCTTGTGTTGCTCCACAGGCGCCGATACCGTTGTCCGAAGCGTCTAGCCCCCGTGCTGTTAGAGGAGAGCTGATGGCAACCACTCCCCAGACCGCGTACGAGCCCCACACCGGCGCCCCGAGCGCGCTGCAGGAGAAGGCCCGCCGCCACCTCTGGATGCATTTCACGCGCATGGGCGCGTACGACGAGGAACACGAGGTGCCGATCATCGTGCGCGGCGAGGGCTGCTACGTCTACGACGAGCACGGCAAGCGCTATCTCGACGGGCTCTCTGCCCTCTTCTGCGTGAACGCCGGCCACGGCCGCGCGGAGCTCGGCGAGGCCGCCGCCGCTCAGGCCAAGGAGCTCGGCTTCTATACCAACTGGAGCTACGCCCACCCGCGGGCGATCGAGCTGGCCGAGCGGATCGCCTCGCTCGCGCCCGGCGACCTGAACAGGGTGTTCTTCACATCCGGCGGCTCCGAGGCCGTCGAGTCCGCTTGGAAGCTGGCGCGGGCGTACCACAAGATCCGCGGCGACTCGCAGAGGACGAAGATCATCGCCCGCGAGACCGCCTACCACGGCACGACCTTCGGGGCGCTCTCGATCACCGGCATCACGCAGCTGCGCACTCCGTTCGAGCCGCTCGTGCCCGGCGCCCACCATGTGCCCAACACGAACGACTACCGCTGGTCCGAGGATCGCGACCCACTCTGGGCCGCGGACCAGATCGAGCACAAGATCGAGTTCGAAGGAGCGGAGACGGTCGCCGCAGTGATCCTCGAGCCGGTGCAGAACTCGGGCGGCTCCTTCGTGCCGCAGGACGGGTACTTCCAGCGCGTTCGCGAGATCTGCGACCGCCACGGCGTCCTGCTCATCTCCGACGAGGTGATCTGCGCCTGGGGCCGGCTGGGGCACTACTTCGGGGCCGACCGCTTCGGCTATCTCCCGGACATCATCACGACGGCGAAGGGCATCACCTCGGCGTACGCGCCGATGGGCGCCGTGATCGCCACCGACCGCGTGGCCGAGCCGTTCATGCAGGACGCGAAGATGTTCAACCACGGCATCACGTTCGGCGGGCATCCCGTGTCGGCGGCGGTGGCGCTCGCGAACCTCGACATCTTCGAGCGCGAGGATCTCTGCGGCCACGTGCGCGAGAAGGAGGGCGAGTTCCGCGGGATGCTCGACAAGCTGCGCGAGGACCTGCCGATCGTCGGCGACGTGCGCGGCGCCGGCTTCTTCCACGCGCTGGAGCTCGTGAAGGACAAGGAGACGAAGGAGAGCTTCGACGACCACGAGTCCGAGGAGCTGCTGAGGGGCTTCATGTCCGGCGAGCTCTACCGGCGCGGGCTCATCTGCCGGGCGGACGACCGCGGCGACCCCGTGATCCAGCTCTCCCCTCCGCTCATCGCCGACAGCGAGCAGTTCGAGGAGATCGACAACGTCCTGCGCGGCGTTCTCACAGACGCCTGGGAGCGGATCGTCCGGCGCTGATCGGGCGCCCGGGCGAACGGCGAGCGGAATCACCGATGCTCACCGTACGCGGCCTCGTGGACGAGCTGGGGCTCGAGCTCGCCGGCGGGAGCGAGGGCGCCGACGCCCCGGTGCGCTGGGTCCACATCTCGGAGCTGGCGGACCCGACGCCCTGGCTCTCGGGCGGGGAGCTGCTGCTCACCACCGGTATCCAGCTTGACTCGCCGAGGCGCCGTGAGCAGTTCCTGCGGCGCCTGTCCGCAAGCCACCTGTCCGGGCTCGGCCTCGGCACGGGGTTCGACCACCCGCACCTGCCCGAGGACCTGGTGGAGCGCGCAGACGAGTTCGGCTTCCCCGTGTTCGAGGTGCCCTACGAGCTGCCGTTCATCGCGCTGACCGAACGCGCGTTCACGAAGCTCGTGAATGAGCAGTACGACGTTCTCCAGCGCGGGATCGCCATCCACAAGCGGCTCGAGCGCCTCGTGCTGGAGGAGCGCGGGCTCGACGAGGTCGTGCGTGCGCTCGCCGCGGCAACCGGTGGAGCGGTGTGCGTGCTCTCCGGACGTGGTGAGACGATCGCCTCCGGCGAGTTTCGCCGGCCGCTCCCCGCCGCGGCCGTGGAGCAGGTGCGCGAGGAGGTGCGCCGGCGCGCGGGCGGCGGCGCGGCGGACCACGCCGAGTTCGCTCCCGACCATCCGGAGATCGCCGGCCGGTCGTTCGTGCTCCCGGTGTCCATTCGCGGCGGCGGCTCGCCGCAGGCCTGGCTGTTCGCGGCGATCGACTCCGGCGGGCTCGGCGACTTCGAGCGACTCATCCTGCAGCAGGCCGTGACCGTGGTGGCACTCGAGCTGATGCGCCAGCGGGCGATGCGGGACACGGAGCGGCGCCTCGCAGGCGACGTCCTGGCGGAGGCGCTCACGGGGCGCCTGTCCCAGGAGGAGCTGCGAATGCGGCTGCGGCCGTTCGGCGTGGGGGCGAACGCGGCGGCGATCGTCTTCACCGGCGACGAGGACGACGCGCCCGTGGCCACGGAGCTCGACCGCTTCCTCGCCGAGGCCGGCGTACCCGCGCTGGTGGCCCCCCGCGAACGGCTCCTGTGCGCGGTGATCGACGCCCGCGAGGGCCTCGACCCGGTTACGCTCGCGGAGCAGGCCTGCGAGGCGCTCGACGGAGGGAGCGGCGAGGCTCCGCGCGGGGGCGTCGCGGCCGGGCCCCGTGGGGGCGCTCCGTAACAGCTTCCATGAGGCGCGCTGCGCCCTCGAGGCCGCGGCGCTCGCCAACGGCCACTCGCGGCGTGTGGCCTCCTACCGCGACTTGGGCGCCTTCCAGCTGATCCTCTCCCTCCAGGACGACGAGGCGCTGCGCCTGTATTGCGACAGCGTGCTCGGGCCGCTGGAGGGCGCGGCGGGCGAGTACGGCGACGAGTTGATCCGCTCGCTCGAGACCTACATCGAGCAGAACGGACAATGGGAGCGGGCGGCACGCGAGCTCTACTGCCACAGGCATACGCTGCGCTACCGGATTCGGCGCGTGGAGCAGCTCACCGGGCGGGACCTCTCGAAGGCCCGCGACCGGATCGAGTTCTGGCTGGCGCTCAGGGGGCGCGAGCTGGTGAACCCATGAGGGAGGATCGAGGAACGCGATGAAGGTCGGAGTGCCGACGGAGATCAAGAAGGACGAGTACCGGGTGTCGATGACTCCGGCCGGAGTCCGCGAGCTGAAGGAGCGCGGACACGAGGTGCTCGTGCAGTCAGGAGCGGGAGAGGGCAGCACGATCGCGGACTCCGAGTACGAGGCCCAGGGCGCGCGGATCCTCCCCGACGCGGGCGCGGTGTTCGACGAGGCCGAGCTCGTGCTCGGAGTGAAGGAGCCACAGCCGGAGGAGGTTGGGCTGCTTCGCCCCGAGCACACGCTGTTCACCTATCTGCACCTGGCCCCGGACCCCGAGCTCACCAAGGGCCTTGCCGCATCCGGCGCCACCTGCATCGCCTATGAGACGGTGGTGGACAGCAAGGGGCGGCTGCCGCTGCTCGCGCCGATGTCGGAGGTGGCGGGCAAGATCGCCACCCAGGCCGGCGCGTTCTTCCTCGAGAAGCCGATGGGCGGGCGCGGCGTCCTGCTCGGCGGCGTGCCCGGCGTGGCGGCCGCCACCGTGCTCGTGATCGGCGGCGGCGTGGTCGGCCAGAACGCGGCCTTCATCGCCATCGGCATGGAGGCGGACGTGTTCGTGTTCGACCGCAACCTCGACCGGCTGCGCGAGCTGGACGTGGCCTTCGGCGGCCGCGCTTCCACGGTGTACTCGTCCACCCTCGCCATCGAGAAGATGCTGCCGCAGGCCGACCTCGTGATCGGCGCCGTGCTCGTTCACGGGGCGCGCGCGCCCTATGTGATCAAGCGCGACCAACTCGCGCTGATGAAGAAGCAGGCCGTGCTGGTGGACGTGTCGATCGACCAAGGCGGCTGCTTCGAGACCTCCCGCCCCACGACGCACTCGGATCCCGTGTACGAGGTGGACGGCGTGACCCACTACTGCGTGACCAACATGCCGGGCGCGGTGCCGGCCACCTCCACGTTCGCCCTGACCAACGCGACCCTGCCCTACGTGCTCGAGCTCGCCGACCACGGCGTGCTCGGGGCGATCGCGAGGGAGTCCGGGCTGCGCTCGGGCGTGAACGTGGCCGCCGGCCACGTGACCCACCCGGCCGTCGCAGAAGGCGTCGGCCTTCCCCACACCCCGGTCGACGAGGCCCTCGGCGTGCCCGCCGCGGCCTGAGCTTCGACCGAAATGGCGGGTCTGGCGTAGCCCAGTACCGCTTCCTCAGTACCTGGCTCGTGGACGCCCCGCGCGAGCGCGCGTGGGACGTGATCGAGGACGCCGCAAGCTGGCCCGAGTGGTGGCGCGGCGTGGTGCGCGTGGACGAGCTCGACCCGGGCGGCCCGGGCCGACTGGGGGCCCGCTTCGCCATCGAGTGGCGCAGCCGCCTGCCCTACCCGCTCGAGTTCGAGTTCACCGTCGAGCGGGTCGAGCGGCCCTTCTCGATGGGCGGCAGCGCGGTGGGTGAGCTGAGCGGCCGGGGCGTCTGGCGCCTGTTCGAGGACGCCGGGGTGACCGCGGTGGTCTACGACTGGCAGGTGGCCACCACCAAGCGGTGGATGAACCTGCTCTCCCCGATCGCACGGCCGGTGTTCGAGTACAACCACGACGTGGTCATGCGCTGGGGCGGGCAGGGGCTGGCGCAGCGCCTCGGCGTGGAGCTCCTGGCGAGCGGCTAGTCCGATCCCCGCGGGCCCCGCGCCCCTGCGTGCTTCTCCGCGCGTTCTCTTCACGGGCAGCGCGAACTGGGACGGCTTGACCGGCACGACCGGGTTCTCGATCTGCCGCAGGCGATCCAGCAGGCTGGTCCACTGGCCTGGCTTGAAGACGCGCGTGGACTTCGCCCGGAAGCCCACGTGGATGTGGTCGGCGTGGTCGCCCATCGCCATCGTCGGCCCGCCCAGCTCGAGCAGCGAGATCACCTGATGCGGCTGCATCGTGCCCTGGAGGCGCATCAGCCGGCGCACCGTCTGCTCGGTGATGCCGCCCGCCTCCTGGTGGCCGAGGATCGGGATGCCGTTGACCTTGGCGATGTCCACGGCGCTGCCCGAGCTGTGCTCGGAGACGTTGCCGGAGCTCGTGTAGAAGCCGTGGCCGCACTTGAGGCTCGTGACGGTCGGGCTGAGGCCGGACTCGGCCAGGTACTCGAGCGTGGCGAGCACGCGCCGGTCGATCTGGCCCGACTTGACGTCGTCGCGGCCGCAGGCGTAGAGCTCGATGCGCTCGTCGGAGAGCACCCGGCGCTCGAGCAGCCGCTTGGGCATCAGGAGCACCTGCCCGATCGACACCGAGTCGCCCTTCCCGTAGAGCACGTTGCGGCCCGAGGCGCGATAGATGGCGGTGGCCTCGAGCAGCTTCCAGCCGTCGAGAATCGGCTTCGGATCGATCTTCGGCGCCCCCTTGCCGGCGGGCCGGATCGAGAAGGACAGCTTGGCGGCAGCGGCGGCGCCGGAGCGCCCGACGCGGCCGAGCACGGTGCCGCCGATGACGCGAGCGCCCTCCTGCAGGCGGCGCAACCGCACCTTCGCCGGGTCCAGCCCGATCGGGCGTGAGAAGTAGGCGTCGAAGGTCTCGAACTTGCCGCTCTTGCGCGCGCGGCGTCGAGCGTCTGCTCGAGGCCGCCTGCCTCCTTCGCCCCGGGCAGGCCCGGGTGGGCGAAGAGACGCTCCTTCACCGGCAGCGACCCGGCGGGCTCACGGCGCGCCGGCGCCGGCGCACCTCATCCTCAGACTTAGCCTTAGGATCGGCCTGGCTGCCCGCGGAGGCCGGGGCGGTGGGCGCCGGATCGCTGCGGCGGGAGGCCTTGACCGGGGGGACCGCCTGCGGCCCGTCGGCCTTCGGCACCGGGTAGAAGCTCGACACGGAGCCGAGGTGCGCGTAGGTGAAGCGGTTGCCGTAGGGGTCCTCGAGCACGACGTACTTGCCGAGCCGCGGGCTCTCGGAGACCTTCTTGATCACGCCGTCGTTCACCGCCACGACCGGCGCGCCCTCGTCGGCAAAGATGCCGATCCCCTTGCTCGCGTCCACGCCCTCGGCCTGGTCGTCGGCGTAGCGTGCGCGTGCGTAGATCGGGAAGCGGCCTTCGGTGAGGCCGGTGAGCGAGCCGACGAGGTCGGCGGGCACGCCGGCGATCAGCCGCGCCCGCAGCAGCACCGAGTCGACGTACCAGTCGGCGTGGTTGTAGGCGAACACGGCGCGGCGCACGTCGTCGTCGTAGCCGGCCGCGGCCAGATAGCGGGCCGCGGCGAAGATCGCGTCGACCGGGTTGTAGGGGTCCTTGCGGCCATCCTCGTTGGCGTCGGTGCCGTAGCGACGCCAGGTCGAGGGGATGAACTGCATCCAGCCGACCGCCCCCGCCGACGACACGTTCAGGTTGCGGCCATAGTCGGTCTCGATCTCGTTGATCGCCGCCAACACCTCCCAGCGCACCCCGTACTGGATCCCCGCCGCCTGATAGATCGGCAACAGAAACGGCGGCACCCGGAACTTGCGGATGATGAAATTCGGCACCCCCACCGCCGACGACGGACCCGGCAACACATCCACAAACCCCGGATTCGACCGCGCCGGCGAACCATCCGAATTACGCAGCTCGGTCGACTCGCGGCGGTGGCGGTGGCGCTTCTTGCGCTTCTTGTCGGCACAGGCCGGGTCGTCAGCCTTCGTCTTCGCCTTCTCGGCGTCGTCCTTCTTGGCCTGGTCCTCTTCCGTGGCCGGGGGGTCCGGAGTGAACTGCACCTGCGTCTTGCACTCGGTCGCCGGGTCGTCACCCGTCTCCTTGGGCGGCGCCGGCGCCGCGTCCTTCTCAGAGGTGGGAGGGAGCGCGGGGCGGATGTCGTCCGCCGGGCGCGAGGCCGTGTCGTCCCCTGTGCCGTCGGGAGCCGTGGGCACCGGCGAGGTCTCGGTGATGGTCAGTAGCGACTCGTCCAGCTGTGTCGGCGCGGCCGGCACGCCGTCCGCGTTGAGCCAGCCCACGACGATGAGGGCCATCGCAGCCACGATTACGGGCATGCGGCCGCCGAACGCGGCGTCCGGCCGGCGGAATGGTCGGGCGGGTCTCGCGCTCACAGGACGGTCTGCATCTCCTCCGGCCTGACAGGCACCTGAGCAGGGGATGCTCGCTGATCGGCCCACCGAAGGCAAGTGCCACCGCGCGAGCGCTCACAAACCCGGCGCGGGCGCCACCCGGGCTCTCCTCGCGCGCGTACGCGCGACGGAGTTGGTCCGGTCCAGGGAGCGCGGAGGGGCGGGTGGGCGCGCCGCATCCGGGTGAAGACTGTCAGACTCGCGCGCAGATAGGGTCTCTAAGGGTCGAGCTTAACTTCATGGTCACGCAAGAGGCACAGGTTCGAAACGCGCGGCGGAGAGGATGCGCCACCCTTTCGCCCCATGCGCATCGCAGCGACGACGATCGCCGCCGCCGTGACTGCGGCCGCGCTGTTGGTGGTGCTGATGCCGCCTTCCGGGGCGGCCGGGCCGCGGGCTGTGGGCGTGGCGAGCGGCGTGCAACGGCCGGACGTGGTGCTGCTCGTGCTCGACGAGTTCCCCGGTGACTCGTTGCTCGGCACGGGCGGACGCATCGATCCGGTGCGCTACCCGAACTTCGCCGCGCTCGCGTCCGGCGCGACCTGGTTCAGGAACGCGTACTCGGTCTACGACTCCACGACGAAGGCCGTGCCGCTGATCCTCGACGGGATGCGCCCGGTGAAGGGCTCAGCGGCCGACCAGCGCTACCACCCGAAGTCACTCTTCACCGCGCTCGCTCGGCACGGATACCGGACCGTGAGCTCCGAGGAGGCCACCGCGATCTGCCCGCCACGGCTCTGCCGCGGAGCGCGCGCCCGCCGACCCGCGATCCTCCCGCGGCTGAGCCGCGGCCGCGAGGAGCGCTTCGACCGCTTCCTGCGCGGGCTGCGACCGGGGCGTCGCCCGACGCTCTGGGTGAAGCACGTCCTCCTGCCTCACGGGCCCTACCTCTACCTGCCCTCGGGCGCGCGCACGCGCTCGGGTCCACGCGACCTCGTGCCGGGCATGAACGGGGTGCCCGGCTTCCATGACCCCTTCCTCACCCGCCACAACGAGCAGCGCTACCTGCTGCAGCTTCAGTTCGTGGACCGGCTGATCGGCCGGCTCCTGGAAAAGCTGGAGTCGGAGGCGATGTACGACCGGACGATGCTGGTGGTCACCGCCGATCACGGCATCTCCTGGCAATCCGGTGTCCGGACCCGCCGCAGCGTGAGCCTCTCGAACGTGGAGGAGCTGACGCCCGTGCCGCTGATCGTGAAGGCGCCCGGGCAGCGACGGGGGCGGATCAGCGACGCGTACGCCCGCACGCTCGACGTGACGCCCACGATCGCCGATGTGCTCGGCCTGCCGCTCGGCTACCGGGCGGACGGGAGCTCGGCCTTCGGGCGCGAGGCACGCCGGCGCAGGGTGGTGCGCCTGGACACGCGCGACTTCAGCGCCGTGGTACGGATCTCCGGGCGCCGCTGGGAGGCGCGCAGGCGCCGCGTGGTCAGCCGGCGCCTACGTCAGTTCGGCTCGGGTGCCACCGGCCTGTACACCGGGATCGGCCCGCACAAGAGCCTGCTCGGGCAGCGGCCGTCGGCGCTGGCGCGGGCCGCCCGCGGCGGCCTCAGCGCGACGATCGCGACGGCGTCCGAGCTAGGCCACGTAAGCCGCGCGTCGGGGCTCGTACCGGCGCAGATCGCCGGGGACCTGGCGGGCGGGCGGCCCGGTGCGCGACGCGACCTGGCCGTGGCAGTGGCCGGGAGGATCGAGGCCGTAGGACGGAGCTTCCGCCTACGGGGTGACCCGCGCGAGCACTACTCGCTCATGGTTCCCGAGGCCACGCTTCGCGACGGCGACAACGCGGTGGCCGTGTACGAGGTGCTCCGCGGCGGGACCCTTCGCCTCCTCGCGCGGTCCTGACGACCTTTACATTTCGGCCCGTGCGCGCACGGGCCGTGTTCGCGGCCGCGCTGGCCGCTCTTCTGGTCACCTCCTGCGCTGGGGGCGGTGATGGGCGGGCCGCGCCACCGGACAAGCCGCCGGTGATCGTCCTCATCCTCGACGAGTTCCCGCTGGACACGCTGCTCCGCCCCGACGGCAGCATCGACGCCGAGCGCTACCCCAACTTCGCCGACCTCGCGAAGCGCTCCACGTGGTTCCCGAACGCCTTCACGATCTACGACTCGACCTTCAAGGCGGTGCCGGCGATCATGGATTCGGTGCTTCCGCGGAAGGGCACGGCAGCCGACTTCCACAGCCACCCGCGCAGCGTCTACCACCTCTTCGACGGCCTCGGCTACGAGGTGGTGGACGTGGAGTCCGGCGAGGCGCTCTGCCCTCCCCGCATCTGCCCCGCCGCGCGCACCACGCGGCCCGGGGTGCTGAAGCGGCTCGCCGGCGGCGGGCGCCCGGCCCGGCTCCACGCTTGGATCGGGGCGATCCGCAAGCGCGCGGAGCCGACCTTCTATCTCCAGCATGCCCTGCTGCCGCACGAGCCCTGGATCTACCTGCCTTCCGGGCATCAGAGCAGGCCGAAGGGCAACGACCCGATCCCCGCCATCAACGGCCCGGTGGGCTTCCACGACCAGGCCCTGACGAACCACAACGAGACGCGCCACCTGCTTCAGGTGGGCTACGTGGACCATCAGGTGGGGCTGCTGCTCGCGCGGCTCCGCCAGACCGGCCTCCTCGACCAGGCGATGATCGTGGTCACCGCCGACCACGGCATCGCCTTCGAGGTGGGCGTGAAGGACCGGCGCCTGGTGACCGAGCGGAACGTGGAGCAGATCGCGCCGATCCCGCTGTTCGTGAAGGCGCCGGGGCAGACGACGGGCGAGCTGGACGAGAGCTTCGTGCGGACCATCGACATCGTCCCGACGATGGCCGACCTGCTCGATGCCGAGGTCCCGTGGCGCCACGACGGCCACTCGGCATTCGCGCCGGTCACCCAGCGGCGCGACGCGGTGGCGCTCCCCACCCGCGACTTCAGCAGGGTGATCAGGATCGGCAAGGACGAGCTCGCCCGGCGGCGCCTGGCAAATCGGCGGCGCCGCGCCCGGCTCGTGGGGACGGGGGCCGAGAGCCAGTTGCTGTTCGGCTCTCCCTGGGCGGCGCTCTACCGGGTGGGGTCGCACCCGGATCTGATCGGCCGACAGGTGAGCGGCCTGGGCACGGCTCGCGCAGGCACCGTGCGAGCCACCCTGGCCAACGCGGGGCTCTTGCGGAACGTGCGCCCCGAGAACGAGATCATCCCGATCCGCGTGACCGGCAAGCTCGAGGGCGGTCCACCGAGCGGCCTGCGCGACGTGGCCGTGGCGGTGGACGGGACGGTGTGGGCCACCGGCCGGAGCTTCCGGCTGCGCGGTCGCCCGGACGAGTACTTCTCGATGCTGGTGCCGGAGGATTCGCTGCGTCCCGGGCACAACCGGGTAGAGCTGTTCGAGGTGGGTGCAGGCGAGCGGCTGACGTCGCTGTATCGGAGCCCGTAGGGCGACCGGGCCTAGTCGACCGGCCGGTTCGGGAGCCCACTCGGGTCGCGCACCACCTCGACGGGCCGCTTGTTCGCGTCGATGAAGTAGCACCAGAACTTGCGCCGGTCGTCGTGCGCGATACAGGTGCGGAAGTAGCCGTCACCGAGCCGGACGGTCTGGGCCGTCTCCTTGTTGCGGATCAGCTCCGCGTTACCGCTGTTGTCGACCAGCCGCAGGATCGCATTGGCGGCGCGCTCGCGAGCGTCGGTCTCGGCCACCACCAGCGGCCGGGCCGCGAGGCCGGCCGCAAACACGCCCACCAGGCTGGCCACGAGGAGACCGGTGCCCACGCGGTCGGTCAGCACCTCCAACTGCGCCATCGGCGGCGCCCCGGGCTCCGCGGCGGGCCGGCGAGCCCAGAGCCGCCGTGCCAGCCACGGGCCCACGGCCCCCACCAGCACGAGGTTGCCGAAGACGGCAATCAGGATGGCGGGGATCAGGTCCACCCCGGTGCCCACCGGCGGCAGCAGGTGGAGCACGAGCCCGTCGAGCAGCGTCAGCGCCACGAAGGTCGGCCACATCCACGCGCCCCTCAGCCGCCAGCGGACACGGGTGGGCCAGAAGCGCTCTTCTGGGTCCACCGGGGGCAGGGTAGCCTTCGAAAGGTGGACGAGCTCTGGGTCGCACAGCTTGGTCTCGTGCCCTACCGCGAGGCCTCGGCGCTGCAGGAGTCGCTTCGCGGGCTCCGCCAGGCCGGCGAGATTCCCGACGTGCTCCTCGTGCTCCAGCATCCGCCGGTGTATACGCGCGGGCGCCGCACCGAGCCGGCCGACCTGCCGATGGGCGAGGAGTGGTACCGGCTCCAGGGGATCGAGGTCGAGGACAGCGACCGCGGCGGGCGCGTGACCTACCACGGGCCCGGCCAATTGGTGGCCTACCCGATCATGGCCATCCGGAGCGTGGGGCACTTCGTAGGCGTGATGGAGCGGGCGATCGTGGCCGCACTGAGCGAGGAGGGCGTGGTAGCGCAGGTCCGGGCCACACCCTTCACCGGCGTCTGGGTGGGTGAGCGCAAGATCGGCTCGATCGGGGTGCACGTATCCCGGGGCGTGACGACCCACGGGCTGGCCGTGAACGTGGACAACGACCTCCAGCCGTTCGAGTGGATCGTGCCCTGCGGCATGGACCACGTGGCGATGACCTCGGTGACGCGGGAGACCGGCCGCGCCGGCGGGCTGCCCTGCTTCCGGCGGCGGCTCGCCCACCGCTTCGCCGAGTCCACGGGCAGGCGCCAGCGCATCGTCTCCGAGCATCGCGTGCGTGAGGCCGCGCGAGCACTGGAGCCGGTAGCCGCATGAGCACCCGCTCGCGCGCGAACCCGGGCGGCGCTCGCGTGCTCGACATGGGCGAGGTGCGCCCGTTCGGCGAGCGCAAGCCGCCGTGGTTCAAGCGCCCGGCCCCCGGGAGCCCGCGCTACCGCGAGCTCCGCCGGATGATCGAGGGCCAGGGCCTGCACACGGTCTGCCAGGAGGCGGCCTGCCCCAACATCGGGGAGTGCTGGGAGCGCGGCACCGCCACGTTCATGATCCTCGGCGACACCTGCACGCGGCGCTGCGGCTTCTGCAACGTGAAGACGGGTAAGCCCACCCATCACGATCCGCTCGAGCCGCTGCGGGTCGCGCAGTCCGTGAAGCAGATGGGACTGCGGCACGCGGTCATCACGAGCGTCGACCGGGATGACCTGCCCGACCTCGGCGCCTCGGCGTTCGTGGGCGTGATCCGCTCGATCCGCCGTCTCGCGCCCGGCTGCAAGGTCGAGGTGCTGACGCCCGACTTCCGTGGCGAGGAGATGCCGCTCGCCCGCGTGATCGCCGAGCGGCCCGACGTTTTCAATCACAACGTGGAGACGGTGCCGCGCCTCTATCCGCTCGCGCGGCGCGGCTCGCGCTTCCTGCGCTCCTGCCGCGTGCTGGCGAACGCGAAGGAGCTGGGCGGCGACCAGGTGGTCACGAAGTCGGGCCTGATGACCGGCCTCGGCGAGACCAAGGACGAGCTGCTCGAGACCTTCGCCACTCTTCGCGACCACCACGTTCAGGTGCTTACTGTGGGTCAGTACCTCCGCCCCACCCGCGAGCACCTGCCGGTCGTCCGCTACTGGCACCCGGACGAGTTCGCCGACCTCGAGCGCGAGGCCTACGCGATGGGCTTCGAGTCCGTGGCCGCCGGCCCGCTGGTGCGGTCGAGCTACCACGCGGAGCAGACGCTCGAGCACGCGGCCGCCCGCTGAGGGTGCTGGCCCGGGCGCTGCTGGCGGGTTCGGTCGCCGCCGTCGGCGGCGCCGGGGTGGTGATCGCAGCCGGTCTGGGCGACGCCTCGCGGACCGACCGCTGGCAGGCGCTGGCGCCGGCGCCGCTCGAGCGCACAGAGGTGGCGGCCGCGCGGATCGGTCGCTCGATCTACGTGGTCGGCGGCTTCGAGCGGGGCAGCGCGGCCGGCTCCCACGCCGTCGAGCGCTATGACATCCGGCGTAACCGCTGGTCGCGCGTACGTGCGATGCCCCTCGGCCTGAACCACTCGACTGCGACCGTGCACCGTGGACGGCTGTACGTGCACGGTGGCTACGCGGGCACCGGCCTCACGGGGCCGACCGCCGCTCTGCTCGAGTACGACCCTGACCGGAATCGCTGGCGGCGGCTGCGGTCGTCGGGCACGCCGCGGGCGGCACACGCAGCGGCCGTGATCGGCGACCGGCTGTATGTGGCCGGCGGCGCGGACGAGTCCGGCTCGCTCCGCTCGCTCGAGGTGTTCGACTTCCGTACCCGGCGCTGGCGGCGCGGACCGAGCTTTCCCGGGCCGCCCCGCAACCACACGACCGGCGTGGCCGCCGGCGGGCGTTTCTACGTGCTGGCCGGGCGAGACAGCTCCAACCTGGCCGTCGCCGAGCGCTACCTACCACGCCGGAAACGATGGGAGCGGCTCCCCAGCCTGCGCTTCGCCCGCGGTGGGATCGCCTCGGTGCGGCTGACCCGCGGCCGGATCGTGGTATTCGGCGGCGAGAACCTCGCGCCGGGCGGGACCACGATCGCCCAGGTGGAGTTGTTCGACATCGCCCGCCGGCGCTGGCGCCGGCTGCCCGACATGCTCACCCCGCGTCACGGCCTCGGCGGCGCCGCGCTTGGAGATCGCGTCTACGCCCTCGAGGGCGGCCCTCAGCCGGGCTTCAGCTTCTCCCGGGCAATCGAGTTCCTGGACGTGCGTTGAGAGTCGCCCTTAGCCTCCCCAGGCATCATCCGGGCGTCCTGTGATCCCGCTGAAGGACGACATACCGACGCAGCGCTTTCCGATCCTGACGGTGCTGATCATCGTGGCCTGCACCGTCGTGTACTTCGGCTTCGAGGGCGGCGCCCTCGAACTCGGGTCCAAGGGCAACGACCGCGTGGTCGAGTACGGAGCGATCCCCTATGAGCTGACGCATCCGGGTGACGAATGCGGGGTGGTATCGGGCCAGGTGGTCTGCGAGGGGCAGGAGGGAGTGCGCGGCCAAGCGCCCGACCAGGCCCCCTGGTGGATCACGCCCTTCACCTCGATGTTCATGCACGGGAGCCTGTTCCACCTTGCGGGGAACATGCTGTTCCTGTGGATCTTCGGGAACAACATCGAGGACTCGATGGGGCGGGCACGCTTCGTCGCCTTCTACCTTCTGGGGGGCCTGGCGGCGCTGGCCGGCCAGGTGCTCGTCGACCCGAGCGCCGCGGTGCCGACCGTGGGCGCCAGCGGCGCCATAGCCGCCGTGCTCGGCGGCTACGCCGTGCTCTACCCGCGCGCGCGGGTGCTCACCGTGATCTTCATCATCATCTTCTTCACCGTGGTGCGGTTGCCGGCGCTGCTGGTGCTCGGCCTGTGGTTCGCACTCCAGTTGTTGCCCGCCTTCAGCCAGCCGGTATCCGGGATGGGCGGAGGCGTGGCGTACTTCGCGCACATCGGCGGATTCCTGTTCGGGCTGGCGCTGATCAGGCTGTTTGCCGACCGGGCAAGGGATGACTATGACGTCCATCGCCGTATACCCGTGTACTGATGGGACGCTCCCTCGCCCTCTCGGCCACCTTGGCGGTCATCGGGCTGCTGGCCGTCCTCACCGTAAGCGTGGCAATCGACCAGGGCGTGGACGTGCTGGTGCTGCTCTCCCTGGTGATCCTCGCGTTGCTCGGCATCGGCGTGATCGGAGCGCTGACGTCGGCCCCTCCGGATGAGTAGCCCCGGGCCACCGCCGCTACCTCCGGTGCTCACGGCCGGCGGCCGGCGGCACCGCAGGGGCCGGCGCCTGCTGGCGCTTCTCGCGATCGTCGCCGTGCTGCTCGCGGTGGCCACGGTGGCCTACCTCGACCTCGGGCGAGGCGACGGGCGCCACAGCGGCCGGGCGCTGCCTATCGCCGCCGGCGCGGTGCCCGTCGCCCGCCATGGCGCAAAGCCGCAGGAGCCCGACCTGGCGGTCCCGGCCGAGCCTGTGCCGGACGTTCCACTCGCCGGCGACGACAGCGTGCGGGTGAAGCTGCGCAAGCCGCCGCGCGGCGCGCTGCTGTTCGACGTACGCAGCGGCGAGGTGCTCTGGCGCCGGGGCCCGCTGCGCGTGCTCCCCATGGCCAGCCTGACGAAGATCATGACGGCGCTGCTCGTGACCGAGCGCACGCGGCCGCGAGATCCCGTGCGGATCACTCGGGCCGCGCTGCGCTACCGGGGGTCCGGCGTCGGCCTCCTGCCGCGCGGGCGGCGCGTTCACCTCGAGGCGCTGCTGGCCGGACTCCTGCTCGTGTCCGGCAACGATGCCGCGATCGCCTTGGCGGACCACGTCTCCGGCACCGAGCGACGGTTCGTGAAGCTGATGAACCGGCGCGCGGAAGCGCTCGGCCTCGGCTGCACGCACTTCGTGTCCTCGCACGGGCTCGAGCCCGGCAATCGCTCCTGCGCGCGTGACCTGGCGGTGCTCACCCGGCTCGCGATGAAGCGCTCGCGGATCCGCCGCATCGCGCGCAGGAGCCAGGCGGAGTTCCGGTTCCCGATCAAGGGCGGCCGGCTCTTCCTGAGCGGGCACAATCCGCTGATTCGCGCCGGCTACCGGGGCGCCATCGGCCTGAAGACCGGCTACACCGATGCGGCCGGGCTCTGCTTCGTGGGCGTTGCGCGCCGCGCCGGGCGCACGCTCGCGGTGGTGCTGCTGCACTCGGCCGACCCGGCGCGCCAGGCAGCGAAGCTGCTGGACGCGGGGTTCGCGGACAGATAGTGACGCCGGCGCGCCTACCATTCCAGGCGAGGGGCCATAGCTCAGTTGGGAGAGCACCTGGTTTGCAACCAGGAGGTCGCCGGTTCGAGCCCGGCTGGCTCCACTCGACCGGCTAGCGAGGTTCGGACCCGGCCGGGGCCGGCGGCGGCTGCCTCGGGAGCAGGGCGCGACCGTCGACCACCGCGGCGGCGAGGTCGATGAGCTTGCGGTTGCTCACACGCGATTGCTCGCGCAGCATTTCGAATGCGCGCGTCTCGTCGAGATCGTGGCGTTCCATCAGGATGCCCTTGGCACGCTCGGTCAGCGCGCGTCGCCCAAAGGCTCCCTCGAGGTCGTGGTACTCGGTGAAGCGGCGCAGCACGATGTCGATCGAGCTCTGCCAGTCCTCGACGTCGGCGTCGTTGATGTGAGCGAAGATGCCCCGCTTGGACGCCTCCTTGACGAACGCGGGATTGCGCGCGTGGATGAGGACGATCACCGGGCAGGCGGCTTCCCGCACGATCTTGTCGATCAGGTCGAGCGCATGCTCCGAGCTGTCACCGAGCCCGACCAGCGCGACGTCGGGGCGCTCCCTCGCCGTCAGGGGCCCCACGTCCTCCACCTCGATCTCGCGCGCGATGACCTCGTGTCCCAGGGAGGCCACGATGGGAGCAACCAGAGCCAGCCGATCCTTTCGCTCGTTGGCGATCAGCACTCGCAGATGCTCGGTCTCGCGATAGCTCAAGAGCTGCTCCAGCCGGTCCCGGAGTTTAGCTCCGGAGGGCCGCTCGCGCGGGGCTGCGCCGTAACCGGTGAGTCGCCCGAGGAAGAACGCCAGCGGATACGGTCTCCCCACATGGAACCGAGCCTCCTCGTGCTCCAGCACATCGCGTGTGAGCCACCGGCGGCGTTCGAGGATGAGCTGTTGTCACGCGGGCTCGGGCTGGTGCGGGTGGAGCTTGACGAGGGCGACCCGGTGCCCGACTGGCGCGAGTTCGCGGGGCTGGTGGTGATGGGCGGTCCGATGGGGGCCTACGAGGAGGACGCCCACCCATGGCTCCGCGACGAGAAGCGGCTGATACGCGACGCGGCCGAGGCCGGCCATCCGATCTGGGGCGTGTGCCTCGGAGCACAGCTGCTGGCGGCGGCCCTCGGCGCGAATGTGTATCGCGGCCCCGAGCCCGAGGTGGGCCTGCTGGACGTGGAGCTCACCGCCGGCGCCGCTGATGATCCGGTGTTCAGCGCCGCGCCCGGCGTCTTTCCGGCGCTCCAATGGCACGGCGACACGTTCGACCTTCCAGAGCGCGCCACCCTTCTCGCCCGGTCTTCCGCGTATTCCCACCAGGCCTTCGTGTACGAGCGCGCCTACGGTCTTCAGTTCCACCTCGAGGTCCCGCCTGCGCTCGCCACGGAATGGGGCGAGGTGCCGGCCTACGCCGACAGTCTCGATGCGATCCTCGGACCCGGCGCGCTGACGCGCTTGGTGCACGAGGTGGAGACGAACGCCGCGACGACCCTGCCGCTGGCTCGCCTGCTCTTCGGCCGCTGGCTCGAGCGGGTCGCGGGCATGCCCACAGCGACCAGCCGCTGAGTTCGACGACCCCGGGCGAACCCGGCCCACGCCCCTCCGCTTTCGGGTTAGAGTCGGCCATCCGTGTTCCACTCGCGAGGGATGGGCCCTCCGCACGTCGGCCTCCACGAGGAGCACAACCGCCTGGGCGGTTGAGCCCGGGGAGATTCGATGGCGGACGCCGCGAGCACCGACCGGTCTCCGCGAGCGACCGAGACCCACCCCAGCCCGCGGCGGGCGGAGGTCTCGAACTACGAGATCGTCGCGCACTGGTTCGACCGGGCCGCGGAAAGGCTCGGGCTCCGTGACGACATCGCGGCAGTACTCCGCTCGTCCTACCGCGAGGTGCAGGTTCAGGTGCCCGTCAAGCTCGGCGACGGGCAGATCCACGTCTTCTCCGGCTACCGCGTCCAGCACAACGGAGCGCGCGGCCCCTACAAGGGAGGCATCCGCTTCCACCCCGAGGTCGACCTGGACGAGGTGCGTGCGCTCGCCTCCCTGATGACCTGGAAGACCGCGATCGCCGGCATCCCCTACGGGGGTGCCAAGGGCGGAATCAACGTGGATCCGCACCAGCTCGAGCAGCGCGAGCTCCAGTCGGTCTCGCGCTCGTTCATGGACAAGATCGAGAAGGTGCTCGGACCGACACGGGACATCCCGGCCCCCGACGTGGGCACCAACGCCCAGGTGATGGCCTGGCTCATGGACGAGTACGGCAAGCTGCACGGACACACGCCCGCGTGCGTGACCGGCAAGCCGATCGCGCTCGAAGGCTCCTACGGGCGGGAGGCTGCCACGGGCCGCGGGGTGGTGTTCATGTTCCGGGAGGCCGCTCCGCACCTGGAGCTCGCCCCAGCCGAGGCGACCTTCGCCGTCCAGGGCTTCGGCAACGTGGGCTCCTGGGCGGCGCGGATCATGCAGCAGCTGGGAGCACGCATGGTCGCCGTGTCGGATGCCAGCGGAGCGATTCGGAGCGACTCCGGCATCGACGCCGAGGCTCTCGAGGAGCACATCAGGGAGGGCGGCACGCTGGTCGAGTGGCCGGGATCCGAGCGGATCGACCCCGACGACCTACTGGGAGTGGAGTGCGACGTGTTCTTCCCCGCGGCACTCGGCGGGATGATCAACCGGAGCAACGCCGATCGCCTTTCCTGCCGGATGATCGTGGAGGGCGCCAACAGCCCGACCACGCCGGCCGCCGACGAGATCCTGCGCGAGAAGGGCGTGTACGTGGTGCCCGATGTGATGGCCAATGCCGGCGGAGTGGTGGTCTCTTACTTCGAGTGGGTCCAGAACCTGCAGCACTTCCGCTGGGACGAGCGCGAGGTGAACGACCGCCTCGGCCGGATCATGCGCAAGGCCTTCCGCGAAGTCTCGGCGCGCTCACGCGAGTCCGGCACATCCCTGCGCGAGGCGGCCTACGAGCTCGGAATCGAGCGGGTGGTGGAGGCCGCCACCGTGCGCGGCTACATCTCCTGACTGGACGCCCGTTTAGAGCTGGGCGCAAGATTTCAGGTTTCGGCGGGAGCGGCCGAAGAACCTTTCCACGACGGCATGGAGGGTTCCGTCGAACACAAGCGGCACGGGACGCCGCTGGGTTGCATCAGTGCGGGGGTCGCCGGGGCGGGCGACCCCCGCCGCAACTTCCTGCGGGCTCGCCGCCGAGCAACTAGATCGTTCGTCTAGTCGAAATCGAAGTCGCGCGGCGGCTTCTGCTCGAACCAGAGCCGGTCGTGCTCCGGCGTCTCTTGAAGGAAGTCGGGCGTGTCCTCCAGCAGGTCCCCGTCGTCGGGACTCTCCTCGGCGGGCTCCTCGGGAAGCTCCTCGCGTTCGTCAACGGGCTCGAACCCGCTCGGGAGCGTGTCGGCCCGCTCCGGTCGGCTCCGGCTCCGGCTCCGGCTCCGGCTCCGGCTCGACCGGCAAGCGGCTCGGGCTCGAGGTCCGGCTCCGACTCGAGCTCCTGCGAGTGCGGCGGGTCGGCGTCAGGCGCCGGCGGTTCGCCGGCCACCGGTTCCTCCGCCGGCGCGAGCGGGGCGTCCGCGTCCCCCTCCTCGGCTACCGCGAGGTCCGTGGAGTCCGCGTCATCTGGCTCGCGCCGGGGGGAGCCGAGCGCCTCCACCTCCTGCAGGCGAAGCTCCTCCTCCGACGCGCCGTGCATGCGCTTGAGCTCCAGATGCTCGCGGATGGCATCGTCGAGAATGCCCATCGGCAGGAAGCCTACCGAGGCCCGTCGGCTCGATCACTCCGCTTCGGCCCCGCTGCCTGGGCCCGGGCGCGCGCCGACCCGCGGCTATCCTTCGCCTGGCCCGGCGTGCGCCGGTGCAACGCGGGGCTATAGCTCAGTTGGGAGAGCGCCTGGATCGCACCCAGGAGGTCGTCGGTTCGAGTCCGACTAGCTCCACTCCGAGAAGTCGCTGGTCGCCCAGGCGCCCGCATGCAGGCCGGACTCGATCGCCCCGTCGATGAAGCCGGCCCACCCGTTCGCCAGGTCGGAGCCGGCGAGAACGACGTTGCCCTCGGGTCGGCGCATCGCGGCGTGATGGTGCTCGTACCAGCCCGGCCGATGGATCGCCCAGGTGCCGAGCGAGAACTCGTCGGCGAACCAGTCGTGTGACGTGACGTCGAGCACCTCATAGCCGGGAAGGATCTCGTCGAGGCTGGCTTGCATCGCCGCGAGGTCGGCCGGGTCGCAGCGCTCGGCATCTCCACCGAAGCCGATCAGCAGCTGCGTCCCGTCCCCGAGCAGCATCTCGCTGCTCAGGTAGCCGAACGGGTGGCGAAAGCGGATCGAGTTCTGGAGCACGTCCTCGCCGCGCGCATGGATCATCACCTTGACGCCGCGGCTGGCCTGTCCGAGCTCGATCGCCCGCCGCTTGTCCTCCGGGAGCTCCGGGCTGAACTCGATTGCGCCGAGCGCGTTCAAGGCGACGGCGACGATCGCGCTGCGCGCGGTGAAAGCCTGGCCGTCGCGCGTGTGCACCTCCACGTCCTTGCCGTCGCGGACCACAGCCGCGACGGGGGTCGCGAGGCGCCGATCGAACACGGCGGCGCCGGCGATGGCGTCCAACAGCGCGCCCGTGCCGTGCTCGATCGTCACGCGCCCTCCGGTGAACTGGGCGAGCTCGAGGCTGTAGCCGGACAGGGCGTGCCAGCGCAGTATCGACACGGCCCCCGCGTCGCCGAGCGGGCCATGGGCGACCGACTCGACCTCGGCCGCCAGCACATCACGCTCCTCCTCGTCGAGCTCGAGCTCGTCCAGCCGCTCGGCGATCGTCAGTCGATCGAACCGCGCGAGCTCCGCGAGCGCGGCAAGCGGAGCGTGCGGCTGCGGCAGCGCCTCCCGGACGCCCTCGACGAAGCGGTCCCAGCCGCGGCGAGCGATGGCATCGCGTGCCTCGATCGTCCCCGAGCGGCGCTCGTCGCCGACGTGCCAATGAGCGCGGCCGCTGTCATCGCTGACGGCCACCGTCAGCCCGGCTCGGGTCAGCTCGGAGAACGTGTGCGGCTGATGCCAGTGCACCCAGGCGCCGCCGTACTCGATCGGGACGTCGTTCCAGCGCGCGCTCCACGTTCGCCCGCCCAGCCGGTCGCGGGCCTCGATGAGGAGCGTCCGGCGGCCCCGGAGTGCGCACTCGCGGGCGGCGGTGACACCGGCGAAACCACCACCGACGACGATCACGTCATAGCGATCCGCCATGCGGCGCTAGCCGGCGAGGGCCACCGGGTCGCGGACGAAGACCGGCTTGCTGTGCAGCTTCGGCAGCTCCTCGGGCAGCGTCTCCCAATCGAGGACATGCGAGACGACCGTGCGTGGGTGGACCCTGCCGCTCTGCGCGAGGTCGAGTGCCGCCGGGATGTTCGCGCGAACGCTGTCGCGCGAGATCCGCAGGTTGATCGAGTTCAGGTACATCTCGAAAAGCGGCAGCTCGCCGGGCCTGAAGTGGTTGCCGGCGCTCTCGCAGATCCCCTCGGGGACCAGCGAACGGCAGGCGCAGGCGAGCGCGTCCACCCGGCCCGTGGCCTCCACGGCGATGTCGAAGCCGTGGTGGATCGCGTCGATCGACTCGGCGGTCTCGGCTCCGTAGCTTTCGGCGATCGCCCGGCGTTCGGGGTCGGGGTCGACGAACAGTCGCCGCGAGGCCCCGAGCGCCCCGGCGATGTCACATGCATAGAGGCCGATGCTGCCGCTGCTCATGATCAGCACGGCGCCACCCGGCGTGGTCGTCAGGTGCGGCGCGACCAACCGCCAGGCCAGCGACCAGTTGTCGCTGGCCGAGGCCATCGCGACCGGATCGAGCCCCGGCGGCAGCGGGACCAGCATCGCGTCGGCGTAGGGAACGCGCGCGAGGTCTGAGAAGAGGCCGCCCCAGTCGCCGCCGATCGATACGCCGAACATGGCCATGTACGGCACGGTGCGGCAGTGCGCGAACAGGCCGGAATGGCACCGGTCGCAGCGCCCGCATGCGATGTGCCACGGCACCACCACCAAGTCGCCGGGCTCGACGTGGGTCACGCCGGGGCCGGCCTCGACGACTTCGGCCACGCACTCGTGGCCGATCGCAAACGGCGCAGGCACCGGCGCGCGGCCGAGAATGATCGCGCGGTCGACATCGCAGGTGGTGGCCGCCACGGGCTTGACGATCGCGTCGAAACGCGAGCCGATCGCCGGGTCAGGACGCTCCCGCCATTCCACAGATCGATCACCAACGTAGGTCAGCTCGCGCATCGCGGAGGCTCCCGGGTCTGGTCTCGTGTCGCGATCGTGGTGTCGAAGTCATACCGCACCCGCACCGAAGACTGGATGCTCCAATCGTCAAAATGGCACCGTGCCCGAATCGAGCGCATCGCGGGGAATCCACGAGGATCGGCGGCCCGCCCAGTCCGACCAGCTCCATTCGGTGAGCTCCAAGCGGAAGGTCGAACCCGTCGAGCCTGAGACACAGAGCCCGGAGCTGGCGCGGCTGATCGAGATCTACGATGCCTTCGTCGAGGGTCGCCTCGAGTGCATACCCAAGTACTTCCATGAGCACGGCTGTTACAGGCCGAGCGGCGTGTTTCCGGGGATGCTGGACCGCTACGTCGGCCACAAGGAGATAGCGGAGTTCTGGCACGCGGCGACCGAGCCGTGGGAGTGGCTGCAGATCGAGACCGGCCGAACGATGGCCCGCGGCGAGGATGTCGTGGCCCAGATCTGGCTCACTGGGCGCGGACGCCAGAGCCGGGTCGAGGTGAAGGGGGTCGAGGCCGGCCACCTGGTGCGCTTCCGGGAGCTCAAGATCGTCGAGTTCCTGGCGTTCCCCACCTGGGATCTCGCTGTGGAACACCTCGAGGGCTCTGCCGGTCGCGGCGGCTCACGCCCCCGACAGAAGCTCCCTCAGGTCGATCGAGAGGTTTGAAAGCGGCATTCCGGCCGCTCGGCGACGCGCTTCATTTCACGCTCCTGTACTTGAGGTGGGTGACGCCGGGCGCCTCGACGGCCCGGACCTGCTCGAGCTCCACCTGCGCGTCCCGGAGGTTGTCGAAGAGGCGAGCACCGTCGCCGAGAACCACCGGAACGACGTGGAGCTCGAGTTCGTCCAGCAGTCCCGCTGCCAGGTACTGCTGCGCGACCTGGGCGCCGCCCCAAAGCATGACGTCTTTCCCGCCGGCGGCCTCCCTTGCCTGTTCGAGCGCGGACTCGATTCCGTCGGTGACGAAGTGGAACGTGGTCCCTCCCTCCATCGCCACGGGATCACGCGGGTGATGGGTGAGAATGAACACGGGGTAGTGGTAGGGAGGGTCGTCGCCCCACCAGCCCGTCCACTGCTCGTCGCCCCAGGCACCACCGCCGATCGGGCCGAACATGTTTCGACCCATCACGGCGGCCCCGACGTTCTCGACCGATTCCTCCATTACCCGTGTGCTCTCGTTCACCTCGCCGCCTGGCTTGCCGTGGGGTTGGCGCCAGGCGGCCAGCGGAACGACCCAATCGTGGAGCCGCTCGCCGCCCTCGCCGAGCGGGTTCTCCTCGCTCTGGTTCGGGCCGGCGACGAAACCGTCCAGCGAGATCGAGATATGACACCTGAGCTTGCTCATCGTGCCTCCTCAGTAGGCGGCCGCTGTGGCCGCGGATTCGTTCTCAATGCCTGTTGACCCGTCAGCGCCGGAGGATTCATCGCGACCGCCCCACCAGGTGTGCGGGCGAGGCAGCCGCGAACGCAGGGTCCGCGCTGACGCTCAGGCCGCCTCGACCCTGACCGGCACCGCGTTGAACGCGGCGTTGCCGGTGATCGCGTCGACGACCGAAGGGTCGGTGATGTCGTTGACGCTCGCGCCGGCCTTCTCCGCGGCCAGTCGCCACCCGACGCCCGGGCGCACGTGCCCGAAGCCGTGCGGGACCGAGACCACGCCGGGGCGGATCTCGTCGCTGACCTCGAGCGGCAGCTCGATCGCTCCGACGCGCGAGACCAGGCGCACCTTGTCGCCGTCGTCGAGTCCGCGCGCGCCCGCGTCGTCGGGATGCAGCAGCGCGGTGCAGCGGTCGGCGCCCTTCATCAACCGCGCGCTGTTGTGCATCCACGAGTTGTTGCTGCGCAGCTGGCGGCGGCCGATGAGCGTCAGGTCGTAGCCGTCGGACAGCGCGTCCTCGCGCTCGCGCGCGTGCTCGGCGAGCTTCGCCGCCTCCTCGACGAGCACCGGCGGCGCGAGCCGCACGCGCTTGTCCGCCGTGTCGAGCGCCCCCGGCAGCCGCGGCTCGAGCGGGCCCAGGTCGATGCCGTGCTTGGCGCGCTTTATCTTCGCGACGGTCAGGCCCTTGAGCGGGCCCCGCCGCAGGATGCCGTGCGGCCCGAGCGCGATGCCGAGGTCGATGATCCGCTCGGGTGTCGTGAACGCCGAGGGAAGGCTCGCGACCGCCGCCTCCGCGCGCCGCCCGACCCCGCGCCCGAGCCGGCTCGTCAGCGCCGTCAGGATCTGCCAGTCCTCGCGCCCGTCCTTCGGCTTCGGTACCGCGGCCGGGCTGTAGCGGATGTGGTTGCGCACGGAGACGAGCGGCATGACGACGTCGATGTCGGAGCGCTCGAGCGTCGAGACCGGCGGCAGGATCACGTTCGCGTGACGCGTCGTCTCGGTGACGTACATGTCGACGGCGACGCACCACTCGAGCGTCGCGAGCGCCTCCTCCAGGCGCGCGCCGCCCGGCGTCGAGAGAACCGGGTTGCCGGCAAAGATCAGCATGCCGCGAACCTGGCCCTCGCCTGGCGTCGTGATCTCGTCCGCCAGGCCGGCGACCGGCAACTCGCCGTTCATCTCGGGCAGCCCGCTGACACGCTGTGTGTGGCGGTTGTGGTCGCCGAAGCCGAGCAGCCGGGCGCGCTTCAGCACCGCGCCGACGTCGAACGCCGGGTTGGGGAACATCGCGCCGCCCGGGACGTCGAGGTTGCCCGTCACGGCGTTGAGCACGTTGATGAGCCAGTGGGTTAGCGAGCCGGTCCGCTGGTGGCACACCCCGACGCGCCCATACGCGACCGCCCGCTCGGCGTCCGCGAACCCGCGCGCCAGCCGTTCGACCGTCGCCTCGTCGACCCCCGCGATCGGCGCGGCGCGCGCGACCGGCCAGTCCGCGGCAAGCGCCTCGATGGTGGCGATCCCGTCGGCGTGGCCGTCGAGGTGGCCGAGCCGCGTGCGGCCCTCCGCGAACAGCACGTGCAGCATCCCGAGCAGCAGGTAGGGATCGCCACCCGGGGCGATCGCGACGTGCTCGGAGGCGTGCGCCGCGGTCTCGGTGCGGCGCGGGTCGACGACGACGACGGTGCCGCCGCGCGCGACGATCGCGCGCAGCCGGTGGCGCGCGCCGGGCGCCGTCATGAGCGAGCCGTTCGACACCGACGGGTTCGCGCCGAGCACGAGCATGTAGTCGGTGCGGTCGATGTCGGGGATCGGGAACAGCGCGAGGTTCCCGAACATCTCGGCCGACGTCAGGTGCTGCGGCAGCTGGTCGGCCGATGTGGCCGAGTAGTGGTTGCGCGTGTCGAGCACGTGGCGCAGCGGCAGCCCGGACAGCACCGCCATCGTGTGCGCGCTCGGGTTGCCGAAGTAGGTGGCCACCGCGTCGTTGCCGTGGCGGCGCTGGACCGCGCGCAGCTCGCCCGCGGCCAGGTCGAGCGCCTCGTCCCAGCCGATCTCCTCCCACTCGGAGCCGACCCGGCGCACCGGCCGCCGGAGTCGGTCGGGATCTGCGTACAGGTCCGCGAGCGCCGCCGCCTTCGGGCAGATGTAGCCGCGCGAGATCGGGTCCTCCGCGTCGCCGCTGATCCGCAGGACGCGGTCGCCGTCGACCTCCACGTCGATGCCGCAGTGGGCCTCGCAAAGCGTGCACTGGCGATGGACCGTCTGCGGCATGTGCAGAGCCTACGGCGTAGCGCGGTAGAGTGCGCGCGATTTTCGCCGGAGCGCGGCGACACTCCCGACAGAGAGGAGAGAGATGTTTCTGGCCACGACGACGGTCGAGGATTTCGACCGCTTCTTGAAGATCTACTCAACCAAGGGCGCCGAGAAGCGAGCGGAGCACGGGTCCAAGGGTTCAACCGTCTTTCGCGATCCCGATCAGGACGACCGGGTCTGGGTGCTCTTCGACTGGGACGAGGAAGGCTTTGAGAAGTTCCTCTCCGACCCCGAGGTCCCGCCGATCATCAAAGAAGCCGGACACAAGAGCAGGCCCCAGGTGGCGGAGCACGGCGGCCAGTACGACGCCTGACACAACCCCGAATCGGACCCCCGAAGCCGACGGGCTGCGCTGGTGGCTACTCCGGCAGTCCGGCGGCTTCGAGGGCTTCGGCCCTGTTTCGGAAGGCCTGTTCTCGCACCACCCGCTCACCCTTGAACGTGAAGACGAAGGCGAACTGCTCGTCCACGGCGATCTGGCTGGCCGGACCGGAACCGACTGCCTGAGCGACCGCCACCACCTTGTCCCCGGCGTCGATCAGCTCCACGGGGACGACGTCGTAGCCGGACAGGGTCTTCTGGTTCTCCGCGTAGATCAGCCGTATGGCCTCGTTGCCATGGTGGGTGCCCAGTAGGAGCGTCTCGAACACCGCCTCCGGGTGGTAGACCTCGACCAAGGCATCGATGTCGCCACGGTTGTGCGCGTCGAACCCCGCCTTGATCCTCTCCACGTTCTCCTGCGACATCCTCGCGCGAGTATCTCCCAAGTAGCTCCATTCGAACAACCCTCGCGGCGTTATGCTCGCGACGTGAGCGAAGCGGACACCGGCGCGGTGCTCGTCGAAGAGCTCCACCAGTTTCGCAGCGCCGCACACACGCTCGTGGACGGCGTGGCCGACCATCTCGCCGCGCTGCCGTCGCGCCCGGTCTGGCAGCCGCTCCCCGACGCGCTGCGCGAGCAGCTGCTCGACCTGCCCCTGCCGGAGCGACCGGCCACGCTGGAGGAGCTGGTCGCGACGGTGTTGCGCGACGTCCTGCCCCACGCCATGGGGAACGGCCACCCGGCCTTCTTCGGCTGGGTCAACCCGCCGCCTTCGGCCGCCGGCGTGGTCGCTTCGCTCGCGGCGGCCGCGATGAACCCGAGCGTCGTCTCCGGCGATCATGCCGACGTCCACCTCGAGCGCGCAGTCGTGCGGTGGCTGGCCGAGCTCGTCGGCTTCCCGCACGCGCCGGGCGGCGGACTGCTCACGAGTGGCGGTTCCGCCGCGACGATCGTCTGCCTCGCGGGCGCCCGCGGTCGCGCGCTGGCGGGGGTCGGCCACGACGTCCGTCGCGACGGCCTCGCCGGAGCCCCGCGGCTCGTGGCCTACGTACCGGGCGAGGCCCATAGCTGCGTGCGGCGGGCGCTGGAGCTTCTCGGCCTCGGCAGCGGGGCGATGCGCGAGGTGCCGCTCGAGGGAGGCCGGCTCGACGCGGCAGCGCTGCGCGCCGCGATCGCCGCCGATCGCGCGAGCGGCGGCGTGCCGGCGCTGCTCGTCGGCTCGGCCGGCACCGTCAACGCGGGCGTGATCGACCCGCTCGAGGCGCTCGCCGACGTCGCGGCCGCGGAAGGGCTCTGGTTCCACGTCGATGGCGCTTACGGCGCGTTCGGTGTGCTCGACCCCGCGATCGCGGCCCGCTACCGCGGCATGGAGCGGGCCGACTCGCTGGTCCTCGATCCGCACAAGTGGCTCGGTGTTCCGGTCGACGCCGGGTGCGCCCTCGTACAGCGCGCAGACGACCTGCGCGACGCGTTCAGCGTCATCCCGCCGTACCTGCGGCAGGACGCCGAGGCGCCGGTCGGCACGTTTGCCGAGTACGGGCTCGAGCAGACCAGACCGTTCCGCGCGCTCAAGACGTGGGCCACCATCGCGGCGCGGGGCCGGGCCGGCATCGCCGCCCAGGTGGTTCGGGCAGACGCGCTCGCCCGCGAGCTGGCGGCGCTGGTCGAGCGCGAGCCCGAGCTGGAGCTGGCCGCCACGCCCGAGACCTCCATCGTCGCCTTCCGTGCGTGCCCTGCGGGCTGCCCGGCCGACCGGCTCGAGGACGTCAACCGCGCCCTGCCCGGGGCGGTTCAGAGACGGGGGCGCGCGTTCGTCACCGGTACCGTCTTCGGCGGGCGCGAGACGTTGCGAGCCTGCATCCTGCATCCGGACACCGACTCGGAGCATCTCGCGACCCTCGTCGCGGATGTGGTCGCGACGGGCCGCTCGCTGGCCTCCGCCGAATAGCGGATCTTGTAGAAGAGCCGTCGTGAAGCTTGTCGAGGGTGTCCACCACGTGACGTTCCTGACGGAGGACATCGACCGTCTCGCGGCGTTTTACGAGCGGGTCTTCAACGCTGGGAAAACCCTCGACATGACCGAGGAGGGTGTGCGACACGTCTTTCTCGAGGTCGGGTCGACGACTGTGCTTCATCCGTTCCAGATCATTGACGGGCCGGCGTTGCCGCCGGCGCCCGGCACGATGTTCGACCGCGGTCGGCTGGACCATTTCGCTCTCTCCGCTTCGTCCAAGGAGGCCTTTGGGGAGATCCGTGGCCGCCTTGAGTCGGAGGCCGCGCTTGACGGAGAGGTCCGCGATATGGGAACGATGTGGATCCTGGGTTTCCAGGACCCCGACGGCTTCTACGTCGAGGTGATCTGGCGCAAGCCGGATCTGCCCGACTCAGAGACGCTCGAGCGGGCGCACTGGACGACCGTAGATCCAGCTGATCGACGCCGCTGACCGGCACGGTCGCCGGCCGCGTCGGTTCTTCGTTCGCAACACTTCGCGCGTGCACAGCACCGGGCGGGTGATCGATGCCGGACCAGGGACGTTCTTCGGGGTACCGAGGCTGCGCGACCTCGACAGGCTCGATGCGCAGGTGGCCTTCCTCGGAGTCCCCTACGACGGGGGCACGCCTCAGCCGGGGATCCCCACCGGCCAGCGCGCCGGGCCGGCTGCGGCCCGTGGGGCCTCTGGGGACCAGTTCTACTATCCGCGCGCGGCCGGCGCCGGCGACGACCAGGGCGCCGAGGGCTGGTACGACGTGGAGGCCGATCGCGACTACCTGGTGGGCGTGACGATGGCGGACGTGGGCGATGTGGCGATCCAGGGGTCGGACACCGAGGCGAACTACGGGCGCATCACCAGCGCCGCGAGGGGGATTGTCGAGCGCGGAGCGCTGATGGTCGCGATCGGCGGCGACCACTCGATCAGTTACCCGCTCGGGCGGGGGATGGAGCCGCTCGCCGAGTTCGACGTCGTCCACATCGACGCGCACACCGACTTCCTGGACGAGCTGGATGGCGCGCGTCTCACCGGGGCAAGCCAGCTGCGGCGGCTGGCGGAGCTGCCGTTCGTGGGTACCGTCACCGCGCTGGGGGTTCGAAATGCGGACCGGGCCGAGGTGGACGGAATTCGCGAGCTCGGGGGGCGTTGGGCCACGAGCCTCGCCGTACTCGAGCGCGGAGCACGCGAAGTGGTGCGCGAGACCGTGCCCGAGGCAGAGGCGCTGTACGTCTCGATCGACCTCGACGTGCTCGACTCCTCGGTCGCGCCGGGGCACTCGTTGCAGGAGCCGGGCGGGCTCAGCTACCGGCAGCTGCGCGCGATCTTGGCCGAGGTGGCGCGGCGTGGACGCGTGATCGGCTTCGACGTCGTCGAGCTGAATCCGGCGCGCGACCCGTCCGGGGCCACGTCGCGCGTGGCTACATGGATCGTCACGCATTTTCTGAGCGAGATCTTCGATCAACCGCGTGGAGCCAGCTCGCCGGAGCGACCCGTCCCCTAGGTCAAGTCGCGCAGGCGATCGTCCGATCGTGGAGGTATGCCCACTGACTCGGTCATGCCGATCGTCGGCACCCGCCGGCTGGTCACCCGCAGCGACTTCGACGGTCTCGTGTGTGCCGCCCTGCTACAGGAGCTCGGGATCCTCGAGGACATCCTGTTCGTCCACCCCAAGGACGTGCAGGACGGCAAGGTCGAGCTGACGGCGAACGACATCACGACCAACCTGCCGTATCGCCCGGAGGTCGCCTTGTCCTTCGACCATCACAGCTCGGAAGACGTGCGCGTCAGCGGGGAGGCCGGGAATCGGGTGGCGATCTCCAGCGCCGACTCGGCGGCGCGCGTGGTCTACGACCACTTCGGCGGCGCGCAGCGCTTCCCGCGCGTGAGCACGGACATGATGGAGGCCGTGGACAAGGCCGACGCCGCGAAGTTCAACGAGAGCGAGATCCTCGATCCGCAGGGCTGGATCCTGCTCAGCTTCCTGATGGATCCACGCACGGGACTCGGCCGCTTCCGCGAGTTCCGTATCTCGAACTACGAGCTGATGATGCAGCTGATCGACCTCTGCCTCGAGCGCAGCATCGACGAGATCCTCGCCCATCCGGACGTCACCGAGCGCGTAGCCCTCTACCGCGAGCACGCCCAGGCCGCGACCGAGCAAATCCGGCGCTGCTCCGAAGTGCACGGGCACATCGTCGTGCTCGACCTCCGCGCGGAGGAGGTCATCCATCCGACCAATCGCTTCATGGTCTACGCGCTGCATCCCCGGTGCACCGTGTCCGTCCACGTGCTGTGGGGCCTGCGCCGGCAGAACACCGTGCTCGCGGTCGGCCGCTCCATCATCGACCGCTCATCGAGCTTCGACATCGGCGGACTGATGCTCGCCTACGGCGGCGGTGGCCATGCGGCGGCCGGGACCTGCCAGATCGACAACGACAGGGCCGAGACCGTCCTCGCCGAGATCGTCGAAGCTATCGACGCCGGCGAGCGCCAGGCGTCCCCCGTCTGACTGACGCGCGCGATGCTGAGAGCTGTCCGCCAGCTCAATTCGCGGGATTTCTCCACGGACCGCTCGGCGTCGATCAGGTTCGGCCCAGCACCCGACCCGTCGAGAGGAGCAGTTGTTGAGTGCCGAGCGGAACATCGAGACTGTGAAGGCCATCTACGCGGCGTTCGGCTCTGGCGACGTCGCGGCCATCCTTGAGCAGTGCACCGACGACGTGGACTGGGCCTCCGATGCGGCGATCGAGGTGGCCCCGTGGCATGGCGTCAAGCACGGCAAGGCCGAGCTGCCCAGCTTCTTCGAGGGCATCGGGCAGACCGGGCCGGTCACCGAGTTCACGCCCCTGAGTTCGCGGGCAACGACGACGACGAGGTCATGGTGTTCCTGCGATATGCGTTCACGGTGACCGCGACGGGCAAGGACGTCGCGACGAACCTCCACCACTACTGGCGATTCCGCGACGGCAAGGTCGCCTACTACCGTGGATCGGAGGACACCGCGCAAATCGCCGCGGCGCTCAGCGCCTGACCGGCCGGACCTACTCCTCGACGAGGATCACCAGGGTGTCGCCCAGAACGCCGTCGTACTCCATCGCCGCGGCAGCCCCCTCACTCTGCATGGCAGCGGTGAGGGCGTCCATGTCGGCAACGTCCATGAGCAACGCTACGCGCGTCGGGTTCTGCGGGTCGACGAACGTCCGGATGTTCGTGACGCCGAGAGGCCCGAAGAACTCCTCCCGCTTGGGCGAGGCGAGCCAATGCTTGGTGTCCTTCACATCGTGGTGAGCGATTACGGCAGGCACGGTGCCTCCTCGGCGTCGTGGGCTTGGTTGATCGGCGGGCGTCGGAAAAGCTACCTTGCCGGTGGGGGGCGCGAGAGCTGAATGCGCAAGCTGATCTACTCGATGGGAGTGTCGCTCGACGGCTTCATCGCCGGGCCCGGCGGCAATATCGACTGGTCGGTGCCGGATGAGGAGCTGCATCGGTTCCACAACCAGCAGACGCGCGAGATCGGCGTGCACCTCTGCGGACGCCGGCTCTACGAGGTCATGACCTACTGGGAAACCGCTGACGAGGACCCGTCGGCCCCGGACTACGAGCTCGAGTTCGCCCGCATCTGGCAGGAGCTACCGAAGATCGTGTTCTCGAAGACCCTGGAGCAGCGTCGAGGGCAATGCCAGGCTGGTCAGGGACGGCCTGGCCGGCGAGGTCGCCAAGCTGAAGGAACAACCGGGAAAGGACCTGGCCGTGGGCGGCGCCGGCCTGGCCTCCAACGTCATCAAGCTGAACCTCATCGACGAGTACCGGCTCTTCGTCTATCCCGTCGTACTGGGCGCCGGGACGCGCTACTTCCCGGCCCTGGAAGAGAGACTCAACCTGGAGCTGGTGGAGACCCGCACGTTCGGCTCCCGCGTGGTCTACGTTCGCTACCGGCGCGTGTAGCGTCTTCTGAATGCGCCGGCTGGGAGACGCCGTCGACTCGCTTGCCGGTGCGGAGGGCTTCTCCGGCGTGGTGCGTGTGGACCGCGGCGAGCGCACCGAACTGGCGAAGCGCATATGGCCTGGCTCACCGCGGCTACGAGATCGCGAACACGATCGACACGCAGTTCGGGATCGCGAGCGGCACGAAGGGGCTGACGGCACTCGCGGTCCTGAGCCTGATCGAGGACGGCTCACTCGCTCTCTCGACGACCGCGCGCTCGGTGCTCGGCCAGGACCTGCCGCTCATCGGCGACGAAGTGACGATCGAACACCTGCTCTCACACCGCTCTGGCGTCGGCGACTATCTCGACGAGGAAGCCGAGCACGACGTCACCGACTACCTGATGCCGGTCCCCGTGCACGAGCTCGCGACGACCGAGCAGTACCTTGCCGTGCTGGGTGGCCGGCGTGCCAAGTTCGCGCCAGACGACCGGTTCGCGTACAGCAACGGCGGCTACGTCGTGCTCGCGTTGATCGCCGAGCGAACGAGCGGCATCCCGTTCCACGAGCTCGTGCGCCGGCGCGTATGCGAGCCGGCGGGCATGCAGGACACGCGGTTCCTGCGCTCCGATGAACTCCCGGGACCCGCTGCGCTCGGGTATCTCACGAGTGACCCCGCATCGAGGACCAACGTGTTCCACCTGCCGGTGCGGGGCAGTGGAGACGGCGGGATCTATTCGACCGCGGCGGACATCAGCTCCCTCTGGAGGGGGCTCTTCGCCGGTCGGATCGTGTCATCGGAGTGGGTGTCCGAAATGATGCGGCCCCGCAGCGAGGTGGCGGAAGAGTCGAGGCGTTACGGTCTCGGCTTCTGGCTCCATGAGTCGAGCAGCGCTGTGATCCTCGAAGGGTCGGACGCCGGCGTGTCCTTCCGCAGCGTGCACGACCCGGCGGCGGGAACTACCTCCACCGTGATCTCGAACACGTCCGGTGGAGCGTGGCCGATCGCGCGGCTCCTCGATGAATGGCCGGCCGCAGGGCGGTAGCGCACGGAATTGTCGATTTCGTCGCGCCGCGTTCGTCGAATAGGCGACCATCCACCCAAGGAGGAAGCGATGAAGTACATGCTGCTGATTCATCAGGGCGCCGCCCCGACGCCACGGTCGGATGACTGGGCGAGCCTTTCCGAGGATGAGCAGAAGGCGATCTACGAGGCGTACCGGGCGATCAACCAGACCCCCGGTGTCAGCCCTGGCGTCCAGCTGGCGGAGCCCGAGACGGCAACCACGGTGCGGGTGCAGGACGGCAAGACGCTGGCGATCGACGGCCCGTTCGCCGAGACCAAGGAGGCGCTCGCCGGATACCTCCTGTTCGAGGCCGCAGACCTCGACGCCGCGATCGAGCTGGCCGCCGGGATCCCGGCGGCCCGCCTGGGCGGCGCGATCGAGGTGCGCCCGGTGGTGGAGTGGTAGCTCTGCGGAGATGCGCCTTTGCGCTGCTTGCGGCCTTGGCTCCGCTGGCGGCCGCGGGCGTGGCTCCCGCCAGCCCGCGTTTCTCGTCCTCCTTTCAGATGACCTACCTGTACCGGGAGCCCGGAGCCCCGACCGGGCAGGTGCCACTGATGACGTGGAGCGACCCGGGCGCACCCAACAAGGTCCCGAAGACGATCAAGCGGATCAACCTACGGTTCCACAAGGGCACGCGCTTCGACACCTCCGCGCTGGCGAGATGCCACGCGTCGGACGCGGAGGTCATGTCGAAGGGAGTGACCGCGTGTCCCGCCGCCAGCAGGCTCGGCACGGGCCACACCAAGGCCGTCCTCCCGTCCGGCGCCGGCTTCACCACCGACGTGACCCTGTTCAACGCGCGCGGCGAGATCATCGTCCTCGTGACCCTCGGAGGTACGCCCGTGACCGAATTCCGCGACCGCGTGAAGGGGCGCACGATCACGATCGAGCCCGTTCTCCCGGGCGGCGTCTCGCTCGAGCGGCTCAGGCTCAGGATCGATCGCCACTCGAGCGGCAGCGGCGCGAATCGGAGGACCTATATGAGAGCTCCGCGGTCATGCCCCGCCAGCAGGAAGTGGACCACCTCGGCCAGGTTCACCTACGTCGACGGCTCGGCCGAGACGCTCCGCAGCCGCTCTCCCTGCAGGCGAAGCCGGCCGGCTCACTAGACCGTCCACCCGCTCCTAGCGGGGCGGCAACTCGCACGGAAGCGCTCCCGCCGGACCTCCCTCGCCCAGCCCACTCGGGAAGCGCTCGGGGTGGTCGTGTACCTGGGCGCGGTGGCGGGCTGCTTGCGCTGGAGTCGCCGGAGGGGAGGAGCGTCAGAGGGTGCATAGCCCCTAACCGGGCGAACCCCCCGCCTCCGTCGAAGGAGGCGAGGGGGTCCACCGGGTCGGGGTATCGGTTTGGGACGCCGGGCGGCTAGTTGCCGGCGCGGGAGAAGGCGTCGTCGAGGATCTCACTGGGATCGTCGAGACCGAACTTCTCCTTGAGGTGCTGAGCGACCTCGTGCCTGGGTGCACCGCTGCGGGCCATGTTGAACGCCTCCAGGCGCGGGCCCACACCGGTCGAGCCGGGCGCGTCAGCCGCGGCGGCCTGGGCGCGGCCGCGGGGGCCGGGCGGATCAGGTTGCCGAGGAAACCCTTCTGGGTCGGTCGCGGTGAACCCGTTCCGGCCGCGGGGCTCGCACCCCAGCCGAGCCGGCCCTGATCGCCCACGGACGGGCGGGCGGGCGCAGGCGTCGAAGCCTCCGGCGCCGATGGTGCCGCCGGAGGTGCCGGGGGCGGGGTCGGGGCAGCCGCTGCCGCGGGCTTCGCCGGAGCCGGCGGGGTGGGCGGCTTGGCGGGAGCTGCCGGATGGCTCGGAGTCGCAGCGGCGGGCTTCGCCGGAGTGGCTGCAGGAGCCGCGGGAGCGACCGCCCTTGCGGGGGTGTCGTCAGCGGCGGGCGCATCATCCTTCGGTGCGCCGGCCGACCCGCTGTCGCCGGGCCGCGCGAAGCGTCCCGACGAGCGTTCCTCGCGCGGGACGTCGAGCTCGGTCCGGAGCTTCTCGGCTCCGTCGCGAACCGTCTCGGCGAGAGCGGCGATCGACCCGCGGGCGTTGCCGACGAGCTTTCCGAGCTCGCCCTCCACCAGTCCGGCGCGCTCGAGCAGTCGCATGACGGCCTGCTCGACACGTTCCATGTGGGCCTGTGCCTCGGCACGCGAGCTCGCTCGAGTGCTGGCGGCCTCGGCACGCGCGCCCGACAGCGTCTTGTCGGCCTCGTTGCGAGCGCTGGTGAGCATGCGCTCGGACTCGCTCTTGGCCCTCGACAGGGTGGTGTCGGCGCTGGCGTTGGCCTCCGACACCGTCTTCTCGGCCTGCGTCTTGGCACTCGACAGCGTGGCGTGAGCGCTCGCGTTCGCGCCCGTGACCATCTTGTCCGCCTCCGCCTTCGCGCTGGTCAGCGTGGTCTCAGCCTCCGCCTTGGCGCTGGAGAGGGTCTGGTGGGCGCTCGCATTCGCGTTCGTCACCGTCTTCTCGGACTCCTCCTTGGCACTCGCGAGCGTGGCCGCGGCCTCGCTGCGTGCGCTGTCGAGCGTGCTCTTGGCCTCGGCCCGAGCGCTCGTGAGGGTGGTCTCCGCCTCGTTGCGGGCGCTCGTGAGGCGGCTCTCGGCCTCCTCCTTCGCGCCGGAGCGCATGCGCTCCGCGTCGATGCGCGCGGACTGCTCGAGCTCGGTGGAGGCACGCTCCGCCGCCTCGATGATCGACCGCACGTGCGTTGCCGTCGAGTCGGCCGAGCCCTTCGAATGTCTCAGCTCTTCAACCGCCTTGGCGACCTCGCGAAGGTGTTCGTTCACGGCCTCGGGATCGTGACCCCTCCGCACCTGGGGGAAGTCCCGCCGCTCAATGAGTTCCCGTCTCAGTTCCATCATTCTCCTCTGGGGGGTTAGGAGAGGAACGTAAGCCGGGATTCTTTCTTTCGCGGCAATCGGCGGATAGGCGACGTTTCCGGGACTTTCGTCGAGGTTCTGGCGCATTTGAGGAGCTGACCGGCTCCCCGAACGGGAGGCGCCGGCGGCGTCTCGTCCCCACTCACGAGGACACCGCCGGCGCCGCCCACCCGGTCTATCTCCCCGCCCGGGCCGACCGCCGGGACTCCACCTGGGAGGTCTCGGCTTGGGGAGCCCCGGCCGCCCGCCGGCGCGCCCTGAGCTTCGACGGCCGCGCGCGACCCTCGCGTCCATCGGTCCGCTCTCCGCCCACGGAGGCGATCGTTCGCACGGCCTCCTTGCCCGCCTCGGTCGACGTGTCGAGCTCCGGGTCGAGCGTCAGGAGGGAAACGCCCTCTCCCGAAAGCCTGCCGAGCAGCTGATCGATCTCGACCTGCGACCGCCCGAGCCGCGCGACGTCGCACACCACCAGTGCACTCGCCTTCTCGCTGGCGAACTGCTCGAGCGCGTACGCGATGCCGGGCCGTTCCAGGGTGGCCTTCGCTGCGGGATCCTCATCGCGCACAACGGCGACGAGGCGGAACCGCCGTCGCTTGCAGAGCGCCTCGATGCTCTCGAGCTGCTCGAACAGCTCGGCGTGACGCTCCGGGTAGGTGGTCGGAACCGTCACATAGCCGAGCACGGACGCGCCCGGGCGCAGGGAACCCTGCAGCTCCCACGGCCGGGGGTGTGCCTGGAGGTCCGCGGGCAGTGGCGTGTGCACCTCCCCGTACCTGACCCAGAACGGCAGGTCGCGCTTCGGGTCAAGGACGTACAGCCGGCTGTCGTGCGCGCGCTTCTCCGGGTCACGCAGGTCCGGGATCTGGACGGCGTACGCCGTGCCGCTGAAGCGGCCGATCTCCGGATCCGCGCTCTCTCCCTCGAGCTCGAGCCCCTTGCCGAGCGGGACGATGGCCGGTGCCCGCGTGCGCAGGCGCGGGAGCTCCCGGCCTGCGGACGGCCAGCAGCGCCACGAGCAGCAGCGCAAGCAGGCCGGCCCCGATCGCGATCGGGAGCCAGGGCTCACCCGCGCCGCCGGGGGCGCGGCCGCGGCCGCGGCCTGGGGAACGCTGAGCAGCAGCGCCGCCCCGAGGAGCAACCCGGCGCCGGTGCGCCAAGGCCTCTTTCTTCCAAGCATGTTCTCTCCTTGTCGAGCGGGGACGTCCGGACGCAGGCGCGTCCGGTGTCAGGCCAAGCCGGGTTGGCTAGCCGGGGCGCTCGAGGAGTACGAAGTAGGCCTGCGGTCGCAGACGTGCCGCGGCCTCGCTGAGCCGGCTCATGCGCGGGGCGGCGAGACCCATCAGCGCGATGAGCGCGGCGAAGAAGATTCCTGAGGAGAAGCCGCCGGACGAGGACCCCCCGCCCACCGAGGGGCCGCCGGGCGCCTGAGGCGACCGTGGCGGTTCGGGAGCGGGGCGGCGTCCGTTTGGCGGCGCGGCGGGTGCGTCTGCCGCGGGATGCATGTCGCCCATGGCGGCGGAGGGGAGGGCGGCCAGCGTGCGCGGCGGAGGATAGGCCGCGCCGATGGCGTCACCGAAGGAAGCAGCCTTTCCCAGCGGAGTGGCGTGAACACCGGCCGCGGCCCCGCCCGGAGGGGATGACACCGGGCGGGGCGGCCCTACCGGGGACGGGAAGACCGTGAGCTGCGACTCCTGGAGCGAGCTGGGCGGCTCGGGAAGGACGGGCGCTACCGAGCCGCTCGGCGGAGCCTGCGCCGGGGTGGCTGGGCCGTCCACACTCGGATCCAGGGGAAGCGTCTGCCCGGGGTCGGGCGTGACCGGGTCGGTGGGCGTGTCCACCGGATCCGCCGGGACGGCCGGCGTGACCGGGTCGGTGGGCGTGTCCACCGGATCCGCCGGGACGGCCGGCGTGACCGGGTCGGTGGGCGTGTCCACCGGATCGGCCGGGACGGCCGGCGTGACCGGGTCGGTGGGCGTGTCCACCGGAACGGCCGGGACGGCCGGCGTCCCGGGTCGGTGGCCGTGTCCAGCAGGCTCGCCGGCTCGGAAAGCTGAGCGGAGGCGGAGGCGGGGCCGGGCGCCAGCCACAGGCCGAGGAGCGCGAGCGCGAGCACCGCCATGACGAGTCTCCTGGCGGTGCTTCGGCTGCGTGTCACTTCTGCAGATCTCACTTCCAAATCCGCTTTCCCCGGGCATCCCGCCCGGGGCACTTCCCAGGGTGCACGAAAAGAGCACCCGAACACCACCGAGAGACGAGCAAACTAGCGCAAACTGCGGACATCTTGGAGCCCTTCGGACCATAGCGATGCATCCCCGGGGCTTCGCCGCGGCGCCGGCGCGACCTGCCGGTCGTGCTCTCGACCGCTTCCGTGGACGACCGAGGGACGCGCATGCCCGGCTCAGCCGCCGCCGGGTTCCGCGAGCAGGCGCTCGGCGGTCGCCACGGCGGTGGTCACGACCTCGGCAGCCGGAAGCCCGCGCGCCAGAGCGGCTGCCTGTCCCGCCCACATCGGGGCGAACTCCGGGCCGGCGTCCCGCAGGCGGGCGGTGAGGGACATCTGGGCCGGGTAGGCAAGTTGCGCGTCGATCGCGGCGGTGGTGCGGTTGCGCAGCGTGCGGGCCGGGCGGCCGGTGAAGGCACGCGTGATCGTGGTGCGCTCCGCGTCGGCTCCGGCCAGCGCCTCGCGGTAGAAGGCCGGCGCGGCGCTTTCGGGTGAGGCGACGAACGCGGTGCCGATCTGGGCGGCGCCCGCCCCGAGCGCGAGCGCCGCGGCCAGGCCGCGCCCGTCTGCGATCCCCCCCGCCGCGATCACCGGCACGCTCACCGCGTCCACGACCTGCGGCACGAGCGCCAGCGTCCCCACGGGCCCATCGTCGCCATCCACCAGGAAGCTGCCGCGGTGGCCGCCGGCCTCGGCACCCTGAGCGATCACCGCATCGGCGCCCGCGGCCTCCAGGTCGAGCGCCTCGGACACCGTCGTGGCACTAGCGAGGACGGTCATGCCGGCGTCGCGGCAGGCGGCCAGCGCCCCGGCCTCGGGCAGGCCGAAGTGGAAGCTGACCACCGGCGGGGCCAGTTCGAGCAGCGCCTCGAGTCGTCCCTCGTCGAAGCCGATCTGAGGCGTGGAGGGCTCGGGCGGCTCGCCCAGTCCGAGCTGGTCGTAGAGCGGTGCGACCTGGGTCCGGGCCGCGCGGGCGGCATCCGGATCCACGGCGGGAGGCTGATGACAGAAGAAGTTGAGCTGGAAGGGCCTGTCGGTGGCCGCGCGCACGGTCGCCGTCTGGCGGCGGAGCTCGTCGACCGGGAGCATCGCCGAGCCGAGCCCTCCGAGTCCGCCGGCCGCACTCACAGCGGCGGCGAGCTCGGGCGTGGCCACGCTGGCCATGGGCGCCTGGAGGACCGGATGCTCGATGCCGAGCAGCTCGGTGACGGCGGTGTGCACGGCTCGCGAGCCTAGCGAGAAAGGGTTCTCACCTGAGCGCCATCGTCGCGTCTCGACCTCCGCCTCACTCTGAGGCTTTGCGCCGCCGCCTCGCGGCGGATAGGGTCGCATCCCTGACCTCGCGGCCCGACACCGAGCGATCCTCCTCCGAGCCTGTCCCACTCGACGAGGTGCTCGTGACCGAGCGCGAGCAATGGCCGGACGGGCCGCCCTACGAACTGTTCAAGCGGATGCGCTCGGAGTGCCCCGTCCACTGGACGGCACGCATCAGCGAGTACCCCGCGGAGGCCGGCTACTGGTCGGTCACGACGGCCGACGACGTTCACGCGGTGAGCCGGGACTGGCAGACCTACTCGTCCGCCACCGGGATCACGGCGCTGCGGGACGCGATCCTCCCGCTCGAGCTGACGCAGGCGATGTTCATCGGGATGGACCCGCCCAAGCACGATCGGCTCAAGGCGCTCTTCCAGCGCGGATTCACGCCGAAGCGGATCGCGGAGCACGAGGACACCATCCGGGAGATCACGGTGCGGGTGCTCGACTCGCTCGCGGACCGCGACGAGTGCGACCTCGTGACGGACGTGGCACAGCCGGTGGTGTCGCGCGTGATCGGCAGCTTCATGGGCATCCCGCCGGAGGACGACGAGATCTGGGCCAGGCTGATGAACACCACGCTGGGCGCAGGCGATCCGGACCTCAACCCCGAGGGCGTGGAGACCGTGATGCAGCGCGAGGTGCCCGAGATCTTCGCGCGCTGCGGAAAGCTGATCGCGGAGCGCCGTGAGAACCCCACCGACGACCTCACGAGCGTGCTGGTGCACGCCGAGGTCGACGGCGAGCGGCTGGAGGAGCACGAGATCGTGATGGGCTTCTTCCTCCTCGTCGCCGCCGGCAACGACAGCACCAAGGCGACCTACTGCAGCGGCATGCGCGCGCTGCTCGAGAACCCCGACCAGCGCCAGAAGCTGCTCGACGACCCCTCGCTGGCCCCGAGCCGCGGTGGAGGAGTCGCTGAGGATGTTCCCCGCCTTCGGGCACTTCGCGCGTACCGCCACCCGCGACACCGAGCTCAACGGGACGAAGATCGGCGAGGGCGACAAGGTGGTCATGTGGTACACGTCGTCGAACCGGGACGAGACGCGCTACGAGGACCCCGACAGCTTCGACGTGACGCGCAATCCAGAGCACCAGGCCTTCGGAGCGGGCGGGCGCCACTTCTGCCTCGGCGCCGCGCTCGCTCGCCTCGAGCTGCGGATCCTGCTCGAGGAGACGATGAAGCGCTTCCCCGACATGGAGCTGGCCGGCCGTCCCGCCTACGCCGAGTCTCCATTCATCAACCAGCTCAAGACGCTTCCGGTCCGGCTTCGTCCGGGCGGCTGAGCACCGCTCAGAGCCGGCGACCGGCCGCCCGCCCCCGCACGCGACCTCCCGTGGCCTCCGATCCACGGTCCCGCTCCCCCCCCCCCCCCCCCTCCCCCCCCCTCCCCCCCCCCCCCCCGCCCCCCGCCCCGGTCCTCCGCCCCCGCGGGCGCCCGCCGCCGCCGGCCGGCGCGGCGCGCGCGCGGGCGCGGCTCGGCGCGCGGCCGGCCGGCGGGCGCGCGCGGGCCGTCGGCCTCGCGCGGCTCGCCTCGCGCGCTCTCGCGCGCGCGCTCCCGCGGCGCGGCGCGCCCGCGGGCCGCCCCCCGCCGCCGCCTCTCGCGCGCCTCGCCCGCCCGCGGCCCCCCCCCCCCCCCCCCCGCGCGCCGCGCGACGCGCGTCGCCGCCTGACGGTTGATGGCCGAGCGCGTTCTCGGCGAACGCGATCTGAGCCGCGCGCTGCTCGAGCGCCAGTCGCTGCTCGAGCGGCGGCGCCACTCCCTGCCGGCGGCCGTGGAGCGCATGGGCGGGGTGCAGGCCCAGTACGCGCCGTCGATCTACATCGGCCTGTGGTCGCGGGTCGAGGGACTGGAGCGAGGGCAGGTCACGCGCGCCCTGGAGCGGAAGGCGCTCGTCCAGGCAACGCTCCTCCGCAACACGATCCACGTGGTGTCGCCCGGCGACTACTGGCAGTTCGCGGAGGCCACCCGCGACTGCCGCCGCAGCTCATGGCTTCAGGCTCGCGCCAAGCGCGGACCGGATCGCAGGAAGGTCGAGGCCGCGGCGAAGCGAATGCGGCGCCGGCTCGAGGACGGGCCCGCGGAGCGAGACGAGCTGATGCCGCTCGCGGACGGGGACACAGTGCTCTTCAACGGGGCCACGCTCTGGCTCGACGTGGTGCGCGTGCCGCCTGCCGGCACATGGGAGCATCGCCGCGCCGACATCTACGCTCGTGCCGAGGCGTGGCTCGCGCGCGAGGAGCCGGAGCACCCGCGCCGGCACACCATCACGCGCTACCTCGCCGCCTTCGGGCCGGCCCGCGCGGCGGACATCGTCAGCTGGTCCGGGATCCCGCCGGCCGAGCTGAAGCCGGTGCTGGAGCGCATGGAGCTGCGCCGTTTCAGGAGCGAGCAGGACGAGGTCCTGCTGGACCTCCCGCGGCGCCCGCTGCCGGACCCCTCGGTCAAGGCGCCGGTGCGCTTTCTCCCCGTTTGGGACGCCACCCTGCTCGTGCACGCCCGCCGCAGCGGCATCCTGCCCGAGCGCTTTCGCCCAGAGGTGTTCAGCACGAAGACCCCGCAGTCGGTCCCCACCTTCACCGTGGACGGTCAGGTGGCCGGAACCTGGCGTGAGGAGAAGGGCAAAGTGCTCGTCAAGCCGTTCGAGCCGCTGCCGAAGGCGGCGCGCCACGAGGTCGACGAGGAGGCCTCGCGGCTGGCACAGTTCATCGCATGAGCGAATCGCCCGAGGAGCGCTGCCGGCTCGCCTACACCCGCTTCAGCACAGGCGATATCGACGGGATGCTGGAGCTCTTCCACTCCGACGTGGAGGTGTTCGTTGCGCCGCCGAACTTCGAGAGCGGCACCTACTGCGGACACGACGAGTACCGCGGGCTGCTCGAGCGCTGGGGCGCCTCGTGGGACGAGATGCGCGTGGAGCCGGTGCGGCTGAGCGTCGCGGGCGACTGGGTGCTCGCCGTCGTGGAATACGTGGGCCGCGGCGCGGGCTCGTCCGTGGAGGTGACCCAGCCCTCGTGGGAGCTGTCCCTGTGGACGCCCGAGGGCTGCCGACGCTACGAGGTGTACTGGGATGCGGACCAGGGCCTCGCCGCATTCGCCGAGCACACGCCGCCGGCCGCGTAGCAGTTGTCGGGCGTCGCGCTCGCGCTCGTGCTGCTCGCCGCGGGCGCGCACGCCCTCTGGAACCTGGTGGCGAAGACGGCGCCCGGTGGCGGCACCGCGTTCGTGTGGCTGGCGTCGGTGTTCGGCGCGATCATCCTCACGGCGCCCGCGCTCGCATTTGCGATCGCCTCCCCGCCGAGCGCGGCGGCCGTGGCGTTCATGGCCGGCAGCGGGGTGCTCCACGCCGTCTACTTCGGCTTTCTCCAGCGCGGCTACCGCGACGGCGACCTGTCGCTCGTGTACCCGCTCGCGCGGGGCACCGGCCCGCTGCTCGCCACGATCGCGGCGATCCTGCTGCTGGGCGAGCGACCGGGCCCGGTGGCGCTCGCCGGTGGCGCGCTGGTGGTGGCGGCGATCCTCTCGCTGGCGGCTCCCGCCGTCCGGGCGGGGGCTCCCGGCAGCGGCTGGGCGCTCGCCACGGGGGTCACCATCGCGGCCTACACGCTCTGGGACAAGCACGCCGTAGGGGAGCTCGATGCTTCCCCGATCGTCTACTTCTGGGCCACCGAGCTGGGCATCGCGCTGGTGCTCGCGCCGATCGCGCTGCGGGGAGCGGGCGGGCCGCGGGCGGCGGCCCTGAGAAGCTGGCGCGTCGACCGCCGCTCGGCGCTGGCCGTGGCGCTGCTATCGGGCTTCGCTTACATCCTCGTGCTCTACGCCCTGCGGCTCGCGCCCGTGAGCTACGTGGCGCCGGCGCGCGAGTCGAGCGTGCTGTTCGGAGCGGCGCTGGGCGTGGGCGTGCTCGGCGAGGGCGACAGGAGGCGGCGCCTCGGGTGCGCCGCCGCCATCGTCGCGGGAATAGCCGCGCTGGCGCTCGGCTAGCGCGAGGCCGCGCGGCGGTAGCGCGCCACCGACAGCGTGGCGAACACCGCGATCAATCCGAGCGACCAGAGCACGGCCGCCCACACGTCGGTTCCCGCCGGGGCCCCGATCCAGAGGGCTCGGATGGCGTCGACCACGGTGGTGATCGGGTTGACCTTCGCGAACGCCTCGAGCCAGCCCGGCATCGAGTCGGTGGGCACGAACGCCGAGGACGCGAACGTGAGCGGGAACACCACGATGAAGCCCAGTGCCTGAGCCGACTCCGCCGAGGACGCCGAGAGCCCGAGGAAGGCGAACACCCATGAGAACGCGTAGCCGAACAGGAGCAGCAGCGCCACGCCGGCCAGCACCTCGAGCACCCCGTCCGAGAACGAGAACCCGACGAGGAATCCCACCACGAGCATCACGACGAGCGAGATCACGTTGGTCGCCACATCCGCGAGTGTGCGCCCGGCGAGTACCGCCGACCGTGCGATCGGGAGCGAGCGGAAGCGGTCGATCAGCCCCTTCTTGAGATCCTCGGCGAGCCCCAGCGCGGTCACGAACCCGCCGAAGCACATCGTCTGCACGATGATCCCGGGCATCAGGAAGTCCACGTAGTCGTACCCCGGGGTGTTGATCGCCCCGCCGAACACCCACACGAAGAGCAGCACGAACAAGATCGGCTGCACCGTGAACGAGATCAGGAGGTCCGGGGCGCGCGGTATCCGCAGGAGGTTGCGGCGGGCGAGCACCAGCGTGTCGGACGCGGCCGCCGCCAGAGCACTCATGACCGCACCTCCTCCGCCACCCGGTCCTCCCGCTCGGCGCGCTCCTCTTCCGCCTCGCGCTCCTCTGCGGCGTGGCCGGTGAGGACGAGGAACACGTCGTCGAGCGTCGGCCGGCGCACCGCCAGGTCCGCGATACCTACACCGGCTTCGTCGAGGCGGCGCACCGCGTCCGCGATCACGCCGGTCCGGTGCGGCATGCCCATGCGCACGACGTTGCCCTCCGCCTCGGGCGGGTCCAAGCACATCGGCGCGATCGCCTCGACCGCGATGCTCGCCTGGGCGGGATCCTCGAGCGTCACCTCGAGCCGCTCGCCGCCGACCCGGGCCTTGAGCTCGTCCGAGGTGCCCTCCGCGATCACCGTGCCGTGATCGATCACGGCGATCCGGTCCGCGAGCCTGTCCGCCTCGTCCAGGTACTGCGTCGTGAGCAGGACGGTCGTCCCCGCCGCAACGCGCGCCTCGATCGTCTCGAGCAGGGACACGCGGCTGCGCGGGTCGAGCCCGGTGGTGGGCTCGTCCAGGAAGAGCACCGGCGGGCGCGCCACGAGCGATGCCGCCAAATCGAGCCTGCGGCGCATGCCGCCCGAATAGGTGCGCACGAGGCGACTCGCGGCCTCGTCGAGCTCGAAGCGCTCGAGCAGCTCGTCGGCTCGCTCGCGCGCCGGCCGGCGGCCCAGGTGGTAGAGGCGACCGACCATCTCGAGGTTCTCGAAGCCGGTCAGGTTCTCGTCCACGGCCGCGTATTGGCCGGCGAGCCCGATGCGGCTCCGGAGGGTTGACGCGTCGCGCACCACATCCAGGCCGGCCACCCGGGCGCTGCCCCGGTCCGGGCGCAACAGCGTGGTGAGGATGCGCACCGCGGTGGTCTTGCCGGCGCCGTTGGGCCCGAGCAGGCCGAGCACCGTGCCGGTCTCGGCGCTGAGGTCCACGCCACAGAGTGCGCGCACGCTGCCGTACGACTTGTGCAGATCGCGCGCTTCGATTCCGAGCTCATTGGCCACGCTAGCCAAGCTAGCGATCGGGTGCGCTCCGCCGGGGGCGCCCCTAGGTGCCCGCGGGCGCCTGGGAGCGGAGCAAGCGGCGAAGGAGGCCGGCGCGCGGGCGGCGGGCGTCGTGGCGGCGGCGCAGCTGCGCCCGTCGGAGCTCGAGCAGCGCCACGAGGTCCGCCGTGGGCTCGAACGGGTCGGCGATCGGCCGGCCCGAGCCGAGCGGGAGGGCGGCGAGCACGCGCGAATCGGCCTCGGCCACCAACGCCGGGCCGCGAAGGCGAGAGCTGCTGTCGAGCGTCGCGAGTTCCGCCAGCGCTCGTTCGTCCGCCATCCCGGCGTGACGAACGGTCACGTTCGCGTGGGTGAGCTTCGGTGTGGTGGCTGTGGTGCGGAACATTCGCGCCTCCTTCCCGGCCAGGGAGGTTGTGTGTATGACTGCGTAGTGTTAGTGTATGACCGCAGATGGCCGAAACAAGGTCCTACAAGCTCGACTTGTCCGACCTGCGCCGTGATGGCGACGTATCCTTGACGCAGCAGTTGGTCGACCGCTTCGCCGCCGCGATCGAAGCCGGTGACCTGCCGCCCGGGGAGAAGCTGCCCCCCACCCGCCAGCTGGCCACGGATGTGGGCGTGAACCACCTCACCGCCGCCCGCGTGTACCGCAAGCTGGCCGAGCTCGGCTACGTCTCCGCCAGCGTGGGCCGGGGCACCTTCGTGCGCGCGCTCGCGCCCGCGGGCAGCGCGGAGCTGGGCGACGACTGGCAGGTCTACGCGCTCCCCGAGCGCGAGATCGCCTATCCGGAGCAGGTGCTCGCGGACGCGTTCTCGGTCGACGAGCCCGGCATGCTCTCGCTCGCCACGGGCTGGCCCTCCCCGCTGACGTATCCCGTGGAGCAGATGGGCCGGATCGCGGCCGACGTGTTCGCCGAGGCGGGCGCCGAGGCGCTGTCATACCTTCCCGCCGAGGGGCTCTACCCGCTGCGGGAGCAGATCGCGCAGCGCGGGCGGCGGTTTGGCTTCGCCTCGGAGGCGGAGGAGATCGTGGTCACGTCCGGGGCCCAGCAGGGGCTGCGGCTGGCCGCGCAGGCCGCGCTCGAGCCGGGTGACGTGGCGGTGATCGAGTCGCCGAGCTTCATCGGGATGATCGGCGCCATCCGCGCCACCGGGGCGCGCGTGATCGGGGTCCCGGTGGACGAGGACGGGCTGGACCTGGACGGGCTCGAGCGCCTGCTCGCCCGCCACGAGGTGAAGCTCGTGGCGCTCCAGACGGCCTGTCACAACCCGACCGGCCGCGACCTGTCGGCTGCCCGCGGACGCCGGCTCGCCGAGCTCGCGCTGGAGCGCAACTTCTTCGTGCTCGAGGACCAGGTGTACGCAGACACGCGCCTGGAGGGGGAGCGCGGCCGGTCGATCCGCGAGCTCGCCCCGGCCCACGTGATCCACGCGGGGTCGCTCTCGAAGGTCGTCGGCCCCGGCCTGCGCGTGGGCTGGGTGGCCTCACGCGGGCCGATCAGCGAGCGCATAACGATGGCGAAGCTCCTGAGCGACTTCCACACCTCGAGCGTCACCCAGCACATTGCCGCGCGCTGGCTGGCCTCGGGCGCGCACGATCGCCACGTCAAGAAGAACGTGGGCTTCTACCGCGAGCGCCGCGATGCGCTCATGGAGGCGCTCGCGCGCCACCTGGCGGGCGAGTACCGGGCCGACTCACCCACCGGCGGGCACCACGTGTGGGTCACGCTCACCCAAGCGCTCGACGAGCGCGCCCTCTACTCCGAGGCGGGGCGCCACGGCGTGACGTTCACGCCCGGTGGTGCCGTGACCCCGGAGCGGCGGTCGCAGACGTCGCTTCGCCTCTCGTTCCCCCTCCTCGAGCCCGAGGAGCTCGACGAGGCGGTCCGCCGGCTGGCGCGCGCCATCCGCGAGGTGCGCCGGCGCGCCCGGCACTCGGTGGCCGCCGCGCCGATCTCCTGAGCAGCGGGCGCTCGCTCTCCGCCTACTCGCCGGTCGTTCGCTGCCACAACTCCCCGAGCGAGCGCAGCTCCTCCTGGGTGAAATGAGCGAGGAACCTGCGGCGCACGCCCTCCAGGTGCGTCACCCGGGCGCGATCGAAGAGCGCCCGGCCGCGCGTGGTGATCACCGCGTACGAGCCGCGCCGGTCCTGGGCACAGCTCTCGCGGCGCAGCAGGCCCTGACGCTCGAGGCGGTCCACCAGGCGGGTCAGGCCGCTGCGGCTGAGCAGCACGGAGTCGGCGAGCTCCGACATCCGCAGGCGTCCCGCGTCCGAGTCGGCGAGGAAGAGCAGCACCTCGTATGAGGTGAGCGGCAGGCCGTGGGCGCTCACCAGGTCGATGTCGAGCGCCCTCGTCAGGTTCGCGTGGGAGCGGAGCAGGCCCCGCCAGGCGGCCAGCTCGTCCCGGTCCAGCAGCCGCGCCGGACGGGCTGCGACGGACGCTGCCTCATCGATTGTCTTCACCGCTCGAAACCTTTCGTCTGGGCGACCGGCCGAGTGTAGCCCCGGGTCGGGCCCCTGCAGGCTCGCGCGCCAATCTCGAGTCCTGGCGCCGCGCCCCCTCCGACGGGATATCCTCGGCGGCCATGGTCCAGAGCCGGACGCGCCACTTTGGCTTCGAAGGTCACCGGCTCGCCTACGAGGAGTACGGCAGCGGCGACCGCCCCGTGCTTCTGCTGCCGCCACTCCTCTTCTCGCGCCGGATCCACCGTCCGCTGGCGGAGACGCTCGCCGAGCGCGGGCACCGGGTCCTCTGCCTCGATCTGCTCGGTCACGGCGACTCGGACCGGCCACCCGAGATGCCGAACTACTCGATGCAGATCTTCGCGCAGCAGGGGCTCGCGCTGCTCGACCACCTCGACATCCAGCGCGCGGTGGTGGGCGGCCCGTCGCTCGGCGCCAACGCCTCGCTGGAGGTGGCGGCCGCGGCACCCGACCGCGTGCGGGGCATGCTGATCCAGATGCCCGTGCTCGACAACGCGCTGCTCGGCTGCGCGCTCGCGTTCACCCCGCTGCTCGTGGGCCTCACGTTCGGCGCTCCGCTGGCGCGGCTTGCGGGCCGAGGCGCCGGCCTCGTGCCGCGTGGCTTCTCCCATCTCGGGGACTCGCTCCTGGACTGGATGAGCCAAGACCCGAAGCCCTCCGCGTCGGTGCTCCAGGGCCTCTTCTTCGGGCGGGTGGCACCGCCTCCGGGTGAGCGGAAGGCCATGCGTCAGCCCACGCTCGTGATCGGCCACCGGCGCGACCCCGTGCACCCGTTCAGCGACTCGGACATGCTGCTCCACGAGCTTCCGAACGCCCGGCTGATCGAGGCGAACTCGATCATGGAGCTGTGGACCAGTCCGGAACGGCTGACGGGCAAGATCGTGCCCTTCATCGAGCAGTGCTTCCGCGCCCGGCCGCCCGCCGCCTCACGGCGCCCGACCGCGGCCGGCAGGCGACCGGGCGCGGCTCGGCGCAGCTCTTCCTGATCACTACGCTTCCCGGCCTTGTCCAGCAGACGCGAGCAGAAGGAGGCGCTCAGGCGCGAGCGCGAGCAGCGTGAGCGCGAGGCGAAGGCCGCACAGGCGCGCAAGCGCATGGTGGGCTACGGCGTCGCCGGGATACTGGTGATCGTCGTCGTCGTCGTGCTCGGCCTGGTGGCGCTCGGGGGCGACGACGAGGGCAGCGTGGATGCGCAGGTCCTGCCCAGCGGCGGCTCCGTTCCCGAGCAGAAGCAATTCGACCTCACGAAGGCCGCGGCCGCTGCCGGCTGCGAGCTCAAGTCCGTGAAGGCCTCCGGCTCCTTCGACCACACCACCGACCCCAACGAGCGCGTGAAGTACAACTCGAACCCGCCGACCTCGGGCCGTCACTACGTGGTCCCGGCCGACGACGGCGCCTACACAACCGCGCCGACAGATGAGCAGCTCGTGCACAACCTCGAGCACGGCCGCGTGATCATCTGGTTCCAGCCGAGCCTGCCCAAAGCAACCCGAGCGGATCTCAAGGCGCTGTTCGACGACGACTCGTACCAGATGCTTCTCGTGCCGCGCACCAAGATGCCGTACAGGCTGGCCTCGAGCGCGTGGAACGGGACCCCCGCACCGGCCGGGAGGGGTCGGCTCCTGCTCTGCAAGCAAGTGACTCCGGGGGTCTGGGACGCGCTCCGCGCGTTCCGGGACGAGAACCGCTCGAACGGCCCCGAGGCCATCCCCTAGCGGAAGCCGCCGGCTCGGCCGGCGGCGCACCGATCGCTCTCCGCTAGCGGCAGCGCCGGCGACGGCCGGCCGGGCGCCTGCTTGCAGCAGGCCGACCTGCACGACATCGCCCAACCCGCAACCGGGCGCCTGACACCGTGTTCCGGGACTCGTGAAGCGTCTGGTCACACTGTGCGCGCCGGTGCTCGCGCTGTTGCTGTTCGTCGTGGCGCCTGCCCTGTCCGCCGAGCGCTGGCGCCCCGATCCGGTGGACTTCGAGCTGGCTCCGCAGGCACAGGGCACCGCGGTGGCCGCCGGCGCGGGACGGGTGATGTCCGCGCCCCTGCGTGCGCCGGCACGCTTCAACCTCGTGGGACTACGCTGGCGCGGCCGCGCCGAGCCGAGCGTGACCGTGCGGGTACGCCGCGACGGCCGGCGCTGGAGCCACTGGCAGCCGCTCGAGGCGCACGCAGACCACAACCCGGATCCGCGCGGCCCGGAGCGCTCGGTGGCGGCGTCGGATCCACTCTGGGTGGGGGAGGCCGACGAGGTGCAGTACCGCATGAGCCGGCGCGTGCCGGGGCTGCGACTCCACTTCGTGAACGTGAACGGCACGGCCACTCCGGCGGAGCGGCTGAGGACGGCTCTCCGCCACGCCGCGGACACGGCCATGAGCACTCTGACCGCGGCCCTGACCGGTGGCGAGGCCCACGCCCAGGACGGGAAGCCCGCGATCGTCCCGCGGCGCGACTGGGGAGCGGCGAAGTGCCCGCCGCGCGAGGCGCCGTCATACGGCGTGGTGAAGGCGGCCTACGTGCACCACACCGTCTCGCTGAACGACTACTCGCCGGAGGAGGCGCCCGGCATCGTGCTCGCGATCTGCCGCTACCACCGCAACTCGAACGGGTGGAACGACATCGGCTACCAGGCGCTGGTGGACAAGTACGGAGTGCTCTACGAAGGCCGCGCCGGCGGCCTCGACAAGCCGGTGCTCGGGGCCAACGCCCAGGGCTTCAACGCCCAGAGCGCCGGCATCGCGAGCATTGGCGACAACACGTCGGTTGGGCTCTCGGACACGGCGCTCGACTCCCTGGCCGACTTCATCCGCTGGAAGCTCACGGTGCACGGCGTGCCATTGGCCGGGCAGACCACGCTCGTGAGCGCCGGGGGCGCCACCAGCCGCTTCCCCGCCGGGCGGCGGGTCCGCGTGCCGCGCATACTCGGCCACCGCGACACGAACAGCACCGCTTGCCCGGGCACCGCCCTCTACTCGCAGCTCGACGACCTGCGCGCTCGCGTGGCCACCGGGGAGCCACTGCCGGGCGTGGCCACGTTCCTCGCCCCCTCGCTGTCGAAGGCGAAGGTCCGCTACGGCGGGCAGGCGGTCTTCTCGGGCACGCTCACGGACAACGCGGGTGAACCGCTACCCGGCAAGCCGGTGAAGGCCCAGGTGCTGCGAGCCGGGCGCTGGCAGACGCTCGGGGAGCTCGAGACCGACGCGGCCGGCGCTTGGTCGATTCCGGTCAAGCCGACGGCCACACGACTCCTGCGCGCGACCTTCGCCGGCGACGTGATCTGGCGGCGCAGCTACAGCCCCGAGCTGTTCTTGCACCTGACGCCGGTGGTCACGCTGGGGCCCGACGGCTGCGGACGGCGTGCGCGGGCGGCGCGTGCTCGTGAGCGGGCAGGTGACGCCGCGCAAGCGGCTCGTGTACCAGGTGCTTCAGCAGCGCATCGGCGGGAGCTACCGGCGTGTGGGCGTCCGCGCGGTGCGGGTGCATGCCGGGCTCTTCACGAGCTCGTTCGCGCCGAGGTACGCCGCCTACTACCGCGTGTACGTGGTGGCGGCCGCCGACGCCGCGACCGATCGTGGACGCTCGCCGCTTCACGTGGTGCGCGTGGCGCCCCGGTAGCCCGCGCTCACCAGCCTTGGCGAAGCGTGTCCGAGTAGAGACCGCGGCCGGTGAGGAGCAGCCACGCCGTGCGGAGCAGGATGCGCACGTCGAGCGCGAGCGAGCGGTTGTCCACGTACCAGACGTCCAGCTCGATCCGCTCCGGCCAGGGCAGCGAGGCGCGGCCGTTCACCTGTGCCCAGCCGGTGATGCCGGGCTTGACCTCGAGCCGGCGCCGCTGGCGGTCGGTGTAGCGATCCACCTGCTCCTGGACGGTCGGCCGCGGGCCCACGATCGCCATCTCGCCGCGCAGTACGTTCACCAGGTTCGGAAGCTCGTCGAGCGAGTAGCGGCGGAGCAGCCGGCCGGCGCGGGTGATGCGGGGATCCCCCTCGAGGACGTAGATGCCGGCGCCCATCGCCTCAGCGCCGGCCACCATCGTGCGTAGCTTCCAGAGGTCGAGCGGGCGACCGTCGAGGCCTACGCGGCGCTGGCGGAACACCACCGGCCCGCGGCTCTCGAGCCTGATGGCTATCGCCGCCAGGAGGATCAGCGGGGCGGCCAGCGCGAGCATCAGCGCGGCCAGCACGAGGTCGAGCGCGCGGGTCACGGCGCACTACCTTTCCGGCGGCGCATGCGGATCCTCTACCTGCATCAGTTCTTCATCACGCGCGCGGGCGTGGGTGGCACGCGCTCATACGAGTTCGCCCGCCGGTTCGTGGACCGCGGACACGCCGTGCGGATGGTAACCGCGGCGTCCGGCAACACCGAGGTGGACGGGATCGAGGTGGTGGGCGCGCGGGGCGGCTACGCGGACTACGTGAGCGCCACCGCCACGTCGTACCCGCGGCGGATGCTGGCCTTCGCCCGCTTCGCGCTCACGGCTGCCGCTCAGGCGATGCGCGGGCCGCGCCCGGACGTGATCTACGCCAGCTCTCCGCCGCTCACGATCGCGCTCCCCGCCCTCTTGGCCGCGGCGCGCCACCGCGTGCCGCTCGTGTTCGAGGTGCGCGATCTCTGGCCGGAGGCCCCGATCCAGATGGGGGCGTTGCGAAACCCCCTGGCGCGGAGGCTCGCCCGGGCGCTCGAGCGCTTGGCGTATCGCCGCAGCGCCCGGGTGATCGCGCTCTCGCCCGGCATCCGCGACGGCGTGGCCGCCGCGGGCGTGCCGCTCGAGCGCATCGAGCTGGTGCCGAATGCCTCGGACCTCGAGCTGTTCTCGCCGGTGCTCGACCGCCACGCGGAGCGGGCCGAGCTCGGCCTCGGCGTCGAGCTCGGCTTCGTCTGCAGCTACTTCGGCACGATGGGAGAGGCCAACGACCTCTCACAGGTGGTGCGCGCGGCGCCGCTCGTGGAAGGTGTGACCTTCGTGCTGCTCGGGGACGGCAAGCGGCGCCCGGCGCTCGAGCGCGAAGCGCGCGCTCTCGGCGCGGCGAATGTGCTCTTCCTGCGCCCCGCGCCCGACAAGCGAAGCGTGGCCAGGCTCGCCGCGGCGTCGGACGCGTGCCTCACGATCTTCAAGGACGTGCCCGTGCTCTCCACCTGCTCCCCGAACAAGCTCTTCGACACCTTCGCGGCGGGCCGACCCGCAATCGTGAACCAGCCGGGTTGGATGCGCGAGCTGGTCGAGCGCAACGAGGCCGGGCTCTTCGTTCGGCCCGGTGATCCCGGCGACCTGGCGCAGAAGCTGGCCTGGCTGCGCGACCACCCCGACGAGGCCGACCGCTACGGCCGCAACGCGCGCAGGCTCGCCGAGCGCGAGTTCGATCGCGACACGCTCGCTGCGCGGGCCCTCGCGGTCCTCGAAGAGGCGGCGGCCGGCTGACCGAGCTCTCCTACTGCGTGGTCAACACGAGCGGGCGCGAGCAGCTGCTCGCCTGCCTCGCCGCGATCGAGCGCGCCCACCCGCCCGGAGTGAGCCACGAGGTGCTCGTGCTCGACAACGCCTCCGACGACGGCTCGGCCGAGGCGGTGCGCGCCGCGCGCCCGGACGTGCGCCTCATCGCGCTCGAGCGGCGTGCCGGGAAGGCGGCGAACGACTCGCGGCTGCTGCAGGAGGCCGCGGGGCGCTACTGCCTGCTCCTGAACGAGGACTCCGAGGTCGAGCCGGGTTGCGCGCGCGCATTGCTGGACGCACTCGAGGCAGACCCGGGCGCGGCGGCCGCAGGCGCACAGCTGCTCGCGAGCGATGGTCGCCCGACGGCCTGCGCCTGGCGCCTGCCGGACGCGGGCTGGGCGCTGGCGGCGGCGCTGTTCGCCCACCGCCCCTACGCCGTTCAGAGCCGCGGCCGCTCGGTGCGTGAGGTGGGCTGGGTGCAGTCGAGTGCGGTGCTGGTGCGCCGCGAGGCGGCCGCCGCCGTGGGCTGGCTCGATCCCGACTTCTTCGTCTACTCGGACGAGACCGACTTCTGCCGGCGGCTCCACGACGCCGGCTGGCGTGTCCTGTTCGCGCCCGACGCGCGCGCGGTGCATCACGACCAGCTGTCCACCGACGCCGAGGCGATGCGACGCCGGATCGTCGAGTTCCACCGCGGGCGTGATCGCTACTTCCGCAAGCACGGGATGCGCTTCACCCGGTTCCTGTGGACCGTCTGCTGGACCTGGGCATACCTCGCCCGCGCGGGCGCCGCGTTCGTGCTGCCCGGGCGCGACCCGCGCCGCTATCTGCTGCACGCGCGTCAGCAGTTGCGGCCCGGCCGCGGGTACGGGCTGCGCGAGGCAGCCGAGGCGTACAACCGCGAGCGGGCGAGCGCCGAAGGCCGGCGCCTAACCGGGGTCTAGGCTGTCCGCCCCGATGGAGCACACGGAGCTCGCCCAACTCGCTGCGGTATGCGGCGCCCTCGGGTCCGTGCTCGTGCTCCTGGCTCGCGAGCGCGTGGGGCTGCTGGCCGGCCTCGGGGCGCTGGCTGCTGCCGAGGCCGGGCTGGTCGGATCGCTGGGCACGGGCAGCCTCGACAAGCTCACGAGCCCCGCCGGGGGGGCGGCGGCCCTGCTGGGGCTGGCGCTGCTCGGGGCGGCCGCCGCGGTGCTCGCCCGCCGCCCCGCCTGGGTCCCGGTGGCCGTGCTGGTGGCGGCGCCGTTCCGCCCGCCGCTCGCGTTCGACAGCTCGAACCGCTTCTTCGTCTCGGTGGCGGAGGACGGCCGGCTCGGGCGCCTCCTGCCGCTCTACTTCGTGCTCGCAGCCGCAGGCGCCGGGCTCGCCTGGCGGACGCTGCGCGGGATGGAGGTGCGGCAGCTCCCGCGCACCCTCGCTCTCCCCGCTGCGGCCTTCCTCGCGTTCGCCTTCCTGTCGCTCCTGTGGGCCGAGGACCTGGAGGCCGGCGCCAACCTGCTCACCTTCTTCACGCTGCCGTTCGCGGCGCTCCTGGCAGTGGTGGCGCGGGCCGAGTACCCGCCCTGGGCGCCGCGCGCGCTCGCGGTCACGGCGATCGCGCTCGCCTCGATCTTCGCCGCGGTGGGCGTCTGGCAGGCGATCACCCACGAGCTCTTCTTCTACGCCCCCAATCTGGCCGTCTCGAACGCGAACACGGACTTCTTCCGCGTCACCTCGCTGTTCGGCGACCCCAGCCTGTACGGGCGCCATCTGGTGCTGGGCATCGGCGTCGTGCTCACGCTGCTCGCCACCGGGCGGACGCGCGAACGGACGCTGCTCGCCGCGCTCGTGCTCATGTGGGCGGGCCTGTTCTTCTCCTACTCGCAGTCGAGCATGACCGCGCTCCTGATCGTGACCCTCGCGATCGCCTTCGCCACCGGTAACCAGACGGTCAGGCGCGCCGTGGGTCTCCTGGCGGTGGGCGCCGCCGTGGTGGCGCTCGGCTTCGCCGCGGTCAAGCTGATCGGCGGCGAGGACCTGAACCGGGTCACGAGCGACAGGACGGAGCGGGTGCAGGACGCCACGCGCGTGATCCGCGAGCAGCCCCTGCACGGCGTTGGGATCGGCGGCCAGCCGCGGGCGAGCCGAATCCTCGCGGGGAGTGACCGGCCGACGGCCAACTACGTGTCGCACACCACGCCGCTCACGGTGACCGCGGAGCTGGGAGCGGTCGGTCTCCTGCTCTACGTCTGGCTGCTCGCCGGCGGGGTGCGGATAATCGCGGAGGTGCTCCGGTCCCACCGGGCACTCGGGATCGCGCTCGCAGCGTCGTTGCTCGCCCTCTTCGTGCACGCCCTCTTCTACAGCGGCTTCCTGGAGGATCCGCTCACGTGGGTGGTGCTCGCGGTGGCGGCGGGCTGGCTCATGCGTCCCGCCGACCCCGAGGCCGCTCGCGCCGAGCGCCGTCGGATGCGGACCGGGAGCGCGGCCGGCGGCGTTGCGGCGGCCGCGCGGTGAGCCCGCCCGAGGGCGAGCGGATCGGGCGGATCGAGGCCCTGATCCTGCTGACGATCCTGCTCGGCCTGGTGACCCTGACGCTTCCCGAGCTCGGCTCGGACCCGTGGCACTTCCGCCCCGGCGTGGTGACTCCGTCGGGGCCGCTGGCTCCGCTGGTTCGGGCGGCCGGCGAGCACTGGGACGTGGGCATCGCTCGGGCGGCGGCCTTTCTCGCGGCGCTCCTGTGCGGCGCCGCCGCCCTCACGCTGTTCCGCGAGCGGACCTGGCACCGAGGCGCGGGGATCGCGCTCGTGCTCGCCGTGGGCCTCCTGCTCGCCGCGCCCTCCACGCTGCTCCAGCTCGGCCTGCGCGACTCCACGGCGCCGTGGTTCTTCACGAACGACTCGACCTACCAGATCGAGCAGAGCGGAGACCTGGTGCTACACGGGAAGAACCCGTACGGGCACGACTACCGGGGCTCCGGGCTCGAGCGCTTCTACACCCGCGACGGCACGCTCTCCCTGCGTGTGCGCGAGCACGAGGTGGCGCTTCGGCATTTCGCCTACTTCCCCGGGGCGCCGCTCAGCGCGGCCGTGTGGCGACTTCTCCCCCAGCCCTTCGATGACTACCGGTTGCTCGTGCTCGTGGCCGTGCTCGCCGGCCTGGCCGCCGCGCTCGCCTTCCACGCCCCGCTCGGGCCGCGTCTCGCGCTCGGAGCGGTGCTGGTGTGCAACCCCGTGGCGGTGCGCTGCGCGTGGTTCGGCCAGAACGACCCGGTCAGCCTGGCGCTGCTCGTGCTCGCCTTCGCGCTGGTCACGAGGTCGCGCTTCGGCTGGGCGGCGGCGAGTCTCGCCGGCGCCGTGCTGCTCAAGCAGTTCGCGCTCGTCGCGCTTCCGTTCCTCGCGCTCATGATCGTGGCCGCGGGCGCCGATCGCGGCCAGCTGAAGCGGGCGGCGCTCGTGTTCGGCGGGCTGACCCTCGCCGGCATGCTGCCCTTCCTGATCGCCGACCCGGTCGCCTTCTACGACGACACGGTGCGCTACGGGGCGGGCACCTACAGGATCGTGGGCTACGGCGTGTCGGCGATCCTGATCCGCCTCGGCGTGCTCGACGACCGCGAGGGCAGCTATCCGTTCACGCTGCTGGCGCTGCTGACCTGGGTGCCGCTCACGGTCTGGCTGCTCCTCGCCCAGCGGCGGGCGAACGAGCTCTGGGTCGGTGCCGCGGGGTTCGCGATCTCGATCCTCTGGCTCATGTTCATCGGCCGCACGTTCAACAACTACTACCTGCTGTGGCCGCTGACGGGTGCGGCTATCGCCGTTCTGATCGCGGTCGCTTCACCCGGAACGCGTACTGCCGCGCGCGGCCCGTGACATACAACCGGTCGGCGTCCGCCACCACCGGGTTGGCGTACTTCCCGTCTCGGAAGCTCCACACCCGGCGACCGTTCGAGGAGCGCACCGCATAGGTGCCGTCCGGCCCCTGCTTGACGGCTCGCTGGGCCTCCGAGCCGCAGCTCGAGCAGGTGGCGAAGTACACGAGGCCGGCAACCACGGTCGGGGCCGCGTGCACCGCCCCGGGCGCCTCGATCTGCCAGATGGTGTCGCCCGTGGCCGCGTCGAGCGCGTAGAACTTGCCGTCGTAGGTGCCCACGAACACGCGGCGCCGCCAGACTGCCGCCGCGCCGTAGATGTACGAGCCGAGCGGGCGCGCCCACAGGAGCTTCCCGCTGCGGGCGCCGAACACGTACATCGTGCCGTCGGTGTTCCCGATGTACACGCGCCCGTAGGCCACCGTGGGCGAGGCGTAGAAGAACTCCCGTCCCGAAAGCCCCGCATGCGACTGGGCGCTCCAGCGGAGCCGGCCGGTGCGGGCGTCGAGCGCGTACAGCGTGCCGCCGTCTGACGCGATGTAGATCGTCCGGCGCCAGTAGGCGGCCGAGGTGTTCACTTGGTCGTCCGCCTCGAAGGACCAGATCCTGCGGCCGGTCCTGGCGTTCAGCGCGTAGACCTTGTGGTCCCAGGAGCCCACGTACAGGCGACCGTTGCGCAGCAGCGGCGAGGACTCGACCGGCGCCGTCTTGAAGCGCCACCGCTCCCTGCCGGTGTCGGCGTCCCACGCGACGACGAACCCGTTCGCCCCCGGCTGGTTCTGCTGGCACACGACGGGGTGCATGTAGGACTGGTAGACGACGCCGTCGCCGATCGTGGGTGATGACGCCGCGCAGCGGTGCAGGCTCTTGCGCCAGTCGACCTTGCCGGTCTTCGCGTCCAGGGCGAAGAAGAGCCCCTTCTGCTGCGCCATGTAGAGGCGCCCGTAGCCGATCGTGGGCGGGAACTCGAGCGTGTCGTGCGCGTCGGCCGCCCACAGCCGCCGGTAGGGCGGCCGGTGGTCGTACGGCGAGATGTGGGTACGCGCCGCGTCGTAGCCGTAGGTGGGCCAGGGCCGCGGGTTCTGGCGCTTGGGCGGCGGCTTGGGCTCCGGCGCGGCGTCCGTCACGAACTCCTCCGCGGCGGATCCGCGCTTCTCGGTCGGCTGGTTCTTGTTGTGGACGTACACGGCCGCCCCCACCCCGAGCGCGATGAGGACGAACATGACGCCCGCCAGGAGGCGGCGGCGTCTCAGCATCGGGCGAAGGATGGCAAAGCCGTCCGGCGGCTAAGCCTGGTCGTCCCGGTGCGGCGAATAGGCCATTTGCTACGACTCCATCGGCATGGGCGTTTCGATTCACACGATCTCGGGTCCGCTCGACGAAGAGCGGCGCGGCGACCTGATCTACGGCGGCGGTCTGCTCGTCTTCAAGGACGTGGCGCCGCTCAGGGAGGTCGCGAGCCTTGCGGAGGGGTTGATCGGCGAGGCGGTCTCCATCGACGAGCTGCAGGCCCGCTTCAAGCGCGACGAACGGGTGAACGAGCTGTTCCGCGCAGCGCTCGAGCACGTCGGCGTAACCGGCGAGCGGACCTACTGGGACTCGATCCGCCTGCGCGTGGTCCCGCCGATCGAGAGCCACGCCGGCCCGCAGATCGGCAGGATCGGAGTCCATCGGGACACGTGGGGGTCGAACGTGCTCCAGCAGACGAACTGGTGGACGACCCTCCGGCCGCTCTCGGCGCTCCGCACGATCGCGTTCTATCCGCGCTACTGGGAGCGACCGATCGCGAACAACAGCGCGGACTGGGACCTCGACGCCGTCCGCGAGCGCCGGCGCAGAGGAGAGCGGGTCGAGGAGCTGCCGATCGTGCCCGAGCCCACCGAGCCGGTGGACACCGAGTCGGAGCTTCGCATGGTGGTCGAGCCCGGCGACTTCCTGTGCTTCTCTGGCGCGCACCTGCACGCGAGCGTGCCCAACACCTCGGACGCGACCCGCTACAGCGTGGAGCTGCGCACGGTCTATGCCGACGACCTGACGGCCGACCGAGGCGCCCCCAACCTCGACGGGCGCGCCCCGGCCGTCCCGCTCGAATGGTTCCGCTCGATGGCCGACGGAACGCCGCTGCGGGAGCCTTAGCGGCCCGAGAGGAGCCGCCAGATTCGCTTCGTCACCGTGGGCACCTCCACGCTGAGTCGCCCCTCGTCGAGCTCGCGGGTCCATTGCGGGGTGCCGCTGCGCAGCACGAGGCCGTGGCCCAGCCGATACGCCACGAAGGCCGGCTGGCCCGGCTCGCGTCCGGCCGCCACCACCAGGTCCGTCCCGCTGGACAGACGCGCCGAGCGCTCGAACAGCGTGAAGTCGCCGATCAGGCCGGTGAGCCCGTCGAACAGGCCCAGGTCGTCCTGGAAGACGCTGAGCGGGGCCTCGCCGGTGTGCAGCAGCGCGGTGCGCTCGCCGAAGACGTTGGCCGGCGCCGGCGCGTGCGGCGGGGCCGATCGCGTCGCGGCCGAGATGGACGCCGCGCCGGAACGCGTCCGCCCCGAAGGACGCGAGCCGGCCGCCGCCGTCCACGTAGCGGCGCAGCCGCTGCAGCAGGTCGGGCGGCAGCCACAGCGCGGCGCCCGCGAACGCCACCCCCGTGGCGTTGCCGAGCGCCGGGCCGTCGCCGCGGGCGAGCGAGAGGTCCGTGGTGAGGTCGTAGGTCAGCCCTTCGCGGTCGAGGAACCGCAACAGCGGCGAAGCGTCCGAGCGAAGCCCGGGCGGGAGCGCGCCGCCGGGGAACTCGCGTGCGAGCGGGATCCGAGGAGCCTTCGGCAGCGAGTCAGCGAACCCGTCGTGATCGTCGTCCACCCGCGCGCGCCCCAGCCACGAGAGCGCCGGAAGCACCACCAGCGGCCGCGGCCGCCCGGCCGAGCCGTTCTTCTGCGGCAGGCCCGCCACGGCCAGCGGCCAGACGGCGTGTCGGCCTCCGGCTCGGACGCGGACCACGTAGAGGCCGGTGCGGGTGCGACGCGGGACGCGAACCCGGAACGAGCCACCGATCCTCCTCCCGCTGACCACCGGCCGCGGCTTGCCGAGTCGCGAGAGGACGAAGTCGAATGAGCGGTCGAAGGGACCCACCCGCAGGCGCGCCACGGCCCCGGCCGGCACGACGGAGAGCGGCCCCGAAAGCGTGAACGGGCGAACCGACACTCCGGTTGCGGGCCTGGCGAGGCCCGCGCTCGGCACCGGCGCGGGCGCCTCGGTCGCGTTGCCGGCGCGGTCGCGCACCTGGACCGTGAAGGCGTAGTCCCCCTCCGGCGCGAGCCGTCCCTCGCGCAAGCGGCCGTCCCAGACCGCCGAGCGCCCGGGCCCGCCGCGGAAGCGGAGCACCAGGCGTGGGGCGCCCTGGTCGGTCCGGAACACGCGGAACACGGGTGCCTGGTTGCGTGGGCCGCGATAGCGGAGGCGCACCTCGGGCGCCTGCCCCGGCTCGCCGGGCGCGATCACGCTCGGGTGGGCGGACAGGAGCTCCGCCCGCGGCGGGCGCCGGTCGACCTTGATCTCCTTGAGGGAGTCGATCACCCGGCCCTCGTCGCGCCGCACCACCCGCATCCGGTAAAGGCCGTCCGGCACCGGCGCCCCGTCGTCGTCGCGGCCGTCCCACCGGAACCGGTGCTTGGCGTCCCCACTCAGCTCCCTGTCGTCCACCAGCCGGCGCACCTCGTTGCCCTCCTCGTTCATCACCGAGAAGGTCACCCGCGCCGGCTCGGAGAGGTCGAAGCCGAGCTGCGTGCTGTCGGCGTACCCGTCGCCGTTGGGGGAGAACTCCGGCGGCTTGGCGGCAAAGCGTATGACCAGCGGGAACTCGCTCTTCAGCTGCTGCGTGGCAAGGAAGGCGGCGATCGTCGCAAGCACGAGCAGCGCGAACACCACTCGGACGAGGGGCCGGGACATGCGGGCGGAAACCTAGTCGCTGGGGTCACGGACACAATGTCCGCCATGCGCGTGCAGCTCATCGACCCCTCCGGCGACGTGGCGCCCTACGACCACGCGCTCGCCGCGGCGCTGGCGGCCCGCGGCGCCGCGGTGGAGCTCGTGACGTCGCGCTTCGTGCACGGTCCGGCGGCCGAGCCCGACGGCTACTCCGTGGATCGGCACTTCTACCGGCTCGCCACGCGGATCGCAGCGGACGCACCACGGCGCCGGCGGGCGCTGAAGCTCGCGGAGCACGTGCCCGACATGCTGCGCCTCCGCCGGCAGGCCGCACGCGCCGACGTGCGCCACTGGCAGTGGCTTCCGCTCGCCCCGCTCGACGCCTGGCTGATGCCGCCCGCCAGGCCGCGCGTGCTGACGCTCCACAACGTGCTCCGCGCGGAGCGGCTCGCGCCGCGCCTCCTCGATCGGATGGACGCGCTGGTGGTGCACACCCGGGCCGGCGCCGAGCTGCTCGCCGCCCGCCAGGGACTGCCGGCGGAGCGCGTGCGGGTGATCCCCCACGGCGCCTTCGAGCACCTGACCCGGCAGCCGCGCGAGGAGCCGTTGCCCGAGGACCTGCGCCGCGTGGAGGGCCCGGTCGTGCTGTGCTTCGGCGTCGTGCGGCCGTACAAGGGCGTGGACGTGCTGCTCGAGGCGTTCCGCGACGTGGACGCGGAGCTGTGGGTGGTCGGGCGGCCGCTCGGCGAGTCGATGGAGCGCCTGCGGCGTCTCGCGCCGCCCGGGCGGGTGCGCTTCGTGCCGCGCTACGTGAGCGACAGCCAGCTGCCCGCGTTCTTCCGCCGCGCCGACCTGCTCGTGCTGCCGCACAGGCGTGTGGACGTGTCCGGGAGTGCTCTTCGCAGGGCTCGCCTTCGGGAAGGCGATGGTGCTCTCCGACGTGGGAGGCTTCCGGGAAGTGGTGGAGGAGCACGGCGCCGGGCGGCTCGTCCCGCCCGAGGACCCCGAGGCCCTCGGGGCGGCCATCCGCGAGCTGCTCGCCGACCCGGCGGCGCGGGCGGAGCTGGCCGAGCGCGCCCGGGCGGCCGCCGCGGGCCCCTACTCCTGGAGCCACGTGGCCGAGCGCACGCTCGGCCTCTACGAGGAGCTCGTGGCGTGAGGGTGGTGTTCATGGCCAAGAGCAAGCGCTCCGCGGCACGGGCGCTCGCCTGGCTCCTGGAGCGCGGCTGCGAGGTGGCCGCCGTGGTGGCCTCGGAGCCGGACGAGTGGACCACCGACGAGCAGCGGGTGGACCTCGTGGCCGAGGCTCACGGGCTGCCGCTCATGGGCGAGGGCGAGCTCTATGCGGCGGCCGAGCGCGGGACGCTCGGCGGGGTGGACCTGGTGGTGTCCTTCCTCTTCTGGAATCGCATCCGCGAGCCGCTCATCTCGCTGGGACGGATCGGCGCCGTGAACCTCCACCCGGCGCCGCTCCCGGACTTCCGCGGCGTGGGCGGCTACAACGTGGCCCTCCTCGAGGGGCGTGAGGAGTGGGGAGTGTCGTGCCACTTCGTGGACGAGCGCATCGACACGGGCGACCTCGTGGAGGTGGAGCGCTTCCCGATCGACCCCGCGGCCGAGACGGCGCTGTCGCTGGACGTGCGCAGCCAGGAGCGGCTGCTCGGGCTCTTCCAGCGCGTGATCGAGCGCGTCCTGCGGGGTGAGGAGCTGCCGCGCGAGCCGCAGGGGAAGGGGCGCTACGTGTCGCGCTCGGAGCTCGAGCGGTTGCGCGTGGTGCGGCCCGGCGACGACGTGGAGCGCAAGGTGAGGGCCTTCTGGTATCCGCCCTGGCCGGGCGCGGTGCTCGACGTGGACGGCCGGCGGCTGACGCTCGTGGACGACTCGCTGCTCGGCGAGCTGGCGCGCGCCTATCGCGCCGCCGGCACCGTCCCCTGACCTGCGCCGCGCACGAGTACCCTCAGTTGCATGAGCGCGCAGGCCTGCGCCGCTTGCGGCACCGAAAATCCCACCGACGCACGCTTCTGCATGAGCTGTGGCACGCCGCTGGAGCGCGTCTGCCCGGCGTGCGGAGTGCCCGCCCCCGGAGGCGCGCGGTTCTGCATGAGCTGCGGCACGCCGCTGGAAGGAACGCCGGCGCCCGTCCTCCAGGCCGAGCGCCTGCCGGAGGAGCGCCGGCAGGTGACCGTGCTCTTCGCGGACCTGTCCGGCTATACGGCCGTGGCCGAGCGAATGGACCCCGAGGCCGTGAAGACGCTCGTGGACGGCGCGCTCATGCGGCTCGGCGCCGAGGTGGAGCGCTACGGCGGCACGGTGGACAAGTACATCGGTGACAACGTGATGGCCCTGTTCGGCGCGCCGGTCGCGCATGAGGACGACTCGGAGCGCGCGGTCCGGGCCGGGCTCGGCATGCAGGGGGCGATGACCGAGGTGAACGCCGGCCTCCCCCCCGGTGTGGACTTCCGCCTGCGGGTGGGCATCAACACCGGCGAGGTGCTGGCCGGCGCCGTGGGTGAGAACTACACGGTCACCGGCGACACCGTGAACGTGGCGTCCCGGCTCCAGAGCGCCGCCCGCCCCGGCAGCGTGACCGTGGGCGAGCGGACCATGCGCGCCACGCAGGGCGCCGTGCGCTACGAGGAGCTCGAGCCGCTCGAGCTGAAGGGCAAGGCCGAGCCGGTGCCCGCCTGGGAGGCGGTGAGCCTGATCGTCGACCCACAGCATGCGCCGGCTCGCGCCGGCCCACGAGTCGCCGCTCGTGGGGCGCGACAACGAGCTCGTGACGCTCGAGACCCTCTACGAGCGGGTGGTGCGCGAGGGGGCGCCTCACCTCGTGAGCCTGGTGGGCGAGGCGGGCGTGGGCAAGTCGCGCCTCCTCCGCGAGTTCGGGCACGTGCTCTCCGAGCACTCGACGGCCCCCACGTTGCGCACGGGCCGCTGCCTCCCGTACGGCACCGGCATCGTGTTCTGGGCGCTCGGCGAGGTGCTGCGGGCCGAGTGCGGGATAGTGGACTCGGATTCGTCCGACGCGGCATGGGGGAAGCTCTCGCGCTACGTGGCCGAGCTCTTCGGCGACGACCACCAGCCCAGCGAGCCGGGCGAGCGCGAGGCCGCGCTCATCGGCCGGCTGCTCGGCATCGAGGTGCCGCCCGAGCTGGTGCCGACCGAGCGCGACCCGGAGCGCCTTCGGGAGTCGTTCTTCTCCGCGCTCAGGATGGGGATGGAGAGGATCGCGAGAAGGCGGCCGCTGGTCATCGCCTTCGAGGACATCCACTGGGCCGACGACGGCATGCTCGACGCGATCGAGCACCTCGCGCAGTGGGTCCGCGCTCCGCTCATGCTCGTGTGCCTCGCGCGCGACGAGCTGCTCGACCGTCGCCCCGGCTGGGGCGCCGGGCGGCGCTCGGCCACCCAGCTCCTGCTCGATCCGCTCACGGCGGAGGACACGCGCGAGCTCGTGGCCGCGCTGCTCCCGGCCGGCACCGAGGTGCTGCCGAAGGTGGTGGAGCGCTCCGGCGGCAACCCGCTGTTCGCCGAGGAGATGGCCCGCCGGATCGCGGAGGACGGCAACCTCGGAGCCGCCGAGCTGCCCGACACCGTGCAGGCCGTGCTGGCGGCCCGCCTCGACGCCCTGGAGCCGTTCGAGCGGCGGCTGGTGCAGCAGGCGGCCGTGGTGGGACGGACCTTCTGGGAGGCCTCGCTGGTGCCGCTGGCCAAGGCGGAGGGCAAGGAGCTGGGCCGGGCGCTCACCGTGCTCCAGGAGAAGGACATCCTCGCCCCCGGCGCCGAGGGCCGGCTGGCCGGCGAGCGGGAGCTCGCCTTCAAGCACGTGCTCATCCGCGACGTGGCCTACGGGATGCTGCCCAAGACCGTCCGCTCGCGGAAGCACTTCGAGGTGGGCGCCTTCATCGAGGAGCGCGCCGGCGACCGCACCGACGAGGTGGTGGCCCTGCTCGCCGAGCACTACGGGCGGGCCGCCTCGCTGGGCCGCGAGAGCTCGCTCGCGACGGCCGAGCTGGCGCCGATGCGGGAGCGTGCCGTGCGCTTCCTGGAGGAGGCGGGGGACGCCGCCGCACTCCTCTACTCCAATCGCGAGGCTGCTGCCCACTTCCGGCACGCGCGCGAGCTGGGCGACGAGGAGGACCGTGCGGCGCTCGTGCGCGTGGCCGAGAAGCTCGGCGACGTCTCGCTCCGGCTGGGCCGCGTGGACGAGGCGATCTGCGTCTGGCAGGAGTGCCTCGACTGGCACCGCGGCCAGGAGGACCTCGAGCGCGTGGCGGACCTCCACCGCAAGACCGGTGCCGCGCTGTCGCACAAGGGGGAGCGCCGCGCCGCGATCGAGCACTACCAGCGCGGGATCAACCTGCTGAAGGACGGCCCGCCGCGCATCGAGCTGGTCCGGCTCTACGAGGAGGCGGCCTGGCTCTACCTCCACACGGGCGACAACATGCTCGCCATCTACGCGTCGGAGAAGGCGCTGCGTCTGGCGGAGCGCCTCGGCGAGACGCGCGCGGCCAGTCGCGCGCACGGGATCTTCGGCCGGGTGTTCGGCCGCATCGGGGACACCGAGAAGGCGCGGCAGAACCTCGAGCGCGCCGTGGAGCTCGCGCGCGGCTCGGACGACACCGAGAGCATCCTGGCGCTCTCCGCCCTCGGACGCCATCTCGAGATCTCGGAGGCCGACGTGGCCGGCGCGCGCCAGGCCTACCACGAGGCGCTGGCGCTCGCCGAGCGGGTCGGGATGCTGCCCGCGCAGGTGGAGCTGCATGCCTGGCTGGCCCAGCTATCGGCCTACGCCGCCGAATGGGACCAAGTGGAGCGGTCGACGGAGGCGAGCGCCGAGCTCGCCGAGCGCGAGGGGCTCGTGGGAAAGCTCTGCCTCCCCTACTCGCTGCGCGGCCTCCTGCGCTGGCGCGAGGGAAAGCTGGAGGAGGCCACCGTGCTCTTCCACCAGGCCCACGAGCTTGCCGAGCAGGTGGGCTGGTCCGAGATCGCCTTCCAGGCGCTCTTCGGGCTCGCCCTCGCCCTCCGCGACTCGGGCGATTATGCGAGCGCCGCCGACACGCTCGACCGCGCCATCGACGTCTGCGAGCGGGCCGGCCTGCTGGCCCAGTCGATTCAGGCCACCGCGGCGCGCGCCGTGGTCCTGTCGCTCTCGCAGCGGCCGGCCGCCGCCCGCGAGGCGGCGAGCGAGGCCGCCGAGCTGGCCGAGCGCATGCACTATCCGATCGGGCGCGCCGCGGCCCTGGAGGCGCGCGGGCTCTCCGCCGAGGACCCGGCCGAGGGTGTGCTGCTGCTGGAGGAGGCCGAGACCACCTGGCGTGAGCTGGCGCGGCCGCTCGAGGCGGTCCGCTGCCGCCTCATGGCCGGCCAGCGGCTCGTGTCAGCGGAGCCAGAGCGCGGTCGCGAGCTGCTGGAGGCCGCTGCCGTGGAGTCGGAGCGCCTCGGGGTGCCCCACCTCGCCCGCCGCGCGCGAGCGCTGGTGCCGCAGTAGACGCCCGCTCAGGGAGCCGAGTCGACGCTGGTCACTAGGGCGTCTGGTCGCCGCCGGCTACCACGACCACGCTCGCGTCGCCCGCCAGCGCCTGCGTGTCGGGATCGATCGCCTCGCGCTGCGGGATCTTCAGCCGCCGGCTCACGACAACGGCCTCGGGCTTGTGGCCGCTCGCGTAGAGGACGACCGACTCCGCGCGTTGCTGCTCCTGGTTGTCGGCGTTGCCGAGCGTGCCGAGGTCGAAGCCCAGCTTCTCCACCTCGTCGCCGATCGCCGCCGCCAGGCCGGGCACGAGTGTGCCGTTGAGCACGGCGACGGTCACATCCGACGGGTTCATCGCCTTGCCGTCGGCACCCTTGGTCGCGCCGCCGTCGCCGTCGGCCGACCCGGGCGAGCCGGCGGGTGCGCTCGCCTGGTTGCCGTCGTCGCCGGTGAGCTGCGAGACGGCGAACGCGGCGCCACCGCCCAGGACGAGCACGCCCGCCACCGACCAGCGCCACCACGCGCGAGCGCGGTAGCCGCCGTGCGGCGGCGCCAGAGGCGCCTGATGAGCCCGGCGGGATGATGGCGGTGGGCTGAGGCCCCGGCCGCGGCGGGAGCGCCGGCCGCGAGATACGCGGCGGGGCAGGCGGCGTGGGACGAGCCTGTCCGGCCGGGGTGGCCGCTCCGGACGGGCTCGGCACGGGCCCCTGCGCCGCCGGTGTGGCAGCCGGCGCCGGCGGCTGGGCAGTGGCAACGGCCGCGGGAGCCTGGGACTCGGTCGAATCCTGCTGGGCGCCCTCCGCCGGCTTCTCCTCCTCGGCTGTGCTCGTCGCGGCCTCCGGCTTGGGCGTGTCGCCTGCGGGCGACGGCATGTCGGCTCCGGGGGACGGTGCCTCGCCGTCCGCGGGCGCCTGCTTGCCCTGACCCGCGGGTGTGGCCGCGCCCGAGCCACCCGGCCGCTCGGCGGTGGCCGCGGCCGTGCCTGCACCGGCAGCTGCGGCGGCCGTGGCCGTGGCTGGGCGGGCCCCGGCGGAGGCCGCGATCGCCGGAGCGGTGCCGGGAATGT